>NZ_JAUZVD010000001.1:0-1729723 GCF_031844385.1 Microbacterium sp. ARD32
TCGGAATCAAATAGCGCGAGTCTCCATCAGACCCAGGGCGCTTCACTCTCGCACGTGTATCCGCGTTCGGATGATGCGAAGACGAAGGGGCGACCGGAGCCCCATCGCTCCTGTATCTGCCTCTGATGTTCCTCCCGCGAGAGGCGCGACTTCTGCAAGACATCGGCGTTTCGTGACACACGTTGTCACTCCATAAGAGCCTTGTGTCATCCAAAGGCCGGTTGTGTCACCGCAACGCGTATCCGACAAGGATCTGCTTGACACCGGCATCCGCTCGCTCTAACGTACAACCAAATGGTTGTACAAACAGAACTCAGCGAAGCGGAGATCGACCGTGTGTTCCACGCACTGGCGACGGCGACCCGGCGCGACATCCTGCGTCGGACGATCGAGCGCGAGCAGTCGGTGTCCGACCTGGCCCGCGACTACGAGATGTCCTTCGCCGCGGTGCAGAAGCACGTCGCCGTGCTCGAAGAGGCACGGCTCATCGTCAAGCGCGCCGAGGGGCGCGAGCGGCTCGTCCGCGCCAACCCCGAGATGATCGCCCGCGCGCGGGCGCTGCTCGCCCGATACGAAGAGCTCTGGCGGGCGCGCATCGCCCGGCTCGACGACCTGCTGGCGAGCGATGCCGCCGACGCTTCGACAGGCTCAGCGAGCCGGGCAGGCTCAGCGACCCAGACAGGCTCAGCGAGCCGGGCAGGCTCAGCGGCCCCGGAAACCGAACCACCACGAACCACCGAGACCACAGGAGAATGACATGCCCGTCATCGACATCAACGCCGACACCGAGAACCTGACGATGACCGTCACCGCCGAGTTCGCGGCCCCCATCGAACGCGTCTGGCAGGCCTACAGCGATCCGCGTCAGCTGGAGCGCTTCTGGGGCCCGCCCAGCTGGCCGGCCAGGTTCCACACCTGGGATCACACGGTCGGCGGCCGCGCCGATTACTCCATGACCGGTCCGCGCGGCGAGACCTCCCGCGCCTACTGGGAGTTCCTCGAGATCGAGGAGCCGCACCGGTTCAGCGTGCTCGACGGTTTCAGCGATGAGAACGGCCAGCCCAACGCCGACATGCCCGCCATGCGCATGGACTTCACGTTCGAGTCGACCGAGAGCGGCACGCGCATGGTGACCTCCAGCACGTTCGACTCGCTCGAGGCGCTGCAGACCGTGATCGACATGGGCGTCATCGAGGGCACTCGCATGGCGATGTCGCAGATCGACGCGGTGCTGCGCGATCTGCGCGAGTACGCCGAGGGCAAGGGCACCACCGTCGAGTTCCTCGACGACACGCATATCAGCATCACGCGGCTGGTCAACGGACCGATCGACCTGGTCTGGCGCGCCTACAACGAGCCCGACCTGATCAGGCAGTGGATGCTCGGCCCCGACGGCTGGGAGATGACCGAGTGCGAGGTCGCGCGCAAGCCCGGCGACCGCTACCGCACCTCGTGGGCGCCGGTGGGTGACACCGAGGGCGAGCCGTTCGGGTTCGAGGGCGAGATGCTGCTTGTCGATCCGCCGCGCCGCGCGGTGCAGGTGGAGCGGATGCAGGGGACCGACGGCCCCGACATCCTGAACGACGTGAACTTCTACGAGGAGGACGGCGTGACCTTGGTCACCGTGCTCATGGAGTTCCCCGACAAGGACACCCGCGACGCGGTGCTCGCCACAGGCATGGCCGACGGCATGGAGCAGTCGTACCAGCGGCTCGAGTCGACCGTGCTCGCCTGACCGGGAGGGGACGCGCGCCGGCTGCCGCGGGGCCGGGGCCGGCTCAGACCGGCCCGGCTCAGACGGGCCCGGCTCAGATCAGCCGGCGCAGCGCCTGCTCCAGCGAGATCCCCTGGGCGTCGGCGCGATCGCGCAGGCGGGCGTGCTCGTCTGCGGAGAGCGTCAGCCGCAGTTCCAGCGGGGCGGATGCCGCGGGTTCTGCCAGTCCGTCGAGCAGGTCCGACGCCTGGGCCCACAGCGGTTCGGCGGATGCTGTTCGGGCGGCCGGGCGCGCTTCGACACGCTCAGCGATCCGGTTCTGGGGCCGGGGCGAGCCAGCCTGCACGGCCATGGCACCGGCGAGCGCCGCGCCGCCGTCGGACACGGCGGCGAAGCCGGGCCCGCGTTGCGGCTCCTGCTTCTGCTGATACGCCTTCGCGGCGGCGTTCGCGCGCTCGTCGGCGGCTTCGTTCAGCGGATGCCCGGCGTGCCCCTTCACCCAGGAGAACTCCACGTCGCGCCCGCGCAGGGCTTCGTCGATACCCTCCAGCAGGTCGCGGTTCAGCACCGGCCCGCCGTCGGACTTGCGCCAGCCGCGGCGCTTCCACCCCGGCATCCACTTGGTGACCGAGTCGATCACGTAGCGGCTGTCGCACTCGATGAGCAGCTTCTCGTCGACGCCGGACGTCGCCCGCAGCAGTTCCAGCACGGCTCGCAGCTCGCCCTGATTGTTGGTGCCGTGCGGCGAACCGCCGGCCGCCCAGCGCTCGTCGTCGATGTACCAGGCCCAGCCGTTCGGCCCGGGATTGCCCAGCGCGGAGCCGTCTGCGGCGGCGATGATCGTCATCCCTCCACCGTACGGCGTCCCGCCGACCTCGCCCGGCCGGAGTCGGTATCGTCGAGGGGTGTCCGGGTTCGCCGTCAAGGCCGTGATCGTCCTCGTGGTGATCACGCTGGTCGTCGTGATCGTCGCCCGGTTCTTCCGACGCGTCGCGCCGGCGTCGGCGACCAGGCGGCAGCGGATGCCGATCTTCGTTCCCCTCGCCGGGGGCGCGCTCCTCGTGGCCGGCGCCGCGCTGGGGTTCGTCTCGTTCGCGTCCCGGTACACCGACGATCTGCTGGCGCTGCGCATCGCGTCGGTCGTGGTGTTCCTCGCCGGCGTCGCCGTGCTGCTCGCCCACCGCAACCGGTATCTGGACGTCGGGGCGGATGCCGTGCGCTTCCGCACCGTGCTCGGGCGCGAGCACCGCATCGCCTACCGCGACATCGTCTCGTTCCGGATCGTGCGCATCCTCGGGCGCGAGCGCGTCGTGGTGCGATCGGCGGACGGCGTGCAGCTGGCCGCGGATGTCGGATGCTACCGCCTGGCCCCGCTGCTCGAAGCCGGCCGCAGCGCGGCATCCTGACTCACCACCTACGTGCCCGGCTCCGCGGTGCGCGCTCGCGGGTCCCGATGTGCGGGGTCAGCGCGTAGGAGGGCGCAATGTGGGACCCGCGAAGGCGCACCCGCGAAGGCGCGCCCGCCGGGACCTGCGAAGGCCCGCGCGTGACTCAGTCCTCGGGCGCCGGCGGCGCGACCGGGATCTCGGTGCTGGAGTACTCCGCTCCCAGCCCGAGACCCATCAGATCCAGCGCGGGCGCATCGTCCAGCCGCTCGTTCTTCTCCTCGTCGAGCGGCTCACCGGGCAGAGCCGCCCACGCGCCCGGCTCCTGCTGCTTCTGCGAGAACAGTCCCATGCATCCATTCTCATCCCGTCGGGTCAGATCGGCGCGGTGATCTCCAGATCCGTGCCGAAGTCGTACCACCACTGCTCGGAGCGCACGGTCTGCCCGAACCCGGTCGCGGTGGAGCTCGCGCCGACCGGGGTCCAGTCCTGCTCGAACAGCAGCCGGCTGCCGGTGATCGTCGAGCCGAACATGTCGTACGGCGCCGCGCACTCGAACACGCGCGCCTCGACGACCACATCGTCGGGCAGGGTCGTCTTCTCGCGCGCCGGCAGCAGGTTCCACACCGGGCAGGCCTGCACGGACTCACGCAGCACGTCACCGGAGAACACGGCGACCATCACCCTCCCGGCCTGGCCGACGATCATCTTCTCGGAATCGTCGGAGTCGGGGTCGCCCTTCACCCAGCCGGTGCCGTCGTTCTGGTACGCGACATCGTCGACGAAGACCACTTCGTTCGGGTCGTCACCTCCGGTGGTGACGCCGTGGATCGCGACGTCGGGGCGCAGCCGCACCTCGCTCTGCTGCTGCTCGTCGCCCATGTCCGCCTTCGCGCGGAACGTGCCGAGCACGTGCAGTGCATCGCTGAAGCAGGTGCCCAGCTGCGCACCCGTGGCGGTGGCGGCGTCGAGGTCGATGCTCAGGCAGCTGCCCGCGGGATCGGGCCGTTCCGCCGCGGTGACGACGGCGGGGGCGGATGCCGAGGGCTGCGCGGGTGTGGCCTCTGCCGCATCCGTCGAATCCGGGGACGGAGGGGCCGGAGAGCAGGCGGCGAGCAGCAGGAGCCCGGCGAGGGCCGAGACGGCGGTGAGTCGCTTCACGCGATAAGGATAGACAATCGCGGGGACTCAGCCGACGTCAGCCGCCCGCACGGCATCGACCAGTTCGCGCCAGGCGCCCTGCAGCAGAGCATCCGGCAGCACCTGCTCGCGCTGACTGTCGTGCAGCACCGCGTGGATGCTCCACACGTAGCGGTCGGCGCCGGGCTGGTCGGCATCCGGATGCTGGTCCCAGGGGCAGCGCTCCACCAGGGCGATCCACTCCGGTGCCGTGGCCGGGTCCGGCTCCACACGCCAGCGGCGGCGCAACCCGGCGATCCCACCCGTGCGCACCACCGCGACCACGACGCCGGCCGCGTCCCGCGGGGTCCGCGTACCGGGATCCTGTTCGTCACCGGGTGGTTCGTGCTGCTGCA
Organism: Microbacterium sp. ARD32; assembly: GCF_031844385.1. Taxonomy (NCBI): domain Bacteria; kingdom Bacillati; phylum Actinomycetota; class Actinomycetes; order Micrococcales; family Microbacteriaceae; genus Microbacterium; species Microbacterium sp. ARD32. Next base: position 4,635 of record NZ_JAUZVD010000001.1, read on the forward strand.
TCCTCGATCACTCCGACCGCGATCCACGCGTCTCGGACCGCCGATTCCACGCTAGCGCCGATGCCGTGCGCTGCGGCGATGGTTCGCTCTGCGAACTCTGTGAAACCTGCGGTGGCCGGCAGGCCGCCGATGAGCGCGCGGTACCAGACCGGGCCCGCGGTCTCCCACGCGTTGCCGCCGATCGCCTTCGCCGCCAGCGCGAACGCGCGATTGGGGATGCCCGAGTTGATGTGCACGCCGCCGTTGTCCTCAGCGGTCTGCACGTAGCCCGCCATGTCGGCCGGCTGAGGGTCCCTGCCCAACTCGTCGTCGTCGTAGGCGGTGCCAGGATGCAGCATGTCGCGCAGCGCACGGCCCTGCACGGTATCCGTGAAGATTCCCGCGCCGATCAGCCAGCTGGCCTGGTCGGCCGTCTGCCCCAGTGCGTGCTGCTCGGTGAGCGCGCCCAGCACGTCGGCGCAGGACTCGTTCAGCGCGCCGGACTGCCCCTGATACTGCAGGCCGGCGGTGGTCTGGATCACCCCGTGGCCCAGCTCGTGCCCGATCACCGTGACCGACCCGGTGAACCCGGTGAACACCTCGCCGTCGCCGTCGCCGAACACCATCTGCGAGCCGTTCCAGAACGCGTTGTCGTACTTCTCGCCGTAGTGCACGGTTGCGTTCAGCGGGGCGCCCGCGCCGTCGAGCGAGTCACGCCCGAAGGCGCCGAGCAGCATGCGGAACGTGTCGCCCAGCCCGTCGAACGCCTGGTTCACGGCGGCGTCGGCCACCTCGGGATCGTCTTCGCCGCGCACCCGGTCGCCAGGCAGCTGCTCGGTGCCGTGCGCGTCGTAGATGGTGCGGGTCGGGGCGGCATGGATGTCGGCCACGAGGTCGCCGTGCTCGTCGACCGACAGCTCGAGAGTGGAGTGGTACTCGGGCCGCCCCTTGATCAGCGTCTGCCTCGCCGCCGCGGCGGCGTGCTCGTACTGGCTGGAGCGGGCCAGACGCGCCAGCAGGTACCCGGGCACGATGCCCTGATGGATCGATGTGTGCGCTGCGTCTCCGGTGGTCATACGGCCGACCATACGCCGGGGCCCCGACAAGGGGCGGTCCCACTCCGGAACGCCCAGCCGCGCCGCGTAGAATCGGCGCAATGAGCGAGTCACCTTCCCACCCTTCGACAAGCTCAGGGACCCAGGAAGGCTCAGGGACCCAGGGGAGCGAGCTCCCGGCATCCGGCATCGACCCGGACGAGCTCGCCATCGCGCTCAAGGTGCTCGCGGAACTCGATCAGGTCGATCAGCAGCATCCGGACTACATCGCCGTCCGCCGCGCCACCGGCAAGATGTTCCGCGCCGTCAAGCGCGCCCGCCGCAAGGAGATCCGGGACGCCATCGCCGAGGCCGACCGGGCCGTCGTCGCGCGCACCGCGACCGGCGCCGCCGATCGCATCGACGACGAGACCCGCGGCATCGATCTGGCCACCAGCGTCGTGGATGCCCCGATCGCCGGCGAGCTGCTCAAGCCCCGTAACTGCTACATCTGCAAGCAGCCGTATACGCTCGTCGACGCCTTCTACCACCAGCTCTGCCCCGACTGCGCGCGGTTCAGCCACGGCAAGCGCGACGCCCGCACCGACCTGACGGGCAAGCGCGCGCTGCTCACCGGCGGCCGGGCCAAGATCGGCATGCACATCGCCCTGCGCCTGCTGCGCGACGGAGCGCACCTGACGATCACCACGCGCTTCCCGCGCGATGCGGTGCGCCGGTTCGCATCACTGCCCGACTCGGCCGACTGGCTGCACCGGCTGCGCGTGGTCGGCATCGACCTGCGCGACCCGGCGCAGGTGATCGGCCTGGCCGAATCGGTGGCCGCCCAGGGCCCGCTCGACATCCTGATCAACAACGCCGCGCAGACCGTGCGGCGCTCGCCGGGTGCGTACTCGCTGCTGGCGGATGCCGAGCTGCAGCCGCTCCCGAGCGGACCGCTGCCCGAGATGGAGACCTTCGGGCACACCGCCGACCCGCACCCGCAGGCGCTGCAGGCGTCGGTGGATGCCCATCCGCTGCTCTCGCTCGCGTCGCTCGGCGGCACGGTCGCCGAACAGGGCGGCCAGGCGCTCACCGCCGAGGACCTCGCCCGCCTCGCGATGGCGCCGGGATCGTCGTCGCTGCAGAAGCACGCCGACGGATCTGCCATCGATGCAGGCGGTCTCGTGCCGGATGTCAACCGAGTCAACAGCTGGGTGCAGTCGGTCGATCAGGTCGATCCGCTGGAGATGCTCGAGGTGCAGCTGTGCAACACCACCGCGCCGTTCCTGCTGATCAGCCGGCTCCGGCCGGCGATGGCCGCGTCGACCGCACGGCGCAAGTACATCGTGAACGTGTCGGCCATGGAGGGGCAGTTCTCCCGCCGGTACAAGGGGCCGGGGCATCCGCACACCAACATGGCCAAGGCCGCGCTGAACATGCTCACGCGCACCAGCGCGGGCGAGATGCTGGCCACCGACGGCATCCTGATGACCGCGGTCGACACCGGCTGGATCACCGACGAGCGCCCGCACTACACGAAGGTGCGCCTCGCTGAGGAGGGCTTCCACGCCCCGCTCGACCTGGTCGACGGCGCCGCGCGCGTGTACGACCCGATCGTGCAGGGCGAGGCCGGCGTGGATCTGCAGGGCGTGTTTCTGAAGGACTACAAGCCGAGCCCCTGGTGAGGCGCGGGGGCGTGCGCGGACACATGCGGCGTGCGCTGGCACGGATGTCGGACGAGATCACGGATGTCGGACGAGATGACCGGCCTGGGCTGACATCTGTGATCTGAGCCGACATCTGTGCGGAACCGGGCAGAGAAGAGCGGATGCGGGACGGTCAGAGGCGATCGACCGCCGTGACCCGGACGACGGCTTCGCCGGCGTCGTCGGACGCTGCCAGGTCGACCGTCGCCGAGATGCGCCAGTCGTGGTCGCCGGCGGGGTCATCGAGGATCTGCTGCACGGTCCACTGCGAAGCTCCCTCGTCGATCATCAGCAGCGCCGAGCTGCGGGCATCCGCTCCGGTGAGGATCTCGTCGTGCTCGGCGAAGTACGCATCCAGCACCGCGTCCCAGCCGTCGGCGCCGAAGCCGGGGTCGAGGGATGCCAGGGTCTCGACGTCCTCGCGGGCGGCGAGCTGCACGCGCCGGAACAGCTCGTTGCGCACCAGGATCCGGAACGCGCGGACGTTGGCGGTGAGCCGCTTCGGAGCGGGTGGGACGACCGGCTCGTCTCCCAGCGACCCGGCTTCCGGAACGCCGTTCACGAGTTCCTGCCACTCGTCCAGCAGGCTCGAGTCCACCTGGCGCACCAGCTCGCCCAGCCACTCGATCAGATCGCGCAGCTCTTCGGTCTTCAGGTGCTCCGGGATCGTCTGCGACGCCGCACGATAGGCATCCGACAGATACCGCAGCACCACGCCCTCCGACCGCGCCGTCTTGTAGAACGCGACGTATTCCCCGAACGACATGGCTCGCTCGTACATGTCGCGCACGACGGACTTCGGATGCAGTTCGAAGTCGCGGATCCACGGCTGCGCAGCGCTGAACGTCTCGAACGCGACCGAGAGCAGCTCCTCCAGAGGCTTCGGCCACGTGATCTGCTCGAGCAGCTCCATGCGCTCGTCGTACTCGATGCCCTCGGCCTTCATCGCGGCCACGGCCTCGCCGCGGGCGATGAACTCCTGCTGAGAGAGGATCGCTCGCGGGTCGTCGAGCGTCGACTCCACGATCGAGATCATGTCCAGCGCGAAGGAGGGCGAGTCCGGATCGAGCAGCTCGAACGCGGCGAGGGCGAACGGCGAGAGCGGCTGGTTGAGCGCGAAGTTGGGCTGCAGGTCGACCGTCAGGCGTACACCCTTCGACAGCCTCAGGGACCCACCATCCTGGGCCGCTGAGCCGGGCCCACGCGCCTCGGAGTGGGGCGTGGGGATCGAAGCGTCGTCAACGACCTCCACGACGCCGGACTCCAGCAGGGTGCGGAAGATCCCGAGCGCTCGCAGCGCCAGCATCCGCTGCCGGGACCGCGGTTCGTGGTTGTCATATACCAGCGCGCGCATATTGCCGAACACGTCGCCGCCGCGCGCGATCATGTTCAGCATCATCGCGCTGGTGATCTGCATGCGCGAGGTGAGGGTCTCGGGCTCCGACTCGATCAGCTTGCGGAAGGACGGCTCGCCCCACGACACGAAGCCGTCCGGGGCCTTCTTGCGGATGATCTTGCGCTTCTTCTTGGGGTCGTCGCCCGCCTTGCGGATGGCGGCCGCGTTCTCGGTCTCGTGCTCGGGCGCCTGCGCCACCACGGTGCCTGCGGTGTCGAACCCGGCCCGGCCGGCGCGGCCGGCGATCTGGTGGAACTCGCGGGCGTTCAGCTGCCGCATCCGCTGCCCGTCGAACTTCGTCAGCGCCGTGAGCAGCACCGTGCGGATGGGCACGTTGATCCCCACACCCAGAGTGTCGGTGCCGCAGATCACCCGCAGCATCCCGCGCTGGGCGAGCTGCTCCACCAGGCGGCGGTACTTCGGCAGCATCCCGGCGTGATGCACGCCGATACCCAGCCGCAGCAGCCGCGACAGGGTCCTGCCGAACGCCGTGGTGAAGCGGAACCCGCCGATCAGCGCGGCGATCGCGTCGCGCTGCTCCCGGGTGGCGACCTTCGCGCTGGCGAGCGCCTGCGCGCGCTCCATGGCCGCGGCCTGCGAGAAGTGCACGATGTAGACCGGCGCCTGACCGGTTGTGAGCAGATCCTCGATCGTCTCGTGGATCGGCGTCAGTTCGTAGTAGAAGTGCAGCGGCACCGGCCGCTCGACGCCGGTGACGACGGCGGTCTCACGCCCGGTGCGGCGGGTGAGATCGGATGCCAGTTCCGTCACGTCTCCGAGGGTCGCCGACATCAGCACGAACTGCGTCTGCGGCAGGGTGAGCAGCGGCACCTGCCACGCCCAGCCGCGGTCCGGGTCGCCGTAGAAGTGGAACTCGTCCATCACCACCTGGCCGACTGCGCCTGCACTGAGCCCCGTCGAAGTGTCAGCTCCCTCGCGCAGCGCGAGGTTCGCGAGGATCTCCGCCGTGCAGCAGACGATCGGCGCGTCCGCGTTGACCGCGGAGTCGCCGGTGACCATCCCCACGTTCTCCGCGCCGAACACCTCGACCAGGCTGAAGAACTTCTCGCTGACCAGTGCCTTGATCGGCGCCGTGTAGTAACTGCGCCTGCCGTCCGCGAGAGCGGCGAAGTGCGCGCCGATCGCGACCAGCGACTTTCCCGTGCCGGTCGGCGTGGAGAGGATGACGTTCTGCCCCGAGACGATCTCGATCACCGCCTCGTCCTGCGCCGGATAGAGGCGGATGCCGGTGGATTCCGCCCACTCCACGAAGGCCGTGTACACGGCATCCGCATCGGCATCGCGGACGGCGGACGGGTCGAGAGGAGTCACCCGTCGATCCTTTCACGCGGGTGCCCGCGCAGTTCGGGCTCAGGCGTACCCGAACTGCTTGCGTGTGAGGGCGTCGAAGGCGCGGTCGGGCAGGAAGGTGGCGAGGGCGACGGCGACGTTCGCGCCGGGGCCGATGCGGTAGCGGGTCTTCGGGCGCTCGGTCAGCGCGGCCTTCACGATCAGCTCGGCGACGGCGTCCGGGCTGGACATCTGCCTGGCCAGCGCCGGGTTCGAGAAGTAGCGGCGCATCGCCGCGGCCATCGTGGCGTACGGCCCGCGAGCCGAGGTGAGCTCGAGCCGGTCCATCGCGGTGTCGTGCCAGTCCGTGGCGACGTAGCTGGGCTGGACGAGCGTCACGTCGATGCCGAACTGCGCGACCTCGCCGCGCAGCGAGTCCGACAGCGCCTCGAGCGCGAACTTGGAGGCGTGGTACCAGCCGCCCAGCGGTGAGGCGAACTCCCCCGCGAGCGACGAGACGTTCACGATGCGCCCGCGGCCCGCCTGGCGCATGCCCGGCAGCACCGCCTGGATCAGCCCGACCGCGCCGAGCACGTTCACCTCGAGCTGGGCCCGCGCGTCATCCAGCGAGGTCTCCTCGACGCTGCCGAACTCGCCGTAGCCGGCGCAGTTGATCAGCACGTCGATCGGGCCGTTCGCGGTCGCCTGCGCCGCAGCCGACCGGATCGATTCCGGATCGGTCAGATCGAGCGCCACCGGGGTCACGCCGTCGATGCGGCCGATCGCCTCGATGCTGCGGGCGGCTCCGTAGACGGTGTGACCACGTGCGGCGAGGATGGCTGCGGCGCGGGCGCCGATTCCCGAGGAGGCTCCGGTGATGAGAATGTTCGTCATGCTGTGGTCCCTTACTGTGAATGTCGTTCACTGATATGGATACGTTACAGTGAATGGCATGCACAGTCAAGGAGATCGCGCACTTCGTCAGCTCTGGGGCGTCGACCCGCCCACCGTGCGGGGGCCGAAGGCGCGGTGGAGCCTTCAGCAGGTGGCGGACGCGGCGGTCGCCATCGCCGACGAGACCGGGCTCGAGGCGCTCTCGCTCGCTCGCGTCGCCGCGCAGCTGAAGATGACCACCACGGCGCTGTACCGCTACGTCGACGACAAGGCCACGCTCATCCAGCTCATGGTGGATCGTGCTGTCGGCGACCCGCCGGCGATCACGGGCGACGACTGGCGAGCCCGTTGCCGCCGGTGGGTGGAGCACCTCGCGCAGCGGTACGCGCAGCATCCGTGGCTCTCCGAGGTGACTCCCACCGGCATGCCGACCCAGCCGCGCGCGTACGCCTGGATCGATGCCCTGGTCGCCGCGCTCGACGACGCCCCCGAGGTGGACGCGCTGCGCCTGGCCATGCTGCTGGACAGCCTGGTGCGCATCTACGCGACGCTCGAGCGCACGCTGCGGGCCGACCCGCCCGCGCCCTGGCTGGGCGAGGCGGTCGTCGAGCGCTTCCCCCGGCTCGGGGGCGCCGAGCAGCAGGACGTGACGGATGCCGGTGCCGAGCTGCGCTACGCCGTCGACGCTGTGCTGCGCGGGCTCTGACCCGCGGGCGCGCCGCAGCCTGCGCTTCGCGGGTCCCGAGTGGCTGCCTCGCTCGTCGCGAAGCCACCATTGCGGACCCGCGAACACCCGCGCGGCTCAGAACAGCGCGTACAGATCGAAGTCGATGAACATCTTCAGCTCCGCGCCCTCGGGGACCTCGACCAGTCCGTACTCCGTGCGCTCGAGAGGTTCGGTCGAGACGGGCTGCAGGTAGCAGCCGTCAGCGACATCGCCGCCGGCGTCGAGATCGAGGGCCCGCCAGCACAGGCCGATCGGCGCGCCGTCGACGTAGCCGACGTAGTAGAGGTCCGCACCCTCGGGAGCGGGGTCGAGCGTCGATGACACGCGCGCGATGACACGGTGACCGGCATCCGGCTCGAACGTCAGTTCGTCCGCCGTGATCGAGCCGCTGTACGGCGAGGCCTTCTTCTCGATCGAGGTCTGCTCGACGACGATGGATGCCGGGGTCGAGCCGTCCTCCACTCTCACCTGCACGCGCGCCAGCGCGGGCGTGCCCGGCAGCAGCCCCACGTGCGTGGGCGAGCGATCGAGGATCCGCCCCTGCTCGTCGTAGACCGTCACGTCGAAGCCGGCCTGGACGGCCTGGTCGGAGTCGCTGCTCATCGGCGCGTACAGCATGGCCCGGCCGTCGCTCCAGGGCTCCGCCATCCACGCGCCCACGGTCAGCGTGCTGTCGGTGCGGATCGGGATGCCGGCCACCGTCTCGGGGCGCACGGTGGGCGTCGGGGTGGGCGTCGTCGTGGCGACGGGCGTCTCCGGCGCGGCGGTCCCGGCGAGCCGTGTGACCTGCCCGAACAGCTGCACGCCCGTCCAGGCGGTCGTGGCGACCAGGACCGCGGCGAGGACGGCGAGCGCGATCGTGACGCCGTGTCGAGCCGAGCCGGTCACAGCGGCACATCCAGCGAGAAGAAGGTCGCGATCTTCGCGTCGTCGGGCAGCGTCCCGTCGAAGTCGGATTCGGTGACGGATGCCGCCTCGAGCCGGCAGTGCGCGTCGAACGTGTCGTTCGCGGGGATCTCGGCGAATGCCCAGCACGCCGCGACGATCTCCTTGTCGACGATCGCGACGAAGAAGACGTCGGCGCCGTCGGTCGGAGCGTCCAGCGTGGACGTGAAGTCGCCGACCACCAGGTTTCCGTCGCCGCCGCGCAGCTTGTCGGTGGTGACCGTGCCGACCGTGATCGGTGCGCCGAGGTCGAGGTCCACCTGCTCGATCCGGATCGAGGCGACCTGCGAGAGGTCCTGCCTCAGGGGCGAGAGGAAGATCGATTCCTGCCCAGGCAGCAGGTACTGGCTCGCCGGCCACCGGCCGCGCAGACTGCCGTCCTCGTCGTAGAGGCTCACGTCGAAGAACACGGTCGCCGCCTGCTTCTGATCCGGGTTGCGGACGTCGGCGTAGAGCGCCGAGAAGCCGCGGTCGTCTTCTTCGGAGAGGAAGAACTGGCGGAACTCGATGTCCGAGACCACGCTCACGGGCCAGCCGTGCACCGTGGGCAGGGGCTCGGCGGTCGGCGTGGGAGTGGGGGTGGCGGATGCCGAGGGTGCGGGCGCCGGCGCGGCATCCGCTGCACTCGAGAGCGCGAGCGCCCCGCCGCCGAACGCGATCGTCGCGAGCAGCAGCACCGCGCACACGACGGCCAGCGCGATGACGAGTCCGCTGCGCGGGGACTCGGCCGGCTGCCGGACCGGTGCGGCCGGGTCCGGCGGCGCGGGAAGTGCGGGTACGGTCACGTCGTTCTCCTCTCACTGCGAGAGGTTAGCGGCGGCTGCGCGCGGCCGGAACGGGGAGGACTGCCCACCGGGGGTCAGGGTTCGTGACGCAGCTCGTCATGGATGCGGCGCAGATCCTCCATGAGCGACCCGATCAGGATCCAGTGATCGGATGCCGGCGGGCGGACGATCAGCGGGGTCGTCAGCGCCGGGATCATCGACGTCGTCGCCTCGGGCTCGGGGGCGGCGTCGGCCGTCTGCACGGCCAGCCGGGCGTCGTGTCCGGCACGGCGCAGCTGCTCGGCGATCGCGCCGACGGCCGGGTCGCCGGCCAGCGAATCCTCGTAGTGGTCGATGTACGCGCGCGTCATGCCGATCACCTGCGTGACCACCGGCGAGAGCCGTTCGAACAGTGCGCGCAGCTCGATCAGGTCGTCGCGATGGCGGCCGCGCCGCGGATTCAGCGCGAGGGACTCCTCGGCGGCGGTCAGGGACGCCTCAGCGGCATCCTTCATCGGCCGCAGCAGCCGCACCTCGAGCATCAGCTCCTGCAGCTGGGGAGCGGTGCGGTTGACGGGAAGGGCGGCGGCGAGCCGGTCGAGGGATGCGGCGAGTTCGCGCCCCAGCATCCCGATGTCACGCCGCGCCGGTGAGGTGAGCACCGGCGGCACGATCACCACATTGACCACGAAGCCGATCGCCGCGCCGATCAGCGTCTCGATGATGCGGTTCAGCGCGTAGTCGGGGGTGGAGGATCCCAGCGCCAGCACCAGCACCGCCGAGATCGCGACCTGATTGCCCGTGCCCGACGAGGCGCGCAGTCCCCAGGCGATCAGCAGAGCGACCACGACAGCCGCCAGCACCACCCAGCTCTGCGGGCCCAGCAGCAGGCTCAGCAGCACCGCGACCACGACCCCGGCGATCACGCCGACGCTGCGCTCGAGCGCCTTGGAGAGCGACTGGTTGACGCTCGGCTGCACCACCAGCAGCGCCGCGATCGCCGCGAACACCGGCAGCGGTCCGGGGATCAGCCAGCCCGCCAGCAGCCAGGCGGCGATCGTCGCGGCGGCCGATTTCAGCACCTGCAGCAGCGGTGCACGGCGCGCGGAGCGGATCGTGGCGGGGAAGCGCATGCGTCAACCGTAGTCGCCGGGGTTTCGCGGGTCCCGAATCGGGGTGTCGCCGAGGTTCGCGGGTCCCGAAGCGCGGCATCCCGCGCGTCGAGGGGGCCATTCGGGCCCCGCGAAGCGCCGAGACAGCGCAACGGGCGAACGGGCGAGGGGATGCCTCAGGCGGTGGCGGCGCGCAGCGCGATCTCGATCATGTCGCCGAAGGTCTGCTCGCGCTCCTGCGCGGTGGTCTCCTCGTGCGTGACAAGGTGATCCGAGACCGTGCAGATGCTCAGGGCGCGGCGCTGCCGGTACGCGGCGAGCGTGTACAGCGCGCTGGTCTCCATCTCCACGGCGAGCACGCCGTGTGCGACGAGCGGCTCGGTCAGCTCGGGGCGGGTGGTGTAGAACTGGTCGCTCGAGTACAGCAGTCCCACGTGGGTGCGCTCCTGCAGCGCCAGGGACTCCGACGCCTCGACGGCCGCGCGCAGCAGCGAGAAGTCCGCGACCGGGGCGTAGTCCAGCCCGTGAAAGCGCGTGCGGTTAATGCCCGAGTCGGTGCACGCGCCGCTCGCGATGATGAGGTCGCGCATGCCGACACGCTCGGTCAGGCCACCGCACGAGCCGACGCGCACGATGGTCTGCACGTCGTAGAAGTCGAACAGCTCATTGGCGTAGATCGACATCGACGGCTGGCCCATGCCAGAGCCCTGCACGGAGATGCGGTGCCCGTTCCAGGTGCCGGTGAAGCCCAGCATCCCGCGCACCTCGCTGTACAGCGTCACTCCCTTGAGGAAGTTCTCGGCGATCCACTTCGCCCGCAGCGGGTCTCCGGGAAAGAGGACGACGGGGGCGATGTCTCCGGGCGCGGCGCCGATGTGAGTGCTCATGTCACCAGCGTAGGTCGGCGCGCAATGGTCGATGAAGGCGGGGAGTGGTTCGATGAAGGCATGGACGTCGAGCGGATGCTGCGCGAGCAGAGGCGGATGCTGTGGGCCACCGCGGTCTGCTTCGTGGTCGGCCTGCTCGCCGGCACCGCCGTGCTCTGGGGCGCTGCGCGACCGTTCAGCGGTGACGGCTCGGTGATCATCCCGGTCGCCCTGGTAGCGGGGCTGATCGCCGCGATCGCGTTCGTCATCAGCACGCGGATGCACCGGGCGGGAGAGACCGCGCCGATGCCGCTCTGGCAGGCCGTCGTCTCGGACGTCAGCGCCGTCGCGGTCACCGCCGCGCTCGCCGGGGTCACGGGGCTGGGGGTGCTGCTGGCCGGCGAGGTGCTGGCCACCGGCCTGCAGGGGCTCGAACTGCCGGCCGTCGGCGGTGGGCTGCTCACCGCCGTGGCATCCGCTCTCGGCGGGAGGACCGCGTTCCGCACCGGCATCCGCCTGAGCACGCGCGACGTCGCGGCGCTGCTGTTCGCGTTCCTCATCATCGGCACGCTGTTCGCGATGCTCACCGCGACCGACGCCGCCTGGTGGGAGCGCAGCTTCTCGCAGCTGGGCATCGGCTCGGGCGGCTGGGCGTTCAACGGCACCGTGATCATCGCGGGACTGCTGATCGCGACCGCCGGCGCGTACCTCGGCCGCGACCTGCACCGGATGCTGGGAGACGCCGCGCTGCGCGGCATCGCCGCCGTCGTGATCGCCTGGGCCGGTGCGGGAATCGCGCTCGCCGCCGTCGGCCTGCTCCCGCTGGACCGGATGCCGCTGCCCCACGCGATCGCCGCGTTCGCGACTCTCGCGCTGCTGCTCGCGGCCGCCGTCATGGCGACCGTGCTGATGGGCGAGCTGCGGATGCTGCGCGTGCTCACGGTCGTGCTCGTCGTGCTCATCGGGATCGCGGTCGTGCTCGCGTTCGGACTGCGCGTGCTCTCGGTCACGGTGCTGGAGGCCGTGGTCGTCGGACTCGTGCTGCTGTGGCTGACCACGCTCGTGCAGCTGCTCGGCATCCTCGCCCCCGACGTGTCGCGTCCCTCCGCCCGCCGCTCGCCCCTGCGCTGAGATCCCCCGCACTACCGGGCGTCCGCTCCGCCCGCGTGCGCTGCCGACGTCGGGATGGAAAGCGCTGGTTCCTGACCCCGCGGAGCGACGTTCTCCATCCGGGCTGCCGACGTCGGGATGGAAAGCGCTGGTTCCCGGCCCCGTGGAGCGGCGTTTTCCATCCCGCGCCCGACCCCGCGGACCCGCGTCGAGCGGCCGACGCGGCGCCGGGCGGCCGGAGTATCCTGGAAGCTGCGACTGGCGAAGCCGGATGACCGGCGGGGAGCACCACAACGGCATCGCCCGCCTGGGTGCCCATCACAGATGGGAGTGCCCGTGCGCTACGGGATGAATCCGCACCAGTCCGCCACGGTCGAAGGAGGGCCCGCCGTCATAGGCGGCGCGCCCTCGCTGATCAACTACCTCGATGCGCTGAACGCGTTCGCGCTCGTGCGCGAGGCCGACACGGCCGGTGGCCTGCCCGCCGCGGCATCCTTCAAGCACGTCTCACCGGCCGGCGCCGCACTCGCCGGCGCCGTCGATGACGTCGCCGCCGAGACCTGGCGCACGGCCGGCGCCGCCGCCGACAGCCTCATCTCCGCCTACGTGCGCGCTCGCGACGCCGACCCGAAGTCTTCCTTCGGCGACGTGGTCGCGCTGTCGCGTCCGGTGGATGCCGAGACCGCCGAGTTCCTGCGCACCGTGATCTGCGATGCGGTGATCGCCCCCGGTTACGAGGAGGGTGCCGTCGAGATCCTGCGCGCGAAGAAGTCGGGCAGTTTCCTGATCTTCGAGGCGGGCGCCGACTGGCAGCCGCCTGCGCGCGAGCGCCGCGAGGTGCTGGGTGCCGTGCTCGAGCAGGATCGGGATGCCGCCGAACTCGCCGCCGCGCTGCCGGAGGGAGCCCTCGACGCACCCCATCGCCGGGACGCGCTGCTGGGTATGGCGGCCGCCCGCTACACGCAGTCGAACTCCGTCGTGCTCGTGAAGGACGGGGCGGCGATCGGCATCGGCGCCGGCCAGCAGAACCGCGTCGACTGCGTGCGGCTCGCCGGCGCCAAGGCGCGCGTGTGGTGGCTGCGCCGGCATCCGTTCGTGCGCGACCTGCCGACGGTCGACGGGATGCGGCGGCAGGACCGGCTGAACTGGCAGATCCGCTTCGCCGGTGCCGAGATGACCGGCGCGCAGCGCGTCGAATTCGAGGAGCTCTTCGGCACCGCGGCATCCGGCCGCTACGACGAGCACGGCTGGCGCGAGGAGTGGGCCGAGCGGCTCGACGACGTGACCCTGGTGTCGGACGGCTTCCTGCCGTTCCGCGACAACGTCGACCACGCGGCCGAGTACGGCGTCGGCACGATCGTCGAGCCGGGCGGCTCGACGCGCTCCGACGAGGTCGCCGCGGCCGCCGCCGAGCACGGCATCGCGCTGGTCACGACCGGGCTGCGCCTCTTCCACCACTGAGGCGATCGGCACCGAGCCCGCTCAGCCCTGTCGGCGCACCATCTCGGCGATCCACGCCGGCGCGAACGGCGAGGTGCAGTTCGGCGGGGTCGGGTAGTCGGCGAGCACCTGCAGGCGCTCGCCGATGGCGACGGCGCGCTCGCGCAGCGCTGGGTGATGGATGCCGATGGTCGCCAGGGTCTCGTTCATCGCCCACTGCTCACGGCTCGGCGCATCGCGAAGCTCGCTCTCGATGCGGTCCAGCAGGGCGCCGAGCTCCAGGCCCGCCGGCGTCTTCTGCACCCGCACGGAGGTCAGCGACCAGGCGGCCGCGCGGGCGTCGGCATCCGCATCCTCGAACCAGCGCAACCGCAGCTCCTCGGCGAGCGGCGACTTCTTCGCGATGTAGTTGACCAGCCAGTCGTGCGCCTTCGCGCTGCGGGTGCTGCGCAGCATCTGATCGATCTCGTCCGCCGAGAGCTCCCGGGGCTTCGCGATCAGCAGCCCCAGCAGCTGCCCGGCGACGTCGCCGCTGTCCCACAGCTCGCGAGCCAGATCGCTCGACATCCCGACCTGCTTCGCCAGCGCGCGCATCTTCGACAGGTTCACGCCGTGCGCGTCGCCGTGCCGCTCGTTGACCGCGCGCGCTTTCGGGTCCTCCAGCGCGGCGAGCGCGGCCAGTGCTTCGGAGGCGGTCATGGGCATGGGACCAGGGTAGGCGAGCGTCAGGTCCACCCGGGTGTGGACGACGTCGGCCACGGGCGCCGTCGGAAGTGCCGAATCGGGGGCGAAGCCCGCCGCCGGGTAGTGTGAACGTCAACATGGCCGCACCCGACCCCGGAGCATCATGACCTCTGCATCCCTCTCCTGGCGCGACGGCCGGCTCTTCCGCGATGGTGAGCCGCACCGCATCCTCTCCGGCGCGGTGCACTACTTCCGCATCCATCCCGACCAGTGGGAGGATCGGCTGCGCCGCCTCGCCGCGATGGGCGCGAACACGGTCGACACGTACATCGCCTGGAACTTCCACGAGCGCGTCGAGGGCGAGTTCGACTTCACCGGCTGGCGGGATGTCGCGCGCTTCATCCGCATCGCGGGCGAGGTCGGCCTGGACGTGTACGTGCGCCCCAGCCCGTACATCTGCGCGGAGTGGTCCAACGGCGGCATTCCGTTCTGGCTGTCGGGTCGGGTGCGCGCGCTGCGCTCGTCGGATGCCGGATTCCTCGCCGCCGTGGACTCCTGGTTCGACGCGCTCATCCCCCGGCTCGAGCCGCTGCAGGCCGTGCACGGCGGCCCTCTCCGCCTGATCCAGGTGGAGAACGAGTACGGCTCCTACGGCAGCGACCAGGCCTACCTCGCACACCAGCGGGACGCCCTGCGCGCGCGCGGAATGGTCGAGATGCTCACCACCGCCGACGGCACGACCGCCGACATGGTGCGGTGCGGCAGCATCCCGGGCGCGATGGGCACCTTCACCTTCGGCACCGGGGTGGACGAGGCGGTCGCGCTTCAGAAGCCGGGCGAGCATCTGATGTGCAGCGAGCTGTGGGGCGGCTGGTTCGACCACTGGGGCGAGCAGCACCACGTGCGCTCGGCGGAGAGCATGATCGGCACCGTGCAGAAGCTGCTGGATGCCGGTGGATCGGTGAGCGTCTACATGGCGCACGGCGGCACGAACTTCGGGCTGTGGGCGGGCGCCAACCACGACGGGGTCATCCAGCCCACGATCACCTCGTACGACTCTGACGCGCCGATCGGCGAGGACGGCTCGCTGAACGACAAGTTCCACGCGCTGCGCGCGGCGTTCGCCCCTTTCCACGAGGGGCCGCTGCCCGCGGTTCCGGATGCCCCGGAGCACCAGCCGGCGGCATCCGCCCCTCTCGTGCCGACCGCCTCGCTGCTGCAGGTCGTGCGCGCGCAGCCGGTCGCGGCGACCGCGCCGCTGCCACTGACGTACGAGGAGCTGGGTGCGGAGGACGGGATCGTCGCCTACGAGTCGGATGCCGTGTTCGCAGCGGACACGATCCTGACCGTTCTCGGGCTGCGCGATCGCGCGACGGTGTTCCTGGACGACGCACGGCTCGGCACGATCGAGCACGACGGCGAGCAGTCGCTCGCGCTGCCGGAAGACGGTGGTGCGGGTCGGCTGACGATCGTCGTGGAGAGCCTGGGACGCATCAACTACGGTCCGCGCACCGGTGAGCGCAAGGGCATTCTGCAGGGGGTGCTGATCGGCCGCCGGTTGCAGCACGGCTGGGAGCACCGGGTGCTGCCGCGCGATGCCGTCCCTGCAGTGGGCGGCGACGCTTCGATCCCCACGACCCAGGAGGGTGGGTCGTGGGGATCGAAGGGTCGCGACGGCCTGGCCGCGGCATCCCTCACCGTCTCCCGCCCGCTCGACGCCTGGCTCGCGTTCCCCGGCTCCGCCAAGGGCATGGTCTGGCTGAACGGCTTCCTGCTCGGGCGCTGCTGGGACCGCGGCCCGCAGGTCACCCTGTACGCACCCGGCCCGCTGTGGCGCGAGGGCGAGAACGAGATCGTCGTGCTCGACACCGATCGTCTGGGCGACACGGTCGAGATCCGCGAGCACGCCGACTACGGACCGCGCGAGGAGTTCGTCGGCTCCTGACTCAGCAGGCGTGCGCGCGCTCGCCGTGGCATCCGGGGTGGCGGGCCGGATCTGAGGTGGCGTGCCGTCGGAATAGGGATTCCTTCCGATGCCGGCGGGGTGCCTCAGCGAGGAGTGTAGGGATGCACCGAAAGGGGGCATCCCATGTATCAGGACAGTTTCAGTGTGTACCGCGTGATCGTGTTCGAACTCGAGCAGGCGGCGGCCCGCGCCGAGCATCAGCGCGTGATCTCCGAGCGGACACGGGTCGTCCCGCGGCGGAGCCTGCGGCAGCGGATGCTGCGCCGCTTTGCTCTGCGCCGTCGACGCGTGATGCCGGCCGACGCGTGACGCCGGCCGACGCATGACGACCGCACTGGATGTCGGCCGCGGATGGCACGATGAGAGCATGTCCCTCATCGTGCCCTCCGCCGAGATGGTCGGTCGCGATGGCGAGCTCGATCGGCTGCGGAGCGCCCTGCAGCGTGCATCGGCAGGGGAGTCGGCTTCCGTGCTCGTCGCGGGTGAGGCGGGCATCGGCAAGTCGCGGCTGCTGCGCGAGTTCGCGGAACAGGCCCGGGATGCCGCGCTCGTCCTCACCGGCTGGTGCCTGGACTACGGCTCCACGCCCGTGCCGTACGGGCCGCTGCCGGCGATCGTCCGCGGTGCGCTCGCCGCGCTGGGCGACACCGGGACCGATGCGGCG
Organism: Microbacterium sp. ARD32; assembly: GCF_031844385.1. Lineage (NCBI taxonomy): Bacteria > Bacillati > Actinomycetota > Actinomycetes > Micrococcales > Microbacteriaceae > Microbacterium > Microbacterium sp. ARD32. The sequence goes on from NZ_JAUZVD010000001.1 coordinate 21,212, forward strand.
GGTCCCGGACGACAGGCCCTGCGCGTGCTGCTGCCCGAGCTGGGCGAGGCGCCGGCCGACCGCACCGCCGGTGTGGAGGGTCTGCGCGAGGCGATGGCCGACGTGCTCGAGGCGGCGGCAGCCCGGCATCCGCTGATCATCCTCGTCGAAGACCTGCACTGGGCCGATGACGCCACCCTCTCGTCGTTGGCCTTCCTGCTGCGCGCGCTGGCTGGCCACCGCATCCTGTTCGTGCTCACCTGCCGCGTCGACGAGGTGCGCCGTGGCACACCCGTGCGCGGATTCCTCGTCGAGGCCGAGCGCGCACGGCTGCTCGAGCGCGTCACGCTCGAGCGGCTCGACGCCGTGCAGGTGCGCGCCATGGTCGACTCGCTCGATCGCCGTGTCGACGACGCGGGTTTCGCCCGGCTGCTGGAGCGCTCGGAGGGCGTGCCGTTCTTCGTCGAGGAGCTCGCCTGCACCGCGAGCGGACCGCTGCCGGACTCGCTGCGGGATGTGCTGCTGGTGCGCTTCGACGGACTGACGGACGATGCCAAGCGGGTCATCCGCGTCGTCTCCGCCTCGGATGCCGCCGTCGAGCATGAGCTGCTCAGTGAGATCGCCGGCCTTCCGGACGAGCGGCTGGACGCCGGCATCCGCGAGGCCGTCGGGGCCGCAGTGCTGGCCGTGCGCTCCGACGACTCGTACGGATTCCGTCACGCGCTGCTGCGCGAAGCCGTGCACGACGACCTGCTGCCCGGGGAGCGGGCGCGCCTGCATCGGACCTATGCCGAGGCGCTGGAGCACCGCGCGGGCGCGGGCGCCGGCGGGCGGGAGTCCGAGCTCGCCTTCCACTGGCATCAGGCGCACGACGCCCGCCGCGCGCTGACCGCCGCGATCACCGCGATGGACCGGGCCAGGAGCCGCTTCGCGTTCGCCACCGCCGCGACCTTCGGCGAACTCGCCCTCGAGTTGTGGGAGCAGGTGGCCGACGCGGCCGAGGTCACCGGGCTGTCGCACCGCGAGCTGCTGACGCGGCTCGGATCGATCCTGCGCAACGCCGGACACGACGAACGAGCCCTGGCCGTCGTGAACCTGGCGCTCGACGAGGTGGACGAGCAGACCCCGCAGATCGTGCGCGTGAAGCTGCTGCGCGACAAGGCGAAGTACGTGCAGAACGTCGGACGCCGCGGCGCCGCGGAGCTGCTGCAGCAGGCGCTGGACGAGATGGACGGCGCGCACGGCCGTGAACGCGTGGACGACGCGCGCCTGCGTTCGCTGCTGCTGACCGCACTGGCCGGCCGGCTCATGATCGAAGGGCGGCCGCAGGACGCCATCCGCGTGGCCGAGGAGGGACTGCGCATCGGCCGGGAGCACGACATCGATGAGGCGATCTCGATCGGGGCGAACATCATCGCGGCCAGCCTGCTGGATCTCGGCGACGCCGACGGGTCGCGGCGCTTCTACGAGATCGCCTGGCGGCACGCCGTGCAGACAAGCGCCAAGCTGCGGTACTGGGTGAATCACTCCGACTCGCTGAGCGCTCTCGGCCGCTACCGCGAGGCGCTCGGCGCAGCGGATGCCGGGATCGCCCAAGCCCGCGAGCTGGGGCTGCAGCGCTCGACAGGATCGATCATGACCGAGAACATGGCCTTCCCGCTCACCGAGCTCGGCGAGATCGATCGTGCCGACGAGCTGCTCTCGAAGGATTTGGCGACGCGCAGTTTCCGGATCTATCGCGTCTACACCACCGCTTCGCGCATCCGGGTGCTGGTGTGGCGCGACCGCATGCAGGAGGCGGCGGCACTGCTCGCCGAGTGGCGCCCCACGATGATCGCGGCGGCGGAGGTGGAGAACCAGGTCCGGTACGGACTGACCGACCTGGACATCGCCCTCGCGATCGGCGAGGGACGGCTCGGCGACGCCGCCGACACGCTCGAGCGCATGCTCGACGAGCACGGGTCGCGGCTCGCGCACGCCGCGCGGCGCGTTCTGGATGCCGCGTTCATCGTGCCGGGCCTCCGCGCGCAGGGCGATGCGGCGCGTGCCGATGCGCTTGCGGAGCGGGTGCGGGATGTATGGCAGGACTACACCGAGCAGTTCCCGGAATGGGGTGCGATCCTGCTGGCGCTGCTCGACGGCGACGCCGACGCGCTGCGTGCGGCCATCCCGGTCGCCGACGGCATCGATGGCCCTGTCCTGCTCGCCGTCGTGCTGCGACTGGAGCTCGCCCGCGCGCAGATCGCCGAGCGCGGCGACCGGGCAGAAGCGGCATCCGTCCTGGCTCAGGCGCGGCAGATCGCCGACCGCATCGGTCACCGCCGTCTGCAGCGCGAGGTGGCGGAGTTCACGAACGCGAGTCGCCTCGGCACGACCTCGGTACGAGGAGACGGCGGCGAGCTCACCGAGCGCGAGCAGCAGGTGCTCGACCTGATCGTCGAGGGGCTGAGCAACCGCCGGATCGCCGAGCGGCTGTTCATCAGCGTCAAGACGGTGAGCGTGCACGTCTCGGCCGTGCTGCGCAAGCTGGGCGTCGCCAGCCGCACCGAGGCGGCCGCCCGCGTCCGGTCAGGCGGCCGCGACCACGCCGGTTCGCTGCTCTAGCTCGGTCAGCATCCCCGCGACCCCGTCCGGGGGAGTCGGCCGGCCGAGGTGATATCCCTGCGCGAGATCGGCGTCCAGAGCATGCGCGGCCGTCAGCTGCGCGGCATCCTCCACACCCTCGATCAGCGTCTGCGCGCCGACCGCGCGTGCGGCGGCGAGGAGGCTGTCGATCCGCCCCGGCCCGTCGCCCTCGCCCGACCGCCAGAACAGCTCCCGGTCGATCTTGACGATGTCGGGCTGCAGCTGGCGGATGCGGTCCTCGTCGGAGTGGTCCGCTCCGGCGTCGTCGATGAGCAGGAAGCCCCCGAGCCGATCCACCTGGGCGCGCACGGCGACGCAGTCCTCCGGCGCGGAGCCCTCGAACAGCTCCAGCCCCCACGCGCGCTCCCCTCGCTGCAGCAGCTCGGCGAGGAACGGATCCGTCATGGTCTGCCCCGAGGCGTTCAGGGTGACGAACAGATGCGGGGGCAGAGCGGATGCCGCATCCACCGCCGCCGCGATGAGCTGCAGCTCGAGCTGCTCGCGCCGGCCCTCGGTCTCCGCCGCGCGCAGGTGCTCGAGCGGGGAGAGCCCGTCTGCGAACCGGGTCAGCGCCTCGAAGCCGATCACGCGCGCGGCGCGCAGGTCGACGATCGGCTGGAAGAGGGCCGTGGAAGCGGTCTGCGCTGTCATCGGACGCCACCGTTCGTCGAGGAGAGGATCACGGTTCAGTGTATGCGGCACCGGTCGGGCGCGGTGACCGGGTCCGCGGGCATCCGCCGCGACCTCGACGGCGATCGCGGGCACGGGTAATCTGGCGAGGGGAGCGCGGAGCGATCGCGCGGGGAAGGGATTCGTGGTCGATCAGGGCATCCGCGCCGCCGACGCCCAGGAGCTCCGCTGGCTGGGACTGCGCTGGATCCAGCGCGCGGTCCGGCGCACGTCAGTGCAGTCCCTGGTGACGGCGATCCTCTGTCTGTACTTCGCCGTGCTCGAGGTCTTCGAGCTCTTCCAGGGCGGCCTCTCAGAGCTCGAGGTGGTACTCGTGCTGGTGCTGCTGGTGGTGTGCACGGCGCCGGCGGTCATGGTGCTGCTGATGGGCATTCGGCTGCCGAAGTGGACCGGACTGGTGTTCGTGATCGGGCACGCGGCCGTCTCGGTGTACTACCTCGGCTTCTCCGACGAGCGGCAGAACGCGGTCGCGGCGATCCAGGAGCTGCCGGTCGTCGCCGTGTATCTGGCCTGGTTCTTCGGCGCGCGCGTCGGCCGCGCACTGGAGCTGGTCATCGTGACCGCGGTGGCCGCCGCCATGCGGTTCGGCCCGTTCGGCGGGCCCGAGATCGAAGGCGTGCTGGGTACCGGCCTGTTCGGCCCGCCGAACATCGCCGGAGCGGTGCTGCTGACCTGGCTGTGCCTGGAGATCGGGTTCTTCGTGCGGCACCGGGTGAGCATCGAGGCGCACACCGATCCGCTCACCGGCGCTCTGAACCGGCGCGGTTTCGCGCTGCAGCTGGCCGAGGCGGCGCGGCGGGCGGCGCGCTCGAAGCGTCCGCTGTCGATCGCCGTGCTCGACCTGGACAGCTTCAAGGCCGTGAACGACCAGTCCGGGCACGAGGCGGGTGACGCCGTGCTGAAGAGCCTGGTCGCGCAGTGGATGTCGCTCTCGCGGTCGGGCGATCTGGTCGGGCGGCTCGGCGGGGATGAGTTCGCCATCATCCTGCCGGACACCTCGGCGGAGAACGCCGGGATCATGCTCTCGCGCATGCGCTCGATCGCCAGTCATCCGTGGTCGTGGGGCGCGGCCGAGGTGCAACCCGGCGAGTCCCTCGACGCGTGCGTGCGCCGCGCGGACGCGGCGATGTACCGCAGGAAACGCGGGTCCTGAACGGAAGGGGAATACCCGGAGGGGGTATTTGGTAGTACTCTGAAGAAGATACCCCGCTGGGGTACGTCGAACGCAGAGGAGACACCATGACCACGTCCGAGTTCCAGGTGACCGGGATGACCTGCGGGCACTGCGAGCTGTCCGTGCGCGAAGAGGTCGAGAGGATCGCGGGCGTCGAGGACATCGAGGTGAGCGCCCGCACCGGACGGCTGGTCGTGAGCGCGGCATCTCCGGTCGATGCGGATGCCGTGATCGCGGCCGTCGACGAGGCCGGATACTCCGCCGTCGCAGCCTGACCCGTCCGCCGGACGTCCTGACCCGCCGCCGCACCCGCACCCGCACCCGCATTCGCATTCGCATTCGAGGAGCGTCATCGTGACCATCGCAGAGCCGTCCCGCATCGATCTGGAGATCGGCGGCATGACCTGTGCCTCCTGTGCCCTGCGCATCGAGAAGAGACTCAACCGGCTCGACGGCGTGACGGCCACGGTCAACTACGCCACCGAGAAGGCGCAGGTGACGGTCGACGGACCGCTCGACCCCGCTGCGCTGATCACCGCCGTCGAGAACGCCGGGTACACGGCCCGGACCCCTGAGCCGTCCCCGCGCGCCCCGGAGCGGGGCGTGAGGAGCGAGGGGGCGGGCTCTTCGGCATCCGATCCGTCCGTCTCGGAGACGGATGCCGAGGCGCCCGAACTGCGCGCGTTGCGCCAGCGCCTGGTCGGCTCGATCGTGCTGAGCGTGCCGGTGATCGTGCTGGCGATGATCCCGGCGCTGCAGTTCACGTACTGGCAGTGGCTGTCGCTGGCGCTCGCGGCGCCGGTGATCGTGTGGGGCGCGTGGCCGTTCCACCGCGCCGCGTGGGTGAACCTGCGGCACGGCGCGGCCACCATGGACACGCTGATCAGCATCGGCACCTCCGCCGCGTTCGTCTGGTCGCTGTACGCGCTCTTCTTCGGCACTGCAGGGATGCCGGGCATGACCCACGGATTCAGCTGGACCCTCGAGCGCGGCGACGGCGCGGCCAGCATCTACCTGGAGGTCGCCGCCGGCGTGACGATGTTCGTGCTCGCGGGCCGCTACTTCGAGAAGCGCGCCAAGCGGCGGGCCGGCGCCGCGTTGCGGGCGCTGCTGGAGCTCGGCGCGAAGGATGTCGCGGTCATCCGCCCTGCGGCCGGCTCAGGGACCCCCATCGAGACCCGCATCCCGATCGCCGACCTGCGCGTCGGCGACGAGTTCGTCGTCCGGCCCGGCGAGAAGATCGCCACCGACGGCGTGGTCGTCTCGGGGGCCTCCGCGATCGATCAGTCCATGATCACCGGGGAGTCCGTGCCCGTCGAGGTCGCAGCAGGGGATGCCGTGACCGGCGCCACCGTGAACGCCGGCGGCCGCCTCGTCGTGCGCGCGACGCGGGTCGGCTCCGACACCCAGCTCGCGCAGCTGGCGCGCCTGGTCGAGGACGCGCAGACGGGCAAGGCGCAGGTGCAGCGCCTGGCCGACCGCATCTCCGGCGTCTTCGTGCCGATCGTGATCGGCATCGCGCTGGTGACGCTGGTCGTGTGGCTGCTGCTGGGCTTCCCGGCATCCGCAGCGTTCACCGCGGCCGTCGCCGTGCTGATCATCGCCTGCCCGTGCGCACTCGGCCTGGCCACGCCCACGGCGCTGCTGGTCGGCACGGGGCGCGGGGCGCAGCTCGGCATCCTGATCAAGGGGCCGGAGGTGCTCGAGTCCACCCGCCGCGTCGACACGATCGTGCTCGACAAGACCGGCACCGTCACCGAGGGGCGCATGAGCGTCGCGTCGGTCGTGCCCGAGCAGGGGACCGATGCCGTCGAGCTGCTGCGCCTGGCCGGCGCGGTCGAGCATGCCAGTGAGCATCCGATCGCCCGGGCGGTGGCATCCGCCGCGCTCGCCGACGAGGCCGTCACCGAGCTCCCGCCCGTCGAGTCGTTCCAGAACCACGAGGGGCGCGGGGTCACCGGCGTGGTCGAAGGACGCGCCCTGGTCGTGGGGCGGCTGTCGCTGCTGGAGGAGTGGTCCGTGCATCCGTCGGCAGGGCTGCTGTCGGCGAAGGCGGATGCCGAGTCCGCCGGGCAGACCGTCGTGCTGGTGGCGTGGGACGGCGCGCCCCGCGGCATGATCGTCGTCGCCGACGAGGTCAAGGACACCAGCGCCGAGGCCGTCACGCAGCTGAAGGCGCTCGGGCTCGCGCCCGTGCTGCTCACCGGCGACAACCGCGCCGCCGCGCAGCACATCGCCGATGAGGTCGGCATCGACGAGGTCATCGCCGAGGTGCTCCCGGCCCAGAAGGCGGCCGTCATCACCCGGTTGCAGGCCGAGGGCCGCGTGGTGGCGATGGTCGGCGACGGCGTCAACGACGCGCCCGCGCTGGCGCAGGCCGATCTCGGCATGGCGATGGGCACGGGAACGGATGCGGCGATCCAGGCATCCGACATCACCCTCGTGCGCGGAGACCTGCGCGCGGCATCCGATGCCATCCGACTCTCGCGTCGCACGCTCGGCACCATCAAGGGCAACCTGTTCTGGGCGTTCGCTTACAACGTCGCGGCGATCCCGCTCGCGGCCCTCGGCCTGCTGAACCCGATGCTGGCCGGCGCCGCAATGGCGTTCTCGAGCGTCTTCGTCGTCGGCAACAGCCTGCGGCTGCGCTCCTTCCGTTGAGCGCGCGAGCACACCGAGCCCGTTGCTGAGGAGGCACCCATGGACCCGCACACCTACACGCACGAATCGCAGGAGAACTCACGAAGCACAGGAGACTCTGCTCAGGAGACTCCTGCAGATCGAGAGTTCTCCGGCGGATCGGGTGCTCACTCCGGCCACGCCGACCACGTCGGCCAGTTCCGGCGGCTGTTCTGGATCAACCTGCTGATCGCGATCCCCGTGGTCGCCTCCAGCGGCATGTTCGGGATGATCCTCGGCTACCAGGTGCCCGGCTGGGCGCGCTGGATCGCCCCGATCCTCGGCACGGTCATGTACGTCTGGGGCGGGCGGCCGTTCCTCACTGGCGCGGTCTCCGAGCTCAGGTCGCGCAAGCCCGGCATGATGCTGCTCATCGGCCTGGCGATCACCGTGGCATTCCTCGCCTCGTGGGGAGCGAGCCTGGGCATCCTGCACCACGAGCTCGAGTTCTGGTGGGAGCTCGCGCTGCTGATCGTGATCATGCTGCTGGGTCACTGGCTGGAGATGCGCTCGCTCGCGCAGACCACTTCGGCCCTCGACTCGCTGGCCGCTCTCCTGCCCGACGAGGCCGAGCGCGTCGACGGCGACGAGATCATCACAGTCAGCCCCGCCGACCTGCGGGTGGGTGACATCGTGCGGGTGCGCCCGGGCGGCAGCATCCCGGCCGACGGCATGATCGTCGACGGGCGCGCCGATCTGGACGAGTCCATGCTCACCGGCGAGTCCCGCACGGTCAGCCGCACCACCGGCGACCCCGTCACCGCCGGAACGGTCGCGACCGACTCCGGGCTGCGCGTCGAGGTGACCGCCATCGGCGACGACACCGCGCTCGCCGGCATCCGCAAGCTCGTCGCCGACGCGCAGGCATCCAGCTCCCGCGCCCAACGGCTGGCCGACCGCGCCGCCGCCTGGCTGTTCTGGTTCGCGCTGGGCGCCGCCGTGATCACCGCCCTGGTCTGGACCTTCGCCGGCCTGCCGAACGAGGCCGTCATCCGCACCATCACGGTGCTCGTGATCGCCTGCCCGCACGCGCTCGGCCTGGCGATTCCGCTGGTGGTGTCCATCGCGACCGAGCGCGCGGCCCGCGCCGGAGTGCTCGTGAAGGACCGCCTCGCCCTGGAGAGCATGCGCGACATCGATGCCGTGCTGTTCGACAAGACCGGCACGCTCACCAGGGGCGAGCCCACAGTGACGGGGATCGCGCCGGTCGAGGGATGGTCGGACGACGACGTGCTGGCGCTCGCCGCCGCCGCGGAGGCCGACAGCGAGCATCCGCTGGCGAAGGCGATCGTGCGCGCGGCATCCGCCCTTGCCGTCGCGAACGCGACCGCCTTCGCGTCCTCACCGGCGGTCGGCGTGACCGCCACGGTCGACGGGCACGAGATCCGCGTCGGCGGGCCCCGCCTGCTCGAGGAGGTCGGAGCGCCGGAGATTCCGGATGCCAACGGCTGGCGCACCGAGGGCGCGATCATCCTGCATGTCGTGCGCGACGGGCGGGTGATCGGCGGATTGACACTGGCCGACGAGATCCGCGCCGAGTCGCGCGAGGCCGTCGACGCGCTGCGCGAGCGCGGGGTCGAGGTGGTCATGATCACGGGGGATGCCGAGGCCGTGGCGCGCTCGGTCGCCGACGAACTGGGCATCGAGCGCGTGTTCGCGGGCGTGCGGCCGGAGGACAAGTCGGCCAAGGTCGCCGAGCTGCAGAACTCCGCCGCAGGCAGGAGCTCCAAGAAGGTCGCGATGGTCGGAGACGGAGTGAACGACGCCCCCGCTCTGGCGCAGGCCGACGTCGGTATCGCGATCGGCGCTGGCACCGACGTGGCGATCGCCTCGGCAGGGGTGATCCTGGCATCCGATGACCCGCGCTCGGTCATCTCGGTGATCGAGGTATCGCGGGCGAGCTACCGCAAGATGAAGCAGAACCTGTGGTGGGCGGCCGGATACAACCTGCTCTCGGTGCCCTTGGCCGCCGGGGTGCTCGCGCCGATCGGGTTCGTGCTGCCGATGTCGGTCGGCGCCGTGCTGATGAGCCTGTCCACGATCGTGGTGGCGCTGAACGCGCAGGCTCTGCGGCGCCTGGACCTGCGTCCAGAGCGGGTCGCGGGCCGCTGAGGCACCTGAACCGACGTTCGCGGGTCCCAGCTGGTTGCCTCTTCACGTGTGAGGGCACGAGGTGGGACCCGCGAACCAGCGGATCGAGCGTCAGCCGGACCACTCCTCGGCGAGCACGCCGTAGCTCATCCCGTCCATCCACTCGCCGGAGCGGTGCAGCGCCGTTTTGCGGCTGAACTCCTCGCGGCGCATGCCGAGACGCTCCATCAGGCGCCACGAGGGCTCGTTGGCCGCGAAGCATCCGGCGTGCACGCGCCGCAGTCCGAGCGTCTCGAAGCACAGGTCGATCACCGCTCGCACCGCCTCGGAGGCGTGTCCCCGCCCGGCGTATGCGGGCGTCAGCACCCAGCCCAGCTCTGCTTCGGCACCCTGCGCCTGCTCGGCGACCTCGGCCTGCGCCCAGGCGTCGCCGACCTTGATCATGAGGTCGCCGATGATCGCCGGTGCGCCATCGCCGGCATCCGCCAGTGCGATGACGAAGCTGATCGCGCGACGCTCCGGCGTGGAGTAGGTCTGCCCGAACTCCTCGCGTGTCGCGGGCGCCCGGCCAAGCCAGCGGTTCACCTCGGGCAGCCGGCGGAACTCCCACACGGCATCCAGATCCGCATCCTCGAGCGGGCGGATCACCAGCCGCTCGGTGCGCACCGGCCAGTCGACCTCGCTCAGTGAAACCATCCCGACAGCGTAGCGGCGCCCTTGCTGCGCCGTGGCCTGCGCCGCCGCTGGTCAACGCCGTTCGCGGGGTCCGAGATCGCGGCCTCCTCGTAGGCGAGACCACCAGGTGGGACCCGCGAACAGCATTCACGCGCCCGAGTTCTGCGTCAGCTCCACGTGTCGGCGACAGGGGGCGTCGGCGACGCGCGCGCAGGGTCAGGAGGCCTCGGCGCGGCCCTGACGCCAGTACCCCATGAACGCGATCGAGCGGCGGTCGATGCCCAGGTCGCGCACCAGGTGCCGGCGCAGCGCGGTGATGGTGCCCGCCTCGCCCGCCAGCCACGCGTACTCGCCGCCGGCGACGGCATCCGGAACCTCCCAGAGGATCTCGTCGGCGCTCGGCTCCGCGACCCAGTCTCCGGATGCAGCGGATGCCGCGGGCACGAGCGCGCGCGAGCGCTGACGCCCCCACGCGTGCACGGCGGCGGTGAGCCGCACGCCGTGGGCCGCCGCGCCCCGCCCGAGCCAGGTGACGCGCACGCCGTCCGGCCCCTGCAGTGGCAGCGCGTCGGCGTCGGTGGGGACCTCGATGCACACCTCGCCGGTGACGTGCGGCGGAAGCGACTCGACGATCGAGCAGATCGCGGGCATGGCCGTCTCATCGCCCGCGATCAGCACTGAGGTGGCATCCCCCGGGCGCCACTCGATTCCGCCTGCCGGCTGCTGCGAGCGGGAGTTGGGGCCGACGACGAACATCGGATCGCCGACACGGGCGCTCATCGCCCAGGCGGATGCCGGACCCTCACTGCCGTGCAGGGCGAAGTCCACGTCGATCTCACGCTCAGCAGGGCGCGGATCCCGGATCGTGTAGGTGCGGATCGGGTTGCGCTGCTCGTCGGGGAGCTCGCGCCAGCGCCGGTACCACTCGCCCATTCCCTGCGTCTGGTCGAATTGGCCCACATCGGTGACAGTTCCGTCTGCGAAGGGGATGATCAGCTTGATGCGCTGATCCAGACCGTCGGTGCCGAAGTGCGCCAGGTCGTCGCCGGTCAGGGTGATGCGGGTGAAGCTCGGCGAGAGCGGGGCGATGCGGGCGACGGTGGTGCGGAAGGTGCGGTACGGATGCTGACTCACCACTCCAGCATAGGTTAGGCTCCCCTAATCCGTCAGTGCCGCCTGTGCCGTCGCCCGTACCGCCAGTCTCACGGGGGCGCGGCAGTCGGTTCACAGGGCCAGCAGAGCGAGCCCCCCCGCGACGCCGAGGTAGAACAGGTTCACCGAGAGGATGAACACGCGCTCGGAGATGCCGAACACCTTCGGGCGCAGCTGCTTGACGATCAGCACCACCACGCTCACCGCCAGCGAGACCAGGGCGATCCACGAGATCACCGTGAGCGAGGCACCCAGCCATTCCGGCCCGCGGGCCGAGAAGAGGCGTGCGAAGTTGCCCATGCAGGCGTAGCTGATGGCGAACCACGCGATCGCGAGCAGGTAGTGCAGGCGCCCGATCATGCTCAGTTTCTGGCCCTCCAGGTCGGTGGGCACGAACGGCAGCACGAGGAAGATCGCCGCCAGAGCGACCAGGCAGACCACGATGCCGGTCACGTCGGACCAGTCCGGCAGCCCCGCGGCGACGGCCGCGGCGAGCAGCGCCCAGAACGGCACGGTGATCCAGGTCATCGCGCTGCTGAGGCGCCTGGTGCTGCCCACCGCGTAGTCGCTGACCGCGTGGCGGACCACCGAGTAGTCGCTCTTGACGAGGTGCAGACTGACGAACAAACCGAGGCGGACGAGCCCACAGACTGCGGCGGCGATGGCGAGGATCAGGGTCATGAGGGTTCACTCTCTGTCGGGGTGCGGATGGTGCGGACCTCGTCGTGGAGGGCGCGGATCGTGGTGGCGAGTGCCTGCGGGTCGATCCCGACGGCGCGGGCGTTGTCGTCGACCGAGTGGCCGAGCAGTGCGGAGCAGTGGGTCATCTTCTCGGAGCCTGAGGGGGTCAGGTGCAGCTCGCGGCGGTTGCCCGCGCCCGACGGCGAGTGATCGGTGACCAGCCCGGCGGCGAGCAGCGCCTTGACGACGCCGCTGGCGGCCGCCTCGGTCACACCGAGAGCCCGCGCCAGCGTGCGACCGGTCAGGCCGGGGTGCTCGTGCAGGATCACCAGCGCGACGTACTGGTTGTAGCTGAGCCCCTCGGGTCGCAGGATCTGCTCCGCCCACCGGTCGAGTGTGCGGACCAGGTCATGCAGCTCGTACGCGAGGTCCATGGCACTACTTTAAGCACTTAAGTTACTGTGCGCAACGCCGGGTCCGGGACCGAGTCGGCCCGCGCGATGGTGCTCGGCAATGAGATAGGTTAGGCTCTCCTAACGTGAACGAATTCACCCAGGGATCCTCCGCTCCCGCAGACGAGCTGCACGGCGAGTCGCTCGCCCTCAGCTATGGGCGCACCCGAGTCGTGCACGAGATCTCCCTGCATCTGCGCCCCGGAGTGGTCACCGCGCTGATCGGACCGAACGGCAGCGGCAAGTCCACGGTGCTGCGCGCGCTCGCCCGCCTGCATCGCGTGGATGAGGGCATCGTTCGCATCGTGGATGGACGCGGCGAGCGGGATGCTGCGGATCTGACCGCCAAGGAGTTCGCGCGCACCGTCGCGATGCTGTCCCAGTCCCGCCCGCATCCGTCGGGGCTGGAGGTGCGCGACGTGGTCGCCTATGGCCGGCATCCGCACCGCAGCCGGTTCGCCGGGATGACGGATGCCGACCGCGACGCCATCGCGGGGGCCCTGGAGCTGACCGGACTGAACGCGATGACGCACCGCGCCGTCGACGAGCTCTCCGGCGGCGAGCTGCAGCGCGTCTGGCTGGCCACCGCACTGGCGCAGGACACCGGCATCCTGCTGCTGGACGAGCCCACCAACCATCTGGACCTGCGCTACCAGGTCGAGACGCTCGACCTGATCTGCGACCTCGCCGACCGGGGCACGGCCGTCGGCGTCGTGCTGCACGACCTGGGGCATGCCGCCTCCGTCGCCGACGAGGTCGTGCTCATGCACCGCGGCCGCGTGCATGCCGCCGGCACGCCGGCTGCCGTGCTGACGAGCGAGAACCTCACCCAGGTCTATGGTCTGCCGATCGACGCGAGCGTCGACGGGCGCACCGGGCGCGTGCACGTCACGCCGCGCGGTCGCCACCACGACCGCGCGGGCCGTGCGCTCGCCGCCCTCTCCGCCTGACACCGATCCCGCGCCCGACTCCGGGCCCGATCTCCGCACCGCTTCTCCCCGACGACCCGACCCGACCACCACCACGGAGCCCCACCGATGAAGAAGTCCCTCGCCGCCCTCGCGACCCTCGGCGCGCTGACCCTCGCGCTCACCGCCTGCGGAACCACGCAGGCCGCGCCCGACAAGACGCCGGACGACACGACGTCCGCGGCGAGCGGCGCCGGCTGCGCCGACGACAGCACGAAGACCTCCACCGGCCCGGTCGAGCTCACCGACGCCTTCGGCCGCACCGTGAAGCTCGACAAGCCCGCCGCGAAGGTGGCCGTGCTGGAGTGGCAGCAGATCGAGGACGTGCTCTCGCTGTGCGTGACGCCGGTGGCGGTGGCGGATGCCGACGGCTACCGCACCTGGGACACCGCCGAGGAGCTGCCGGAGGACGTGAAGGACCTCGGCACGCGCCAGGAGCCGAACCTCGACGCGCTGTTCGCGACCGAGCCCGACCTGGTGATCGTCGAGGCGTACACCCGCGACGACGCGATCATCACGCAGCTGGAGAAGTACGGCGTTCCGGTGCTCGCCACGCTCGGCGCCGACGCGAAGGACCCGATCAAGCAGATGCTCGGCACCTTCGATCTGATCGCCCGGGCCACCGGCCGCACGGAGCGCGCCGACGTCGTGAAGGACGAGTTCGACGAGAAGCTCGCCGAGGGCAAGAAGGCCGTCGCGGGTGCCTCGCTGGAGGGCGCGCCGTTCGTGTTCTTCGACGGCTGGGTGGACGGCGGCAACGTCTCGCTGCGCCCGTTCGGCCAGGGCTCGCTGATCGGCGAGCTGGGCGAGGAGCTCGGGTTGAAGAACGCCTGGACCGGCGAGGTCGACCCCGCCTACGGCCTGGGTCAGACCGACATCGAGGGCATGACCACCATCGGCGACGCCATGCTGCTGCACACCGGCACCAACGATCCCGACTCGGAGAGCTTCATCGACGCCGCGGAGAAGAACCCCGCCTGGGCGTCGATCCCGGCCGTCGAGGAGGGCCGGATCCATGCCTTCCCGGCCGGCATCTGGACCTTCGGCGGACCGCGCTCGGCCGAGCAGATCGTCGACGCGTACGTGGACGTCATCACGAAGTGAGCGATCGCGCCCCCGGCTCTGACCCCGATCCCGCATACGGATCGGGGGCCGACACGCCAGATGTCGGACTGATACGCGGGAAACGGCCTGCATCTGGCGTGTCGGCCCCCGGAATGCATCGCCCGGATGCCGCCGAGCGGCGCTCCGGCGTGGGCACCGCGGCAGCCGTGTGGACGCTCTCCGGACTGCTGATCGTGCTGGTCCTGGCATCCGCGTGGCACCTGACTCAGGGCACCAGCGGCGCGGTCTTCGCGAACTCCGACATCCTGTTCGGCTCGCGCCTGCCGCGGCTGGCCGCCGGCGTCGCCGTGGGGCTCGCGCTGGGCGTCGCCGGCCTGCTCATGCAGTCGCTGGCCCGCAACCCGCTGGCCTCGCCCGACACGCTGGGCGTGACCGCCGGCGCGTACTTCGCGATCACCGCGGTGACCGCGTTCGGGCTCAGCATCCCGTTCTGGGCATCGGGGGTCGTCGCGGTGATCGGCGGGCTGCTCGCCGCCGGTCTCGTGCTGGGCCTGGCCGGCGGGGCCGCGTCCTCGACGACGCGACTCGTGCTGGCCGGCTCCGCGCTGGCGCTGGCGCTGCAGGCCGGCACCTCCACGCTGCTGATCCTCTTCGACGAGGAGACCAAGGGCCTGTTCGCCTGGGGCAGCGGCAGCCTCTCGCAGCTGGGCATCGAGTCGTTCCTGCGCGCGGCGCCGGTCATCCTGGTCGGCATCGCGCTCGCCCTCGCCCTCACTCGCCGCCTCGACGTGCTCGCCCTCGGCGATGACACCGCTTCGTCGCTGGGCGTGCCGATCCGCTCGACTCGCGTGTTCGGCATCCTGCTGTCGGTGGTGCTCACCGCCGCCGCCGTGACGCTCGCCGGCCCGATCGGCTTCGTCGGGCTGTGCGCGCCGGTGCTCGCCCGCCTGCTGTCGCGTCTGGTCCCCGCACTGGGCAGGCACGCGCTGCTGTTCCCGGCGACCGCGCTGATCGGCGCGATCGTGGTGATCGGGGCGGATGCCGTGCTGCGTGCGATCATCGGCGCGGAAGGCGCCATCGCGGTGCCCACCGGTGTCGCCACCACGCTCCTCGGAGCGGTCGTGCTCATCGTGATGGCGCGCCGGCTGCGCGACGCCGGACCGACCCGGCGCCCTCCCAGCATCCGCTTCGGCGTGCGCAGCACCCTCCGCTTCCGCATCGTCGTGATCGTCGGTGTCGCCGCGCTCGCCGCGGTGATCCTGATCGGGATGCTCGTGGGCGCCACCCCGCTGCTCACCGGCGACATCCTGCTCTGGCTGCAGCACCAGGCGCCCCCGCTGGTCTCGTTCGCCCTCGACGAGCGCGCCCCGCGCGTGGTCGCCGCCGTCGTCGCCGGTGCCTCGCTGGGACTGGCCGGCACGATCACCCAGGCGGTCAGCCGCAACCCGCTCGCCGAGCCCGGCCTGCTGGGCATCACCGGCGGTGCCGGTCTCGGGGCGGTGCTCGTGGTCACCAGCGCCGCGGCATCCACCTTCGGGATGCTCGTCGCCGCCATCGTCGGGGCGCTCCTGGCGTTCGCGCTCGTCTACGCCCTCGCCTGGCGCGGCGGGCTCAGCGCCGACCGGCTCGTGCTGATCGGCATCGGCGTCTGGTACGGCACGACCGCGCTCACCACGTTCGTGCTGCTGCGCTCGAACCCGTGGGACACTCCGAAGATCTACACCTGGCTGTCGGGAACGACCTACGGCCGCATCTGGGAGCAGGTCGTCCCGCTCGCGATCGTGCTGGCCATCGCACTGCCGTTCGTGCTCGCGCAGCGCCGCGACCTCGACATCCTCGCGATGGACGAGGACACCCCGCGCCTGGTCGGCATCCGCCTCGAGCGCACTCGCCTCGCGCTGCTCGTCGCCGCGGCCCTGCTCGCCGCCCTGAGCGTCACGGCGATCGGCGTGGTCGGATTCGTCGGGCTGGTCGCCCCGCACGCGGCGCGCGCGCTGGTCGGCGCCAGGCACACCCGGGTGATCCCGGTGGCGGTGCTGCTCGGAGCGGTGCTGGTCGGGGTGGCGGATGCCATCGGGCGCACAGTCCTCGCCCCCGCTCAGCTGCCGGCGGGCCTGGTGGTCGCGCTGATCGGCGCTCCGTACTTCGTGTGGCTGCTCTGGCGCTCGCGCGACGCGTAGTGTCCGCCGCGCCGACGGCCACGTGGGATGCCCAGCCGATTCCGAACCCGCGCGCGTAACGTCGAGAGCATGACAACGGTCCCCGTCGATGATGCCGCGATCGCCGAGGCGAGGCAGCTCCGCGACAACTTCCAGCGGTTCCTGCGGGAGTACGAGTTCGGCATGCGCGAGGTGGAGACCAAGATCTCGATCCTGCGGGACGAGTTCACGCACATGCACGCGTACAACCCGATCGAGCACGTGAAGAGCAGGCTGAAATCACCGGACAGCATCGTCGAGAAGGTCGCCCGGCGGGGTGTCGAGGCCGACTTCGACAGCATCCGCGCCGAGATCACCGACATCGCCGGTGTGCGCATCACCTGCAGCTTCGTCAGCGACGTCTACCGTCTGTTCAACCTGTTCACGACGCAGGACGACGTGACGGTGCGGATCGTGAAGGACTACATCGCCAACCCGAAGCCGAACGGCTACCGCAGCCTGCATGCGATCGTCGAGGTGCCGGTGTTCCTCTCCACCGGCCCCGTCGCCGTGCCCGTCGAGGTGCAGTTCCGCACCATCGCCATGGACTTCTGGGCCAGCCTCGAGCACAAGATCCACTACAAGTTCGACGGGCGCGTGCCCGCTCATCTCGTGCAGAGCCTGACGGATGCCGCGGATGCCGCGGAGGAGCTCGATCAGCGCATGGAGCGTCTGCACCGCGAGGCGCACGAGATCAACCACCGCGCCATCGAGGTCTGATCACTTTCGATAGGACTCCAGCGCCGGTCCCGGATGCAGCACGCCGTTGACGATCGCGGTGATCGCGAACTCGCTCGCCTCGCCCAGCTCGACCACCTCGGGATGCAGCAGCCACTGCAGCTGGAGGCCGTCCATCACGGCGAGAATCGCGGCGGCGCCGTGGGCGATCGCGCCGGAGTCGGTGACACCCTCGGCGGCGCACAGCTCCTCGAACGCTTCGGTGACCTCGCGCCGCAGGGTCGTGTAGCGGTCCTCGAAGTACTCCCGACCGGGATGCCCTTCGGTGACCGACTCCGAGGAGAGCACCGTGTACGCCTGCACGATCCCCGGGCGATGCGCGTTGACGTAGGCGGTGCGGATCAGGTGCAGGAACAGCTCGAGGCCGCCGGGGATGTGCTGCTCGGCGAGCTCGGCGACGTCGGCCTGGTCGCGGTAGGCGAGCACTTCCAGCAACAGCTTCTGCTTGGATCCGAAGTGGTGCAGCACCCCGGCGTGGGTGAGCCCCACCTGCTCGGCGACGTCGGCGAGCGTGCCGTTCGTGGACCCCTTGCTGCCGAAGATCTCGACCGCAGCCTTCAGGATCTCGATGCGCTTGTGCTGCGCCGCACGGGTGCGGGGCGTCTCCTTGGCCACGATGTCCTCCTCGGGAAGTGTAACGGTCTGATAATGCCCGCTTGCAAGCTTACTGACCAGTAGGTAATCTGCTCAGAGTTCACTTTCTCACGAGTAAGCGAACGTAACATCCGAGCGAAGCCGCTCACGTCCCCCTGACACGAAGACCAGTGCCCTAGGAGAAGCAATGAAGCTCAGATCAGTACTCGCGTTCACCGCGATCGCAGCCCTCGGTGTCGGCGCGCTGGCCGGGTGCGCCCCGGCATCCGACGACAAGCCGGACGCCGGAGCCCCCGGCGCCGCCCTCACCATCGCCAAGCCCGACGGCGCCATCACGACCGAGTCGCACAACCCGTTCCTCGGCGACTCGTCGGCATCGAAGTACGGCTACGCCAAGGTCATCTTCGAGCCCCTCGCCCTCGTCAACCCGACCGGCGATCTGGGCACCACCCCGTGGCTGGCCGAATCGGTGGAGTGGAACGACGACTACACCGAGCTCACCGTCGTGCCCCGCAGCGGCGTGAAGTGGAGCGACGGCGAGGACTTCACGGCCGACGACATCGTCTTCACCTTCGACCAGTTCAAGAACGGCAAGCTCAGCGACACCTCCGGTCTGAAGTACGAGGGCGCCACGGTCGACGGCGACAAGGTCACCCTGAAGTTCGCTGACTCGAAGTACACCGCCCAGGCGCGCGTGCTGCACACCCCGATCGTCCCGAAGCACATCTGGGAGGGCATCGAGGACCCGAACACCGACCCGCTCACCGGCGAGGGCCTCGCCGTGGGCACCGGACCCTACGTGCTCGACAACTGGTCGACCGAGTCGGTCACCCTCACGGCGAACGAGAACTACTGGGGCGGCGACCTGTCCGTGCCCGAGCTGCACTACGTCTCGTACGGCGACAACGCCGCCCTCACTACGGCCCTGGTCTCGGGCGAGGCCGACTGGGCGCAGGCGTTCATCCCGCAGATCCAGGACAGCTACCTGGCCGCCGACGAGCACAACCAGTTCCTCGTCTCGCCGACCGCGGGCGCGGGCACGCTGTTCATGAACCTGCAGACCAAGCCGTTCAACGACCTGGCCCTGCGCCAGGCGCTGGCCTGGACCATCGACCGCAGCGCCTACGTCGACATCGCCCGCGAGGGCGCGAGCGACGAGGTCTGGAACGTCACGGGCCTGGGCGAGCTGCTCTCGGACGAGATCATCCCCGAGTACAAGGACGAGAACTACAAGGTCGACGTCGACAAGGCCAAGCAGATCCTCACCGACGCCGGCTACACCTGGAAGGACGAGAAGCTCGTCGACCCCGATGGCGAGGCCGTCTCGTTCTCGATCTCGGTTCCCGCCGGCTGGAGCGACTGGAACACCGAGCAGGCGCTGATCGCCGAGGAGCTGAACGAGCAGCTCGGCATCGAGGTCAAGGTCGACCAGCCCGACTGGGGCGGCTGGGACGCCGCACGCCAGGAGGGCACGTTCCAGGCGATCATCCACTGGCTCGAGGACACCGGCAACGCGTACGGCCTGTACACCTCGACGATGGACCCGAAGTGGATCGTCGACGGCAAGGCCCAGTACAACTTCGGCCGCTTCGACGACCCCGCCGTCACCGAGGCGCTGCACACCTACGCCAACGCCTCGACGGACGACGACCGCCAGGCGGCCGTCGCCGTGATGCAGAAGGCGTTCGCCGAGAACGTGCCCGCCATCCCGCTGGGCGCCCACCCGCTGCTGGGCGAGTTCAACACCCGCAACTACGTGGGCTGGCCGTCGGAGGACGACCAGTACGCCTCGGGTGACCCGACGCAGCCGGGTATCGTGCAGATCCTGACGAAGCTGAAGCCGGCGAACTGATGACAGGGTGGTGCTCTGCGAGGCGTCCCGCGCAGAGCACCACCACCCCTGCCCTCGGCATCCGTCCCGGCCTGAAAGCGAAACCATGCCAGAACCCCTGCTGACCGAACCGCAGCTGACCGACCCGCTGCTGTCCGTGCGCGACTTCTCGGTCGTCTACGACGTCGACCCGCCGGTGGCGGCCGTCAAGAACGTCACCCTCGAGCTGCAGCGCGGCGAGATCCTCGGCCTCGCCGGCGAGAGCGGATGCGGCAAGACCACGCTCGCGTACGGCGTGCAGCGCCTGCTCAAGGCGCCGGCGGTCATCACCGGCGGCAGCGTCGAGTTCCACGACGCGTCCGGCGAGACCATCGACATCAACGCGCTGGACGCCGAGAAGATGCGGCGATTCCGCTGGGACAAGATCTCGATGGTGTTCCAGGGCGCGATGAACGCCCTGAACCCGGTGGCCACGATCGGCTCGCAGCTCGCCGACGTCTTCGAGGTGCACCGTCCCGAGATGACGCGCAGGCAGCGCCGTGCCGAGGTCGAGGAGCTGCTGGAGATCGTGAAGGTGGGGCGCGACCGCATCCGCTCCTTCCCGCACGAGCTCTCCGGCGGCATGCGCCAGCGCGTGATGATCGCGATGGCACTGGCGCTGCGCCCCCAGCTGATGGTGATGGACGAGCCGACCACCGCGCTCGACGTGCTCGTGCAGCGTGAGATCCTGCGCCAGATCTCGCAGCTGCGTCACGAGTTCGGCTTCTCGGTGATCTTCATCACCCACGACCTGCCGCTGCTGCTGGAGATCAGCGACCGCATCGCCATCATGCGCGAGGGCGAGATCGTCGAGCTGCAGACCGCGGAGGGCATCTGGAACGACCCGCAGCACGAGTACACCCGGCGACTCCTGGAGTCCTTCCCCCGCCTCACCGGCGAGAGAGGAGTGGTGGTGCGATGAGCATCCTCGAATTCGATCGCGTCAGCAAGATCTACAACGTCCGCGGCGCCGGCCGCATGAAGGCCCTGGACGACGTCTCGTTCACCCTCGAGTCCGGGCGCACGGTCGGCCTGGTCGGCCAGTCGGGCAGCGGCAAGTCGACCATCGCGAAGATCCTCACGCAGCTCGAGACGCCCACCAGCGGCGAGATCCGCCTCGACGGCGCTCCCATCCCGCGGCGCGGCCGCGGCCTGCGCGACTACCGTCAGCAGCTGCGCATGGTGTTCCAGGACCCGTTCGCCTCGCTGAACCCGTACCACTCCATCCGGTACCACCTCGAGCGCCCGCTGCGGCTGGACGACGTCGTGCCGAAGAAGGAGACCGAGCGCGAGGTGCGCCGGCTGCTGGAGCGGGTGCGGCTGATCCCGGATGCCGTGATCGACCGCCGCCCGCACGAGCTGTCCGGCGGGCAGCGCCAGCGCGTCGCGATCGCCCGCGCCCTGGCATCCCGCCCGCGCCTGCTCGTCGCCGACGAGCCGGTCTCGATGCTCGACGTCTCCATACGCCTCGGCGTGCTGAACTTGCTCGCCGACCTGCAGCGCGAAGAGGGCCTCGGCGTGCTCTACATCACCCACGACCTGGCCACCGCCCGGCACTTCAGCGACGAGATCATCGTGCTCAACCAGGGCCGCATCGTCGAGCAGGGCCCGGCCGACGACGTCATCCTGAACCCGCAGAACCCGTACACGCGCGAGCTCAGGGCGGCATCCCCCGATCCCGAGACCTGGTTCCTGAGCAAGGAGCGAAGCGACACGTCGAAGGATGCGACCACGGCAGGAGGCTCCCGATGACCGCCGTCGAACCGCAGCTCGCCGACACCGACGCCGTGCGCGCCGACGCCCTCGAGGTCGGCACCACGGCGACCACCGCGCAGGGACGCTCGCGGGTGCCGTGGCGCTTCCTGATCAACCGCGCCGTGTTCTACCTGTTCACGCTGTGGGCGGCGATCACGATCAACTTCTTCCTGCCCCGCATGATGAAGGGCGACGCGGTCGACCAGTACCTGGCGCGCAACCGCAACGTCTCTCCGGAGGCGGCCGACGCGCTGCGCGCGCTGCTCGGACTCGACACCGACAAGACGCTGATCCAGCAGTACTTCGACTACTGGGGTCTCATGCTGCGCGGCGACCTGGGCATCTCGCTGCTGCACGGCATGCGCCCGGTCACCGAGGTGATCGGCCAGGCGCTGCCGTGGACGGTCGGTCTGGTCGGCTTCGCGACGATCGTCTCGTTCGCGATCGGCACCATCGGCGGCGCGTTCGTGGGATGGCGCCGCGGCAGCCGTCTCGACGCGCTCGTGCCCGTGACCACGTTCCTCAGCACGATCCCGTACTTCTGGCTGGGGCTGCTGGCCATCGCGGCCTTCTCGGTCAACCTCAAGTGGTTCCCGATCGGCAAGGCGTACGGCGTGGGCGTGCGGCCGGAATGGACCCTCGAGTTCATCGGGCAGGTGATCCATCACGGCACGCTGCCGGCGCTGACGATCGTGATCGCCTCGCTCGGCGGGTGGACGCTGGGCATGCGCAACATGATGCTCACCGTGCTCGACGAGGACTACATCATGGTCGCGCAGGCCAAGGGGATGCCGAACCGGCGCGTGCTGTGGGGCTACGCCGCCCGCAACGCGGTGCTGCCGCAGATCCAGAGCTTCGCGCTGTCGATCGGCTTCATCGTCGGCGGCACGATCGTGATGGAGATGGTCTTCAGCTACCCGGGCGTCGGAAAGCTGCTGCTGGACGCCACCAACGCCAAGGACTACGCGCTGATGCAGGGCGTGTTCCTCGTGATCACCCTGTCGGTGCTGATCGCGAACCTGCTTGCCGACCTCGTCTACGCGTTCCTCGACCCGCGCACCCGTCAGACGGAGGCCTGAGCCATGACCACTCCCGCTGAGAACTCCACTCTCGCCGTGCGCACCGCCGCGCAGCTCGACGAGCCGCGCCAGGCGTCGTTCTGGACCCGGATCGTGTCGGCCTTCGCGATGTTCCGCAACGGCAAGTCGATCGTGGGGCTCGCGATCCTCGGCTTCTTCGTGCTCATCGCGCTCTTCGCCGACGTGATCGCCCCGTATCCGCCCACCAAGGTCGACAACACCGCGCGCTTCCAGGCGCCGTCGGCCGCCCACTGGCTGGGGACCACCCACATCGGCGAGGACGTGCTGAGCCAGGTGATCCACGGCACCCGCGGCATCATCGTGGTCGGCTTCCTGGCCGCGATCATCGCCACCGTCATCGCCATCACCGTCGGCGTGGTCGCCGGCTACGTGACGGGCTGGCGCAGCGAGTCGCTTTCGGCGCTGACGAACGTGTTCCTGGTGATCCCGGGACTGCCGCTGATCATCATCGTCGCCTCGATGTTCGAGGACCCGCCGCTGTGGCTGGTGGCCGCCGTGCTGGGGATCACCGGGTGGGCCTGGGGAGGGCGCGTGCTGCGCGCGCAGACCATGTCGCTGCGCAACCGCGACTTCATCCAGGCGGCCCGTGCCAACGGCGAGCCGCTGCGCCGCATCATCACGGTCGAGATGCTGCCGAACCTGATGGCGCTGATCGCCGCGAGCTTCGTCGGCACGGTGACGGCGGCCATCCTCACCCTCACGACCCTGTCGTACATCGGCGTCATCCCGGTGACCACCTACAACTGGGGAACCATCCTGAACTGGGCCTCGGCGCAGGGCGCCTTCCGGCAGAACCAGTGGTGGTGGTATCTGCCGCCGGGCCTCTGCATCGCCTTCATCGGCGTCGCGCTCGCGCTGATCAACTTCGGCATCGACGAGTACGTCAACCCGCGGCTGCGGTCGGCCGGAGAGCGCGCCCGCGCGATGAAGAAGAAGGGGCTCGACGTGAACGATGCCGTCACCGTGGTGCGACCCGACCTGGCATCCGTCGTGCGCGCCGCGAGCGCGCCGCAGCCGCACGAGAACGACCTGAAGGAACCAGCACGTTGAGCATTCCCGCCTCCCTGACCCGCGCGCCCTACCAGGACGCGTCCCTCCCCATCCCCGATCGCGTCGCCGACCTGCTCTCGCGCATGACCGTGCCCGAGAAGATCGGGCAGATGCTGCAGCTCGACGCCCGTGACGATCTCGCCGACCACGTGCTCCGCCGCAACGTCGGCTCCATCCTGCACACGTCGCCGGAGCGCATCCTGCAGGCGAACGAGCTCACCGCGCGGACCCGGCTGCGGATCCCGCTGCTGGTGGGCGAGGACTGCATCCACGGGCACTCGTTCTGGCCGGGTGCGACCATCTACCCGACGCAGCTCGGCATGGCGGCATCGTGGGATGCGGAGCTGGTCGAGCGGGTGGCGCGCGCCACCGCCGTCGAGGTGGCGGCCACCGGCATCCACTGGACCTTCTCGCCGGTGCTGTGCATCGCCCGCGACCTGCGCTGGGGCCGGGTGAATGAGACGTTCGGCGAGGACCCGCACCTGATCGGCGAGCTCGCCTCTGCGATGGTGCGGGGGTACCAGGGCTCCGGACTCACCGACCGCACCGCGATCCTCGCCACGGCGAAGCACTTCGCCGGCTACTCCGAGACGCAGGGCGGGCGGGATGCCAGCGAGGCCGACATCTCGCGCCGCAAGCTGCGCTCGTGGTTCCTGCCGCCGTTCGAGCGGGTCGCGCGCGAAGGCTGCCGCACGTTCATGCTCGGCTACCAGAGCACCGACGGCGTGCCGATCACCGTCAACGACTGGCTGCTCAGCGACGTGCTGCGCGACGAGTGGGGCTACACCGGCACCCTGATCACCGACTGGGACAACGTCGGCCGGATGGTGTGGGAGCAGCACGTGCAGCCCGACTTCGCGCACGCCGCGGCAGCGGCCGTGAAGGCCGGCAACGACATGGTCATGACCACGCCTCAGTTCTTCGAGGGGGCGCTGGAGGCCGTGGAGCGCGGGATGCTGGCATCCGGCGACTTCGACCCGGCCGTGAGCCGCATCCTCACTCTCAAGTTCGAGCTCGGGCTGTTCGAGGACCCGCGCCTGCCGGACGCAGGACTGTCGGGGGTCGTGGGGCAGGCCGCGCACGCCGAGCTGAACCTCGAGGTGGCGCGGCGCTCGCTCGTGCTGCTGGAGAACGACGGCACGCTTCCCCTCTCGTCTGCGCCTGGTGCTGCTCGCCGGATCGCCGTGGTCGGACCGCTGGCGGACGATGCACAGGAGCAGCTCGGCGACTGGGCCGGCGGATCCGGTCAGGCGGGCTGGCTCGACGGGCAGCCGCGCGAGATGATCACCACCGTGCTGGACGGCATGCGCGAGATCGCCCCGTTCGAGATCGTGCACGCGCGCGGCGCCGACATCCTCACACTCGAGCCCGACCCCGCCGGCGCCACCTGGCCCGACGGCCAGCCGCGCCCGCCGGTGGTGCGGCCGGTGCCCGCCGACGAGGCGCAGATCGCCGAAGCGGTCGCCGCGGCCCGGGATGCGGATGCCGTCGTCGCCGTCGTCGGCGACGCGCGCGGGCTGTACGGCGAGGGCCGCTCCACCGCGACGCTCGAGCTGATCGGCGGCCAGATCGCGCTGCTGGATGCCCTGATCGAGACCGGTACGCCGGTGATCGTCGTGCTGATGGCATCCAAGCCGCTGGTGCTGCCGGCATCCGTCCGGCGCGCCGCCGCCGTGATCTGGGCGGCCAGCCCTGGCATGCGGGGCGGGCGAGCGATCGCCGAGCTCATCACCGGCGCCATCGAGCCGTCCGGCCGGCTGCCGATCTCGTTCGCCCGCCACGCCGGCCAGCAGCCGACGTACTACAACCAGATCCGCGGTCAGCACGGCGACCGCTACGCCGACCTCACCCAGTCGCCCGCGTGGGCGTTCGGGCAGGGGCTGTCGTACACCAGTGTCGACTACTCGCAGCTGACGCTGGAGTCGACGTCGCTGGGCGCGGACGGCGTCATCTCGGCATCCGTCACCCTGACGAACACGGGCGAACGCCCGGCCGTCGAGACGGTGCAGGTGTACGTGCGCGACGAGGTCACCTCGGTCAGCTGGGCCGTGCGCGAGCTGAAGACGTACCGGCAGGTGGCCGTGCAGCCCGGCGAATCCGTTCAGGTGCGCGTGGAGCTGCCCGTGAGCGAGTGCACGATCGTGGACGCGCGCGGGAACCGGGTCGTCGAGCCGGGGGCGTTCACGCTGCTGGTCGGGCCGTCCTCGCGCGAGGAGGATCTGCTGGCCGCGGAGTTCACGGTGACGTGACGCCGACCCGCCGTCGCGCGGTGGTGCCGCGCACGATGAGCTCATAGGGCAGGTCGCCGCCGGGTGCGGCATCCGTGCCTTCCAGCTGGGCGAGGATCGCGCGGGCGGCGCGCTCGCCCTGCCCCAGCGGGAACTGGTCGACCGTGGTCAGCTGGAAGAACTCGCCGAGCTCGTGCCCGTCGATGCCGACGATCGAGAGATCCTGCGGCACCCGGAAGCCGAGGTCGCGCGCGGCGAGGATCGCGCCGATCGCCATCTCATCGGATGCGGCGAAGATCGCGGTCGGGCGCGGCCCGGGTCTGCCCAGCAGCTGCTTGGCCGCGCGGAAGCCGCCGTCGACGGTGAAGTCGGCCGGCTCCAGGAAGGCCGGGTTCGGTGCGATACCGGCATCCGCCAGCGCCTGCTCGAAGCCGAGCCGGCGCTGGGTCGGGATGTGGAAGTCCATGTCGAACTCGGGGCTCGCGCCGATGTGCGCGATGTCGTGATGGCCGAGCGCGAGCAGGTGCTCGGTGGCCAGACGCGCGACGGCCGTGTCGTCCACGGTGAGGGTGCGCAGGCGCGGGTTGGGCCCGCCGATGGCGATCACCGGCAGGCCCAGGTCCAGCAGCTGCCCGGTCTCGTCCGCGTCGAGCTCGATCGAGACCGCGACGACGGCATCCACCCGCTGACGGCGCAGGAACGTCGAGAAGACCTCGTGCCGCACCGCCGCGTCGGCGGTGATGTTGTAGAGGGTGATGTCGTAGCCGGCGCGCATGAGCGCGCTCGTCGCACCGGAGAGCACCGTGCTGAAGAACCAGCGGTCCAGGTACGGCACGATCACCCCGACGTTGCGGGTGCGACCGGATGCCAGGCTCGACGCCCGCGACGACACGACGTAGCCGAGGCTCTCTGCCGCGCTGTGCACGCGCTCGCGGGATGCCGGCGACACGTGCCCGCGCCCGCTGAGCGCCCGCGACACGGTCGCCGTCGAGACGCCCGCGAGCCTGGCGACTTCGTCGATGCTCACCATGTCGGGCGTCAGGGGCGGGTGAACCAGGCGGCGGTGTTCGGGGGAAGGGCGGTGCCGGCGAACGGCTCGGACCGGACCACGAACGTCACATCGTCGCCCAGCTCGATCGGCTTCTCGCCCAGGTTCGCCACCACGTGCAGGTCGCCGCGATGGAAGGCCACGGCGTCGGCATCCACGTCATCCCACACCAGCGAACCGGTGCCCAGCGAGCGCGTGCGACGCTCGGCCAGCAGCGTCTTGTACAGGTTCAGCGTCGAGGTCTCGTCGCCCTCCTCGGCATCGCGGGCGAACGTCGCCCAGTCGGCCGGCTGCGGCAGCCAGGACGCGCCCGTGTCGTTGAAGCCGAACGCCTTCCCCTCGGAAGTCCACGGCAGCGGCACGCGGCAGCCGTCACGGCCGTAGCGCTCGCCGTTCGTGCGGAACCAGGTCGGGTCCTGACGGAACTCGTCGGGGATCTCCATCGCCTCGGGAAGGCCCAGCTCCTCGCCCTGGTAGACATACGCCGAGCCGGGCAGCGCGAGCATCACGGTGGTCGCGGCGCGGCCGCGGGAGAGACCGATCACGGGATCGGGCTTGCCCTTCGACTTCGGCCCGATGCCCTCGCCCTGCGGGCTGTCGGCGGTCAGCGCCAGGCGCGAGGCGTGCCGGATCACGTCGTGGTTCGACAGCACCCACGTGCTCGGTGCGCCGACGGCGCCGAATGCGTCGAGGGATTCGCGGATGACGTTGCGCAGCGCCTCGGCATCCCATGGCGTCATCAGATAGGGGAAATTGAAGGTCTGATGCATCTCGTCCGGACGCACCCAGAGCGCGGTCTTCTCCAGCGTCGGCAACCAGGCCTCGCCGCACAGGGCGCGGTCGCCGTCGTACTCGGCGAGCACCTTGTGCCAGTCGCGGTAGATGTCGTGCACGCCGTCCTGACCCCAGTACGGCACATTCGACTCGCCGCCGCCCATCGAGTCGGCGTCCGCCACCGGGGCGTAATCGGGGAGCCCTGCCTCCTTGACCATGCCGTGCGCCACGTCGACGCGGAAGCCGTCGACGCCGCGGTCGAGCCAGAAGCGCAGGATGCTGCGGAACTCCTCCTTGACCTCTTCGTTGGTCCAGTCGAAGTCGGGCTGGCTCGCGTCGAAGATGTGCAGGTACCACTGGCCGGGCGTTCCATCGGCCTCGGTGACGCGCTCCCACATGCCGCCGCCGAACACGCTCTCCCAGTTGTTCGGGGGCAGTTCACCGTGCTCGCCTCGGCCGTCGCGGAACACGTAGCGCGCGCGCTCGCGGCTGCCGGGGGCGGCCTTGAGCGCCTGCTGGAACCAGATGTGCTGATCGCTGGAGTGGTTCGGCACGAGATCGACGATCACGCGGATGCCGCGGGTGTGCGCCGCGTTCAGCATCTCGTCGAAGTCGGCGAGCGTGCCGAACAGCGGGTCGACATCGCGATAGTCGGCGACGTCGTAGCCTGCGTCCTTCTGCGGGCTGGTCATGAACGGGCTCAGCCAGATCGCGTCCACGCCCAGGCTCTTCAGGTCGTCGAGCCGGCTGGTGATGCCGGGCAGGTCGCCGATGCCGTCGCCGGACGCGTCCGCGAACGAGCGCGGGTAGATCTGATAGATGACGGCGGTGCGCCACCATTCGGAGCCGGGGGATGCGATCTGCTCGAGCTGTGCCATGCCAACAGGCTAGTGCAAGCGTTTACAGTTGCGGTAGTGCGCGGATCGAATCGGTTCGATCCGTTCCGCACCGCTTTCGAATCGCGCAAGTTGCTGTATCCCGGGCGGAAATGCAGCAACTTGCGCGATTCGAACGAAGGTGGTCACCCGGGGATCACGACGTTCAGGGGCGGCTCGCCCGCCAGCATCCGCTCGATCTGGGTGCGGATCAGCTTCGCCATGCGCGGGTTCATCGCGGTGGACGCGCCGCCGCCGTGCGGGGTGATGAGCAGGTTCGGTGCCGACCAGAGCGGATGGCCGGCGGGCAGCGGCTCGGGCTCGAAGACGTCGGATGCTGCGCGGATGCGCCCCTCGGTCAATGCCCTCACGAGGGCGTCGGTGTCGACGAGCGGTCCGCGCCCGACGTTGACGAGCAGCGCGTTCGGCGCCATGTGCGCGATCAGCTCGGCGTCGAACAGGTGGCGCGTCTCGGGGGTGTCCGGCAGGCTGAGCCCCACGATCTCGGCATCCGCGAGCAGCGCCGGCAGCTCGTCGATGCCGTGCACGGCCACCTCTCCCACGCCGTCGACCCGCTCGGTGCGCGCGCTGCTCGCGATTGCGGTCAGCTGCACCTCGAACGGTGCCAGGCGCTGCGCGATCGCCTTGCCGACCCCACCGAATCCGACCAGCAGCACCCTCCGGTCGGCGAGGCTCTCGGCGAAGACCGGTGCCCACTCGCCGCGGCGCTGCGCGTCGGCGAAGCGCGGGAACTGCCGTTGCGCCGCGATCATCAGCCCCACCGCCAGCTCGGCCGTGGAGGCCTCGTGCACGCTGGCCGCGTTCGCGTACGGCATCCCGGGCGGCAGCAGCTCATCGACGCCGTCGTAGCCGATCGACTGGCTCTGCACGAGGCCCACGCTGAGCCCGCGCAGCGCGTCGAGCGAGCCGGTCGCTCCCATGTACGGCGGCA
Source organism: Microbacterium sp. ARD32 (assembly GCF_031844385.1). NCBI lineage: Bacteria > Bacillati > Actinomycetota > Actinomycetes > Micrococcales > Microbacteriaceae > Microbacterium > Microbacterium sp. ARD32. The sequence goes on from NZ_JAUZVD010000001.1 coordinate 50,625, forward strand.
CGACGATGTCGATCCTCTGGGCCGGCGCCGGCGAGTCCATGTCCCAGACGCGCAGGTCGACACCCTTCGGCACCTCTCCGATGTTCGCGGCGAGACGGTCGTTGGGCACGGTGACGAGCAGGGGCATGCTTCGACGATAGCGCCGTGCAGGCCTCGACGCGGGCGGCGGGCGAACGCGTCGGACCGCGAAGGATGCCGGCCCCCGATGCTATATCGCGAATCCGTACCCCGCCGACGGGGACGGCCGAGTAGCCTGGGCGCATCAGAGCGAGGAGGCTCCCATGGCGGTTCCGGAGATCAACTACTGGGCCGTGCTGGTCGCGACCGTATTCAGCATGATCGTCGGCGCGGTCTGGTACGCGCGCGGCGTGATGGGCGCCCGCTGGGCGGGCCTGGCGAACGTCGACCTGGACCGGCCCGCGCGCGGTCCGCTGTGGCCGCTGATCACGACGGTGATCGTCACCTTCATCACCGCCTGGGTGCTGGCCGGTGCCTCGTCGATCGCGTGGCACTTCTACGAGGGCTCCTACTTCTGGGCGGCCGTCGTCACGGCGGTCACGCTGTGGGCCGGGTTCACCGCGGCCCGCCTGATCACCCACGACGCGTTCGAGGGCCGCTCGACGAAGCTGACCACGCTCAACATCGCGCACGAGCTCATCACCGTGCTGGTGATGGCCGTCGTCATCGGCGTCTGGCCGCCCGCCGGCCTCTGACAGCGCACGTCGCTCGGGAACACTTGCACGGCCTGGGAACACCTGCACGGCCGATCGCATGGTCTGGTCGTGCAGGTGTGCCCGGATCGTGCATCCGTTCCCGCCAGCGGATGCCTGCCAGCGGATGCCCCGGACTGCGGTGCTACGCGGCGACGGCCGCCACCGCGGCGATGGCGCTCGTGAAGAATCCCAGGCCGTCGACGCCGGAGCGCATGGCATCCGCGGTGTCGGGACCGAAGCCGGGCTCGGTGGCGTGCTCGGGGTGCGGCATCAGACCGACCACGTTGCCGCGCTCGTTCGTGAGGCCGGCGATGTCGCGCAGCGACCCGTTCGGGTTCACTCCCGCGTAGCGGAACGCCACCAGGCCCTCGCTCTCGAGCCGGTCGAGAGTGTCGTCCGCGGCGATGTAGCCGCCCTCGCCGTTCTTGAGCGGGATGACGATCTCCTGTCCCGGCGTGAAGGCGCTGGTCCAGGCGGTGGAGGCGTTCTCGACGGTGAGCCGCTGGTCGCGGCGCACGAAGTGCTGGTGATCGTTGCGGATCAGCCCGCCGGGCAGCAGGTGCGCTTCGACGAGCATCTGGAAGCCGTTGCAGATCCCGAGCACCGGCATGCCGGATGCCGCGGCGTCCTTGACCTCGGCCATGATCGGCGACAGCGCGGCGATCGCGCCGGAGCGCAGGTAGTCCCCGTAGCTGAATCCGCCCGGCAGCACCAGCGCGTCGACGCCCTCGAGGTCGTGCGAGCCGTGCCAGAGCGCCACCGGCTCGGCACCGGCGATGCGGACGGCGCGCTGCGCGTCGCGATCGTCGAGCGAACCGGGGAAGGTGATGACCCCGATGCGTACGGTCACTGCGACACCTCGGCGCCGGCGACCGAGACGCCCACGACGTCCTCGATCACCGAATTGGAGAGCACGTCCTCGGCCACCCGGCGGGCCTCGGCGAGCACGGCGTCGGTGACCTCCCCGTCGACGGTGAGCTCGAAGCGCTTTCCGATGCGGACCTGGCTGAAGCCCTCGACACCCAGGCGGGTGAAGGCGCCGGAGACGGCCTTCCCCTGCGGGTCGAGCAGCTCGGCCTTGGGCATGACGTCGACGACGATGGTGGGCATAGCCACGATTCTAGGCGAAGAGCGGGCGCCGAGAGGATCCTGCGACGCTCCGCCTCAGGCGGAGCGGAAGACGGTGTGCAGGTCGCCGATCACGTCGCGGCCGCCGAGGCCGTCGATCTCGAAGAGCACGCTGATGCCCGCGAGCGAGTAGCCCAGGCTCCGGATCACCTGACGACCGGCATCGAGCGTGCCGCCGGTGGCGAGCACGTCGTCGATCAGCAGCACGCGGGTGCCGGCGGGCAGGTCGTCGTGCATCTCGATCGTGGCGGTGCCGTACTCCAGGTCGTAGTCGACGGATGCCGCGGGCCGGGGCAGCTTGCCGGCCTTGCGGATCGGCACGAAGCCGACGCCGGCCGTGATCGCGGCGGCCCCCGCCAGGATGAATCCGCGCGCCTCGACGCCGGCGACCACGTCGAAGGCGCCCGCGAACGGCGCCACGAGCGCCTCGGTGGTGACGCGCAGCGCTTCGGCATCCGCCAGCAGCGGGGTGATGTCGCGGAACAGGATGCCGGGCTCGGGATGATCCGGGATGCTGCGGATCAGCGATTCTGCGCGGACGAGAGCGGGGGACTGATCGCGGGAGGGCACCGCACAAGGCTACTCGGTGCGTGGATCACGCCGGGGACTTGACAGCGATGGGAGCGCTCCCATACGCTGACCGGAATCGTGTGGGAGCGCTCCCACACGAGACCTGAGCACACACCTGCAACACCACCGCACAAAGGAGTGAACTGTGAACACACCCACCCGCCGACGGATGCTCGCCGCAGCAGCCGCGGCATCCATCTCCGCACTCGCGCTGGCCGGCTGCTCCGCCGGCCCGACCGAAGCCGACAACGACTCCGGCTCGGACGAGGACGTCACGCTGACCATCACCACGTTCGGCACCTTCGGCTACGACGCCCTGTACAAGGAGTACATGGATCTGCACCCGAACGTGAAGATCGAGGCGACCAACATCGACACCGGCGGCAACGCCCGCACCGACGCCTTCACCAAGATCGGCGCCGGCGGCGGCCTCAGCGACATCGTCGCCATCGAGGAGGGCTGGCTGGGCGCGGTGATGGAGGTCTCCGACGTCTTCACCGATCTGCGCGACTACGGCATCGAGGACCGCAAGGGCGATTGGCTCGACTGGAAGTACAACCAGGCCACCGACCCCGACGGCCGCGTGATCGGCTACGGCACCGACGTGGGACCGAGCGGCATCTGCTACAACGGCGCCGCGTTCGAGGCCGCGGGGCTGCCCAGCGACCGCGAGTCGGTCGCCGAGCTGCTCGAGGGCGACTGGGCGCACTACTTCGAGGTCGGCGCCGACTACACCGCCAAGACCGGCAAGGCCTGGTACGACCACTCGGGCTTCGTGTGGAACTCGATGGTCAACCAGCTCGACGAGGGCTACTACACCGCTGACGGCGAGCTCAACGTCGACGGCAACGCCGAGCTGAAGGAGCGCTTCGAGCTGCTCGGCGCTGCCACCGAGGGCGGGCAGTCGGCCGCCCAGTCGGCATGGGACTGGAACGGCGGCAAGTCGTTCGTCGACGGCACGTTCGCGACCTTCGTCTGCCCCGGCTGGATGCTGGGCGTGGTGCAGGGGCAGATCGAGGCCGGGGGCGGCGACGCCTCCACCGGCTGGGACTTCGCCGACGTGTTCCCGGGAGGTGCGACCAACTGGGGTGGCGCGTGGCTCTCGATCCCGGAGAGCTCGGAGCACAAGAAGGCCGCGGCGGAGCTCGCCGACTGGCTGACGCAGCCCGAGCAGCAGGTGAAGCAGTCCGCCGAGGCGGGCAACTTCCCCTCCACCATCAAGGCGCAGGAGAAGCTGGCAGCCGACGCGACCCCGAACGAGTTCTTCAACGGCGCACCCACCGGCGCCATCCTCGCCGAGCGCGCGAAGGGCGTCGTCGCGCAGTTCAAGGGGCCGGATGACTCCGTCATCCAGGAGAACGTCTTCGGACCCGCACTCAGCTCGCTCGACCGCGGCGAGACCGACACGGCCGGGGCCTGGGAGCAGGCGCTGAAGCTGCTGGGCGAGCTGGTCGACTGACGCAGACCCGCGCCTGAGCACGCGAACGGGGTCTCCGGGCCGACCACCCGGGGGCCCCGTCCGCATGCCGACGCACGACTCGAGGAAGAGATCATGACCCTCACCGCACCGCGCGCGACGCGCCGTGACCCGGAGCGCAGTGGACGGGATGCCGCGGCATCCCGCCCCCGCCGCCACCGGCTGTCGCGGTTCGACCAGAACGCCTCGCCGTACTTCTACATCTCGCCGTTCTTCCTGCTGTTCGGCCTCGTCGGGCTCTTCCCTCTGCTGTACACGGTGTGGGTGGCCGTCCACGACTGGGATCTGCTGAAGGGCCAGGGCGACTTCATCGGAGTCGGCAACTTCGTGGAGATCCTCGGCGACGGGATGTTCTGGAACTCCATCCGCAACACGATCAGCATCTTCCTGCTCTCGGCGGTGCCGCAGCTGGCCGCCGCCCTGCTCATCGCCTATCTGCTCGACCGGGGACTGCGCGCACCGACCTTCTGGCGGATGAGCGTGCTCATCCCGTTCGTCGTGACCCCGGTGGCCGTGGCGATCATCTTCTCCAGCGCCTTCAACGAAGCCGACGGCCTGGTCAACAACCTGCTCAACCTCGTCGGCATCGCCGACCAGGAGTGGAAGCACGACACGCTGCTGTCGCACCTCGCGATCGCCGTCATGGTGAACTTCCGCTGGACCGGCTACAACGCCCTCATCCTGCTCGCCGCCATGCAGGCGGTGCCGCGCGACCTGTACGAGTCGGCGGCACTGGACGGCGCGGGCGCCGGGCGCCGGTTCTTCTCGATCACGATCCCCACGATCCGGCCGACGCTCATCTTCGTCGTCATCACCGCGACCATCGGCGGCCTGCAGATCTTCGCTGAGCCACGGCTGTTCGACGTCTCCACCGCAGGCGGCGTCGGCGGCTCCGACCGCCAGTTCCAGACGACCGTGCTGTTCCTGTGGGAGCTGGCGTTCTTCCGACGCAACCTGGGCGAGGCATCCGCCGTCGCCATCCTGCTGTTCGTGCTCATCGTCGGCATCGGCGTGATCAACTTCCTCATCTCCCGGCGCATCGCCACCGGCGACGGTCCGTCCGCCGGCCGAGCAGCCCGACGCAGAGCCCGCAAGAACCAGGAGGTCAGCCGATGAGCGCCACGCAGGCACTCAGCGTTCCCGAGCGCATCCGCCGCCGGCGCGGCGCCACCGCCGGTGCAGCGGGCATCGGCAGCCGCCCCGGATTCCTCACCTACGGACTCCTCGCGGCCTTCATCATCGGCAGCGTCTATCCGCTGTGGTGGTCGCTCGTCGTCGCCAGCGGCACCAACGCCACGCGCGGCGAGACCCTGCCCCTGATCCCGGGCGGGAACTTCCTGAGCAACGCCGCCAAGGTCTTCGAGGCGATCCCGTTCTGGCTGGCGCTGGGCAACTCCGTGCTCATCTCCTCGGTGATCACGCTGTCGGTCGTGACGTTCTCCACGCTCGCCGGCTACGCCTTCGCGAAGCTGCGCTTCAAGGGCCGCGACGGACTGATGGTGTTCGTCATCGCGACGATGGCGATCCCGACGCAGCTGGGCATCATCCCGCTGTTCATGGTCATGCGCGAGCTCGGCTGGACCGGCACCGTCGGGGCCGTCATCGTGCCCACGCTGGTGACCGCGTTCGGGGTGTTCTTCATGCGCCAGTACCTGGTGGACGTCATCCCCGACGAGCTCATCGAAGCCGCCAGGGTGGACGGCGCGAACCAGTTCCGCACCTTCCTCACGGTGGGCATTCCCGCGGCGCGCCCGGCCATGGCGATCCTCGGACTGTTCACTTTCATGACAGCATGGACTGACTACCTGTGGCCTCTCATCGTGCTGCCACCGCAGAACCCCACTCTGCAGACGGCACTGAGCCAGCTGCAGTCCGGATACTACGTCGACTACTCGATCGTGCTCACCGGTGCCCTGCTGGCGACGCTGCCCCTGCTCATCCTCTTCGTGGTGGCGGGCAGGCAGCTGGTCAGCGGCATCATGGCGGGCGCGGTGAAAGGATGAGCTCTATGACCACCAGGCAGTTCCCGGACGACTTCCTCTTCGGTGCGGCGACGGCCGCGTACCAGATCGAGGGCGCGGCCTTCGAAGACGGCCGGAGGGCATCGATCTGGGACGCCTTCGCCCGCGTGCCCGGAGCGGTCGTCAACGCCGACAACGGCGACGTGGCCTGCGATCACTACCATCGCTACCGCGACGACGTCGCACTGATGAAGCAGCTCGGGCTGCAGACGTACCGCTTCTCGACCTCGTGGTCGCGGGTGCGTCCCGACGGCGGGCCGGTCAACGCCAAGGGCATCGACTTCTACAGCCGCCTGGTCGACGAGCTGCTCGCCGCCGACATCGTGCCCTGGCTGACCCTGCACCACTGGGACATGCCGCAGGCGCTCGAGGAGCAGGGCGGGTGGACCGCCCGTGACATCGCGGATCGCTTCACCGACTACGCGCTCAGCGTGCACGACGTCCTCGGCGACCGCGTGCAGCACTGGACCACGATGAACGAGCCGTGGTGCTCGTCGTTCCTCTCCTACACCGCCGGCGTGCACGCGCCGGGACGCACCAGCATCCGCGACGGCCTCCTCGCCTCGCACCACCTGCTGCTCGCACACGGGAAGGCGGTGCAGGCGCTGCGCGAGCGTGATGCCGAGCTCGACCTCGGCATCACCCTGAACCTCACGGTCGCCGACCCCGCCGACGCCGACGACCCGCTCGATGTCGACGCCGCGCGCCGCATCGACGGCCAGTTCAACCGCTGGTTCCTCGACCCGATCTTCCTCGGCGCGTACCCCAGCGACATCGTCCGCGACATCCGCGAGGTCGATGCCGCGGCGGTCTCCGACTGGCAGGATGCCGTGCACGACGACGACCTCGCCGTCATCTCGTCGCCGCTGGATGCACTGGGCATCAACTACTACCACGGCGAGCTGCTGTCCGGGCATCCGCAGCCGGGCGCCGAGGGCGACCCGCACGAGACGCCGGGGCAGCAGCGGCGGACCGCCTCGCCGTTCCCGTCGCACGACGGCATCCACTGGGTCGAGCGCGGACTGCCGCGCACCGGGATGGACTGGGAGATCCAGCCCGAGGGCCTGACCCGGCTGCTGCGGCGGGTATCCGAGGAGTACGCGAGCGGCGTGCCGCTGTACGTCACCGAGAACGGCGTCGCGTTCGACGATGTCGTGGGCGAGGACGGGGAGGTGGCGGATGCCGATCGCGCCGCCTTCCTGCGCGATCACGTCGCGGCGACGCTGGATGCCGTGGAGCGGGGCGTCGACGTGCGCGGCTACTTCTACTGGTCGCTGCTGGACAACTACGAATGGGCGTGGGGCTACGACAAGCGCTTCGGCATCGTGCGAGTCGACTACGACACCCAGCAGCGCACCGTGAAGGAGAGCGGCCGGGAGTACGCTCGCATCATCGCCGCGCGCGCGGTCTGACCGCAACCTGGGTCCCTGAGCCTGTCGAAGGGCCCGCCAGAGAGAAGAAGATGCCCCGTTCCACGATCGAAGAGGTCGCCGCGCTCGCCGGCGTCTCGCGGTCGACCGTGTCGCGCGTGGTGAACGGGTCGACGGCGGTGAGCGCCGAAGCGCTCGCCGCCGTGCAGCGCGCGATCGCCGAGCTCAACTACGCGCCCAATCGGGCCGCCAGGTCGCTGGCGAGCAGGAACACCCAGGCGATCGGACTGGTCGTCCCCGAGGACACCACGCGCTTCTTCGGCGACCCGTTCCTGGCATCCGTCGTCGCCGGGATCGGCGCGCGCCTGGCCGACTCGGACTACATCCTGAACCTGCTGATCGCCAACGACGACGCCGGCGGGAAGATGGTGCGCTTCGTGCGCAACGGCGCGGTGGATGCCGCGATCATCGTCTCGCACCACGCCAGTGACACGTTCGTGGAGAGCATCGCCGACGCGGTTCCCGTGGTGTTCGGCGGACGGCCCGCGGTCCTGCGGGACACCGACATCGTGATCGACGTCGACAACGCGGCCGCCGCACGTGAAGCGGTCGCGCATCTGCTCGCACTCGGGCGCCGGCGCATCGCGACGATCACCGGCACCATGACGATGTCGGTGAGCATGGACCGCCGCGACGGATTCCTCGCTGAGCTGGCGGATGCCGGGCTGGAGTCGGCCGGCGAGGTCGACGGGGGCTTCAGCGAGCAGGGCGGAGCGGATGCCGCGCGGCAGCTGCTCGCGCAGCCCGAGGTGCCCGACGCGATCTTCGCCGCCAGCGATCTGATGGCACGGGGAGCGATCGCGGTGCTGCGCTCGGCAGGGCTGCGGGTGCCGGAGGACGTCGCGGTGATCGGCTTCGACGATTCGGTCGTGGCCACGGCATCCGATCTCACCAGCGTGCGTCAGCCGATGTTCCACCAGGGCGAGATCCTCGCCGAGCTGACCATCGATCTGCTCTCCGGCCACCGCCCCCCACCGCTCACGCTGCTGCCCACCGAATTGGTCGTGCGCGGCTCGGCGCCTGCGGCTGAGAACCAGGGATCAGCCCGGAACCGGACGTCAGCGCGCTGAGTTCTCCGGTTCTCAGCCGTTCTCCGGTTCTCGGCGACGGGCGACGGCGACGGCGACGGCGCCCGCATGGCAGGGTGAAGAGCACGGCGAACGGAGCGCAGCATGGCATCCATCGATCTGAACTCGGATCTGGGCGAGAACACCCCCGACCGCATCGTGGGCGATGACGCCGCCATGCTCGAGATCGTCACCAGCGCGAACGTCTCGTGCGGTTTCCATGCCGGCAGCCCCGAGGGCATCCGCAGCACCGTGCAGGCAGCGGCGCGGCGCGGGGTCGTGATCGGCGCGCATCCGGGCTACCGCGATCACGCGAACTTCGGCCGCAGGAACGTCGAGATCGACTCGGCCACGCTGCAGGCGCACGTCGAGTACCAGCTGGGCGCGCTGATCGGGCTGGCGACGGCCGCGGGCACCACGGTCGCCTACGTCAAACCGCACGGCGCGCTGTACAACACGATCGCACGCGACGAGCGGCAGGCGGCCGATGTGGTCGCCGCCGTGAAGGCGATCGACCCGAGCCTGGTGCTGCTCGGGCTCGCCGGCGGCGTGGTGCTCGAGGTCGCGTCGAAGGCGGGCCTGCAGGTGGCAGCGGAGGCCTTCGCCGACCGCGCCTACCAGCCGGACGGGCAGCTCGTCCCGCGCAGCCAGGAAGGTGCCGTGCTGCACGATCCGACCGCGGTCGCCGAGCGCATGGTGCGGTTCGCCGAGACCGGCATGATCCGCGCCATCGACGGCACCGACGTGCGAGTGGAGGCGCAGTCGATCTGCGTGCACGGCGACAGTGCGGGCGCGATCGCGATGGCGGTGGAGACGAAGCGGATGCTGCAGCAGGCGGGCGTCACGATCGCCCCGTTCGCGGTGACCGCTCCGTTCGCCAGTCCAGACTCGGGTGCCTGAGATGCGCATTCTCACCGCATCCGACCGGGCGCTGCTCGTCGAGGCCGCCGACCTGGACGAGGCCATGCGCCTCAACCTCGCCTGGGACGGCCTGCCGGGTGTCATCGAGCGCGTCCCCGGAGCGCGCACCGTGCTGGTGCGCTTCGACCCGCTGCGGGTGTCGGCGCAGCAGCTGGCGTCGCTGCTGGAGTCGACGCGGGCGGATGCCGAGCACGTGCCGCACCTGCGCGAGGTGACCGTCCCGGTTCGCTACGACGGTGAGGACCTCGCCGAAGTCGCCGGCCTGCTGGGCGTCTCGGCGGATGAGATCGTGAACAGGCATCTCGCGGCGGAGTGGCGAGTGGCGTTCTCGGGCTTCGCGCCGGGGTTCGGCTACGCCGTCGGGAGGGATCCGCTGTTCGACGTGCCGCGGCGGTCGTCGCCGCGCACGCGGGTGCCGGCCGGTTCTGTCGCGCTCGCCGGGTATTTCACAGGGGTGTACCCACGCGAGAGCCCCGGCGGCTGGCAGCTGATCGGCCGTACGGACGCGGTGATGTGGGATGTCGATCGCGACCCGCCCGCGCTGCTGTCACCGGGAACCCTCGTGCGATTCGAGCGCGCCGCGCGGGCTGTCGCGGTGGTGGCGGGCTCCGCCGCGGAGAACGGAGACGAACAGGCGAGTTCTCGGCGTGTTGCCGGGCGACACGCCGAGCAAGCATCCGATCGTCTGCGTTCTCCGCAGGCGATACCTCGGCGGGCTCAGCCTTGGGGCATCACTGGTGTGCGGAGCATCGAGGTTCTCCGCCCTTCGCCGCAGCTGCTCGTGCAGGATGCCGGTCGACCCGGGCACGCGGCTCTCGGGGTATCAGCATCCGGTGCCGCCGATCGGACGGCGCTCCGCGACGCGAACCGCGCTGTCGGCAACGGGGCCCGCGCGGCTGCGCTGGAGAGCGTCGGTGGATGCGCGCTGCGGTTCCGCGGTGACGGGGTCGCGGCTGTCGCCGGTGCGGTCGGCGAGCTGTCCGTGACGGATGCCGCGGGCGTCACGCGCGCGATCCCGCACGGCGCACCCTTCGCCGTGGCCGACGGCGACGAGCTCGAGATCGGGCATCCCGACCGCGGTTTGCGCTACGTCATCGCAGTGCGCGGCGGCATCTTCGCCGCGGCGGCGCTCGGGAGCAGGGCATCCGACACACTCGGCGGGCTGGGGCCTGCGCCGCTGACGGCCGGTGACATCGTGGTGGTCGGGGCGGATGCTGCGAACGCAGTCGACCCGTTCTCGCTGCCGCGGGAGCTGCCGGAATCCGGTGACCTCGTCGAACTCGAGATCACACTCGGCCCCCGTGACGACTGGTTCACCGAGACTGCGCTGGAGGCGCTCACGGGGCAGGAGTGGGTGGTCACTCCCCGCTCGGATCGCGTCGGAATCCGGCTTCACGGCGAGGCGTCGCTGCAGCGTTCCGTCGATGGGGAGCTGCCCAGCGAGGGTGCGGTCGACGGCGCACTTCAGGTGCCGCCGGACGGGCAGCCGGTGCTGTTCCTGCCGGATCACCCGCTCACCGGCGGGTATCCGATCATCGGCGCACTCACGGATCGCTGTCTGGACCTGGCCGGCCAGCTGCCTCCCGGTGCGCGCATCCGCTTCCGTGTCGTCGACGCCCGGCACAGCCACCGTTCGCCGGATGGCGACCCGCAGATGCGCTGAAGCGCGACGTATGTCGATCGCGGCGTACACCGCTCCGCCCGCTCCGCTCGCTCGGGCCGAGCGCCGATCAGAGCTCGGCCGCGTCGAAGCTCAGCATCCGGATGGCGGCCTCGACCGTGCGGGCGAGCACCCGTTCCTCCGTCGCGATCGTGTACGCGACGATGCCACCCGCGAACCACTCGCTCGCCTCGGCGCCGTCGCCCACTCGTCCCGCCAGCGTGCCCGAGGTCAGCGACTCGGCGACCGCGACCCGCAGGTGCCTCGCGCGTGCGAGATCACTCAGCTGTGACACATCGTCCATGGCGGCGACGCTACAACGACGGTGATCGAGCTGCACCAGGGTTGACACGAACGGCGTCGGGCGTGCTCAGGACTCCGGGTCGCCTCCCGGTGCGCCCACGCCGGCGAGCGGCCGCGGGTCGTCCGCCCCGGTGCGCCGCAGCCGGGCGATCAGGTTGCCCAGGTGGTAGATCAGGATCGCGGCGACGGTGGCGATCACGATGCCGCCCAGCTCGAACCCGTTCTCGCCCTTGATCGCGAACCCGCCCACGGCGATGATCAGCGCGACCGCAGCCGTGTACTGGTTCACCGGGCGCGAGAAGTCGACGCGGTTGTCGATCCAGATCTTGATGCCGATCACGCCGATCAGACCGTACAGCGCGGTGGTGACGCCGCCGAGAACTCCGGGCGGCACCGAGTGGATCACCTCGCCGAACTTCGGCGACATGCTCAGAAGGACCGCGGTGATGCCCGCCACCCAGTACGCCGCTGTCGAGTAGACGCGCGTGGACGCCATCACGCCGATGTTCTCACCGTAGGTGGTCGTTCCCGAGCCGCCGAAGAAGCCCGCCAGCGCGGTCGAGACGCCGTCGGCGATGAGCGCCTTGCCGGTGTTCTCGTTGATCTTCGGGTCCTCGACCATCGTCGCCACTCCGCGCACGTGGCCGACGTTCTCGGCGATCAGCACGAGCACCACGGGCAGGAACATCGCCATCGCCGTCCAGGTTCCCGGCGTCGCGAAGTCGGGCAGGTGGAAGGCCGGCAGGCCGATCCACGGCGCCTCGTCGATCAGCTGCAGCGACGTCTTGCCGTCGAAGAGCGGGTTGGGGATATCGAGCTCGCCGCGGACCGCCGCGAAGATGTACCCGGCGATCACGCCGAGGAAGATCGAGATGCGGCCCAGGAACCCGCGGAACACGACCGCGAACAGGATGGTGATCGCCAGCGTGAACGTCGCCGTGATGGGCGAGACGGCGAAGTTGTCGTGCGCGGCACCGGCCAGGTTGAACCCGATCAGGGCGACGATGGTGCCCGCCAGCACCGGCGGCAGGAAGCGGTCCACCCACTGCACGCCGACGGTGTGCACCACGACGCCGATGATCGCCAGCAGCACGCCGACCGCGACGATGCCGGCCAGGGCCGAGCCCATCCCGGCGGATGCCGTGGCGGCCGTCACCGGCGCGATGAACGCGAAGGACGAACCCAGGTAGCTGGGCAGCCTGTTGCGGGTGACGAGCAGGAACAGGATCGTGCCGACGCCGCTGAACAGCAGCGTGGTCGGCACCGGGAATCCGGTGAGGATCGGCACCAGGAATGTGGCGCCGAACATCGCGATGACGTGCTGCACGCCGATCGCGATCGTGGCGGGCCAGTTCAGGCGCTCTTCGGGGCGGACGACGGCGTCGGGCGCGACAGTGCGACCGTCGCCGTGGATCTTCCACAGCGGCATGGGGGGCTCCTCGGGAGTCGTGACAGGGCGGCCGGATGTGTCCAGCCGAGGAAACACTATCGCGACGTTCGTTCACGGCCCGGGCCGGATGTCGGATGCCGAGGGTAGAACGGATGCCTGGAGGGTAGAATCCATGCCATGAGCCTGAACATCAAGAACGAGAGAGTGCACGATCTTGTTCGTCAGCTCGCCGAGCAGACCGGTCAGTCCATGACGAGCGCGATCGAGGATGCCGTGCGCCGGCGGCTCGCCGAGCTCGGCGGCGCCCGTGAGGCAGAGATCGCACGCCGTCGGGCGGCGATCGATCGGATCGTCGCGAGTGCGCGTCTGATTCCGCGGACAGGCAGGTCCACGGAGGAGATCATGGACGAGATGTACGACGAGATGGGCTTGCCGCGATGATCGTCGACTCGTCCGTCTTCGTCGCCCTGTTGCTCGATGAGCCTGACGGGGACGTACTCGGCGCGAAGCTGAATGCGCATCCGGTTGTCCTCTCCGCGGCGACCCTGACCGAGGCCTCGATCGTGCTCTGGGGACGGGCAGCTGAGCCGATGGTCCAGAAGCTCGACGAGCTTCTGGAGGCCATCGGCGCGACCGTCGCCTCCGTCGACGAACAGCAGGCCAGGATCGCCAGGGACGCTTACCGCCGTTATGGCCGCGGCTCGGGTCATCCGGCCCGTCTGAACTACGGCGATTGCTTCAGCTACGCTCTCGCCATCGCGCGTGACGAACCGCTGCTGTTCACAGGCGACGATTTCGTGCACACCGACGTGCGCATCGCGGTCGAGGAGCTCTGAATCGGGCAACGGGCCTGAGATCGGGTCCCTGAGCTTGTCGAAGGGCCGGGCTCAGCCTGCGAGCCGCTCGATCAGCTCGCGGTAGCGGCCGGCGGTGCGCTCGACGATCTCGTCGGGCAGCATGGGCGGCTCGCCCTGCTTGTCCCAGTTGGCGGCCAGCCAGTCGCGGACGATCTGCTTGTCGAAGCTGGCCATTCGCTCCTCCGCCGTCGCGGCGGTGCGCCAGGTCTCGGCATCCCAGTAGCGCGAGGAGTCGCTGGTGAGCACCTCGTCGGCCAGGCGCAGGGTGCCGTCGGCGTCCGTTCCGAACTCGAACTTGGTGTCGGCGAGGATCAGCCCCTTCTCGTCGGCGATCGTCGCGGCGCGCGTGTACAGCGCGATGGAGGTGTCGCGCAGCTCCGCGGCGCGTTCCGCGCCGACCAGCTCGACGACCTTCTCTAAGGTGATGTTCTCGTCGTGCTCGCCCATCGGCGCCTTGTAGGCGGGGGTGAACAGCGGCTCGGGCAGGCGGTCGCCGTTGCGCAGGCCGGCGGGCAGCGGGATGCCGCAGACGGTGCCGCTGTGCACGTACTCGGCCCAGCCGGAGCCGGTGATGTACCCGCGCACGACGCACTCGATCGGCAGCATCTCGAGCGCCATCGCGAGCATGCCGCGGCCGGCCACGGCATCCGGGATCTCGCCGGAGGCGATGTGGTTGGGCACGTCGGCCAGCTGCCGGAACCACCAGGTGCTGAGAGACGTGAGCAGCTCGCCCTTCTGAGGGATGCCGGGGGAGAGGACGAAGTCGAAGGCGCTCACCCGATCGGATGCCACGACCAGGATGCGCTTGTCGGCCGGATCCTCCGAGGCGTACAGGTCGCGGACCTTGCCGGAGTAGACGTGCCGCCAGCCGGGGATGCTCAGTGCTTCGCTCACGTCACCATCCTGTCACCTCGCCGTCAGGCGGTGTTGCGCTGTGAAGTGCTATAGTCCATATGGACTAATCGAGGTGGGGTAGATGACGGATGCTGCGCGGCTGACGCCGCTGGGCGCCATGGTGCTCGCGCTGCTGACTGAGCGCGACATGCATCCGTACGAGATGATCCGCCTGCTGCGCGAGCGGCGAGACGATCGCATCGTGCGGGTGACGAATGGCACGCTCTACCACACGGTCTCCCGGCTCGAGCGAGACGGATTGATCGCCGAGGTGGGGGTGGATCGCGACGGAAATCGACCCGAACGCACCACGTACACGCTGCGTTCCGATTCGCGGATGGTGCTCGAGGAGTGGGTGCGCGCGGGCCTGCGCAACAGTGAGCGCACCGCAGAGTTCCGCGTGGCACTCGCCGAGGCCCACAACCTGCCGCGCACCGATGTGATCGACCTGCTCGCAGCGCGGCGCGACGCGCTGCAGAACGAGCACGACGCCCTGCAGCAACGGCTCGACGAGGCTCGCGTGCACGGCGTGCCGGCGCAGTTCCTCATCGAGACCGACCGGCACATCACACTGCTGAACGCAGAGCTCACCTGGACCGACGCCCTCCTGGAGCGCCTCGCCGACCCGGACTTCGCCTGGATCGGCGACCACGGCTCGTCGGCATCCTCACCCTGCATGGACTAGTCCGCACCCCGGCATCCGAACCTTCACGACTCACATCGCGGGCAGCACCGCACAGCGAAAGGCGACACGCCAATGACAGACTCCACCTCCACGACCCGCGGACCGTCCACGGGGACGTACGCGCACGGCCACAAGCCGCGCAGCCCGTGGCCGGGCCTCTGGGCGCTGGTCATCGGGTTCTTCATGATCCTCGTCGACACGACGATCGTCTCGGTCGCGAACCCGGCCATCAAGGCCGCGCTCGACCCCGACACCAACAACCTCGACAACGTCGTGTGGGTGACCAGCGCCTACCTGCTCGCTTACGCGGTGCCGCTGCTGATCACCGGGCGCCTGGGTGACCGCTTCGGCCCGAAGAACATCTACCTGATCGGCCTGGTGATCTTCACCGGCGCCTCCCTGTGGTGCGGCCTGTCCACCACACTGGTCGGTCTGGTTGTCGCACGCGCCGTGCAGGGACTGGGCGCCGCCTGCATGACGCCGCAGACCATGGCCGTGATCACCCGCACCTTCCCGCCCGAGCGCCGCGGCGCCGCGATGGGCCTGTGGGGTGCGACCGCCGGCGTCGCGACGCTGGTCGGGCCGCTGCTGGGCGGACTGCTCGTGGACGGCTTCGGCTGGGAGTGGATCTTCTTCATCAACGTGCCCGTCGGCGTGATCGGCTTCGTGCTGGCCTGGATCTTCGTGCCCAAGCTCAAGACGCATCCGCACCGCTTCGACTACGTCGGCGTGGTGCTCAGCGCAGCCGCGCTGTTCCTCATCGTCTTCGGCCTGCAGGAGGGCGAGAAGTACGACTGGGGCGTGATCACCGGGCCCATCACCGTGTGGGGCATGATCGGCGCCGGCATCGTGCTGCTGGTGGTGTTCGTGCTGCAGCAGTGGAAGACGAAGAGCGAGGCGCTCGTGCCGCTCGGCCTGTTCAAGGACCGCAACTTCTCGGCATCCAACCTCGGCATCGCCGCGGTCGGCTTCACCGTGACCAGCATGTCGCTGCCGTTCATGTTCTTCCTGCAGCTGGCCCGCGGACTGACCCCGACCGAATCGGCCCTGCTGATGATCCCGATGGCGGTCATCTCGGGCGCGCTCGCCCCGGTCGCCGGCGCCCTGCTCGACCGGGTCGACCCGCGCTTCATCCTGGTGCCCGGGCTGCTGTGCGTGGCAGGTGGCGTGCTGTGGAACTCGTCGCTGATGAACATGGACACCCCCACCTGGATGTTCCTGCTGCCCTCCGCCCTGCTCGGCATCGGCAACGCGGGCATGTGGGGTCCGCTGGCCACTGAAGCCACGCGCAACCTGCCGCCACGTCAGGCCGGCGCCGGCGCCGGCATCTACAACACCACCCGCACGATCGGCTCGGTGGTCGGCTCCTCGGCCATCGCGGCGTTCATGCAGGCCCGGCTCGAGGCGAACCTTCCCGGGCTCGACCAGGCGCCCTCGGGCCTTGGCGGAGGCGGTGCGATGCCGGACTTCGTGGCCGACGGATTCTCGGCGGGGATGGCCCAGTCGATGCTGCTGCCGGTCGGCGTGATGGTGATCGCGCTCATCGCCTCGGTGTTCATCGGCCGCTACAAGGGGAAGAGCGCCGACGAGCTGCGCTGAGAGCATCGAGGGCCGCCCGGCGTGCATGCCGGGCGGCCCTCGTCTCGTCGTCTGAGACCTGTGTCAGCGCGTCGAGAACGCCGAGTCGAACGCGGCATCCGACGGCTGGTACGACGACAGCCGCCGCACGAACTCGAGAGCCTCCGGAGCGCCCACCAGGCGGTCCATGCCGGCATCCTCCCACTCCACCGAGAGGGGTCCGTCGTAGCCGATGGCAGTCAGCATCCGGAACGCGTCCTCCCACGGCACGTCGCCGTGGCCGGTCGAGATGAAGTCCCAGCCGCGTCGTGGGTCCGCCCACGGCAGGTGCGACGACAGTCGGCCGTTGCGGCCGTTGCCGAGGCGCTTCTTGGTGTCCTTGCAGTGCACGTGGAAGATCTTGTCCTGGAAGTCCCACAGGAACCCGACGGGGTCGAGGTCCTGCCACACCATGTGCGACGGGTCCCAGTTGAACCCGAAGGACTCGCGGTGCCCGATGGCCTCGAGCGTCCGCTTCGCCGTCCAGTAGTCGTACGCGATCTCAGAAGGGTGCACCTCGAGCGCGAAGCGCACGCCGACCTCGTCGAACACGTCCAGGATCGGGTTCCAGCGGTCGGCGAAGTCCTGGTATCCGGCCTCCACCATCTCGTCGGTGGCGGGCGGGAACATCGCCACGTACTTCCAGATCGACGATCCGGTGAAGCCGGTGACCGTCTTCACACCCAGCTTCGCGGCCAGGCGTGCGGTGTTCTTCAGCTCCTCGGCGGCGCGCTGGCGCACGCCCTCGGGATCGCCGTCGCCCCACACGCGATCCGAGAGCATGTTGTGGTGACGCTCGTCGATCGGGTCGTCGCACACCGCCTGACCCTTCAGGTGGTTCGAGATGGTCCACACCTTCAGGCCGTTGCGCTCCAGGATCGCCAGGCGGTCGGCGACGTACGCGTCGTCGTCCCACCGCCACGGGTCGAGGTGATCGCCCCAGCAGGCGATCTCGAGCCCGTCGTAGCCCCACTCGCCGGCGAGGCGGGCGACCTCCTCGAACGGCAGGTCGGCCCACTGGCCGGTGAACAGCGTGATCGGTCGTGACATCGTCGTCCTCTTCTCTGTCAGGGCACCCGTGCGGATGCCGGTCGATGTCGGGGGATCAGACCTCGGTCCAGGCGGATCCGTCGGCGGCGCTGCGCTCGACGGCATCCAGCACGCGCTGCACGCGCAGCCCGTCCTCGAAGCTCGGCGCGGGGGCGGTGCGTGCGGCGATCGCCTCGACGAGGTCCTTCACCTGGTGCGAGAACCCGTGCTCGTAGCCGAGCATATGGCCGGTGGGCCACCAGCCGGACAGGTAGGGATGCTCGGGCTCGGTCACCAGGATGCGGGTGAACCCCTGCGTGCCCGCGGGGCGGGTCGCGTCGTAGTGGTGCAGGGAGTTGAGATCCTCGAGGTTCCAGTGCAGCGCACCGCGGTCACCCGAGATCTCGATCTCCAGCGCGTTCTTGCGGCCGGTGGCGAACCGGGTCGCCTCGAACGAGGCCAGCGCTCCCGACGACAGCCGGCCGGTGAACAGCGCGAGGTCGTCCACGGTCACCGTGCCGGTGCCGGCTCCGGCGCGGCCGCCCAGGCCCACCGCTTCGCCCATCAGCGGCCGCTCCGAGACGATCGTCTCGAGCACGCCCGAGACGCTGTCCAGCGTCTGCCCCGTCACGAACTGCGTCAGGTCGATCGCGTGGGCGCCGATGTCGCCGAGCGAGCCGGAGCCCGCCCTGTCCTTCTCCAGGCGCCAGGTCATCGGCGACTCGGGATCGGCGAGCCAGTCCTGTCGATAGCTCGCGCGCACCTGGCGCACGGCGCCGATGCGGCCCTGGGCGATCAGATCGCGCATCAGGGTGACGGCGGGCACGCGACGGTAGGTGAAGCCGACCATCGACAGGCCGGCGGCGGACGCTGCGGCATCCGCCATCCGCTCGGCTTCAGCCACCGTGTTGGCCAGCGGCTTCTCGCACAGCACGTGCTTGCCCGCCGCGAGCGCGGCGACGGCGATCTCGGCGTGCGAGTCGCCGGGCGTGACGATGTCGATCACGTCGATGTCGTCGCGCGCCACCACCGCCCGCCAGTCGTCGGACGTCTCGCTCCAGCCCCAGTGCGCGGCGGCCGCGGCGGTCCTGTCGGCGTCGCGGCCCACGAGCACGGCCATCGCCGGGGCGAGTGGCAGGTCGAAGGCGGCGGGAGCCTGGCGCCAGCCCACCGAGTGCGCCGCCCCCATGAATCCGTGGCCGATCATGGCCACGCGCAGTGAATTGGTCATCGTTCTCTCCGGGAATGCGCCGGGCGGGCGCCGGCGAGGGCGCCCGCCCGGCGGGGAATCAGGACTCGAAGGCGAGCTTGATGAACTCGTCGACGTTCTCCTTGGTGACCACCGGTGCGTCGAGCACGATGCGGTACGGCACGCTGGGCGTGATCAGGTCGCTCATGGTCTTGCCCTGGGCGATGAGACGCGCGAGCGCGATGCCGTCGGCGGCCTGGGTGGACGGGTAGATGACGGTCGCCTTGACGACGCTGTCGTCAGCCTTGATGCGATCCATCATGTTGACGCTGCCGGCACCGCCGACGACGAAGAACTCGCTGCGGCCGGCCGACTCGATGGCGGCCATGACGCCGACGCCCTGGTCGTCGTCGTGGTTCCAGATCGCGTCGATCTTCGGGTTCGCGGAGAGCAGCTGCGATGCCGCGCTCTCGCCGCCGGCGACGGTGAAGTCGGCGGCGACCCGCGGGCCGACCTTCAGGCCGCACGCGTCCAGGGCGTCCTTGAAGCCCTGGGAGCGATCCTGCGTGAGCGGCAGCGAGTCGATTCCGGCGATCTCGCCGACGACCGCGTCGGACTTGCCGTCGAGCTGCTCGCAGATGTAGGTGCCGGCGCTGACGCCCATGCCGTAGTTGTCGCCGAGGATGGTGGCCCGCGAGGCGAAGGTGCTGGAGAACTCGCGGTCGACGTTGATGACGGGGATGCCGGCATCCATGGCCTTCTGGGCGACCTGGGTGAGGGCGGCGCCATCGGTGGGCAGCAGCACGATGGCGTCGACGCCATCGTTGATGAACTTCTCGACGGCCGCGATCTGCTGGTTGGCGTCGTTGGTGCCCTCGGCCTGGCGCAGCTCGACGTCGTCGAAGCCCTCGGCGGCGTTGATGGCGCCGGTGTTGATCGCGCCGAGCCAGCCGTGGTCCGCCTCCGGGCCGGACCAGCCGATGGTGACGGTCTCGCCCGACGCCTTGTTCTCGTCGCTGGTCGTGCCCTGGCGAT
This sequence comes from Microbacterium sp. ARD32, assembly GCF_031844385.1. Taxonomy (NCBI): domain Bacteria; kingdom Bacillati; phylum Actinomycetota; class Actinomycetes; order Micrococcales; family Microbacteriaceae; genus Microbacterium; species Microbacterium sp. ARD32. The sequence continues at coordinate 70,611 of NZ_JAUZVD010000001.1, forward strand.
CGGCCCCGCCGTCGTCGGTGGTGTTGGTGCAGCCGGTCACCAGGGTGATGGCGAACAGCGCGGCCGCGCCGGCCATCAGCGGACGGAGCCCGCGCTTGCGCATGCTGAGCATGTCGTTTCCTCCTTGAAAGATGATGCAGGTGCGTGCTGCACGAGTGGGAAGCTCGTCGGCACTCTCAAGGAGAACGTAACAGAAGATCGGCGCAGATGTACAGCTTTTGTATTTGTCACGGCAAAAGTGCGGAAGACCGGTTTTCCGCGTGGTTCCGGCGACTGAAGCTCGCGTTCCGCGCTGGGGAGTCCGGGGATGCGGCGCATGAGGCGGGCTCGCGAGGACTGAGCCGACATGTTATGTTCCTCGTGTGATCAAAGATGACCAGACTCCGGCATTACTCGAGATGCGTGGAGTCGAGAAGACCTTCGGAGCGGTCCGCGCCCTGCGCGGAGTCGACCTCGAGATCCGGCCGGGCGAGGTGCACTGCCTGCTCGGCCAGAACGGCGCAGGCAAGTCCACCCTGATCAAGACCCTCGCCGGCGTGCACCAGCCCGATGCGGGCGAGATCCTGTGGAACGGAGAGGCCGTCTCGATCGGCAACCCGCAGGCCGCGATCGACCTCGGCATCGCCACGATGTACCAGGAGCTCGACGTCGTCGACGACCTCACCGTGGCCGAGAACATCTTCCTCGGGCACGAGCGTTCCCGCGCAGGGTTCACCCGGCGTGCCGAGACCGCAGCGCGGGCGCGCGAGCTGCTGAAGCGGCTCGGCAGCGAGCGGCTCTCGCCCCACGCCGAGGTCGGCTCCCTGAGCGCGGCCGAGAAGCAGCTCGTGAGCATGGCGCGCGCCTTGTCGCACGACATCCGGCTGATCGTCATGGACGAGCCCTCGGCCGCGCTCGGTGCGGAGGAGGTGCGCAGCCTCTTCGACGTGGTGAAGGAACTGACCGCCCAGGGCATCGCCGTGATCTACATCACGCACCGGCTGGAGGAGATCCGCACCATTGGCGACCGGATCACCGTGCTCAAGGACGGCGCGAGCACCGCGAGCAATCTCGAGGTGGCCGACACCCCCACGCCGACCCTGATCACCCACATGACCGGCCGGCTGGTCGAGAACGTGTTCCCCGAGCGCGTGCCGATCGGCGCGGACGCGCCCGTGCTGCTCGAGGTCGAAGGCCTCGGCCTGGACGGAGTGTTCTCGGACGTGTCGTTCTCGGTGCGCGCGGGCGAGATCGTCGGGCTCGCCGGACTGGTCGGATCGGGTCGTTCCGAGATCGTCGAGACCGTCTACGGCGCCCGCCCGGCCTCCTCCGGCCGCGTGCTCGTCGACGGTGCGCCGCTGCCGCGCGGCTCCGTGCCCGCCGCAGTGCGGGCCGGCCTCGGGCTCAGCCCCGAGGAGCGGAAGTCGCAGGGACTCGTGCTCGGTGAGCCCATCTTCCGCAACGTCACGCTGTCGTCGTTCGCGCGGACGGCCACCGCCGGCTGGCTCGACGAACGCGCCGAGCGGCGCATCGCCCGCGAGCAGATCGATGCGATGGAGCTGCGGCCCGCCGACCCCGATCTGCCGGCCGGCACGCTCTCGGGCGGCAACCAGCAGAAGATCCTGCTGTCGCGATGGCTGGCGCACGGCAGCCGCATCCTGCTGCTGGACGAGCCGACCCGCGGCGTCGACGTGGGCGCCAGGGCCGAGATCTACGGACTCATCCGCGACCTCGCCGCGGACGGGCACGCGATCGTCATCATCTCGAGCGAGATCGAGGAAGTGCTCGGTCTCGCGGACACCGTGCTCGTCGTCGGCGACGGGCGCGTTCTCACCTCTCTCCCCGCTTCCGAGATCGATGAGCACGGCGTGCTCGATCTCGTCATGAAAGGAACCCCCGCGTGAGCGAGCAGACCCGTACTCCCGTCGTCGACCGCCCGGCATCCGCGCCGCGCCGGTCGCTGTTCTCCGGCGCGGCCGGGCGCAACCTCGGCCTGGTGGTGGCCCTGCTGGCCATCGTCGCCGTCGGGATGCTGACGGCGTTCGACAACTTCTTCAACCTGGGCAACGCGCTCGTCATCCTGCGTCAGGCGTCGATCATCGGCGTGATCAGCGTCGGCATGACCTTCGTGATCATCGCCGGCGGCATCGACCTCTCGGTCGGCGCGGTGCTGGCGCTGGCCTCGGTCGTCGGTTCGCTGGCCGCCATCCAGGACATCGCCAAGTCGTCGCACTGGATCGTCACGATCGTCATCGCACTGCTCGTGGGCACCGGGGCCGGGCTGATCAACGGCGTCGTCATCGCGTACGGCAAGGTGGCGGCGTTCATGGCCACGCTCGCCATGCTGGTCGGCGCGCGCGGCCTGGCCGAGGTGCTGGCGAACAACCGCACGCTGGTGGTCTCGGACCGCGGCTTCCTGAAGGCGATGAACGTCGACCTGCTCGGCATCGACATCCTCATCTGGATCTTCGCCGTCGTCGCCGTCGCCGGCTGGCTGCTGCTGAACCGCACGACCTTCGGCCGGCGCACGGTCGCCATCGGCGGCAACCGCGAGGCCGCTCGCCTGGCCGGCATCAAGGTGAACCAGCACGTGATGTGGCTCTACGCCCTGGCCGGGCTCACGGCGGGCATCGCGGCGGTCATGATCCTCGGGCGTACCAACGCGGGAACCTCCACCCACGGCAACCTGTACGAGCTCGACGCGATCGCCGCCGTCGTGGTGGGCGGCACGCTGCTGATCGGCGGGCGCGGCACCATCACCGGCACCGTGTTCGGCGTGCTGATCTTCGCTGTGCTGCAGAACGTGTTCGTGCAGAACAACATGTCCTCGTCGCTGCAGGCGATCACCAAGGGCGTGATCATCGTGATCGCCGTGCTGCTGCAGCAGCGCTTCGCCGTGAAGCGGGTGCGCAAGGGCACGCGACGGACTTCTGCCGAATCGCGCGCGTAGACTGCCACGGTACGGCAGAAGTCTCTGCACGACACCGGACCAGACGGGAGACGAATGCCGACCAACGCGAGCAGTGCCGGTGTCGGGGAGCTGTTCCAGCTGCTCCGCGACGGCGTCCCGCGCACCCGCGCCGAGCTGGCGAAGGCCTCCGGCCTCGCCCGCTCGACGGTGGCCGCGCGGGTGGACGAGCTGATGCACCGCGATCTCATCCGCCCGGTCGCGGATGCGGCATCCACCGGCGGCCGCCCGCCGTCGCAGTTCGCGCTGAACCCCGGGGCGAAGGTGGTCATCGGGCTCGACATCGGCGCCTCGCACACGACCGTCGCCGTGGCAGACCTGGCCGGAACCGTGCTCGCCGAGCAGACCGGCGAGCTGGAGGTCGCGCGCGGACCGGAGGAGGTGCTGGGCTGGGCGGTCGAGACCGCCGCGAGCCTGGTGCGCTCACTGGGCTTCGACCGTGGTCGCGTCGCGGCCGTCGGCGTCGGCGTGCCGGGCCCGGTGGAGCATCCCACCGGCCGTCCGGTGAACCCGCCCATCATGCCCGGCTGGGACCGGTTCGACGTGCCGGGCTGGGTGCAGCAGCACCTCGAGGTGCCGGTGCTCGTCGACAACGACGTGAACATCTCCGCGCTGGGCGAGCGCGCCTTCGCCTGGCCGCGGATCGACCACCTGATGTTCGTCAAGGTCGCCACCGGCATCGGCGCCGGCATCATCTCCCACGGCCGGCTGCTGCGCGGCGCGCAGGGCACGGCGGGCGACATCGGGCACGTGCGGGTCGCGCGCAGTGCCGACGTGCCCTGCCCCTGCGGTAACCGCGGCTGCCTGGAGGCCGTGGCATCCGGTCCGGCGATCGCCGCGTCTCTCGCCGCTCGGGGCTTCCCCGCCGCGAACGGCGCGGATGTCGTGGAGCTGGTCAAGCAGGGCAACGTCGAGGCCATCCAGGCGGTGCGTCAGGCCGGGCGCGACCTGGGCGAAGTGCTCACCACGTCGGTGAGCCTGCTGAACCCGTCGCTCGTCGTCATCGGCGGGGCGATGGCCCGGGTGGGCGAGCACCTCATCGCCGGCGTCCGCGAGATCGTCTACACGCGCACCACGCCGCTGTCCAGTGAGCACCTCACCATCGCGCAGTCGGTGACGGCCGGGCGCGCAGCGGTGCTGGGCGCAGCCGTGCTCGCGATCGAGCACGCCCTCTCGCCCGAGATCCTGCCGCAGAGCTTCGCGCTGGGCGGCTGACTGGGATCGGCGACCGGGACCGGCTCGGTGCGCCGGCTCCGTGCGTCGGCTCAGCCGGCTCAGTCGGCGACGCGCGCCGCGATGTCGTGGCGGTAGTGCGCGCCCTCCAGGCGGATCCGCCCGATCGCCTCGTAGGCGCGGCTGCGGGCATCCGCGAAGTCCGCACCCGTCGCCACGACGTTCAGCACCCGCCCGCCGGTCGCGACCAGCGATCCGCCGGGTGCGTCCGGCGCGCCGGTCGCGGCGTGCACGATGCGCACGCCGTCGACGGATGCCGCCTCGGCCAGCCCCTCGATCATGCGACCGGTCTGCGGTGACTCGGGATAGCCCTCGCTGGCCAGCACGACCGTGATGGCGACCTCGTCCGAGAACTCCGGGCGCGGCTGGTCCTCGAGGTGCCCGGACGCCGCCGCCAGCAGCAGCTGCGACAGCGGGGTGCGCAGTCGTGGCAGCACGACCTGCGTCTCGGGGTCGCCGAAGCGGGCGTTGAACTCGATCACGCGCACGCCCGCCGGGGTGAGGATGAGGCCGGCGTAGAGCAGGCCGATGAACGGCGTGCCCTCGGCATCCAGCTGGCGGATCACCGGCAGCGCGACGGTCTCGGTGACCTCGTCGACGAACGCCTCGACGCTGCCGAACTGCTCGGCCAGCCACGGCAACGGCGTGTACGCGCCCATGCCGCCGGTGTTCGGGCCGCCGTCGCCGTCCAGCGCGCGCTTGAAGTCCTGCGCGGGCGCGAGCGGACGCACCGTGTCGCCGTCGCTGAGGAAGAACAGCGACACCTCGGGGCCGGTGAGGAACTCCTCTACCAGCACGGGGCCGGCGGGCAGGTAGTGCTCGGCGTGCGCGAGGGCCTCGGCGCGGTCGGCGGTGACGATCACGCCCTTGCCGGCGGCCAGGCCATCGGCCTTGACCACGTGCGGTGCGCCGAAGTCGTCGAACGCCGCATCGACCTCGGACAGGGATGCGGCCCGCACCGCCCGTCCGGTGGGCACGCCGGCGGCATCCATGATCCGCTTCGCGAACGCCTTCGACCCCTCCAGCTGCGCGGCCGCCCTGCCGGGGCCGAACACCGGGATGCCCCGCTCGCGCAGCGCATCCGCGACGCCCGCGACGAGCGGGGCCTCCGGACCGATCACCACCAGGTCGATCCCGCGCTCGTTGGCGAACGACGCGACCGCGGCGCCGTCGAGCGGGTCGACGTCGACGATCGCGGCGTCCTGGGCGATGCCGGCGTTGCCGGGAGCGGCGAGGATCTCGTGCTCGGCGTCCTCCGAGCGCAGGGAGAGGATGATCGCGTGCTCGCGCGCGCCGGAGCCGAGGACCAGGATCTTCATGCCCGCAAGCCTACCGGCGGGCCTCGAAGGGATCAGACGGTGGAGAGGTCAGACCGTGACCGGGCGCTCGATCGACGGGTCCCAGGGCAGCGCCCAGCCGGCCGCGTCGAAGAGCGCGTTCAGGATGCCGGCGGTGAACCCCCACACCACGGTGCCGTCCACCTCGAACGCGGGGCCGCGGTACGTCATCCCGTCGCGATGCAGCACCGACGTGTACCGGTTCGCGGGGTCGATCAGCTGCGCCACGGGCACGCGGAACACGTCGACGGTCTCGGCATGATCCACCGCCGCCACGCGCGACGGCTCGCGCCACCAGCCCAGCACCGGCGTCACCAGGTAGTTGCTCACCGCCAGCGGGATCTCGGGCAGCGCGGCGAGCACTTCGACACCGTCCGGATCGAGCCCGGTCTCCTCCTGCGCTTCGCGCAGCGCCGTGGCGACGGCGTCGGCATCCTGCGTCTCGCGGCCGCCGCCCGGGAACGACACCTGCCCCGGGTGCGACGAGAGCGTCGCCGCGCGCCGCTGCAGCAGCACGTCGAGGTCGGCGGCGACGGTGAGCTCGTCGGTGCGCGCGGGGATGCTGTCCAGCCGGCCGAACAGGATCAGCACGGATGCCGGATGCGGCGCGTCCACGGTCATCGGGAGGACCGGCGTCCACTCGCCCGCGCGCGCGGCCGTCGCGATCAGCTCGGCGCGTGCGCCGCGCAGCGCCGTGGTCTCCGCTGATTCCGTCATCGTCATCGACCCTACGCCCGTCGCGGCTCCGTGGCGGCGCGCGCGCTCGCGGAGGATCCGCGCGTCAGACGATCACGACCGTGACGCCGACGTCGCGCAGCCGCTCGAGCTCCTCGGGATCGGCGCTGTCGTCGGTCACGAGCAGGTCGACGTCGGTGGCATCCGCCATCTGGGCGAGCGCGACCCGGCCGATCTTCGATCCGTCGGCGACCACGATGGTGCGCTGCGCCTTGATGACCATCGCGCGGTTGGTGCGCGCCTCGGTCTCATCGTGCGTCGTGACACCGGCGCGCGCGCTGAACCCGTCGGCGCCGAGGATGGCCGTGCCGACGTTGATCGCGTTGAAGGTCGCCTCGGCGAGCGCGCCGACCAGCTCGAGGGACTGCGGCCGGAGCATCCCGCCGGTCATCACGACCCGCAGGCGCGGATGGGGTGCGATCAGAGAGGCGATCGACAGCGAGTTGGTGACGACGGTGAGCTCGGCGTGATTGACGAGCTCCCGGGCCACGCCGGCCGTGGTCGTGCCGCCGCTCAGCGCGATCGCCTGCCGTTCCCGGGGGATCCGCGCAGCCGTCTCACGGGCGATGCGGCGCTTGGCGTCCTGGAAGCGCGTGTCCCGCAGCGCGACGGGAACCTCGGCGAGCGAGCCGGCGGCCTTCGCGCCCCCGTGCGTGCGGATGATCAGCCCCTGGGCGGCGAGCGCGGTCAGATCCCGCCGCAGAGTGGCTGCGGAGCTGCCGAACATGTCCGTGAGCTCGCCGAGAGTCGCCTCGCCGCGTTCGGCGATCGCGTCGAGGATGCCCGCCATCCTGCGAGAGCGCTTGGGAGACCCGCCGATGTCCGCGACGGACTGGACACTGTATTCGGACGCCATGTCTTCGATCATCCACAGTGAGCGAATGACTGTCAATCGGATCATCTGCTTGCGCAAGGCGTGCATTCGGTCTCAGAATCGCCTCATGCCCACGATCACGTTCATCGGTGCCGGCAGCGTGGTGTTCACGCGCCAGCTCGTCACCGATCTGCTGAGATTCCCCGACCTGCCCGCACTCGACATCGCGCTGCACGACATCGATCCCGCGCGGCTCGAAGTGGCGCGGCTGACCGTCCTGGACATCAGCCGCCAGCTCGGGTGCCCGGTCTCCGTGCGCGCGCTGTCCGATCGCCGGGAGGCGCTCCAGGGCGCCGACTTCGTCATCAACATGATCCAGGTCGGCGGCATCCAGGCCACGCGCGTCGACCTGGAGATCCCCGCGGCCAAGGGGCTGCTGCAGACGATCGGCGACACGACGGGCGTGGGCGGCGTCTTCCGCGCCCTGCGCACCTTCCCGGTGCTCTCCGGGATCGCCCGTGACATGCAGGAGCTGTGTCCGGACGCGTGGTTCCTGAACTACACCAACCCGATGGCGATGAACGTGTGGTGGATGTCGACGGTCGCTCCCGCCATCAGGACCGTGGGGCTCTGCCACAGCGTCTACTGGACCGTGAACGACCTGTGCGAGCTGGTCGGCGTTCCGCTGGAGGGCACGCACTACCGTGCGGCCGGGGTGAACCACCAGTCCTGGTTGACGGAGTGGAGCCGGGACGGCGAGGACCTGTATCCGCGGCTGCGCGAGCGGATTCAGGAGCAGCCGGACCTGCGGCGCCGTGTGCGCGCCGAGATCTTCCGCCGCATCGGCTTCTACCCGACCGAGACGAGCGAGCACTCCTCCGAGTACCTGAGCTGGTTCCTGCGCTCGCCGCAGCAGATCGAGCGGTTCCGCCTCGAGCCGCTGCAGTACATCGGCATCTCCGAGGAGAACGTCGACGAGTTCCATGATGCGCAGCGGCGACTGTCGCGGGGCGAGCACGTGCCGCTGCACGACGAGGGGGATGCCGCCGAGTACGCTCCGCAGATCATCCACTCCATGCTCACCGGCACGCCCAGGGAGATCCACGCGAACGTCGTGAACGCGGGGCTGATCGACAACCTGCCGCAGGGAGCGGTCGTCGAGGTGCCCGCGACCGTCGACGGCGACGGCGTCCATCCGATCGCGTGGGGGGCGATCCCGGCAGCGGGCGCGGCGCTGAACCGCGCCTACCTCTCCGTGGCCGAGCTCACGATCCGCGCCGCCCGAGAGGGCGACCCCGAGCTGGTGCGCCGGGCGGTGCTGGCCGACCCCAACGCGAGCTCCACGCTGACTCCCGATCAGATCTGGCAGCTGTGCGACGAGCTCACCGCGGCGCACGGCGAGCTTCTGCCCGCGAGCCTCGGGGGTCGGCTGAACGAAGCGATCATCTGAGCGGCGCCGTGCCGCCCCGAGTGGGGCGATGAAACCGGTTAAGTGCAGATGCACGTCATTTCGACTGATCGATTCGGGCATTTCTATTGATAAGTGAGCATTCTCTCCGCCATCATGAGGGGAACTCGCTCAGAGAGGACCGCAGCATGCAAAGTCGCACCCGTCGCCGGATCTCCATCGCCACGGCAGCCACCCTGGCCGTCACCGGCGGTCTCGTCGGATGCTCTGCTCCGCAGGGCGCCACCGAGCTCGACCCCGAAGCAGACGTCACGATCACCTGGTGGACAGGCCAGAGCGACGAGGCCGAGACGCTTCTGGAGGGGATGGCCGACGAGTTCGAGAAGCTCCACCCCAACGTCACCATCAAGATCTCCTCGGGCGCCTCGTCCACCGAGGAGCTGCTGCAGAAGCTGTCGGCGGGATTCGCGGGCAACTCCTATCCCAACATCTCCTACGCCTTCGGGTCGTGGGCCAGCGAGCTGGAGTCCTCGCAGCGCACCCTCGACATCACCGACGAGGTCCAGGACCCGGAGGTGGGCTGGGACGAGTTCTCCGAAGCGGCGCGCGCCACGGTGCAGCCGACCGGCGAGTCCATCATCGGATTCCCGGCGCTGGTCGACAACATCTCGCTGATCTACAACAAGACCGTCTTCGATGCGGCCGGCGTCGACTACCCGACCGAGGACTGGACCTGGGACGACTTCCGCGCCGCGGCGAAGAAGCTCACCGACCCCGCCGAGGAGACGTACGGCTACGCGTACTCGGTCTCCGGCTCCGAGGAGACCACCTGGCAGTTCTGGCCGCACCTGTGGCAGAACCGCGGAGAGATCCTCGCCGATGACCAGTCCGTCGCCTTCGCCGGCGATGAGGGCGTGGCGGCGCTCGAGTTCCTGCGGGCCATGGCCGTGGACGACAAGAGCGTCTACCTCGACCAGACCGACACCAAATTCGCGCAGCTGTTCGCGTCGGATCGCATCGGCATGATGACCTCGGGACCGTGGCAGCTGTGGGACCTGAACGAGGCGGGCACGGACTACGGGGTGACGATCCTCCCCGGCACCGACGGCGATCACCAGACGGTGTCCGGGCCGGACATCTGGGCGCTGTTCGACACGCAGGACGTGAACGAGAACTACTGGTCGGTCAAGCTGATGACCTGGCTCACCGCCCCGGAGCAGGATCTGCGCTGGAACGTCGCCTACGGCAACCTGCCGCTACGGGACTCCGAGATCGACACCCCCGAGTTCCAGGACCAGGTGATCGCACTGCCCGGGCTGGACGTCATGGCGAAGAACAACGAGAACGCGCTGAAGGCGCGCCCGACCGTCTCCGGATACGTCGGGCTGTCCGAGGCGATCGCCGACGCCATCTCCAAGGTGCTCCAGGGGCAGGGGACTCCCGAGGACGCGTTGAAGAACGCGGCGGAGAAGGCTGATCGGGCGCTCTCGAACCGATGACGACGCCAGGTGCGACGAGGATGACCGGCGAGACGCCCCGGACGACCGAGGCGACCGAGATGAGCGGGAGGGCTCCGGCTGCTGATCGCCGTGGCGCAGACGCGGGGACCGCACGCCGGCATCCTCGGAGGCGGTGGCGCGACGACCTCACCGGGTGGGGGTTCATCGGGCCGGCGATGATCATCGTCCTCGGTCTGTCGATCTTCCCGGCGGGCTGGGCGCTGCTGCTCTCCCTGCAGAAGTGGAACGGGTTCTCGCAGGCGCGGTTCATCGGCGGGGACAACTACTCCGATCTCATGTCGGATGCCGAGTTCTGGGATGCGGTCACGCACACCGGCCTCTACGTCGCGCTCTTCGTCCCCGCATCCGTCCTGCTGGGCCTCTTCCTCGCCGTCGCGCTGAACAGGAACATCCGATTCATCGGCATCTACCGCACCGCGATCTTCGTGCCGTTCGTGGCGTCGGCCGCGGCGACGGGCATCCTCGCGACCTACCTGTTCAGTCCGCAGTACGGCCTCGCGAACAACCTGCTCCGATCCGCCGGGCTGCCGGCGCAGGGCTGGCTGGAGGATCCGAGCCAGGCGATGCTCGTGATCGCGATCATGTCGCTCTGGGGCGAGGCCGCGTTCACGACCGTCATCTACCTGGCCGCGCTGCAGGATGTTCCGCCCGATCTGCTGGAGGCCGCCCGCATCGACGGCGCGAATCGCTGGCAGACGTTCTGGCGGGTCGTGTGGCCCGAGCTCGGGCCGGTCACGGTGTTCGTCACGATCTGGCAGACGATCGGAGCGCTGCAGCTGTTCGACCTGGTCTTCACGACGACCAGAGGCGGTCCGCTGGATGCGACCAAGACGATCGTCTACTTCCTGTGGGAGAAGGCGTTCAAGACCCTGCAGTTCGGCTACGGCTCCGCCGCCGCGTACGTGCTGTTCGCCGCGACCCTGATCATCACGGTCGGCATGGTCATCTACTCCCGCAAGAGCAACGTGGAGGCGTTCTGATGACGCTGAGCACCTACACGATCACCACCGGCCGCCCCGGCAGGCCGCCGCGCCGCCGCCGGCGGATGAGCGGCTGGCACTTCGTGCTCGCCCCGCTGGCCCTGATCTTCGTGCTGCCGTTCGCGCAGATGATCCTGGCCTCGCTCTCGCCGGCCAAGGAGCTGGTGAAGTTCCCTCCGCCGTTCGTGCCGTCGCGGTTCACCCTGGACGGCTTCATCGCGCTGTTCACGACCACCGACATCCTGATCTGGCTGGTCAACAGCATGATCGTCTCGGTGATCGCCATCGTCGGGCACGTGGTGCTGTGCTCGCTGGCCGGCTACGGCTTCGCCCGGCTGCGCTTCCGCGGCCGCAACATGGGGTTCTTCATGATCGTTGCGACGATCATGATCCCGACCCAGCTGCTGATGATCCCGACGTACATCATGTTCTCGAAGCTGGGCATCATCAACACCCTCTCGGCGGCGTTCGTGCCGTGGCTCGCCTCGGCGTTCGGCATCTTCCTGATGCGGCAGTTCTTCCTCTCGATCCCCGCCGAGATCGAGGAGGCGGCGGCGCTGGACGGAGCGAACCGGCTGCAGACCTTCCTGCGCGTCGTGCTCCCGCTGGCCAAGCCCGCCATCGCCACGCTGGCGATCTTCACCCTGCTGAGCTCGTGGAACGACCTCATCTGGCCGCTGATCGCCATCAACGACGACTCGATCTTCACCGTCCAGCTCGGCATCGCGAACTTCCAGAGCACTCGCCGCACCCAGTGGGACCTGCTCATGGCCGGCAACGTGATCGCGACGGCGCCGCTCGTGCTCTTCTTCCTGTTCGCGCAGAAGCAGTTCGTGCAGACGATGACCATGTCGGGGATGAAGGGCTGATGACACGCATACTCGTCGCGGGTGACGCGAATCTCGATCTCGTGCTGCGCGGTGACGTGCGGCCGCGGTTCGGTCAGGCGGAGCAGCTGCTGGACGGCGCCGACCTCGTGCTCGGCTCCAGCGCCGGCATCTGCGCGGCCGGGCTGGCGCGCCTGGGCGTCGACACCGCGCTGGTGGCGCGCGTCGGGGATGACCTGTTCGGAGCGCGCACCCGGGAGCTGCTCACGGCATCCGGAGTGGACTGCTCCGCTGTGAGCACGGTCGACGCGCCGACGGGGATATCCGTCATCCTGTCCGCGCCGGAGGACCGCTCCATCCTCACGCTCGCCGGCGCGATCTCCGGGCTGACCGGCGAGGAGGTGCTGCGGGCGGCGACGAACGCCACGCACGTGCACTTCGCCTCGTCCTTCCTGGTCCCGGCCCTGACCGCGCAGCTTCCCGAGGTGATGGCCGAGCTGCGCAGGCGCGGCGTCACCACGAGCCTGGACACCAACTGGGATCCGGATGAGCGCTGGCACGGCATCGCCGAGTGCCTGCCGCTGACGGACGTCCTGCTGCCGAACGCCGCGGAGGCGATCGCGCTGGCTCGGGCACAGGGCGAGACCGCCTCGGATGCCGAGACCGCTGCGCGCGCGCTGGCCGCGCGCGGACCCCTCGTCGTCGTCAAGGACGGCGCGGCCGGCGGGCTCGCCGTCGCGGACGGGGAGGTGCTGCGCGCGCCGGGGCTCGACGTGCAGGTGACCGACACCACGGGCGCCGGAGACAGCTTCGACGCGGGGTTCCTCGCCGCCTGGACGGCCGGTATGGCGATGATCGAGTGCCTTCACCGCGCCGCAGCCGCCGGATCGCTGTCCACTCGCGGCGCAGGCGGCACCGGCGGTCAGGCGACGGATGCCGAGATCGACGCGGCGCTCGCCGCCGGACGGGCCGCGGTGGGCGCGCGCTGGGAGGGCGTGCGCGGGCCGGAGGAGCCGAGCGGTGCGTCGTGAGGCGGGCGTCGTTCTCGCGGCGGTGCTGCTGGTGCTCTCGGGGTGCGGCGTGAGTGCGGACGCGGATCCGCTGCCGACCGGTGCCGGCTCCGACGCCGTCCTCGACGTCGGGCCGAGGACGGCGTTCGTCGATGCGGGGCCCGACGGCGCGCACCTGCAGGACGGTGACGACTGGACTCTGCCGGACTGGGTGCGCCCGGCGGAGAACTCCGGCCTGTTCTCCGAGGAGGCGTCCCCGGACGACCTCGTGGCCGTCCGCTCGGTCGATGTCAGCTGGCGGCAGCTGCAGCCGGAGAAGGGCGGTGCGCTCGACCGCGTCGCGACCGGCGAGGCGCAGGGGATGAGCTTCGAGGGACTGGATGCGCAGCTTCGCGAGCCCGGCGACTTCTGGATGCGGATCTTCGCCAGCGGCGAGGACTGGGCGCCCGAGTGGGTGGCGGAGGACTGCGGTGTCGGCGCGTACGGTCCCGACTACGACGGCCAGCGGCACCTGCCGATCTGGGACGAGTGCGTGTGGGGCCACCTGATGGACACCTATCGCGCGCTCTTCGTCGACGCCGGGCTCGCTGCGGATCCGCGGCTGCGCTTCGTGTACGTGCCGGGCGCGTTCACCTGGGCGGAGTACGACTACGAGATGATCTCCGCCGCGGTCGAGAGCGGCGACCTCGACGAGGAGACCTACCTGCGCTGGTACGGGCACGCCTGGTCGGATCTCGTGGAGCTCTTCGGCGACAACGCCCGCAAGCTGGTCTTCACCGGCGAGGACTACCCGTGGGGCCCCTTCGGCGAGGCCGACGATCTGCTGGCGAGGCAGGCGGTGGATGCGGGGATGGGTGTGCGCACCGGCATCACCGAGCTGGCCAACTTCCACCTCAGCGAAGCACCCGCCTACGGCTCGAGCATCCAGCCCGACGGCCACCTCGTCGTGGACGAGTCGCTGCCGATCCACAGCGGTCGCTACGTGGTGGCCACCGAGAACGAGTGCTACAACGACTGCGGCTATCAGAGCAGCGATCCGTACTACTCGGTGCGGCAGTCGAACCTGAAAGCGCTGCAGCTGCGCATGAACTGGATGTACGTGGTGCCCGGCCCCTCGTACCTGGCGGAGTACGCGGAGCACTGGGACTGGGTGCGGCTGGAGCTCGGGCAGAAGGCGGAGACCTCCCCCGACGCGTGGGCGGCGTTCCGAGATGCGGAGGACCGCTACTGGGCCGACGAGGAGTTCCCCAGGCAGTGGCGCGACCGCCCCTGGGTGCGCAATCTCGAGCGCTGGCTCGTGCAGGTCGACGAGCCGGGGTCGGTGGCGCACCGGACGGACGTCGACACGCACGAGGGCGACCTCGAGGAGGACAACGGCATCGCGCACGAAGGACTCTCCACCGCGGTGGCCGATGGTGACACCGGGTTCGTGCTGTCGGTGGATCCGCGCTTCGCCACGGCATCCGACGGTCATCGCACCGTGCTGAAGGTGACGTTCCTCGACACCGGCGACGGCGCGTTCGCGATCGACACGGATGCCGGGTCGTCCGTCGCCGTCCCGAGAACGGGGTCGGGGGAATGGCGCACGGCGACCGTGGCACTCCCCGACGGCGCGGTCGGCGAGGACGCCACTCGGCTGAGGATCTCGCTGAGCGATGGGGCCGACGACCTGGTCGTGCGCTTCGTGCGGCTGGTCAGGACAGCGGCATCCGCGGCGTAGCCTGGACCCATGCCGCCCCGCAGGATCGAGATCGCCGAGGGACGCGCTGCGCTCGCCGCCGTCGCGTCCGGCGACGGCTCCCGCCCGAGCATCGCGACCGCCGTGCGGTATCTGCTGCAGCTGCTCGACGAGAAGGCTCCGGGCAACAGCGTCGAGGTGCGCGTGCCGCCGTTCGGCGCCGTGCAGGTGGTGCAGGGGCCACGGCACACCCGCGGCACCCCGCCGAACGTGGTGGAGATGGATGCCGCGACCTGGATCGCCGTGGCCACCGGCGCGCAGTCGTGGGCGGATGCCGTGGCTGCGGGGCTCGTGGCGGCATCGGGCACCCGGGCCGACCTGGCCGACCTGCTTCCGCTGCGCCCTTGACACCGGATGCAGGGCGAGCGCGGGCGTGGCGTGGGAGAATGGGGGCATGTCGCAGAGCGCAGAGCACCAGACGACCGAGGCCCGGATCCGACCGGTCCCGCGCTTCGGCGTGTTCCTTGGACTGGGCGCCGTGCTCGGCGTGATCGTCGCGGGCATCCTGACGGCGGTCGGCAGCTACGAGAAGTCCGCGGTGATCGATGTCGTCTACCCACCGGGACAGGTGTTCGGCTTCGCTCTGCTGTGGACAGTGCCGATCGGCATCGCGCTCGCCGGGACGGTCGCGCTGATCCTGGAGCGCACGGCCCGCCGCCATGAGCGCACGGTGCGCGTCGAGCACGAGCGCGTCATCGCATCCGACGACTGAGCGCGGGCGATCGGCCGCCCTGCGCACTCAGCCGCGCACGAGCTGCAGCGAGAACTCGACGAAACCGTCGTCCTCCACCGAGACGAATCCCAGACTGGGCGCCTCGACGCCGAAATCGGCGAACGTGATCGGGATGCTGCCCACCACCTGACCGCTCTCGCCGTTCAGCACGGCCTGCAGCTCCACGCTCACCGGCTGCGTGACCCCGGCGAGGGTGAGATCGCCCGTGGCGGTGACCGTCTGCGCGACGCCCTGCTGCAGGGCGGATCCGGCCTGAACGGGCTCGGTCAGCTCGAATGTCGCGGTGGGGGACTCGGACGCCCGCATCGCGTCGTTGCGGAAGTACGCGTCGCGGTTGCCGGAGTCGGTGGCGATCGAGGCGACGTCCACCTCGATGCGCGCGGCGGTCAGCGCGTCGTCGGACACGGTCAGCGCGCCGGTCACCTTCTCGGTGCGGCCGGTCACCGTGACGTCGGTGCCGTTGAGCACCTCATCGACCCGGTAGCCGGCGTACGAGTCGTCGCCGACCGTCCACTCCCCCTGCAGATCGGCGACGTCGACCGCCTCTCCTGCCGCGGTGTCCTCGGCAGTCTGCAGTGCGGGAGCGGATGCCGCGGGTTCGACGAAGTAGTCGCGGTAGATGATCGGTCCGGCCACGGCGGCGCCGACTCCGAGTCCGACCACCGCGACTCCGGCGATGGCGAGGGTGACGAGTGTGCGCTTCTTCATGGCAGTGTCCTGTCGTGGAGGAGTGTTCCTCGCGATGCAACCACGGCGATGCGCCGGGCATGGCGAGATTCAGCGGTTACATCAGCATCCGCCAGCCGAGGCAAAGGAATCAGGCGAGTTCGGCGATCACCGGTCGCATGGCCGCATCGAACGCGACCACGTCGCGCCGCAGCCCGTCGGTGACGGCCACGCTCAGCGCGCCGATCCACCAGATGCCGCGCTGACTGAACGGCAGCACCTGCACGTTCAGCTCGAAGGAGTGCGCGCGACGCCCGATCTCTCGCTCGAACTCGGCGATCGCGCTCGCGTACGCCCGGTAGGCACCACCCGACGAGCTGACGCTGTCGACGTAGCGGTTGTGCACGTCCTGCGCGTAGCGCAGAGCGGATGCCGCGTGCGGCACGATCGCGTCGCGCAGATCCTCCGCGCCGGTGGTGGGCAGGGCGACCAGGGTGTCGAAGCCGTCGACCAGGTCGAGGGGCACGTCGGAATGGTGCGCGCGCGGTTCGACGGTCATGTCCCAGTACTCGCGCCACTGCGCCTCGAGTGCCTCGTCGGCGTCGGCCGCGTCGGGGCGGCGCACCTCGAGTCCGCGCAGCGCGGGGAGGTCCTCCGGAGCACGGATGCCGAGCAGCTGACGCAGCGCGAGCGCGACCAGCACCGAGGTGCCCGCGTCCTCGCGGATCAGCCACTGCGGCTTCTCGCTCATGGCCCCATCGTATGGGGGTTGCGTGCGCTGTGCGCGGAGCGTCAGCGGCGGCGGGCCAGGATGCGGCGCTGCAGGCGCGCGCGGCGACGGGACTGCGGATGCGTGGCGTCGACCAGCGCCTGGCGGGCGGCCGCGAGGGTGGGGTAGCTGCCGATCCGGCGGCTGTGGCTGTCGTGCACCACGTGCACGTCGTGCTCGAAGGTGACGAAACCGGCGTACTCGCCGCCGCTGGTCGCGACGAACACGTCGTCGTCGGCCTGACGCCAGGAGAAGTCGGACGCGGTCGGGTCCGGAGTGGATTCGGTGATCGGTGCGGGCGCGCCGAGGCGCGCGGAAGTGTGGATACTGCTCATGATTCTTGATTCGTGGGCGGGCGGCACGCTGCCGCATCCGCTGTGGCCGGGGAGGGGTTCGCGTCGGTGCGAACCAGCCTTCAGTGCCCTGGCCGGGCGTGCGCTGCACCGGGTGAGAACCGGCGAACCTGCGCAACCACTCATGATAGCACGTCCCTGGCCCCGGCATCCGCTTCGCCCTGTCGCGGCCGTCGTCTCCGAGCCCGCCGCGACCGGCTCGGCCCGGTAGGCTGTGAGGGTGGCAGCCTCACCCACCAATCCCTACGCCCAGGCCGGTGTCGACACCGCGGCCGGCGACCTCGCCGTCGAACTCATGAAGGCCTCGGTGCGCGCGACGCACGGGCCCGAGGTGCTCGGCGGAGTCGGCGGATTCGCCGGCATGTTCGACGCCAGCGCCCTGCTCGGCTACACGCGTCCGCTGCTGGCGTCCAGCACCGACGGCGTCGGCACGAAGGTCGCTATCGCGCAGGCCATCGACAAGCACGACACGATCGGGCAGGACCTGGTCGGCATGGTCGTCGACGACATCGTCGTGGTGGGCGCGAAGCCGCTGTTCATGACCGACTACATCGCGTGCGGCAAGGTGGTGCCCGAGCGCATCGCCGACATCGTGCGCGGCATCGCCGAGGCGTGCACCGCGACCGGCACGGCCCTGGTCGGCGGCGAGACGGCCGAGCATCCGGGCCTGCTGGGCCCGCGCGACTACGACGTGGCCGGTGCGGCCACCGGAGTCGTCGAGGCGGATGCCGTGCTCGGCGCGCACCTGGTTCAGGACGGCGACGCCGTGATCGCGCTCGGTTCGAGCGGACTGCACTCCAACGGCTACTCGCTCGTGCGCCACATCGTCGCGAACGCCGGCATCGGCTACGGCGACAACGCCGCCGACCTCGGCACCACCTGGGGCGAGGCGCTGCTCGAGCCCACCCGGCTGTACACGACGCCGCTGCTGAAGCTCATCGAGGCCGTGCCCGGCGGCATCCACTCCCTCAGCCACGTGACCGGCGGCGGCATCGCCGCCAACCTGGCCCGCGTGCTGCCGCAGGGCAGCTGGGCCGAGGTCGACCGGTCCACCTGGTCGCCCAGCCCGGTGTTCCGCGTGCTGGCGGACATCGCCGGCACGCCGATCACCGACACCGAGGGCACCTGGAACCTCGGCGTCGGATTCCTCGCCGTCGTCGCCGAGGAGCACAAGGATGCCGCGATCGCCGCCATCGGCGCGCAGGGGATCGCGGCCTGGCAGGTGGGGACGGTGCGCACCGGCGCGCGTCCGGCCGGAGACTTCGAAGAGGGCGCCAAGGGCGTCGACGGTGGAGCTGTGCGCCTGGTGGGCGCGTACCGAGACGGAGCGAAGTAACACGCATGTGCGGCATCGTCGGAATGGTCGGCACCGGCCCCGTCAATCAGGACATCTACGACGCGCTTCTGCTGCTGCAGCATCGCGGACAGGATGCCACCGGCATCGCGACCGCGGAGCCGAGCGGCGTGATGCACATGGCCAAGGCCGAGGGCATGGTGCGCGAGGCGTTCCGGACCCGTGACATGCGCTCGCTGCTCGGCAACATCGGCCTGGGGCATGTGCGCTACGCCACCAAGGGCACCGCCTCGAGCGAAGAGGAGATGCAGCCCTTCTACGTGAACTCGCCGTACGGCATCGTGCTCATCCACAACGGCAACCTCACCAACACCCGTGAGCTGACCGCCGACATGGAGCGTCGCGACCGGCGGCACCTGAACTCGTCCAGCGACACCGAGCTGCTGCTGAACGTGCTCGCGAACGAGCTGCAGACCACCACGTCGACCGTGGATCTGGAGCCGGAGCGCATCTTCGAGGCGGTCGCCCGCACGCACCAGCGCATCGAGGGCGCGTACGCGGTGATCGCGATCATCGCCGGGTACGGCCTGCTCGCCTTCCGTGATCCGTTCGGCATCCGTCCCCTCATCCTCGGGCGGCGCGCTTCGACGAGCTCAGCGACCCAGGGCGGAGACGAGTGGGTCGTCGCGAGCGAGTCGCTCGTGCTCGAGAACGCCGACTACGAAGTGGTGCGCGAGGTCGAGCCCGGCGAGGCCGTGTTCATCACGAACGACGGCGAGCTGTTCACGCAGCAGTGCGCCGAGCGCACGCAGCTCACGCCGTGTGCGTTCGAGTACGTGTACCTGGCCCGCCCCGACTCGATCATGAACGGCGTCTCGGTGTACGAGTCGCGCCTGCGCATGGGCGAGAAGCTGGCTGACACGATCGCCACGCACGTGCCGCTGGACGAGATCGACGTGGTGATGCCGATTCCGGACTCGTCGCGCCCCTCGGCCATGGAGGTCGCCCGCAAGCTGGGCAAGGAGTACCGGGAGGGCTTCTACAAGAACCGCTATGTGGGCCGCACCTTCATCATGCCGGGGCAGGCGGTGCGCAAGAAGAGCGTGCGGCAGAAGCTGAACGCCATGTCGGCGGAGTTCCAGGGTAAGAACGTGCTGCTGATCGATGACTCGATCGTGCGGGGCACCACCAGCACCCAGATCATCCAGATGGCCCGCGACGCCGGTGCGAAGTCCGTGATCTTCGCGTCGGCGGCACCGCCGGTGCGCCACCCGCACGTGTACGGCATCAACATGCCGTCGCGGTCGGAGCTGGTCGCGCACGGACGGACGATCCCCGAGATCGCCGAGGAGCTGGGCTGTGACCGGATCGTGTACCAGGAGGTCGACGACCTCAAGGCCGCGATCATCGAGGGATCCGGCCTGACCGACCTCGACATGAGCTGCTTCGACGGCCGCTACATCACCGGCACCGTGACTCCCGAGTACCTGGACTGGGTCGAGAAGTCGCAGACCTCGTGACCGCATGACTGGGCGGGCATCATGACAGCCAAACCGCTCTGGCAGGGCCGCGCACTCGCGGTGCTCGGCATCCTGCTGTGCGCGTTCTCATTGCGCTCGGCCGTGGCATCCCTGTCGCCGGTGGTCGACCACATCGCATCCGACTTCCCGCTCTCGTCGGCGGTGCTGGGGCTGATCGGCACGCTGCCACCGGTGTGCTTCGCCGTGTTCGGCCTGCTCACGCCGCTGCTGGAGCGCCGCCTCGGGATCGAGCGACTCACCGTGATCGCGCTGGTCGCGATCGCGACCGGGCTGGTCCTGCGCGGACTGGTCGCGGAGTCGGTGGGTCTGGTGCTGGCGACGGCGGTGATCTTCGCGGGTGTCGGGATGGGCAACATCCTGATGCCGCCGCTGGTGAAGAAGTACTTCCCCGACCGCATCGGGCTGATGATGACGCTGTACACCACGGCGATGGCATTCTCGACGTTCGTGCCGCCGCTGGTCGCGGTGCCGGTGGCGGATGCCGCGGGCTGGCGCTTCTCGCTGGCGATGTGGGCGGTGTTCGCCCTCGCCGGCGTGCTGCCCTGGCTGGGGATGCTGGTGAAGGGACGCGACGCTTCGACGGGCCCACGCGCCGCCGAGGCTCCGGGCGGCGCGGAGCGACGGCCGGAGAGGGGCGTGGGGATCGAAGGGTCGCCCCGGAATGAATGGGTCCCTGAGCCTGTCGAAGGGCCCGATTTCGCCATCACCGGCCCGATCGCGACATCCCCGACCAACCGCCGGCTCTTCGCCCGGCTCGCGCGCATCCCGCTGGTGTGGGCGCTGTCGGCGGCGTTCGGCACGTCGTCGATCATGGCCTACGTCTCGTTCGCGTGGCTGCCGGTGATCATGATCGATGTCGTGGGTGTGGATGCGGCGACAGCCGGCCTCCTGCTGTCGCTGTTCGCGTTCGTGGGTCTGCCGTCGTCGCTGCTGATCCCCGTGCTGGTCGTGCGTTTCCACGCCACGCGGCCGCTGTTCCTGTTCGCGGCGCTGGGCGGTCTGACCGGCATCCTCGGTCTGCTTCTCGCGCCGCTGCCGGGCCTGCTCTGGCTGTGGACCGTGCTGTTCGGACTCGTCGGGATGCTGTTCCCGCTGGCGCTGGTGCTGATCAGCATCCGCTCCCGCAGCTCGGAGAGCGCCGTGCTGCTCTCGAGCTTCGTGCAGAGCGTCGGTTACACGCTGGCCGCGATCTTCCCGGTTCTGATCGGTCTGCTGCACGAGGCGACGGGCGGCTGGACGGCGCCGCTGATCGTGATCGGGGCGGTGCTGATCGCGAGCATCCCGGCCGGCATGATCGCGGGCCGTCGCCGCACCGTCGAGGACGAGTGGGAGGCCAGGCACAGCGCCTGGTGACGCGCGTCCGGGCGACTGCTGCGCTCAGGAGTGCAGGGATCAGGCCCTTTCGAGCTCGTCCTCGTCTTCGTCCTCGTACTGGTCGGCCCACTTGTCGACGTACTGGTCCTCCTCAGAAGAGGGGTGTCCGAGTTCGCTCTCCAGTGCGGAGAAGTTCACGTTCGGACTGTACGACTTGAGTTCGCGAGCGATCTTGGTGTGCTTCGCCTTCTGACGGCCACGGCCCATGCGCGAGACCCCCTTTTACGAGTTCAGCAGCGGGCTGTGCGAAGCCCGATGATTTTTCACGGCACCGGCTCGAGGCCGGTAAGAGTAGCATTCAGGATAGCACGCACGCCAGAGCCTGAGGCCGTCCTGCGGCCGGTGAGGGGAACGATCGCCATGTCAGATTCCACGCCCACAGCATCCGACGAAGCCGCTCAGAACGCCGCGCTGCAGAACGCCGTCATCGCCGGCATCCAACCCGGCCAGCCCGCCCACGTTCTGGCCGAGGCGCTGCGCTATGCCAAGCTGCTGGGGGCGCCGCTCGTGGTCGCCCATGTCGACGTCACCCGCTTCGTCACCTACGAGGACCCCGATGGCTACGTGCACTCCGCGCCCATCGACCTGAACATCGATGCCGGTGCCGCCGAGTTCGAGGACGTGCAGAAGGCGGCCACCGAGGCGCTCGAGCAGGAGGACATCGTCTGGACCGCGCGTCAGCTGGTCGGCGATCCCGCGCTGGCGATCAAGCAGCTCGCCGAGAAGCTCGACGCGCAGCTGATCGTGATCGGCACGCGCAAGCGCGGCATCGGCGAATCCATCCGCGAGTTCTTCACCGGGTCGGTCGCCGCGCGCCTGGCCCATCGTCAGCATCGGTCGGTGCTCGTGGTGCCGCAGACCGAGTCGGTCCCGGACGACCAGCAGGACGTCTGGGAGGAGTGAGCCCGCAGCCTCACATCAACGCGGAGCCGCCAGCGCCCTGGTCACCGCGTGAGCGGCGTCGTCGAGCGCGTGCTCCAGGTCGCTGACCACTGATGCCTCGAGCACCCCGCCCCGCGCGACGTGCGTGCGCAGGTCGGTGCGCACCTGGGCGCGGAACGCGTTGATCGCGGCATCCGCCCGCTGCAGCTGCTCCCGACTGGTCGCGCGCTCGTCACCCATGCCGTCCGAGCGCATCCGCGTCTTGGCCGAGACCCGCTCCTCACGAGCGGCCGTCGCGAGATCCGCGCGCAGGCTGCGCATCGCCTCCTGCACGCTCTGGCGCACCTCCGTGGCGATCAGCCGCACCGAATCGGCGAGGCCGTTCTCGATGCCCTCCAGATCCTCCGATCGTGAAGCGAGCTCGGCGCGACCCGCATCCGTGATGGCGTAGATGGCGGTGCGCCCGTCGATGGTCTTGGTGACCAGGCCCTCCTCCTCCAGCTTCGCCAGCCGCGGGTAGATCGTGCCGGCGCTGGGAGTGTAGGTGCCGCCGGTGCGGTCGGTGAGCGCCTGGATGATCCCGTACCCGTGCTGCGGCGCCTCGCTCAGCAGCGAGAGCAGATACAGGCGCAGGTCGCCGTGCGAGAAGACCGCAGGACTCATGATTCCTCCCATTCCGGGTCGTCGGCGACGGTGGCGCGTGCCTGGCGCAGCACCGTGATGCCGCCCGAGACCGTGTTGGCGCGCACATCGACGAAGCTGCCGGCCAGCTCGCCATGCTGCCCGGTGTAGTTGCTGGGACCGCCGCTGGAGCGCTGCACGCCGTCGACCGTGAGCTTGCCGCTCATGCTGCGCAGCACGTAGTTGGCGGGCAGCGTCTCGTCCAGACGCACCGTCACCGCGCCCGAGACGGTGTTGAGGTTGATGGTGTTCACGTCGCCGAGCGCGTCGATGAGCACCGATCCGGAGACCGTGTCGATCGTGGCCTTGCGCAGCGCGCCGGTCACGGCGACGTCGCCCGACACGCTGTTCGCGCTGACCGACCCGGTCAGCGCCCGCAGCTGCACGTCGCCGGAGACCGAGTTGACCGAGAGATCGCCGGTCACCTCGTCGGCGATGATGTCGCCCGAGACGGTGTTGAGCTTGATGTCGTTGCGGATGCCCGAGACCAGCGCCCCTGCGCTGACGACGCCCAGGCTCAGCGAGATGCCGCGCGGAACCGCCACGCTGATCTGCGCCTTGGGCCCGCCGGAGCCGAAGTTGCGGAACACCTCGAGAAAGTTGTCCCACCCGATCTGCGGGTGGTCGATCTCGATCTGGGTGCCGTCGGATTCGACGCGCAGGTCCTTGGTGGTGACGCCGTGCACTTCGATGCGGATGCCCGGTTCGTCGTGCGCGACGACATCGATCTGCCCGCCGACGAGCCCGACCTTGAGCCGGGTTGCGGAGGCGATGTCGATGACGCGTTCCTCGCCGGGGGCGATGAGCCACTTCTCGGTCATGGTTCGTTCTCTTCCTGTCGAGCGATATCGAGATATATCGCGTGTTGTCAGCGTAACACGATATATCGCGAGTTCGTCAACCCCGTCCGCCTTCGAAATCGGGTGGTGGTGCTTGACCTTGACGCGGCGTCAACTTCTACGGTGGTCATATCGACGGACACGAACCGACGTCAGGAGAGGAGCGGTGCCATGGACTGGTCGATTCAGGAGATCGCCCGGCTCGCGGGAACCACGAGCAGGACGCTGCGCCACTACGGCGACATCGGTCTGCTTGCACCTTCACGCATCGCGAGCAACGGCTACCGGCACTACGACGAGGCCGCTCTCGTCCGTCTGCAGCGCATCCTGCTGCTTCGTGAGCTCGGGCTCGGCTTGCCGCAGATCGCCGAGGTGCTCGACCGTGGGACGGCCGAGGCATCCGCTCTCCAGACGCACCTCGGCTGGCTCCGCCAGGAGCAGCAGCGACTCGCGCGGCAGATCGCCTCCGTCGAGACCACCATCACCGCATTGACAGAAGGAGGAACCCTCATGGCAGAGAACATGCTCGACGGCTTCGACCACACCCGATACAAGGATGAGGTCGAGCAGCGCTGGGGAAGGCAGGCGTACGCCGACGGCGACCGCTGGTGGCGCGGGATGAGCGAGGCCGATCGCGGCGACTGGAAGCAGCGCGCCGCCGACCTCGGCCGCGACTGGATCGCCGCCGCGGAGAGCGGCGCCGACCCGGCATCCGATCAGGCACAGCAGCTCGCCGGTCGCCACGTGGCGTGGCTCACCGGCATCCCCGGCACCCCGGCCGCCGACGGCGGGGACGTCAGGGCGTACGTCATCGGCCTCGGCGAGATGTACGTGGCCGACCCGCGCTTCGGTGCCAACTACGCCACGACCGAGGGCGGCACGGCCGGCGCTGAGTTCGTCCGCGACGCCCTGCGCATCTACGCCGAGGCGAACCTGTAGCCCCGCCATCTGAAAACAGGGGCCGCGGCCGCGATATCCGTCTGTGGATGGATGCCGCATCCGTCCGGGGATGATCGGATGGAAGCATGACCGAGAATCCGCCGTCTCCCGCAAGCCCGCCGCCGGTGCTGTCCCTGCGCGGGCTGCGCAAGCAGTTCGGCACCAACGTCGCCGTGGAGAATCTCTGGCTCGACGTGCCGGCCGGATCGATGCTGGGGCTGCTCGGCCCGAACGGCGCGGGCAAGACGACCACGCTCGCGATGGCCACGGGGCTGCTGCGGCCCGACGCGGGCGCGGCCATCGTGCTGGGAGCCGACGTCTGGCAGGACCCGGCCGCGGCCAAGGGACGGATGGGTGTGCTGCCGGACGGCGTGCGGATGCTCGACCGGCTCACCGGCGCCGAGCTGCTGCGCTACTGCGGCCTGCTGCGGGGAATGCCGGAACCCGACGTGGCGAGCCGCTCCGCCGAGCTGCTGGAGGCGCTGGGCCTCGCCGATGCCGGGAGCACGCTGGTCGTGGACTACTCGGCGGGCATGCGCAAGAAGATCGCTCTGGCCTGCGCGCTGATCCATGCGCCCCGGCTGCTGATCCTCGATGAGCCGTTGGAGGCCGTCGATCCGGTCTCGGGCGAGACGATCCGGCAGATCCTGCGCGCCTACGTCGCCGGCGGCGGGACGGTGGTGATGTCCAGTCACGTGATGGAGCTCGTCGAGTCGATGTGCGATCGTGTCGCGATCGTCGCCGAGGGGCGTCTGCTGGCAGATGGCACGCTCGACGAGGTGCGCGCGGGGATGACGCTGCAGCAGCGCTTCCTGCAGCTGGTGGGCGCTCACGAACTGGGATCGGAGACGCTGGCGTGGTTGCGCTCCTCGTAAGCCTGCGGTGGAGGCAGCTCGGCCACCAGCTGGGCCGGAACCCGTGGATGATCGTGTCGCTCGTCATCGGCGGGCTCATCGCCGTGGGCCTGCTCGGCTCGATGCTGGCGGGGCTGGTGGCGGTGCGGATCGCCGCGCCGGATGCCGCAGCCAGGGCGATCGTCCTCGCGGGGACCGTCATCGTGCTGGCCTGGTGGATCGGCTCGATCGTCGTGAGTGCGGATGACGCGCTCGCGCCCGAGCGCTTCGCGCTGCTGCCGGTGACAGCGGGGTCGCTGCTCCCGGGTCTGGTGGTCGCCGGCGCCACGACGGTCGGCGGCATCGGCACCGCGTGCGCACTGCTGCTGACGCTGGTGGGCTGGTCCGTGCAGCCCCTCGCCCTCGTCTCCGCGATCGTGCTCGCACCGCTCGCGCTGGCGACCTGCGTGCTGGGCGCCCGCGTCGTCAGCGGTCTGCTGGCCGGCTGGCTCGCGGGCCGGCGGATGCGGGACCTCGTCGTCATCGGGGGCACGCTGCTGCTGGCGTCGTCGGGGCTGCTGCTCAACCTGCTGATGCGCGCGATCGCCGGCACGGACGGCCCCCTCGCACTCTTTCCCGGGCTGGCAGAGCTGGCCGGGTGGACGCCGCCCGGCGCCGTCTTCGGCGTCTCCGCGTCGCTCGCGGCAGGCGACCCGGCGGCAGCCGGACTGAGGCTGCTGATCGCCGTGGCCACCGCGCTCGGTCTGTGGTTCGCGGCCCGCAGGCTGCTGGCCGCCCGGCTGGTGGCACCGATCCAGGGGCGCGGCGGCAGCCGCATCCGCTCCGGAGGGATGCTGGACCGCGCGCTCCCCGCGACACCCGCGGGAGCGATCGCCGCCCGCACACTGCGCTACTCGCGCCGTGATCCCCGACACGTGGTCAACATCGTGATGATGCTGGTGCTGCCCGCGCTGCTGATCGGCATGACCCTGATGAACGGACGCGACGGCGGCTTCAGCGCCGGGATCGTCCTCATCCCCGCGATCAGCGCCGTGATGGTCGGCACGACCGTGCAGCTGGCGCTCGCCTACGACAACGACGCCCTCGCCCTGCACATCCACGCCGGTGTCTCGGGGCGCGCCGACCGCGCGGGCCGGCTGCTGGGGCTCGGCGTCATCGTGGTGCCCCTCATCGTGGTGCTGTGCGTCGCGGCGAGCCTGCTGGCCGGGCGTCCCGATCTGCTGCCGGCGAGCCTGGGAGCGGCGGTCGGCCTGGGCGCCGCCGGTGCCGGTGCAGGTGCGTGGGTGGGCGCCTTCCTGCCCGGCCGCGCGCCGGCGCCGGAGGCCAGTCCCTTCGGCCGCGGATCCTCCGGCAGCGCGCAGTCGCTGCTCGGGCTGCTCATCATCGGACCGGTCGGCCTCATCATCGGCGGCCCCGCGCTCGGATTCGCGATCGCGGCCATCTGGATGCCGTGGCTGGGAGGGGTGAGCCTCGCTCTCGGGCTGGTGCTGGGCGGGGCCGCGGTGTGGGCGGGCGTGTCCCTCGGCGGCCGCATCCTCGACCGTCGCTGGCCCGAGGTGCTGGCCGAGGTCTCCAGCGAATCGTGACGGGGACGATGCCGTCCGATGGCTCGCGGCCGCGGTGCGCGGGTAGTCTGGCTGAACGATGAGCATCACTCGCCGCACCCTGCTGCTCGGCGCCGGTACCGGTGTCGCCGCGGTGCTCCTGGCCGCATGCACACCCGAGACCCCGACGCCGAAGCCGACGCGCACCCGCACGCCCGGCCCCAGGCCGACCGCGCCCTCGAAGGTTCCCGCGCCGTCGGCGTGGGCGCGCAGCGCCTGGACGAAGGACCCGTACTCGTTCGGCGCGGTCAGCTACCTGCCGGCGGGCGCCGAGCCGCAGCAGCGCGAGACGCTCGCCGAGCCCGTCGACGACAGGCTGTTCTTCGCCGGCGAGGCGCTGGATGCCGATCACCCCGGTACCGTGCTGGGCGCCGTGGACTCCGGTCGATCGGCCGCGCTCTCGCTGATCAATGCGGCCGGCGAGAAGGAGCGCGTCGCCGTGATCGGGGCGGGCGCTGCTGGCGTCGTCGCGGCCCGGATGCTGGCGGATGCCAACCACGACGTGACCATCTTCGAGGCGCGCGAGCGCACCGGCGGCCGCATCGTCGCGCAGACCGCAGACGACTGGCCCATCCCCGCTCAGCTGGGCGCCTGGCTGATCACCGACGAGCAGCTGACCGCGCTGCACGACCGGCTGACCGTGCTCGGCGAGGAGCAGGTGCTGCTCGAGACCGCCACCGGCTGGTCGGAGGAGGGCGCGACCGGCACCGTCTCCGGAGAGGCTCTCGCGCAGGCCGTCGACAAGGCGAAGGGCCTCCCCGCCG
The DNA here is from genome assembly GCF_031844385.1 of Microbacterium sp. ARD32. NCBI lineage: Bacteria > Bacillati > Actinomycetota > Actinomycetes > Micrococcales > Microbacteriaceae > Microbacterium > Microbacterium sp. ARD32. The sequence continues at coordinate 98,453 of NZ_JAUZVD010000001.1, forward strand.
ACGTCGTGCTCGCCGAGGCGCTCACGCAGAACGGCGCCGATCCCGACGACCCGGCGCTCGCGGCATCCCTGGCGTGGCTGGCGGCGATCAGCGGCGCCGACCCGGCCAAGGCATCCAGCTGGTATCCGCCCGCGTTCCCCGACGACGCCCTCGCCGGCATGGCCGAGGACCTCGGCTCGTTCTTCGACGACCACCTCAAGGACCTTCAGGTCACGCTCGCCTCGCCGGTCGTCCGCGTCGCCTACGACGACAGCGGCGTCAGCCTGCGGCTCGGCACCGGCGAGGCGCTGTCGTTCGACCGGGCCGTCGTCACCGTCCCGCTCGGGGTGCTGCAGCAGCAGGGCATCGAGTTCGCCCCCGCCCTGCCGTTCTCGCATCGCGGCGCGATCGCCGGCCTGGCATCCGGCTTCATCGAGTCGGTGTGGCTGCGCTTCGACGAGCCGTTCTGGGATGCCGAGCAGGAGATCTGGCATGTGGTCGGCGGCGACGGACTCATCCGCACCTGGCTGAACCTGCTGCCGGCCACCGGCGAGCCGGTGCTGGTCGGCCTGGTCGGCGGAGCGGATGCCGAGCAGTTCGCCGAGCTCAGCGAGCGCGATGCGAAGGTCGCCGCCAGAGCGGCACTGGCCTTCTTCGCCGCCACCCCTTCGGACGAGAGCTGATCACACCCCACGGGGCCACGCGCACGCGCACGCGGCTGAGCAGCACGAGCGCACTCGCGACCACGGCGAAGATCGACAGCGCGGCCAGGCACGAGATCGACATCTCGGGCAGTCCCGACACCTGCCGCGGGTCGAGGAAGTAGTACGGATACCAGCCGATGATCCGCCCCCGCCAGATCGTGAACACACCCCAGATCACCGGGTACAGCAGCACCAGCGGGAGCACCCGCCAGGATGCCGCACGACGTCCGGGACCCAGCACCCAGCCCGCGACCGCGCAGGCCGGCAGCACGTAGTGCAGCACCACGTCCGACCAGGGGACGGTGATCGGGATGCCGCGCACGCCCGCCTGCCAGACGATGATCGAGAACGCCAGCCCGGCCGTGACCGTCCAGCTCAGCACCAGCGCGCGCGCGGAGGTCAGCCAGATGGGATCTCGCGCCCGGCGCAGGGCGGTGATGCCCGCGATGAGGGTGATGATCGTGAACGCGACGTTGGACTGGATGGTGAGGTACGCGAAGAAGTTCTCGCTGGCCAGGGTCTGCGAGCCCATGCCCCACAGCATCCGGTGCGTGAGCGACACGACGCACGCGGCCGCGGCGAGCAGACGCAGCCATCCGAAGATCCTTCTCGTCAGCACGCGGGTGTCGTCCTCCTGGCGGCGACCGCTCCCTCGGGCGGGGCGGTTCGGCCGTCTCCCGAGTCTACGTAACGTCCGCGGGAGCGCACAGCGGCGCCCGGGATGCGGCGGGGTACCTTAGGTGGGTGTCGAACCTCTCCGTGCTGAGCCTGCGCAACCGCGCGCTGATCGCCCTGATCACGATCGTCTCCGCCGTCTTCGGCGGGCTGGCGCTCACCAACCTCAAGCAGGAGCTCATCCCCTCGCTCGAGCTGCCGGCGCTGATGGTGATGACCACCTATCCCGGCGCCTCTCCCGAGGTCGTCGAGCACGATGTCTCCACGCCCGTCGAGGATGCGATCCAGGGCGTGCCGGGGCTCGAGTCCACGCAGGCGACCAGCACCACCAACGCCTCGATCGTGCAGGCGATGTTCACCTACGGCACCGACCTCGCCACTGCCGAGCAGAAGATGCAGCAGGCCATCAACCGCATCTCGCAGCAGCTGCCCGACGACGTCACGCCGCAGGTGCTGAGCGTGTCGATCGACGACTTCCCGGTGATCCAGATCGCGGTCACCGGCTTCGACGACGCCGAGGGCACGCAGAACGACCTGCAGACCACCGTGATCCCCGATCTCGAAGACGTCACGGGCGTGAACGCGGCGGAGATCGTCGGCGGGGTCGGGCAGCGGATCACGATCACGCCCGACGCTTCAACGGGCTCAGCGACCCAGCAGCTTCTCGCCAGGGGCCAGACGCCCGGTCAGGCGATCAGCCAGGCGCTGCAGCAGAACGGCGTGCTGCTGCCCGGCGGCGACATCACCGAGGGCGACGAGACGCTCACCGTGCAGACCGGCGCGAAGCTGACGAGCGCGAGCGAACTGGCATCCCTGCCGCTGGTCGGCACCGACCTGACCGTCGGCGACGTCGCGACCGTGGAGCAGACCACCGACCCGGTCACCTCGATCTCGCGGGTCGACGGCGAGGACGCCCTCTCGATCGCGGTCACCAAGCTCCCCGCGGCCAACACCGTCGACGTGTCCCAGGGCGTGCTCAGCGCACTGGACGAGCTGAAGGAGACCTTCCCCGATCTGGACTTCACGGTCGTCTTCGATCAGGCGCCGTTCATCGAGCAGTCCATCGAGACGCTCGCCACCGAGGGGCTGCTGGGTCTGGCGTTCGCGGTGGTCGTCATCCTGGTGTTCCTGCTCTCGATCCGGTCGACCCTGGTCACCGCGATCTCCATCCCGACCAGCGTGCTGATCACCTTCATCGGCCTGCAGGCGTTCGGCTATTCGCTGAACGTGCTCACGCTCGGGGCGCTCACGATCGCGATCGGACGCGTGGTCGACGACTCGATCGTCGTGATCGAGAACATCAAGCGGCACTACGTCGAGGGCGCCGACAAGGGCGATGCCATCCGGCTGGCGGTGCGCGAGGTGGCCGCCGCGATCACGGCATCCACCATCACCACCGTCGCGGTGTTCCTGCCGATCGTGTTCGTCGGCGACATGGTCGGCGAGCTGTTCCGTCCGTTCGCGATGACGGTGACGATCGCGATGGTCGCCTCGCTGCTGGTCGCGCTCACCATCGTCCCGGTGCTGGCTTACTGGTTCCTGCGGCCCGGCAAGCCGCTGAGGGATGCCGACGGGAACCGCATCGATCCCGAGCATCCGGACGCCCCGCCCACCCTGCTGCAGCGCGCCTACCGGCCCATCCTCGGGTGGACGCTCAAGCACTCCGCGACCACCGTCGTGATCGCGATCCTCGTGCTGGCGGGCACGCTCGCCGCGGCGCCGCTGATGAAGATCAACTTCCTCAGCGACTCCGGGCAGAACACCATGACGGTCACGCAGGACATCGGCGGCACGGCCAGCCTGCAGGCGAAGTCCGACGCGGCGAAGCAGGTGGAGGAGGTGCTGGAGGATGTCGACGGCATCACGCACGTGCAGGCCTCGATCGGCTCCAGCGGCTCGGCGCTGCGCGACGCGTTCTCCGGCGGTGCCGGTATCACGTACTCGATCATGACCAGCGACGCGGCCGACCAGGAGAAGCTGCGCGCCGAGGTGCAGAAGAAGATCGACGACCTGAAGGATGCCGGTGACGTGAACGTCGGCGCTTCCTCGGGCGGCTTCGGCTCGACCGACATCACGATCAGCGTGACCGCACCGACCGCCGACGTGCTGCAGCAGGCGACCGACGCCCTGACGGAGGATCTCGAGGGCCGCGACGGCATCGGCGAGGTAACCGACAACCTGGCCGCGTCGCTGCCCTACATCGCGGTGATCGTCGACCGCGCCAAGGCGGCCGAGCACGGACTCTCCGAGGTGGCGGTCGGGTCGATCGTCTCGAACACCATGCGCCCGCAGCAGCTCGGCACGATCGAGGTCGACGGTGCCGGCCTGACGGTGTACCTGGTCGCCCCCGAGCCGCCGACCTCGGTCGCCGCCCTCAAGGATCTGGCGGTCACCACTCCGACCGGAATCGTGAAGCTGTCCGAGATCGCGCAGGTCGAGCAGCGCAACGGTCCCACCGGCATCACCACCGAGAAGGGCCAGCGCACGGCGACGATCACCGTGCCGCCGGCATCCGACGACCTGGCCGTGGCCACGGCATCCGTCAACGCAGCGCTCACCGACGTCGACCTGCCCGAGGGTGCGCGCGCCGAGATCGGCGGCGTCGCCCAGCAGCAGGCCGACTCGTTCTCGCAGCTGGGGCTGGCGATGCTCGCCGCGATCCTGATCGTGTACGTGGTGATGGTCGCGACCTTCAAGTCGCTGCGTCAGCCGCTGCTGCTGCTGGTGTCGGTGCCGTTCGCGGCGACCGGCGCGATCCTGCTGCAGATCGCCACCGGGGTGCCGCTGGGAGTCGCCTCGCTGATCGGCGTGCTGATGCTGATCGGCATCGTGGTCACGAACGCGATCGTGCTCGTCGACCTGGTGAACCAGTATCGCGAGAAGGGGCTGTCGACAGCGGATGCCGTGATGGCCGGCGGCGAGAAGCGACTGCGGCCGATCCTGATGACGGCGCTGGCGACGATCTTCGCGCTGACGCCGATGGCGCTCGGCATCACCGGCCACGGCGGGTTCATCTCGCAGCCGCTCGCGATCGTCGTGATCGGCGGCCTGGTGTCCTCGACCGTGCTGACGCTGATCGTGCTGCCCACGCTGTACAACCTGGTCGAGGGCGCCAAGGAGCGTCGCGCCGCACGGCGGGCCGCGCGCGGAGGCGGGGCATCGGGGCCCGACGGTTCCGGTCCCGGCGGTGGTGGCGGTGCTGGGCCGCAGGGACCGCGCACGCCCATCGCACCGGAGATCATGCACCGCAGCGACGTCGAGGCGCATCTCGCCGGCGAGTCGGCAGGTGCACGCCGGGAGGCGCGGGACGCGGTGCGTGCAAGTGCGGACCGGAAGACGGCATTCGATTCGAGGTCGGCGGCGGCTGCCGATGGCGGGGCGGATGCCGATGACGCGGCTGCCGATGATGCGGCTGCCGATGGCGCGCCGGCCGGGGAAGCTGTGGACTCGAGCGCGGTCGCACTTCTGCACCACTCGGAGCCGGTCGTGCCGCAGGCATACTCGCATGCCGGTGCCGCGCCGGATCGGATGCTCACTGCGGCGGCTGCCGCATCCGCCGCCGCAGCTGCAGCGGCTTCGGCGGCCGCGGCCGCGGCATCCGTCGTCGCGCAGGCCTCGACGCACCCGAGCGAGCACTACCCGACCCGTCGCGAGCTGCGCTCCCAGGGCCTGCCGTCGGCGAATCCCGTCGACTGATCCCGCTCAGGCGCTTCGCTTCCGTGCGGCGTCGGCCCTGCGCGCCGTCCGCGACGGTCCGGATGGAAAGTGCTGGTCCCGGGGCTCGCGCACCGGCGTTCTCCATCTCGGCGACCTCGGTCGGGATGGAAAGTGCTGGTCCCGGGGCTCGCGCGCCGACGTTTTCCATCTCGGCGGTGTCGGTCGGGATGGAAAGTGCTGGTCCCGGGGCTCGCGCACCGGCGTTCTCCATCTCGGCGGTGTCGGTCGGGATGGAAAGTGCTGGTCCCAGGGCTCGCGCACCGGCGTTCTCCATCTCGGCGGTGTCGGTCCGGATGGAAAGTGCTGGTCCCGGGGCTCGCGCGCCGACGTTCTCCATCTCGGCGGTGTCGGTCGGGATGGAAAGTGCTGGTCCCGGGGCGCTCAGCTCGAGAAGCGGATGCCCCACTCCAGCGTCCACGACTCGTCCAGGGCCAGGCGGCGCACGCCGCGCCCGGAGTTGAACGCGTCAGCGGGAGCAGTCATCGGCTCGACGGCGACGACCAGATCGCGCCCCGGGTAGCCCGTTGACGTGTACGCCTGCACATACCCGAAGCCGGGCCCCTGCTGCAGCGTGACCGCGCGGCCGTCGGGAGCGGTCAGCGTGGCGCGCACGAAGCCGTCGACATCCCGGCGCAGGTTCGCGTACCCCGTGTCCAGCTGCACGTCGCCGAGCCGCCGCCCCTCGCGCAGGTCGGTGCCTGCCGACACCGGGGACTCGCCGACGGGCAGCATCCGCTCATCGGTCTCGAAGTACGTCTCCGCGGGAATCCGCAGCACAAGGGTGCGCGGGTCGGCGTCGCCGATCGTCAGGTAGGGGTGCGTGCCGAGCGCGACCGGCGCCGCGGCGGCCGAGCGGTTGGTGAGGGTGTGCGTGACTTCGACGCCGGCATCCGTCAGCGCGTAGCGCACCGTCGTCTCCACCAGATACGGGTAGCCGGTCTGCGGGACGATGCTCGCCGCCAGCGTGACCGCGTCGTCGGTCTGCGCGACGATCTCGTACGCCGTGAAGCGCAGCAGCCCGTGGCTGGCGTTGCGGAACTTCGGCTCGGTGACCGCCAGGGCGCGGGTGGTCCCGCCGTCCTGCCAGACGCCGTCGCGGATCCGGTTGGGCCACGGCGCGAGCACGACCCCGGACGCGCCCGGCGTCGGGGCATCCTCGGGATACGGCGGCACGATGTCGACACCTCCGACGGTCAGGTGGCGCAGCGACGCACCGACCTGCGCGATCTGCGCCGTCACGTCGCCGCGCTGAAGACGGATCTGGATGCCGGTGGGTGAGTGCGCTGCGCGGTCGGAAGCCATAGCGCCCATGGTATGACCGTGTGCGGGACAGTGACGTGTCGTCGGAGTTTCAGCGGCGGTGCTGCTCGGTCCACCGGGTCAGCTCGGCGGTGAGCGCTTCGGGGGCATCCAGCTGGATGAGATGGCCGGCGTCGGGGATGATCGCCAGGCTCGACCCCGGCATGGCTGCATGCAGTCGGTGCGCGCGGTCGACGGGGATCCAGGCGTCGTCCGCACCCCACACGATGTGCACGGGCTCGTCGATCGTGGAATAGCTCGGCTCGATCTCGTCGGTGTACCGCTCGTCGGCCTGCGCGATCTGGCGGTAGAAGGCAGACTGACCCGTGCTGTCGACCCAGGGCGACACGAGCATCGGCAGCTGCTCCTCGATCGACCCATGCGCTGCACCGCGGATGTAGGCCTCGATGGCTCCTCGATGCACCGCGGGCGGCAACTGGGAGAAGACGTCGGCGTGCTGGGCGACCAGGGTGAAGAAGGGAGAGCCCCAAGGCGACAGCGCGACCACATCCACCAGGCACAGCGACGCAAAGCGTGCGCCGTGCAGCAGCCGGGCGCGCAGCGCGACCGCTCCGCCGAAGTCGTGAGCGATGACGTGCGGGCGTTCCAGGCCCCAGGCATCCAGCAGGTGCGCGAACAGCTCGCCCTGCGTGCCGAGGTCGACGGCGTGCTCGGCATCCTTGGAAGACGCACCGTAGCCCGGCATGTCCCACAGGTAGACGGTGAAGCGCGATGACAGCGCCTTCGCGATGGGATGCCACAGAGCCGACGACCAGGGTGTGCCGTGGAGCAGCACGAGCGCGGGGCCGGTTCCGAAGCTGTGCCAGGCGACCCGACGCCCTCGCCAGGACAGGGAACGGGGTGGGGAGGGGGTGCCCATCGATCCATCCTGACAGATGAGCGGTGTCAGGGTTCTCGGCGGATTCCCCGGCAGCACGGGTAGACTTGTGCTGTCGGCTTCGGGCACCCGCGCATCTGCGGGACGTTTCAAAGTGTGAGCCCAGGGGCCGATGGTTCATCAACCATCACATGAATGGCCCCGGCCGACGAATGCCCGGGTATGTCCGCCGTGCGCTGAGCTCTGTGCGCACGGGAGCGGATGCTGTTCTCGTGTCAGAGACAGTCAGGAAACACCATGCCCAAGAATGGCAAGCCCAAGGGCGGACGTCCGTCCCGCAACTTCGATCCGCGGTATGGAGCGAAGCGGACGGCGTTCCACGATCGTCACGCCGGCGGTCGCCCGTCGCGTGACGATGATCGTCGGATGGATGCCGGTGAGCGGCGCTCGTCGTCGTCCGACGCGCGCGCGAACGACCGTCGCCCGGGCAGCATCAGCCCCAAGCACCGCGGCTACCGCGCGCCCGAGGCAGGCGCGGCGGCGCCCAAGCGCCGCTGGTCGGATGCTGATCGTGCCGGCCGCGACGAGGCCCGCGCCATCCGCAACCGCGCCGAGTCCGGTCGCCGTGAGGCCCCGCACCATCGTGACGACCGTGACGACCGCTCCCGTGATGGGTCCCGTTACGGTCGCCCTCAGGGTGGGTCCCGTTACGGCCGACCCCAGGATGGGGCTCGCGACGGCCGCCCTCAGGATGGGTCCCGCTACGGCCGCCCTCAGGATGGGTCCCGCTACGGCCGTCCTCAGGATGGGTCCCTGAGCCTGTCGAAGGGGCGGGGCCGCAGCGACGACCGTCCGCGCTACGACCGTGACGACCGCTCCCGCTACGACCGTGACGACCGCTCCCGCTACGACCGCAACGATCGCCCGCGTTTCGACCGCGACGAGCGGGGATCGCGAGGCTTCGACCGTCGTGACGAACGTGGCGGCCGTGGTTTCGATCGTCGCGACGACCGTGGTGGTGCACGTGGCGGTTTCGACCGCAACGAGCGCACGCGTTACGACAGGGATGACCGCGGCTCGCGCGGATTCGACCGCACCGAGCGCCGGTCCCTGAGCGTGTCGAAGGGCGACCGCGATGACCGTCCGCGCCAGGAGCGCGACGCGCGTCCGATCCGTCAGAACCGCGACGACCGTCCCAGCCGCAGCGACTGGAACCGTGCGGCGACCGTCAAGGCGCACGAGGAGCACGTCGATGTCGTGCACGAGCGGCTCGAGGCCGAGGCCGTGCAGGCCACCGAGGTCGCCGATGTGACCTTCGCCGACCTGGGCCTGGGCTCGAACATCGTCGAGATCCTGAAGAACATGGGCGCCGAGACGCCGTTCCCGATCCAGGCGGCGACGATCCCCAGCATCCTCGAGGGGCGCGACGTGCTCGGCCGCGGCCGCACCGGCTCGGGCAAGACGATCGCCTTCGGGGCGCCGCTGGTCGAGAGCATCCTGCTGTCGCAGAAGGGCAAGCGCCGGGAGATCGGCCGCAAGCCGCGCGCTCTCATCCTCGCCCCGACCCGTGAGCTGGCGCTGCAGATCGACCGCACTGTGCAGCCGATCGCACGCAGCGTCGGCCTGTTCACCACCCAGATCTACGGCGGCGTGCCGCAGGCGCGCCAGGTCGGCGCGCTGAAGAAGGGCGTCGACATCGTGATCGGCACGCCCGGCCGCATCGAGGACCTGATCGAGCAGCGCAAGCTCGACCTGTCGGAGGTGCGCATCGCCGTGCTCGACGAGGCCGACCACATGGCCGAACTCGGGTTCGCCGAGCCCGTGCAGCGCATCCTGCGCAAGACCGGGACGGACCTGCCCGACGGGGCCACCAGCCAGAAGCTGCTGTTCTCGGCGACGCTCGACCGTGAGGTCGCCGCGATCGTGGATGAGTTCCTGGTCGAGCCTGCCGTGTACGAGGTCGCGGGTGAGGACCAGAGCTCGAGCACGATTGACCACCGCGTGCTGGTGATCGAGCACCGCGACAAGGCCGAGGTCCTCACCTCGCTGGTCGACCGCGAGGGGCAGACGCTGGTCTTCGCGCGCACCCGCGCCTACGCCGAGATGCTGGCCGAGCAGTTCGAGGATGCCGGCATCCCGGCCGTCTCGCTGCACGGCGACCTGAATCAGGGCAAGCGCACCCGCAATCTGCAGAAGCTCACCTCGGGTAAGGTGCAGGTGCTGGTCGCCACGGATGTCGCCGCTCGCGGCATCCACGTCGATGACATCGATCTGGTCGTGCAGGCGGATGCGCCCGACGAGTACAAGACGTATCTGCACCGCTCCGGCCGCACCGGTCGTGCCGGTCGCTCGGGCCGCGTGGTCACGCTGATCACCCGTCACCGCCGCCGCCGGATGGAGGATCTGCTGTCGCGCGCCGAGATCGAGGCGCCGTTCGAGGGCGCGCAGCCCGGCGACGACGTGATCGAGGAGATCGCGGGCCGGATGCCGTCGGCGGCCGAGCTGACCGCCTGACGTTCACAACGCCGGAGAAGCGCCACGCCTGTTCCGGGCTCGGCGGGGGCGCTTCGCCGTCGGAGCTTCGGCGCTGTTGCCATCGGCGCTCGTAGAGTTGATGCATGGATTGGCAGCAGACAGCGTCGGTAGGCAGTGCAGTGTGGCTCTCGGTCGCGCTGCTGACGTCGGCAGTGGCCGGCATGCAGGGGCGGGGGAAGCTGTGGTGGTTCTTCGTCACGCTGATCTTCGGCCCGTTCGCGCTTTTCTTCCTGGCCGTCTGGACCAAGCCGCTGCAACGCCGCGACTGAGTGCGGCTCGGCGCCCCGGGCGGCGGATGCGGAGAACCCCGCTAGAACAGCATCGCGGGCGCCGACGCCGCGGCAGTGGATGCCGGGGCAGTGGATGCCGGGGCCTCTCGCATCCGCGCGCGCATGATGCCTCGCATCCGGTCGTGCTCCTCCTCGGACTGCGTGTGCAGCCCGTGCGCGCGGATGAGCGGACGCATCCGCTTGCCGAGCCACTGGCGGTAGCCCTTCGGCGCCTCGGACGCCGCGCCCGGGTACAGCCCGCGGTAGGAGGCGACCAGGTCGGGCCGCTCGCGCTGCAGCCATTCGAAGAACCAGGGCTTCACGCCCGCGCGCAGGTGCAGGGCGCCGTACACGGCGTGGTCGGCACCGGCATCCGCAATGCGCGACAGCGCCTCGTCGATCGCACCGATCGAGTCGGTGATGTGCGGCAGCACGGGCATCAGGAACACCCCGACCCGGAAGCCGGCGTCCGTCAGCGCGCGCACCGTGTCGAGCCGGGCCTGCGTCGTCGGCGTGCCGGGCTCGATCGAATGCTGCAGGGCGTCGTCGTACATCGCGATCGACATCTGGATGTCGATCGGCACCTGCTTCGCGCATTCGATGAGCAGGGGGATGTCGCGGCGGATCAGCGTGCCCTTGGTGAGGATCGACATCGGCGTGCCCGAGTCGGCGAGGGCCTGGATGATCCCCGGCATCAGCCGGTAGCGCCCCTCGGCACGCTGATACGGGTCGGTGTTGGTGCCGAGCGCCACGGTCTCGTGCTTCCAGGATCCGCGACGCAGTTCGCGCTGCAGCACCTCGACGACGTTGGTCTTCACGACGATCTGCGAGTCGAAGTCCTGCCCGGCGTCGAGATCCAGGTACTGGTGCGTGCCGCGAGCGAAGCAGTTGTGACTGACCACCCCGTTCGCGATGAAGTCGCCGGTGCCCGTTGTGATGTCGATGAGCGCACGAGTGCCCGGCAACGCCTCGATGCTCATGACGCGGAGGTCTGCGACCGACTTCACGGCAGTGCCCTCGATGCTCTCGATGTCCAATGCCGGTGCTGACGACGCTGCACCGAACCCCATCAGTCGGTTGTTCACGGTGAGATGAGGCCGCTGGCCCGCGTGCGCGTTGGCGACATGCTTCCAGCCGCGGTCCGTGAGGAAGCGATGGTCACCGCTCGCGACCAGGCCGGTGCCGTCGGCGAGCGTGATGCGGTATGCAGTCTTCCGTGTCGACCACTTCGCCTCGACGCGAGTCTGCACGTAACGCCGGTGCGTCCCACGACGCTCGGTGCCGATGATCTCGTCACCGAGCGCAAGATCTCCGATCGGTCGTCGGCGGCCGTCTGCGCACAGCACGAGCGTGTCCGGATCCAGGCAATAGACGCAGGCATGGGAGCATCCCCGATAAGGATTGATCGTCCAGTTGAACGGCATCCGCGATGCGCCGGGCACGGCGTTCAGCGCGGACTTCGCCAGCACCTCGTGAAAGGTCACCCCGGCGAACTCCGGGGTGGTGACCGACTGCACGATGCCGGTGCGCTTCTCGAGCCCGGGCAGGGCCGAGGCATCCGCATCGTCGATCGTCTGTCCCTGCCATCGCATGATCAAGATTAGAACATGTGAACGAAAGAGAGTCAATGTGCACCGACTGAGTTTCGTAGATGTTCCTTGATGATCGAGAGATGGCGGTGGTACACTCGAGTCATGGCAACGGTACACCCCCGCATCCAGGTCACGCCCAACGATGATCTGATGGCGGCGCTGGAGCGCGCCGCGGAGCGGTGGCCGGACGCTTCCCGAAGCGAGCTCATGCTCCGACTGGCTCTGGAGGGCGACCGCTCGGGCATCGAACGGCATGCGCGCGTCGCTGTCGAGCGCGCGAGAGAGATAGACGCGCTCCGCGCGCTCGTCGGAGACCTCTACGACCCGAACGAGCTGGAGCAGCTTCGCGGGGAGTGGCGCGCGTGATTCTCGATGCGAGCGTCGTGATTGCGCTTCGGTCGCCGCGGGACCCGCATGCGGAGTCGGCGGCGTCTCTCGTGGTCGGGGCTGACGAGCTGGTGATCCATCCCGTCACGCTGGCGGAAGTGCTGGTCGTCCCGGCCAGGGCGGGTCTCGCGGATCAGGTGCGGGCCCGCCTCGTGGACGGGCTGGGCATCCGCGTGTCGGCTCCTGATGCGGATGAGCCCCTGCGCATCGCGTCGCTTCGTGCGGCGACGCGTGTCGCACTGCCGGACTGCTACGTGCTCGGGCTCGCTGCGGAGACCGGATCGCCGCTGGCGACATTCGATGCCGCACTCGCGGCAGCTGCGCGCGGGCGTGACGTCACCGTGGTCGGAGCCTGAATCGGCATCGCGCGCGCGCATCCGTGCCGGCACCCGCCAGGCGATCCGGCCAGGCACATGGTTCACAATGGAATGATGAGCGCCACGCAGTCCCGGCATGCGTCGCGTGAACCCCTCGCCGTCAGGATCGCTGTGCCCATCGGTGTGCTGTTCACCGCGATCGCGTCGCTGCTGGCGCTCGTCTCAGGGCCGCTGGCAGCAGGCCCGGCCGCGGTCGAGCTGCCCGCTCCCGCCGCGGCGATGGCGCTCCCCGATGTGCAGCAGACGGCGGCGCCGGCGGCCGATCCGTGTGCGGATGACGCGGTGAAGAACGCCCTGTCCGCCGGGGACGATGCGGCGACCGTGCTGGCGTTCGGCGGCGGTGCGGCATTCCGCGCGGCCGTGGTGGCCGGCAACGCGCCGTGCATCTCCCTCCTCGACCCGGAGCGCGAGTGGGTGGTCGTCAACAAGCTGAACGCACTGAGCCCGCTGGATTACGCCCCTTCGGTCACCGCATCCAGTCTGCGCGGCCTGTCCCGCTCGGTCAGCCTGCGCCCGGCCGCCGCCGACGCGCTGAGCCGCATGGGCGACGCGGCCCGCGCCGCGGGTGCGGGTTCGATGGGCGTGAACAACGCGTACCGCTCGTACGGACTGCAGCAGATCACGTACTCGCGCTTCGTGCGCTCGGAGGGCGAGTCGAAGGCGGACGCCGGGTCGGCGCGCCCCGGCCACAGTGAGCACCAGACCGGACTGGCCGTCGACGTCGTCGCCTGCGGTGGTGGATGCAGTGGCCTGGGCGCCTTCGGGACGACCTCGCAGAGCCGGTGGGTGGTGCAGCACGGCTGGGAGTACGGCTTCATCGTCCGCTACGAGGACGGCGCGACGCAGAAGACGGGGTACATGCCGGAGCCGTGGCACCTGCGCTACATCGGCGTGGAGCTGGCGAAGGCGTATCACGAGGGCGGATTCCACACGCTGGAGGATTTCTTCGGCCTGCCGCCGGCGCCCGATTACGCCCGCTGACGGCATCCGGAATCGCTCACTGACGGCATCCCACAAACCCGGAACGCAGTCCCAGGCGTTGTGGAACGCATTCCCACAACACGCTGTCTCCCGCAGTGCCTGAGCCGTAGACTCCCGGTGCGAGAACGCACACGGCTTTGAGGAGGACGTCATGGAACGCGACATCTACGAAGAGGATCACGAGGCCTTCCGCGACCTGGTCAAGGACTTCGTCAAGCGGCACGCCACCAACGAGAACATCGAGAAGTGGGAGGCCGCGGGCGAGATCGACCGCGACACCATGCTCGCCGCCGGTGAGGCGGGCCTGATCGGTCTGTCGGTTCCGGAGGAGTTCGGCGGCGCCGGGATGCTGCAGGACTACCGCTTCCGCACGATCGTCATGGAAGAGGTCATCGCTGCCGGTGCCGGCTCTCTGGCGGGTGCCTTCGGCATCCAGGACGACCTGGCCGTGCCGTACCTGGTGCACATGGGCACGCAGGAGCAGAAGGAGAAGTGGCTGCCGAAGATGGCCACCGGTGAGATTCTCGGCGCGCTCGCCATGACCGACCCGGGGGCGGGCTCTGACCTCCGCGGCATCAAGACCAACGCGAAGAAGGTCGACGGCGGCTACATCCTCAACGGCGCCAAGACCTTCATCTCCTCGGGCACGACGGCCGACATCGTCGTCACGTTCGTCAAGACCGGCGAGGGCACCCGCCCCGACGCGTTCAGCCTGCTGATCGTGGAGAAGGGCATGGAGGGCTTCGACCAGGGCAAGAAGCTCAGCAAGATGGGCTTCCACGGGTGGGACACCGCAGAGCTCAGCTTCACCGACGTGTTCGTCCCCGACGAGAACCTGATCAGCGGCAAGGAGGGTCAGGGCTTCATCCAGCTGATGATGAACCTGCCGCTGGAGCGACTGTCGATCGGCGTCGCTGCGGCGGCCGCCGCCGAGGCCGCCACCAACTGGACCATCGCATACACGAAGGACCGCGAGGCGTTCGGCGAGCGCATCGCCGACTTCCAGAACACCCGCTTCCGTCTGGCCGACATGGTCACCACCACCGAGGTGATGTGGGCGTACGTCGACCGCGCACTGCTGGCCTACAAGGAAGGCAAGCTCAGCGCCGAGGACGCCGCGAAGGTGAAGTTCTGGGCCACCGAGCGCGAGTGGGAGGTGCTCGACATGGGCGTGCAGCTGCACGGCGGCTACGGCTACATCATGGAGTACCCGATCGCGAAGGCCTTCACCGACGCCCGCGTGCACCGCATCTACGGCGGCACCAACGAGATCATGCGCGACCTCGTCGGCCGTCAGATCGCCGGCAAGCGCTGACGTCGCGGTCGCCGACCCCGCCCCCCGCGGGGATCGAAGCGTCGCGTCAGCCCAGCTGCCAGGGGAACGTCGCGGCGAACACGGCGGCGGATGCCAGGATCACGACGATCACGAACACCGTGTCGCGCGTGCGCCACGGAACCAGGTGCCGCTCGGTGCGGCTGGGGTGGGCGCCGAAGGCACGGGCATCCATCGACAGCGCCACGCGCTCGGCGTGACGGATGCCCGAGGCCAGCAGCGGCACGACGTACCCCCACCCGCGCACCAGGCGGGCGATCGGGCCGCGGCCGCCGCCCGTGCCTCCGTACCCGTGCCCGCGCACACGGTGCGCGGCGCGGATCACCGACAGCTCGTACCCGAAGCGGGGCACGAACCGGTAGGCGGCCAGCGCCGTGTACCCGATCCGGTACGGCACCTTCAGCTGCTGCACCGACGCGCGCACCAGGTCGGGCCCGCCCGTGGTGAGTCCGCCGATCAGGGCGAGCGCGAGGATCGCGCCCAGGCGCAGCGCCGTCGCGAGGCCGATGGCCAGCGCGCCCTGGTGCAGCATCCAGTCGCCGATCCGCAGCACGACGGCGCTGCCGGCGACCTGCTCGGGCGCGATCCACACACCGAACCCGACGGTGAGCACGGCGATGCCGATCGGCACGCCGAGCAGCAGAGCGGTGGCGCGGCGGGTGAGCCGCGCGCCCGTGAGCACGATCACGTACGACAGCGCCAGGAAGACCGCCGGGGTGAGCAGATCGCGGGTGGCGATCAGCAGCGCCATCGCGGGCAGCACGGCGGCGATCTTCGCGAGCGGGTTGAGATGGTGCAGCCAGAACCGGCGTGACGGCGATGCCGCGGAGTACGGATCGATCGGGTTGGGCTCGGTCGGGGCGGAGGCCGGTGCGACGGAACCCGGTGCGACGGACGACCTGCGAGCGGCGGCGTCGGACGACTCACCGGCAGCGGGATGCCGCGCGGCGAGCACCTCGGCGGTGGGACCGGCGGCGGCGAGCGCGCCCGCCTCCAGCACGACCGTATGAGTGGCGTACCCGGCGACGAGGTCGAGGTCGTGCGTGACGATCACGATCGTGGTGCCCGAATGCTGCAGCTCCCGCAGCAGCTCCAGCAGTTCGCGGGCGCGGGCGGCGTCCTGCCCGAAGGTCGGCTCGTCGAGGGCGATCACGCGCGGCCGGGTGATGAGCGCGGTGCCGACGGAGAGCCGGCGCTTCTCGCCGCCGGAGAGCAGGAACGGATGCTCGTCGGCCTTGTGCCTCAGCCCGAAGCGGTCGAGCATCTCGTCCACGCGGGCGTCGATCTCGGCGGCGTCGGTGCGCTGCAGCCGCAGCCCGTGTGCCAGCTCCTCCCGCACGGTGTGGGCGATGAACTGGTGCTCGGGGTTCTGGAACACGAAGCCGATGTGCGAGGAGAGTTCGCGCGGCGATGCCCTGCCGGCATCCAGCTCGCCGATCATCACGGTGCCGCGCGGCGGCGGCACGACCCCGCCCAGCGCCTGCAGCAGCGTGGTCTTGCCCGCGCCGTTGGCGCCGACGATGGCGGTGAACGAGCCGGTGGCGATCTGCAGAGCGGGTATGCCGAGGATCGTCGTGCCCTGCTTGCGCACCACCAGCCCCCGCACCGTGATGGCGGCCCCGCCTTCTCCCGACCCTTGATCCGGTTCCTTGGGTCGCTGACCTGCCTCCTCGGGCCGCCGGTCCTCATCCTCGGCCGGCCCGTCGTGCACCACGCGCCCTGCGGCATCCAGCTCGATCACCCGCGTCGCGAGCCGCAGCGCCGCGTCGATATTGTGCTCCACGAGCACGATGGCCCGGTCGGCGGCATCCGTCGTCAGCTCGGCCAGCGCGGCGTACACGTCGGCGACGCCCTGCGGATCGAGGTTGGCGGTCGGCTCGTCCAGCACGATCACGCGCGAGCGCATCGCCAGCGCGCACGCGATCGCCAGGCGCTGCCGTCCGCCGCCGGAGAGCAGGTCCGGGTTCCAGCCGCGGCGGTGCCAGAGGCCGACGCGGCGCAGCGCCTGCTCGGTGCGCTCCAGCACTTCGGATGCCGGCAGCAGCAGGTTCTCGAGGCCGAAGGCGACCTCGTCGAGCACGGTGCCGGTGACCAGCTGCGAGTCGGGGTCCTGGAACACCAGCGAGATCTCGGTGCTCAGCTGCGCCACCGGCGTGGTGCGCGTGTCGTGCCCGGCCACCTCGACGGTTCCGGTCATCTCGGCGTCGATCGTCTGCGGGATCAGGCCGTTCAGCGTCAGTGTGAGCGTGGACTTGCCCGACCCGCTGGGTCCCCGCAGCAGGACGACCTCACCCGGGTGCACGTCGAAGCTCACGTGCTGCGGCGACGGGTGCGCGGCGTCGACGTGCGTGACGCTGAGGTCGCGCACGCGCAGCAGGGGCGCAGGCTCATGCACGGTGACTCACCCTACCCTCGCCGCCTCGCGCGCTCCCGCAGCGCGCGGCGCCGCACTTCGTGCTGGCGGGGTGCGTGCCACTGTGCTTCGCGGGGCCCGAGTGGCGCCCTCCGCGGGGCTGAGGCCGCAATCCGGAACCCGCGACACGCCCGGAGTGAAACCGCGAGACGCCCGGGGGCACGACCAACGCACGGCGAACGCGATTCAGCGCTTCGGGGCGATGCCCGCGCGGCGCAGCGCGTTGCCGACGGCGATGCCGATCGCGGTCCAGGCGACCGGGCCCAGCACCGAGATGGACAGATACACGACCTGCACCCAGAGTGCGAAGCGGCCGAGGTCCACCACGAAGCCGACCACGACGGCGACGATCGCGCCGATGATCGCGGCCGAGACGAAGAACCGCCAGCGACCCCACGCGCGGTACCGCGTGAGGGCGGCTACGCCCTCCTGGATGGCGCCGAACAGCAGTGCGGTGCCGATGAAGCGCATCGCGAAGGTGGGATTGAACGCGCTGGAGATCAGCGCCGCGATCACGTGCGTGATCAGCGCCACCAGCGGCCGGCGCAGCACCTCCTGCGCGATGATCCCGGGCAGCACGTGCACGCCCAGCACCAGCCCGTACAGGTAGGGCGTCACGGCGAGCACGCCCAGCGTGATCACCCCGGCGATGCCGCCCAGGATGCCCGTGGCGACGCCGATGGCCGCGCAGACCAGAAGCGTGCGCGTGCTCAGGACGGCGGCGGGTGGCACCGCTCCAGGCTACGCGATCACCGCGGGGTCCGGCGCCGCGCCGGCGGATGTCGACTTTCGGCCAGACCTTCGCGAATCGGTCGCGAACGCTCTCAGCCGAGGGATACGTTTTTACGGCGATGCGGCACAGTGGCCGCATCGGGAACAGGAGCACCTCGTGAGACGAACCCCCCTCAGAGTGACAGCGGCCGTATCCCTGGCCGCGTTGTTCATCGGATGCACGGCCACCACCGGCTTCGCGGCAGAGGGGGTGACCACTCCCACGCCGGTCGACGGAACCCCCGGGCATTACATCGTGGTGCTCAAGGCCGATCCGCTGGCGACCTATGACGGCGACACCAAGGGCCTGCGGGCGACGAAGCCCCCGAAGGGCCACAAGCTCGATGCGCACTCCGCCGACTCGCAGAAGTACATCGCCCACCTCAGGAACGAGCAGCGCAAGCTCGCCAAGAAGGCGGGCGTCACGCCGGATGCCGATTACCAGGTGACGGTGAACGGCTTCGCCGCAGACCTCACCGGTCCGCAGGTCGACGAGCTGCGCGCCTCGAAGGACGTGCTCGGCGTGTACGCCGACAGCATCCGGCATCCGCAGGCGCAGTCCTCCACCGACTTCCTCGGCCTCGGCGACGACGCCAAGGGCCTGGGCGGCGTGTGGCAGCAGACGGGCGGCGTCGCCACCGCGGGCGCGGGCGTCGTGGTGGGCGTGGTCGACACCGGCATCGCGCCGGAGAACCCGTCGTTCGCCGGTGAGAAGCTGAAGAAGGCGAACAACAAGAAGTCGAAGGGCCAGCCGTACACGGACGGCTCGTACGTGTACTTCGACAAGGCCGACGGCAACACGTTCAAGAGCCCGATCGTCACCGGACAGCAGTGGGACAAGCACGACTACTCGACCAAGCTGGTCGGTGCGCAGTACTTCTCATCCGGCGCCGCGGCGGCGGGCTTCGACTTCCAGTACGACTACCTCTCCCCGCGTGACGGCGCCGGCCACGGCTCGCACACGGCGAGCACCGCGGCCGGCGACTTCGGCGTGAAGGCATCGGTGTCCGGCGTCGACCTGGGCACGATCTCGGGCGTCGCGCCGGCAGCCAAGATCGCCATGTACAAGGCCTGCTACGAGGGCCCCGATCCGGCCGTCACCGACGACGACATCTGCGCCCTCAGCGACCTGGTCTCGGCCATCGACGCGGCGGTCGCCGACGGCGTCGACGTGATCAACTACTCCATCGGCGGCGGAGCGGCCACCGGGGTCGTCGAGCCCGACGACCTCGCGTTCCTCAGTGCGGCGGCCGCGGGCATCTTCGTCTCGGTCAGCGCCGGCAACGCCGGCCCGGATCCCATCACGGCCGACCACGCGTCCCCCTGGTACACGACGGTCGCGGCATCCACCATCCCGACCTGGGAGGGCACCGTGCGCTTCCCCGGCTTCGAGAAGGCGGGCGCGTCGGTGAGCGTGCCGTTCGGCAGTGAGATCGACGGCCCCTCCATCTACGCCGGCGACGCGGCGGCGGCGGACGGTGCTGAGCTGTGCCTGCCCGGCTCACTCGACCCCGCCCAGGTGAAGGACCACATCGTGGTCTGCGATCGCGGCGAGAACGCGCGTGCCGAGAAGTCCGAGGTCGTGAAGGCCGCGGGCGGCATCGGGATGATCCTGGTGAACGTTCCCGGCGGCGCCGACTCGCTCGACAACGACTTCCACGTCGTGCCCACCGTGCACCTCGCCGCGGCGAACCGCGCGGCCGTGCTGGAGTACGTGCGCGGCGGCGCCGATCGTCCCGTCACGCTCATCGGCGAGAACACCACAGGCGAGGTCACCCCGGTGCCGCAGATCGCCGGCTTCTCGAGCCGCGGCCCGATGAAGGCCGCCGGGTCCGACATCATTAAGCCCGATGTCGCCGCCCCCGGCGTGGCGATCCTCGCCGCGACGAACAACGCGCGCAAGGCGAAGCCGACCTTCGGCATCCTGTCCGGCACGTCGATGGCGTCGCCCCACGTCGCCGGCCTCGGCGCCCTCTACCTCGGAGAGCGTCCGAACGCGACGCCGGCCGAGATCAAGTCGGCACTGATGACGACGGCCTACGACACGGTGAACGCCGACGGCTCGAAGAGCACCGACGTGTTCGCCCAGGGTGCCGGTCAGGTCGACCCGAAGCGCTACTTCGAACCGGGGCTGCTGTACCTCAACGACGTGCAGGACTGGGCGTCGTACATCGAGGGCGTGCTCCCCGGCAGCTTCAGCGGGGTGGATCCGATCGACGCCAGCGACTTCAACGGCGCATCGATCTCGATCGGCACGCTCGCCAGCGCGCAGAAGGTCACCCGCACGGTCACCTCGACCGCCGCGGGCACCTACACGGCCCAGGCGTCGATCCCCGGCGTGAACGTGACGGTGGAGCCGGCGACCCTGTCCTTCTCGAAGGCGGGGGAGTCGAAGAGCTTCACGGTGACGTTCGACAACGCCACCGCTCCCGTCGAGAAGTGGGCCACCGGCTCGCTGACCTGGAAGAGCTCGGCCGGCGACGTGCGCTCGCCGCTGGCGGTCTTCCCGGTCACCGCCGACGCACCCGCCGAGGTCAGCGCGACCGGTGCCGAGGGCTCGACCGCAGTCGAGATCACCCCGGGACTGAACGGCACGCTGCCGCTGAACCTGAACGGACTCACCCCGCTGCAGCTGCTCGTCGACGAGGACAACCCCGTCGACGGCCACTCCGGCGACGGCGCGTCCGGTGACGACAACAACGACGTCGCCTGGATCGTCGACGTGCCCGAGGGCACGACGCTGAGCCGTTTCGACCTGGACTCGTCGGACGACGCCGGCAGCGACCTCGACCTGACCGTCTACCGCGTGGTGTCGCCCACCGACCTGCGCTACTACGAGAAGTGGCAGTCGGCGACGGCTTCGGCCGACGAGCAGGTGACCGTGACCGCGCCGACGGCCGGCACCTACGTGGTCATCGCGAACATCTACTCGGCGCCGAACCCGATGACGTGGGACATGACCTACGCCAACGTGGCGCCGGGGGCGGGCCAGGGGGCGCTCACAGCGACCCCGAACCCGCTGAGCGTCACGCGCGGGCAGGCCGTCTCGTACGACCTCTCGTGGTCGGGCCTGGATGCCGCGAAGTACCTCGGCGTCGTGCAGTACGGCGACTCCGACGTGCGCACGATCGTGACGGTCGACGCCCGGTAGCGGGTCGCGCAGCGGGGCCGGATGCCGATCGGCATCCGGCCCCGTCCGGTCTGGGGTGAGGTCCCGATACGAATCGGCTCCCGGAATGCATCCGGCCGTCGGCGTCAGCCCTGGTTCGGCAGCCGCACCTCGACGCCGTCCAGCGGGAACTTCTCGAGGTAGGCGGCGATGTAGGGGCAGTAGGGCACGATGGTGTCGCCGGTCGTGGCGGCGTCGGCGAGAGCCTCGGATGCCAGCTGCTGGGCCAGCCCGCGGCCCTGGAAGGCGTGGTCGACCTCGGTGTGGGTGAAGCGGAACTCGCCCCGGCGTCGTTCGAACTCGGCGAATCCCGCGAGGGTGCCGTCGAGGTGGATCTCGTAGCGCGAGGCGTCATCGTTGCGGTTGACGGTGATGTCGGGCATTGCTCCTCCTTCGGTTCCGTCCAACCTACGCGCTCCCGGCGCGCACGGGGGCTGTGGAGAGCCGGGCCGGGTGTCGGTCGTGATCGTTAGGCTGGAGGGATGCCGCAGCCGCCCGACCCGCGCGAGTGGGCCACCCCGTCCGCCGACGGCGCGCACCCGGACGAGCCGTGGCCGGACGAGCCGTGGCCGGACGAGCCGTGGGACGTGCCGGAGGAGGGCGACTGGATTCCGCCCGAGGACGGTTACGTCCCGTCCTCCGACTGGGGTGCGCCACCGGCATCCGCTCCTTCCTCTTCCACGGGGGCGCCCACGCGCCCGGCGCCCTCCCGGTTCCCGACCGCCCTCGAGGCGCTGCGGACGGTGTTCGGCTATGACGCGTTCCGCGGCGACCAGGCCGCCATCGTCGAGCAGGTGATCGGCGGCGGGGATGCCGTGGTGCTGATGCCCACCGGCGGCGGCAAGTCCGTCACGTATCAGGTGCCGGCACTGGTGCGCGAGGGCACGGGGCTCGTGATCAGCCCGCTGATCGCGCTCATGCACGACCAGGTGGATGCCCTGCGCGCGAACGGCGTGCGCGCGGCGTACCTCAACTCCACGCAGAGCGCCGACGAGCGGCGGGAGGTCGAGCGGGCGTACCTGGCCGGCGAGCTCGACCTCATCTACGTCGCACCGGAGCGACTCTCGTCCGCGCAGACCACGCGGCTGCTGCAGCGCGGATCGCTCAGCGTGATCGCGATCGACGAGGCGCACTGCGTGTCGCAATGGGGCCACGACTTCCGCCCCGACTACCTGACGCTCGGCGATCTGGCGGAGCGGTTCCCCGGTGTGCCGCGCATGGCGCTCACCGCCACCGCGACCAGAGCCACGCACCAGGAGCTCACGCAGCGCCTGAACCTCGACCGCGCCGAGCACTTCGTCGCCAGCTTCGACCGCCCCAACATCCAGTACCGCATCGTGCCGAAGGCCGACCCGCGCAGGCAGCTGGCGGAGTTCATCCGCTCGCAGCCCGAGTCCGCCGCAGGCATCGTCTACGCCCTCAGCCGCAAGTCGGTGGAGCAGACGGCCGAGTACCTGGCATCCCGCGGCCTCGACGCTCTGCCGTACCACGCCGGCCTCCCCGCCGAGGTGCGCGCCGCGAATCAGGCGCGCTTCCTGCGTGAGGACGGCGTGATCATGGTCGCCACGATCGCGTTCGGGATGGGCATCGACAAGCCCGACGTGCGCTTCGTCGCGCACATCGACCTGCCCAAGTCGGTGGAGGGCTACTACCAGGAGACGGGGCGCGCCGGGCGCGACGGCGAGCCGTCGGTGGCGTGGATGGCGTACGGCCTGGCGGATGTCGTGCAGCAGCGCCGCCTGATCGATCAGAGCCCGGGAGACCGCACGTTCAAGATGCGGATGGGGCAGCATCTGGATGCCATGCTCGCCCTCTGCGAGACAGTGGCCTGCCGGCGGCAGAACCTGCTGCGGTACTTCGGGCAGGATCTTCCGGAGGCTGGGTCCCTGAGCGAAACCGGCGGAGCCGGGAGAGTCGAAGGGTGCGGCAACTGCGACACCTGCCTGGAGAAGCCCGACACCTTCGACGGGCTGGTCCCCGCGCAGAAGCTGCTGTCCACGATCGTGCGGCTGAAGCGCGAGCGCAATCAGGCCTTCGGCGCCGGCCACCTCATCGACATCCTGCGCGGGGCGTCCAACGATCGCATCCGCAGGATGCACCATGAGCAGCTCGCCACCTACGGCATCGGAGCGGACCTGTCCGATCAGGACTGGCGCAGCGTGGTGCGGCAGCTGCTGGCCCGCGGCATCCTCGTCGCGCAGGGCGACTACGGCACCCTCGCGCCCGGCGAGGCGGCCACCGCTGTCCTGCGCGGCGAGGCCGAGGTGCCGCTGCGCAAGGACACGATGGGACGGGCGAGCGCGTCGCGCGCCCGCAGGCAGAGCGCCGCGCAGGAGCTGGATGCTGATGCTCAGCCGCTCTTCGAGGCGCTGCGCGCCTGGCGGGCGGCGACCGCGAGAGAGCAGGGAGTGCCCGCGTACATCGTCTTCGGCGACGCCACGCTGCGTGCGCTCGCCGAGCACCGTCCGGCGTCCGTCGAGGCGCTCAGTGGCATCAGCGGCATCGGCCAGAAGAAGCGGGATGCCTACGGCGAGGCCGTGCTCGAGGTGATCGCGGCGCACTGATCGCGGCGCAGTGATCGCGGCGCACTGATCGCGGCGCAGGGATCGCGGTGCACTGATGATCGAGCGTGTGATCGGACGCTCGACGCGCCCCGGGACGTTTCGCGCACGAATCTGTGAGAACACTGGACGCGGTCCGCGAGGTGCGAAACGTTTCCGGCAACGCCTGCCGACACGGATGTCGGTTCTGGGGAGGACTCGTTGATGACGGAGTGAGGGCTCCGCCGCCAGGGAGAGGTGTCATGGATCACAGGAAGTTCGGGTCTCAGAGAGGGCAGAAGCTGATAGGGCTTCTGGGAGCCGCGGCCGTCGTGATCGGAGGTGGGCTCACGCCATTGGCCGCGTACGGCGCGCCGGGGGACCATTCAGAGTCGTCGTCTCGATTCCTCAGCGGTAGCCTGCTGCTGGACGGGGTCTCTCTCGACGGCGTGGCCGCATTGGCGGGTGTTCAGACAGTCATGACGGGACGTCCACGTCGCCGCAGACGAAGACGAATCCGCTGGATCTCACCGCGTTGAGCACGCTCAACGTCCAGATTCCGGGCGGCGTCAGCGTGCCGTTGGCAGACTTCCTTCAGCTGGGCGCGGTGAACGAGTATTCTCAATCCTCCGACGGAGCCGCGTCGCGAGCGGCAACCGGTGCTGTCAGCGACAGCGGCGCGGTCGACACCTCTGCGCGCGACGACTATCCGTCCGACGCCTCGCTTCACCTTTCGGAGTTGCTGGGCTGGGGAGCCACCAGCACGATCGCAAACCTCGACCTCGAGATCGGTGCGGTCACCGCTCAAGCGGGTGTTGACGGAGCTGGGACGGTCACGCGCGACTACAGCGCCGCCGGTGCCACGCTGGATCTCGCCCTGCCGGCGATCGCCGGACTTGAAGACGTGCTCACCGGCACCGACGGCGTCGCCGATCTGGTCGATGACGCAGTCGGTTCTCTTGTCGGACCGAACGGCGCACTTGCCGGAGCTATCGCAACGCTGACGGGAGTGACTGGCATTCTCGGTGAGAGCGGAGTGGACATCACACTCACCACCGATGTGCAGTCGGCGCTGAACACGATCCTCGACACTCCGCTGGAGGATGCTGACGGTGTGCTCTCGGTGACACTGCGAGGCGGGATCGTGCATGTCGACCTCGATAAGCTGCTGCAGACGACACCAGGGGGCCCGTCCTTGGTCTCAATGCGGGCGCGTTGCTCGGTGCTCTGACGACGCCGATCAACAACACACTGCTGGCCTGTGGCCGTTCTCACTGGCGATGATCGCGCTCGATCTGCTGTTCATCCGAGACGAGTCGTGGGAGCGCCTGGCCCGCGGAACGCGCGAGCTGCGGGTGCGAGCGCAGCGGGCGGGGCGGCGCCTGTTCGCCGCGGAATCCGACGCGGTCGCCTGACTGCTCGGGAGTTGCCGCAGCCATCGCTCGAACAGGATGTCGCTGGTCACAGGGCACGATGGCCGGCCTTCTGCTGTGGCGAGCGGACAATCCGACCCGGGCCCGCCTTGCCTAAACATTGAAGGAAGGGTACAGGTGACTTCGCGTGGCATTGTCGAAGACCTACTGTTGAGGAATCCCTGCTCCTGCTCCGAGAGGAAACGCCATGGTCGACGCAGCCGTCCGTCCGGCATCCGCACCCCACGCCGACATCGACGTCGCGCGTGTGAACGATCTGCTCCTGGGCACCTGGGCGCACACGCGCCGCGAGGCGCGCGCGCTGATCAAGGACCCGGCGTTCTGGCGTGACGAGAGCCTGGGCAAGGACGAGCACCGCGAGCGCGTGCTCACCCAGCTGCACCTGCTGGTGGAGAACAAGGCCGTGCATCGCGCCTTCCCGAAGCAGTTCGGGGGCGAGGAGGACAACGGAGCCAACATCGCCGGCTTCGAGGAACTGGTCGCCGCCGACCCCAGCCTGCAGATCAAGTCGGGCGTGCAGTGGGGCCTGTTCGGCGGGGCGGTGCTGCAGCTGGGCACGGAGGAGCACCACAAGAAGTGGCTCCCCGGCATCATGGACCTCTCCATCCCGGGTGCTTTCGCGATGACCGAGATCGGGCACGGCTCGGATGTCGCCGCGGTCGGCACCACCGCGACCTACGATCCGGTGACCGAGGAGTTCGTCATCAACACGCCGTTCCGCGCGGCGACCAAGGAGTACCTGGGCAACGCCGCCCTGCACGGCATCGCCGCGACGGTGTTCGCCCAGCTGATCACGAACGGCGTCAACCACGGGGTGCACTGCTTCTACGTGCCGCTGCGCGACGAGCACGGCAACGACCTGCCCGGAATCGGCCGTGAGGACGACGGTCTCAAGGGCGGACTGAACGGCATCGACAACGGCCGACTCAGCTTCGATCACGTGCGCGTCCCGCGCACCAATCTCCTCAACAAGTACGGCGATGTGGCGGCGGACGGCACCTACACCAGCCCGATCGACAGCCCCGGACGCCGCTTCTTCACCATGCTCGGCACTCTCGTGCAGGGCCGCGTCTCCCTCGACGGCGCCGCATCCTGGGCATCCGCCCTCGGCCTGCACATCGCGATCACCTACGGCTCTCAGCGCCGCCAGTTCGACGGCGCTGACGGCTCGGAGACCGTGCTGCTGGACTACGGCAAGCACCAGCGCCGTCTGCTGCCGCGGCTGGCGACCACCTACGCGCAGATCTTCGCGCACGACGAGTTCCTGCAGAAGTTCGACGGCGTCTTCTCCGGGCGCACCGACACGCCGGAGGATCGGGAAGATCTCGAGACCCTGGCCGCAGCGCTCAAGCCGCTGTCCACCTGGCACGCCCTCGACACGCTGCAGGAGGCGCGCGAGGCGTGCGGCGGCGCCGGGTTCATGTTCGAGAACCGCCTGGTCGGTCTGCGCGCCGACCTGGACATCTACGTCACCTTCGAGGGCGACAACAACGTGCTGCTGCAGCTGGTCGGCAAGCGGCTGCTCACCGACTTCGCCCAGCAGTTCAAGGGCAAGGATGCCGCGGCGCTGGCCAAGTACGCGGTCGGGCAGACCGCGGGCAAGGTGTTCCACGGCGCTGGCCTGCGCGCCCTCGGCCAGGCCGTCGCCGATCTGGGCTCGACCGCCCGATCTGTGGAGAACGGCCTGCGCGCCGAGCAGCAGCACGAGCTGCTCACCGAGCGGGTGCAGCAGATGGTCGCCGACATCGCCGGCCGCCTGCGCCCAGCGGGCCGGGACAAAGTGCTCGGCGAGAAGCTGTTCAACGAGAACCAGGCCGAGCTGATCGAGGCCGCCCGCGCGCACGGTGAGCTGCTGCAGTGGGAGGCGTTCACCGATGCGGTGAACTCGGTCGAGGATGCCGACACGAAACAGGTGCTCACCTGGCTGCGCGACCTGTTCGGGCTGAGCCTGGTCGAGAAGCACCTGGCCTGGCATCTTATCAACGGGCGGCTGTCCACGCAGCGCGCCGCCGCCGTCTCGAGCTACATCGACAGGCTGTGCGCACGGCTGCGCCCGCACGCGCTCGAGCTGGTGCAGGCCTTCGGGTTCGAACCCGAGCACGTGCGCGCTCCGATCGCCAGCGGCATCGAGCAGCAGCGTCAGGACGAGGCGCGTGCGCATTACGCCGCGCTCGCCGCCGACGGCACCGCGCCGATCTCCGAGAAAGAGCTGCGCCGGCGCGCGAAGCGAGACGAAGCGGAGCTGCGCAAGAAGAAGGCCTGAGCACACGTCTCCGCGCGGAGCGCACGGCCCGGTAGCGTGAAGCTGTGACGTCCATGGCATCCGTCCTGACCGGCCCGGACCTGCGCGACCGCTGCGCGTGGGTCGGCGACGACGACGAGTACCGCCGCTACCACGACGAGGAGTGGGGCCGGCCCCTGCACGGTGACCGCGCCCTGTTCGAGAAGATGTCGCTGGAAGGTTTCCAGGCCGGGCTCAGCTGGATCACGATCCTGCGCAAGCGCCCGCGGTTCCGCGAAGTGTTCGCAGGCTTCGATCCGGCTCAGGTCGCCGAGTTCGGCCCCGACGACGTGGACCGGCTGATGACGGATGCCGGGATCATCCGCAACCGCGCGAAGATCCTCGCCACGATCTCGAACGCGGCACTCGTGCGTGAGCTGGCGGAGGGCGAGCTGGATGCCCTGATGTGGTCGTTCGCGCCTGCGGCATCCGCTCGCCCGCGCTCCTTCGCCGACGTGCCGGCGACCACCGCCGAGTCGACCGCCCTCAGCAAGGCGCTGCGCAGGCGCGGGTTCCGCTTCGTCGGCCCGACGACCATGTATGCGCTGATGCAGTCCGCCGGCATGGTCGATGATCACGTGGGCGGATGCTGGCGGGCATCCGCCGGCTGACCGGGCGGCATCCGGCGGGATGGTGACCACTCCCCATCGGGCGATCGACCGCGCGCGATAAACTCGTGAGCGGCGCGCGCTGCGCGCGCACAGGGGGGACTCAGCAGTATGAGGATGCTGTCTTGGATGCGGGCGCGCCCGAAGGCGATCGCGGCCGGCGCCGGAGTCGCGATCGGCGCGGTGGTGCTCACCGGCATGGCGGTCGCCTACGACGGCCTCCCCACGGCGAAGGTCGACCTGAACGACGCGGGCGTGTGGCTGACGAAGACCTCCAGCCTGCTCGTGGGCCATTTCAACCACGAGTCCACCGTGCTCGACGGCGGGCTGCGCACCGCCGGTGAGAGCTACGACATCCTGCAGGATCAGTCCTCGGTCCTCATCGTCGACAGCGGCAGCAACACGATCGCCCCGGTCGATCCGGCCCGCGTCTCGCTGGCCGGCTCCGTCAAGCTCGCCGGCGAATCCCAAGTCGCGCTGGGCGCATCCACCGTCGCCGTCATGGAGAACTCGTCGGGCCGGCTCTGGGTGATGGCGTTCAGCGCACTGAGCGGGTTCGATCCGCGCAGCACCGAGCCCGTCGTCACGCTGGGAGAGAACTCGGCGGTCACGGTGGGCGCAGACGGCGCCGTGTACGGGGTGGCCGGGGCCAAGGGCCAGATCGTGACGATCGAGACGGATGCCCAGGGCGCGCCGGCCGGCCGGTCGACGACCGAGATCGGGAAGGTCGACAAGCACAAGCGCCCGACGATCACCGCGGTCGGCTCCGTGCCGGTGGTGCTCGACGGATCCGGCACCGTGCTCGCTCCCGACGGAGTGCGCTCCGAGATCACCACCGACGGGTCCGCGGTGCTGCAGCAGGTGTCGGCGCAGACGGATGCCGTCACCGTCGCCACCGCCGACTCGCTCGTGCGCGTGCCGCTGGACGGCGGTGAGCCGACCCGTCAGTCGGTGCCGGGCAGCGGCGCTCCGGCGGCGCCTGTCTTTCTGCAGGGCTGCACGTACGGCGCCTGGGCGGGCTCGGCGCGCTTCATCCGCGACTGCGCCGGCGAGCGCGCCGACGTGGCCGAGAAGATCCCAGGGGCCAAGAGCCGCAAGCACCTGACGTTCCGCGTCAACCGCGACGTGATCGTGCTCAACGACATCGTCAGCGGCGCGGCCTGGCTGGCGGACGAGAGCATGCAGCGCGTGGATGACTGGACCGTCCTCACCCCGCCCAAGGGCGAGACCGAGGACGAGGACGAGCGGACCACCGAGGAGACGGTGGAGACGACTCTGCCCAAGCGCGGTGAGAAGAACACCCCTCCCACCGCCGAGGACGATCCGGGCCTGGGCGTGCGCCCCGGCGCGACCACCATGCTGCCCGTGCTGGACAACGACAACGACCCGGACGGCGACGTGCTGGTGGCCTCGCTGGTCGGTGCGCAGCCGTCGGTCGGGGTGGTGCAGCCGGTGCTCGACGGCGCGGCGCTGCAGATCGCCGTGCCGGAGGATGCCCGCGGTTCGGCATCCTTCCGGTATCAGGCCGACGACGGCCGCAGCGGAACCGACACCGCCCGGGTGCGCGTGTCCGTGCACGAGTGGAGCGTCAACGCCGCCCCGAAGTCCAAGCGACCCACCCGGCTCGCCGTCGAATCCGGCGGCACGATCTCGTACAACGTGCTGCCGGACTGGATCGATCCCGACGGCGACGACATCTACCTGCGCGAGGTGGTCGCGGCTCCCGGCGACGAGGTCGAGTTCACCACCGGCGGTCAGATCACCTACCGCGCCCTGGGCAGCCTGCAGGGCCGCAAGGAGGTGCAGGTCACGGTGTCCGACGGGCTGGGCGAGACGGCCACCGGCATCATCCGGCTCGACGTGCAGCCGGCGGGCTCGACGCTGCCGAAGACCAACGCCGATCACGTGGTGACCCGTCCCGGCGTCTCGGTCACGGTCTCGCCCCTCACCAACGACGCCAGCTCCGGCCGGGAGCAGCTGCGGCTGGCGGGCGTCGACCCCGTAGCCGGTGCGAGCATCGACTCGGACTTCCCCAACAAGCAGTTCACGTTCACGGCGCAGAAGTCCGGCGTCTACTACGTGCAGTACCTGGTCGCCGCCGGCCCCAACGCGGTGCCCGGCCTGGTGCGGGTGGACGTGCTCGACACCGCCGACAGCGACCTGCCGCCGGTGGCCGTGCGCGATGTCGCGCTGCTGCCCGCCGGTGGCGAGGTGCTGCTCGACCCGCTGGCGAACGACTCCGATCCCGCCGGCGGGGTGCTGGTGCTGCAGTCCGCGAGCCTGGACGATTCCGCGCGCGGCGTCTCGGTGTCGGTGCTGGAGCATCAGACCCTGCGCATCGGCGACCAGGGCGGGATGAACGGCCCGACCCGCATCGAGTACCGCATCTCCAACGGCACGCGCTCCGCAGTGGGCGAGGTCGTGGTGCTGCCGATCCCCGCACCCGAGCGGGTGCTCGCGCCCGTGGCGCTGGACGATCAGGCCGTGGTGCGCGCAGGCGACGTGGTGACGATCCCCGTGCTGGCCAACGACTCCCACCCCAGCGGCGACGCGATCCACGTCGTGCCCGAGCTGGTCGAACCGCTGGTCGACCCCGCCGACGGCGAGATCTTCGTCTCGCAGGACACCGTGCGCTTCCGCGCCGGTGACGAGCCGAAGACGGTGAGCGCCACCTATGAGATCGTCGACTCGATGGGCCAGAAGGCGGCCGCGTACATTCGCATCCAGATCGTGCCCGTCGACAGGAAGACGAACGCGGCCCCCACCCCGCGCGACCTCACCGTGCGCACGCTCAGCGGCGCCACGCAGCGGATCGCGATCCCGCTGGACGGCCTCGACCAAGACGGCGACTCCGTCGAACTGCTCGGGCTGGGCAGCAGCCCGCTCAAGGGCCGGGTCGCTGAGACCGGGCAGGACTTCCTCAGCTATGAGGCCTTCGAGGATTCGACCGGCGTGGACACCTTCACCTACCGGGTGCGCGACCGTCTCGGGCGCGAGGGCATCGGCACGATCCGGGTCGGGATCGCCCCACGTGAGAAGGTGAACCAGGCGCCATACGCGGTGAAGGACTCCGTGGTCGTGCGTCCGGATCGCGAGGTGGCGGTGCCGGTGCTCGCGAACGACTCCGACCCCGAGGGCGGCAAGATCGTGCTCGTCAAGGACGGCATCTCCCAGCCGGATGTCGACGGGGTGAAGGCGCGCGCCCTGGGCGATCGGGTGCTGGTGCGGGTGCCCGATCGCGAGTTCGAGACCTCGGTGCGCTACACGATCGTCGATGAGCTGGGCGCCACGGCATCCGCCGCGATCGCGGTGACGGTCGACCCGGATGTGCCGCTGAAGGCGCCGATCGCGCGCGACGACCGCGTGCTGGTCACCGATGTCAAGGACACCGCCACGGTCGACGTCGACGTGCTCGCCAACGACGAGGACCCCGACGGCACGACCCAGGCGCTGAGCCTGGATGTCGGCGCCGGGGGCACGCTGCGTCCGGACGAAACAGTGCGGGTGACCGTCGGCGAGAAGGCGCACATCGTGCGATACACGATCACGGATCGCGACGAGAAGCAGGCATCCGCGTTCATCTTCGTGCCCGCGCTGGCCGACATGCGCCCCATCCTGACGAGCGTCGAGCCCGTGGTGGTGAAGAGCGGCGAGACGAAGGTGCTGCCGCTGGCCGACTACGTGACGGTGTTCGGCGGGGGCCGCGCGATCATCACCGAGACCGCGAAGGCGAAGGCCCCGCACAGCAATGGCGACAACCTCGTCAAGGACGAGAACACGCTGGTCTACACGCCGGCCGACGGATACTTCGGCAAGGACTCCCTCACCTTCGAGGTGACCGATGGCGACCGGGTCGACGACCCGAAGGGGCGCAAGGCCACCCTCACCATACCGATCACGGTGCTCCCGCCTGAGAACCAGCCGCCCGCCTTCACGGATGCCGAGCTGTCCGTCGCTCCCGGCGAGAAGGCGACCACGCTCGACCTGGCGGCACTCGCCTCCGACCCCGATCCCGACGACGAGGTCTCGTTCCGTCTCACCGGCGGCTCGGGCAACGGCATCACCGCGCGCGTGGAGGGCACGACGCTCAGCGTCGAGGCGGCGAAGGACGTACCCAAGGGCACGACGGCGAACCTCGTGCTCAGCGTCACCGACGGCACCGCCGACCCGATCCAGGGCCGCGTCACGGTGACGGTCACGGCATCCACCCGCGACCTCCCGATCGCCACCGACGACGTGCGCGACGAGGTCGACCAGGGCGAGCCGATCACGATCGACGTGCTCGAGAACGACATCAACCCGTTCCCGGACACGCCGCTCTCGGTGATCTCGGCGTCACCCGAGACCGGCCGCGGCGAGGTGGTGCTCGACGGCGATCAGGTCACGATCACCCCCGACCCGGATTTCGTCGGGATGCTGGTGGCGCGCTACCGCATCCAGGATGCGACCGGCGACCCCGATCGGGCGGCGGAGGG
Organism: Microbacterium sp. ARD32; assembly: GCF_031844385.1. Taxonomy (NCBI): domain Bacteria; kingdom Bacillati; phylum Actinomycetota; class Actinomycetes; order Micrococcales; family Microbacteriaceae; genus Microbacterium; species Microbacterium sp. ARD32. The sequence continues at coordinate 130,829 of NZ_JAUZVD010000001.1, forward strand.
CCGCATCCGCCTCACGGTGCAGGGCGTGCCCGACGCGCCGGGAACGCCGACGGTGACCAGCGTCACCGACCGGCAGGTGGTGCTCTCGTGGGGGTCGCCGGTGAACAACGGCGCCGAGATCACGAAGTACACGGTGCGCGCGGTGCAGGGCGGCGCGTACTCAAAGGAGTGCGAGTCCACCACCTGCACGCTCGACAAGCTCACCAACGACGTCGAGTACGTGTTCCAGGTGACCGCGACCAACCGCGTCGGCGAATCGGAACCGTCGCCCTCCAGCGAGGTGGCGCGGCCGGACACCCGCCCCGACACGCCCAGCGCACCGACCCTCGCGTTCGGGGACCACGAGCTGAAGGTGGACTGGACCGCGCCCAGCAGCTCCGGCTCGCCCGTCGAGTCGTACACGCTCGAGATCAGTCCCGCACCGCCCTCGGGGGCGACGCAGCTGACCGGCATCACCGGCACCAGCACCGTCTGGAAGGGCCTGGAGAACGGGCGCGAGTACCAGGTGCGCATCCAGGCCCACAACCGGGCGCCGCAGCCGTCGGAGTGGAGCCTGTACTCCCGCGGCGAGACGCCGGCCGGTCCGCCGAAGGCGCCCGCGCAGCCGACGACCGCCGAGCTGGATCCTGTCGGATCCAAGGCGCAGATGAAGGTGAGCTGGGTCGCGCCCGACGACAACGGGGCGGCGATCTCGGGCTACGAGCTGAACATCATGCGCGGGGGCGCGGTGGTCGGCGAGCCGATCATGGTCGCTGCCGGTGTGACGAGCCAGGCCGTGCAGGTCGACCCGTCCGAGACCGGCTACACCTTCCGCGTGCGGGCGATGAACAAGGCGCCGAAGCCGGGCGATTGGAGTCGGCCGTCCGCGGAGCGCCGCGGTGTGCTCGCCCCGGGCGCGCCCACCGGGGTGCGGGCCACGCCGGGCGACAACACGGTGACCGTCGCGTTCGCCCCCGGTCCGCTCAACGGCGCGAAGTCCGGCGAGGTGAGCTACGAGTACCGCATCGGCGAGAACGGCACCTGGAACGCCATGCCCGGCGACAAGGTGATCCGCAGCGGCGTGGCGAACAACAGCACGTACTACATCTATGTGCGCGGTGTGGCCAGGGTCGCGGGCACCTCCACCAAGGCCGGAGCAGTGTCGGCCGGTTCGAATGCGGCCAAGCCCTTCGGCGCGCCGAACACACCGAGCCTCTCCGCCAGCGTCAGCGGGCAGGAGATCACCTGGCACATCGGTGCGACCACGCGCAACGGCCGGGACGTGACGGTGAGCTGGGCCGACAACCGCGGGCACTCCGGAACCGTCGGCACCGGCGGCGGAAACGTGCCGTTGAGCTACGGCTGGAGCACGCCGGTGTCCTTCACCGTGACCGTCACCGACAAGCCGAACTCCGACCAGCCCGCCGCGCCGCAGACGCGCACTGTGACGGCCAACAGCGGCACGGGGGCCAAGCCTCTGCCTGAGGTCTGGGTTTCGAGGGGCGGTCGGATGAACGGCACCTGCAACTACGTGCGCGTGGCGACATCAGCCGATTTCCCTGGGGGAAAGTACCTTGTCACAGTCTGGAAGAACGGCGTGTTCTCCGCGAACAACGAGGGAAATTCTCAGTCGATTGCCGCAGGCGCATCGACGGATCTCAAGTCGTGGATCTGCGATGGCGAAGCAGGGAAGACTGTGACGGTGAGCTTCGACGGCGTGAGTGCCAACATCCACTCCACGACGTGGTGATGGCACAGGCTGGGGCACTTCTGCCCATGTCGCCGCCTGGGCAGCGGAATATCGCTCTGCGTACAATGACACGGACGCATGAAGGAGCGCCGAGGGGGGAATTCGCCGTCATGAAGGCACTGTCGTGGATGCGCGCGCGCCCGAAGACCCTCGCGGCGACGGCGGGCGTGGTCATCGGCAGCGTGGCCCTCACCGGCATGGCACTCGCCTACGACGGACTGCCCACGGCGAAGGTCGACCTGAACGACGCGGGCGTGTGGCTCACCAAGTCGTCCAAACTGCTCGTCGGTCACTTCAACCACGCGTCGACCGTGCTCGACGGGGGCCTGCGCACCAGCAGCGATGACTACGACATCCTGCAGGACGGCGGAACGGTGCTGGTGGTCGATCGCGGCAGCTCGACGCTCACCGCCGTCGATCCCGCCAACGTCGCGCTCACCGACAGCGCGACGATCCCCGGCAGCGCCGAGGTCGCGCTCGGCAACCGCACGGCGGCTGTGCTCGACGCCGCCTCCGGCGATCTCTGGGTGGTGGGCACCTCGTCGCTCTCCGGCCTCGACATCAAGGGCGGCAAGCCTCTGATCGAACTCGGCAAGAACGCCGATGTCGCTGTCGGCCAGGACGGCACGGTCTACGCCGTCTCGCCGGAGGGCGGCGATCTGGTCACCATCCCGGTCGACGAGCAGGGCGAGGCGCTCGAGCCGAGCACGTCGGCGCTCGACGGCGTCAAGGACGCCGAGCAGCCCGAGATCACCGTCGTCGGAGACGTGCCGGTCGTGCTGGTTCCCTCCAGTGGTGCTGTGCTGACCGGAGGGCACCGCACCGAGATCGAGAATGCGAAGGATGCCGTGCTGCAGCAGGCATCCGCCTCCTCCGACGCCGTGGCGGTCGCGACGCCGTCGGCGCTGGTGCGGGTGCCGCTGGACGGCGCCGACCCGACGGTCAGCGACCTCGGGTCGGAGGGCGTGCCCGCCGCTCCGGTGTTCCTGCAGGGGTGCACGTACGGGGCGTGGGGCGGGTCGGCCCGGTTCCTGCGTGACTGTGCGGGGGAGCGGGACGACGTCGATGCGAAGATCCCGGGTGGCAAGCGCAGCAAGCATCTGACGTTCCGGGTGAATCGCGACGTGATCGTGCTGAACGACATCATCGGCGGGGAGGCGTGGCTGGCCGATGAGAGCCTGCAGCGGGTGGATGACTGGAGCATCCTGACTCCGCCGGAGGGCGACACGGAGGACACGGACGAGTCCACGGAGGAGACGGTGGAGACGTCTCTGCCGGATCGCAAGAAGGAGAACACACCTCCTGAGGCGGCGAACGATCGGCTGGGTGTGCGCCCGGGTGGGACGACGCTGCTGCCGGTGCTGGACAACGACAACGACTCCGACGGCGACGTGCTGGTGGCCTCGCTGGTGGGCGAGCAGCCCTCGATCGGGCAGGTGCAGCCGATTCTGAACGGCGCCGCGCTGCAGATCATGGCACCCGAGGACGCGTCCGGCCGGGCGGTGTTCACGTATCAGGTGGATGACGGGCGCGAGAACGGCACCGACACGGCGAAGGTCACCGCGACGGTGTACGACTGGGACACCAACTCGTCGCCCAAGCAGAAGCGCCGCACCAAGACCAAGCTGTCGGTGGAGTCCGGCGGCACCCTCGCGTACAACGTGCTGCAGGACTGGATCGACCCCGAGGGCGACGATCTGTACCTGAAGGGCGTCGAGGCGGCGGATGGCGATGAGGTGGAGTTCACCACCGACGGGCAGATGACCTACCGCGCGGTCGGCAGCCTGCAGGGCCGCAAAGAGGTCGGCGTCGTCGTCGCCGATTCCCTGGGCGAGCTCACCAACGGCACGATCCTGCTCGATGTGAAGCCCGCCGGCACCACCGCGCCGGTCACCAACGCCGACCACATCGTCACCCGCGTCGGCGAGACGGCGACGGTCGCGCCCCTGGCCAACGACACCAGCTCCGGCCGCGATGAGCTGCGGCTCAGCCGGGTGGAGCCGCTGGACGGCACCACGATCCGGCCGGACTACGCCAAGAAGCAGTTCACCTTCCGGGCGAACGCCCCTGGCGTCTACTACGTGCAGTACCAGGCGTCATCGGGTCAGGCCGATGCCAAGGGCATCGTGCGCGTCGACGTGATGGACGAGCAGGACTCCGAGCTGCCGCCGGTGGCGGTGCGCGATGTGGCGCTGCTGCCCAGCGGCAAGGAGGCGCTGGTGGGCGTGCTCGCCAACGACTCCGACCCCGCCGGCGGCGTGCTGGTCGTGCAGTCGGTGTCGGTGCCGCCGCACAGCGGCGTGGCGGTGTCGATCCTGAACCACGAGATGCTGCGGATCAGCGACCAGGGCGCACTGGACGAGCCGGTGAAGATCACGTACCGCATCTCGAACGGCAGCAAGTCCGCCGAGGGCGATGTGACCGTGGTGCCGATCCCCGCACCCTCCAAGCTCTCGCCTCCCGTCACGCACGACGACGAGGCCGTGGTGCGCGCGGGCGATGTGGTGACCATCCCCGTGCTCGACAACGACGTGCACCCCAACGGCGACGCGATGCACGTCGCCCCGAAGCTCGTCGATCCGCTTCCGGACCCTGCCGAGGGCGAGGCCTTCGTCTCGCAGAACACCGTGCGGTTCAAGGCCGCCGACCAGCCCGGCACCGTGTACCTCACCTACGAGGCCGTCGACACGAGGGGGCAGAAGGCCGGCGGACACATCACCGTGCAGGTCCTGCCCGTCGACGCCGAGGTCAACGCGCCTCCGCATCCCGCCGACCTGACCGCGCGCACGCTGGCGGGCGCCAGCATCCGCATCCCGATCCCGCTGGACGACATCGACACCGACGGCGACTCGGTGGAGCTGCTCGGCCAGGACATCGCGCCGGTCAAGGGGCGGATCACCGAGACCGGCGGCGACTTCCTGGAGTACGAGGCCTTCGCCGACTCGCACGGCGTCGACAGCTTCACCTACCGGGTGCGCGACCGCCTGGGCGGCGAGGGCACGGCGACCATCCGGGTGGGCATCGCCCCGGCCGAGTCGATGAACCAGGCGCCGTTCGCCGTGAAGGACAGCGTGGTCGTGCGCCCCGGCCGCTCGGTGGCCGTGCCGGTGCTGGCGAACGACTCCGACCCCGAGGGCGATGAGATCCGGCTGGTCAAGGACGGCATCACAGCGGCGGACGAGTCCGGCGTCACCGGCAAGGTCTCCGGAGACCGCGTGATCGTGCGCGTGCCCGACCGCGAGCTCGAGGCGTCGCTGCAGTACACGATCCGCGATGCGAAGGGATCCGAGGCATCCGCCCCGATCCTGGTCACGGTCGACGAGGACGTGCCGCTGATGGCGCCGATCGCCCGGGACGACCGGCTGCGCGTGGAGGATCTGAAGGACTCGCTGACCGCCGACCTGGACATCCTCGCCAACGACGAGGATCCCGACGGCACCGCCGCCGCGCTCGAGGTGCGGATCGAGGGCGGCGCGAAGCTGATCGACGGCCACAAGGCGCGGATCACCGTGACCGAGAAGCGCCAGCTGATCCGGTACACCATCACCGACCAGGATGAGCAGTCCGCGTCGGCCTTCATCTTCGTCCCGTCGCTGAGCGAGCTGCGCCCCACCCTGCGCTCCACCAAGCCCGTGGAGGTCAAGAGCGGCGAGACCAAGCAGCTGCCGCTGGCCGACTACGTCACCGTCGTCGGCGGCGGCTCCGTGCGCCTGACGGAGGCCGCGAAGGTCAGCGCGGGCCACGACAACGGCGACTCGCTGATCAAGGACAAGACCACGCTGGTGTACACGCCGAAGAAGGGATACTCCGGCAAGGACTCGCTGAGCTTCGAGGTGACCGACGGCAAGACCGTCGAGGACCCGAAGGGCCGCAAGAGCACCCTGTCGATCCCGATCACGGTGCTGCCGCCCGAGAACCAGCCGCCGGAGTTCATCGACGGCCAGCTGGACGTCGCTCCCGGCGAGGATGCAACCTCGCTCGACCTGGCGGCGCTGACCACAGACCCCGACAAGGGCGACGCCGACAAGCTCCGCTATCGCATCACGAAGGGCCCCGGCGACGGACTGAACGCCCGGCTCGACGGCAGCACGCTGCTGGTCGACGCCTCGAGGACCACTCCCAAGGGCACGACGGCCTCGGTCGTGCTGAGCATCACCGACGGCACGACCGACCCGATCGAGGGAAGAGTCGCCGTCACCGTCACCGCCTCGACCCGCGAGCTGCCGGTCGCGAGCCCCGACACCGTTGACGAGGCCGATCAGGGCGAGACGATCACCGTGCCGGTGCTGAAGAACGACATCAACCCGTTCAAGGCCGACGGCGAGCCGCTGAAGCTGCTCTCCGCGGTGCCGGAGAGCGGAGACGGCCAGGCCGAGGTCGACGGGGACCAGGTGAAGATCACCTCCGGCGCGGACTTCGTCGGCGTGCTCGTGGTGCGGTATCGCGTGCAGGATGCGACGAAGGATCCGGATCGTGAGGTGGACGGCCGGGTGACCGTGACCGTGCAGGGCGTTCCGGATGCCCCGGGCGTGCCGCGCGTGACGACGGTGGAGGACCGCACGGTGGTGCTGAACTGGTCGGCGCCATCGAACAACGGCGCCGAGATCGACCACTACACGGTCACGTCGGTGGGCGGGCGGCCGTACTCCAAGACCTGCGCCACGACCACCTGCACGCTGGAGGGTCTGGTCAACAACGTCGAGTACACGTTCGAGGTGACCGCCCACAACCGGGTGGGGGACGGGCCCGCCTCGGCGCTGTCCGAACCCGCGCGTCCCGACGTCAAGCCCGAGACCCCGCTGCCGCCCAAGCTCGTGTTCGGCGACAAGGCGCTGAAGGTGAGCTGGGAGACGCCGCAGTCCAACGGATCGCCCGTGGAGTCGTACACGCTGCAGATCTCACCCGCACCGCTGAGCGGACCGTCGGAGCGCACCGGCGTGACCGGCAACACGCTCACCTGGGAGGGGCTGGAGAACGGCACGAGCTACCAGGTGCGGGTGCGCGCGCACAACAAGGCGCCCGACCCCTCGGGGTACAGCATGTGGTCGCTCGACGAGGTGCCGGCGGGGATCCCCGGAGAGGTCGCCGCGCCCACCGTGAACAGCGCCCCCTCCCTCGGCAGCGAGGCGCAGATGAGCGTCTCCTGGAACGACGCCGATCCCAATGGCGACGCGGTCAAGAACTACGACCTGCTGATCTACCGCGGCGGCACGCTGTTCAAGACGGTCAAGGCCGGGACGGCCACGTCGCAGACGGTGTCGGTGCCCACGAACGCGGCCGACTACACCTACGCGGTGCGGGCGACCAACAAGGCCGGCACCAGCGCCGCCAGCCCGCAGTCGACGCCGCGTCGCGCGTTCGGCACCCCGGGCGCCCCCTCGAACGTGAAGCTGAAGGAGGGTGACCGCACCATCACCATCACCTCCTACGACATGCCGGCCTCGGCGCTGAACGGCGCCAAGCCCGGCGAGATCCGCTACCAGTACCTGCTCAAGGGCTCGGGAAGCTGGACCGACTGGAACGGCAGCAGCGCCATCGCCGCGACGAACGGAACCTCGTACACGGTGCAGCTGCGCGCGTACTCCGTGATCGACGGGCAGCAGTCCCAGGCAGGGCCGGCCTCGGCCGCCTCGAACTCTGTGATCCCCTTCGGCGCACCCAAGGCGCCGACCGGCTCCGCGTCGAAGAAGGGGGACCAGCAGATCACTCTGGGCTGGAACTCGGGCGGCTCCGGCAACGGACGCCCGGTGACCACCTACATCAAGATCGACGGTGGCGGCTGGAAGAAGGTAGCTGGACCGAACGACAAGAAGAGCGGCACTGAGACCGTCGGCAACGGCTACAAGCAGACGCACAGCATTCAGGTCAAGGTGGTGGCGACCGAAGGCGGCGAGGCACTGTCACCGGTCTACAAGGCGACGACGAGCAACCCGCCACCGCCTCCGCCCGCCAAGGTCTGGGTGACGCAGGGCGACCCGAAGGGGAGCTGCGTCAACGGATGCCGTCAGTTCATCGTCAACTGGGAGAACCTCAACATCGGCACGAAGGACGTCATCTGCTATTCGAGCGCGGACGGCGCCATCGGAAACCCGCCGTACCGGTACTCGATCAACTTCGACGGCAAGGGGTCCAAGCAGATCGGCTGCTACAAGGGACGAGACGACGTCAACGTCTGGGTCGACATCCAGGGCTGGGGAGACAGCGTCGACACGACGAAGAAATTCTGGTCCCGCCCCTGACCCATTCAGGTTTCACCACTCGAGAAGAAGAGAACAGACATGAGTATGACCCCCGAACAGGCAGCCTGGTTCCAGAGCACGTTCCAGCGCCTGGTGGAGAACATCGACAAGGCGCTGCAGGGCAAGCCCGAGGTGGTCGGCCTGGTGCTCTCCGCCATGCTCGCCGAGGGCCACGTGCTGCTCGAAGACGCTCCTGGCACGGGGAAGACCAGCCTGGCCAAGGCGCTGGCCGCCACCGTGCAGGGCACGAGCTCCCGCATCCAGTTCACGCCCGACCTGCTGCCCTCCGACGTGACCGGTGTGACGATCTACGACCAGCAGGCGCACAAGTTCGAGTTCCACAAGGGGCCGATCTTCGCATCCATCGTCCTGGCCGACGAGATCAACCGCGCCTCGCCGAAGACCCAGTCCGCCCTGCTCGAGGTCATGGAGGAGTCGCGGGTGACCGTCGACGGCGTCACGCACGAGGCTGGCCGTCCGTTCCTGGTGATCGCGACCCAGAACCCCGTCGAGCAGGCCGGAACCTACAAGCTCCCCGAGGCGCAGCTGGACCGCTTCCTGGTGAAGACCTCGATCGGCTACCCCAGCCTGTCGGTCACCGAGAGCATCCTCGGCGGCGCCGCCCAGCGCAACCCCGCCGCCTCGCTGTCCGCGGTGATCACCACCGGTGCCGTCGCCGACATGGCAGACCTGGCCGCCACCGTGCACGTCGAGTCCGCCGTGCTGCGGTACGCCGCCGAGCTGGCCGAGGCCACCCGCACCGACGGCGCCATCAAGCTCGGCGTCTCGGTGCGCGGCGCGATCGCGATGATCCGCATCGCCAAGGTGTGGGCCGCAGCGCACGGCCGCCACTACGTGCTGCCCGACGACATCAAGGCGCTCGCCCGCCCGGTGTGGCAGCACCGGCTCATGCTGGATGCCGAGGCGGAGTTCGCCGGCACCACCGCCGACGCTGTCATCGCCCGCGTCCTCGAGTCCGTCGCCGCGCCGCAGGCGCGCACGAACGCCTGATGACCGCGGAGACGATCGCGGCGCCGGCACCGGTCGACCGCGAGGCAGGATGGCGCGACATCGTCGCTGTCATCGGCGCGCGCGTGCTCGCCCGGCTGCAGAGCATCGCGGCCGTCATCCGCCCCCTCGGCTGGACCGTGATGGCGCTCGCCGTCGCGGCGTGGATCACCGGGCAGCTCCTCGGCTGGCACGAGCTGATCGTCGCAGGGCTCGTGCTGGCCCTGGTGGCCGCGATCTGCGCGCTGTTCCTGATCGGCCGCACCGAGTACGACGTGTCGCTCGACCTGGCGCGCACCCGCGTGGTGGTCGGCGAACGCGCGGTCGGCGGCCTCACGCTGCTGAACCGCGGCGCGCGGGCGATCCTCCCCTCGCGCGTCGTGCTGCCGGTGGGCGGCGGACGCGGCGAGTTCTCCATTCAGCGCCTGGCCCCTGGTCAGGAGGCCGAGGAGCTGTTCGCGATCCCCACCCACCGCCGCGGCGTCGTGAAGGTCGGGCCGGTCAGCGTGGTGCGCGGCGACCCGCTCGGGCTGTTCGAGCGCGCCCACCGCCGCGACGAGCCGGTCGACCTGTACGTGCATCCGAAGACCACCCTGTTCGGCGGCCAGTCGCTCGGCTTCCTGCGCGACCTGGAGGGTCTGCCGGCATCCGACCTGTCCCGCGACGACGTCTCCTTCCACGCCCTGCTCGAGTACCAGCCGGGCGATGACCTGCGGCACGTGCACTGGCGCTCCACCGCGCGCACCGGCACCATGATGGTGCGTCAGTTCGAGGAGACCCGCCGGTCGCACTTCGTGATCGGCCTCACGCGCTCGCCGCGCGACTACCGCACCGACGACGAGTTCGAACTGGCGATCTCGGTCGCGGGCTCGATCGGCCTGCGCGCGCTGCGCGATTCGCAGAAGGTCGACGTGCGGGTGCAGGGCCGCGAACTGCCGGCCGGAACCGGCAAGCAGCTGCTCGACTCGCTGGCGATGGTCGATCACTCGCGCGGCCGCGACGGCGGGGTGCCGGAGCTGGCCGGCGTGCTGTCCGCGACCATGGCATCCGCCAGCGTCGTCGCCCTGGTCTGCGGTTCTGCGGTCTCCGGCGAGGACCTGCGACTGGCATGCTCGCGGATGCCGTTCGGCGCCCGCGTGATCGCCGTCGTGGTGCAGGGCGGCGTGGAGCAGCCCGCGCTGCGGCGCATCGCCGACGCCGACGTGGTCACCATCGGCGCCCTCGACCAGCTGCCGCTCGCCCTTCAGAAGGTGCTCGCATGACCTCCGTGCCGACTTCGACCGCGACGCCGCTGCCGCTGCGGCGCTGGATTCTGGATCTCTCCGCGACCGCGGTCCTCCTGCTGGTGGCGCTGATCGGCTTCTGGCCGAGCTTCGCCGGTCCGTCGTTCCTCGTCGCCGCTGTCGGCGGGATGCTGCTGGGCCTGGCCATCGCCGCAGTGTGCGCGCTGAAGCGCTGGGGCATCCTCATCGTCGCTGGCTTCACGATCGCCGCCTACTTCCTGTTCGGCGGAGCACTCGCCCTTCCCGGCACGACGCTGATCGGGGTGGTCCCCACGCTGGAGACGCTCCAGGGCCTCGCGCTCGGTGCCGTCACCGCGTGGAAGCAGCTGCTGACCACCGTCGCACCGGTCTCGCCCGCTGACGGCCACCTGGTGGTGGTGCTCATCGTGGCACTGGTCGCAAGCGCGACCACCGCTTCGCTGGCGCTGCGGCTGCGTCAGGTGTGGTGGGCGCTGATCCCCGCGGCATCCGCTCTGCTGCTCGTGATCGGACTCGGCGTGCCCGACCCTGCTTTCCCGCTGACGCAGGGCGTGATCTTCGCCGCTGTCGCCGTGGTGTGGATGTCGCTGCGCACCTGGTGGGCGCCGCAGAGCAGCGCGGTGGACGTGTCGGAGATCGATCCCGGTCGCGCCGCGCACATGCGCACCAGGCGGATGCTGAGCGGCGTCGCCGTGCTCGCGGTCGCCGGTCTCGCCGGCGCCGGCCTGGGTGCGATCGCGCAGCCGGGCGAGCCGCGCCACGTGTTCCGGGATGCCATCGTGCCGCCGTTCAACATCCGCGACTATCCCAGCCCGCTGCAGGCGTTCCGCAAGAACGTGCGCGACGAGGCGGACAAGACGCTGTTCACGGTGACCGGCCTGCCCGAGGGCGCCCGGGTGCGTCTGGCCGCGATGGACGACTGGGACGGCATCGTCTACAACGTCACCGACGGCGGCCCTGGCACCTCCAGCGCGTTCAGCCCGCTGCGCTCGAACATGGCCGCCGGAGCGGACGGGCAGAAGGCCACGCTGCGCTTCGACATCGGCGACTACAGCGGCGTCTGGGTGCCGGGCACGCAGGGCGAGGACCAGATCACGTTCGAGGGCTCCCGCGCCGAGCGGCTGCGCCGCAGCGGGTACCACAACACCGCCACCGGAACCACGGTGGTCACTGAGGGGCTGCAGAAGGGCGACACGTACACGGTCGACGCGGTGCTCCCGAAGATCCCCACGGACGAAGAGCTCGGCGACACCGCGATCGTGAAGATGAAGCTGCCCGAGCTGCACAACGTGCCCGAGGAGCTCAGCACCCTCGCCGCCGAGACCGTGACCGAGGCGAAGACCCCGATCGGGCAGGTGCGCGCCCTGCAGACGTACCTCTCCAAGAACGGTTTCTTCAGCCACGGACTCGGCTCGCAGGCGCACCTGTCCCGCGCCGGTCACACGGCCGAGCGCATCGCGACGCTGGTCGGCGGCGAGCAGATGATCGGCGACGACGAGCAGTACGCCGTGACCATGGCGCTGATGGCGCGCGAGATCGGCATCCCGGCGCGCGTGGTGATGGGCTATTACCCGAAGAAGGAGAGCGACTCGGGGGTGTTCAAGGCCACCGGCGACGACGTGCACGCGTGGGTGGAGGTGAACTTCACCGGCTACGGCTGGCTGCCGTTCGACCCGACGCCGCCCGAGGACCAGGAGCCGCAGGACCAGAACACCAAGCCGCGCGTCGACCCCAAGCCGCAGGTGCTGCAGCCGCCGCCCCCGCCGCAGGAGCCGGTCGACCTGCCGCCGACCGTGCCGGACGACCGCAAGCCCGAGGACGACGCGCCCAACATCCTGGGCATCATCGGGGTCATCCTCGCCATCGGCGGCATCTCGCTGCTGACGCTGCTGATCCTCAGCTCGCCGTTCATCGTGATCGGCGCGTGGAAGGCATCCCGCCGCCGCGCCCGCCGCAACGCGCAGCGCACGGCCGATCGGATCAGCGGCGGCTGGGACGAGCTCACCGACCGTGCGATCGACTACGGCGCGCGCCTGAGCCCCGGCGGCACGCGCTTCGAAGAGGCGGCCACCGTCTCGGCGGCGCTGTCGCTTCCCGCCGCGACCACGCTGGCAGACCGCGCCGATGATCAGGTGTTCGGGCCGGACGACCCGAGTCAGGGCGACGTCGACGCCTTCTGGGCCGAGGTCGACTCGCTGGTCGGCGGGCTGGGCAGACAGGCGGGTTTCTGGAAGCGCGTCAAGGCGCGCCTCAGCCTGCGCTCGCTCACCGGTCGCGGCCGGATCTCGGCGCGGATGCAGGAGCTGAAGGATGCCGCGACCGCGCGCGTTCGCCGTGAACCTGGCAACATCGACAGCAAGACCACGCGATCCGAGAGCGAGACCTCATGACGACGATGCTTCCGCCCGGTGACGTCGCGCCGATCGGGCGCAGGGCCGTCGCGTACCTGATCGACGCGGCCATCGGCTTCGCGATCGCGGTGGTCGTGCCGACGGTGATCATGATCGTCGTCGTCATGACCAGCCGCGACCTGATGGGCTCGCTGCTGGTCGCGAGCCCGGTCTTCGGCGTGCTCGGCATCGCGTGGGCGGTGGTCTACACGCTCATGCAGGCCGGTCGCGGATCGATCGGGATGCGCGCGCAGGGCATCCGGCTGGTGAAGGCGAACGACGGCTCGCCCCTCGGGTTCGGCCGGGCGCTGCTGCGCAATGTGATCTGGGGACTGGCCGCGTCGATCGTGGTCGGCTACTTCACGGTGCTCTTCGACGGCTCCGGGCGGTTCCAGGGCTGGCACGACAAGGTGGCCGGGGCGCTCATGCTCCAGGGCGCCGCGCCGGCGGCATCCGGTCGCACTCCGGCGCCGTCTGCCGCGGGCGCCGTCCCCACTGCCCCGACGCCCGCTCCCGCGTTCGGGGCTCCGGCTCAGGGCGCTCCGGCTCAGGGGGCTCCGGCTCAGGGTGCGCCCGGTGGTCCCGCGTTCGGGGTCCCGGCTCCGCAGGATGCGCCGGCGATCCCGCAGACGTCGATGCCCGGGTTCGCCCGGCCCGGCGGATTCGCTCCGCCGCCCGCGTCCGCGCCCCCGGCCGCCCCGGCCGAACCGGTGCACCCGGGTACCGCGGCGCAACAGCAGCCGGCGGACGACGAGTTCTCCGAGCACACGGTGCTCTCGCCGCCGATGCGCCGAGACCTGCCCGAGGATCCGCTGATCTCGTTCGTCCCGGGGGTGACCCAGGAGTCGGCGCCGATGGCATCCGCCCCGGAGCCCGCTGAGCCGGCCGCTCCGGCCCCGGTCGAGCCCGTCTCGGACCCGACGCCGCTGGACACCGTCGCGGCCCGGCTGGGCGGGCAGGCCGCGTCCGTGCCGTCGGTGGATGCCCCCGGCGCGCCGACGCCCCCGCCCTTCGTGCCCCCCGTCGCTTCCGAGCAGCCGGTCACGGCGCAGCACCCGCTCGTGCAGCCGGACGAGCACCCGCTCGTGCAGCCGGACGAGCCGGACGGGGAGCAGGATGACGACATCGAGTCGACGCGCATCAGCGTCCCGGGGCACCGCCTGGTGTTCACGTGGGACGACGGACAGCGCGCCACCGTGTCGGGCCGCACCGTCTTCGGCCGCAACCCCGAGGACGACGGCGCCGTGAACGTCGCGGTGCGCGACGAGACCCGTTCGCTGTCGAAGACCCATTTCGAGGCCGGCGCCGAGACGCGCGGCGGCTGGGTCATGGACCGCCGGTCGACGAACGGGACGGTGATCGTGCGCGACGGCGTGCGCATCGCCTGCCCGCCCGGACAGCGCGTGCCGATCCGCCTGGGCGACGCCCTCGAGATCGGCGACCGCATCGTCACGATCGGGGGTTACGTGTGACCGCGCCGGTGCTCACCTCCAGCGGATGCGCCACCGACGTCGGGGCGCGCCGCAAGCTCAACGAGGACTCGTACCTGGCATCGGCGCCGCTGTTCCTCGTGGCCGACGGGATGGGCGGGCACGACGCGGGCGAGATCGCGAGCGCCACCGTGATCGAGCACTTCTCGTCGCTGGTCGGACAGGATGCGCTGTCGATGGGGCAGGTGCGCGACGCGCTGGCATCCGCCCGGCAGGCCGTCGCCGCGATCAGCCAGCAGGGCGGCGCGGGCGCCGGCACCACGCTCAGCGGCGTGGCCGTGGCCACGGTCGACGGCCTCGGCTACTGGCTCGTGATCAACATCGGCGACTCGCGCACGTATCAGTTCGCGGGCGGCGCGCTCGAGCAGATCAGCGTCGACCACTCGTACGTGCAGGAGCTGATCGAAGAGGGCGAGATCACGCCCGAGCAAGCCAACATCGATCCGCGGCGCAACATCATCACCCGGGCGATCGGCGCGGGCAGCGTCGGCGACGCGGACTACTGGCTGTTCCCGGCCGAGCGGGGCGACCGGATGCTGGTGTGCTCCGACGGCCTGACCACCGAGCTGACCGACGAGCGGATCGCCGAAGTGCTGCGCAGCGAGTCCGATCCGCAGCGCGCCGCCGAGATCCTGACCGCCGAGGCGGTGCGCGCCGGCGGCCGCGACAACGTGACCGTGGTGATCGTCGACGCCGTGACCGTCGCCTCGGTGCGCGGCATCCACGTGCAGGCCGACGACGACGAAGAGCTTGCCGACACGCGCCCGCGCGCGGCGGCGGATGGAGGAATGCGATGAGTGACGTGATCTACCGCCCGGGCGACTGGCAGGTCGTGGTCGAGGAGTCGGGCATCGCCGCGCTTCCCGGCGATGCCGGCGCCGACAAGGTCGTCGCGCTCTCGGCGATGCTCCGCGACGGCGTTCCGGCGCTGACCGAGGTCATCGACGTGCTCTCCGGTGGCGCCATCACCGGTCTCGGCTCGTTCGCGGTCGCGCTGTTCGACGCCGGGGGCACCCGCTTCGCCGTGCGCGGCGCGGTGACGGTGAGCACCGGCTTCGAGGAGGGCTTCTCGGGCGAGGACATCACGACGTGGAGCGAGCGCTACATCGCCGGCGAGCCGCGCTTCGAGATCCGCATCGGCGACGCGGGAGACGGCGTCGAGTACCCGATCCGCTCGGGTGTGGTGCTCACCTCGGGCATCCGCGTGGGCGAGGCGTTCTCCGCGCCGGACGCCGTGCCCGAACCGGAGGCGCCGGTTGCGGTCGAGGGCGAGCCGGCGGACGCCGCCGAGGTCCCGGCCGAGGAGGCGCAGGGGGACGACGCCGAGGCGGATGCAGCGCCCGCGATCGACGCCGCGCCGGAGCCGGAGCCCGAAGCGGATGCCGAGCCGGAGCCGGAGCCCGAGCCGGAGCCCGAAGCGGATGCCGAGCCGGAGCCCGAGCCCGGGCCCGGGCCCGAGCCCGAGTCCGAGCCGGAAGCGGATGCCGAGCCGGAGCCCGAAGCGGATGCTGAGCCGGAGACCGAATCCGGCGACGCGCCGAGCGAGACCATCACTCCCGACGAGCTGCTGCTCGCGCGCTCCGCGAACGAGCCCGACGACGCGGCGGGCGAGCCCGACGTGAACCGGACGATCGCCCCCGATGAGCTGCCCTCGGCCGCCCCCCAGCAGGCGGGCGATGACGCCGATGCGGCGGCATCCGCTCCGCACGTGCCCGACGCGATGGGCGGCCTCGTGACGCCCGCACCCGTGGCGGCGCCGGCGGAGGACGACGACCTCGGCGACCATGACGGCGCCACCATCTCGGTGGCCGAGGCGCGACGACTGCGCGTTGCCGGGTCGTCGCCCGAGGCGCCCACCGAGGCGCTGCCGGTGATCGACGACATCCGCCCGCCCGCCGCCGGCGCGCGGATCCGGCTGTCCACCGGTCAGGTCGTCGACCTGGACCGCGCCGTCATCATCGGACGCAAGCCGCGCTCCACGCGCGCCAGCGGCAGCACCATGCCGCACCTGATCGCCGTGGACAGCCCGCAGTCCGACATCTCCCGCAACCACCTCGAGGTGCGCCCCGAGGGCGACTCCGTGGTGGTCGTCGACCTGCACACCACCAACGGCTCCACGCTGCTGCGCACCGGCTCCGACCCGGTGCGCCTGCATCCGGGCGAGCCCACGCTCGTGCTCGGCGGCGACGTCATCGACGTGGGCGACGGCGTCACGGTCGCCGTCGAGGGGGTCTGATGAGCCGCGCTCCGTCGCCGCCGCCCGAGCTGCCGGGGTTCGAGTACCTCCGGCCGCTCGGCACCGGCGGCTTCGCCGACGTGTTCCTCTACGAGCAGCAGCTGCCCAAGCGCGAGGTAGCAGTGAAGGTGCTGCTCGCCGATCGCCTGGCGGCGGGTGCCGCCGAGGAGTTCACCAACGAGGCGAACGTGATGGCCATGCTGTCCACGCATCCCGCCATCGTCACCATCTACCAGGCGGGCGTCGCCACCGACGGCCGCCCGTACATCGTGATGGAGTACTGCCCCAGGCCCAACCTGCAGGTGCGCACCCGCAAGGAGCCGTTCTCGGTCGCCGAGGCGCTGCGCGTGGGCGTGCAGGTCAGCGGAGCGGTGGAGACCGCGCACCGCGCCGGGGTGCTGCACCGCGACATCAAGCCCGCGAACATCCTGGTCACCGTCTACAACCGCCCGGCGCTGACCGACTTCGGCATCGCCTCGACCACCGGCGTCGACAGCGACGCCGCCGGCATGTCGATCCCGTGGTCGCCGCCGGAGTCGTTCGCCGAGAACCCGTCCACCGGCGTGCGCACCGACGTGTACGCCCTCGGCGCGACCGTGTTCACGCTGCTCGCCGGCCGCTCGCCGTTCGAGCGCAAGGGCGAGCGCAACTCCAGCGCCGACCTGATCGAGCGCATCGAGCGGATGGCCGTGCCGCGCATCGAGCGCGCCGACGTGCCCGAGAACCTGCAGGCCGTGCTGGCCAGGGCGATGGCCAAGCGCCCCGACGACCGGTACCCCAGTGCGGTGGCGTTCGCCCGTGCGCTGCAGAAGGTGCAGATCGAGCTGGCGCACTCGGTCACCCCCATCGACATCGTCGACGAGCATCCCTCGCACGACGAGCTGGAGGATGACGACGACGGCCTCACCCGGGTGCGTGAGGTGCGCTCGATCAACCCGGACACGCAGTCCGCCACGCGCCCGTCCGCCACCACGCTGCGCAAGCAGCCGAGTGAACCGGCCGGCGGGATGCCGCGGTTCGACAGCCCGGCTGCGGAAGAGCTCGATCAGACGCAGCGTCGCGCGCCGTCCGCGTCGTCCGCGCCCGGCCCGCAGACCGATGACGACGACGCACCCACCGTGCTGCGCGCCCCCCGGGTGGTCGCACCCGTCGCAGCGACGGCCGGGACGCCCGCCGGGGCGCAGCCGCTCCCCGAGCAGGCGCAGCCGCAGCATCCGGGGGAACCGGCCGCCGGCCGCCGGCGCGGTGGCATGCCGTGGTGGGGCTGGCTCATCGCGGCGGCGGGCGTGGTCGCCGTCGTGCTCGGCATCGTGCTCGCCAGCGCGTTCGCCGACGGCCTGAAGCCGGCCGCGCAGCAGACGACCGAGGCGCCGCCGCAGCCGAAGGACCCGATCGCGGGACTGGTGCCCGAGGTGACCGACCTGAAGGGCGCCGCCGACGACGGCGTCGTGACGTTCACCTGGAAGAACCCGGCGCCCGAGGACGGCGACGCGTACATCTGGTACGAGGTGACCCTGGACGGACAGGGCGATACGAACGCGACGGAGAAGACGAGCGTCACGCTGGACGGGACGCACACGGGGCGCACCTGCATCGAGGTGCTCATCAAGAGGGCTGACGGGCGATCCTCGCCCGAGCCGGTCAGGGGGTGCGTGGGCTGATGGAAATCACGGTGGAGTACGCGGGGGAGTACTTCTCCCTCGATCCCGGCGAGGCGTTCTGCGTCGGGCGTCAGGGCGACCTGGAGCTCGACGACAATCTGTTCCTGCATCGCAACTTCCTGGAGATCTCGAACACCGACGGCTTCTGGTGGCTGTCCAACGTGGGCGCCCGGCTCACCGCGACCGTCACCGACTCGTCCGGCGGCGTGAACGCGTGGCTGGCGCCGGGGGCGCGGCTGCCGATCGTGTTCGAGCAGACCACGGTCGTGTTCACCGCGGGACCGACGACCTACGAGTTCACGATCCACGCCAAGGGCCCGGCGTTCCGCATCGCTCCCCGCGAGGCGGCCGACGACGGCCAGTCGACCATCGGGCACGTGCCGCTCACTGAGAGCCAGAAGCTGCTCATCCTCGCGCTCGCCGAGCCGCTGCTGCGCCGCGAGGGCACCGGCACCAGCGAGATCCCCAGCTCGGCGCAGGCGGCCGAGCGGCTGGGGTGGACGAGCACGCGCTTCAACCGCAAGCTCGACAACGTGTGCGACAAGTTCGACCGGATCGGCGTGCAGGGCATGCGCGGCGGCCAGGGCAAGCTGGCGACCAACCGCAAAGCGCGCCTGGTCGAGCACGCCGTGTCGAGCAGGCTGGTCACCCGGGACGATCTGGCCCTGCTGGATGCCCCGGAGCAGACCCCGGAGGACGACGCCGACGCCTAGCGCGCAGACGCCGTCCGATCACCGGTCGCAGGAATGACGCGCGATAGTGTGAAGCGCGCGTGTTCAAGGAAAGCAGGGAACCATGCCGTCTCAGACGACAGCAGCCGCACCGTCGCAGCTCGTGCGCCTCTCGGTGCAGTGGGAGTCCGAGCGCATCGACGTCGGCGTGCCCGGCGGCGTACCTGTCGCCGAGGTGCTCCCGTCGCTGACGCGACGACTGCGGATGCTGGACAGTTCGTCGGCATCCGCCGGATTCCGGCTGGTGCGCGCCGAGGGCAGCCCGCTCGACCCCGACCGCACCCTCGCCGCGCAGAACGTGCACGACGGCGATTTCCTGGTGCTCGAGCAGGGGGCCACCGCGGCACTGCCCAAGCGCTACGACGACCTGGTCGAGGCCGTCGCCGACGTGGTCGAGGAGAACGCCCCGGCCTGGTCGGTGCAGAACACGGTGACCACGGCGACCGTGGTGGCATCCGTGCTGCTGCTGCTGGGCCTCGTCCCGGCGGTGTGGGCGTGGGTGGATGCCGGCACCGTCGTCACCGCCGCCGGCGCGGGCGCGGCAGCCGTCGTGCTGCTGATCTGCGCGCTGGTGATGGATCGCACCGGGGCGCCCCCGCAGGCGGCCATGGCCCTCGCACTGGTCTCGTCGGTGTACGCCGGAGTCGGCGGGTACACGGCGCTGCCCGGCGGGCCGGGCTGGGGCCTGCCGGTCGTGCTCGCCGCCGCCGGGATGCTGGTCTTCGGAATCGTCACCATGCTGGGCCTGCGCAGCCAGCGCGAGTACGGGCTCATCCCGGTCACCCTCGGTGGCATCCTCCTGGTCGTCGGCGCCGTGATCGAATGGCTCGGCGCGCCGGTCGCCTCGACGCTGGCGGCGGCCATGAGCCTGGCCGGCATCGCCGGTCTGGGCGCACCCTGGGTGGCGCTGGCCTCAGTGCCGCTGAGGGTGGTGTCCGCGCGTGACGACTCCGAGGTGTACGACGCCCCCGCGCACATCTCGCCGCAGCAGGTCGCGGCGCTGTACGTGCGAGCGCACCGGTACCAGGTCTCGCTGCGCATCGCGCTGTGCCTGATCGTGCTGGTCGCCATCGTGCCCGTGGTCGCCTCGGGCTTCTGGGGACTGCTGCTGAGCATCGTCACGCTGCTCGGCATGCTGCTGGGCACCAGGCAGGTCTACTCGCGGTTCGACATCGTGGTCGTCGTCGCCGGCGTGCTCACCGGGGCCTCGCTCGCCCTGGTCGCCGCGGTCATCGCGCACCCGACATGGATCGGGGGACTGGTCATCGGCCTGGCGGCGTCCGCCGCGTGCGTGATCGTGATCGTGCTGCTCAGCACCAGGGTGCGCATGGGGCTGACCCGGTTCGCCGACTTCGCGGAGTGGGCCACCATCGCCCTGCTGCTGCCCCTGGCCATCATCGCCGGAGGCTGGTTCTGATCCATGGCATCCAAATCCGAGCTGCTGCAGGCGCAGGCCTTCAACCGCCGTCGCCTCCAGACGGCCTTCACCAGCGGAGCGCCCGGCGGGCGTGAGCTGCCCCCGGCCAAGCCGATGCGCGGCGTGGTCGTCAGCGTCGCCCTCGGCATCCTGACGATCATCGTCTCGCTGCTGATCGGCACCTTCACCGGCACCCTGCCGAAGGGCTGGGGCGACGGGTCGATCATCGTCGTGCAGGGCGAGGGGTCGCGCTACGTCGCCCTGGGCGACACGCTCTACCCGGTGAAGAACCTCGCCAGCGCGCGCCTGCTGGTGGGCACCACCAAGATCACCTCGGTGCCCGCGAGCAAGCTCGACGGCATCACACGCGACCCGTCGCCGGTCGGCATCGACGGCGCGCCGGACTACCTTCCGGCGCCGGATCGCCAGTACGACGGCGCCTGGCTCAGCTGCGTCGCGGCCGACGCGCCGCTGAAGATCTCCACCCGGCTGCTGGGCGATCCGTCGGGACCGGCGGATCAGGCGGCGCTGGTGAA
This sequence comes from Microbacterium sp. ARD32, assembly GCF_031844385.1. Taxonomy (NCBI): domain Bacteria; kingdom Bacillati; phylum Actinomycetota; class Actinomycetes; order Micrococcales; family Microbacteriaceae; genus Microbacterium; species Microbacterium sp. ARD32. Next base: position 151,528 of record NZ_JAUZVD010000001.1, read on the forward strand.
GGACGACGACGGCGGCTACTGGTTCGTGCAGGACGATCGCCGCTACGCCGTGCCGCGGGACAGTGTCGCCGTGGTCGCCAGCGTCTTCCTGGGCATCGACGACGTCGGGTCCGTGCCGAAGGTGCCGGGCGCATGGCTGAACCTGGTCGCACCCGGCACGCCGCTCGATGTGAATCTGGGAAGCAAGCTGGGGTCGGATGCCGGAGCCGCGGGCCTCATCGTCGGCCAGGCCGTGCAGACGCAGGCCGACGGCCAGACCGTGGCCGAGTACATCGTGGACGGGAAGGGGCGCCTCGTGCCCGCGACGCCGTTCGCCCGCACCCTGCTGACCGCGTACGTCGGCGTCGACCCGGTCGTGATGACGGTGGCCGAGGCGACCAACCTGCGCGACGTGAACTCCGACGCCGTGCCCGAGGACTGGCCCGAGCGCGTACCTGCCGAGTCGGCCGACCCCGCTCGTGCCTGCCTGCAGATGAAGCCGACCTCGGACGGGCCGATGGTGTCGGTGGCGACCAGTCCGGACGAGCTCGAACCCGGCACCAGGGTGCAGCCCGGTGCCGGAGCGGCGCTGACCGCACGCGGCAGCGGCGAGGGGGCCACGTACGGATTCGTCTCGGAGGCCGGCGTGTTCTTCCCGATCGAGGCCGCCGAGGACCTCAAGCTGCTCGGCTACAGCACCGCGCAGTCGGTGAGCGTGCCCACGGCGTGGACGCAGCTGCTCGAACAGGGCCCGACGCTGAGCCAGGGGATCGCGCAGAGGACGGCGCCGAGGCAGGAGAAGTGATGCGCGCGCTGCGCAGTGCGGCGGCGGTCGTGGGCATCGTCGTCGCTCTCGGGCTGGGTGCTCCGGCGGCGGATGCCGATCAGACGCCACCGGCATCCGCTCCCTCCATGGATGCCGGTCAGCAGTGCACGCCGGGCAAGCGGCTGCTCTCGTCGGCCCCGAGCTACCTCGTCGACCGCCTCGGCCTGGCCGAGGCGTGGACGCTGAGCCGCGGGCGGGGCGTGACCGTCGCGGTCGTCGACTCGGGCGTGCAGGCGGGCAACGTGCACCTGAAGGGCGCCCTCGTGCCCGGGTTCACCAGCTTCGGCGGCGGATCGGCGCCGGCCGACGCCGACGTGGCCGGGCACGGCACGGCCGTCGCCGGACTGATCGCGGCACGGCGGGTCGAGGGCTCCGGGGTGATCGGCATCGCACCGCAGGCGAAGATCATGCCCGTGCGCGCCTTCGAGGCCGCGCCCGATTCCAACGGCTCCTCCCGCGACCTGGTGGTGCCGACCACGGCATCCATCGTCGCCGGCATCCGCTGGGCGGCCGACCACGGCGCCCAGATCATCAACGTCTCGCTGTCCGACGACGGCTCCGCCGGGGCCTACCGCAGCGCGGTCGACTACGCGCACGACCGGGGCGCGCTGGTGATCGCCAGCGCGGGCAACCGCCGCACCGCCGGCACCGACGGCCCCGACCCGGCGCACTTCTACCCGGGCGAGCTGCCCGGCGCGCTCGCCGTGGCTGCGGTGCTGGCCGACGGCAGCTGGAGCGCGGAGTCGTCGTACGCCGGCGAGCACGTCGACATCGCCGCTCCCGGCCAGTCGGTGCCCACCGCGTACATCTCCGGCGGCGACTGCGTGCTCAACCCGGACTCGGCGTCGTCCAGCTACGCCACCGCAATCATCTCGGGTGCGGCGGCGCTGATCGCCTCCCGCTACCCGGACGAGTCGCCCGATGAATGGGCGTTCCGGCTCACGCAGTCGGCACTGCGCGTGTCCCCCGGTCAGCGCAGCGACACCGTCGGGTGGGGCGAGGTGCGGCCCGCCGGCGCCCTGGCGCTCATCGACGACGGCAGCCTGCCGGGGCCGGATTCTCCCGCGCATCCGCCGCAGAAGCCCGAACCGCAGGCGGAGCGCACGGTCGACCTCGATCCGGTCTCCGATCCCCTCGACCCGGCGCGCGTGATCGTCGGGTGGGGGCTGGGCGCGGGAGCGACGATCTCGATCGTCCTGCTGCTGATCTCCCGCTCGCGGGCACGGCGTCTGCCCGGCTGACCTGCGCGCCGCATGGGGAGTGCTCCCCCTATGGCGCGCGGAGACCTCTTCGTAGGATTGCTTCAACGGTCCACGGAAGAGGAGTTCATGGTGAGTCTCGACATGGCGGACGCCAATCGCCTGCTGGCAGAGCTGCGCGAGAGCGCCGCCGAGATGCAGCGTGAGCTCCGCGCGGTGGCGACGGCGACGGAGCAGATGACTGCCGTGACCGTCGAGGACGACAAGAAGGCCGTCAAGCTCACGCTCGCCAGGAACGGCGCGGTCGAAGCGCTGGTCCTCGACGAGGACTGGCGCGACACGATCGGCGAGGAGAACCTCGGCGCGTCGGTGAGCATGTGCTACCAGACGGCGCTCGGCAAGCGGTTCGACCAGCTGCTCAGCGGTGTCGAGGAGCAGCCCGACGACGACGCCCGCATCGCGATCCCGGCGTCCGCGCCGGCGCCGCTCGGCGACCCGACGACGGCCTCGGCCGAGGAGGGGCGCAGCAGCATCCAGCACGCGGTCGACCAGGCGCGCGACCAGCGCGAGGCGTACCTGGCCAAGGTCAACCAGCGCGGCAGCGAGGTGCGGGATGCCGTGAACTCGGCCCAGACCGTCATGGTGACGCGTCGCGGAGCGACCATCACCGGCGTGGCCGTGGACGACCGCTGGGTGCGCAACGCGGATGACGCCGTGATCGAGCGGGAGATCGTCCGGGCGATGAACAACGTGATGACGATGTCGGCCCGCGATCGGCAGAACGCATATGAAGGCTTCCCGGCCGTGCAGCGGCTGATGGAGATGACGAAGGATCCTCGCGAGATGCTGCGCCGTATGGGCAGCATCCGCTGAGAGAAGGAGCAGAGACATGGGCCTGTGGGGAACGATCAAGGACGTGGGCGGCGACATCGTCGATGCGGTCACTCCCGTCGACGAGATCATCGATTTCGGCAAGAACATCGCGGAGGGCGACCTGATCGGCGCAGGGGGCAACATCCTCGACGCGCTCACTCCGATCGACGAGATCGTCAGCATCGGATCCCACATCTTCGGGGGGCCTGACGGCCTGGGGATGTCGGAGCTGACCGACGACGTGGCCGACAGGCTGCCGGTGATCGAGGGGGAGTCGGCGCTTCCCGAGGCGCCCCCGCAGCCGGACGCCTCGTCGTTCGGCCCCGAGGGAGAGGTCGACGTCGAGACCGAGTACCTGCGCAAGGATGCCGGGATCTGGGATGAGGGCGGATCCAGCTACGCGACCATCGCCGGCGCGGCCGACGGCCTGACGATCGACCCGTCGGCGTTCACGTTCTTCGGCGTCGAGGCGGCGCAGGCGTATGCCGACTTCCAGGTGACGATGGCGCAGCTGCTGCACAGCGCTCCGGACGCGCACAAGGGGTTCGCGGAATCGCTGCGGCTGACGGCCGACGACTACGACAGGACCGACCAGGACTCGGAGACCGCGCAGAAGAAGGACATTCCCGACGGCGGGGACGGCACGCCCGGCGGCGGCGGGGGGAGTACCGGCACCGGTGGCGGAAGCGTCGGCGGCGGCGGCGGAGGGAACCCCGGCGGTGGTGTCGGCGGCGGTGGCGGGGGGAACCCCGGCGGTGGCGTCGGCGGTGGCGGCGTCGGCGGCGGTGGCGTCGGCGGCATCGATGAGGGCGACTCCGGGATCGACGACCCCAAGGTCGACGGCTCGGTCGACGGGTCGGTCGACGACGCGGGCGACGATGCCGCTCAGGATGCCCTGCTCGACGCCAGGGCGGATCAGCTCGACACCCGCGCCGACGCGCTCGACAAGCAGGCGGACCAGGCTGACGCGCACGCCGAGAAGGCGCTGCAGCAGACCGAGGCGATCGATCAGCAGATCGACGAGCTGCAGGAGCGCGCCGCGGAACTGGACCGCACCGCCACGGACGCCGACCGGCGTGCGACTGAGCTCGACCTCAAGGCCGAGCAGCAGCTCGAGGCCGGAGACTCCTCCGGGGCGCTGCAGAGTCGCACCGATTCGGCCGCGCTGCGCGCCGACGCGGCCGCCCAGCGCGCCGAGGCCGCTGAGATCCGCGAGCAGATCGAGGACCTCGAGGGCCAGCGGGACGAGGCGATGGAGGAGATGACCGACGCGCGCGAGGACGCCGCCGAGCTGCGCGACAAGGCGGCCGAGCTGCGTGACAGTGCTGCTGACCTGCGTGATCAGGCGGCGGACGGCACGCAGGGCGACCAGCCCGCCGAGGCCGAGCTCGAGACCCCGGTCGAGATGGACGTCGATCCGGTCGGCGACCCGGTTCCGGACAACGTGGCCGGCGAGCACGTGCCCGGCGACCTGGTCGGCGACCCCGCGCCGGATGGCCCCGCCGGAGGCGATGTGGCCGGCGAGCCCGTGCCGGATGGTGCGGCCGGTGGCGATGTGGCCGGTGGCGATGTGGCCGGTGGCGATGTCGCCGGGGGCGACGTGGCCGGGGAGCCCGTGCCGGATGGTGCGGCCGGTGGCGATGTCGCCGGGGGCGATGTGGCCGGAGAGCCCGTGCCGGATGGTGCGGCCGGTGGCGACGTGGCCGGAGAGCCCGCGCCGGTTGACGCGCCTGATCGTGAGGCCATCCGCGTCGACACCGGCGACGGCGCTGTGCAGACCGGCTTCCCCGGCGGCGGCGGCGCCGAAGGACTCGGTCAGTCGGCCTCCGCCTGGCAGAGCCGCCTCAGCAACTGAACGTGAATCGAAGCAGCAGGAAGAAGGACTGAAATGAACAATCGTGCTCCCACCGGTCGCGGCGGCAGTGACATGACTGCTCGGAACGCAGAGGATTCGAAGTCGGACTTCGACCGCTTCACGGGCTTCATCGATACGGTCGTCGACATCATCAACGGCGGCATCGGCATGCTCGACCTGGTGCTTCCCGACGGGATCATGGAGAGGATCCAGGGCCTGCTCGACAAGATGTTCGCCAAGGTGAAGGAGGCGATCGACAAGGTCGGCGAGGTCTTCGCCTATGTCGGAAGCCCCTCCACGCTGCGCACCACCGGGCTGGACTGGGTGCAGGACGTCGGCAACCCGGCGCAGCAGTGCACCGCCACGCTGCAGCCGTCCGTGCTGCCGACGACCGGCCACTGGACGGGTCAGGCGTACGACGCCTACCGGCTCCGTGTCGACCTGCAGAAGCCGGCCGCCGACGACGTGCTCACCAAGTGCCAGGACATCAACACCCAGCTCGACAGCTTCGCGGGCGCGATCGAGAACTTCTGGATCGGGATGCTCGGCGCGGTCGGCGCCCTGGTGATCGGCGTGCTCGCCACCGCAGCCGAACTGGCCGGCGTCGTCACGGCGCCCGCGGCGATCGCCACGATCATCGGCGCCGTCGGCGTGTTCCTCACCTTCCTGGTAGACGGCATCTCCGCCATCACATCCGCCAACCAGGCGACTTCGTCGTTCGTGGTGAGCGTCACGAACGCTCTCGCCTCGACGAGCGCCTACCCGGGCGGAGCCTGGCCGCGTCACACGGCTGCGTGAACGTGACCGGCATCCAGCAGGCCCCAGCAGCGCAGCACGCGCTGCTGCTGGAGTTCGGCGAGCACCGCGAGCGCATTCCGGCCGGCGAGCCGTTCGTGATCGGGCGTGCCGCCGACCTGTCGATCGGCGACAACCCGTACGTGCACCGGCGCTTCCTCGAGATCGCGGAGCGCGATGGCATGTGGTGGCTGACGAACGTCGGCTCGGGGCTCACCGCCTCGGTAGCATCCGCCGACGGGCTCGCGCAGTCGTGGCTCGCTCCGGGCGCCACGATGCCGCTGGTGTTCGGCGCGACCACCGTGATGTTCACGGCGGGCGAGACCACGTACGAGCTCGCCCTCAGCGCGGACAGCCCGTACTACGAGGTGACCGCGTCGTGGCGACCGGGCGCCGGCTCGGAGAGCGTCTCCGGGCTGCTCTCGCCCGTGCAGCGGATCCTGCTGACGGCGCTGGCCGAGCCCATGCTGCGCGCAGGCGCCGCAGGGTCGGTGCGGCTTCCGCCGCTGGAGCAGGTCGCGGTCCGGCTGGGCTGGTCGCTCGAGAAGCTCGAGCGCCGTGTGGGCAGCCTGTGCGGCAAGTTCGCACGACTCGGCATCCGAGGACTGGAGCGCAACGCCGACGGCGAGCTGCTCGCGTCGGCGCGGTCGCGGATCGTGGAGCATGCGGTCGGCGCGCGGATCGTGACGCCCGAGGACCTCGAGCTGCTCGACGCGTTCGTCGCGCAGGACGCGTTCGCGACGGTCTGACAAGGTGTTCCCCCGGCGGTTCGTCTCCAGGGGCACCTGATATACACGTAGAGGCGCGTCGAGCGCCTCGGGGGCCGCGCGCGACGCGCGCGGGTCGTTTGACGAGGAGGATGTGGATGAGTACTCCGGCAGGTTGGTATGACGACGGTTCCGGGCGTCAGCGCTGGTGGGACGGGCAGCAGTGGACCGAGCACTACGCGCCGGCCGGCGAGCAGGCCGCTGCCGCCGATGACGCGGCTGCGGTCGACGCCACGGCTGCGCCGGCGGATGCCGATGCCGCTCCGGCATACGCCGCTGCGGGGTACTCGGCACCGGCCGCCCCGGTGCAGACGACCGCGCCGGTGAGACGGACGGCCGTGCTCGGCTTCATCGGGCTGGGCCTGGCCGTGGTGGGCACGGTGCTCGCATGCATCCCGAACGTCCTCACGTTCGCGATCGCCTGCGTCGTGCTGCTGGCGGCCTTCGTGGTGTCGCTGATCGCGGTGTTCCAGAAGGGCACGGCCAAGTGGCCCTCCATCACGGGAATGGCGCTGGCGGTCGTCGGCGGCATCATCGGGATCGTCGTGCTGGTGGTCACGCTGGCAACGGCCATCGCGAAGATCCCCATGCCGCCGCTGCCGACGGACTTCCCGTCATCGCCCGGCATCGAGCAGCCCTCCGACCCGCCCGCCGACGGGCAGAGCGACGGACGCCCATCGCCCGAGGAGATCGCCCACGGGGTCGAGCAACTTGCTCACGAGGGCGGCGTCACCGACTACGACGACAAGCCCGACTTCTACCCGTGCGTGGGCCAGTACCTTTACGACTCCGATCTCTCGGACGAGGCGCTGCGCGCCACGGCCGCGGGTGAGGACCTCGATGGCGCTGAGCGTGAGAAGGCCATACAGATCGGGGTTGAGGCCACAGTCGAGTGCTCCACGCCTTAGGAGATCGCGTGCGGTCTCGATGGGCACAGCTCCCCATGGGATCGCGCGGCGATGCGGGCTATCATCGCCGTGGACGAGTTCGTAGGAGGGGATGACCGATGGTCAACAAGGCGCAGCGGTTCGACGGCGGCGGGTTCCAGCTCGACGAGGACACGGCGATGCGTCAGATCAAGCTCGTCGAAGACGCTCAGAAGATCGTCGACGAGTCTCGCAAGACGATGGCCAGCCTCGGTGAGGGGCAGACTCCCGTGGTGTGGACCGAGGATGGCAAGTCCGTGGATCTGACTGCAGAGCTGAAGCGTCGCTACGATGCCTCAGGCAAATGGCTCGACGCGATCAGCGCCGACCTCGCCACAGCACGCGAGAACATCAGCAAGGCCATCGACGAGACGCAGCTGCTGAACGAGGCGCAGAAGGTTCACTATCAGAACCTGCTGTACCGGACGACCGGCACCACGTCCAACGGGCCGATCGCCGTCTGACCGGGGGAGAACATGGGACAGAACGTAGAACGCCTCGGCCGGCTGAAGCTGAACCAGTCCAACTGGGTCGCCGTATCGGTCCGGCTGGGCCAGCACGTGCAGCGCAGCGCGACCTTCGAGTCGATCGATGAGGCCAGCTCGGGGGTCCAGAAGGCGGCACACACCGACGGCTTCGAAGGCGACCTGGGCGACGTGATCCGCACGGGTCTCACGAAGATCCACAAGGATCTGCTGGATTTCACCGAGTATCAGGCCAAGCTCAACAAGGTGATCACCATCGCCAACGATGTGCTGCACAGCACCGCATCCGAGATGGACGGACTGCCGGACAGCGAGCTCAGCTCGCATCAGAAGGACACGCTCGCCCACGCGACCGAGACCAATTCGCCGGTGCAGGTCTCGCCCGGCGTCATGCTGACTCCCGCGCAGGCCGAGAAGTACTACCTGGATCAGGCGGATGCCCGGCAGGAGGAGGCCGCCACCAAGCTCACCATGAGGCTGGACAAGCAGCTGCAGGAGCTCATCGACGGGCTGCCCGAGTCGAAGTACGATCCGCCCAAGCCGCCCAGCGACGACGAGAACGGCGGCGGTGGCACCGGCGAGATCTCCCACGAGTACGGCGGCACCGGCTCGGGCGGCGGCGACGGGCGCTACGACGGGCCGGGTGTGCACAACCCGAACGACCTGAACGACGACAACAACCCGAACAACAACAACAACTCGAACAACGACGGCAACAACAACGGTGACGGCAACGGCAACGGCGACGACGACGGTCGGCCTCCCAGACTGTCGACGTGGCCGCCCATCACGGAGCCGCCGCTCCCGCCGTATGAGCCGCCGCTCCCGCCGTACGAGCCGCCGGTGTGGCCCCGGCCCGATGACAGCGACCCGCCGCCCAACGTGGACGGCGACGGCAACGGCAACGTGCCCGGCCCCAATCCTCCGGGCTCCAACCCGCGGCTCACCCCGCCTCCCGGCACGATCGGCACGCCCCCGGGCGGTGTCGGCGGCGGCATCGGCGGCGGCGTCGGCGGAGTGGTCGGCGGCACCGCAGGCGGTGTCGGCGGTGCAGCCCTGGCCGGTGGCCTGGCACGTCCGGGTGCCCTGGGCGCTGCCGGTGGAATGGGCGGCCTGAACGGCGCAGCCGGCGCGGGTTCGGCACCTGGAACCGCCGGTGCGGGCGGTGCAGCCCGCGCGGGTGGCGCGAACGTGATCGCGCAGTCCGGGGGAGGCGGCGGGCGTGCCGGCATGATGGCCGGTGGCGGCGCGGCGGGCGGCGGACGCGGTGGCAAGGGCAAGCGCCGCCGCGGTCAGGATCTGGTGGCATTCGAGGTCGATCCCGAGGATGACGACGTCACTCCGGATCTCGGTGCCGCCGGCGCAGCAGGCAGCTCGACATCCGACGGTCGCGAAGAACTCGGCTGGTGACTCTCGGCCCAAGGGCGCTCTCCTTCGGGTGAGCGCCCTTCGGCGTGCGCGCGCGCTGGCGTGTCAGCGCGCATCAGCGCCGGCCGCGATCGCAGGCGGCGGCCTCAGGCGGCGATGATGCGGATCACGCAGTCGCCCAGCTGCAGCACCATGCCCGGCACCAACCCGAAGCGCTGGTGCGGGGTCATCGGGCCGGAGCGTCCGTCACCGGTGCGCAGCATCGAGCCGTTGCCCGAGCCCAGGTCCTCGAACCACGCCTGACCGTCCACGACCCCGAACCGGCCGTGCGTCCGCGACACCGAGCGGTCGCCGTCGGGTACGGCCACGAGCGCGGCATCCGGCCGCTCGCCATCGGGCAGACTCGGAGCGCGACCGATGTAGCCGATGCCGGTGATCGGCATGGTGCTGCCGTCCTGGAACTGCAGAGCGACCACCGCCTGCGCGAGGGCGTCCATCGGCGCGGGTTCCGGAGCCGGAGCGACGGGACCGGCGACGGTCTCGGCCGGTGCAGCCGTGTCTGGTGCGTCGGATGCCGGGGCGACGGCATCCGATTCCGCCGCGGAGGCCCGTGCCGCGGAAGCCTGCGCCGCGGGCTGCGGGGCGGGCGGAGCCGAACGCTCCAGCACGCGACGGAACGCCAGCTCGGCATCGCCGCCGAGCACCAGCACATCACCGGGCACGAGGAAGTACGGCGTCTGCGAGGCCAGGTCGGTCACGCCGCCGCCGAGGTGGCGCACGGAGGCGCCGTTGGCGGAGCCGAGGTCCTGCACCCACAGGTCGCCGTCCTCGATGCCGAATGCGGCGTGCGTGCGCGACAGCGAGCGCGCGCCGTCGGGAACGCGCACCAGGATCGCGTCGGGGATCGACTCGGGCGCGCGGGGCGCTCGGCCGATGAAGCCCAGGCCGCTCGCCCTGACCACGGTGCCGTCGGCCAGTTCGAACACCGGGACGGTGCCGGCGTCGGGCAGCTGAGGCTGGGCGGGAGCGGATGCGGGGGATGCCGGAGCGATCGACGCCGGCGCCGCGCCGGGCACCCGCGAGATGGGGGCGCTCGCGATCACCGCGCCGTCCGTGCCGATGACGGTCGACTCGCCGGCGGCGGTCACTCGCGCCTCCAGGCTCGGCGCGCGACCACCGGCGGCGGTGGCCAGGCGGGCTTTGCGCACGTCGATCATCCGCGCACCGCTGACGCCGTCGAGCGCACCCGCGGCGGCCAGGCCCACCGGCAGCAGCACCGGGATGACGTGCGCCACGCCCATCAGCAGGCTGCGCGGCAGCAGACGGCGTGCGCCGACGGTCACCTCGGAGTCGCGGCGCACCGTGCGGATGCCGCAGGCGAGGTTGCCGGGTGTGGCCCCGGTGTGCCCCTCCCACACCCATGCGATCGCCCACAGCTCGATCACCGTCACGGCCAGCAGCACGAGAGAGCCGCTGACCAGCCAGACCAGCGCCGCCGCGACCGCCACGATCGCGACGTCGATCAGATACGCACCGGCGCGCTGCCCGGAGGTCGCCACCACGGAGGCGGCCCCCGGGCGCGACGGTGCGGGGGAGACGCCGGATGCGGGTGCCATGGGCGGCGAGAGAGTCACGAGAAGACCTCCAGGATCTGTCCGGCGATGTCCGAGCCGTAGAGCAGGGCGGCGGGGGCGAGAGCCAGCATCAGCCCCTCCAGGATGTCGCCCGTGCGCGACCATCCCAGCGAACGCCAGTCCCCGGCGAGCGGGACGGTCAGGCATCCGATGATCGTGCCGGCGAGCACCAGCACGATCGCGACCAGCAGTGTGCTGAACTGCAGCGCCAGCACCAGCGCCGTCGCCGCGAGCACGGCCACGACCGCCCCGGTGCCGAGCGCCGCGCCGCGCGCGACGCCGTCGCGCAGCTTGCGCGAGGTGAGCAGCAGGTAGCATCCGACGCCCAGCGTGCCGCCGAGCACGCACCACGACTGCACCGAGTCGGCGCCGGCGGCCGGAAGCGCGTACAGGGTCGACAGCAGCGCGAGCGCGCAGGCCATCACGATGCCCGCCTCCGAGCGCCGTCGCGCCAGGCGGTACTGGGCGGCCGCCTGCGCGGCGTGCACCGGTGCGGGCTCCGCCGGAGGGCGGGAGCGGATGCCCTGCGCGTCGCGGATGACGAACGGGATGTCGATCAGGTCCTCGGCATCCACATCCAGCGCCGCGCCGCGCATGTAATGGAACAGCGGGGCCGCGCACGCGATCTGCACAGCCACGATCGCCGCGGCCGGTATGTCGGCGATGAACGCCGCCGCGTGGATGACGGCGAGCACCGACCAGATCACCGCGACCACCGCGGTGCTGCCGGCCGCGGTGCGTCCGTGCGCGCGCACCAGCGCGTGACGCGCGCACGCCACGGTCGCGCCGGCGATCGCGCCGGCGGCCATCATCGCGCCCGCGTCGGCGAAGCCGGCCAGGGCGAGCGCGCCGGCGCCGGCGGCCAGAGCCGGTGAGAAGAAGGTGACGTAGGCGTTGCGCCCGGCCACCGGCTGCCCGAGCAGCACCAGGGATCCGACCAGCAGCACGCCCGCCGAGACCGAGACGGTCAGAGCGCTCGGTGCGATCACCGTGCAGGCCACCAGAGCGAGCGCGATCAGCAGCAGCAGAGTGAGCAGGGTCCAGCTCTGCGAGGAATCCCCGTGATGCGAGGCGTCCTTCGCGCGTCCTCGGCCGGCGCGACCGGTGCTCGCGCTCGCCGTGCGGTCGAACAGCCAGATGACTCCGCCGTCGCCGGGGGTGTCGGAGACCTCGCTGTCGAGCTCGATGGCGGCGCCCGAGGTGGTGGTGCCCACGTAGCGCTGCAGATCGACGCCGCCGACCGTGAGCAGTTCGGCCACCGTCGAATCGGCGGGAACGACCAGATCGTGGCGGCTGTGCGCGTCGGCCACGGTCAGGCGAATCGTCTTGGCTGCCATCCCCGCCCCTCGACGCTCCTCCATGAGACGCCGGTTCATCGCGGCATCCCTGACATGATAGTAGGCGACTCGAGGAGGGCCAGTCGTGAGCACCACCAGCAACCGCCGTGCGCCGAAACCGCCGGCCGGAGGCCAACTCACCCTGCAGCAGGCGCCGGAGCTGCCCAAGCCGGAGGGCGCCTCGAACACCCTGATGATGGCCCTGCCGATGGTCGGCAGCCTGGGCTCGGTCGCCGTGCTCTCGCTCACGCAGGGCGGCGATGCCACGCGCACCTACATCATGGGCGGCATGTTCCTCTTCATGGCGCTGTCCATGGTCGGCGGTCAGATGTGGCGCCAGAAGTCGCAGCACTCCACGAACGTCGAGAACACCCGGCGCGAGTACCTCGCCTACCTCGCCGAGACGCGGGATGCCGTGCGCGAGGTGGCGACCCGGCAGCGCCGGTACGACGAGTGGATGCTGCCGGCGCCCGAGACGCTGCCGTTCATCGTCGAGGAGGGCTCGCGGGTGTGGGAGCACGCGGCCACCAGCCCCGAGTTCCTGGTCACGCGCATCGGCACCGCGACGCAGCCGCTCGCGATGACCCTCGACGAGGCGCCGATCCCGGCGCTCGCGCAGCTCGATCCGGTGAGCGCCTCGGCCGCGCACCGCTTCGTGCTCACCCACGATCAGGTGCCCGACCTGCCGCTCGCGCTCGATCTCGGCAGCTGCGCGCGGCTGGAGATCGTCGGCGACCGGGTGCGCGCGCGCGGTCTGGCGCGCGCGGTCGTCGCGCACCTGGCCACCTTCGTCGCCCCGGAGGATCTGCAGGTCGCCGTCGTCGCATCCGGTGCCGATCTGCCGTACTGGGAGTGGGCCAAGTGGCTGCCGCACGCGCAGTCCGACACGCAGACGGATGCCGTCGGCGGGGCGCGCCGGATCGGCTCGTCATGGTCGGAGATCGAACCCCTCGTCGTCGACATCCGCTCCCGCGGGCTGGCGAGCGGCCGCGGCGGCGGCACGGTGCCGCACCTGGTGGTCGTGCTCGACGGCGCGGAGCCGCCCGCCGGGCATCCCCTCGCCGAGGAGGGCGGCGTCGACGGCGTCACCGTCATCGACCTCGCCCGTGAGTGGGCCGAGCTCAGCGACCCGCTCACCACCCGGCTGATCGTCGAGGGCGAGGGCGGCTCGCAGCTCACCGTCGCCCGCCGCGGCTACGGCGCGATCCAGGCCGCGCCCGACTTCCTGGGCATCGCCTCGGCGGAGGCCGTGGCCCGTCGCCTGACCGGGCTGGGCGAGACCGCGCAGGACGACGAGGCGGCCGGCGGTGCACGCGCGATCTCGGCCGAGCTGACCGATCTGCTGGGACTCCCCGACGTGCGCGATTTCGATCCGGAGCTGGCGTGGAAGCCGCGCTCCGCGCGCGACCGGCTGCGCGTGCCGATCGGACTGACCGCCACCGGGCAGCCGATGATCCTGGACATCAAGGAATCCGCCCAGCAGGGCATGGGCCCGCACGGCATGCTGATCGGCGCCACCGGCTCGGGAAAGTCCGAGGTGCTGCGCACCCTGGTGCTCTCCCTCGCGCTGACCCACTCGTCCGAGGCGCTGAACTTCGTGCTCATCGACTTCAAGGGCGGTGCGACCTTCGCGGGCATGGCCGACATGCCGCATGTCTCTGCCGTGATCACGAACCTCGGCGACGACCTCACCCTGGTCGATCGCATGCAGGACGCCATCCAGGGCGAGATGACCAGACGGCAGGAGCTGCTGCGCGACGCCGGCAACTTCGCCAACGTCACCGACTACGAGGCGGCGCGCAAGGGCGGCCGCACCGACCTGAAGCCGCTGCCGGCGCTGCTGATCGTCGCCGACGAGTTCTCCGAGCTGCTGGCGGCCAAGCCCGACTTCACCGAGCTGTTCGTCGCGATCGGGCGGCTGGGCCGCTCGCTGCAGGTCCACCTGCTGCTGTCCACCCAGCGGCTCGAGGAGGGCAAGCTGCGCGGGCTGGACTCCCACCTGTCCTACCGGATCGGTCTGAAGACGTTCTCGGGCGCCGACTCGCGGGCCGTGATCGGCGTGCCCGACGCGTTCACCCTGCCCGGCGGCGGCGGGCACGGCATCCTGAAATCGGATGCCGAGACGCTCACCCAGTTCCGCGCCGCCTACGTCTCCGCTCCGCCGAAGACCCGGCGGCGGCGACCCGGCTCCGCGGTGGACGCGGCCGAACCCGAGCAGCCGATCCGCGCGATCGAGGCGAGGGCGTTCACCGCCGCGCCGGTGATCGTGCAGGAGGAGGAGCCCGCGCTCGAGGCGGTGCCCGAGGCCGCGGCGAGCGGCGGCGAGGCGCCCGAGAAGCGCGTCACCTTCGACATCGCCGTCTCGCTCATGAAGGGCCGCAGCATGCCGGCGCACCAGGTGTGGCTGCCGCCGCTGGATGTGCCCGCGACGTTCGACGAGCTGCTCGGCGACCTCACCGAGGATCCGCAGCTCGGGCTGATCTCGCCGCGCTGGCGGCAGGCCGGCCCGCTCACGATCCCGCTCGGCATCGTCGACCGGCCGCTCGAGCAGCGCCGCGACAGCCTGACGATGAGCCTGGTGGGCGCCGGCGGTCACCTGGCGATCGTCGGCGGCGCGCGCAGCGGCAAGAGCACACTCGCGCGCAGCGTGCTGACCGGCATCGCCCTGACGCACACTCCGCACGAGGTGCAGTTCTACGTGATGGACTTCGGCGGCGGCACGTTCGTGCCGTTCTCGAAGATGGCGCACGTCGCCGGCGTCGCCGGCCGCAACCAGCCGGACGTGCTGCGACGCATGTTCCAGGAGGTCGTCGGCATCGTCAACGCCCGCGAGCGGTACTTCACCGCGAACGCGATCGACTCGATCGAGACCTACCGGCGCATGCGCGCGCAGGGCCGGGCGGACGACGGCTACGGCGACGTCTTCCTGATCGTCGACGGCTGGCCGACGATCCGCGCCGAGTTCGAGGAGATGGAGTTCGAGATCCAGGCGCTCGCGGGACGCGCGCTCACCTTCGGCGTGCACCTGGTGGTCACGACCACGCGCTGGATGGACTTCCGCACCGCGATCCGCGACACCTTCGGCTCCAAGCTCGAGCTCCGCCTGGGTGACACGAGCGACTCCGAGATCGACCGCAAGATCGCCGCGAACGTGCCGCTGAGCCGGCCCGGCCGCGGCCTCGACCCCACCAAGCATCACATGCTCACCGCGCTGCCGCGCGTGGACGGATCCGGCGACCCCGACACGCTGAGCGAGGGCGTTGAGGATCTCATCACCCGCGTGAACGCGGCCTGGAAGGGCCCGCGCGGGCCCAAGCTGCGGCTGCTGCCCGAGATGCTGGAGATCTCCGAGCTGCGTCGCCGGGCGGAGGGCACCCCGCAGCAGGACCAGGTGCTGCTCGGCGTGGACGAGGCAGAGCTCGCGCCGACGGCGTTCGACGTGAAGCGCAACCCGCACCTGTACCTGTTCGGCGACACGCAGTCGGGCAAGTCCAGCTTCCTGCGCACCTTCGCGCACGAGATCATGCGCACCGCCACGGCCAAGGAGGCGCAGTTCTTCGTGGTGGACTACCGGCGAGCCCTGCTGTCGGAGATCCCGGACGAGTACCTCGCCGGCTACTACACGACGGCCCAGCAGGCCGGCGAGGAGCTGGGCGGCCTGACCGAGTACCTGCGCAGCCGGCTGCCAGGGCCGGACGTCACGCCGCAGCAGCTGCGCGATCGGTCCTGGTGGTCGGGGGCGGAGGTGTATGTGCTGGTGGACGACTACGACCTGGTCAACACCCAGTCGGGCAACCCGATCGCGGTGCTGCAGCCCCTGCTGGCGCAGGCCACCGACGTGGGGCTGCACCTGCTGCTCACCCGCCGGTCGGGCGGTGCGTCGCGCGCCACGTTCGAGCCGGTGATGCAGACGCTGCGCGATCTGGCCGCCCCCGGCATCCTCCTCTCGGGCAGCCCGGACGAGGGCGCGCTGATCGGGAACGTGAAGGCCACACCGGCCGTGCCAGGGCGCGCGAAGGTCATCACGCGCGAGCACGGGCTGCAGATCATGCAGCTGGCCTACGCGCCCTCTCAGCTGTGAGCATGGGCAGTCCTGAGTGGGCAGAGCTACCCATAGGCATCCGCTGGAGGCGGGTCGTAGGGTGTTACTAGTCGCCGAACAGCGGTGACACGGCCCCTCCGGGGCTGAAGCAATCAGGGCGATGAACGCCCTCAGGACCAGGAGGTGACCGTGGGCGGAGAAGTCTCTGCAGCGGATGGTGCTCTTCAGCGGGGCGCCAAGATCGTCAACCAGTCGAAGGTGGACATCGTCGGTGAGCTGAACGCGATTCAGAACAAGCTCTCCGGCATCGGCTCGTCGTGGACCGGCTCCGGCGCCGCGGCCTTCCAGCAGACCTTCCAGGCGTGGCAGGACAAGTCGCGCCGCATCACGAACGCTCTCGACCAGTTCGAGCAGAACCTGATCGACTCGCAGAGCGCGTACACGCAGACCGACGACACATCCAAGGCGTCGCACAACAAGTTCATGGGCCGTCTCGGCTGAGACGCGGAGGGAAGAACAACATGGGTGGTAACGGCTACAAGATGCAGTTCGGCGCCGTCGACGCAGCAGGTACAGACCTGGTCGGCAGCGCGAGCACCATCGAGACCAAGCTCAACGACATGGAGACCGCACTCCGTCCGCTGCAGGCGGACTGGACCGGTTCGGCCTCCGAGGCCTACGTTCAGGCCAAGGCCAAGTGGAACGCGGCGCTGACCGAGATGAAGGCGCTCCTGCACGACATCGGTCGTCAGGTCTCGCAGGACTCGGCCGACGCGCAGGCCAACGAGAACCGCAACAAGAACCGCTGGTGACCTCGCGTCACTGACGCGGCTCGCGTTCAGAACCGGCTGTCGCCCCTTCGGGGGCGGCAGCCGGTTCTCGTTCAGCCCTCGGCGTCGGCGAGGTGCCGCGCGTGATGGCCGAGCACCTTGACCATGATGCCGCGGCGACGCAGCTCGGCCACCGTGCGGGTCTCCTCGTCGCGGTCGCGGCCGAGGGCGTGCACATTGGCGACCACCAGCACGTCGCCGGCGCGCAGCGTCTCGATCAGCCGCGCGAGCCGGTCGCCCCAGCTCTCCAGGATCTCGGGAGCCGGATGCCGGAAGCCCTCGATGGGCACGCCGAAGCGGGTCAGATCCTCGCGCTGCTGCGTGACCGACGGCATCCCGTCGCGCGCCACGACCAGCCCGACCAGCCGGGCGCCCTCGGGGCGGGCCGACCACCAGTCGTGATCGTCGTTCGCCAGGCACTTGGGGCAGGTCGCCGCCGCGTGCGGCAGGTGCAGCGGGCTCGTGAGCGCGATCTCCGGATTCCCGTCCCCCGCATTAGCCACGTCACTCATGTCGGCACCTCCGGCCTCCATTCTGCCCGAAGTCTGCGTCTCAGATTCGAATCGCTCAAGTTGCTGCATCTCGGCATCGAATGGGACCGTTTGCGCGACTCGAACGCGCGAGTCAGAGCATCCCGAGTGCCCGGACCGCGTCGCGCTCCTCCACCAGCTCGGCCACCGACGCGTCGACGCGCGCCTGCGCCCAGGCATCCGGTTCCAGTCCCTCGACGATCTGCCACTGCCCGTCGACGGACCGCACCGGGAACGACGAGATCAGACCTTCCGGCACCCCGTACTCTCCGTGCGAGACCACGCCGGCACTGGTCCAGTCGCCATCGCCCGCCGTGTCCCCCGTGCCGTGCACCCAGTCGCGCACGTGATCGATGGTCGCGTTCGCCGCCGATGCCACCGACGACGAGCCGCGCACGTCGATGATCTCCGCGCCGCGCTTGGCCACCCGCGGGATGAAGGTCCGCTCCTGCCAGGCGCGCACGTCGCCGACGCGCTGGGCCAGGGCATCCGCCGCCGGCCGCCCGTCGAGCGTCGCGTGCGCGATGTCGGGGAACTGCGTGGCGGAGTGGTTGCCCCAGATCGGCAGCCGGCGCACGCTCGCGACCGGCGCGTCCAGTGCCAGTGCCAGCTGCGCCCGCGCACGGTTCTCGTCGAGTCGGGTCAGGGCGGTGAACCGCTCGGCGGGTACGCCATCGGCGGCGGATGCCGCGATCAGCGCGTTCGTGTTGGCCGGGTTCCCCACGACGGTCACCCGGATGTCGGATGCCGCGGATGCCGCGATCGCGGCGCCCTGGGGGCCGAAGATCCCGGCGTTCGCCGCCAGCAGGTCGCCTCGCTCCATGCCGGGCCCGCGCGGGCGGGCACCGACCAGCAGGGCGAGGTTCGCGCCGTCGAAGGCCACGGACGGGTCGTCGGTCACCTCCACGTGCTCGAGCAGCCCGAACGCGCCGTCCTGCAGTTCTAACGCCGCACCCTCGGCCGCTTTGATGCCCTGCGGGATCTCCAGCAGTCGCAGCCGCACGTGCTCGCCCGCGCCGAGCATGTCGCCGGCCGCGATGCGGAACAGCAGCGCGTAGCCGATCTGTCCGCCGGCCCCCGTGATCGTGATCGTCGTCGCCATGGAATCCGAGCCTACGCCGTTCGCCGAAACCCCTCCTGGTCGCCGAAACCCCTCCTGATTCGCGCAGTTCACGAGGGGTTTCGACGGCAGCGAGGGGTTTCGGCGCAGTACCCGGGGTACCTTTTCTCCATGACCTTCAATCCGGATGCCGACATCTCGGGCAACACCACCCGCCGCCGCGGGCGCACCGCCGCGATCGCGGGAGGCGGAGTGGGAGTGATCGGCATCCTCGCCCTGATCATCGGGCCGATGCTCGGCGTCGACCTGTCCGGCCTCGTCGGCGGCGTCCCAGGAGGCGGCGGCCAGCCGGCGGCGACCGGTGAGAACACCCTCAGCGAGTGCGACACCGGCACCGACGCGAACACGAACGACGACTGCCGGATGGCCGGCGCCGAGGTCATGCTCAACGACTACTGGGCCGCGCACGTCGACGGCTACGTCAAGCCGTCGCTGACGATCGTCGACGGTCAGACCTCCACGCAGTGCGGCACGGCATCCAACGCGGTCGGCCCGTTCTACTGCCCGCCCGAGCAGGGCGTGTATCTCGACCCGACGTTCTTCCAACTCATGCAGCAGCAGTTCGGAGCCTCGGCCGGCAATCTCGCGCAACTGTACATCGTCGGGCACGAGTGGGGCCACCACATCCAGAACATCACCGGCGTGATGGACGAGCATCCGAACAACGGCACCGGCCCCGACAGTAACAGCGTGCGCACCGAGCTGCAGGCCGACTGCTACGCCGGAGCCTGGCTGAAGGATGCCGTGAAGCTCAAGGACAGCAACGGCGAGAACTACCTTCAGCCGTACACCGAGGCGCAGCTGGCGGATGCCGTGAACGCCGCCTACGTGGTGGGCGACGACCACATCCAGGAGCAGTCCGGCTTCGTCAATCCGGAGAGCTTCACGCACGGCACCAGCGAGCAGCGCAAGTACTGGTTCGCCAACGGCTACACCAACGGCCTGGGCGTGTGCGATACGTTCCAGGTGCCCGGCGACCAGCTGTAGCCGGGCGCGGATCTCCTTGCAGGGGGCTCAGGCGCGCAGCGCCCGGGGGGGCTCAGGCGCGCAGCGCCTGGAGCAGGGTTTTCGCCAGGCCGAGCACGCCGCCGCGGGCGCGGAACCGCGTGAGGCCCTCGCTCACCTGCGCGGCGGTGCGGGCGGAGACGAACCACGGCGGGGTCGGCAGGATCGTCGCCCGCGACCGGCTCAGGGCCTCGGGGTGCAGGATGCGATCGGGCACCCACCGCGGGAACGGGCGGAACGGCCCGCGCACGATCGACCGCTCCACGCCGTCGAGCAGCAGTGCGTTGTGCACGACACCGATGCCGCTTCCCACGTCGTCGAGTGTGTTCCCCGGGAACGCGCCCCAGGTCAGCGTCGGGATGATGAATCCGAACGCCGTCCAGCCGTTGATCGCGATCGAGCCGTAATGCAGTTCGGCGATCGCACGCCCGAAGCCGCTGCCGAGCGCCTTCTCGGTGGCCGGGTCGATCAGCAGGTTGGCGCCCAGGGTGCCCTGCAGCTTCTCGTTGGCGTGCGCGACCGCGGCATCCAGGAACTCCTGCCCGGTGCCGGGCAGCTCCACCACCCCGAGCACGGGTGCGAAGTACTCGGTGGTCTCCAGGGCCGTGGCATCCTGCCCGTCGTCGATCTCGACCAGCAGGCGGTCGGCCAGCACCAGGGCATCAGGATAGTCCTCGGCCGCCCGCTGCATGCGCGACGGCGACCCGGGGTACCAGATCGGCCGCTCGGGGGCGCCGGCGTAGGCGCGACGCAGCTCGGCGCGGAACTGCTCGGCCTGCGGCCAGTCGGATGACATGATCACGAGCTGCCCGGCGATGCAGTTGTGCCCGCAGTTCTGCAGCCGCATGGTGGCGACGTGCTCGGCCTGGTAGGCGAGGTCGGCATCCGTCCACTCGCCCGGAACGACGATGATCGGCGAGACGCCGCCCAGCTCGGCGGTGATCGGCTTCTTCAGCTGCGGACGGTTCTCGCGCCGGCGGCGCTTCCCTGCGGCGCCCGGGCCCCACACGATCGCGTCGAAGGTCGCGGCGGATCCGGTGATGTGCACGTGCACCAGGTCGCGATGCCCGGTCAGGTAGGCGCCGACGCCCGGCCCCCCGCGCACGATGCGCAGGAACCCGGGCTCGATCAGCGGGGCGAGCGCCCGTTCGTACACGGGCACCAGGGCGTCCTGCGTGGGGTTGACCTTGAGCAGCGCGACGCGGTTGTGCGCGAGCAGCTCGTACAGCACGTCGAGCACGGGGATCGAGGTGATGTTGCCGGCGCCGAGCACCAGCCCCACGCCACCGGATGCCGAAGGCGTCAGCTGCGCGAGGCCCGCTGACTCGCGCGCGGTGTTCGGCGTGATGCCCGGTTCGAGCCACACCTCGCCACGGAAGCCGGAGAGCAGAAACCTGTCGATGCCGGTGAGCGGGAACGCGTCGACCTTCGTGCGCCCGCCCGGTGCGCGGCCGAGCGCGACGCCGTCGAGGGCGCTGCGACCCTGCGACAGCTTGGTGAGGGTGTCGGCGTACGCGTCGAGCGCGCCGAGCACCGAGTACGGGCCGCTCAGCCATTCCTCACCGCGCAGCGGATGCCCGGGGCGCAGCCCCTTGGAGTCGGATGCCGTGTTCGCCCAGTCCTCGATGGTCGCGGACACGCTCGCCCGCAGCGCGCGCAGCAGGGTCACGCGCTGCGCGACGGTGAGGTTCGACCAGGTGCGCGAGCCCTGCTGCAGCACCGCGATGTCGGCGTCGAGAGCCTCGCGCGTCGCGTCGTCGAGCTCGGGGAGAGCGGATGCCGCGGCATCCGACTTCTTCGCCGTGGTCACGGCAGCATCCTGAGTCATCGTCGTCTCCTTCGGGCCTCGCCGCGTGCGGGATGACACCCAGCCTACGAGGATGTGGGACCGGGTTCCAGGCGGCCGGTCTCAGATCAGCGAGAGCTCGCGCAGCTTGGCCTCGACGTCGGCGTTGGACGGCTCGACGTGGTGGCTGGAGTCGGGATACACGACCACCGGGATGTTCGTGCGCCCGGAGATCTCCTTGGCCACATCCGCTGCGGCGGGGTCGGCGACCAGGTCGATGTAGGTGTACTGGATGCCCAGCTCGTCGAGCTGCTTCTTGGTGCGGCGGCAGTCGCCGCACCACGCGGCGCCGAACATGGTGATGGTGTCGGATGCAGGAGTGGTCATGCATCCAGGGTAAGGCCGCCGCGGATGCCGAGGGTCGCGCTGAGCCCGTCGAACTGTCGTCAGAGCACCTTGGACAGGAAGTCCTGGGTGCGCTCCTCCTTCGGGTGGTCGAAGATGTCGGCGGGAGCGCCGGACTCGACCACCTTGCCGTCGGCCATGAACACCACACGGTCGGCGACTTCGCGCGCGAAGCCCATCTCGTGCGTGACCAGCACCATCGTCATGCCGGATGCCGCCAGGTCGCGGATCACCTGCAGCACCTCGCCGACCATCTCGGGATCCAGAGCGCTGGTGGCCTCGTCGAACAGCATGATGCCTGGGCTCATCGCGAGTGCGCGGGCGATCGCGACGCGCTGCTTCTGGCCTCCCGAGAGGGATGCCGGACGGGCATCCGCCTTGTCGGCGAGCCCCACCCGCGTCAGCAGCTCGGTGCCGCGCTTGCGCGCCTCGGCCCTGCTGAGCATCTTCAGCTCGATGGGCGCCAGCGCGACGTTCTCGAGCGCGGTCATGTGAGGGAACAGGTTGAAGTGCTGGAACACCATGCCCACGCGCTGGCGCACGGCATCCAGAGTCTTCCCCTTGGCGGTCGCGATGTTCTCGCCCAGGATCAGCACCTCGCCGCTGGTGACCTCCTCCAACCGGTTCAGGCAGCGCAGCAGGGTGGACTTGCCCGACCCCGAGGGGCCGATCACCGCGACGACCTCGCCGTTGGTGACGGTCAGGTCGATGCCCGTGAGCACCTCGTTCTTCCCGAACGACTTGTGCAGGTCGCGCACCTCGATCGGGTTGCCCTTGGCGGTGGAGACCGGGCGGGTGTATGTCTGCTCGTTGTTCGTCATGGTCATCCCCTACTTGTTGAACTTCCGGTCGACCCAGTTCGACAGAACTGTGAGCAGCCAGATCACGATGAAGTACATCACGCCGACCACGATCCAGATCTCGAACGAGCGGAACGTGGAGGCGATCACGATGCGACCCTGGTAGGTCAGCTCGGCGAAGCCGAGCACCGAGAGCAGCGAGGTGTCCTTCAGCGTGATGATGAACTGGTTGATCAGGTTGGGCGTCATGATCTTGAACGCCTGCGGCATCACCACCCGGCGCATCGACGGACCCCAGCCCAGTCCCAGCGAGCGCGAGGCCTCCATCTGCCCTGGATCCACCGACTGCACGCCGCCGCGCACGATCTCGGTGATGTACGCTCCCGCGTTCAGCGAGAGCGTGATCACACCGGCGGTGAGCGCGTCCAGCGGCTGCCCGGTCACGGCCGGCACGCCGAAGTAGAAGAAGAACGCCTGCACCAGCACCGGGGTGCCGCGGAAGATGTTCACGTACGCGCTGGCGAGGAAGCGCAGGAACCGGTTGGTCGACAGCTTCAGGATGCCGAAGATGATGCCCAGGATCATCGCGAAGATGATCGACAGCGCGGTGGCGAGCAGCGTGAGCAGCAGACCCTGCGACAGCGGGCCGATCGAGGTCTTCAGCAGCGCCCAGAACGAGTTGTCGGCCGTGGCGTCGGCGTCGTCGATCGCCAGGTAGCGGTCGACGATCTGCTGGTAGGCGCCCGAGTCCTTGGCGTTCTGCAGGCCGGCGTCGAACATCTTCAGCAGCTCGGCGTTCTGGCCCTTCAGCACGGCGAAGCCGTAATCAGCGCCGGGCTCCGGATCGGTGACGACCTTCAGCGGCACGTTGCCGGAGGCGATGCCGAACTGCAGCACCGGCGCGTCCTCGAAGGTCGCGGCCGAGTTGCCGGTGGCGACGTCGTTGTACATGTCGGCCGAGTCCTGGAAGGCGTTGACCGTGAAGCCCACGTCCTTGCC
The DNA here is from genome assembly GCF_031844385.1 of Microbacterium sp. ARD32. Classification (NCBI taxonomy): domain Bacteria; kingdom Bacillati; phylum Actinomycetota; class Actinomycetes; order Micrococcales; family Microbacteriaceae; genus Microbacterium; species Microbacterium sp. ARD32. The sequence continues at coordinate 175,089 of NZ_JAUZVD010000001.1, forward strand.
GAGCTCCTTGGCGAAGTCGTATCCCACGGTGCCGGTCTTCACGGCGACGGTCTGACCCTTGAGATCCTCGTACGAGCTGATGTCGCTGTCCTTCGCGACGGCCATCTGCACGCCCGACTCGTAGTACGGATCGGAGAAGTCGAACACCTGCTTGCGCTCGTCGGTGATGCTCATGCCGGCGATCACGCCGTCGGCCTGACCGGCGGTCACGGCGGCGAGGGCGGCGTCGAAGCCGAGCGGCTTGATGTTCACCGTGAAGCCCTGGTTCGCCGCGATCGCCCGCATCAGGTCCATGTCGATGCCGACGTTCTTGCCGTCCAGCTTGTAGATGAACGGTGCGAACGTCGTGTCGGTCGCGATCGTGAACTCGCCGTGGGTCTTCTCGGTGTCGGTCGCGAACGCCGGGTTCTTCGGCAGGTCGCCCGGCTTGCCGGGGTCGAGCTTGTCGTTGCCCAGCGCCGCCTTGCCGCCGCCGATCGACGTCGCCTCGGGTGCGTTGTCGCCCAGGTAGTCGTCGAGGATGCCCTGGTACGTGCCGTCCGCGATGACGTTCTTCAGGCCGGCGTTGAACGCCTTGCGCAGCGCCTCGTTGTCGCCCTTCTTCACCGCCATGCCGTAGCTGGAGGCCTTCTCCTGGTCGGTGACGGTCTTCAGCGCGACATTGCCGGTGGCGATGCCGTAGGCCAGGATCGGGTAGTCGTCGAAGACCGCGGCGGAGTTGCCGGTGGTCACGTCGTTGTACGCATCCGCGGCATCCTGGAATCCGGTGACGGTGAAGTCGTACTCCTTGCCGAGGTCCTCGGCGAAGTCGTAGCCCTCGGTGCCGGTCTTGGCCGAGACCGTCTTGCCGGCGAGGTCCTCGTACCCGGTGATCGAGTCGTCGTCCGAGGCGATCGCCATCTGGATGCCGGAGTCGAAGTACGGGTTCGAGAAGTCGAACGTCTTCTGCCGCTCCTTGGTGATGGACATGCCCGCCATCACGGCATCCGCCTGACCGGCGGTGACGGCGGCGAGCGCCCCGTCGAAGCCGAGCACGTCGATCTTGACGTCGAAGCCCTGATCCTCGGCGACCGCGTGGATCAGGTCGATGTCGATGCCGCGCAGTTCGCCGTCGCGCTGGAACTCGAACGGCGCCCAGGTGGTGTCGGTCGCGATCGTGAAGGTCTTGCCCTTGACCCCGTCGTCGGATGCCGCGGGCTTGGTCGCCGCGTTGGCGATGCCGACCGCCCCGCCCACCGTGAACAGCAGGATGAACATGGCCGTGAGGGTCGCGAGCAGCGGGAGACGGTTCTCGCGCCACCAGTTCGCCGGTTGTCTGAGCAGAGTCATGGAGTCCTCGTCGTCTTCGTCGTCAGCGGTGTGTCCTGGCCCGTGCCACCTTACTCGCCCCCCGTTTCCGGCCCAGGCCCGCAGTACTGGCACACACTGAAAGATGGCACGATTGAACCCGCGTCGCATCGATCCGGGGGAGGTGGGCAGATGAGCGCTCCTGTCACCGGCATCCCGGTCACCGTCATCGTGCCGACCTTCAACGAGCGCGACAACGTCGCAGAGCTGGTCGCGCGCACGGCCGCGGCGCTCGCCGCGTACGACGTGGAGATCCTGTTCGTGGACGACAGCTCCGACGACACCATGGCGGAGATCGCCCGGGTCGCGGCATCCGCCGCCGTGCCGGTGCGCGGCATCCACCGCGAGCACAACACCGGCGGACTCGGCGGCGCCGTCGTGCTCGGTCTTGCCGAGGCCGCGCACGACGTCTGCGTGGTGATGGACGGCGATCTGCAGCATCCGCCGGAGCTGCTGCCGGCCATGCTCGCGCGGTTCGGCGAGGGCGATGCCGATGTCGTGGCGGCGTCCCGCTACATCGGCGGAGGGGACTCGGCGGGGCTGGGCACCGCGATGCGGTACGGGGTCTCGAGGGCGGCGACCGTCATCACCAAGGCGATGTTCCTGCGCCGGCTGTGGCGCAGCAGCGACCCGATGACCGGCTTCTTCCTGGTCGACCGCACCCGTCTCGACCTGGCGCGACTGCGTCCGCAGGGCTTCAAGATCCTGCTCGAGATCCTGGTGCGCGCGGGGGAGCGGCATGATCTGCGCATCGCGGAGGTGCCGATGGAGTTCGGCGAGCGCCGCCACGGCACCTCGAAGGCCAGCCTGCGGCAGGGTGCGACGTTCCTGGCGCATCTGGCCCGCCTGCGCTTCGGCAAGATGGGCCTGTTCGCGATGATCGGCGGCCTCGGCGCGATCGCCAACATCGGCATCATGTGGGCGCTCACTCAGCTGGGCATGGACTACGTGCCGGCGGCGATCATCGGCGCCGCGGTGACCATCGTCGGCAACTTCGTGCTGCAGGAGCTGTTCGTGTTCCGCGCCGAGCGCGCCGACGCATCGCGCCTGTGGGTGCGCTTCGCGGCATCCGCCTCGTTCAACAGCGCCGAGGCGGCGCTGCGCATCCCGGTGATGGCGCTGATGGTGGAGACGTGGCACATCTCGGCGGTCGTCGCGACCGCGATCTCGCTGGTCGTGGCGTTCCTGGCCCGCTTCCTGTTCCACGCGCTGGTCGTGTACGCGCCGCGCCGGCGTCAGCCGGATGCCGTTGAGGAGCCGCCCGCCGACACGGCGGCGCTGCGCGTGCTGAAGGCGATCGATGCCGAGGCCATGCGCCCCGGCGAGCTCTGACCGCGCGCTGGGCTTCCGAGCCGCAGGTGCGCCCCTGAGCTCGTCGAGGGAGCGGGCATATCCTGGCTCGGTGAGTGAGACCGCCCAGCCCCGCTTCCGCCTGCAGCGGATGCTGCCCCGCGACCCGCGCGAGCCGCATCGCGTCGCGAGCTCACTGGAGCTGTTCTTCGACCTGGTGTTCGTGATCTCGGTGAGCACCGCCTCCGGTCAGCTGCACGACGCGCTGTCGGCAGGGCACGCGATGACCGGAGTGGTGTCGTACCTGATGGTCTTCTTCGCCATCTGGTGGGCATGGATGAACTTCACCTGGTTCGCGACCTCGTTCGACGTCGACGACTGGCTGTACCGGGTGGTCACGATCGTGCAGATGGCCGGCGTGCTCGTGCTGGCCGCCGGGATCGCACCGGTCTTCGACGCGCACGACCCGGACTTCACGATCGTGGTGATGGCGTACGTCGTGATGCGGGTGGCGATGATCGTGCAGTGGCTGCGGGCGTCCCGCTCCGATCCGGCGCTGCGTCGCACCGCGCGCACCTACGCGATCGGCATCGGCGTCGTGCAGGTGCTGTGGGTGGGGTTCCTCCTTCTTCCGGATGCCGTGCGGCTGCCGGCGTTCATCGTGCTGATGCTGGCCGAGCTCTCGGTGCCCGTCATCGCCGAGCGGCGGGCGTCGACGCCCTGGCATCCGCACCACATCACCGAGCGGTACAGCCTTTTCACGCTGATCGTGCTGGGCGAGAGCCTGCTGGCATCCGCCACCGCGATCATCGGCGCGCGGGAGGAGGTGGAGCCGATCGGCCCGCTGATCTGGATCGCGGCGGTCACGCTTGTCTCGGCCGCGGCGATGTGGTGGATCTACTTCTGGCCGCCGCACCACCGGGCGATCACGACACTGAGCAGATCGCTCGCCTACGGGTACGCGCACTACTTCGTCTTCGCCGCCGCTGCCGCGTTCTCGGCGGGTGTGGAGGTGCAGATCGACGAGCTCACCGATCACACGGAGCTGGGCTTCGTCCGCGCCTCGTTCACCACCAGCGTGCCGATCGCGATCTTCCTGCTCGGCATCTGGATCGTGGCGATCCGCGAGAACGCGGACCGGGTCGTGAACACGGCGGTGCCGCTGGGCGCGGCGCTCGTGCTGGTGGATGCCGTGCTGCCCGTGCCGGTCACCCTGACCGCCGTGGTGCTCGTCGCCATCGTGGTGGTGCTCGTGCTGCGCCCGCCGGTGAGCGCAGAGGCGTCTGACGCCTTGTCAACCCCATAGGCGGCGCCCGCGCGGGCATCCATCCTGGAACTCCACGGCGAGGCCTCCGGCGTCGCCCGAACGAAGGGAACCCGTCATGACCATCGGAACCGGAATCGTCCTGTTCGTGATCGGTGCGATCCTCGCCTTCGCGCTGAACGTGCAGGTGGAATGGGCCGATCTGCACATGATCGGCTACATCCTCATGGGAGCGGGCGTGATCGCCTTCCTCGTGGGGCTCGTCCTGATGGCGCGCCGCCGCAGGACCGACGTCATCACCCGCACGGAGGCGGCCCCCGACGGCAGCGGCGTGTCGCGCCGGTCGGTGCGGGCGCCGGGTGAGGTCGACGACCAGTTCTGACGTGCGCGCGCAGTTCTGACGATCGCGGTCCGGCGGGTCCTCGCCGGACCGCGATCCTCTGCTGTCCGGTCGGTCGCGGCCCGGACGGGTCAGGCCAGAGCGGGCGTGGGGGACTCCGCGGTGATCAGCGCCTGTAGCGCCTCGATGCGGCTGCCGAATCGCATCGGCAGGCTGACGTGCCGGAACCAGCGCACCTCGGCGCGGCCGTCGTCCTCGGTGATGCAGGCGACGAGATGGTGGGCGTCGGTCGCGCCGAAGCGGGTGTCGATGATCATCCAGTCATCCGGTGAGACCTGGTGCAGCATGAAGTCGTCCGACATCGCATCCTCCTGAACGTCTGCTCCCCCGATGATGCACAGTATGCGTCGCGGGGACGGGGAAAGCGCGGGGATTGACGGCGGTCGGATACGTCTGGTAGCCGCCGGACGGGGGATGCCGCGGTCAGGGCACGATGACGAGCTTGCCGCGCACGTGGCGGGTCCTGCTCTCGCGGAAGGCATCCGCAACGCCCTCGAGCGGGAAGGTCTTCGCGATCTCGACGCGCAGCACGCGCTCCGCGGCCATGGCCGCCAGCCGCGCGGTCTCGGCGCCGTCGGGGCGCACCCAGATGTGCCGGCCGCCGTGTTCGGTCACCGACGAGTCGGCGATGGAGACGTGCACGCCGTCGTCGCCGAGCACGGCGAGGGTGGTCTCCAGCATCCCTCCCGCGAAGTCGGCGACGGCGTCGACCGGCCCGCCGTTGAGCTCGAGCACGCGGTCGGCCAGGCCGTCGCCGTAGGCGACGGGATGGGCGCCCAGGTCGCGCAGGTAGTCGTGGTTGGCCTCGGATGCCGTCGCGATGACCCGCGCCCCGCGGGCGTGCGCGATCTGCACCGCGAAGCCGCCGACGCCGCCCGAGCCGCCGTGGATGAGCACGGTGCGGGCGTGCAGCTCGCCGAGTGCGTCGATCGCGCGCAGCGCCGTGCCGCCGGCGAGCGGGATCGCGGCGGCCTGCTCCCAGCTGAGGGATTCGGGCTTGTGCGCGACCGCGCGGACGGGCACGGTGACCCGTTCGGCGAAGGTGCCGCCGCCCACTGTGTCGGTGCGGGCGTACGCCATCACCTCGTCGCCGACCTGGAACTCCGGGGTGTCCATGCCGACCGCGACCACCACGCCGGACACGTCCCAGCCCGGGATCACCGGGAACTGGGTGGGCATGATGGCATCCAGGCCGCCGGCCATCAGCTTCCAGTCCACCGGGTTCACGCCGGCGGCCCGCACCTCGACCAGCACGGATGCCGGTGACAGCTTCGGCTCGGGGACCTCGCGCACCTGCAGGGCATCGAGATCATCGGTGAACTGGTGGTAGACGACGGCGCGCATGGGTCCTCCTGACGGTGTTCCCTCCACTCTGGCACGCCCTGCGGCGGGCGGGGCCGCGAGCGGCCGGGAGTCAGAGTCCCTGGCCGGCGTCCCAGAGCCGCTCGGTGCGGCCGGCCAGCAGGGCATCCAGCGAGATCGCCTGCGCGTCGGTCAGCGAGGCGACGTAGTCGATGATGCCCCGTCCCCGCGCGAGCGCGTCGAGCTCGGCATCCGTGCACGACTCGCCCTGCCCCGCCGACGTGCGCAGCCGACGGTGGTCGTCGGTCGCCAGCTCCACCAGATCGATCAGCCGCCGCGGGGCGCGGCGGGCGTCGCGCGGATCGTTCAGCCAGGCGGTGAAGCCGTCCACAAGCCGCTGCAGGATGCTGGCCTGTCCGCGCTGGTACACGGTGAGGTCGGGGCGTTCCAGGATGAACCGCTCGTGCAGGAACTTCAGCACCGCCACTTCGTGCCAGGCGGGGCGGTTCAGGCTGACGTGGCCGGAGCGGAGGTGCGGATGCCGGTGCACCTGCACCGACGACTGCAGCCGGGCGATCCATCCGGTCGTGAAGCGGGCCAGGGCGCGCTCGCTGGCCAGCGACCCGTCGAAGGGCTCGGCGAGCAGTCCGTCGATGACCTCGGATGCCACCTTCGCGACCGCTTCGCCGAACGCGTCGGGGTCGGCGATCCAGGCATCCTTCTCGAGCAGGCGCCGCCACAGCAGCTCCAGCGAGTGGCCCGGCACGCGGGTGGTCAGGTCTTCGGCATCCGTCGCGCGCAGCGTCGCGAGCTCCCGCCGCCACGAACGGAACTCGGCCGACAGCGCAGCCGGGTTCAGCAGACCCGCGCGGTAGAAGTCGTCGAGGTCGTGCAGCGAGTACGCGATGTCGTCGGAGATGTCCATGATGGAGCATTCGACGGTCTGCTGGCCCGGTTCGATCAACGGGAAGGCGGCCAGGGCGCTGCGGGCGTCGGCCTCGTCGATCGCATAGAAGCTGTACTTGCCGAAGCCGCCGCGGCGCGGCCCGCCCTGCCCGCGGCGCCACGGGTACTTCAGCACCGCGGCGCGCACGGCGGCGGTGAGGTTGAGGCCGACGCCGGGGCGGTCGTGCTCGTCGAGGCGGGTGAGGATGCGGTAGGTCTGCGCGTTGCCCTCGAATCCCTCGGTCAGGCCGAAGCGGCTGCGCGCGAGCCGGTCCAGGGCCTGCTCGCCCAGGTGCCCGAACGGCGGATGCCCCAGGTCGTGCGCCGCGGCGGCCGCCTGCACGACCACAGGATGCGCGCCGCCGAGCTCCTCGACGACGCGGTTCGCCTGGTCGGTGCGGGTGGAGAGGTGAGTGGCGATCGCACGGGCGACGGCGGCGACCTTGATGGAGTGGGTCAGCCGGTTGTGCACGGCTAGGCCGGCACCTGTCTGCGAGATCACCTGCGTCACCGCGGACAGGCGCGAGTAGTACGGCGAGAAGCGGATGCGCTCGACATCCACCCGGAAATGCGGATGCCCCTCGGCGCGCTGGAACTCGTCGAGGATCTCGGGCAGCCGTCGTGCCTGGCGGGGATCGTCCGTCATGAGTTCAGTGTGGCATCGACCGGGGGTGGTCCTGGCCCGACGACGTCTAGTCGAGTCCGTTGCAGTACGTCGTGAGATTCGCCACTCCGCGCGTGAGGACGCCGTCCCAGTCCTGGAACATCTTGTCGGACCTGTCCGTCAGCTCTATCAGCTCGTCCTCCGACATCCGGCTCATCTCGTCGTCGGTTGGCACCGTCGAGAACCCGGTGTAGTACGTCTCATACGCGTCGTACATGACAACGAGCTCGTCCAGCACCTCGGGAACGTTCACCTGGATCATCGCAGCCTTGATCTGCTGCAGGGCCGCCTCTCCGGATTCGATGCCACCGGTGATGTCACCGCGCGACACCGACCGGGCGGCGGCGTTGAAGGCCTGTGCTCCGTCCGTCCAGGCCTGGTTGACGATCTCGCAGGCCTGAACGCCGGTCTGATTGCTCTTCACCGCGCCGCACAGGTCGTAGCGCTGCATGTCGGCGGCAGCCAGTTCGCGCTTGTAGTCCGACACCTTCTCGCCGACGATCACCAGTTTGTTCTTGGGATCGTCCAGTACGACGGGGTAGCCCGCGGGTACGTCCTCCAGGAGCCCCCAGATCTCATCGGCATACCGCTGGTGGGCGTCGATCGTCGTGTCGAGAACGCTGCGGACGTCGGGTGCCTCGATCTTGTCGGCGACCTTCTGCAGGTCGGCGATCATCGCCTTGTGCTCGGTCTCCGCCTTCGCGAAGTCCTGTCGGGCGCCGGTGTCCTGGGGATCCTCGATCGCGGGCCACGCATCCAGGGCCAGGCCCCACTCGGCGGTGACGATCCCGCACGCCGCGTCGACGGTCTGCTGCTGGGGCTGCTGGGGCTGCTGCGGTGATGCGGCCTGGGGGCCGGGATCAGACGTGGGCAGCAGCGCCGAGCATCCGACGGTGCTGAGGGCCACTGCAAGGCCCAGTGCGACGATGCCCGCTCGTGTCGATGCCCTGCGCAGCATGATTTCCCCCCGGATCGGTGCGATGGGTCGATCCTATCGGCACCCCTCCAGCGCACGCGCCGGGACTGTCTCGGGTGAGGGGTGGGTGGCAGGAGCGGGAGCGGGAGCGGGGCGGAGCCGGGGCAAAGCGAAACCCCCGCGATGTAGAAGCTACGCGAGGGTTCCTGGGATGATTGTAACGATCACCCTTGTGGCTCCGACCGGCATCGATCCGGTGACCTTTCGATTTTCAGTCGAACGCTCTACCAACTGAGCTACAGAGCCGCGCGACCGGCGAACCTGTCGCGTCCGATACGAAAGGCCTTCCCGAAAGAAGGCCCGTCGCTTGGAGCGACCCTGACGGGACTTGAACCCGCGACCTCCGCCGTGACAGGGCGGCACGCTAACCAACTGCGCTACAGGGCCATAACTTTTCAATTGTATCGGAAGAGTGACCCCAACGGGATTCGAACCCGTGCTACCGCCGTGAAAGGGCGGCGTCCTAGGCCGCTAAACGATGGGGCCGCAGAGGTGAACCCTGGGGTTTCCCTTGCCGACGCTCAAGCATAAGGGACGGCGGGAGGAAAAACGAAATCAGGGGCGCGTCTGCTGCCGCTCCGGGCGTTTCGGGAGGACGATGGCAGTGCCTCCTGTGCCCGCAGGAGGCGCAGATCTCACGGCTCCGGCGACGACGCGGCCCGTGCCTCTGGTGCGGATGTGACGAATGTTGTTAGTGTGGCACCTGTGAAACCGGCGGAAGGGGCCGTGTGAACAGTGAAGTCAGTACGGACGCCCGCGCGGCGTCCGAGGAATGCGGGTGCGCCCCGACGCCCGCTGAGCGACGTGCCCTGTGGCCCTCGGCCACGGTGAGCCGCCGCGGCGCCATCGCCGTCGGCGCGCTGAGCGCGATCGCACTCACGGCGTTCGGTGTCTCCGCCGGCACGACCGCCGCGCTGGCCGAGCCCGGTTACCCCAGCTGGGACGACGTGCAGCGTGCCAAGGCCAGCGAAGCGGCCAAGGGCGCCGAGATCACCCGCATCCAGAACCTGATCCAGACCCTCACCCAGCGGGCCGCCGCCGCCGAAGAGGCCGCACGCGTCGCCGGCGACGAGTTCTACGCGGCGCAGCAGGCCTATTTCGACGCCGACGCCGCCGCCGAGTCGCTGCAGAGCCAGGCCGACGAGCAGTCCAAGATCGCCGACGAGAGCTCCCGTCAGGCGGGGCAGGTCGCCACCCAGCTGTACCGCACCGGCGGAGACCAGGCCGCCCTCGAGCTGTTTCTCTCGGATTCCGCGAGCGGCGCCGACGACCTGCTCTCCCGCCTGGGGAGCATGGACAAGCTCCTCGAGTACAACCGCACCGTCGCCGACCAGGCCGCTGCCGCACGCGACTCCGCCCAGCATCTGACGGACCAGGCCAAAGCGGCGCGTGACGAGCGGGATCGGCTGCAGAAGATCGCCGAAGACAAGATGGTCAAGGCACAGCAGGCATCGGATGCCGCGCAGGCGGCGCTCGACGAGAAGCAGAACAACCTCGTCACGCTGCAGGCCCAGCTCGCCGCGCTCAAGGACAACACGACGGCGACCGTCGCCGGCTACCAGGAGGGCGAGCGCAAGCGCAAAGCACGCGAGGCCGCCGAGAAGAAGGCGCGCGAAGAGGCAGCGCGCAAGGCCGCCGAGGCGGCGCGCAAGGCCGCCGAGGAAGCCGCGAAGAACCACGGCAGCGGCGGAGGTGGCGGAGGCGGCGGAGGCGGCGGAGGCGGCGGTTCCGGCTCCGGCGCATGGCGGCGACCCTCGGGCGGCCGGATCTCCTCCTACTACGGCCGGCGCAACGTCCAGTGCAGCAACAGCTACTGCGCGTCCCGCGACCACGGCGGCATCGACATCGCCAATGGCTGCGGCGCGTACATCTACGCGGCGCACTCGGGCACGGTCGACTTCGCAGGCTACAACGGCGGCTACGGCAACTACACGCGTATCCAGCACGGCGGCGGCATCGCCACCGGCTACGGGCACCAGTCCCGCTTCGCGGTACGCCGCGGACAGTACGTCAGCGCCGGACAGGTCATCGGCTACGCCGGCAACACGGGCAACTCGTTCGGATGCCACCTGCACTTCGAGGTGTACATCAACGGCGGGCGCGTGGATCCGTACCCGTTCATGGCGGCGCGCGGCGCGATCTAGCATCCGTCGCACGCTCGCGCGCATACGAAACCCCCGGCGTGAACCGAACGGTTCGCCCGGGGGTTTCGGCGCTTCGATCCCCACGCCCCACTCCGACCGCCGCTTCGCGTCGGACGGAGCCTCGGGGGCGCGTGGGCCCGGCTCAGCGACCCAGGGTGCGGAGCGCGCTTCGACAGGCTCAGCGACCCAGGGTATGGAGCTCAGCGACGCAGGTGCGGGGCGCTTCGACGAGCTCAGCGACCCAGGGTGTGAAGCTCAGCGACCCAGGGTATGGAGCTCAGCGACGCAGGTGAGGGCTCAGCGACCCAGAGTGCGGAGGTCAGTGCCCTTCGGTGCCGAAGCGCTCGATCGCCTCGTCGAGGATGCGCTGCGCCTCAGCGGCGTCGCCCCACTCGTCGACCTTGACCCACTTGTTGGGCTCCAGGTCCTTGTAGTGCTCGAAGAAGTGCGCGATCTCCTTCTTGGTGTACTCGGGCAGGTCGCCGATGTCCTGGATGTGCTCCCACCGCGGGTCCTTCGACAGCACGGCCACGAGCTTGTCGTCGCCGCCGGCCTCGTCGCTCATCTTCAGCACCGCCACCGGACGCACGTTCACGACGACGCCCGGGTAGATCGCGTGGTCGAGCAGCACGAGCACGTCCAGCGGATCGCCGTCCTCGCCGAGCGTGTTGTCGAAGTAGCCGTAGTCGGCCGGGTAGCCGAAGGTCGTGTACAGCACCCGGTCCAAGTGCACGCGACCGGTCTCGTGGTCGACCTCGTACTTCACGCGGCTGCCGCGCGGGATCTCGATGACGGCGTCGTGTGCGCCCATGTGGTGTTCTCCTCGGTTCGGATGCCGGAATCCGACGGATCCCGGGTGGAAGATCGCGGGGAGTCCAGCGGCCGCCCCGCACCAGAATACTCGGGCGCGCGCCCAGTCCGAGGCGTCAGCTCTTCTCCACCCAGACACAGACCACCGAGTCGTCGACCGGCTCGTCCGGGAGGAACCCCGTCAGCATCCAGCCCTCGGGCTGCAGGAACGGGTAGTGCTGGATGGGTGTGAACAGCTTCTCACCGCTGGCGGACGTCTGAGGTGCGGCATCCGACGGGCCCACCCGTCCCTGCGCGGGAGCGCGCTCGCCCTCGGTGATCACCTTCACCGGGCAGTACCCGCCGAAGCCCTCGCCGTCGAGCGTCACCGGCCACGAGCCGTCGGCGGTGCCGTCGCCCTCCGCGCCGATGTCGCGGGTGCGCTCCATCGTGCCGACCTGCGCGCATGCCGCGGTCGACTCGATCGCGTCGCGCATCACCTCGTGCACCCGGAATCCGCCGTCGATGGCCTCCACGCCGCTCACGGCGTCGGCGCAGCGCGCCCCAGAGGCGATCGGGAAGACGATCTGCTGCGGTGCATCCGGGGCATCCGGCTGCGCCAGCCACAGGAACCAGTTCTTCATGATCCCGTTGCCCGCCTCGAACTGCAACGGCACCGCGGCGTCGATGAGGCCGTCTCCGTTGGCATCCGAGTACGTCGGCTCGCCCAGCCGGAAAGTGGCGGTCTGCTGGTAGTACGGGTCCTCCACCTGCGCCGCGCCGTCGCTGAGCTTCACCGGGTACTGCACGCCCAGCGTGTCCCACGTGAAGGTGAGCGAGCCGAAGTCGACGTCGCGGATGGCATCCGGGTCCGGGGCGGACGTCGCAGGTGCCGCGGAGGACACCGGATCGGATGCCCGCGGCGCCGAAGGCGCGGGCGTGCACGCGGTGAGCAGTGCGCCGGTCAGCAGCAGCACGACGACGGGTTCCCTGCGGATCATGTGAGCAGGCTATCGGCGCGCGCGGCGGCGTGCACGGGCACCCGCCGATCGTTCCTCCCCCGTGACCGCGGACCTGCCCGTACGGTGGAGGGGTGCCATCGCTCGATCCCGCCGTCGCTGAAATCCGTCGCGCCGTCCGCTCCGCACTCGCGTCCGCGCCGAGCGCTCGCGTCGTCGTCGCACTCTCCGGCGGGGCGGATTCGCTCGCGCTGACTGCCGCGACCGTCTTCGAAGCCGGAAAGCTCGGCACGGCGGTCACGGCCGCGGTCGTCGATCACGGGCTGCAGCCCGGCTCGGATGCCGTCGCGCTGCGCGCGGCCGAGCAGGCCAGAGCACTGGGCGCGGATGCCGTGGTGCTGACCGTGCAGGTGGATGCCCAGCATCCGGATGGTCTCGAGGCCGCCGCGCGCGACGCCCGCTACGCCGCGCTGCGGCAGCGCGCTCGGGATGCTGCGGCATCCGCTGTGCTGCTCGGGCACACGCTCGACGACCAGGCCGAGACCGTGCTGCTGGGCCTGGCCCGCGGATCGGGCGCCGCGAGCCTGCAGGGCATGGCCGCGGCGCGCGCGGACGACGAGGGGATGCTGTGGCTGCGTCCCCTGCTCGGGGTGCGGCGGGCGACCACGCGGGCGTGCTGCGCGGCATCCGGACTGGAGCCGTGGGACGACCCGCACAACGTCGAACCGCGCTTCGCCCGCGTGCGCGTGCGAGAGCGGGTGCTGCCGGTGCTGGAGGACGAGCTCGGCCCCGGCATCGCCGAGGCGCTGGCACGCACGGCCGAGCAGCTGCGTGAGGATGCCGAGGCGTTCGACGAGATGATCCACGAGACCATCGAGGACATCGTCGAACATGCCGAGGCGGGCATCTCGGTGAGCGTCGCCGCGCTCGCCGCGAACCCGGCCGCGCTGCGCAACCGCATCATCCGGCTGGTGGTCGCCAGCGAGTTCAGCGCGGCGCTGAGCCGCACGCAGACGCTGGAGGTGGCGCGGCTCGTGACCGACTGGTCGGGCCAGGGGCCGATCGACCTGCCCGGATGCACGGCGAAGCGCGCCGGAGGACGGATCGTGTTCGCGGCACGCTGAGACCAGAGCACCGGTCCACGTGCGTTCGCGGGGCCCGGATGGTTGCCTCCGGGGCATCCGAGGCCGCGAAACGGGCCCCGCGAACGTCTCGGGCGGGACTACCTCTTGCCGAGCAGGCCGCCGAGGATGTCGCCGAGGCCGCCGCCGCTGGATTCCTGGGTCCCTGAGCCTGTCGAAGGACCGCCGCCGAGCAGCCCGCCGAGGCCGCCGAGGATGTCTCCCAGGCCGCCGCCACTGGATGCCTGGGTCCCTGAGCCTGTCGAAGAGCCGCCGCCGAGCAGCCCGCCGAGGATGCCGCCCAGGCCGCCACCCGAGCCGGAGGAACCACCCTTGGCACCCGCGATCAGGCCCATCACGATCGGGGCGAGGATCGGCAGGAGCTTGCCGAAGTCGATGCCGCCCGCGGTCTTCTCCGACTTCGTGAGGCTGTCGGTGACCTCCTGCTTCTTGTCGCCGAACACGTGGCCGAGGATCTTGCCGCCGTCCGCCTGATCCACGTCGTCGACCTTCGATGCGCCCGAGAAGCCGCCGTGTCGGTTCAGCGCGCCCTCGATCGCGGAGGAGCCCTCCGGCGTCTCGGCGTTCTTGGCCAGTCCGCCCACGATGGCGGCGCTGCCCTCCTGGACGGCCTGGCGCGCGACATCCCGGCTCACGCCGAACTTCTCGGCGATGTCGTCGATGGGCACGTGCTTGAGAATCTCTTCGACGTCCATGTCTTCCTTCCCCGCGGGCGCGTGCCCGCTCCACCGCTCACAGTAGCGCCCGATGCCCGGGCCGCAGCGGACACCGCCTAAAATCGATCCATGCGCGCAGCGGACATCTCTGAAGACCTCGCCCAGATCCTCGTCACCGAGGAGCAGATCCACGTCAAGCTCGAAGAGCTCGCGGAACGCGTCGCCGCGGATTACGAGGGCAAGGACATCCTGCTGGTCGGGGTGCTCAAGGGCGCGGTCATGGTGATGGCGGACTTCATCCGCGCACTGCCGTTCCACGCGCCGATGGACTGGATGGCGGTCTCCAGCTACGGCGCGAGCACCAAATCCAGCGGCGTCGTGCAGATCCGCAAGGACCTCGACACCGACCTGCACGGCAAGCACGTGCTCATCGTCGAGGACATCATCGACTCGGGTCTGACGCTGAGCTGGCTGCTGGAGAACTTCGCCTCGCGCGGTGCGGAGTCCATCGAGGTGCTCGCGCTGCTGCGCAAGCCCGAGGCCGCGAAGGTGGAGATCGACTGCAAGTACGTCGGCTTCGACATCCCGGTGGAGTTCGTCGTCGGCTACGGTCTGGACTACGCCGAGCGCTACCGCAACCTGCGCGACGTCGCCGTGCTCGCCCCGCACGTGTACAGCTGACGCCTCACTTCGTCCCGCGAGCCAGGGCGGTACGCCGACGGTGAACGCACAGCAGGGCGCTAGGCCCCGGGCGGTACGCTGAACGGATCATGGATGTCAAGAAGGTCTCCCGCAACCCGCTGATCTACATCGTGCTGATCGGCGCGCTGCTGTTCGCCGGTTTCCTGCTGATCTCGAACCTGTCGGCGCCCAAGCAGATCACCGCGCCGCAGGGGCTCGAGCTGCTCAACGGCAAGACGGTGACGAAGGCCGTCAACACCGACGGCGACCAGCGGGTCGACCTCACGCTCTCCAAGGCCTTCGAGGGCTCCAAGAACGTGCAGTTCTACTACGTCGAGGCCAGGGCGGACCAGGTCGTCAAGGCGATCGACGGCGCCGACATCAAGGCCGCCGATGTGGTTGACGTCGTGCCGCGCGCCACCTGGTTCGACGGCTTCCTCTCGCTTCTCCTCCCGCTGGTGCTGCTCGGGCTGCTGTTCTGGTGGCTGCTCTCATCGATGCAGGGCGGCGGCAGCAAGGTCATGCAGTTCGGCAAATCCAAGGCCAAACTCGTCAGCAAGGAGACGCCCACCGTCACCTTCGCCGACGTCGCCGGAGCCGACGAGGCCATCGAAGAGCTGCACGAGATCAAGGAGTTCCTGCAGGATCCCGCCAAGTTCCAGGCGATCGGCGCCCGCATCCCGAAGGGCGTGCTGCTGTACGGTCCTCCCGGAACCGGTAAGACCCTGCTCGCCCGCGCGGTCGCCGGCGAGGCGGGTGCCCCGTTCTACTCGATCTCCGGTTCGGACTTCGTCGAGATGTTCGTCGGCGTGGGAGCATCCCGCGTGCGCGACCTGTTCAACCAGGCCAAGGAGAACGCCCCGGCCATCATCTTCATCGACGAGATCGACGCCGTCGGCCGCCACCGCGGCGCGGGCCTGGGCGGCGGCAATGACGAGCGCGAGCAGACGCTGAACCAGATGCTCGTCGAGATGGACGGCTTCGACCCCAACGCGAACGTGATCGTCATCGCGGCGACCAACCGTCCCGACATCCTCGACCCCGCGCTGCTGCGCCCGGGCCGCTTCGACCGTCAGATCGGTGTGGACGCGCCCGACCTGAAGGGCCGGCAGAAGATCCTCGAGGTGCACGCCAAGGGCAAGCCGCTCTCCAAGTCGGTCGAGCTCGAGGTCGTCGCCCGCAAGACCCCCGGCTTCACCGGTGCGGATCTCGCCAACGTGCTCAACGAGGCGGCCCTGCTCACCGCCCGCTCCAACGCGCAGCTGATCGACAACCGCGCCCTCGACGAGGCCATCGACCGCGTGATCGCCGGCCCGCAGCGCCGCACCCGCGTGATGAAGGACCGCGAGAAGCTGATCACCGCCTACCACGAGGGCGGCCACGCGCTCGCCGCGGCCGCGATGAACCACACCGACCCGGTCACCAAGATCACCATCCTGCCGCGCGGCAAGGCCCTCGGCTACACGATGGTGCTGCCGCTGGACGACAAGTACTCCGTCACCCGCAACGAGCTGCAGGACCAGCTGACCTACGCCATGGGCGGTCGCGTCGCCGAGGAGATCGTGTTCCACGACCCCACCACCGGCGCCAGCAACGACATCGAGAAGGCCACCGGCATCGCCCGCAAGATGGTCACCGAATACGGCATGACCACTGAGGTCGGCCCCGTCAAGCTGGGCTCCGAGGGCGGCGAGATGTTCGTGGCGCGCGACATGAACCGCGGTCACGACTACTCCGACAAGATCGCCGAGACGGTCGACGAGCAGGTGCGCGTGCTGATCGAGCAGGCCCACAACGAGGCCTACCAGGTGCTCAGCGAGAACCGCGACATCCTCGACCGCCTGGCGCTCGCGCTGCTCGAGGAGGAGACGCTCGATCACCACCAGATCGCCGAGATCTTCACCGACGTGCGCAAGCTGCCCGAGCGTCCGCAGTGGCTCTCCAGCGCCGACCGACCTGTCTCGACGCAGCCGCCGATCGCCGTGCCGGTGCGCGAGGAGCCGATCGCCGCGGATGCCGCCGCCCCCACCACCACGGCCCGCGCAGCGGGTCCCAAGCCCGCCGGCGGACAGGCCCGACCGGCGACGGCGTGACGTGGCTGTCGACAGGGCGCGTGTCGAGCGGCTCACCCGCGAGCTGCTCGAGGCGATCGGGGAGGACCCGGAGCGGCCGGGACTGAAGCAGACCCCGAGCAGGGTGGCGGAGCTGTACGCCGAGCTCTTCGCCGGCGTCGACGAGGACCCCGCCGCCCACCTGGCGCGCACGATCAGCGTGACCCGCGGTCCCGCGCCGGACACCGTGCCCTCGGGAGCGGTGCTCGTGCGCGACATCCGGTTCCGCTCCGTCTGCGAGCACCATTTGCTGCCGTTCGCCGGCGTCGCCCATCTGGCGTACCTGCCGGGCGAGCAGGTGGTCGGGCTGGGTGCCCTCGTGAAGGTCGTCGAGACGCTCGCGGCGCGCCCGCAGGTGCAGGAGCGGCTGGGTGAGCAGATCGCGGATGCTGTCGCCGCGCACCTCGACACGCGTGGCGTGCTGGTGGTGCTGGATGCCACGCACGGCTGCGTCACCCTGCGCGGGGGCCGGCAGCCGAGCGCGTCGACCGTGACGGTCGCCGCGCGGGGCGAGTACACCGAGCCGTTGGCGCGGGCCGAGCTGATCGCCCTGATCGGCGCTTCGATTCCCACGCCCCACGGGGGATCGGGCTCAGCGACCGAGGGCGCAGCCGATGCGGCGACCCGGGAGCCGGTGTGACGGGCATCTGGGGCATCCTGAACACGACCCCCGACTCGTTCAGCGACGGCGGGCGCTACGTCGATCCGTCGGTGGCGATCGACCGGGCGCGGCTGATGCACTCGCAGGGCGCGCTGATCATCGACGTCGGCGGGGAGTCGACCCGGCCCGGAGCGGTGCGGGTCGACCCGCGGATCGAACGGGAGCGGGTGCTGCCGGTGATCGAGGCGCTGACGGATGCCGGCATCCCGACCTCCATCGACACTCTCAACGCCGACACGGCCGCCGCAGCGGTGCGCGCCGGCACGCGGATCGTGAACGACGTCTCCGGCGGGCTCGCCGACGAGCGGATGCTGGCCACCGTCGCCGACCTGGGCGCGGACATCGCGCTCGGGCACTGGCGAGGGCCGAGCGAGGACATGTACGCGCACGCCACGTACGCGCGCGCCGCCCGCGAGGTCGCCGGCGAGCTGCGCGCCCGCGTGGAGGCGGCCAACGCGGCCGGCATCGCCCCCGCGCGGATCATCGTGGATCCCGGCATCGGGTTCGCGAAGACCGCCGAGCAGAACTGGGAGGTGCTGCGCGGGCTGGACGAGATCACCGCGCTCGGGCACCGGGTGCTGGTCGGCACCTCGCGCAAGCGGCTGCTGGCGGACGCCCTGCACCGGGCATCCGGTCCCGACCCGCTCAGCGAGCGGCGCCGCGATCTCGCCACCGCCGTCACGAGCGCGCTGGCCGCGCGTGCCGGCGTCTGGGCGGTGCGGGTGCACGACGTCGCGGCCACGAGGGACGCGCTGGCGGTCGCCGGCGCCTGGGACGGAGCGTGAGATGGACTTCCTCGACGAGATCGCACTGACCGGGCTGACCGTGTTCGGCTATCACGGCGTCTTCGACTTCGAGCGCCGCGAGGGCCAGGAGTTCACGATCGATCTGCGCCTGGGGCTGCCGCTGAAGGAGGCCGCGGTATCCGATGACGTCGCCGATACGGTGCACTACGGCGAGCTCGCCGACCGGGTCGCCGCGATCGTCGCGGGCGAGCCGGTGAACCTGATCGAGACGCTCGCGCAGCGGATCGCGGATGCCGTGCTGCAGGACCGGCGCGTGCGCACGGTCACGGTGACGGTGCACAAGCCGCACGCGCCGATCGAGCAGACCTTCGCAGACGTCGCCGTCTCGGTCCACCGCGCGCAGCAGGAGGAGGCCGCATGGACGTCCGCCTGAACCAGCTGACCGAGCCGCCGGACCCCCGTCCAGGGCGGGACCCGCAGGTGGCGGTGATCGCGCTCGGCTCCAACGAGGGCGATCGCGGCGAGACGCTGCACGCGGCCGCCGAGCGGCTGCGCCGCCTGCCGCTGGTCGACGATCTGGTGATGTCGGAGCCGATCGAGAGCGTCGCCGTGAAGGTCGACGGACCCGACCACGACGCGCCGCGCTACCTGAACGCCGTCGCGCTGCTGACCACGCGGCTGGCGCCGCAGGTGCTGCTGGGCATGATGCACGCGATCGAGGAGGAGCACGGTCGCGTGCGGCTGGAGCGCTGGGGCGATCGCACGCTCGACCTCGACCTGATCGCGTACGGGGACTCCCGCAGCGACGAGGAGCACCTGCGCGTGCCGCATCCGCGTGCCGCGGAGCGGCTGTTCGTGCTGGAGCCGTGGCTGAGCATCGACCCGGATGCGGTGCTGCCGGGCGCGGGGCGAGTGGACCAGCTGGTGCGCCGACTGAAGGACCCGGCGACGGATGCAGGGGCCGACCGGTGAGGCGGACCTCCCTGGGCGTGCTGGCAGTGCTCGCGCTGCTGTCGGCGGCGGCCGGCTACGGCGTCGACCATCTGCTGACAGTCACCGGCCGCGCGACGTTCACCCCGACGATGCTGCTGCCGGTGCTGCTGGTGCTGCTCGCGGCCGGATGCCTGCTGCTCGCGTGGCCGGTGCGGCGCAGCGTGCGCGGCGGTACCCGGATCGATCCGTTCCGCGCCGCGAGGGCCTCGACGCTCGCTCAGGCGTCCAGCCTGCTCGGCGCGATCCTGACCGGCATCGGTGCGGGACTCCTGCTGTTCATCTCCAGCCGTCCGGTGCCCGCTCCGGTAGGGTCGACCCTGGCGATGATCGCCCTGATCGTCGGCTCGCTCGTGCTGATCGGGGCGGCACTGCTCGCCGAACAGTTCTGCACTCTGCCGAAGGATTCTGATGACCGAGATCCCGACGAACACGCCCGGTGAGGAGCACGACTCCGGGGCCACCGCGCTGGATGCCGGAACCTATCGGCGGCTGCGTGAGCCGCGCAGCGCCTCGGCGCTCGCGCTCGACGGCTCCTGGCACCAGATCTCGCCGCGCTACGTGGTCTCGCAGTTCGTGCAGAACGCGATCTTCATCGTGGTGCTGGTCGCCGCAGCGCTGATCCTGGCGTTCGTGCTCGATCAGACCTGGGTGTGGATCCCGGCCGGCGCCGTGCTGCTGATCACGCTGATCACCCTGATCATCCTGCCGCGCCAGGCCAGAGCGCTCGGCTACATGCTGCGCGACGACGACGTGGTGTTCCGCAAGGGCATCCTGTGGCAGCGCATGGTGGCCGTGCCCTACGGACGCATGCAGCTGGTCGACATCACGCAGGGTCCGCTGGATCGCGCATTCGGCATCTCGCAGCTGAAGATGGTCACCGCCGCGGCGACCACCGGCGTGCAGATTCCCGGCCTCACGCAGCAGGCCGCCGAGGCGCTGCGCGACACGCTCATCCAGGTCGCCGAGACCCGCAGGACCGGCCTGTGACTCTGCCCGCGGTACCCGGCCCCGAGCCCGATCGCGCCGACACGGCTGCGCCCGACGCGGTGCTGCCCGAAGGCGGCTCGTCGTCGCTCGCCGACGGCGAGTGGCACCGCCTGCATCCGCTCACCCCCCTGTTCAAGGGCGGCCTGGTGCTGATCATCGTGGCCGGAATCGTCATCTCGAATATGCGCGAGCGCCTGATCGGCTGGGTCGTGAGCCTGTTCGCCCCCGACGAGGCCAAGTACATGGGCTACGGCGGCGACCCGGTGGACTGGGTGCTGGAGAACAACCTCATCCTGCTCGTGCTGCTGGGGGTGCTGGCACTGGCGATCGTGCTGGTGCTGGTGTTCTGGCTGGTCTGGCGCTTCCACCAGTTCCGCATCACGGGAGACCACGTCGAGGTGCGCAAGGGCATCGTGTTCCGCGCGCACCGCCGCGCTCCCCTCGACCGCGTGCAGGGCGTGAACCTCACCCGTCCGTTCCCCGCGCGCGTGATCGGCCTCGCCAAGCTCGAGGTGGTCGGCGCCGGGACCGACGCGAACGTCGAGCTGGAGTACCTCGCCACCACGCGGGCGGAGTCCATCCGTGCGGACATCCTGCGCCTGGCGTCCGGTGCACGGGCTGCGCGGGAGCTGGCCCGCAACGGCGACGCGATCCCCGGCGCGGCCGCACCGACCGGGATGACCGCCCAGCTGGTCGGATCGATGAATGACGGGGTCAGCGGTCTGATCCAGGGCGTCGACCTGCAGGACGTCGCTCCCGAGAGCGTGGTGAAGATCCCCACCGGACGACTGGTCGGCTCGCAGCTGATCTCCGCAGTGCTGTGGGTGCTGTTCTTCGGCGCGATCTACGTGACCGTCGTGGTCTCCGCGTTCATCGGGATGACCGCGGACGGCGAATCCGGCGCGGACGTCACCGTCGCGATGCTGGGGATCACCTTCGGAATGGGCATCCCGCTCGTCATCGCCGTGGTCGGCATAACGTGGTCGCAGATCTCCAAGTCGCTGCGGTACTCGATCGCGCCCACGCCCGACGGTGTGCGCATCACCTACGGCCTGCTGACCACGATCACCGAGACGCTGCCGCCGGGGCGCATCTTCGCCGTGGAGGTGACCCAGTCGCTGCTGTGGCGGCCGTTCGGCTGGTGGGCGGTGAAGATCAACCGGATGAGCGGCAAGAGCGCCGCGCAGCAGCAGAGCAGCACGGCGCAGCAGTTCAACGTGGTGCTGCCGGTCGGCAAGCGCGCCGACGTCGAGCGGGTGCTGTCGCTGATCCTGCCCGATGCCCCGCAGGCGGACATCCCGCTGGTGTGGGAGCACGGCATCCTCGGACCGGTGCCGGGCGACCCCTACAAGACCATTCCACGCCGTGCCTGGTGGCACCGGCCGTTCTCGTGGCGGCGCCACGGCTACGCCGTGACCGACTTCGGGGTGCTGCTGCGGCGCGGAGCCGTATGGCGCAAGCTCGCCGTGTTCCCGCTGGCCCGGCTGCAGGGAGTGTCGATCGCGCAGGGGCCGATCGACCGGCTGCAGCGCGTGGCCGGCGGGCAGGTCCACTCGGTCACCGGGCCCATCTCGGGGACACTGTCCGGGTTGGAGCGCGACGACGCCCTCGAGCTGCTCGATCGCGTGAGCCGGGCGGCCGCGGATGCCGCCGCTCGCGATCACACGCATCGCTGGGGTGAGCAGGAGTCGGCTGTGGGCAGCGGCGTCGTGGCGGATGCCGTGAATGCGGCGGCACTGGATGCCGTGGAAGCGGTGGATGCGGTGGATGCGGCGGCGCTGGATGCTGGGCGCCCGCAGGCGCCGGCCGTCGAGCCGGAGCAGCGCTCGGAGTGAACGTGCATCGCGACGGACGGCTCGGCGTCGGGATCATCGGCGCGGGGCGCGTCGGACCCGTGGTGGGCGCAGCGCTCGCCGGAGCCGGACATGCCGTGACGGGGATCACCTCGGGCTCGGATGACGATCGCGCCGCGGCCGTGCTGCCTGGCGTGCCCGTGCTGGACGCGCTCGAGGTGGCGCGCCGCAGCGAGCTGGTCGTACTGGCGGTGCCCCATGACGAGCTCCCCGGGCTGGTCAGCGGCATCGCCGAGGTCGGCGGCTGGCAGCTGGGGCAGCTGCTGCTGCACACCGACCCGATCTACGGCATCGACGTGCTGCAGCCGGCCGCTGCGCAGGGGGCGATCCCGCTGGCCGTGCATCCGGCGATCGCTTTCACCGGCACCACGATGGACCTGCGCCAGCTGCAGGTCGCGTTCGCGGCCGTCACCGCGCCCGCCCCGGTGCTGCCGATCGCGCAGGCGCTCGCCGTGGAGATGGGCTGTGAGCCGGTGGTCATCGCCGAGCAGCATCGCGCGGCGTACGGGGAGGCCATCTCCACGGCATCCGAGTTCTCCCGCTCCATCGTCGGCCAGGCGACCTCCCTGCTGCGAGAGGTGGGAGTCGAGAACCCCGGCGGCTATCTCTCGGCGCTAGTGTCGTCCACCGTCGAGCAGGCGCTGCGCGAGGCATCCGGTCCGCTGGATCCGCCGCTGCTCTGAACAGCGCTTCGATCCCCGCGCCCACGCCGAGCGCCGCTCCGCGTCGGACGGAGCCTCGGAGGCGCGTGGGCCCGGCACAGCGACCCGGGGACTCAGCGGCCGCCGGAGAAGCCGCCGCCACCTCCTCCGCCGGAGAACCCGCCCCCGGTCGAGCCGCCGCCCGACGAGCTGGAGGGCGTGTAAGTGGCCGCCGTGTTCATCGACGTGGAGTAGTGCGACAGGCGCGAGCTGATCGAGACGCCGGCTGCCACGTCCATCCAGCCCGGGCTGCTGCCGGATGCCGAGTACGTGGTCTCCAGCACGGCGGTCCAGCTCTTCTCCTCGCCGAACAGCATGGCGTAGGGGAGCAGCTTCTCGTACAGGTGCACGACGTCGACCGTGCCGTCCTGGCCGCGATCGGCGCCGCGGTAGGACTGCAGCATCCGCAGCCGGTCGGCCTCGGCCACGCGGATGAACTCCTTCACCCCCATCAGGTACTCGTACTGCAGTGCTCCGTCCGGAGTCAGCACCGTGTGCGGGGCGAACGCGAAGAACGAGGTGATCGTCACGACGATGCCCGCCGCCAGCAGCGCCAGGAACGACAGCCCCAGCAGGTCGCGATCCTTCATCGCCGCGCTGATGAAGAACCCCAGCGTCGCCAGGAACAGGGCGATGGCGACCCAGCCGAACGCCATGGCGCCCCCGCTGCGCTCGGCGGTCAGCCAGCCGTTGCGCTCGGCCGCCGTGCGTCCCTTGGCGACCAGCCGCGTCATGCGCTTGGCGAAGCGGGTGCTGGACTTCGGGATGCGGCGCACGGTGTTCTCACCCGGGAACAGGCTCTCGATCGTCGCGCGATCCAGCGGCTGGTCGAGTTCGCGGTGGTGCAGGCGCCGCAGTGACGGCCGCTTTCTGGCATCCGTCGGATCCTCCTCCAGCCGCACCGCGCCCGTCACCGCCAGGTGCACCAGCTGCGCGGGCACCGGGTTCGGCGCCGCCGGGATCAACGGCGCCGCGGCCAGCGGCGGCAGCTCGGCGGGAACGTCGAACTGCGCGACGACGACGCCGGTCGCCCTCCGGCGGCGACGTGCGCGGACGGCGACCGCCACCCAGGCACCGATCGCGGTCGCGATGGAGCCCAGGCCGAACGCGGCAGCCCCGAAATCCGCCACGGGGTCCGCTCGGCGGGCATCCGGCTGCGTGACCGTGGCCGAGGTGAAGCCGATGGCCACCGTGACGCCGTCGCCGGCGGCTCGTGCGGCAGAGCGGACCGTGAAGGTCGCACCGTCGGACGTGCGCTCGGGCCCCTCGAGCGTGCACGGAGCACGCTCGCCCGTGCGGCCGCCGTAGCAGGCGGTGTCGCCCGTGAGCGCGTCGGCGAGCTGCGTCGAGAACGTCATCGTGGCCTGGAAGCGGCCGATGTCCTGCGTGCTGTTCAGCGGCAGCAGGTTCCAGTAGAACTCGTCGTTGCCGCTCTCGCCGCCGTGGATCATGAAGTCGTGCATGGTGGACTCGATCACGTAGGTGGTCGGTCCGTGCACGTAGTCGTCGTCGCCGGTGAGCACCAGCAGCATGCCGTCCTCGGTCTCGGTCTCGTACGGGACGTCGTGACCCTCGGCATCCTTCACCGACAGGATGCGGACGCTGAGCCCCGCGCCCTCGTAGCGCTGCGGATAGCCGCGGATGATGCCCTTGTTCTGGTCCGTGTCGGGGAACTCGGCCACGAGCGTCTCGGTCACGTGCGCGACCGCGCGGCCGTGGTCGTCGAGCGATATCCGGTAATCGGAGTCCCACGACGAGTACGAGAAGTCGTCGACGTCGGCGGAGGCGGCGGATGCCGGCAGCAGCACGGTCGCGAGCAGCCCGAGCGCCAGTGCGAGCATCGCGACGAGCCTCGCGGATGCGTGCCGCGCGGCGGGTGCGTGCGACGCGGGGGATGCGTGCGGCGCGGCGGGTGCGTGCGGGAAGGCGCGGAGTCGAGGTCGCATGCGTCCGAGGCTAGCCGAGGCGCCGTCATGCGCACCTCCGGCGATGCCCTCGTGCCGGATGCTGTGCTCGCGGGGCCCGAATGGTGGCCTCGCCGGGGCACGAGGCGGCGATTCGGGACCCGCGAAGCGCGCCGACGGCCGCCGGTAGACTTGAGGAGACTTTCTGCGAGGAGCCTCCACCCATGACTGACGCGTCTGCGCCGACCACCCCTTCGACGAGCTCAGGGACCCAGGCGGGTTCCGCGGGTTCAGGGACCCAGCAGGTGGCCTCCGAGGAGGACGTGTTCGAGCAGAAGGCGGTGCGGCTGGCCAAGCGCGACAGGCTGATCGCGAACCGGGCGGATGCCGGCGGCGGGGCCTTCCCGGTGGGCGTGCCGGTGACGCACGGCATCCCCGCGCTGCGCGCACAGTACGGCGACCTCGAGCCGGGCGCCGAGACGGGCGAGATCGTCGGCGTCGCGGGCCGCGTGGTGTTCAGCCGCAACACCGGCAAGCTCTGCTTCGCCACCCTCCAAGCCGGCGACGGCTCGCGCATCCAGGCGATGGTGTCGCTCGCGAACGTCGGCGACGAGTCGCTGGCGAACTGGAAGGAGCTCGTCGACCTGGGCGACCACGTCTTCGTGCACGGCGAGGTGATCTCCAGCCGCCGTGGTGAGCTCTCGATCATGGCCGACGACTGGGCCATCGCGTCCAAGGCGATCCTGCCGCTGCCCAACGTGTACGCCGAGCTGAACGAGGAGACGCGCGTGCGCAGCCGCTTCCTCGATCTCATCGTCCGCGACCGGGCCCGCACCACCGTACGCGCCCGCGCGGCGGTGAACGCCAGCCTTCGCGCCACATTCACCAGTCACGACTATCTCGAGGTGGAGACGCCGATGCTGCAGGTGCAGCACGGCGGGGCATCCGCTCGCCCCTTCATCACCCACTCCAACGCGTTCGACACCGAGCTGTACCTGCGCATCGCCCCGGAGCTGTACCTCAAGCGAGCCGTCGTGGGCGGAATCGAGCGGGTGTACGAGATCAACCGCAACTTCCGCAACGAGGGCGCCGACTCCACCCACTCGCCCGAGTTCGCGATGCTCGAGGCGTACCAGGCGTACGGCGACTACCACCAGATGGCCGAGCTCACGCAGGAGCTGGTGCAGAACGCGGCGATCGCCGTGGCCGGCTCCACGACGGTCACCTGGGCGGACGGCACCGAGTACGACCTGGGCGGCGAATGGGACCGCATCTCGATGTACGACTCGCTGTCGGCGGCGTGCGGCCGCACGGTCACCCCGCAGGACCCGGTGGAGGATCTGATCGCCTTCGCCGAGGCGAACGACGTGGAGATCCCGCCGCACGCCACCCACGGCAAGCTCGTCGAGGAGCTGTGGGAGCACTTCGTGAAGGGCGACCTGGTGCGCCCCACGTTCGTGATGGACTTCCCCGTCGACACGTCGCCGCTGGTGCGCGAGCACCGTTCGATCGACGGCGTGGTGGAGAAGTGGGACCTGTACATCCGCGGCTTCGAGCTGGCCACCGGCTACTCCGAGCTGGTCGACCCGGTCATCCAGCGCGAGCGCTTCGTCGAGCAGGCGAAGCTCGCCGCCGGCGGCGACCTCGAGGCCATGCGCGTGGACGAGGAGTTCCTGCGGGCTCTCGAGCACGGCATGCCGCCCTCCGGCGGCATGGGCATGGGCATCGACCGCCTGCTCATGGCCGTCACGGGCCTGGGCATCCGTGAGACGATCCTGTTCCCGCTGGTCAAGTAGTCATCGCCTCCGGAGCACCCACTCCGGCAGCAGCGCCGCCGAGAGCATCGTCGAGATGAGCGAGGCCATGCTGTGCTGCGGGTCGAGTTCCAGCGCCTCGTCCACGTAGCATCCGGCGTGCGACGAACGACCCAGGGCCCATGCCAGCCAGGCCGCCGCCGTCAGCGCGGCGGGCTTCGCACGGCGGGGCGCGCGCGAGGCCGCCAGCCGGACCACCTCGAGCGCACAGCCGAGCCGGTCGGGATCGGGCTGCGCGCCCCGGCCGAGGAACACCTCCCCGATCGCCGGTGGGACCTCGGTGTGCTGGTGCGAGAACTCCAGCTGCGCCTCGAGCGCCCGGTGCCCGAACGACAGATCCGTCGCCCACTGCACCAGGATCGCGTCGCGCAGCACGGGCCGCTCCAGGCACCAGAGCAGTGCGGCGCAGCTGTAAGGGCCGATGTCGCTCGGATCATCCAGCATCCCCTCGACGAACGAGGGCAGCCCGTCCAGCAGCACTTCGGCGGTGGCGAGCGCGAGCGGATTCTCGGACGCGCCGACGGCGGCGCGACCCTCGCGGTGCCGCTCCAGCACGTCGTCCAGCTCGGCGAGGGCGCGTCCGACCTGCTCGCGCTCGACGAGGTCGCTCGGCGGCAGCTGCGCCCCGGTGCGCTGGTCTCCGCTGAGATCACCCACACCGGGGATGTCCGGCAGGTGTGGGATGCCGTCCAGAGACTGCACGGTCGGTTCATCCTCCCGGTAATCGGCCCAGCCCTGCGGGGTGACGCACAGCGCGTCGACCAGCCGCAGTCCCGCGTCTGCCGCGACGTCGGCGAGTGCCTCCACCAGGACCAGATGAGGCAGCAGCAGGCCGTCGGGCACGGGCTGGGCCGGCTCGTCGGTGTAGACGACGATCGCGGCGGCGTCGATCCCGCTGACCTGCAGCAGCGCGTGAACGGCCGCGTCGGCGAACTCGTCGGGATCGATGTCGGGGTCGGGGAGGTCGACGCGCATCGCCCCGTCGGCCCGGGTGTCTCGGAACGGCAGCAGCACGAGGCTGCGTCGCGGGGTGAAGCCGGCCAGGGCCGGCACGATGCCGAGCAGATCGGCGGGGCGGGTGGCGTGGATGATCGTGTTCATGCGCCGAGTGTGCTCGCACCCCGCCCACGTCTGCGCGGCGTCGAGCCGCGTCATCCTCGGAAACTGTGCACAACTCGTCACTGAGGCGCCGATGTGGAGGAGCGATGGCGGTCCGGCCTCCGCCCGGCGAGCCGAGGGGCGGGACGACAGCGTACGATGGATGCGTGGACAACATCTGGATCGCGGCGGGGTGGGCCATTCTGCCGACCCTCGCGGTGAGCGTGATCTTCGTGATCGTGCTTCGCGGCATCCTGCGATTCGACCGCACCGAGCGCAAGGTGCACGCCCGGATCGAGGCGGAGGAGCGCGCAGCGCGCGGGCTCCCGCCCAAGGCATCCTGACGCCGGCCCCGGCCTGCGCCGTCGACCCGATCTCTGCGGCTACTCTGATCGAGAGCGAGCAGTCGAGACGGAGAGGGGGCGCACGGTGAGCTGGTTGGAGGCCTGGCCGTGGTGGGCCGTCATCGGCTACCTGGTGATCGACGTGACCGTGCGCGTGGTCTCCATCATCGTCGTGCCGCGCAACCGGCGCCCCACCGCGGCGATGGCATGGCTGCTGGCCATCTTCCTGATCCCCGTCCTCGGCGCGCTGCTGTTCCTGCTGATCGGCAATCCCAAGCTGCCGCGCGCGCGTCGGCGCAAGCAGGAGCAGGTGAACGCTTACATCGCCGAGACCGCCAGCCACTTGAACTTCGGATCGCTTCGGCCGAACGCCCCCGAATGGTTCCCCCCGCTGGTGGCGATGAACCAGCGTCTGGGGGCGCTGCCGCTGTCCGGCGGCAACGACGCGCACCTGATCAGCGACTATCAGGAGTCGCTGGATGCGATGGCCGACGCCATGCGGCAGGCCGAGCACTACGTGCACGTGGAGTTCTACATCCTGCAGAGCGACGCCTCCACCGACGACTTCTTCCGCGCCATGGAGGAGGTCGCCGCCCGCGGCATCCCGGTGCGGGTGCTGCTGGACTACTGGGCCAACCGCTGGAAGCCGCGGTATCGCGAGACGCTGCGGCGGCTGGATGCCATGGGCGCCGACTGGCACCTGATGCTGCCGATCCAGCCGCTGCGCGGACGATTCCAGCGGCCCGACCTGCGCAACCACCGCAAGCTCGTCGTCGTGGACGGCACCGTCGGGTTCGTCGGCTCGCAGAACGTGACGGACTCGTCGTACAACCTGCCCAGGAACATCAAGCGCGGGCTGCACTGGGTCGACCTGATGGTGCGGGTGCAGGGACCGGTCGTCGCGAGCCTGAACGCCGTGTTCCTGAGCGACTACTACGCGGAGACGGATCAGGTGCCCGACGCCGGCGACCTCACCCACGTGGAGCTCGGCGACGGGGAACTGGGGTGCCAGATCGTGCCGTCGGGGCCCGGGTTCGAGGTGGAGAACAACCTGCGGCTGTTCCTGGGACTGCTGTACGCGGCGCAGGAGCGGATCATGATCGTCAGCCCGTACTTCGTGCCCGACGAGGCGCTGCTGCTGGCGGTCACCGCCGCCGTCGACCGGGGTGTGCAGGTGGAGCTCTTCGTGTCGGAGCAGGGCGACCAGGCCGTCGTCTACCACGCGCAGCGCAGCTACTACGAGGCGCTGCTGCGCGCCGGCATCCGCATCTGGATGTACCCCAAGCCGTACATCCTGCACACCAAGAGCCTCACGATCGATGAGCAGGTCGCGGTGATCGGGTCGAGCAACATGGACATGCGCTCGTTCGGTCTGAACATGGAGGTGTCCATGCTCGTGCGCGGTGAGGAGTTCGTCGACGAGGTGCGCATCGTGGAAGACGAGTACCGCTCGCTCAGCCGCGAGCTGACCCTGGAGGAGTGGAACAAGCAGCCGCTGCGCTCCACCGTGCTCGACAACCTCGCCCGCCTCACCTCGGCCCTGCAGTAAAGCGTTCGCGGGTAAGCGTTCGCGGGTCCTGAATTGCGCCCTCCGTGCTCGCGAGGCGGCCTTTCGGGCCCCGCGACACGCGCGGGTGCGCTCGACCTGAATCTCGCCGGTCCCGGATCGTCGCCTCATGACGCGCGAGGCAGCAAAGTGGGACCCGCGAAGCGCGCGTCCGATGCGCGCAGCGAGAGGGGTGGATGCTGATTGCGAGACGCCCCGAGATCGCGGACACTGAGGGTATGAGCCGCTCGCGACTCCGCTTCGCTCCCGTCATGCTCGCCCTCGCCGCCGTGGCGCTGCTGGCGTCCGGGTGCTCGGCGACTCCGGCATCCCCGGTGCCGACCAGCACGCCCTCGCCGCGCGAGCATCGCAGCACCGAACCGGGCGATCTCTACGCCGCATGGCTCGACGGCGGGCGCATGATCGGCATCGTGACATGGGGTTCGTCGACGCCGACCTGTCAGCCGTTCGTGCAGGCGTCCTCAGCTGACGGACAGGACATCTCCGTCGAGCTGACGTATCCGCCGGAGGCGAGTGACGGATGCAACAGTGACCTGCGCCTGCTCGCCCACGTCATCGGCGTCGCGGACGGTGTCGACGCGAGCCGCGACGTGCGGATCAGCATCCGCGACGGCGACGAGTCGGGCTCCGCGGCGCTTGCCGGCTTTGCAGACCAGGAGACCGGAGTGCCGGATCAGGCTCCGACGGCCGGCTGGTTCGCCGACGACGGCATCCTGCTGCTGACGTACGGATCGAGTTCGTGCCCGCCGGAGGTCGACGAAGTGGAGCGCACGGATGCCGGCGCCACAGTGCGCTTCGCGAGTCGCGACCGCATGTGCACGATGGATCTGGCCCCGCGCGTGACTCCGATCGTGCTGCCCGACCCTGTCGACCGCGACGTCGCGTTCGTGCTGACGCTGCAGGGCGACAACCTCGACGGTGAGGTGCGCGTGCGCGGCTGACCCGTGCCCGGGCGCGCACGGCCTTTCGTGGCCCAGCCCGCGTGCTCCAGCCCGCATGCTCGCGGGGCGCATATGGTCGCCTGGCCGCACGGGAGCCCGTGACCTGGGACCCGCGACGCGCCCGGGTGCGCCGAATGTGGGTTTGGTGGGGCCCGTATGGCTGGCTCGCGGCGTACGAGGCAGCAAGGTGGGACCCGCGAAGAGCAGCAAGGTGGGACCCACGAAGAGCAGCAAAGTGGGACCCGCGAAGAGGCGCCGTGGCACGAGAGGGCGCGCAGCGCGCTAGAAGCGCGAGACGTCGTGGCCGGCAGGGAGCACGATGCTCAGAGCGCCCTGCTCGATGCGGCACAGCATCCGCACCGCCGTGCCGAGCTCGTCGCCGTCGAGCTCGATCGAAGTGGGCGCCGCCATCGCAGCCTCCGCCGACCGCGCGCGCAGGTAGCGGATCGAGGCGCTGCGCCCGCGCCGCTCCAGCGCGAGTCGTCCCGCGCGCGTGCGGCGCAGCACCGAGTTGTCCCACCAGATCTTGCGCCAGATCCCCAGCCAGCCCAGCGGCCCGGTCGGCTGGATGACGGCGACATCCATCGTGCCGTCGTCGAGCGAGGCATCCGGCATCAGCGCGATTCCGGCGGGCAGTGCGCCGCAGTTCGCGAACAGCATGCTGTGCACCTTGACCGTGTGCAGCCGCCCGTCGTCGAGCTGATACACCACGCGGAACGGCGTCGCGCGCGGCAGCGACCGGGCCGCACCGTCGAGGTACGCGACCCAGCCGACCGACCTCTTCAGGTCGGGCCGGGTGTTCGCGATCATGTCGGCATCCAGACCCATGCCCGCGAGCACGACGAAGCCGTGCTCGCTCTGCACGCCGTCCTCGCGCGTGAGGGTTGCCCAGCCGATGTCGACCGGATGCGTGAACCCGGTGAACACGGCATCCATCACCCGCTCGGGCGCCAGCAGCGGCAGCCCGAGGTTGCGCGCGAAGAGGTTGCCAGTGCCGCTGGGCACGACCGCGAACGGGATGCCGGTGCCGGCCATCGCCTCGGATACCGACCGCACCGTGCCGTCGCCGCCCGCGGCGAGCACGGCGGCCGCACCCTCTTCGATCGCGGTGCGCGTCACGCCCCGTCCCGGGTCGTCGACGCTGGTCTCGTAGATGCGCGGCGGATCCCACCCGTGTTCGTGGGACGACGCCAGCAGCGCGCTGCGCAGTCGCTGGGCGTCGGCCTTGACGGGATTGAGCACGAGTGCCGCGTGGCTGCGCTCGCTCCCGGATGCCGACATGACGCAACTCTAAGGCCGAACGCGGGCGGTCCCGTGCTCGGGGCCGTTCGCGGGTCCCGAATCGCGGTGCGCGGGTCGCTCCCGCCCGCTCGCGGGTCCCGAATCGCGGCATCCCGCCGGTGGATGCCGCAATTCGGGCCCCGCCAACGCGACACCGCCCAGCCCCGGATCAGCCCTGGGGGCCCGTGCGGGCGCTGCCGGCGCCGTCGATAGACTTGAGCGATGATCGATCTCACCCTCCTCCGCGACGAGCCCGAGCTCGTCCGTCGTTCACAGCTCGCGCGCGGCAACGCGCCCGAGACCGTCGACGTCGCGATCGAGGCCGACCGATCGCGCCGCGATGCGCTGAACGCTTTCGAAGCCCTCCGCGCCGAGCAGAACGCTTTCGGCAAGACCGTCGCGAAGGCCCCGAAGGACGAGAAGGCGGCACTGGTCGTGCAGGCCAAGGACCTGGCCGAGCGGGTCAAAGCCGCGCAGCAGGCGTCGAACGAGGCGGCGGATGCGGCAGCATCCGCTCTCGCGAAGATCGAGAACATCATCATCGACGGCGTCCCCGCCGGCGGCGAGGAGGACTTCGTCGAGCTGCGTCGCGTCGGCGACGTGCCGACCTTCGATTTCGAACCGCGCGACCACCTGGAGCTCGGCGAGCTGCTGGGCGCCATCGACATGGAGCGCGGCGTGAAGGTCTCCGGATCCCGCTTCTACTTCCTCAAGGGCATCGGCGCGCGGCTGGAGATCGCGCTGATGAACCTGGCGCTCGACAAGGCGCTGCAGAACGGGTTCACGCCCATGATCGTCCCGACGCTGGTGCGGCCCGAGATCATGCAGGGCACGGGGTTCCTGGGCGAGCACGCGGACGAGGTGTACCACCTCGACAAGGAGGACCTCTATCTGGTCGGCACCAGCGAAGTGCCGCTGGCCGGCTATCACAAGGACGAGATCCTCGACCTGACCGGCGGAGCGCAGCGCTACGCCGGCTGGTCCACCTGCTACCGCAGCGAGGCCGGCTCGTACGGCAAGGACACCCGCGGCATCATCCGCGTGCACCAGTTCAACAAGCTGGAGATGTTCGTCTACACCACCCCCGAGGATGCCGAGGCCGAGCACGACCGGCTCGTGGCGCTGCAGGAGGAGATGCTCACCGCGCTCGGCCTGTCGTACCGCGTCATCGACGTGGCCGCGGGGGATCTGGGATCGAGCGCCGCCCGCAAGTTCGACATCGAGGCGTGGGTTCCCACGCAGGGCGCGTTCCGCGAGCTGACCTCCACGTCGAACTGCACCACGTACCAGGCGCGCCGCCTCGACATCCGGTACCGGCCGGAGGAGGGAGCCAAGACAGCGAGCGTCGCCACGCTGAACGGCACCCTGGCGACCACGCGGTGGATCGTCGCGATCCTCGAGACGCATCAGCAGGCCGACGGGTCGGTGACGGTTCCCGAGGTGCTGCGCCCCTACCTGGGTGGAATCGACGTGCTGCGCCCGCTGGGCTGGACCGATCCCGCGCAGGCACCCGCAGAGGCACCCGCGCAGGTCGAGGAGTGACCCCGCGCGGCCTGGTCGGGCTGGACATCGACGGGACGATCCTGCTGCAGGACGAGACCCTCAGCCCCGGGGTGGTGGAGGCGATCGCGCAGGTGCGCGACGCCGGCTACGAGACGATGCTGGCAACCGGGCGCAGCTGGGCGGGCACGCGCCGCTATGTGGAGCAGCTCGAGCTGACCTCGGAGTTCACGGTGTGCTCCAACGGCGCGGTCATCATGCGCCGGGTCGACGACGAGTGGGTGCGCTGGCGCGTGGAGGTGTTCGACGCGAAGCCCGTGCTCGGACTGCTGCGCGACCGGCTGCCCGAGGCGCGATACATGGTGGAGCTCGCGTCGGGACAGCGGCTGTACACCGCCACGATGGACGACTGGACGCTGGATGGCGGGCGTGAGGTGGAGTTCGACGAGCTCGCCGCGCAGCCCGTCTCGCGGGTGGTCGTGGTCTCGCCCGAGCACGATGAAGCGGACTTCCAGCGCCTGGTCGCCGAGGCGGGGCTCAACGAGGTCTCCTACGCGATCGGGTGGACGGCGTGGCTCGACATCGCCCCGCTCGGCGTGGACAAGGGCACCGCGCTGGAGCGCGTGCGTGCCGAGCTCGGCATCCCGCGCGATCGCGTGCTGGTCGCCGGCGACGGACGCAACGACCTGGGGATGTTCGCCTGGTCGCTCGCCGAAGGCGGGCGCGCGGTGGCGATGGGCCAGGCTCCCGACGAGGTGAAGGATGCCGCGGGCGAGCAGACCGCCGTGGTGGACGACGGCGGCCTCGCGATCGCCCTGCGCACCCTGCTCTGAGCCGGGCGCGGCCACCTGCTCCCCAGTGGTTCCCCAGGTGAGCGCGGCAGAATGGCGGATGCCGACCATCGGCATCCTGCGGGAACCGATAGACTCGACGCCTGATCGTCCGGTGCGAACCGGGATCGGGAGGGTTGTCCGAGCGGCCGATGGAGCTGGTCTTGAAAACCAGTGGGCAGCGATGTCCCGTGGGTTCGAATCCCACACCCTCCGCTTCTGTTCGTGAAAGGCACTGAGTGAGCGAGTCCCGCAGTCGACGCACTCCCATCGCGCGTCATGGTCAGCTGCGCTCGCCTGGCGCGACCGGGCAGCTGCTCAAGCTGATCGGAATGGCCATGGCCGTCGTGCTGGTCAGCGGTCTCGGCGTGGCCGGCTTCGTGTTCGGCGGGATGCTGAACACGGTGAGCGCCAACGCGGTGGAGATCGACGGAGGCAAGGAGCTGCCGCCGGACATCTCTGCTCTGGAGGGCGGCTTCGACGTCCTGCTCACCGGCGTCGACACCTGCGAGCCGAAGTACGCGAAGCTGTTCGAGGACCGCTGCACCGGCCCGGATTCCGAGGGCACCCTCAACGACGTCAACCTGCTCGTGCACGTGTCGGACGCGCCGCGCCGTGTGACGGTCGTGAGCTTTCCGCGCGACCTGATGATCCCGATCCCGTCCTGCACGGATGCCGGCGGCCGCACCTATTCGGCCATGAGCAAGGCGCAGCTCAACATCGCCTACGAGCACGGTGGGGAGAAGGGCGGCCTGAACTGCGTCGCCAAGACCGTCTCGAGCCTGGTCGGTGACGAAGACATCGAGTTCGCCGCGAAGGTCACCTTCGGCGGTGTGATCGAGATCACGAACGCCATCGGCGGTGTGGATGTGTGCCTGGCCAACCCGATCAGGGACAGCTACACGGGTCTGGATATGAAGGCCGGCGACTACACGATCGAGGGCCTGCAGGCGCTGCAGTTCCTGCGCACCAGGCACGGCGTCGGCGATGGCAGCGACCTGGGCCGCATCAGCAACCAGCAGCAGTACATGTCGAGCCTGGTGCGCAAGCTGCTCAGCGGCGAGGTGCTCGGCAACGTCGGCACCATGCTGAAGCTGGCCGACGTGGGGCTGAGTAATCTCGAAGCATCCACGTCGCTGGCCAACCCGATGACGATCGCGCAGATCGCGCTCGCCGTGAAGGACGTGCAGCCCGAGGACTTCGTGTTCGTGCAGTATCCGGTGGTCGACGACCCTGCCGACAAGAACCGTGTGGTGCCCGACCAGCGCTCGGCGACGATCCTGTGGGACGCCATCAAGGCCAACAAGCCGCTGCAGATCACGCACGAGAACACCGACAAAGACGGTGTTGTCGTCAAGGAGCCGGCAGACGGCGAGACCGCACCGACGCCGGGTGCGACGGATGCGCCGTCGGATGCCGTGGAGCTGCCCAGCTCGGTCAAGGGCACGTCGGCCGCGCAGGTGACCTGCTCGAACGGCAACGTGCGTCGCTGAGTGCCTCGGTTCTCCGCTGAGCCCGCTCGGTTCGCCGCACCGCCGCCGACCGGTTATGATTGCATGACGTGCTCGATCGCGGTCGAGCACCTGGAGACGTCGCATAGTCAGGCCTAGTGCACCACCCTGCTAAGGTGGAGTCCTCGCAAGGGGACCGAGGGTTCAAATCCCTCCGTCTCCGCCATTGTCCTGAGTCGCGACATCGTTTACGAATGTGTCGCGGCTCGGGACCTTTTTCGTTGCTGGGGTGTTGACGAGTGACGGGGTGTTGGTGAGTCGGGTCATCGTTGACGGCGGTGGTCAAGGTTTTCGACGCTGCGCCACAGGCGTCAGTTCGCCTCGCAGCGCGGGTCTCATCCCGCACCGCCTGACCGATCGGGTCATGCCCGTGGTGCGCGAGAACGCGGGGCGACGCCGTCTGGTCCTTCCTGCTCGTAGCGGCGCACGAGGGTGTGCACCCATTGGCGGGTGACGCCGTAGCGGGTGGCGGCTTCGGCGTGGGTGAGGCCCTGGTCGGTGACGGCACGGACGATGACGAGGTTCTTCGGTTTCACCCGTCAACGATGACGCGACTCACCGGTCAACGATCACGACCCGGATCCGCGCGATCACCTGTCAACGATGTCGTGAATCTCAACACCTCCGTCTTCGCCATGTCCTGAGCCGCGACATAGTTTACGAACTGGTCGCGGCTCAGGATCTTTTCGTGGGTTTGACACCCCGTGCACCCGCACCTCGGGGCTGCCTAGGCCGTGAGTCGAGCGAGATGGAAAGTGCCGGGTCCAGGGGTCGCGAACCAGTCACTTTCCATCCGCTCGATGGTGGGTGATATGGAAAGTGTCGGGTAGGACGCCCACGTACCGACGCTTTCCATCTCGCCCAGAAGATCGCAGAAGTGACAGTCGTTCGATCGCAAACACGATAGTCGCCGGTCATGGCCTACCGGGAACGCATCGCGCCGGTCGGACCACCGGGTGCCGAGCGAGATGGAAAGTGCCTGGTCCACATGCCGCGGACCAGACGCTTTCCATCTCGCCCGCACTCAGCGCGGCTCGAACCGCACCGGTTCCTGACTGGCGGTGACGATCTCGCGCAGCCGCTCCAGCGTCGCAGGGGCGTCGCCCGCGGCGCGCGCCTGGATCAGTACGTTCCCGAGCGCGGTCGCCTCGACGGGGCCGGCGAGCACCGGCAGTCCG
Source organism: Microbacterium sp. ARD32 (assembly GCF_031844385.1). Lineage (NCBI taxonomy): Bacteria > Bacillati > Actinomycetota > Actinomycetes > Micrococcales > Microbacteriaceae > Microbacterium > Microbacterium sp. ARD32. The sequence continues at coordinate 211,668 of NZ_JAUZVD010000001.1, forward strand.
GTGCGGTCGGCGGTCGCCTGGCACAGCAGGCGGTTCAGCGAGCCGCCGCCGACCAGGTGGATGCTGTCGATCTCACGTCCGGACAGCTCGGATGCTGTGCGGACGGCATCCGCGAACGCCTGAGCGATCGACTCCACGATGCTGCGGGCGAAGGCCGCTCGCGAGGTCGGCGCGTCCGCGCCGCGCAGCGCGGCGATGCGGGCTGGCATGCCACCCGGCGCGCTGAGCGACGGGTCGTTCGCGTCGAACAGCGGCGTCTCGCCACCGGTATCCGCTGCCTGCGCCAGCAGCTCCGGCAGGTCGATCGCCTCTCCGTCCTCCTGCTCCCAGGCGCGCACGGTCTCGCTGAGCAGCCAGAGGCCGGTGACGTTGTGCAGGAAGCGGATGCGGCCGTCCACGCCGAGCTCGTTGGTGAAGTTCGCCTCGCGCGCGGCATCCGTCACGACCGGCCCGGGCAGCTCCAGCCCGACCAGCCCCCACGTTCCGCAGGAGATGTACGCGGAGTGCGGTGAGGACAGCGGAGCGGCGACGACCGCGGATGCCGTGTCGTGCGAACCCACGGCGATGACGGGCAGCTCCGCCCCGATGCGCTGAGCGAGCTCGGGGCTGAGCGTGCCGATCACGGTTCCCGGATCGACGAGCTCGGGAAGGACGCCGACCGGGATGCCGAGCCGCTCGGCGAGCTCGAGGTCCCACTCCGAGGTGTGCACGTCCAGCAGGCCGGTCGTGGACGCGTTCGTCCGCTCTGCGACCCGCCGGCCGGTCAGCAGGAACGCGATGAGGTCGGAGATCAGCAGTGCAGCATCCGCCTGCACGATATGCCCGTCGATCCGGTACTGGTACAGGGTGTTGAACGGCAGGAACTGCAGGCCGTTGCGGCGGTACAGCTGGTCGAACGGGATGATCTCGTGCACCTCGTCCACGCCGCGTCCGGTGCGCGCATCGCGGTAGTGGAACGGCTCCGCCACCAGCTCTCCGTCGCGCAGCAGCCCGTAGTCCACTGCCCACGAGTCGATGCCGATGCTCCGGATGCCCGGCTCACGGCGCACCGCCTCGGCGAGCCCCTCGACGACGTTCTCGAAGAGCGCGCCGAAGTCCCAGTGCAGTCCGTCCGCCCTTTCGACCGGGCCGTTGGGGAAGCGCGAGACCGGCTCGAGCTCGACGCGATCGTCGTGCACGCGTCCGATCATCACGCGGCCGCTGGTGGCCCCCAGGTCGACCGCTGCGAAGGCGCTGACGGCGCTCATCCCAGGCATCCGATCGTCGAGAGCACGACATCTCGTCGGGCGCACCGGACGTTCACGCGAACCTCCCGTGCGTTCGGCGAGATCCCGTGCTGTCGACGCGTAGCGCTCATCGCAGGAACGCGGCGGCCACGCCGGAGTCGACGGGGATGTGCAGACCGGTGGTGCGAGAGAGCTCGGGGCCGGTCAGCACGTACACGGCATCCGCGACGTTCTCGGGAACGACCTCGCGCTTGAGGATCGTGCGGTTCGCATAGAACTGACCCAGGTCCTCTTCGGCGACGCCGTAGGTGGCGGCGCGGTTGGCGCCCCAGCCTGAGGCGAAGATGCCCGAGCCGCGCACGACGCCGTCGGGGTTGATGCCGTTCACGCGGATGCCGTGCTCGCCGAGCTCCACCGCCAGCAGACGCACCTGGTGCGCCTGATCGGCCTTGGTCGCCGAGTAGGCGATGTTGTCCGGGCCGGCGAAGACGGAGTTCTTCGAGGAGATGTAGATGATGTCGCCGCCGAGCTTCTGCTCGATGAGCACCTTCGCGGCGGTCTTCGAGACCAGGAACGAGCCCTTGGCCATCACATCGTGCTGCAGGTTCCAGTCCTTCTCGGTGGTCTCCAGCAGCGGCTTCGACAGCGACAGTCCGGCGTTGTTCACCACCAGATCCACGCCGCCGAAGGCGAGCACGGCTTCGTCGAGCGCCGCCTGCACGGCATCCGCATCCGCGACGTTCGCCGCGACGCCGATCGCGACATCCGTGTTCCCGAGTGCGGCCGCGGCGGCCTGTGCCTTCTCCAGGTCGAGGTCAGCGACGACCACGCACGCGCCCTCGGCGGCCAGGCGGGTCGCGATCGCCTTGCCGATGCCGGATGCCGCGCCCGTCACGAACGCGATGCGGCCCTGGTGGCTCTTCGGCTTCGGCATCCGCTGCAGCTTGGCCTCTTCCAGCGCCCAGTACTCGATGCGGAACTTCTCTGCGTCCGAGATGGGGGAGTAGGTCGACAGCGCCTCGGCGCCGCGCATGACATTGATCGCGTTGACGTAGAACTCGCCGGCCACCCGCGCGATCTGCTTGTTCGCGCCGTAGGAGAACATGCCCACGCCGGGGATCAGCACGATCAGCGGGTCGGCGCCGCGGATCGCGGGGGATGCAGGCTGGGTCGCTGAGCCTGTCGAAGCGTGCGCATCGTAGTAGGCCTGGTAGTCGGCGCGGTACTCGGCGTGCAGCTCGTGCAGGCGGGCGATCTGCTCGTCCACCGACGCGGTCGCCGGCAGGTCGAGGATCAGCGGCTTGACCTTGGTGCGCAGGAAGTGATCGGGGCAGCTGGTGCCGAGGGCGGCCAGCGCGGGTGCCTTCTCGGACGCCAGGAAGTCGGTGACCACGGCGGCGTCCGTGAAATGCCCGACCATGGGCTTGTCGGTGGATGCGATGCCGCGGACGGTCGCGGCGAGGGCCGCTGCGCGGGCCCGGCGCTCCGCATCCGGCAATGCCTCGAAGCCCGGGCGGATGCCGCCGAAGGGCTGCTCCTTGCCGTTCGACGCGATGTACGCGGCGGCGGTGTCGATGATCCACAGCGAGTTCTTCTCGGACTCCTCCGAGGTGTCGCCCCAGGCGGTGATGCCGTGTCCGCCGAGGATGCAGCCCACGGCATCCGGGTTCTGCTTCTTGATCTCGGCGATGTCGAGACCGAGCTGGAAGCCGGGGCGGCGCCACGGCACCCACGCGACCTTGTCGCCGAAGATCTTCGCGGTCAGCTCCGGGCCGTCGGCGGCGGTCGCGATCGCGATGCCGCTGTCGGGGTGCAGGTGGTCGACGTGCGCGGCATCCACGAGCCCGTGCATGGCGGTGTCGATCGACGGAGCTGCACCGCCCTTGCCGTGCAGGCAATAGTCGAAGACGGCGACCATCTCATCCTCGCGGTCCGCGCCCGGGTAGACGTCGACGAGCGCGCGCATGCGGTCCAGGCGCAGCACGGCGAGGCCCTGCTCCTTCAGGGTGCCGAGGTCTCCGCCGGAGCCCTTCACCCACAGCAGCTCCACCGGCTGCCCGGTGACCGGATCGGTCTCCGTGCCCTTCGCGGACGTGTTCCCGCCGGCGTAGTTGGTGTTCTTCGGGTCGGCACCCAGTCGGTTCGAGCGCGCGAGCAGCGCGGCGACGGTGGGATTGGTCATGTCGGTGTCCTTAACTCGTGTTCTCGTTATCCCCGTCTATATGGCACAGAATGCCGGAATCGGGTGTGAATAGCGCCCATATGTGCCAAATAGACGGGGGAAGCGGGGGATCGGGGGTCAGGCGCCCCAGCCCGCCTGCACGCCGCCGACGCGATCGGCGGCGATCTGGGAGAGGTAGCCGGATGCCGCGAATGCGGCCATCGGGTCGGCGGGGAGCCCGCGTGATTCGCGCCATTCTGCGAGCGCGGGACGCACGTCGGTGTAGAACGCATCCATGAAGACGGCGTTCGCGGCCAGTACGTCGTTCGACGACTGCGCCTTCGCCAGAGCCTCGCGGTCCACCAGCAAGGCGCGGGCGGTCATCTCCTGCACGTTCAGCACCGAGCGGATCTGGCCGGGGATCTTGTCCTCGATGTTGTGGCACTGGTCGAGCATGAAGGCGACGTCGGGGTTGTTCAGGCCGCCGCCGCGCACCACCTCGAAGATGATGCGGAACAGCTGGAACGGGTCGGCCGCGCCCACGATCAGGTCGTCGTCGGCGTAGAAGCGCGAGTTGAAGTCGAACGAGCCGAGCCTGCCCAGGCGCAGCAGCTGCATGACGATGAACTCGATGTTGGTGCCGGGTGCGTGGTGGCCGGTGTCCAGGCAGACCATCGCCTTCTCTCCCAGCGCCGCCACCTGCGCGTACGACGTTCCCCAGTCCGGAACGTCGGTGTGGTAGAACGACGGCTCGAAGAACTTGTACTCCAGCACCAGGCGCTGCTCGTCGCCGAGCGCGGCGTAGATGGTGGCCAGCGAGTCGTGCAGCCGGTCCTGGCGCGCGCGCATGTCGGCCTGGCCGGGATAGTTCGAGCCCTCGGCCAGCCAGATCTTCAGGTCGCGGCTGCCGGTGGCATCCATCACCTCGATGCACGCGAGGTGGTGATCAATCGCCTTCTGCCGGATGCGGTCGTCCTCATGCGTCAACGCGCCGAACTTGTAATCCTCGTCCTGGAAGGTGTTCGAGTTGATGGTTCCCAGCCGCACGCCCAGGTCCTCGGCGTGCGTGCGCAGGTCGCCGAAGTCGCACATGTCCCACGGGATGTGCAGGGCCACGCTGGGTGCGAGCCCGGTGTGCTTGTGCACCTGGGCGGCATCGGAGATCTTCTCGAAGGGATCGCGCGGCGTGCCGGGCGTGCCGAACACGCGGAACCGGGTGCCGGAGTTCCCGAACGCCCAGGACGGCAGCTCGATCGACTGCTTCTCGAGCTCGGTCAGGATGTCGGGGGAGAGGATGCTCATGATTCGGTGCTTTCTGCTGCGGCGAGCTGTGTTTCGAGGTTGAAGACTTCGGTGAGCGGTGTGGCGGCCTGATCCGGCCGCCCGTCGAGGTCGACGAAGAAGCGGGCCATCTCGGCCTCCCAGCGGCCGGCGACCTCGGATGCCGCGAGGTAGGCCTGCGCGGCGGCATCGTCGTCGGTCTCGTAGTAGCCGATGAGCCGGCCGCCCTCGCCGAGGAACAGAGAGTAGTTGCGGCGTCCGGATGCGGCGATCTCAGCGAGCATCTCCGGCCAGACCGGCGTGTGTCGCGCGACGTACTCGTCGAGCAGCTCGGGACGCACCTGCAGCTGGAAGGCGACACGGGTGGGAGACGTCATCGTGCGGCTCCTGTCGATGTCCGGGAATCTCGATACTAAAGAATGAATCGTTTCATGCTCATGATTCGACTCTAGGCTTAGCGGTGACGGATGTCAACGACGCTCGAGCCATGGTTCGGGGAAGGAACACGCATGGCCGTGGGCGTGAAGGAGGTCGCAGCCGCGGCCGGGGTGTCCGTCGGCACCGTCTCGAATGTGCTGAACCGGCCCGACCGGGTGCCGGAGGGCACGGTTCAGCGCGTGCAGCAGGCCATCGACCAGCTGGGTTTCGTGCGCAACGACGCGGCCCGTCAGCTGCGCGCCGGGCGCAGTCGCAGCATCGGGCTGGTGGTGCCCGACATCGGCAACCCGTTCTTCGCCGAGGTCGCACGCGGTGCGGAGGACCGGGCGGCGGATGCCGGGATGACAGTGCTCCTGGGCAACAGTGACGAGAACGACGCGCGCCAGGGCGCGCACCTGGCGCTGTTCCAGGAGCAGCGGGTGAACGGCGTGCTGCTCACCCCGGCGTCGGACGATCTGGCGTCGCTGCGCCGGTTCACGGATGCCGGGATGCCGATCGTGCTCGTGGACCACGAAGCGGAGGAGGGCGCCCTCGCGTCCGTGGCGGTCGACGACAGGGAGGGCGGGAGGCTCGCGGTCTCGCACCTGCTGCAGGCGGGTCGCCGCCGGATCGCCTACGTCAGCGGCCCTCGCACGGTGCGGCAGGTGGCGCAGCGGCTGCGCGGCGCCGAGGATGCGGTGGCCGCCGTACCGGATGCGGTGCTCGAGGTGATCGAGCAGCCGTCGCTGACGGTGCTGCAGGGACGCGCGGCGGGCGAGCAGCTGGCCGCTCGCGCGGCGGAGGATCGTCCGGATGCCGTCTTCGCCGCCAACGACCTGCTCGCGGTCGGGCTGCTGCAGGCGTTCAGCTTCGGCTCGGGCATCCGCGTTCCCGAGGACATCGCGATGGTCGGCTACGACGACATCGACTTCGCGTCGGCGACGGTCGTGCCGCTCAGCTCGGTGCGTCAGCCCGCCCGGCTGCTGGGATGGACGGGCGTGGACCTGCTGCTGAAGGAGCTGGGCGGTGCCACCCAGGACGGTGACGACCACGATCGGCGCATCCGATTCCAGCCGGAGCTGGTCGCGAGGGACTCCAGCGGCGGCTGAGTTCTATCGTTCCCGCCGCGCCGGACGACGGCGAGTGCCCGTCACCGACCGCTGATGTGCTCCCGCAGGCAAGCGACGCGGTCGTCGATGGCTCGACCCACGAGCTTCTGCTCTGATTCCGGCACACCATAGCGCTGCGCGAGTCCTCGCCATTGCTCAACGGCCGACAGCACCTTGCCGACGCGCGCCTTGGCCTCGTCACCCGAGATCCTCATGGTCGACGCGAGCTCCGCCAGCCCCGCCGCTTCCTCGTCGCTGCCCGTGGCGCCTGCGATGGACGTGGAGCGGTCCTCGGCGAGGTCGGGGTTCGGGTTCACATCGAACACAGGGCTGAAGCGCCAGCCTCCGGGTGCTGCGAGGAATCCGTGATTTCGGAGGTGATCGTCGGTGTTGTGGAGCGCGATGCTCAGCACTACTCGGTCGAAGAGCTCGCGATGGTCTTCGCGAAGGGCAGCGGAGAGGTCCCGAAGATGCTCCGCGATCTCCACGTAGTCTCCGGACGCTCCGTCGACCTCTTCGAGCATGGTCATCGCGCTGATGTAGCCGATGCGCTGAGCCTCGGCGACGGGGCCGGATCGATCGAATCGGGAAAGGAGGAGGACGTGGCGCTCTCCCACCTTCACGAGGCTTCGGCCCGGAGCGCTGATTCCGGCGTTCTCTGCGATGTCCAGCGCGATGCACTCCCACGCCATGACATCTCGCCGGTCGCCGCTGTGGGGGAACTTCGCGATCCCCAACGTGCCGTCAGCCAGCTGCACCGCCGCTTTCGGCCGTGCGCCTCCGAGCGATGCTGTGCCCGCAGCCAGGAGCTTCTTGTAAGCAGTGGCGTCCTCGCCATCAGCTGCGACCTCGTCGCTTGCGCGCAGCAGTTCCGGCAGCGCGACGAGCCTCGGGACATCGGTGCGGGGTGAGAGCATCTCGTCGCTTCCGGGGCGCGAGTAGCGCAGTGCGCCCTGGCGTGTCTCATCGTTCACGCCGAGGAGGAAGTCAACCTCGTCCAGCGATCTCGCGCGGCGTCCTTCTTCAGCCGCGAGCTGGCGCTCGCGTCGGGCGAGGAGGTTGCGTCCCCACCTGTCCGGTGCACTGTCGCTGAACGCCCCGGGAAGTCGCTGCAAGTACTGGTTGCCGGAGAACAGCTGCAAGCCAGGATCGATCGGGGTATTGTCGCGCCCGCGGAGGTAGGCGGAGTCGTAGGTGAAAGTCGTCGTCACGCCCCTGCGCTCCCGAGTGAAATGCGCGGTTCCGGCGATGGTGGAGTTTCCGCCCTGGTGGACATGTACGACTATGTCGGTCATCGCACGCGCTTCCGATGGATGAGCTCGGAACGTGCTCGGCCGATATCCGTGCGGAGCGGATCGATGCTGTCAACCAGCGAGTCGAGGATGCCCAAGGCGCGAGCCACCTGAAGTGCGGACTCGAGCCGCACTCCGCCGTCACCCCGCTCCAGGTTGCGCAGAGTCGTCAGGGAGATGTCAGCGCGCTCGCTGACCTGCCGTGCCGTCAGGCCTTGCACCATGCGCCACGCTCGCAGGTGCGCGCCGAAGGTCGACTGCTGTCGCGTGATGTCGTATGGCATGATCAGCCTGCTTTCTAATGCCAGAATAATATCACTTACCGAAGTTAAGTGGCATCTTCCTGGCATTAGTGCTGCGTGCACGACTCCCGCATCGCGCTCTGCCCTCTCGGGTACCCTCGAAGCCATGGTGAACGCGACGACGCAGCCCGCCAGACGTGAGGCATTCGGATCCCGCAACGTCTTCATTCTCTCCGCCATCGGCTCGGCGGTCGGCCTCGGCAACATCTGGCGCTTCCCGTATGTCGCCTACGAGGGCGGCGGTGGGGCCTTCCTCATCCCCTACCTCTGCGCGCTGCTGACCGCCGGCATCCCGCTGCTCTTCTTCGACTACGCGATCGGGCACCGGTTCCGCGGCTCGTCGCCGCTGGCGTTCCGCCGCATGCATCGCGCTGCCGAGCCGCTGGGCTGGTGGCAGGTGCTGATCTGCGTGGTGATCGCCACCTACTACGCGGTGATCATCGCCTGGGCGGCGATGTACACCTGGTTCTCGGCGCAGATCACCTGGGGCGCTGGCAACGAGAACGACTTCTTCTTCAGCGACTTCCTGCAGTCCGGCGATGTCGCCAAGGGCGGTGTCTCGACCGACTTCGTGCCACAGGTGGGCTACCCGCTGATCGCGGTCTGGCTGGTCGTGATCGTGATCATGGCCCTGGGCGTCAAGCGGGGCATCGGCCGGGCCAACACGGTGCTCATGCCGCTGCTGACCGTGATGTTCGCCGCTCTCGTGGTGCAGTCGCTGTTCCTGCCGGGGGCGGTCGAGGGGCTGAACGCGTTCTTCACCCCGAACTGGGAGGCACTCGCGGATCCGGCGGTGTGGGCCTCGGCCTACGGGCACATCTTCTTCTCGCTCTCGGTGGCGTTCGGCATCATGGTCACCTACTCCTCGTACCTGAAGCGCAAGACCGACCTCACCGGGTCCGGTCTGGTCGTCGCCTTCGCGAACTCGGGGTTCGAGATCCTCGCCGGGATCGGCGTGTTCGCGGCGCTCGGGTTCATGGCGCAGGCGCAGGGGACGGACGTCGCGGGCGTCGCAGCCGACGGCATCGGGCTGGCCTTCGTCGCCTTCCCGACGATCGTGTCGCAGGCGACGGGCGGATCGATCATCGGCGTGCTCTTCTTCGGTGCGCTGGTGTTCGCCGGCATCACCTCGCTGATCTCGGTGCTCGAGGTGGTGGTCGCAGCCCTGCAGGACAAGCTCGGCTGGCGCCGAGTGCGCACCACCCTGGCCGTGACGATCCCGGTCGCACTGATCTCGATCGCACTGTTCTCCACCACCACCGCGCTGGCCGTGCTCGACACAACGGACGCGTTCGTGAACGCGTTCGGCATCATGGCTGTCGCGCTGGTGGCGGTGATCGTGGTGGCATGGCTGCTGCACCGGCTGCCCGTGCTCCGCGAGCACCTGAACCGCCGTTCGAGCTTCAGAGTCGGCTGGTTCTGGATGCTGCTGGTCGGCGCCGTCGCCCCTCTCGTACTCGGCTATCTGTTCGTCAACGAGCTGATCGCCAAGATCTCCGAACCGTACAGCGGCTACCCGGGCTGGTTCCTGGCGATCTTCGGCTGGGGGATGGTGATCGCCCTGGTGGTGCTCGCGATCCTGCTGTCGCTGCTGCCGTGGAGCCGCCGCTCGCACGCCAAGGACGATCCCGACTACGACGAGTTCCTGGTGCGGGAGAGGTACGAACCGGATGCCGAGACCGGCGCTGTCGGGCTGCCCGGCGCCGCGGAGGGAGCGCGCTCATGACCACCGCCGCCGTCGTGATGATGGTCGTCTCGCTCGTCACCGTGTGGGGCGGGCTGATCGCGGGGATCGTCAACCTCGCCCGGCATCCCGATGCCGCCGAGCCGGAGCCGCCTGCCGAGCTGTGACGCGGTCTCCGGCGCGTTCACCGCGACCTCAGTGCCGCGACATCCACGCCGCGACGCGGGTGATGGTGGGCGCGAACGCGGGTTCGTCCGGCCGGTTCAGGTGGCCGTGGGTCGTGCCGGGCTCGATCGACACGTCGACATCGACGCCGGCATCCTTCAGCGTGCGCGCGAAGTGCTCGCCCGAGACGCGCAGCTCGTCCACCTCGTCGTTGACCATGACGGTCGGCGGGAAGCCGGTCAGGTCTGCCGACGCGGCCAGGCCGGGGATCGCCGAGATCGGCGCGTTCCCCGGATCGCGGCCCAGATAGTTCTCGTACATGCCGTGCACGACGGCAGGGGGGAAGTGGTCGGCGTCCGGGTCGGCGTCCAGCGCCGCCCGCAGTGCGGCATCCGGAGCGGGCTGGACCGCAAGCAGCGTGGGGTAGGCCAGGAAGAGCCCGGTGGGCGGCGGAGCGGATGCCGTGGCGGGGGCGTGCCCCAGCATCCGCAGCACGGCACCGACCACGAGGTTCGCGCCCGCGCTCGCCCCGCCCGCGAACAGGCGCGCGGGGTCGGCGCCGAGTTCGGCGGCGTTGGCGACGAGCCACCGCCACGCGGTGAGGACGTCGTCCGAGCCGGCCGGGAAGCGGTTCCTCCCGTCCACGACGCGCCGATAGTCGACGCTGGCGACGGCCGCGCCGCGCTCTGCGAAGGCGCGGGAGACGGCATCCGCCTCGGGCATATCCAGATCGCCGTGCATGAACCCGCCGCCGTGAGCCCACAGCAGCGCTGAGCCGCGCAGCGGGCCGTCGGCGGCGGGGTAGACGCGGACAAGACCGTCGAGGGCTGCGCGGGGAGGGTGCATGTCTCCCAGAATGCCATCGGTCGGCCGGAAGTGCTGGCCGAGCGTCGCTGTGCAGTGGTTGAATCCACTCATGGGGCGGGAGAGGGCAGCAGGGCTGGAGTCGGTGCGCGTCGCGGAGGCTCTGCGGGAGGACATCATGCTCGGGCGTCGTCAGCCGGGGTCGCGCTTGATCGAGCGGGACATCGCCGCCGAGCTGCAGGTGTCCCGGCTGCCCGTGCGCGAGGCGATCCGAGCGCTCGTCGCGGACGGGATCGTCGTCACCCGGCCGCACAGCGGGGCCGTGGTGCGGGAGTTCTCCGTGCGGAACCTCCAGGACTTCGCCGAGGTGCGCACCGCGGTGGAGACGCTCGCCTTCGAGCTGGCCACGCAGCGCGCCGACGAGGAGGGACTGGCCGGCCTGGAGGCGATCATCGCCGAGGAGGAGGCGTCCGCGGCGAGCGGAGACATCCAGGCGGCGCGGCGGGCGTCGGCGCGGTTCCACGTGACCGCGGTGCACCTGGCCGAGAACGACATGCTCGCTGAACTGGCGGATTCCCTCGTGACGCGGCTGCGGTGGCTGTTCGGGCAGCACGACGAGCTCGCGGACACGGCGGCGTCGCACCGGGAGATCCTGCAGGCGATGCGCGCGCGGGACGTGGATGCGATCAAGACCCTCATTCCGGCGCACCTCGCTGCGGGCAGAGAGGCCGCCGAGGGGCGCCTGCGGGCGCGCCGCGCCGCCGCGGGCTGATTCCTCTCCCAGACGTCGGAGCCTGCCGGTACGCTCGTTGCGGGAGGTTCTCGTGGGACGAACGGCGGATGCCATCGGCGAGGGCGTCGCGATCGCGACGGCGGCGGCGAAGCTGACCGTGAAGAACCAGATCCTGGTGGGGACGATCGCCCGCGGGGGCGTGTTCGAGCTGGAACGCTACCTGGGGGTGGCGCGCGATGCGCTGCTGGCCATGGCCGAGGAGTCCGATGCTGCCGCCGATCTTCTCACCAGGCTGCGCAAGCGGGCCAAGGGGCGTCATTCCGATCCGCACGGCACGCACGACTACCGCGACCGCGACGTGCGCAATCTGCGTCGGCGTGCCAAGCAGTCCGCCGGGGTGGCCGACCGGCTGCGGAAGATGACAGAGGAACCCGACGCGCTGCGCGAGCTCGTCGAAGACGCGCGCGTCGCCGCGTGGGGAGACGTGCGCGGCAACCTCGACCGGCGGCTGCGCGTGGAGGGCATGCGCCCCGACCAGGACCCCGACTACGAGCGCATGCGCGACGCGCGGATGCAGGCCCTCAAGCTCGTCGACCTGCAGGCGCTGTCCTCCGAGCAGCGGGCCCGACGCAAACGGGAGAAGGCGGCCGAGAAGGCGGCAGAGAAGGAGTCCGCGCGCAGCGAGCGGAGCGCCCGTCGCGAGATGCGACACGCGGGGGATGCGTGACCACGTCGAGCGATTTCGCGTCGCGGTGAGCGGTGCTGTAGGCTGGTCCCTGGCCCGCTGAGCGGGCATGCGCCACTAGCTCAATGGATAGAGCATCTGACTACGGATCAGAAGGTTGGGGGTTCGAGTCCCTCGTGGCGCACACTGTGTTGAGACAGTGCTGAAGTCCCCTCCGCGGAGGGGACTTCTTGTGTCTGGGGGCGGTTGCTCTGTCTCCAGGCGGAGCGCGCGGTGTGCCGTCACCGGCTGCCCGTCGGGCGGGCCGGCGAATACCGACCGATCGGTCTGCCGCGCGACGTAGGCTGGTGGTGTGACTGCGTACGTCTCGGCTTTCGACCTGTTCTCCATCGGAGTGGGGCCGTCGAGCTCGCATACGGTGGGTCCGATGCGCGCCGGCGTCGACTTCGCCGCACGACTGGAGGCCGACGGCGCGCTCGCGCGCGTCGCGCGCGTCACGTGCGAGCTGTTCGGCTCCCTGGGTGCCACGGGGCTGGGCCACGGGACGCCGGATGCCGTGGTCGCCGGGCTGCAGGGCCTGCATCCGGAGACCTGCGATCCGGACGACGTCCGGGCGGCGTGGCAGGACTGGCAGCCCGGGCAGCGCCTGAACCTGGCCGGACGGCATCCGATCGACTTCGTCAAGGACGACGTCGTGCTGGTCCCGCGCACCCGGCTCCCCGGCCACCCGAACGCGATGACCCTGCGCGCCCTGGACGCCGACGGCGCGGTCGTCGCCGAGCAGACCTACTACTCGATCGGCGGCGGGTTCATCCGCCGCGACGGCGAGCAGGCGCGGGTCACCGCGGCCGAGCAGCCCTACCCCTACACCGACGCCGCCTCGCTGCTCGCACAGTGCGACGAGCACGGCCTGTCGATCGCCGAGCTCGCGCGCATGAACGAGACGGCATCGCGCAGCGAGGAGGAGGTGGCCGCGGGCCTGGATGCGATCTGGGACGCGATGCGCTCCTGCGTCGAGGCAGGTCTGCACACCGGCGGTACGCTGCCGGGAATCCTCAAGGTCAAGCGGCGCGCGAACGACATCCGTGAGCAGCTGGAGTCGGCCGAGGCCGACGGGCACGCGCAGGTCCCCGGCGAATGGCTCGGTGCGTTCGCTCTGGCGGTCAACGAGGAGAACGCCGCGGGCGGGCGCGTCGTGACGGCGCCCACCAACGGCGCCGCGGGCATCCTTCCCGCCGTGGCGATGTACTGGTGGCGGTTCCTCGCCGATTCCGGCCTGGGCATCGGCAACGCGGTCACGCCCTACGGTGAGCTCGTCGGCAGCGCGCTGCTCGGGTTCGGCGCGGAGGCATCGCTGATCGCCGTCGGCGCCATCGATGACCCCGACGTCATCGCCGAGGCGAACCGTCGCCGCGGCATCCGTCGCTTCCTGCTCACGGCGACCGCGCTGGGATCGCTGTTCAAGGCCAACGCCTCGATCTCGGGAGCTGAGGGCGGATGCCAGGCCGAGGTCGGGTCGGCCTGCGCGATGGCCGCCGGCGGGCTGACCGCCGTAATGGGCGGCACGAACCGGCAGATCGAGAACGCCGCGGAGATCGCGATGGAGCACCACCTCGGCCTCACCTGCGACCCGATCGGCGGGCTCGTGCAGATCCCGTGCATCGAGCGGAATGCGATCGCGGCCTCCACCGCCGTCACCGCAGCGCGGCTCGCGCTGCGGGGCGACGGCGAGCACTACGTGTCGCTGGATGCCGTGGTCGAGACGATGCGGCAGACCGGACTGGACATGTCGACCAAGTACAAGGAGACCAGCGAGGGCGGTCTCGCGGTGAACGTCATCGAGTGCTGATGCTCAGAGCTGCGAGCTCGCGAGGATCGAGGCGAGCAGCCCCGGGAAGCGGGCCTCGAGGTCGTCGCGACGCAGCGTCACCCGGCGTCCCGGCCCGTTCGGCGTCGGGTCGTTGCGGATGACCCCCGCCTCCCGCAGAACTTTCATCAGGTGCGAGCGGGTCGACTTCGGCACGTTCGGGTTGTCCCGGAAGCACTCGCCGATGTCCTGCGGGCCCTGCGCGAGCTGAGCCACGATCGTCAGGCGCTCCGGGTCGCCCAGCGCCTTCAGCACCGTAGAGAGCGAGAAGTCCTCGGGCTCGGGATGCGGCAGCGCTGTCTGTCCGGACATGGTTCAATAATAGTTGAACCAGGTGCTTCCGTGTGGCATCATCGTCTAGTTCGAAAATTATGGAACTAGGAGACGATGAGCATCCAGCCCGCAGACGTCAGACCGTCGCACAGCACCACAGGATTCATCCTCACGATCGTCGCGATCGCTCTCGCGATGGCGGCGTCGACGGCGTCATCGCCGTTCTATCCGCAGATCCAAGACGCGCTGCACCTCGATATCGTGCAGATCACGCTCGTCTTCGCCGTCTACCCGGCGGGCCTGCTCGCGACACTCCTCGTGGCCGGATCGCTCTGCGACCATCTCGGGCGACGGCCGGTCGCCTTCGCCGGGCTCCTCATGCTGGCGGTCAGCCTGGCGCTGTTCGCCTGGGGCGACTCGCTCGGCATCCTCCTGGTCGCGCGCATCCTGCAGGGCATCGCCACTGCGCTCGTCGTGGCCACCGTGAGCACGTACATGGCCGAACTGGCGCCGCCGGCGCTCGCGGGCCACGTCGCGCTGGCCAACGCGGCGGGCCCGGCGGCCGGCCTCGCCATCGGCGCCGTCTTCGGCGGCATCATGCTCGATCTGGCCTCGCCGGCTCTCACCCCGACCTTCTCCGTCATGATCGTGCTGATCGTGGTCATCGCCGCGCTCGTCTGGCTGCTCCCGGAGGTCGCGCTGCGGCGCCCGGGCGTCGTCGGATCGCTGCTGCCCCGGCTACGGGTTCCCCGTGCGGCGGCGCCGACGCTGCTGCGCGTGACACCCGCGATCATCGCGTCGTGGGGAACGGGCGGTCTGTTCATCTCACTGGGCGCCCACATCGCCGCCGAGGTGTTCGAAGCGCAGAGCCACACGCTCCAGGGTGCGACAGTGGGCATTCTCGCCGCGAGCGCCACGGCGGCGACCATCGCCCTCTGGCGCTGGAGCTCCCGCACGCTGTTGATCATCGGCGCTCTCGCGCTGGCGGCGGGCACGCTGGCGAGCATCGTGGCAGTGCTCACGGCATCGGCCCTCGGGTACTTCGCGATCATCGTCGTCATCGGCGTCGGCTTCGGACTCTCCTACGCCGGCTCTCTGCGACTGGTGCTTCCTCACGTCGCTCGCGAGGATCGTGCGGGGCTGTTCTCGGTGATCTACGTCATCGCGTACCTGTCGTTCTCGGTGCCCGCCGTGATCGCCGGAGCTCTGATCTCGCTCATCGGTCTCATCCCTGCGATCATCGGCTACGGCGTCCTCGTGAGCGCCTTCGCGCTGGTCGCGCTCGTCGCGCTGCTCGTCCAGCGGCCGGGAGCCGCCCGTGCGCAGGATGCTCCTGAGCCGAGCCGCGTCGTAGGCTGACGTCATGGCGACCAGACGCGGCAGAGGGCGGCCCCCGGGCGAGTCCGACGCGCGGGAGCGCATCGCGGCGGCCGCCGTGCACGAGTTCGGCGAGCACGGGTACGACGGCGCCACCGTGCGCGCGATCGCCGCCAGGGCTGAGGTGGATGCTGCGCTCGTGCACCACTACTTCGGGTCGAAGGCCGACCTGTTCGCCGAGATCACCGACTTCCCGCTGCGGCCGGACCTCGAGGTGCCGCGGATCCTGCGCGGGCCGCGTGAGCAGGCGGGCGAGCGGATCGTGCGCTTCGTGCTCGAGGCGTTCGAGCGCCCCGACGTGCGCAAGCGCGGCGTCATCGTGCTGCGCACCGCGATCAGCGGCAAGCTGACGGCTCCGCTGGTGACGGGTTTCCTCTCCCGCGAGCTGCTGCCGCGCATCGCCACCGAGCTGGACGCCCCGGATGCTTCACTGCGGGCGTCGCTGGTCGCGTCGCAGATCGCCGGGATGCTGATCACCCGGCACGTCGTGAAGCTCCCCGCGGTGGCGGCTGCCACGGTCGATGAGCTCGTCGCTCACATCGCTCCCACGATCCAGCGCTACCTGTTCGAGTAGCACGCCGCTCGCTGCGGACTGCCCTCTGTGGGCCTTGCTCTCTCTGCCGCTCGCGGGTCCCGTTCTGCGGCATCCTGCGCCCTGAGGCAGCAAAGTGGGACCCGCGACACGCCCGATCCGACCCAGCACCCGCATCCTGACCCCGGCCTTGACGCGGAGCGCAGCGCGATGAATAATTCATCGCATGATGAATAACGCGGACGCGGTGGTGATCGAGGGACTGCACGTCAGACGCGGCCGCCACGTCGTCTTCGACGGATTGTCGCTGAGCATTCCGCGCGGCCAGGTGATCGGCCTGCTCGGTCCTTCGGGATGCGGCAAGACCACGCTGATGCGCTCCATCGTCGGCGTGCAGCGCATCAAGGACGGCACCGTGCAGGTGCTCGGCGCGCCCGCGGGCTCGCGCCGGCTGCGCAGCCGCGTCGCATACGGTACACAGGGCTCGGCGGTGTACACCGACCTCACCGTCCGCGAGAACCTGCGCTATTTCGCATCCGTGCTGGGCGCGCCCCGCGCCGACGTCGACCGCGTCATGGCGCAGGTCGGGCTCGACGAGCACGCGAACCAGGCGGTCGACGATCTGAGCGGCGGGCAGCTGAACCGCGTCTCTCTCGGTGCCGCGCTGCTCGGCTCGCCCGAGCTGGTGGTACTGGACGAGCCGACCGTCGGCCTGGACCCGGTGCTGCGGGCCGAACTGTGGGCGCTGTTCCGCGAGATCGCCGATGCGGGCACCACCATGCTCGTCTCCAGCCACGTGATGGACGAGGCGCAGCGGTGCGACCGGCTGCTGCTCATGCGCGACGGGCGGATCATCGCCGACACCACCCCGGCGCAGCTGCTGGCCGAGACCGGGCAGAAGGATGCCGAAGCGGCGTTCCTGGCGCTGATCGAGCACGACGCGGACGCGCACTCGCGAACGACGCGGCGCTCGCGAAGGGAGCAGGACCGATGACCCGCACTCTCGCCACGGCCGGCCGCGTGCTGCAGCAGCTGCGCCACGACCCGCGCTCGATCGCCCTGATGCTGATCGCCCCGAGCCTGCTGGTCGGACTCTTCGCCTGGCTGTTCGCCGATCAGGACGGCGTCTTCGACAGGTTCGGCGGGGCGATCCTGGCGCTGTTCCCCTTCATCGTGATGTTCCTGATCACCTCGATCACCACGCTGCGCGAGCGCCGCTCTGGCACCCTGGAGCGGCTGATGACGACCCCGCTCGGCAAGGCGGAGCTCATCCTGGGCTATGCGGTGGCGTTCGGGCTGATGGCGATCCTGCAGGCGGTGATCACGGTTGCCTTCGCCGTGTACATGTGCGGGCTGAGTGTGGACGGGCCGCTGTGGCAGTTGGGGGCGGTGGCGGTGGTGGATGCCGTGCTCGGCACCTCGCTCGGGCTGCTGGCCAGCGCCTTCGCCCAGACCGAGTTCCAGGCGGTGCAGTTCATGCCGCTGCTGGTGTTCCCGCAGATCATCGTGGGCGGGCTGTTCATGCCGCGCGACCAGATGCCCGACGTGCTCTACGCCATCTCGGACTGGCTGCCGCTCAGCTATGCGATCGACGCCGTGCAGGCGGTCGCTGACGGCGACGAGGGGTGGGACCTCGGCGCACCGCTGCTGGTGGTGGCCGTGTTCGCGGTCGCTTTCCTGGTGGTGGCACCGCTCACCCTGCGCCGCCGCACGCCCTGATCAGTCCCGCGCCGCCCGGCTCTTGGTGTACGGCGTCGGTGCGGCGGCCCACGGGTCCTCGGGCCAGGGATGCTTCGGGTACCGCCCCCGCATCTCCGCCCGCACCTGGGAATAGGGGCCCGACCAGAACGACGCGAGGTCGTCGGTGACGGCGAGCGGTCTTCCGGCGGGGGAGAGCAGGTGGAACAGCACCGGCACCCTGCCGTCCGCGAGTCGCGGAGTCTGCGCCCATCCGAAGCACTCCTGCAGCTTCACGGCGACCACCGGGCGGGCGTCGGGATCGCCCAGCGGCGGGTAGGCGATGCGGATGCGGCTGCCGCTGGGCACCTCGAGTCGTTCGGGCGCGAGCTCGTCGAAGCGGCTCGCGGCCGGCCAGGGCAGCAGCCGGTGCAGAGCGGATGTCAGGTCCTGCCGGCCCACCGGGGTTCCCGCCGCGAGGCTGTCGAGCTCGGGCGCCAGCCAGTCATCGAGCCGGGCGAGCAGCGCGGCATCCGACACCTCGGGCCAGGGAGCGCCGAGCTCGCGGTGCAGCAGCGCCATGCGGCGGCGCAGCGCCTCAGCGGGCTCGGCCCACGCGAGCAGATCGAGACCCTCACGCCGAAGCGCACGCCGCACGGCATCCCTCCCCTCGGTCGCGGCGGCGCGAACCGGGGTGGAGGAGAGCAGAATGGCGCCGGCGCGGCGCTCACGACGGGCCTGCACCCGTCCGCCCGAGAACTCCGCCTCGATCCGGTCGGTCATCAGGTGGCCGGCGGCCTGCTGCAGCTGCTCCGCGCCGAGCACGGCGGCGGTCCGGATGATCGCTCCGGATGCTGCCGCCGCTCGACCGTTCGCCCGGGTCACCTCGGCGACGGCCAGCCACTCGGCGTCCGCCAGCGGTCCGCGGACGCCCGCGCGGGTGCCCGATGCCAGCAGGAAGGTCGCTCCGTCGGCGGTGCGGTCCACACGGCGCGCCACGCGATCGGGAAAGGCCAGCGCGATGACGAGGCCGGTTCCGTCAGCAGCGTCCCGAGCAGTGCGCGTGCGGCCCGGTGCTGCGGCGACGAGTCGCTCCAGTCGCCGCACGTCGTGCGACCAGCCACGCGCGTCGGGTCCGCGCCCGCCCCGCAGCGCGACGATGGCGGCCGCGGCATCCCCGTCGGCCATCCGGACATCGCGGTCGAGCAGGGCGACGATCTCGGCGGCCAGCCGGTGCCCGACGAGGGGACCGCCGTCGAGCAGGGCGCGGGCCAGGCGCGGGTCGGCGGGGATGCGGGCGAGAGCGCGCCCCTGGTCCGTGGCGCGTCCCGCGTCGTCGATCGCGCCCAGAGCGTTCAGCGCGGCGAGGGCATCGGCGAGGCCGACGGCGGGGAGTGGGTCGAGCAGCCGCAGTCCGGCGCCGGCTGGTGCACCCCAGCACGCCAGCAGCAGCGCGGCGCCCGTGAGGTCGGCGGTGACGATCTCGGGCGCGGGCCGGGCCGGAGCCGCGGCGTAGGCCCGTTCGTCGACGCAGCGGACGACGGTGCCGGGTCCCTGCCTGGTGGCGCGTCCGGCGCGCTGCACGCACGAGGAGCGCGGGGCGGCCGAGGTGACCAGCCCGGTCATGCCGCGTGACGCGTCGCGCTGCGGATGCCGCGACAGGCAGGTGTCCACCACCAACCGGACGCCGGGAACGGTCAGCGAGGACTCGGCGAGCGAGGTCGTGACGATGATGCGCGGCGGCTGGCCGGGCGTGCGGCCTCGGATCACCGCGTCCTGCTCGGCCGCCGGGAGCCTGCCGTGCAGCTCGCGCACGTCGAAGCCGCCGGCCGCATCGCGGACGCGCCGGGCGATCTCGGACACCTCCCGCGCGCCCGGGGCGAAGACCAGCACGTCGGCGGCCGGATCCCGGCCGTGCACGTCCCGGGCGGCGGATGCCGTCACCTCCGCGACATGATCCAGGAACGCGCGCGTCACTCCGCGCTCGTCCAGCCGTGGTGCGGGGCTCGGCGCCCAGCGCTCGGTGAGCGGGAAGGCGGGCTCGGTGTGCTGGACGATCGGCGCCGGGGCGTCATCGGCGGCAAGCGTCCGGGCGATCCGCTCGGCATCCAGCGTGGCGGACATCGCGATGAGCACGAGGTCGTCGCGCAGTTCGCGCACCTCGCCGAGCAGGCCGATCAGCAGGTCGGTCTCGAGCGCCCGCTCATGCACCTCATCGATGACCACGGCGCTGATGCCGTCGAGGCCGGGGTCATCCAGCATCCGCCGCAGCAGCACGCCGGCGGTGACGAACTCGACGAGCGTGTCACGGCCGACCGAGCGCTCGCCGCGGACGGTGAAGCCGACCCTGCCGCCCGGCGCGGAGCCGTCGAGCTGTGCCAGTCGCCGGGCCGCGGCGCGGGCGGCGACCCGGCGCGGCTGCGTCACGATCACCCGGCCGGACGCGCGGGACGACAGCAGCGGGGGCACCAGCGTGGTCTTCCCCGTGCCGGGCGGCGCGGTGACCACCACCGTGCGGCTGATGTCCAGCGCCCTGTCGAGGTCGCCGAGGGCGGCAGCGAACGACAGTCCGTCGCCGATGCGGTCCAGATCGAACACGGAGCGCCTGCCGGTTCAGCCGGACGCGGACGGCTGCTGGGGCGGGACGGTCATCCTCCGAGTCTACGGAGCCCCCACCGGGGCCGAGGTCACGTCGTCACGACGATCTTCCCGCCCTGGTGGGCGCCGCTCGCGACGTGCGCGTGCGCGGCGGCGACCTGCTCGAAGCCGAACACGCGCTCGACGGCGGGATGCAGCGCACCGGCTCGGACGGCCGCGGCGAGGAACGCCGCCATGCGCCGGACGGCCGCCGGGTCGAGAGTGTGGTCGAAGCTGCGGTAGCGGCGGATCGTCGACGGAGCGAAGGGCAGCGGGGCGGGCCGGGGATCGAGGAACCCCGCGAGCACGAGAGCGCCGTCGGGCCGGATGCCTCGTGACAGGCTCTCCACCCCGGGGCCGCCGACGAGGTCGAACGCGATGTCGACGCCTTCGCCGCCGGTGCGGCTGAGGACCTGTTCGCCGAGGTCGCCGGCATCATGGGCGATGACGGTCGCGGCACCGGCGTCGCGCAGCAGGGTCGCCTTCCCGGCGCTGCGCGTGACGGCGATCGGCTCCGCTCCGAGATGGTTCGCGAGCTGGATCGCGGCGCGACCGACACTGCCGGAGGCGGCGGTGATCAGGATGCGGTCGCCGGGCCGCATCCGCGCGGTCTCGACCAGCGCGCCGTAGGCGGTGGAGTAGCCCACCCACACTGCGGCCGCCTCTATCGCATCGAGCCCGTCCGGGCGCGGCAGCACCCGGCTCGCGGGCACGACGACGTGGTCGGCGTAGGTTCCGCGCTCGGCGGCATCGGGAACCGCGGCGAAGATGACCGGATCGCCCACGCGCAGCGAGGCCACGTCCGGGCCGACGGCATCGACGATGCCCGATCCCTCGACGCCCAGGCGCGCGCCCGGCAGCTGCACGGGCGCGGGCGAGCTGCCGGACCGCGCCATGACATCCAGCGGGTTGACGGCGAACGCCTCGATCCGCACCCGCACCTCTCCCGCAGCCGGCGCGGCGACCGGCTCTTCGCGCACCTTCAGAACCTCCGGTCCGCCGAACTCGTCGAAGACCACCACTCGTGACATCGTCATTCCTCTCCTCGGGACGGGCATCCCGTGAATCACGTTAGGAAGCGACGTGTTACCCGGTGGTAACCTCGGGCGCGTGCAGAACGAGCATGCCGGCGGTCTCCTGGTCGACTGCCCCACCCGGTTCGCGGTCGAGATCATCGCCGACAAGTGGTCGGTGCTCGTGCTGTTCGCGCTCGGCCAGCGGCCGCGTCGGCACGGCGAGCTCATCGAGGTGATCGGCGGCGTCTCGCGCAAGGTGCTGACGCACGCTCTTCGACGTCTGCAGGAGTACGGTCTCGTCGATCGTCGTGCACAGGGGCGGCACGTGGAGTACTCGCTGACACCCATCGGCGAGACTCTCATCGAGCCCATCGACGCGCTCACGTCGTGGGCGCGGGACAACGGCTCGGCGATCCTCGACTTCCAGGCCGACGCCTGACGTCGCCCCCGCGCCGTCTCCCCCGTCAGTCGGAGGCGGGTTCCGGCGCGGCGCTCGCCGCAGCATCCTTCGCCTGGGCGACACCGGCGCCGAAGCCTCGGCCGACTGCCTGACCCTGGATGAGCGCGGCCAGGTCGAGGCCGGTGGCGGCGTTCACGCTGTCGAAGACGGCGCGCATGGCGCGGGCATTGTCCCCGCCGACGACACCGGAGGCGCCGTCCTCGCCGGAGCCGCCGATGATCGACACGCTGCCGATGGTGGCGTAGCCCTTGGCGAACTCGGTCATGAGCGACGGCAGCACCTCGAGCACCCGCTGCGACAGGAAGGCCTCCTGGTTGGAGGCGATCGCCTTGGCCTCTGCCTCGACGGCGGCGGCACGGGCTTCGCCCTCGGTGCGGATGGCCTCTGCTTCGGCGCTGGCGCGCAGACGGCGGGCCTCGGCCTCGGCCTCGGCCTGTGCGCGCAGCGCGGCCGCCTCGCCGGCGGCGCGAGCCTTGTCGGCCTCGGCCTGCTGCTCGGCGATGCGGGTGCGGGCCTCGGCCTGCTTCACCTGCTCGATCGCGGCGGCCTCGGCGGACTTCTCGCGCGTGAACAGGTCGGCCTGGGCGCGGGTCTCCGCCTCGTAGCGCTGGGCGTCGGCGACGCGCTTCACGTCGGCATCCAGCTGCGCCTGCTTGTTCTCCGCCTGCTGCTGGAGGACCGCCTGCTCGGCCTGTGCCCGGGCCAGCTGCTCGGCCTGCTCGGCCTCGGCGCGCGCCCGGCCGATGCCGGCGTTCGCGTTGGCGGTGTTGGTGTCGAGCGCGGTCTGCTCGATCAGGTTGGCTTCCTGGTTGGCGATGTTCTTCTGGTTGATCGCGCGGTCGGCGTTGGTCTGCGAGATCTCGGCCGCCTGACGCTTGGCCTGGATCTCGGGCGCGCCCAGCGACTGGATGTAGCCGACCTTGTCGGTGATGCCCTTGATCTGGAAGGAGTCGAGGATCAGCCCCTGCTCCGCGAGCTCGCCGGAGATGTCGGAGCCGATCTGCTCGGAGAACTTCTTGCGCTCGCGCATCAGCTCGACGACGGACAGCTTCGCGACGATGCCGCGCAGTGCGCCCTCCAGCTGCTCGGTGGTGAACTGCTCGATGGCCTTGTCCTGCGAGGCGAAGCGCTCTGCGGCGCGACGCACGTAGAGGGGGTCGGAGCCGATCTTCACGATCGCGACGCCGTCGACGTTCAGCGTGACGCTGTCCAGCGACTGCGCCTCAGCATTCAGTGACACCTGACGCGAGCGCAGCGAGATGATCTCGTGACGCTGCGTGATCGGGTTGACCAGTGACTTGCCGTTGACGATCACCGTGACGGGCGATTCGCCGAGCTCGGAGCTGGTGCTGCCGTCCGCGTTGATGATCGCGCGCTGCACCTTCTGCTTGCGACCCGAGATGACCAGGGCCTCGTCGGCTCGGGCGACCTTGATCCAGCTGCGTGCGAACAGCAGCAGGACCAGTCCGACGATGACGACACCGACGACGGCGACGCCGACGATGATCAGGATGCCGAGTGCTCCGGCGATCTCCATAGAAGTGCCTTTCCCCTCACAGGTGGATTCAGCATCCACCTTGCCAGAGATCGGGAAGCGGTGGACAGACTTGGCCCCTGAGTGAGCGAAGCGGGACGAAGGACTATCTGCCGCGCAGCTTCTCCGTCAGCTCGAGCAGCGCTCGCAGCTCGTCGTCATCGAGCTTGGACATCCGCTCGGCGATCGAGCGCCCGTGCGCAGCGGCCAGCGTGCGGAACGCCCGCGCCCCGGCATCCGTCGCGGTGACCAAGGCGCCGCGTCCGTCGTCGGGGTCGGACGCCTTCGTCACCAGTTCTCGCGACACCATCCGATCGATCAGGCGGGAGACGCTGGGCTGGCTGATGAGGGACTTCGCGGTGATGTCGCGCAGGCGCGCGGTCATCTCGCAGGAGCGCACCACGGTGAGCAGCACGTCGTACTCGGCCTGCGTGATCGGTGCGCCCTCGAAGTCAGCGGTCATCTCGCCGAAGAGCTCGTGCTGGGCCCGGAACAGGCTCTCCCAGGCCTGCATGGCGAGCTGGCGATCGGTCATGGTCTTCAGCGTAGTGTCGGGCGCGGACATCGGGGCGGACGCAAAGTAAGGGCCGGTCGGAGAGGCTTCCGACCGGCCCTTGTCCCTTGCACCAAGAGTGTCCTGCAATCACATGCGGTTCATGCCACAGCAAACATTCACCGTGTGATGAGCATATAACGGCGAGGTAACGAATGCAACGGTTTGGTCACGGATCTGTCTTACTCTCGGAGCATGACCTTCACACGCACCGGCGTGCGCCGGTTTCAGCGCGCACCGAGCTCATGGGCTCTGATGCTTGCGGCGACCGCGCTCACAGGCGGCGCGATCGCGCTGGTCTGGCTGGTGGCGGTCCCGTGGGGACCGATGGTCTGCCCCGCGATCTATCCCGCGCCAAGGAACTGCTTCGCGTCGGACCGCGCCGGCACGGCGCTCGTGTCGACGGTCATCGTGATTGTGCTCTACCTGGCGACGATGGCGACGGCACTCGTCGGGCGTCGCGTCCGCGCGCTGACGATAGCGGGCGTCGTGCTGCTCGCGGCCGCAGCCGTGGTCTCGCACCTCGCGGTCGTCTGGATTCTCGGATTCACGCTCTGACGCCCAGGCTCCCGCCCTCCTCGGTAGGCGCATGCGCGCCGGCTCACGCTTCCGCGTATCGCGGCAGCTCGATGTCGGCGGACTTGCTGAACTGCTTCTGCATGAAGCCGCGCATCGGCCATCGCATCGCCCAGGCCATCGACGCCTGCATCAGCCGGATCGCCGGTGCCGTCATCGGGGCGTACCCGCCAGCCCCGCCGGCGAGCTCCTGAGCGCCGTCGGCATAGGGGCGCACGACACGGTCGTACTCGGCGAACCCCGTGGCGTGGTCGTCGCCGCCGCCGAGCTCTCCGGCCAGCACGTAGGCACCGACCAGTGCCACGCTGGTGCCCAGGCCACTGAGCGGGGTGGGGCAGGCCGCGGCATCCCCGACCAGAGCGATCCTGCCGATCCACCAGCGTGACATCCTCACCTTGCCCATCGAGTCGAACGAGAAATCGGATGCCGAATGCGCGGCTTCGAGCAGCCGCGGCACGTGCCATCCGACGCCCGCGAAGCGGTCTTCGAGCAGCGCGAGCTGAGACGCGCGATCGCGCCGATCGTATGAGACGCGTACGCCTGGTCGAGTGCGAAAGCTCAGCGCAGCCTTGGACTCCTCCGGCCGGCGACCCGGACGGATCGAGGCGACCAGGCCGCCGCGATGGTTGTACAGCTGGTACCAGTCGTCGAGGCCATCGAACGCGGGAGCAGTGAACCAGGCGGTGTACAGGCCGAGCGGATGCACGGCTTCGTCCTCCATGCCGAAGGCGATCGTCCGTACGGTCGAATGCAGACCGTCGGCGCCGATCACGAAATCGAATCGCCGCTGCGGCATGCCGCGGAAGGTGACGTTCACCCCGTGCGCATCCTGCGCGAGCCCGGTGATCGTGTCGCCGAAGATCCACTCGACGTCCTCGCGCAGCCGGCAGTGCAGCAGTTCGACCAGGTCGCCGCGCAGTATCTCGATCTCGGAGATGAACCCCTCTCCGCCGAAGGCGTCCGCAGGCATGGCGGCCCGTACTCTGCTCTCGGCATCCACCCACGACATGCCGGCCTGTGTCAGGCCCAGCTCTCGCGCCTCGTCCAGCAGGCCCATGCGCTGCACCACCTCACGTCCGGCGCCGCGCAGATCCACCGCCTGACCGCCCGACCGCGGACGTGCCGCGATCTCGACGATCGTCACGGCGAATCCGTTGCGCTGCAGCCAGTAGGCGCTGGTCAGACCCGCGATGCTGGCACCGGAGATGAGCACTCGTTTCCTGTTCATGCGTTGAAGGTACGAACGCGCCGGATTCACGAGCAAGCACGTACTAGTACGGATCGATGACGCCGAACGAACGGCCGCGCAGCAGCAGGAGGATCGAGGTTGCCGGCGCCGGTGTTCTAGTACAGGATGACGAGGATGGGAACCTCCTCTGCCGAGATCGCGACCTATTTGCGCTCTCAGATTCTCGCCGGCGAGCTGCGGCCCGGCGATGCGCTTCCCTCAGCCAGGGAGATCACCCGCACCTGGGGCGTGGCGATCGCCACGGCCAGCCGGGTGCATGCGCTGCTGCGCGCCGAGGGGCTGGCCACCCCGGTCCGCGGGGTCGGCACAGTCGTCAGGACCCCGGCATCCGCCGCCCGCTCTCGATCCGTTCGGATGGCGGGCTCGAGCAGCGCACGACGCGAGAACGAGTCCGACGCCGCTGCCGCGGTCCGCATCGTCACGGCGGCCGTCTCGATCGCCGACGTCGAGGGGATCGGATCGCTGTCGACGCGCAGAGTCGCGCACGCGGTGCAGCTGCCGCCGACGCTGCTGAACCGGCTCCACCCGACCAGGGAGGACCTGGTCGCGGGAATGCTGGAACGCACCCTGCGGGAGTGGTCACCGGAGCCGGTCACCGGATGCTGGCACGATGACCTCATCGCCGGACATCTCGAGCTGTGGCGGGTGTTCCGGCGTCACCCGTGGGCGGCGCCGGAGCTGTCCATCACCAGACCGCAGCTGATACCCGGCGCGCTCGCCTTCGCCGAGTGGGCGATCAGAACACTCACCCAGGCCGGCATCAGCCCGGAAGACGCTCTGGAGACGCACATCCTGCTGTTCCTGCAGGCAAGGGGCACGGCGATTCTTCTCGAACCCGAGGAGGAGGCCGAGTCGGTCACCGGAATGGATGCCGACACCTGGGTCGACGGCAGACTCGACACCCTCCGAGAGCTCAGCTCGACCGAGAACCATGCTGCGCTGCGGTCACTGGTCGGCTCGGGATACGCGCTCGACCTGGATCGCGCCTATGACCGCGGACTCCGTCTTCTCGTGGACGGAATCGCGTCTCGTATCCGGAGCGCGCAGTGAACGGTGCGAGCACTCGCGACCCGAGAGGGGCCGTGTGCTAGCCTGCCGAGGCGATGCGGCCGCATTGCATCCGACTCCCCGACCAGAACCGTGAATGCCCCATGCTCAACGGCGCCGCCTCGGCTGATGACCTGCTCGATGTCGACCCCATGATGATCCCGACGATCATGGCCCTGGCGGTGATCGTCTTCGTCGTGCTCCGGCGGCTGCGTCCCACGAAGGTGAGGCCTGTCGGGCTCATCCTGCTGCCGGTGATCGTGCTGCTGTTCGGTGTCGCCATCGCGGTGCCGGCCGCCATGCCGTGGCCGATCCTGCATCCCATCGATGCCGCCGTGCTGCTCGCCGATCTCGCCGTCTCGGTGGGACTGGGTGTGGCTCGCGGAAACAGCATCCGCATCGACTCCGGCGCCGACGGCATCCGCTACCGCTACACCGCTCCCACAGTGGCGCTGTGGGCGGCATCCATCGCCGCGCGGTTCGCGATCGGCACTGCAGGCGCCGCCCTCGGGGCCGTTCCGCTTCTGACCAGCGCGGCGGTGCTGGGGATGCTCGGTCTGTCGCTGATCAGCCAGAACAGCACACTGCTCGTCCGCATCCGCCGCTCTGGTGCCGGTCGCGCCGCTCAGATCAGCGCGAGCACCGGACCCTCGTGGGCCGCACGGTAGATCCGATTGCGGATGGCGTTCGCCTCATCCGCCGTCAGCGTGCTCTTCCGGCATTCCCGGTCCTCGCGAGGCTGTCGCCGCATCGGGTTCCGCACCGCACGCGTCGCAGACGATCCGCCCGTGGACTTCGCCTGTGCATCCGTCGTGCCGGTAGATGATCGGCGGGCCGTCTGGTGCGGCCCAGCGGTCGCCCCAGTCGGTGAGCGCGACGAGCGCTCCGCGCAGGTCGCGGCCCTTCTCGGTGAGCAGGTACTCCGCGGTCGCGGCCGACGACGACCGCTCCATCACGCCGGCGGTGACGAGGCCGTCCAAGCGTGCGGCGAGCACGTTGGTGGCGATTCCCAGTCGGCGCTGGAAGTCGCCGAATCGCGTGGCTCCGGCGAAGAGCGCGTTGCGAATGATCAGAAGAGTCCAGCGCTCGCCGACGATCTCCAGCGACCGCGCGATGGAGCACACCTCGCCGTCATACGTTCTGCCCAGCATGCCGTCCATTCTACTCCAGACACTTGCATCATAAAAGTGAGTGTGCGAGGGTGGACCCGCTTGCATGACGCAAGTAATCGATCCGCCGATGTGAGGACCAGATATGACGACAGCAGCAGCCGACTACACCTTCTCCTACGAGGTGCCGCAGTCCCCAAGAGAGGTGTACGACGCCGTCGTCGACGTGCGCGGCTGGTGGTCGCAGCGCATCACGGGCGACACCGACCGACTCGGCGAGTTCGTCTACGAGGTGCCAGGCATCCACCGGACCCGTGCGCGCATCACCGATCTCGCGCCGGGCAGGCGGGTCGTGTGGCGCGTCATCGAGAACTGGTTCGCGTCCGACCCGGATGTCGATGAGTGGGCCGGCACCGACATCGTGTTCGACATCGCACCGACCGAAGGCGGATCGCGGCTGACCTTCACTCATCTCGGCCTGACGCCAGAGCTGGATTGCTTCGACCGATGCTCTGTGGGCTGGTCTCGTCACGCGCTGGAGAGCCTGCGCAAGCTCATCACCACGGGAACCGGAGCGCCGATCACGCCCGCTGACGAGACCGCGCTGCAGAGCGCGTAGACGAAACGATGGCAACGTTCATCCTCATTCCCGGCGCGTGGCACGGTTCCTGGGCCTTCGAAGCCGTGACTCCGCTGCTGGAGGCCGCGGGGCACACTGTGCACGCGCTGACGCTCACCGGCCTGGGGCCCGATCACGACGAGGCGACGGTGGCGCGTGCGAACCTCGATACGCACGCCGATGATGTCATCCGGGTGCTGGACGCCTTCGACATCGCCGAGGCGACGCTCGTCGGGCACAGCTACGGCGGGATGGTGATCACGGCGGCTGCGGATCGCGCGGCCGAACGCATCTCCCGCCTGGTCCATCTCGACGCGTACGTCCCTCGCGACGGCGACTCCTGCTGGTCGTTGACGACGGATGCCTACCGGCAGTCCTTCATCGATGGCGCAAGTGAGACGGGTCACTCCGTCCGGCCGCCGTTCCGGGCCCCGAGCGGCGGCGAGCCTCGTCGACGCCCGCATCCGATGGCCTCGTTCGTTCAGCGTATCCGGCTGACCGGAGCTCTCGAGAGCATCCCCCGGCGCGACTTCATATACTGCTCCGGGTGGGAGGACGCAACTCCCTTCGCAGATCTGCGTACCCGTCTCGAAGCCGATCCGGGCTGGCAGGTGCATGACATCTCGACCGGCCACAACGCGATGCGGGAAGCCCCGGAGACAGTCGCCGAACTGCTGATCGACCCACCAGCATGAAAAGGGAGTGCCCATGACCTGGCCGATCGGATACCTGATCACCGTCACCATCCTGGCGTGGTGCACCTTCTTCGCCTGCGTCGCTCCGCGTCGTCCCAACCTGCTGGCGAAGTCGAGCTGGCTGTTCGGCATGATCGTCAACGAGGTGCCGTTTCTGGCCGCGTACTTCCTGATCGCCTCCACTGCTCTCGCGGCTTCCGAGGGCGACCTTCGCTCCGCTCCCGGACGGGTGGCAGCAGTGTTCGCCGCCGTTGTGCTCGCCGGCCTCGTGGTCATCGCCTGGCGAGGCATCCGATCCGATCGCGCCGTCGCACGCGCGCTGAACAAAGGGCTCGGAACCGACTGGCGCGACCGCGTGCAGGTTCCGCTGCGCCGGCACCGGCCCTGGCTGCGCATCCTGCTGGCCCCGTTCTGGCAGCGGCGACCCGACGTGCAGCGGATCAGGGACATCGCGTACGGCGATGCCGGCCGCCGCAATCTGCTGGACGTCTACCGGCGCAGGGATGCGCCGTCGAACGCGCCCGTGCTCATCTACTTTCACGGCGGAGGCTTCACCACCGGACGCAAGAGCCATGAGGCGAGGCCTCTGCTGACCTGGCTCGCCAGTCGCGGATGGGTCTGCATCAGCGCGAACTATCGCCTGCGTCCGGAGGTGGACTATCCCGAGCACCAGATCGACGCGAAGAAGGTCATCGCGTGGGTGCGCGAGCACGCAGACAGCTACGGCATGGACCCGGCGCGGCTGTTCGTCTCGGGCAGCTCCGCGGGCGCGAACCTGGCGGGCCTGTGCGCGTTCACCCCGAACGCCCCCGAGTTCCAGCCCGGCTTCGAAGAGGTCGACACCGCCGTCACGGGTGCGATCCTGCTGTACGGCTATTACGGGCGCTACTTCGGCGAAGCGCCCGACGAACCGGGCTCCGTCCTGCAGCCGCAGGGCCATTTCACCGGTCGCACACCGCCGCTGTTCATCGCACACGGCACCAGCGACGGCTGGGGCACAGTGGAGGCGGCCAGGCATGTCGCCGAGCTCACGCGGGCATCCGGTCGCAACACCGTCGTCTACGCCGAGCTGCCCGGCGGCCAGCACTCCTTCGACGTGTTCCACTCGCCGCGGTTCGAGGCCGTCGTCGACGGCGTCGAGGCGTTCACCGCGTGGGTGCTCGCCCAGGACCGCTCCGCTGTCGTCGGAGGGCAGGCATGATCCCCGGGCTGACGCCCTCCGGCGTGGCGGTGTTCTGCGTCGCCGCACTGGCCCTGGCGATGATGCCAGGGCCGAACGTCGTGTTCCTCGTCACGACCTCTCTCACCCGCGGTCCACGGGCGGCGTGGCGTTCCGCGATCGGCGTGGAGACCGCAACGCTGCTCTTCGCCGTCGCGACCGCGGCGGGGCTGGGCGTGATCATCGCGACGAGTGCCGTCCTGTTCCAGCTGCTGAAATGGGTGGGCGTCGGATACCTGATCTGGCTGGGCATCCGCAGCCTCCGTCTGCGGACGGATGCCCAGGGGCAGACCGAACCGCCGGACGAGTCCTGGCCGCGTGCATACGCCCGCGGGTTCCTTCTCGGCGTGGCGAACCCGAAGGTGATCCTGTTCTTCCTGGCGTTCCTGCCGCAGTTCGTCGATCCCGCGCATCCGGTGTGGCCGCAGCTGCTCGCTCTCGGGGTCGTCTTCGCGGTCATCGGGCTGCTCTGCGACCTGTTCTACTGTCTCGCCGCAGGCGGCGTGGGTCGCGCTGTCGGCCGTCGGGTCTCCGGTGGCCGGATGCTCAGACGCGCGCCCGCGCTGGCATACTTCGGGCTCGCGGCCTGGGCTGCGACGACGCAGCAGCATCCTGCGTGATCGCCGAGTCGACGAGGCGCGGCGGGGTGGCACTCGGGCGGGGAAGCGCGCGACGCTGCGGTTGGTAGATTCGCATCATGGCCCCGAGCGATTCCACGATGCGTCGCGTCAGGATCACGCTGCGCAAGCCGTGGTTCGCGCTGTACGGATTCGTCCGCCCGACGCTTGTCATCGCGGGCCGAGGGCAGCCGAGCCAATGGGGCACGGGCACCTGGCAGATGCCCGCAGGCGAGTCCGTGCGCGTGGCCGTGTTCCTGTTCAACAGGATCTGGCGCTTCGGGCGCGCGGAGGTCGTTCTGGAGCCTGATCATGCTCCCGAGTTCGAATACCGCGCACCCGCGCTCCCGTTCCTGTCCGGTCGGATCAGCGCACGGCCGACGACGGCTCGGTGAACGCCGGTGCCGATCTGTTCTCGCCGCGCGACCTGGCAACCCCGCTGAAGCGCCTCATCGGCGGTGATATCCCGCGCACGCCCGTCCTGCTCGGGCGGTGACCCGCCCGGAGCCTTCCGAGCCTGACAGCCGCGGTCACCGCATCCCGCGGGCCAGCTCCTGCATGTGCGCGTGCTCCTCGAACATCCCGGGGTTGTGAATCCGCGAGTCGGAAGACTCGCCCCGAACCGTCATGTCGTCGATGTAGCGGCGGTCGGCCTCGAGCCTGGCGGGCGCGTCAGCACCGACGTTCCCGTGGCCGGGAATGATCACCTCCGCCTGGGCGACGTACGGTGCCAGGCGGTCGAGTGCGTGGACGTACGCGGGCAGATCGTCCGGATGAAACGGCAGCGGCAGCTCGACGTCGCTGAGCATGTCGCCCGCGATCAGCACGCGCTGCGCGGGCAGCCACAGCGCGGTGTGGCCCGGTGCATGACCGTCGTGGATGATCAGCTCGATCTCGATCCCGGTCGGTGTCGACTCGGAGGGGACGCCGGTGTCGACGCTGCGCACCCGGCCCATCAGCTCCACCAGAGCTTCGGGGAAGTCGTCGCCGAGGAACTGGATGAGTGCCTCCCGCTCGGATGCCGCCAGCGCGGCCGTTCTCGCGGAGGCCCAGCGTGGAGCCGCGCCGAATCCCGGATGCCAGAGCAGATGATCCTGGTGCGCGTGCGTGGCGAACCCGCCGATCACGCGCAGGGACCGCCGGCGGATCGCGCCGGCCAGCGCGTCGAGCTCGTCGGGCATCCACGCGGGGTCGATCAGCAGGGCATCCGATCCGCCGACCAGCAGCGTCGAGTTCGTAGACATCCTCCGGCTGGTGGCGACCAGCACTCCGGGTGTCACTTCACGCAGTCGGGTCACCCCACCATCCTGACAGGGCTTTCGAACCGGCCGCCGATCGGCGACGGCTCCCGGGTCCGAACGCTTCGTCCCCCATCGAAACGTCGCACGCCTACGCTGATCAGCATGACGGTACACACCTACGAGTCGACCCTCTCCTGGGAGGGCAGCACCGGCACCGGATACCGGGCATACGGCCGCGCACACGACGTGCAGGTCGCCGATGAGATCATCACCCTCAGCGCCGACGCGGCGTTCCGCGGCGACGCCTCCCTGCCCAACCCCGAGCAGCTGCTGCTCGCCGCGGCCAGCTCGTGCCTGCTGCTGTCGTTCCTGGCCGTGGCCGCTCAGGCCGGCGTCGATGTGATCCGCTACGAGGATGCGGCGAGGGCGCACATGCCGATGGATCAGCAGCCCGCTCGCATCACCCGGGTCGAGCTGAGCCCGCGCATCACAGTGCGCAGCGCGGACGCCGAGGCCGTCACCGCCCTGCTGCATCAGGCTCACGAGGGCTGCTACATCGCCAACTCGATGACCGCCGAGGCCGTCATCGAGCCGACCGTGGAGGTGATCGCGTGAACGACCTCACGATCCCCATCACCGAGGTGGCCGCCGATATCGCGCGCATCGGCGCGGTGCTCGGGGCAGCCGGCATCGGTCTGGAGGGTGGCGGCGTCTGGAATGGCGCTGCGCACTACCTGGTCGCCGACGGCACAGCGGCCGTGCACGCGCTCGAGCAGGCGGGCATCCGCGGCGCCGACTCCCGGCCGGCGCTGGTCGTGCCGCTGCGCGCCGACGTGCCCGGAGAGATGGGGCGCATGATGAGCGCCCTGCACATCGCAGGCATCCGCGTCGACGCCCAGTACAGTGATCACGACAACCGCAAGGTGTTCGTGGTGGACGACCCGCAGCGGGCCGAGGCCGTGCTGCGATGAACCGGCCCGCGCTGGACCAGCTCGCCCAGGCGCTCGCCGAGCCCCGGCGCCTGCAGATCCTGCAGGAGCTGCTGGGTGGTGTGCCGCTGCCGGTGGGCGCGCTCGCGACCCGCATCGGCGTGGCGCCCTCGACGGTGACCTCCCACGTCTCGCGACTGCTCGATGCCGGGCTGCTCGATGTGGAGCAGAAGGGGAGGACCAGGCTGGTCACCATCGCCGACCCTGCCGTGGCCGAGGCCGTCGAGGCTCTGCTGCGGCTGACCGGCGAGCCGGCCGTCTCGTCGTGGGCGGCCAGCGACCGCCGCACCGCCATGCGCAGGGCGCGCTCGTGCTACGACCACCTGGCCGGGGATCTGGGCATCGCTGTGGCCGACCGGCTGGTGCAGCGCGGCCTGCTGGATGCCGATCTGGGCTCGGCATCCGTGGACCATACCGGCATCGGCGCCGAGCTGGGGCTCGAGCTGACGGTCGCCGACTCCTCCCGGCCGTTCGTGCGCGGATGCCTGGACTGGACAGCCCGCCGTCCGCACGTGGCCGGAAGGCTCGGCGCGGCCCTGCTGGACGCCATGCTGACGGCGGGATGGGTCACGCGGCGTCGCGACGACAGATCGCTGCGCATCACCCCGCACGGCGCCGCCGAACTCGACCGCCTGCAGCTCTGAGGCACCGCGCATACGGAAAACACAGGATGGGCATGCGTCGCGCATATCCGACCTGCATACCTTCTCCACTGTTCCCGCCCCAGGCCTCCCGCCCGGGCAGGTGAGCGGATCGGCAGCGATCCGCCGCACGGGAGCGCGGAGGAGGACTCGTGGGAATCAGAGAGCTGGTGCGCCGCACCACCCGGCGCACCTGGTTGATCGTCGGCGCGGTGGTGCTGGTCGCCGCCGGCACCGCGGTGTGGATGCTGGGATTCGTGCTGCCCTCGCAGCCTCAGGCGCAGCCGGCGACGCGCACGGCGACGGCGACGCTGGAGACGATGCAGAAGGTCGTCACCACCAGCGGCACGGTCACTCCGGCCGTGAACGACGATGTGACCTTCACCGTGTCGGGCGTCGTCACCGAGGTGGCCGTCAAGGCGGGCGACACAGTGGAGCAAGGGGCGCTGCTGGCGAAGGTGGACACGCTCGAGCTCGACGCGGACCTGCTCAGCGCGAAAGCCTCGCTGGCCGAGGCTCAGGCGACTCTCGCGTCGGCGAAGAGCGCGAACGACGGCAGCACCGCGGCGACCGCCCGGGTGTCGGCGGCGGCCGCTGCTGTCGAGGTGCAGCAGGCGCAGGTGGCGGATGCCGAGAGCGCGGTCTCCGCGGCGACGCTGGTCGCACCCGCCGCCGGGCTCATCACCGACGTGGGCATCGAGGTCGGCGATCGGATCTCCGGCACCTCGGGTGCATCCGGCTCATCTGGTTCATCGGGTGGCTCAGCCCCGGCGTCCGGCGGCGGAAGCAGCACGTCCTCCACCGCAGCATCCAGCGCATCAGGCATCTCACTGGTGAGCACCGACTCCTGGTCAGTGGACGTGAGCGTCGGCGAGACCGACATCGCGCAGGTGAAGAGCGGGCTGCAGGTGGAGCTGACCACCGCCGACGGAGACACGCTGTTCGGCACCGTCAGCGAGGTGGGCCTGGTGCCCTCCACAACCTCCGGCTCGCCCCAGTATCCGGTCGCCATCGCGATCACCGGCGACGGAGAGGGGCTGTTCGACGGGGTCTCGGTCGACGTGGACATCGTCTACGAGCGCCGCACCGACGTGCTGACCGTCCCGTCGGCCGCGGTGACGACCGCCGACGGAGCCAGTACGGTCACGATCGTCGCCGAGGACGGCACGCAGAGGAAGACCGAGGTGCAGGTCGGGGAGACTTCCGGCTCGCTCACCGAGATCACCTCCGGGCTGAGCGAGGGCGACGGTGTGCTGGTGGCGTCGTTCACGCCCGGCGAGGGCAACTCGAACGGCGGCGGCCAGGGCCAGTTCCCAGGTCGCGGACAGCTCCCCGGCGGCCAGATCCCGGACGGATTCCAGCCGCCCAGCGGCGGGTTCCCCGGCGCTGGCAACGGCAGCGGCAGCGGCGGGGGCGACCGATGAGCGTCGTGGCGGATGCCGCCGAGCACACCTCTGCAGATGCCCTCGACGCCCCGGTGATCGACCTGCAGGGCGCGCGCAAGACCTACCGCAGCGGCGAGATCGAGTTCGAGGCGCTGCGTGGGATCGACCTGACCGTCACTGAGGGCGAGTACGTCGCGATCATGGGGCCCTCGGGCTCGGGTAAGTCCACGCTGATGAACATCCTGGGCTGTCTCGACGTGCTCACCTCGGGCTCGTACCGGCTGGGCGGCGACGACGTGGAGCACCTCAGTGAGGCGCAGCTGGCCCAGGTGCGCAATCGCAGGATCGGCTTCGTGTTCCAGCAGTTCCACCTGCTGCCCTCGCTCACCGCGGCCCGAAACGTGGAGCTGCCGATGGTCTACGGGCGGGTCGATCCCGGCATCCGCCGCGACCGCGCCGCGCAGGCACTGGCCAGGGTCGGACTCGCCGACCGCCCGGGCAACCGGCCGGGCGAGCTCTCCGGCGGTCAGCAGCAGCGCGTCGCGGTGGCCAGGGCTCTGGCCGGTGACCCGACGATGATCCTGGCCGACGAGCCCACCGGGAATCTCGACTCGGCATCCACCGACGACGTGCTGGCGCTGTTCGACGAACTGCACGAGAACGGCCGCACGATCGTGCTCATCACCCACGAACTCGACGTGGCGCACCGCGCGCGCCGGATCGTGTCGGTGCGCGACGGGCGCATCGACTCCGACGAACTGTCACCGCTCGCCGCCGGCGCGAACGGGAGATCGCAGGGGAGCGCCGCATGAGCATCAACGAGACCTTCGCCACCGCCTGGCACGCCATCCGGGCGCACACGCTGCGCTCGCTGCTCACGGTG
Organism: Microbacterium sp. ARD32; assembly: GCF_031844385.1. Classification (NCBI taxonomy): domain Bacteria; kingdom Bacillati; phylum Actinomycetota; class Actinomycetes; order Micrococcales; family Microbacteriaceae; genus Microbacterium; species Microbacterium sp. ARD32. Next base: position 247,723 of record NZ_JAUZVD010000001.1, read on the forward strand.
CTCGGCATCCTGATCGGCATCGCCGCGGTGATCGTGACCGTGGGGCTGGGGCTGGGCACGCAGAAGGATGTCAGCGAGCAGATCAACTCGCTCGGCAGCAACCTGCTGATCGTCTCGCCCGGGTCGAGCACCGACTCATCCGGCATGCGCGGCGGGTTCGGCACCGGCGCCACTCTCACCCTCGATGACGCGACAGCGCTGGAATCGGTGGTCGCCGTCCCCGACGTGCAGGCGGTCGCTGCCGAGAAGACCTCCTCGCTCTCGCTCGAGGCGAACGATACGAACTGGACCACCTCGGTCACCGGCACCACCGTCGCGTGGCCCGAGGTGCGCTCCCGCGAGGTCGCCTTCGGTGAATTCTTCGACCAGGAGGACTACGACTCCGACGCGCACGTGGTGGTGCTCGGTTCGCAGACGGCCACCGAGCTGTTCGGCCGTACGGGTGTGGTCGGGCAGTCGGTCACGATCGACGGCACCGACTTCGAGATCGTGGGCGTGCTCGCCAGTGCCGGAGCCAGCTCGTCCACCGACCTCGACGACGTCGCCGTCATCCCGATGAGCACCGCTGTGAGCACCGTGATGGGCGGCACCCGGGCGGCCAGCGTCTCGACGGTGTACGTCAAGGCCGAATCGGATGCCGTGCTCTCCGCCGCCTATCAGGAGGTGCACGCGACGCTCATGAATCTGCACGGCATCACCGACACCGACAGCGCCGACTTCACGGTGTCGAGCCAGACTGCCCTGGTCTCCACGGCGACCTCCGTGTACCAGACGCTCACCGTGCTGCTGACCGGTGTCGCCGCGCTCTCGCTGCTGGTCGGCGGCATCGGTGTGATGAACATCATGCTCGTCTCGGTCACGGAACGCACCCGCGAGATCGGGCTGCGCAAGGCGCTCGGCGCGCCACCCGGCGCCATCCGCAACCAGTTCCTCACCGAGGCGGGAGTGCTCGGCCTCGCCGGCGGGCTGGTCGGAGTCGTGCTGGGACTGGTGGCCTGCTGGCTGCTGCCCGCCGTCATCGGCAGCTCCCTCGTCGTGTCGGTCCCCGTCGTGCTGCTCTCCCTGGGCATGGCGGTCGCGATCGGCCTGGTCTTCGGCGTCTACCCCGCCACGCGGGCCGCTCGGCTCGCTCCCATCGACGCGCTGCGCAGTGAATGAAAGAAGGACAACCCATGCACACCACCCGCATCCGCCGGTCCCGGCTGGCGCTCGCCGCGGCAGGAGCTGCCACGCTGCTGACGCTCACCGCGTGCTCGGCCGCGTCCACGGCATCCGACTCCGCACCATCTTCGACAGCCGCACCGCAGGATGCGCAGGGCGCGCGCCAGCCCTCGGGCGTCTCGGGTGTGATCGCCGCCGCGCAGGACGGCCAGTTGCAGGTGCAGACCTCCGACGCGCAGACGACCGTGCGCTACACGTCGGAGACCGCGGTGCGCACGACCGTCAGCGGCACGGTCGCCGACCTGCAGCTCGGGGAGTGCGTGCTGGCCGTCGGCGGGGACGACGAGGCCGCGACCCGCATCACGGTCACCGAGTCGGTGGACGGCGAGTGCGCGATGGCAGGCATGCCCGGCGGAGGCGCGCCAGGCGGAGCGGCACCTGGAGCAGGCGGCGGAACACCCCCGGAAGGCGAGAGGCCGGAGGGGATGCCGACCGGCGCTCCGGGCGAGATTCCTGCGGAGCGCCCCGAGGGCATGCCGACGGATCGTCCGGACGGCGGTTCGGGTGAGGGCGCGCAGGGCGGCTTCCCCGGTGGCGGCATCACGATCGGGAAGGTGACGGCCGTGACCGCCGAAGCCGTGTCCATCGATGCGCTCGCGCCGGACGACGACGAAGCGGGTGCCACCACCAGCACCGAGCTGAGCGTGAACGCCGACACCACGGTGTCCCGCACCGCCGAGGGCACCACCGACGACATCGCCCAGGGCCTGTGCGTGAGCGCGCAGGGCGAGGCCGACGACGCCGGCGGCTACGACGCGACCTCGCTGACGCTCTCGCAGCCCGGCGACGACGGCACCTGCTCGCGCGGCCGCGGCGGCTTCGGCGGTCCGCCGAGCTCCGGAGACGGCCAGGGCGGTGACGGGGATGACTGACCGGACAGCGACCGTGTCCGGGCGCGTGTCCGGCGCGGTCCGTGCGCTGCTCGGCACGCTCCGGCGCCGCATCGTCGCCGGAGTCACGGCTGCCACCCTGGCGCTGGTTTGCGGTGGAGGGGCCGTGTACGCCGCCACCCGTGACGCCTCCGGCCAGTACCGCACGGCGGTCGCCGAGCGGGCCGATGTCACCCAGACCCTCGCCCTCACCGGACAGCTGGCCGCGGCGGCGAACCGCGACGTGGCCTTCCAGGTCGACGGAACGGTGCAGAGCGTGCTGGTGGAGCTCGGGCAGACCGTGACGGCAGGCCAGCAGCTGGCCACGCTCGACACCGAAGAGCTGGATGCCGCGGTGACGGATGCCGAGGACCGGCTCGCCCAGGCGCAGCAGCAGCTCGAGGACGACCTGGAGACGCAGCAGCACGGCGGCTCCTCCGGAAGCTCGTCGGGAGGATCGTCGGGCGGCGCGGCGTTCGATGGGTCAACGTCCGGCGCCGGGCCGGCCGGGTCGGGATCGGGTGGATCCGGGCCCTCGGCGTCAGGATCGGCGGGATCGGGGTCCGGCTCGTCCGACCGGCCGTCCGAGGGGATGGACCCCACGCCCACGGCCGAGCCCGAGCCCACGGCTACACCCACGCCGACGGCACCCGCCACCCCGTCGCCCGGCGACGGGTCGGGCAGCGACGAGGCGAGCGGCGATGCGGGCGGCGATGACGGGGACACTCCATCGGGCTCCGACGACCGGGATGATGCCGCCGTCACGGCCGCGGTCGCCGATGTCGCCGACGCCCAGCAGGCTCTGCTCGACCAGTACGAGCTCGCCGCCACGGCGCAGCAGAAGTCCGCGCAGTCGCTCACTTCCGCGCAGGACGTCTGCACGCCGTTCCTCGACGCGACGATCGCGGTCGACGAGCCCGCACCGTCAGAGGACGACGCCGCCGACGAGAATGCGCCGTCCTCCGAATCCACCGACGCGGAGGAGCTTCAGCAGCAGCTCGCCGATTGTCAGGCCGCGATATCGGGCACCCAGCAGCTACAGCAGCAGACCGCCGATGAGCAGTCCGCTCTGACCGATCGCGCCGACGCCCTCGATGGCGCCGTCGCCGCCCTGCAGAAGGCGCTCGGCGCCGTCGGCGGCGGATCCGATGCAGACACCTCGACAGATCCGGATGCCGAGCCGGATGCCGACGTCGAGCCGGGCGCCGGCACCGACCCGGACGCCGCTCGCGCATCGACTTCGTCCGATACCGGCCGGTCATCCACCGTGGTTGCAGTCGCCGCCTACCACTCGGCCTCACAGCCGGCATCCGCGCAGACCGCAGACGTGCAGTCGGCATCCGTCCAGACGGCGACCGGTGAGCAGACGCCCTCGGCATCCGGTGGATCCGGCATCGTCACCGCAGAGACGATCCTCGCCGATCGAGCGGCGATCGACGCGGCCGAGGCGACGCTCGCCGTCGCGCAGCGCGACCGCTCCCTGGCCACGCTCTCCAGCCCCATCGCCGGCACGGTCGTCTCGCTCGGGATGGCCGCGGGCGACGCGGTCACGGCGGGTTCCGGCGACACCGCCGTCGGCGTGCAGGCGGCCGACGGCTACATCGTGGAGCTCTCGGTGCCGCTTGCGCAGATCACCGGAGTGCAGGTGGGGCAGACCGCCACGGCCTCCCTCTCGGCCTTCGACGCCGAGTACGACGGCACGGTCTCGGCGGTCGGGGTGCAGAATGTCTCGGACACATCGACGCCCTCGTACACCGTGACGGTCGCGGTCGACGCCGGTGACGATCAGCCTCGCATCGGCGCCACCACGCGCGTCGAGATCAGCCTCGCAACCGCCGAGGACGTGCTCACCGTGCCGATCTCCGCCCTCGCGCGCGACGGCTCCAAGGCATCCGTCACGGTGCTCTCCGACGACGACACGACGCGCACCGTGACGGTGAAACCGGGCGCGGTAGGCTCCGAGCGTGTCGAGATCACCGATGGCCTCAGCGCGGGTGACCGCGTGGTGATCGCCGATCTCACCCAGCCGGTGGGTGATGAGGACGCCTCGTCGAGCACCGGCCTGAGCGGACTCGGCGGCAGCGGCTCGACACGGGGTGGATCCGGCGGGTTCCAGCCGCCGGAGAGCTTCACCCCGCCCAGCGGCTGAGCACGGCGATGCAGGAGAGGAGACGACGATGAGCGCGCAGCGCCCCCGGATGACGCATGTCGACGGTTCGCCCGTGCGCGCCCTCGTCGTCGACGACGAGCCGTCGCTGTGCGACATCCTGGCGATGGCACTGCGACACGAGGGCTGGCAGGTCGAGACGGCGATCACCGGTCAGGATGCCATCCGCACGGCCCGCAGTGCCGACCCCGACGTGATCGTGCTCGACATCATGCTCCCCGACATCGACGGCCTGACCGTGCTGCAGCGGCTTCGCGAGAGCGGCGTCGACGCCCCCGTGCTGTTCCTGACCGCGAAGGATTCGCTCGATGACCGGCTGGCCGGGCTGGATGCCGGGGGCGACGACTACGTCACCAAGCCGTTCAACCTCGGCGAGGTGGTCGCGCGTCTGCAGGGGCTCGTGCGCCGCACGGCCTGGCTGGATGCCGAGAGCACGGGTCCGCTGATCACGGTGGGTGACCTGAGCCTCGACGAGGACAGCTACGAGGTCGCACGGGCCGGCGTGGCCGTGGAGCTGTCGCCCACCGAGTTCCAGCTGCTGCGGTTCCTGATGCGCAACCCGCGTCGCGTGCACAGCAAGGCGCAGATCCTCGACAACGTGTGGGACTACGACTACGACGGCCGCTCCACCGTCGTCGACCTGTACATCTCGTACTTGCGCCGCAAGATCGACACTCTCGGGCCGCCGATGATCCACACCATCCGCGGTGTGGGGTACATGCTCAAGCCGGCGGCCGACGGATGAGCGCCGACGCGCCGTCCTCACACCGCCGTGGCCCGTTCCCGGGGCGGCGCGGGCCCTGGTCGCTGCGCGGCCGACTGCTGCTGGGGCTCACGCTGCTGGTCGCCGCGATCGCGGTCACCAACGGCGTCCTCACGGTCACCGCCTCGCACTCGCAGCTGATCGCACGCCTGGACCAGCAGCTGATCGGCGCGGCAGAGCGCACGCGCATGGTGTTCGACCGCGCCCCCGGTGACCGCCCTCCGCGCGACCAGCCGCCCCGGCCGGTGACCGAGTTCCTGCCAGGGCAGGGCGCCGGTGCGATCGGGTTGCTGGTGGTGGAGGGCAAGACCCTGTCGGCCGGCTACGTGGCCGACGACGGCACCGCGCACGACTTCTCAGACAAGCAGCTCGATGCGCTGCTGGCGCTTGACGCCGCGCACACGGCGGTGACGATCGATCTGGGCGGCGATCTGGGTGACTACCGGGTGATCCGCACCGAGGCCGACAGGGGACGGGTGGTCGCGGTGAACGGCCTGTCGCTGCGCGACGTCGAGCAGACCACCGCGAGCCTGATCGCCAACACCGCACTGGTCAGCGCCGCCGGGCTGCTGCTGGCGGTGCTGCTCGGCTGGCTGATCATCCGGGTGGCGATCCGCCCGCTCGATCGAGTGGCGGGCATCGCGACCCGGGTGTCGCAGCATCCGATGGAGTCGAAGGTGTCGGTGCCCGAACGCGTACCGGCGGCCGACACGTCGCCGCGCACCGAGGTGGGCAGGGTCGGGCTCGCTCTGAACGACCTGCTCAACAGCGTCGAGCAGGCGCTGGTCGCCCGCGATGCCGGGGAGCAGAAGCTGCGACGGTTCATCTCGGATGCCAGTCACGAGCTGCGCACGCCGCTGGCCGTCATCCGCGGATACACCGACCTGGCCGAGGGGGACGCGATCGACGTTCCTGAGCCGCTGCGGCGCCCGCTGCAGCGCATCGGCGCCGAATCCGTGCGGATGACCTCGATGGTCGAGGACCTGCTGCTGCTGGCCCGGCTCGACGAGGGACGCGAGCTGCGTCGAGAGCCCACCGCGGTCGCCGCGGTGCTGGCGGATGCCGTTGCCGACGCGCACGTCGCCGGGCCCGAGCACGTCTGGCAGCTCGACCTGCCCGAGCACATGCTGGAGGTCGAGGTGGACGCCGATCCGGAACGCCTGCACCAGGTGTTCTCGAATCTGCTGGGCAACGCACGCACGCACACGCCGGCGGGTACGCGCGTGCAGGTGCGGATGCAGGCGGATGCCAGTACGGCCACGGTCGAGGTGATCGACGACGGCCCCGGCATCCCTGCCGATGCGCTCCCCGACCTGTTCGAGCGCTTCACCCGCGTGGATCACTCCCGCACGCGGGACACCGGCGGCGCGGGGCTCGGGCTGGCGATCGTGCGGGCCATCGTCGAAGCCCATGGCGGCACGGTCGAGGTGCAGAGCGAATCCGGGCGCACCTGCTTCCGGGTGCTGCTGCCGCGCAGCGCGGCATCGGCCTGAGATCGGCGCGGCTCAGCCCTCTGCCGGTGCGCTCACGCCCAGCAGGAGCTGCGGCAGCGTCTGGCGCACGTAGGACGACTGCGGGAACGACTGCTCGTTGCCGCCCGACATGATCCACGACTCGAACGAGCGCTCATAGGTGAGGATCAGCACGCGCACGCCGAGCGCGGGCTGCCATTCGAAGCGACGTCCGATCCGCGAGAGCAGCAGCTCGAACGCGTCCAGCAGCGCCGGCAGGAAGGCGCGCTCCGAGGCGATCACGTCCTCGCTGCGGGCACCGGTGGCGGCGGCGAGCCGGCGCTCGCGCAGGCGGATGTTCAGCGAGCTCCAGTCCAGCGGGCGCATCTCGGCGAGCGCGATCGAGAGTGCCAGGGTGAGATCCTCACCCTCGTGCTGAGCGGCGTCGAAGCTCTCGGCCGCGGCTCGCACGCGCTGGGCGCACTCCTCGAGCAGCTCCACGTCCACGGCGTGCAGCAGATCCCGGTCGGCCGGGAACAGGGTGCGGAAGGCGCCCTCGCCGATGCCAGCCTCGCGGCTGAGCTCGGCGGTGAGGGCGGCGAGCGTGTCGTCCCAGGTGGGGAGCATGATGCGCGCGAACGTGATCACTCGCGATCGGTTCACGCGGCGCGTGGATTCGACTCGGGGATCGGCTTCCGCGCTCATCCTGCATCCGTCCTTCGCGCTGCGGTCTCGGCATCCGTCCGCGCAGCGGTGTCGCGCGGCCCGGCGTCTGTCAGCGTACCGGCCCGGGGTGCGGTTCCCCCGGGCGATGCGGTTCTCCCGCGCGCCGCATGCCTCGGCGCCTCGTCAGCCTCTGCGCCGGCGGGATCCCTCGACTCCAGCAGCGCGTGCAGTCTGCCGGATGCCGCCAGCAGCGCCACGCTGCGTTCGGCCAGCTGCGACAGGCGCTGCTGCAGCAGCATCCTCGCCTCCTCGCCGGAACCGTGCTCGCGGACCAGTTCGATGGCGCGTGCGACCAACGGCAGCGGGAAGCCGCCGGACCGCAGCGCGGCGGTGATCCGCGCGGCCGTGGTGGCGTCGGCGGCGTAGCGGCGTGCGCCGGAGCGCGGATCTCGATCGGGCGCGATCAGTCCCTGATCCTCCCAGTGGCGTAACGCGGAGGGCCGCACGCCCAGCGCGCCGGCGAGTTCGCCGATCGTCATCGCGTCGGCGTCTTCGAAGACGGTCGGGGCGTCGCGCGAGACGGCATCCAGCCCGTTCAGCGCATCGCGCACTCGGGCACGGGACTGAGCGATGTCCCTGTGCAGCTGGTCGATCTGCGCGGCGGCTTCGTCGAGGGATGCCGTGCGCAGCACCGGCATCAGCGAACGTGCCGCCACGGGGCCGATCGCGACGGCGAGCGCGCGGTACGCGCGGAGCGCGATCTCGTGCGTGCGCGCGTACCTGCGATAGCCGTTCGAGGCACGTTCGGCCGCAGGCAGCGCCCCGAGCCGCTCGAGATCGCGTACCTGCTGTGTGGAGTACCCCACTGCGCGCGCCAGCGCGGCAGTGGTGACGTGCTCTTGAGAGTTGTGCATCGGCTTCACCGGATTCCTGCGCTTGAAGTCCACATAAGCACATGAAGCTCACCATTGAAGTATGGAGATTCACAAGATCATCGAGGCCGTCCGTGACTTCGACGGCGCACTCGCCGTCGTGCCCGAGGGGGAGCCGTACCCCGAACTCGCCTGGGGAGACGCGTTCTTCTACTTCGCCCCCGACGGTGTGATGCCTGAGCGGACGCAGCCGTACGGCACTATCGTCACGAAGGACTATCCGGACGACACCGCCTTCTCGCTCGGCTCGGACAGGTTCCGGGTGAACATCCACGTCGGTCGGGACAGCGCGGCTCGGGTGACGGATGCCGACGCGAGTCCGGGCGACACCGACCGGATGCTGGCCCACCCGCTGTACGGCGAGATGGGGTGGGTGTGCGTGGTGAACCCAGCGGAGCACACCGGGGACCTGGTGCTCGCGCTGCTGCGTGAAGCGCACGAGGCGGCGCGCGAGCGGATGCTGCGGCGCGCACGGCGGGCGGGCTGATGCCCTCCGCGCAGACGCTGAGCCTGACCGATCGCCGGATCGTCGCTGCGTGGGCGGCGGGGTGCGCGGAGCGCGCGCTGCCACTGTTCGAAGGGGAGTGCCCCGGGGACGGCCGCCCCAGAGATGCGATCTTCCGCGCGCGGGCGTTCTCTGGAGGGGAGCTCAGCGCCGACGGCGAGATCCGTCGGCGGTTCGTCGCGGGGCGCGCTGCGGCCGCGGCGGGCTCGCCTGCGGCGGTGGCCGCCGCACGAGCGGCCGCCCAGGCCGCAGGGGTCGCGCACATGGGCGCTCATGCGCTGGGTGCGGCTGCGTATGCGGCGAGGGCGGCACGGCTGGCGAGTGCTGATGGTGAGAACGTGTTCGCGGCGGAGCTGGCGTGGCAGCTCGCCCAGGCATCCGCACCGGTCAGGACCGCGCTGCGGCAGCTGCCCGCGCTGGGGGCTGACCGATCCGGTCCGCTCGGCGCCGGCCTGCTCGCGCGCGGGGACCTGGGTGAGGCGATCCGGCGCCTTCAGACGGCGCTCTGATCGCGCGGCCTCGTGCGATCACCTTCTAAAAACAATAAGGCTTGCTTTTAGAAGTCGATCGGGTGTGTCATGGAGACGACAGACACGGGGAGGTCGGCCATGACGATGACGGCGATGCACGATGAGGATCCGACCGAGGCGTGGCCGGACGGTCCGCAGCGGGTGCGGATCGAGGCGGCTCCCCGTCCGGTGGATCTGGATGCCGCCGAGCACGCCGGCCGGCTCTTCCTGAAGGCGCTCGGCATCGACCCGGATGCCGCGGATGCCCCCGACCTGGCGCGCACGCCGCGCCGCTTCGCCGAGGCCTACGCCGAGCTGCTGCAGCCGGATCCCTTCGACTTCACCACCTTCGCCAACTCGGAGGGCTACGACGAGCTGGTGCTGATCCGCGACATCCCGGTGCGCTCGCTCTGCGAGCACCACCTGCTGCCGTTCACGGGAGTCGCCCATGTGGCCTACCTGCCCGCCGACCGGGTGGTGGGGCTGTCGAAGATCCCGCGCATCGTCGACCACTACGCCCGCCGCCCGCAGACCCAGGAGCGCCTCACCGTGCAGATCGCCGACGCGCTCGCCGCGCGCCTGCAGCCGCGTGGAATCGGAGTGGTGATCGAGGCGGAGCACACCTGCATGACCCTTCGCGGCGCTCGCGCCACCGGGACGAAGACGTCCACCTCGGCGCTGCGCGGACTCCTGCGGGAGGACCCGCGCTCGCGCGCCGAGTTCCTCGCGCTCGCCGCGGATCGCACACGCTGATCCCCGGCATCCACCCGTCATCAGCATCGGAAGGAGCACAGATGACCATCGCCATCGTCGGTGGGGGCCTGGCGGCCGCCACCGCTGCAACAGAACTGAGGGAGAAGGGCTACGACGGGGATGTCGTGATCTACGCCGCCGAGGACCATCTGCCCTACGAGCGCCCGCCGCTGTCGAAGGACGTGCTGCTGGGCAGCAAGCAGCTCGAGGACGCGCGGGTGCACGACGAGGCCTGGTACGCCGAGAACGACGTGAAGCTGCAGCGCGGCGTCACCGTGATCTCGATCGACTCCGCCGCGCACACGCTGCGCACCGAGCCCGTCGCCGGCGGGGAGGTCACGGAGCACTCCTATGACAAGCTGCTGCTGGCCACCGGCGCATTCCCTCGCCACTTCGACGTCGCCGACCGCGTCACGAACCCGGTGTACCTGCGCACCGTCGAGGACAGTGCACGCCTGCTCGCCGCGCTCAAACCCGGCGCGAGGGTCGTCATCGTCGGCGCGGGCTGGATCGGCCTGGAGGTGGCGTCGGCCGCTCGTCAGAAGGATGCCGAGGTCACGGTGTACGAGGTCGCCGACCTGCCGCTGGTGGGCGTGCTCGGGCCCGAGGTGGCAGAGCTGTTCGCCGAGCTGCACCGTGCGCACGGCGTGGATCTGCGCCTGGGCGCGTCCGTCGACGAGGCGGCGCTCGCCGATGCCGATCTGGTGGTGGTCGGCATCGGGGCGATCCCCGCGACCGAACTGGCCGAGAAGGCGGGTCTCGACGTCGACCACGGCGTGCTGGTCGATGCGACCCTGCGCACCTCCGACCCGGACATCTACGCCATCGGCGACGTCGCCAACCACCAGCATCCGGTGCTCGGCCGGCGCATCCGCGTGGAGCACTGGGACACCGCGATCGAGCAGGGCAAGGTGGCCGCGCACAACCTCGCCGGTGCGTCGGAGCCGTACACCCACCTGCCGTACTTCTTCACGGATCAGTACGATCTGGGCATGGAGTACTTCGGCAGCGTCGGCCCCGAGGGCTACGACCGCGTCGACATCGAAGGCGACACCGACGTCGCGCACGGCGGCGCGTTCCGCGCCTACTGGGTGAAGGACGGCACGGTCCGGGCGGCCATGCACGCCAACGACTGGGACGCGTCCGACGCCGTCCGGGACAGCATCGGCACGGCTCGATGACGGTGGCCGAGGGAACGGATGCCGGCATGGCCGGCGATCGGATGCGTCGCCGCATCGGCATCCGCGACTTCGACTTCTCCCGTCAGGTGGCGGTGATGGCCGTGATCAACCGCACACCCGACTCGTTCTACGACAGGGGCGCGACCTTCGCCCTGGAGCAGGCGGTGCAGAGCGCGCTGCGCGCCGGCGACCAGGGCGCGGACTGGGTCGACGTCGGCGGGGTGCCGTTCGGGCGCGGGCCCGCGGTCAGCACCGCGGAGGAGATCGACCGGGTGGTGCCGGTCGTCGCCGCGATCACCGCAGCCCGGCCCGAGCTGGTCGTCTCGGTCGACACGAACCGCGCCGCGGTCGCCGCCGCCGCGATCGACGCCGGCGCCGCGGTGATCAACGACACCAGCGGGCTGGGGGACGAGCGCATGGCCGAGGTCATCGCGCGCAGCCGGGCGCACGTCGTGATCACGCACAGCGTGGGACCGCCGCGGGCGGAGAAGCCGGCCGCGCACTACGACGACGTGGTCGGCGAGGTGCGCTCCTTCCTGCTCGAGCGGATGGCGCGCGCCGAGGCGGCCGGCATCCCGCGTGAGCGGATCGTCGTCGACCCCGGGCACGACCTCGACAAGAACACCCTGCACACGCTGGAGATCACGCGGCGGCTCGACGAGATGGCCTCCCTCGGCGCCCCGCTGCTGGTCGCCGTGTCGAACAAGGACTTCATCGGCGAGTCGATCGACCGTCCGCAGGGCGAGCGGCTCTCCGGATCGCTCGCGGCGATGACGGCCTGCATCCTGAAAGGGGCGAGAATCGTGCGCATGCACGACATTCCGCAGACCGTCGACGCGGTCCGCATGGTCGAGGCGATCCTGGGCTGGCGGGCACCGGTGCGGCTCGAGCACAACACCCACCCCACGCACAATGTCTGACGCCTCGATCGATCTCGTCTGGCCGGATCCGGCATCCGACCTCGACGATTCCGACCTGCTCGCACTGACCGCGTTCCCCGTCGCCCGCACCTGGCTGCGCGCGAACTTCATCGCCAGCCTCGACGGCGCCGCGACCCGCGACGGGCTCTCCGGCGGGCTCGGAGACGCCGCCGATCGGCGTGTGTTCGCCCTGCTGCGCCGGCCGGCCGATGTCGTCCTCGTCGGCGCGGGCACGCTGCGCGACGAGGGGTACGACGGGCTGCGCGTCGATGATGCGTCCATCGGCTGGCGCATGGCGGCCGGCATGCCGCCGCATCCGACCCTCGCCACCGTCAGCCGCAGCCTGCACCTGGATCCCGCGTCGCCGCTGTTCACGGAGGCGCCCGCGCGGCCGATCGTGTACACCGTGGCATCCGCTCCGCACGACCGGCGCGAGGCGCTGGCCGCGGTCGCCGACGTGGTGACCGTGGGTGAGACGGATGCCGACCTGCGCCGGCTGCGCGACGATCTCGCCGCCCGCGGCCTGCATCGCATCCACGCCGAGGGCGGCCCGCACGTGTTCGGCGCCCTGCTGGCGGCCGGCGTCGTGGATGCCCTGCATCTGACGCTCGCGCCCAGCCTGGAGGCGGGCGACGCGGGGCGCATCGTGCGCGGTACCGCAGCCGGGCCGCTGCCGGCGGATGCCCGGCTGGCGTCGGTGCTGCGATCCGGCGACGAGCTGCTGCTGCACTACCTGCTCTGAGGGCGTGCGGGCCGCTCGCAGGTTCTACGCGGCCTGCTCCTTCTCCGGTCCGCGGCCGAGCAGCACCAGCACGCGCTGCAGATGCATCGCCGTCAGCACCCCCGGTCCCGTTACGGCGTCGGTGTCGATGGAGCGCGTGTGCACGACCCGCGTCAGCGCTTCGACGGCCTGCGACGCCTGCTCTCGCAGAGCCTCGTCCTGGTCGTCGCCGAGCGCCGTCGCCACGGCGTGCGTGGCCGTCGACAGCGGCTCGACGACAGGCGGATCGAGCGGGAGGGCTCCCGGGCGCTCCCAGATCGTGTCTCCCAAGCATCCGGCGATGTCGCGGATCTGATGAGCGATCTCGTCGAGGGTCTCCAGCCGCTCGTGCGCATGCCCGGTGTCGAGATGGCGCCAGACGGCGCGCGGATTCCAGCGGCGGCTCTCATCCGCTTCGGCGAGTGCGGCGCGCAGCGATCGGCTGGTCTCGGCGAGCGCGCCCGCGCTGCCGTCCCACGAGCTGTGCTCGGGCGGCCAGGAATCGGCCACGGCATCCGCGATGTCGTCCAGATGGGTGGCGAGGCGGTGCTGGAACGCGTCGATGCGATCGATCGCCTCGGCGCCGAGCGGCGCGGGCGGGATCGCCAGATTGATGCCCAGGCCGATGACGATCCCCACGGCAGTCTGCGTGACGTAGCCGAGCGAGTAGTCCTCGCCGTCGGAGCCCCCGACGATGAGCACGAACAGCGCGGCCACCGGGATGTATTCGCGGGCGGCGCCGAACCAGCCCGTGCCGGAGATCAGCGTGCCGAGTCCGACCGCGCCCACGATCGTCCACAGATTCGGTCCGACCGTGAGCACCACCACCGCGGCCAGGCCCGCGCCGACCGCGAGACCGAGCAGGGTCTGCAGGCTGGAGCGCGCGGACGACATCAGCGTCGGATACATGCTGATCAGCGCTCCGAACGGCCCGTAGTACGGGTAGTCGTCGGTGACGCCGGGCATGAGCGGAGCGACCAGCCAGGCGATCCCGACCGCGGCGGCGGTCTTCGCGGCCAGCAGCAGCCGCGCGGGCGTGACGGCGTCGCGCAGAGACTGCGCTATTCCACGTCGAGGCATGCGCGGCGTCCTTCATCGGGTGACTGAGCTGCCATTCCACGCCGTGATGCGCGGGCGGGAGAAGGGGATTACGTGCCGGGCGTGTTTCTGGGACAATCCCGAACGGGTCAGGCGAACGCCCGCGTCAGCTTGTGCGGGTTGCAGACCTGACGGATGCCGCGGATGCGGCCCTGCGCGTCGAGCTCGAGCGAGAGCAGGTCGGTGCGCCCGGAGTGTCCCAGTGCGAACGCGGGCTCGCCGTTGACCTCGATCGGCTCGAGGGTGAAGGGCCGCGCGGGGTCGAACGCCGCCGCCTTCTCGAGCACGCCGCGGTAGAAGCGGCGCACCTTCTGGGCTCCGAAGATCGGGTTGCGCGTGGCCGAGACCACTCCGCCCCCGTCGGTCCACAGGATGCTGTCGTCGGTGAGCAGTCCGAGCAGCGCCTCGACGTCCCCGTCCTGCACGGCATCGACCAGCGCGCTGAGCGCCAGTGGATCCGCGGGAGCCGGGGCAGCGGCATCCTCGTCGAGTCGCAGCCGGCGCTCGGCCCGCGAGATCAGCTGACGCACCGCGGCCGGTGCCTTCTCGAGGATCTCCCCGATCTCGGTCGCCGGCATCCCGTAGGCGCGGTGCAGCACCACGGCCGCGCGCGCGTCGGGCGTGAGCTGCTCGGCCAGATGCAGCAGGGCCAGCGAGAGCAGCTCGCGGTCGGCGACCGCATCCTCGGGAAGCCGCGAGGTGGCGACCGGCTCGGGCAGCCAGTGCCCGACGTAATCCTCGCGCACGGATGCCAGCGACCGCACCCGGTCGATCGACCGGCGCACGCACGTGGTGGTCAGCCATGCCGGCCACGAGCGCACGGCCCCGGCATCCGCCCGCTCGGCCTTCACCGCGTCGATCGCGACCTCCGAGACGACGTCCTCGGCGTGGCCCAGGTCGCCCAGCATCCGGTAGGCGATGCCGATCAGCCGGCCGCGCTCCGCCTCCCAGGCGCGTGCGGCCGGGGTAGCAGGGGTCATGGTGTTCACGGTACCTCTTCGTCGTGCGCTCGCGAGTCCCGAATGGCTGCCTCGATACCCGCCGACGCCGCCGAACGGGACCCGCGAACGCGCCTGATCACACGATGGGATGCTTGGCATCCACCGGCGGCGCCATCTCCGTGGCGATCGCGATCCGGTTCCACACGTTGATCGTGCAGATCGCCATCACGATTCCGCCCAGCTCGCTCTCCGAGAAGTGCTCGGCGGCGACGCTCCAGATCTCGTCGGTGACGGTGTCGGGGCCGAGCTTCGTGATCGCGTCGGTGAGGGCGAGGGCGGCCAGCTCTTTCGGCTCGAACAGGTTCTTCGCGTGCTGCCAGGCGCCGACCGCGTGCAGGGTGCGCTGCGGGATGCCGTGCTTCGCGCCGTCGGTCGCGTGCATGTCGACGCAGAACCCGCAGCCGTTCACGATCGACGCGCGCAGCTTGATCAGCTCGTACAGCCGCTTCTCGACCGCCTTGCCCGAGTACGCCTCCATCCCGATCACCGCGGCGTAGCCGAGCTTGTTGGTGCGCGACATGTCGATCCTGGTCATGATGCTCCTTCCGTCGTGGACGTCGTCCGGACGCCCTCACCGTGTATGTCGGATCGCGCGCGCGAGGTGTGACATGCGTCATCCGGGCTCGGCCCGTCGCCCGTCCTGTCAGAATGGAAGCCCGAGCCCGTGACCGAGGAGTTCCCGTGCAGTACATCTCCACCCGTGGCGGCATGCGAGCCCAGCCGTTCAGCGAGACGCTGCTCGAAGGGCTCGCACCCGACGGCGGCCTCGCGGTGCCCGCCGAGCTGCCCCGGGTCGACGCCGAGACGCTCGAGCGCTGGCGCGCCCTGACCTACCCGCAGCTGGCCGCCGAGGTGCTCGGACTGTTCGCCACCGACATCCCCCGCGAGGACCTCGCGCGGATGACCGCCGCCGCCTACGCGGACTTCCCCGACGAGGTCGTGCCGCTGCACTCGATCGGCGACGGCATCACGCTGGTCGGGCTCTCGGAGGGGCCGACCCTCGCGTTCAAGGACATGGCGATGCAGTTCCTCGGCCAGGTGCTCGAGTACGTGCTCGAGCGCAAGGACCAGGTGCTGAACATCGTCGGCGCGACCAGCGGCGACACCGGCTCCGCCGCCGAGCACGCACTGCGCGGCAAGGAGCGCGTGTCGGTGTTCATGCTGTCGCCGCAGGGCCGGATGAGCCCGTTCCAGCGCGCGCAGATGTACTCGCTCGACGACGCGAACGTGCACAACATCGCCGTCGAGGGCGTGTTCGACGACTGCCAGAACCTGGTCAAGAAGCTCGCTGGCGACCTGGACTTCAAGCGCGCGCAGCATCTCGGCGCGGTCAACTCCATCAACCTCGGTCGCATCGCCGCGCAGGTCGTGTACTACTTCTGGGCGTGGCTGCGGGTGACGGATGCCGTGGAGCCGGAGTTCCGCACCGGCTTCGAGGTCTCGTTCGCGGTGCCGTCCGGCAACTTCGGCAACATCCTCTCGGGGTTCTTCGCCAAGGGGATGGGAGTGCCGATCCGGCGTCTCGTGCTCGCGGCGAACGAGAACAACGTGCTCGACGAGTTCTTCCGCACCGGCGTCTACCGGCCGCGCTCCGCCGCCGACACGCACGCCACCTCCAGCCCGTCGATGGACATCTCCAAGGCATCCAACCTGGAGCGCTTCATCTTCGAGCTGCTCGGCCGCGCACCCGAGCGCGTGGTGGACTTCTTCGCCGCGATCGATGAGCACGGCTTCGCAGATCTGTCGGCGGAGCAGCCGCGCTTCGCGGCGGAGTTCGGCATCGTCAGCGGCACCTCCACGCACGCGGATCGGCTGGCGACCATCCGCTCGGTGCACGAGAGCGCCGGCACCATCATCGACCCGCACACCGCCGACGGGGTGAAGGTGGCACGCGAGTACGTGGAGCAGGACGTGCCGATGCTCGTGCTCGAGACCGCCAAGCCGCAGAAGTTCGCCGAGACCATCACCGAGGCCATCGGCGTCGACCTGGAGTTCTCCGCCGAGCTGCGCCGGATGCTCGCGGCCCCGCAGCACGTCACCGAGATGGCCGACGACGAGCAGGCGCTGCGCGCCTTCGTCGTGGCGAACGCCCTGCACTGACGCCGGCCCCGGGTACACCTGCACGACCGGGGAACAGACGCACGGCCGATCGCGGCCTTTCGTCGTGCAGGTGTTCCCGGATCGTGCAGCTGTGACCGGAAGCAGGCGGAACGCCACCACTAGGCTGAGCGGATGAGCACCGTCCGCCCCGGCATCGCCGAGCGCCTGTCGCAGATGATCCGGCTGCCGACCGTCTCGGCGGAGCTCGAGCAGCGCGGGCTCGAGCCCTTCCACGCCTTCGAGCGACTGATCGCCGAGGAGTACCCCCGCGTGCACGAGCACCTCGCGCTCGAGAAGCACACCGACCTCGGCCTGCTGTTCCGCTGGAAGGGTCGGGATGCGACATCCGATCCGGTCGTGCTGATGGCGCACTACGACGTCGTGCCCGTCGACGAGTCCGACCCGTGGAGCCACCCGCCGTTCGAGGGGCGCATCGCCGACGGCCGCGTGTACGGGCGAGGCGCGCTCGACGACAAGGGCCCGCTGATCGTCGTGATCGAGGCCGTGGAGAACCTGCTGGCCGACGGCTTCGTGCCGGCGCGCGATGTCTACCTGTCCTTCGGCGGCAACGAGGAGACGTTCGGCGACGCCGCGCTGGCGATCTCCGACGCCTTCCGCGAGCGCGGCATCACGCCGTGGCTGGTCGTCGACGAGGGCGGCGCCGTGGTCGACTCACCCCTGCCGTTCGTACCGGGCGGTGCCGCCATGATCGGCGTGGGGGAGAAGGGCATCGTCACACTGCGGCTCTCCGCGCGCGGCGACGGCGGGCACGCCTCCACGCCGCCGACGCTCACGGCGGTGCGGCGCATCGCCCGCGCCGTGAATCGCCTCCACCCGGCGATGTTCCCGGCCCGCACGCCGAAGGCGATCAGCAGGATGCTGGCGCAGTTCGCCTCCCGCACCCGCGGCACCGCCGGGGTCGCGCTCAATATCCTCAGTAGGATGCCGTGGATCACGGCTCAGCTGTTCGCACGTCTCGGCGGCGAGCCGGCGGCGCTCGTGCGCACCACGGTCGCCGCCACCATGCAGTCCGGCGGCACGGCTTCGAACGTCATCCCGTCCCAGGCATCCGCCACGATCAATCTGCGCCTCGCGCTCGGCGAGACGGTCGACGGCACCGTGCTGCGCGTGCGCGACCGCATCCGCGATCCGCAGGTGGCGATCGAGGTGCTCGACGCCTCCGAGCCCTCCCCGGAATCGTCCACCGACGGACCGCCGTGGAAGCTGCTCGCCGATGCGCTCGCGGTCTCGCATCCCGGCATCCCCGCCACCCCCTACGTGATGATGGCCGCCACCGACTCGCGCCACTTCCACCGCTTCTCACCCGCCGTCTACCGGTTCGCTCCGCTGGAGATGTCGTCCGTGCAGCGGGCCGCGATCCACGGCGTGGACGAGTTCGTCGAGATCGCGGCGCTCGAGCGAGGGGAACGGTTCCACCGCGCGCTCCTCGAACGGCTAGGGTGAACCCACCCGACCCTTCGACAGGCTCAGGGACCCATCTGAAAGAGAGGCGCGATGACGCGCACATCACCCAGCCGAGTGACCCTCGGCGCGCTCGCCGCCGTGGTCGGTTTCCTCGCCTTCGTCGAGTTCACCAGCGGGGTGCTGCAGGGCTACTACACGCCCATGCTCACCGACATCGCCCGACACCTCGGCATCCACGACGCCGATGTGAACTGGCTGGAGGGCGCGCAGCTGATGCTGTCGGCACTCGTCGTGCCCGCGTTCGCGAAGCTGGGCGACATGATCGGGCACAAGCGGATGCTCCTGGTCTCCACCGCGCTGACCGGTGCCGCCGCGTTCGTGCTGCCGTTCACCGACTCGTTCGTCGTGTTCCTGATCGGCTGGGCGCTGATGGGGTTCTACGTGGTGTGGCTGCCGCTGGAGATCGCCCTGATCTGGTCGCGGTCGCGTTCGATGGCCGGTCGCTCGGTGATCACCGCCCGTGCGGCGGGGATGCTGGTCGCGGCGCTGGAGAGCGGAGCGATCCTCGGGGCACTCGCCGGCGGCGCGCTGATCGACCTCCTGCCGCTGTGGCTGGTGCTGCTGATCCCGGCACTGCTGATCGTGGTGTGCTTCCTCGTCGTGCTGTTCGGCGTGACCGAGTCGCCCGAACTGACCGGCGGACGCCTCGACACGGTGGGCATCGTGCTCATCTCGCTCGCGCTGATCGCGTTCACCGGCGGGCTCAGCCTGCTGCGGCTGCCGGGCGGGGTGACGAGCTTCTGGTCGTGGGGCGTCGTGGTGCTGGGCATCCTGCTGGTGATCCCGTTCGTGCTCTGGGAGCTGCGCCACGACGACCCGGTGATCGACGTGCGCATGTTCCGCTCGCCCGCGCTCGGTCCGGTGTTCCTCACCGCGGGGCTGTTCGGGGTGAGCGTGCTCGGCGCGCAGGCTCCGCTGTCGACGTTCGCGCGCACCGACCCTGCCGTCAACGGCTACGGACTCGGCACGACAGGATTCGCGACCTCGCTGATCATCGGCATCTACCTGATCGCGATGATCACCGGCGCGCTGCTGTTCCCGCTGATCGCACGACTCACCGCGCCGCGGGTGACGCTGATGGGGGCCTCGGTGCTCGTCGGCGTGGGATTCCTGCTGTTCCTGCCGTTCCACGACAGCTATCTGCAGGTCATCGTCAACATGATCGTGGTGGGACTGGGATCGGGGGCGCTGGTGGCCGCGCTGCCGGCTGCCGCGGCATCCGCTGCGCCGTCGACGCAGACCAGTGTCGCGACCGGCCTGACCAACTCGGTCAAGACCGTGGGCGGTGCGATCGCGTCGTGCGTGTTCGGCATCGCGCTGCTGAACGGCGTGGTCGCCGGCGGGGCGGAGGGCACCGCCGGCTCGTTCTCCGGGTACCTGACCGTGTGGATCGTGTGCGGGCTCACCGCGCTCGCCGCGGCCGTGCTGCTCGCCTTCGTGCCGAAGCGGGCGTTCACCGATCGCGTGGCGGAGGACGCCCCGGTCGTCTGACCGCACTGCCTCCCGCTCCCGTATGCGTCCGTGTCGCCTGGATCGTGCTCAGGCGACACGAACTCATACTGGAGCAAGGAGTGGTTCGGAGGATGCCGGTCAGTCGCCCTTCACGTTGACGATCTGGCGCAGCGTGTGCCGGATCGTCACCAGGTCGGATGCATCCGCCATAACGGTGTCGATCGGCTTGTACGCCTGCGGGATCTCGTCGATGAAGGCGTCCGTGTCACGGAACTCGATGCCGGCCATCGCCGTCCGCAGTTGGTCGTGCGTGAAGGTGCGCCGCGCCGCCGACCGGGAGTACTCCCGGCCTGCGCCGTGCGGTGAGGAGTTCAGCGACAGGGGGTTGCCCAGCCCCTCCACCACGTACGAGGCGGTGCCCATCGAACCGGGGATGAGCCCGGGCCGACCTGCGTCCGCCTGGATGGCGCCCTTCCGCGACACCCACACCTGCTTGCCGAAGTGCTTCTCCGACTCGGTGAAGTTGTGGTGGCAGTTGATCCGCTCCTGCTCGTCCACCGCAGTGCCGGCGAACTCCGACACCTGACGGATCACCCGGTCCATCATCTCCTCCCGGTTCAGCAGAGCGAAGTGCTGGGCCCACCGCAGCTCCCGGATGTACCGGGTGAACTCGGGAGTGCCCTCGACCAGGTAGGCCAGGTCAGGGTCCGGAAGGTCGATCCGTCCCCACGTCCCCTCCACGCATCGCTCCGCGCTGCGCGGAGCCTCTGACGCGTGGCCCCTCTGCTTCGCCAGCCGCTGTGCGACCGCGATGTGGTGCGTCGCGATCCTGTTGCCCACGCCCCGGGAGCCCGAGTGCAGGAACAGCCAGACCCTGTCGAGCTCGTCGAGCGAAACCTCGATGAAGTGGTTGCCCGAGCCGAGGGTGCCCAGCTGCAGCATCCAGTTGCCGGCGTACGACGCCGGGTCGAAGCCGTTCTTCTCGGCGAGGCCGTCCAACTCCGCGATCCTCGGCTCTGCGGTGGCGACGACCTTGCGGTTGTACCGGCCTGCCGAGAGGGGGATGGCGCGCTCGATCGCCTCCCGCAGCGGGGCGAGGTCGCGCTGGGCGAACTCGGATGCCGTGAACTGCGTGCGGACGGCGATCATGCCGCAGCCGATGTCGACACCGACGGCGGCGGGGATGATCGCGCCGAGCGTCGGGATGACCGAGCCGACCGTCGCCCCCTTGCCGAGGTGAGCATCCGGCATGAGCGCCAGGTGCGGGTGGATGAACGGCATGCGTGCCGTGGTGTGCGCCTGATCGAGCGTCTTCTCGTCGATCAGGGACGCCCACGACAGCAGCCGTGCGGAGAGCCTCTCCATGATTCCTTTCCTTCTGTGATGTGCCGGTCACAGGTCACGGAGGATTCATGAAAAATGCCCCGGACCTGACGGTGCGGGGCATGCGAGCAGCGGATGCTGTCACACGGCGCGCGCCGGAGGGTACGACTCGTCGCGGTCGTTGCGCTTCTGCTCGAAGGCAAGGACCGTGGGAAGGGCGCGCAGTGCGGTCATTCCGTCGTCTCCTCGGCTGGCTGCTGCACCGGTCGGCGCAGCCTTGCAACCATAGGGGAGGATCGCACGGCAGGTCAAGGGCGAATCCGCGGCCGGTGCGCAGCAGGCCTGGGCCGAGTGAGTCAGCGGATCGGCGCACGACCCATGGAGCGGCCGCTACGCTGAGCCGATGACCGAGCGCATCCGCAACATCGCTGTCGGCCTGATCGTGCGCGATGGGCACGTGCTGGCCGAGGAGTATCCCGCGACCGACCGGTACGGCCGATTCCTGCGTGCGGTCGGCGGCGGCATCGACTTCGGTGAACGCGCCGAGGAGGCCCTTCGACGGGAGTTCCAGGAGGAGCTGGCCGTCGAGATCCAGGCGGCCGAACTGCACGCGGTGACCGAGAACCTCTTCACGCTCGCGGGGCGCCGCGGGCACGAAGTGGTGCACGTGTTCTCGATCCGCAGCGACGAGCTCGAGCGGATGCCCCTGGATGAGCGGCGCCGCATCATCGACGGCGCTTCGACAGCCGGATGGTGGCCGCTCGACGAGCTCGGCGACTCGACGCTGCCGATGTATCCCGACGGCATCCTCGACCTCGCGCGGAGCCTTGCGGGATGATCAGCCCGCGTCGCGCGGCGGGTTGTGCATGATCTCGAGCCGGATGCCGTTGTCGTCCTCGATGAAGCCCGCGTAATAGCGCTCGGTGAAGCGCGGGTACTCCTTGGGCGCCCGCACCTCGGTCCATCCCGCGGCCAGGGCGATCGCGTGGATGCGCTCGACCTCCTCCCGGGACTCGACGGCGAACGCGAGGTGTTGCCAGCCGACCCGGCCGTGCACGTGCTGACCGGACTCGCGGGACTTGTAGAGCAGGATCTCGGGCTCGTCGGTGCGTCGCCAGTACGCGTGCTCATCCGCGTCATATGAGCGGGTGTATCCGAGAGCCTCGAAGACCGGGTTGAACTGCGCGGATGCCGCGGGCACGTCGTCGACGCTGATGCCGAGGTGATCGAAGGTCGCCATCCCCACAGTGTGCCGGATGCCGCCGACATCCGCGCGGACCGGATGACGGCGGCCGTACGGCTCAGGCGTCGATCGACACCATCCAGGCGATGCCGAAGCGGTCGACGAGCATGCCGAACTCGCCACCCCAGGGCGCAGGCGCCAGGGGGATGGTTGCGGTTCCGCCGTCGAGCAGGCCGTCCCAGATGCCACGCAACCGGTCAGCATCCTGCCCGCTCACCGCGGCCGGCTCACGCAGCACGACGAGGACAAGATCTCCGAGGCGATCGACTTCCTGAACCTCACCGACCTTGAGCAGCGCTTCCTCGACCAGCTCTCGGGAGGGCAGCGACAGCGCGCCTACGTCGCGATGGTGCTCGCGCAGGACACCGAGTATCTCCTGCTGGACGAGCCGCTGAACAACCTCGATGCGCAGCACTCCGTGCAGATAATGCGCCAGCTGCGCAGGGCCGCGGATCCGCTCGGACGCACGATCGTCGTCGTGCTGCACGACATCAACTTCGCGGCCGCCTACAGCGACTACATCGTCGCCATGGAGAGCGGGCGGATCGCCGTGCACGGCACGCCGGAGGAGATCATCCGCGACGAGGTGCTGAGCGCGGTGTTCCACACCCCCGTGACCGTGGTCGATGGACCTGGCGGGAAGTTCGCCGTGTACCACCGGTGACGGCCCCGGGTCACCGGTCCCGGTGATCCTCGGGAGCGAGGCGCGCACCACGCCGCGGCTCGCGGACGCCGGAGGCGAAGATCAGCCGGATGACGCGCTGCCGGTGGCCCGCCCACGGGGCCAGCAGCTCCAGCATCCCGTCGTCATCGGTCCGGCTGCCGGTCAGCGCGAACCCGACCTCGTGCGCGAGATGGAAGTCCCCGACGCTCACGGCGTCGGGGTCGCCGAGTGCGCGGATGCGGGTCTCGGCGGAGGTCCACGGTCCGATGCCGGGCAGGCTGGTGAGCACCCGCTCCCGCCCGTCGCCGTCGGATGCCGCGAGCACGGCGCGCTCGATGCTCGGACCACGCATCGCCGCGCGGGCGATCGTGCGCGCCTGAGGCGGCTCGAGCCCTGCGCGATGGAACTCCCACGAGGGGATCGCCCGCCACACCTCGGAGTGCGGTGCCGCGAACATGGGTCGCGGCGTGGGCCCGGGCGCGCGCTCGCCGTTGCGGCTGACCAGATGCCGCCAGGCGCCGAACGCCTGCATGCCGGTCACCTTCTGCTCGATGATCGCGCAGGTGAGCGCGTCGAAGACGCGGCCGGTGCGGGTCAGGCGGATGCCGGGATTGCGCCTCGCGACCTCCGCGAGCCTCGGATGCCCGGAGACGTCGAATCCGCTCTGATCGTCGTCAGCACCGCACAGCGCGGGTACCCGATCGAGCGCCTCGGTCGCGCCCGGGCCCCAGGCGGTGGCGTGCACACCGCCGGACGTGGCGCGGAGGCAGAGCGTGGCGACGCCGGCATCCGTGCGGAACGCCATCCAGATGCGTCCGCCCTCGACGACCATGGTCGGATCGTTGCGGCCGCGCTGCAGCATCCCGACCGTCGCCATCAGATCCAGCGGATGCCGAGGCCGATGGACGGATTCGCGCGGGACCGCGTGCGCTGTCGGCGCGGCATCCGTCAGGGTCATACCGAAACCCTACGCGCGGCGCCTGACATCGCCGACACCCCGTGTCGTCGTCCAGACCCCGTGGTGCCGACGCGGCGGAAGCCGGGGTCTCGGCGGAACGAATCGATCAGAAGCGGTCGGGCGAAGGGGTGCCGTGGCCGTAGCGGATGCTCACGTCGGCGTGCCGGTCGAACCGGTAGCCCACGCCGCGCACCGTGCGGACGATGTCCTCGTGACGGCCGAGCTTGGCGCGCAGGCGGCGCACGTGCACGTCGATGGTGCGCTCGCCCGGGGCATCCTCATCCGAGGACGACTGCCACAGGGCGGACACGAGCTCGGCGCGCTCGATGGTGCGGCCCTCGCGCAGCACCAGGTACTGCAGCAGTTCGAACTCCTTGTAGGTGAACGCGGCGGACTCGCCGTCGAGCAGCACGCGCTTGCGGGAGATGTCGACGACGACGCCGGCCTCCTCGTCCTTCTCCTCCTCGACGGCCGCATTCGCGCGGGCGATCGCGCCGGGCTCGTGCAGGGCGAGGCGCACGACGTCGAGGTCGCGGCCGCCGGCCGACTGAGGGGCGAGTGCGACGGTGGCGTGGGTCTCGGCGCTCGGGGCCAGCTCGGCGAGCGTGCGGCGCAGAGCGTCGACCAGCACCGGCAGGCTCACACCGGATGCGGCGGCCTTGATCTCGTCGATCCCGACGTACAGGGCGAAGCCGCGCGGCGAGCGGATCGAGGGCAGGTCTGCGGCGGCGTCTGCGGGAGAGACGACGCGGACGGGTGCGGTGACGGGACGCTCGAGGAGGGCGGTGTTCGACATGATGATGGTCCTTGAAGGCTGCGAGCCGGCGGGCTCAGGAGGCGTTGCACGAATGACCGGGATGAGCCGGTGGGGGATGAGCGCGAAGGGTGGGCGCTCAGAGACCTGCCCCTCAGGATGGAGGGACGAAACAGGTCGATCTGTCTTGTTGCGCCTTAGCAACACATTCGGCAACACATGCCGACGCGACCGGGCATCATCATCCCGGCAGTCCTGTTCGCCTCCTGGGCGGACGAAGGGCGTGCGTCGGTGGTCATGGGGCTGATTATTTCCCATCGTGTCGCCGTGTGTCAAAACGTGGCCTTCCCGGCTTCGTCACACGGCGTAACGTGGTGGCGTGACCCAGCCCGCGTATGATCCCGATTTCGAGCTCACTGATGAGAAGGATGCCTCCCGCTACGCACTCACGCGCGACGGCGAGCTGGTGAGCGTGCTGGACTACCGCGACGACGGGCGCACCGTGGCGCTCACCCGCGCGTTCACCGTTCCGGCGCACCGCGGGTACGGATACGCCGCGCAGGTGGTCGCCGGAGCGGTCGCCGACGTCGAGGCCCGCGGCGACCGCAGGGTGGATGCCGTGTGCTGGTACGTCGCGGACTGGTTCGACGCCCATCCCGAGAAGCAGGGCCTGCTCCGCACCCGCTGATCCGACGCATCCGATCGCGCTGATCCGACGCATCCGCACCCGCTGATCCGACGCATCCGATGACTCGCGCGCCCCGTCGCAGTGTGTGACGATGGCGGCATGAGACTCGCCGAAGCACTCGCCGTCCGCGCGGATCTGCAGCGCCGCATCGAGCAGCTCCGTGCGCGCATATCCGACAACGCCCGCTACCAGGAGGGCGAGGAGCCGGCCGAGGACGCATCGGCCCTGCTCGTCGAGGCGGATGCCGCGCTGGACCGGCTGCGCGAGCTGATCCAGCGGATCAACGCGACCAACACGCGCGTCGCGGTGGGCGACGGCACGATGACGGATGCCCTGGCCGCACGCGACGTGCTGCGGATGCGGCATTCGCTGCTTACCGACGCCGCGGCGGCGGCATCCGGCCAGGGGTTCCTGCGGCAGATGCGCTCCGAGCTGCGCCAGTTCTCCGCGCTTCCGGTCGGCGAGCTGCGGAGCAGGGCGGATGAGGCGGCCAGGGAGCTGCGCGAGCTGGACAGCAGCATCCAGCAGGCGAACTGGGGGAACGATCTGGACGAGTAGCGAAAGTCGGTAGTCGCGACGAAGCGGGCACAACCCCTTGGTCGGCGGGGCAAGTCGACCAGTACCGGGCGGAGGGCAGCCCATCCATCGCATGATGCAGCCCCGCATTCCGCACCGGTGACAGCGCACAGCGCAGGTCGCATCACCACGTGCCGGTCGTCGCGGTGAGGGTGGGTCAGGGGACCTTCCGCTGCTGTCACGGCACGCCTCAGGGGCGATGTCGGAGGCCGTCCGTACCTTGGAGACATGCGAATCCTGCACACCTCCGACTGGCACATCGGCCGCACGTTCCACGGGCACTCCACGCTCGCGGCGCTGGCCGAGGTGCTCGACGCGCTGGCGGCGCAGGTGCGCGAGAACGACGTCGACGTGGTGGTCGTCGCGGGCGACGTCTTCGATTCGGCCACGCCCGCCGCATCCGCCTACACCCTGCTCGACGACGCGCTGATGGCACTGCACGACACCGGTGCCACGGTGATCATGACCAGCGGCAATCACGACTCGGCGGCGCGGCTCGGGTTCCACTCGCGGCTGCTGCGCGACGGCATCCACGTGCTCACCGACCCGCTCGCGATCACGACCCCGATCACCGTGCACGACGAGCACGGCCCGGTGCGCTTCTTCGGCATCCCGTACCTCGAGCCCGCGATCGTGCGTCAGCACTGGACGGAGGCCGAGGGGAACGCCCCCGCGCTGCGCACGCAGGCGCAGGTGATGCATCACGCGATGAGCCGCGTCCGCGAGGGGATGGCCGCGCACGAGGGTCGCTCGGTCGCCGTGGCGCATTGCTTCGCGGCCGGGGTCGACGCCACCGCGGGCCTCGAGCGCGAGGTGCGCCAGGGCGGGCTCGACGTGGTGCCGCTGGCATCCTTCGACGGGCCCGACTACGTGGCGCTCGGGCACATCCACGGTCGCCAGCAGCTCAGCGACCGCGTGCGGTACTCGGGGGCGCCCCTGCACTACAGCTTCGGCGAGCAGCACAAGGAGCGCGGGTCCTGGCTGGTGGAGCTGGATGCCGACGGGCTCGCCGCCACGCAGTGGCTCCCGCTGCCGGTGCCGCGTGCGCTGGTCACGCTCACCGGCACGCTGGCGGAGATCCTCTCCGACGAGAACACCGCAGCGCACGCCGGCGACTGGGTGTGCGCGGTGTACACCGACGCCGTTCCGCAGCACGAGCCGATGCGGCGCCTGCGCGAGCGCTTCCCGTTCTGCGCGCTGGTGCAGCACCAGCCGCGGGGGGCGGATGCCGGCGACGAGCGCTCCTACGCCCAGCGGCTGCGCACGGCGGTGACCGATGTCGAGCGCATCGAGGCCTTCCTGGAGCACGTGCGCGACGGGCAGGGGGCGACCGACCGCGAGACCGAGCTGATCCGCGAGGTGCTCGACGATCGGGTGCGCGCCGAGGCGCTCGTCTGATGCACCTGCACCGCCTCGAGGTCGAGGGGTTCGGCCCGTTCCGCACGCGACAGATCGTCGATTTCGACGCGTTCGCCGACGATGGGATCTTCCTGATCGCGGGGCGCACCGGGGCGGGCAAGTCGTCGATCCTGGATGCCGTGTGCTTCGGCCTGTACGGGGGTGTGCCGCGTTACGACGGCGGCGAGAGGCGGCTGCGCAGCGATCACTGCGAACCCGAGGACGCGACCGAGGTGGTCGTGGAGTTCAGCACCGTCGCCGGCCGCTACCGGGTGACCCGCTCGCCCGCCTACGAGCGCCCCGCCAAGCGCGGCGGCGGCATGACCACGCAGCAGCCGTCGGCGCTGCTGGAGGAACTCGTCGACGGCGAGTGGATCGGCCGAGCCGCCCGCGTGGTCGATGTCGCGCACGAGCTGGATGAGATCCTGCAGCTCAGCCAGGAGCAGTTCCTGCAGGTGATCCTGCTGGCGCAGAACCGGTTCGCCGACTTCCTGCTCGCCGACAGCAAGGAGCGCCAGGCGCTGCTGCGCCGGCTGTTCGGCACCGAGCGCTTCTCCGATTACCAGGCGCGGTTCGATGAGCGGCGCCGCACGGCCGAGCAGGCGCTCGCCGGCCGCAGGGCCACGGTCGACGCCCGGCTCGACGAGGCCGAGCGGGTCGCCACCGATGCGCAGCTGTGGGGCGAGGATGCCGAAGCCGGCTCCGACACTGCGGACTCGCGCATCGAGCGCCTGCGACGGGCCATCACGCGCGCCGATTACCAGGTGGAGCGTTTCGGCGCGGAGCGCGACGCCGCGGAGAAGGCTCTCGCGGCAGCGGATGCCGCACTGGCCGAGCTCAAGGAGCAGCGACAGGGGCAGCTGGACCGCGACCGCGCCCGTGCTGCTCTCGCCGAGCTCGATGCGCAGGCGGACGGGATCGCGGTGGCCGCCGACCGGCGAGACCGTGGGCGCGCGGCCGAGGCGCTGCGAGCGCTGATCACCGCGGCCGCGCGGGCGCACACGGCTGCGGAGCAGGCCGCACGGGCCGAGGCGGGTGCCGTCGACGCGACCACCGACGCCGGCGTTCCCGCATCGGCTCTCGCCGGCGATTACCGCGCCTGGGCCTCCGACCGCATCCGCGAGAGCGGCGCCTGGCAGCAGGCGGCCGAGCTGGAGGCATCCGCTCCCCGGCGCGCCGCCGAGCTCGCGACGGCGCGGGAGACCGAGCGCGCGCTGAAGGCCGAACTGGCCGCGATCGATGTCGAACGCGACACGCTCCCCGAGCGGGTGGCGCAGGTGAGCGCTGAGCGCGACGCCGCCCGCACGCAGGGAGCGCTCGCCGAGGCGGCCGCCCAGGCCGTCGCGGCGGCCGAGGCCCGCGCCACGGGCGTGCTCGACGTCGAGAACCTCGCCGACGCCGCCGCGCAGGCCGCTCGCATCGAGGCCGAGGCGAGCGAAGCCCACGCGCGCGCTCAGACCGAGCTCTCCGCGCTGCGCAGACGCCGCCTCGAGGGCTACGCCGGTGAGCTCGCCCAGTCGCTGGTGGCCGGCGAGCCGTGCGCCGTGTGCGGTTCCGTCGAGCATCCGTCGCCCGCCGAGCACGCCGACCCGGTGACGGCCGACGACATCGCCCAGGCGGAGGCCGTCCGCGACGCCGCGGCGACCGCCGAGAGGGAGGCGACCCGCGCCCTGTCGGCTGTGCGCGCCGACCAGGCGGCCGCGGCCGAGCGGGCGGGCGGGCGCACCGCGGAGCAGGCGGCCGCAGAGCTGGAGCAGGCGCGCACCGCGCGCGAAGCGGCTCTCGCGGCAGCGGCGCGCGCGGAGGCGCTGACGGCAGAACTCGAATCGCTGCAGCGGGATGCCGCGGATGTCGAGCTGCGGCGCACGGCGGCATCCGAGGCGCTCCAGGCCGCCCGCACCGCGCTCTCCCTCGTCGAGCAGCGCATCGCGGATGCCGATCAGCTCGTCACCGCCGCCCGCGGCGATCACGAATCGGTTGCCGCGCGTGTCGCCGAGGCGCAGCGGCAGGTCGCCGCCGCCACGGCCGCCGCCGAGGCGATCGATGCGAATCTGGATGCTGCGGAGCGGGCGAGCGCGGCCCGGCGAGAGCGTGACCGGGCCATCGAGGATTCGATGTTCGACGACGTCACCGCGGCGGAGCAGGCCCTGCTGAGCACCACCGAGACCCAGGCGCTCGACGACCGGGTCACCGCGTACCGGGTGGCGCGCGAGAAGGAACGCGCCCTGCTGCTCGATCTCGAGCTGCGGGTGCTCCCCGACGAGGCGATCGATCTCGCCCCGGCGCAGGAGTCCGCCGCCGCCTCCCGCAGCGCGTGGCTGAAGGCCGTCGACGATGACAGCCGGGCGCGCGGTGTGCAGTCCGGTCTCACCGCGGCCGTCGACGCGGCGGCATCCGAGCACGCGAAGACCGCCGCCGAGGCCGAGGAGTTCGAGGTGCTGCGCGGCCTGGCCGACACTCTCGCCGGCCGCTCGGGCAACACCCGCCGGATGACCCTCGAGACCTTCGTGCTCGCCGCCGAGCTGGAGGAGATCGTCACTGCGGCGAACCTGCGGCTGCGCGACATGTCCGACGGGCGCTACGAGCTGCGCCACTCCGATGCGCTGGCGGCCAGGGGCGCGGCATCCGGACTCGGCATCGTCGTCTTCGACGCCTTCACCGGCCAGACCAGACCCGCCAAGTCGCTCTCCGGCGGGGAGACGTTCCTGTCTTCCCTCGCACTCGCCCTGGGACTGGCCGAGGTGGTCACGGCCCGCGCCGGCGGCATCCGCCTGGACACCCTGTTCATCGACGAGGGCTTCGGATCTCTCGACTCCGACACGCTCGAGACGGCCATGCGCACGCTCGACGAGCTGCGTCAGGGCGGCCGCACGGTCGGGGTGATCAGTCACGTGGAGGCCATGCAGGAGCAGATTCCGGCGCAGCTCACCGTGCGCGCACTGCCCGATGGACCGAGCGTGGTCGACGCTCCGCGCGGCTG
This sequence comes from Microbacterium sp. ARD32, assembly GCF_031844385.1. Classification (NCBI taxonomy): domain Bacteria; kingdom Bacillati; phylum Actinomycetota; class Actinomycetes; order Micrococcales; family Microbacteriaceae; genus Microbacterium; species Microbacterium sp. ARD32. The sequence goes on from NZ_JAUZVD010000001.1 coordinate 278,140, forward strand.
ACCGCGCACGGCGCGACCGATCGCCGCTGCGATCAGAGCGCGTACTCGCCGCGCACGTGCTCCCACAGCTGCGCGCTGCACACGGCGACGACCTCGTCCCACACCTGAGTCGCGCCGTCCTGAGCACGGTCCGACACCACCCGCAGCACCCGGATCGGCACGTCGAACTGCTGCGCCACCCACACGAACGCGTACGTCTCCATGTCGACGAGCACACCCCCGAGCGAGCGGATCCGATCCACGGCATCCGCGTCGTCGACGAAGATGTCGCCGGTCGCGATCGTGACGCCGACCCTCCCCGTCTCCACCCGCGCGGGCAGCGAGACGTGCCGGCCGATCACGCCCTCCAGATCCTGCACATCGTGCTGGATGGCGGCGCCGACGTCGTGGATGCCCGCTGCGACGGAATCGTCCACCGCACCCGCGGTGCCGACCACGACGATCTCCTCGTACTGATCGTCCGCGTCACGCGCATCCAGCGCCCGGGTCAGACCGACCCCGGCCATCAGCTTGCCCGGACCCGTGACGAGCCGATCGAAGCCGGGGAGCTCGGCGGGGAACGCCTGCAGCTCGGAGGCGAGGGCGGCGACGAGAAGTTTCACCCATCCATTCTGTCAGTGGGGCAGACTGGAACCGACGAAGGAGGCCACCGTGACCCTGCAGCAGCAGATCGCAGAAGAGCTGGGCGTCAAGCCCGAGATCGACGCCGCCGCCGAGGCGGAGGCGAGGATCGGGTTCCTCGCCGACTATCTGCGCGCCACCGGCGCGAAGGGCTTCGTGCTCGGCATCTCCGGCGGGCAGGACTCCACGCTGGCCGGGCGTCTCGCGCAGCTGGCGGTCGAGCGGGCGCGCGCCGACGGGCGCGAGGCGACGTTCGTCGCGGTGCGGCTGCCGTACCGGGTGCAGGCGGATGCCGCGGATGCCGAGGCCGCGCTCGACTTCATCGCCCCCGTCCGCTCGCTGACGATCAACATCGAGCACGGCGTCGACGGGCTGGAGCGCGACCTGGAGGAGGGCGCGGGCGAGAGCATCAGCGACTTCAACCGCGGCAACATCAAGGCGCGACTGCGGATGGTCACCCAGTACGCCGTCGGCGGTCATGACGGCCTGCTCGTGATCGGCACCGACCACGCGGCCGAGGCCGTGACCGGCTTCTACACGAAGTTCGGCGACGGCGCGGCGGACGTCGTGCCGCTGGCCGGGCTGAGCAAGCGGCAGGGGCGGATGCTGCTGCAGCACCTCGGCGCGCCCGAGCGGCTGTATCTCAAGGTGCCCACCGCCGATCTCCTGGACGGCGTGCCCGGGCGCCCCGACGAGGACGAGCTCGGCCTCTCCTACGAGCAGATCGACGACTACGTCGAGGGCCGGGAGGTCCCGGCGGACGTGGCCGCCCGCATCGAGGCGAAGTACCTCGCGACCAGGCACAAGCGGCATCTGCCGGTGACGCCGGCCGATGACTGGTGGCGCTGACCGCCGGCGCTGAATGGGGACTTCTCCCCCGAGACGACGCCCGCTCCGGCGAGTAGCATCGGGGCCATGGAAGCGGAAGAGCTCGAGGCTGTGCTGGCGCGGGGGTTCGAGGTGCTGCGCGAGGCGCAGGACGGACAGGCGCTCCCCCTTCCGTCGGATTCGCGGGGGAGCGACCGGGACGGCCTCGTCGAGATCGTCCTCGACGGCCACGGCATCCTGAAGGACGTCACGTTCTCGGATGAGGTCGGCGACCTCTCGCCGTCGGAGCTGGAGTCCGCGCTTCTCGAAGCGCAGCAGGACGCGATCCGCGCGTCCGGGCGCGGCCGGGTGCAGGATCTGCCTGACATCGGTTCGAGTGAGGTCGACGAGCAGGCCAGACGGCTGTTCGGCATGGAGGGGGAGTGATGGCAGGCGATCAGGTCGAGGTCGACTACGACAGGCTGGCGGGGGAGGTCTCGGAGGTTCTCGCCGCGAGCGATGCGCTCGACGAGGCAGTGAGCGCGGGGCTGGCCGCGCAGAAGATGACCGACGACGCGTTCGGTCTGCTCTGCCTGATGATGGTTCCGCCGGCGCAGCTCGTGCAGACCATCGGCAGCGCGGCTCTCGCGGTCGAGGCGATGGCGTATGAGGCGGCGGCGACGAACCTCAAGAACACGGCAGCCGACTACGAGTCCACCGACACGGCGTCCGCCGCGGCGTACCGCGCGATCTCGAGGGTGCTCCGGTGAGCCTGGTGGTCGCCCCCGAGCAGTGGGAGGCGCCGCAGTGGTTCCAGGGGAAGGCTCTCGGGGTCCCCGTGCTGGGGTCCGCGTTCTCGGCCGGGGCGAGTCTGGGATCGGGCGACTGGGCGGGTGCCCTCGGCTCGGGTGCGGGCCTGGTCGGTGACGTCGTCGGCATGGCGACCGACCCGCTGGGGACGCTCGCGTCGAGCCTGGCCGGGTTCCTGCTGGATCGCATGTCCTGGTTCCAGGAGGCCCTCAACGTGCTCGTCGGGAACCCGGCGGTCGTCACCGCCGTCGGGCTGACCTGGTCGAATGTCGGCGGCGTGCTCGCCGCGCAGTCGGAGCGGCTCATCGCGATCCGTGACAGGACCGCCGAGTACTGGCATGGTCAGGCGGCCGACGCCTTCCGCGAGCGGCTGACCCAGATGGCGGAGCGCGCCCAGATCGAGTCGGCGATGTGCCAGGGGCTGAATTCGGGATTCGCGATCGGCAGCGCCATCGTGAGGATCGTGCGCGACATCGTCTCGGCCATCTGCGCCGAACTGGTCGGCAAGCTCATCGTGTGGGTCGGCGAGGCTCTCGCCACGGCGGGCTTCGGTCTGCCCGCGATCGTCGCGCAGGCCACCTCGGCCATCGCGCGGTGGGTGTCGAAGGCGTCGAAGTGGTGCGACGAGCTCCTGGACTCGGCGGGACGCTTCGGGGAGCTCGTGAACAAGCTCTACAAGGCCTTCGACGAGGTGAAGATCATCAATACCACGATCGGTCCGGGGTCGGTGCTCGGTCTGCGCCTTCCGGCGAAGCCTCTTCAGATCAGCATCACACCCGATGTGATCGTCGGTGCCGGCGCGAACGGCGTGGATCAGGAAGTGAAGACCCTGGGCTGATGGATCTCGACGAAGAGCAGATCATGGCCGCCCGCGACCGGCTCGCGCAGCTGCAGCGCGAGGCGGAGGCGGCAGCAGCGGACAGCGCTCAGCTTGCGGACCGCCTGGCGAGCCGCAGCTACCGAGCGTGGTCGCGCGGGCGCGACGTGCAGGTGACGGTGGGCGCCGACGGGCTGGTGCAGGGCGTCGAGTTCACGGGAGACGCGATGACGCTGTCGCCGCGGATGCTGGCGGCGGCGACCCTGGATGCCCATGAGAAGGCGCTGGTCGTGCTGCGGGAGTCCGTGGAGGAGGAGGTCGCTCAGGCGCCGGATTCCTTCAGCGGGCTGCGCGGTGCGATCCTCGCCGACCTGCATCGGGTGATCCCGGTGGACGACGACCTTCCGGGCACCCGACGCTGACCGCACGCGTCGCCGGTGCGTGACCGGCAGCCGATGCGATACTGATGCCCGTGAGCGAGCAGAGACTGTCAAAGCGTTCCTGGACCGCGTCTTCGGGGGTGGTCCTGATCGTCATCGTGGCGACGATCGTTGGAGCCATCGTCGCCGCCGGTCTCACGACCGGAGTGGTGCGGCAGATCCTGGTTCCCGTCGTCGTGATCGTCGGCGCTCTTCTGGCCGTGCGGCTGAACCGAACGCGCGGCGTCCGTCAGAACGAGGCGCGCGTCGCGGCGGTCCGTGCCGCCTGGGCGCCGACCTGGAACGGCGCATCCTTCGAGCCGGAGGGCGAGCCCGACGGGCAGAGCGTCGGGCTGGCGCTGCCGCAGGGCTGGCAGTTGTGGGCGGTGCGCGCCCGGCTGCGCTTTCCGGTGTCCGGCACGCAGGTGAGTGCGGAGACCTGGGTGCTCGAGTCGGCACCGGGCTCGACGCGCTCACCCGCCTTCCGCGAGGTCGTGTGGGCGGGCGCGAGCACGGGTTCGGCACGGGTCTCCATCCCGCTGGGACAGTCCATCGACCCGCTGCTCGTCAAGCCGGCGTGGGCGGACGTAGACGGTGAGGGCGCGGACGGGACGGCGTGGATGCCCGCGGTCCGCGAGCGCGTGGCCCGGCACCACGACCTGGTCTCGACGCTGACGATCGGGGACGATCGCGTGGTCTTCCTCGCCGTGGACGACCCGCGACCCGAGAAGATGGTCGAGCGCGCCCAGCTGGTGCGCGATGTCGCGGCGATCGTGCGTCGGTAGCCCGCCGGCGCGGGCGATGTCCCACCCTGCCGATAGCCTCGGAGCAGGGCAACGGAGAGGGGCATCGTGCGGGTCATCACGGCGGAGCATCGCGTGGTCTGGAGTGCGAGCGATCTGAAGCTCGCCGCGGAGTGCGAGTTCGCGTGGGCGCGCGCTGTCGACGCCAAGCTCGGCCGCGTGCCCGCGGTGGAGGAGCCCGAGGACGCGACTCTCGAGCGCGCGGCGCGTCTGGGCGATCGCCACGAGGAGCAGGTGCTGCAGCGCTACGTCGCCGAACTCGGCGAGTCGACCGGGGAACGGCCGGGCGTGGTCATCCTGCCGAAGGTGTCGTCCAGGGATGTCGAGGCGCTGGATGCCGTGGTCGCCGGCACCGTGCGCGCGCTGCGCTCGCAGGCATGCGTCGTGTACCAGGCGGCGTTCTCCACGCCGGAGTTCGTCGGCTTCGCCGACTTCCTGCGGAGGGACCCGCGCGACGGCCGCTGGCGGGTGCAGGATTCCAAGCTCGCCCGGACGGCACGGAGCACGGCGCTCATGCAGCTGGCGGCATATGTCGACCAGCTCGACCGCCTGGGCATCCCCCGGGCTGACGAGGTCGACCTGATCCTCGGCGACGGCACGACCAGCACGCACCGCGTCGAGGACGTGCTGCCGCTGTTCCACGTGCGGCGCGCGCGGCTGCGCGCACTGATCGCCGATCGCGATCCCGCCGCGGGCGCGGCGGGTGCGCCGCTCGCCTGGGGCGACGACCGCGGCGATCTGCAGGTGACAGCCTGCGGGCGCTGCGCCACGTGCGAGGAGCAGGTGATCGCGCACCGTGACCTGCTCATGGTCGCGCGCATGCGGCCGGTCCAGCGGCAGCGGCTGCGGGCGGCCGGCATCCGCACCATCGACGATCTGGCCACGGCATCCGCTGCTCCCGGCGGGATGAACATCGACACGTTCACCGCCCTGCGCGCGCAGGCGCGGCTGCAGGCCGGGATGGCGCCGCAGCCGGGCGAGGCGCCGCCGTACGAGCTGATCTCGGCGAACGCGATCGGCATGATGCCGCGGCCCAGTCGCGGCGACCTGTTCTTCGACTTCGAGGGCGACCCGCTCTACACCGAGCCGGTCGCCTCGCCGGCCGGCACGCCGCAGTGGGGGATCGACTACCTGTTCGGGTGGACCGATCAGGACGAGCAGTACTCCGCGCTGTGGGCGCACACCTTCGCCGACGAGAAGCGCGCGCTGCTGGACTTCCTGGAGTTCGTGAAGCTGCGTCGTCAGGCGCATCCCGACCTGCACATCTACCACTACGCGCCCTACGAGACCTCGCACCTGGCGGCGATGGCCGCGCGCCACGGGGTCGGCGAGGCCGATGTCGATCGGCTGCTGCGCGAAGGCGTTTTCGTCGACCTGTATCCGATCGTGCTGCGGTCGGTGCGCATCGGCTCCCGCTCGTACTCGATCAAGAAGCTGGAGCCGCTGTACATGGGCGCCGAGGTGCGCACCAGCGACGTGCAGAAGGGCGACGACTCCATCGTCCAGTACGTGCAGGCGCGGGCGCTGGCGGCGTCGGGGCAGGATGCCGAGGCGCAGAGCATCCTCGACGATCTCGCCGACTACAACCGGTACGACTGCGTGTCCACCCGGCGACTGCGGGACTGGCTGGTGGGGCTCGCACGTCAGGAGGGGGTGCTCCCTGCGCCGCCCGACGACCCCGAGACCCGGGCGTACGAGCCGTCGCCGCTGTCGCTGGCGCTGCAGGCCGAGGCGATGCGGGCCGAGCGTGCGGGACGCAGCGGTGCGGAGTTCCGCGTCGCCGCGGCGGCGATCGACTACCACCCCCGCGAGGCGAAGAGCTTCTGGCAGGGGCACTTCCAGCGGCTGCGCGAGCCGGTGTCGATCTGGGAGTCCACGCGCGATGTGCTGCGGGTGGACGCGTCGTCCAGCGCTGTCGACGACGACTGGGGCGTCGCCGAGGGGCAGCGCGTGCAGACCCGACTGCTGCGGCTGCGCGGTGAGGTGGCGCCCGGGAGCACCCTCGGCATCGGCGCACGGCCCTTCGCCCTGTACGCCGTGCCGACGCCGTTCTCGGTGCAGGCGCCCTCGCGCGTGATCCACGTGCCGCACGAGGTCGAGGTCCTCGAGGTGCTCGATGACGGGTATCTGGTGCGCGAGCGCACTGTCGGCGGCCAGACCTGGGACACGCTGCCGCTCGCCCTCGCGCCGGCCGCGCCGCCGAACGCCGCGTCGCAGCAGACGGCCGTCGAGGAGTGGGCGGAATCGGTGCATCACGCGGCGCCGGACCTTCCCGCCGACGCCGCGACCGACATCCTGCGGCGCGTACCGCCGCGAACGCGCTCCGGCGCGCCGCTTCCGGATGCCGGAGCCGACCGCATCGATGCGATCGTGCGCGGCGTCGTCGACCTCGACGACAGCTACCTCGCCGTGCAGGGGCCTCCCGGCACCGGCAAGACCTACACCGGATCCCAGGTCATCGCGCGACTGGTGAACGAGCACGGGTACCGCGTCGGAGTGGTCGCGCAGTCGCACGCCATCGTCGAGAACCTGCTCGAGCGCGTGGTCGCCGACGGCGTGCCCGCGGCCAAGGTCGCCAAGAAGCCCAAGACGGGGGATGAGAGCGAGCGCCCCTACACGCTGCTCCGGCGCGACGGGATGGCCGCCTTCCTCGCCGAGCACGCCCAGGGCGGCGCCGTCGTGGGCGGGACGGCCTGGGACTTCAGCAACACGCGCCGGGTGGAGCGCAAGAGCCTGGACCTGCTCGTGATCGACGAGGCGGGCCAGTTCTCGCTGGCCTCCACCATCGCCGTCGCCGCCGGCGCGAAGCGGCTGCTGCTGCTCGGCGACCCGCAGCAGCTGCCGCAGGTCAGCCAGGGCACGCACCCCGAGCCCGTGAACACGTCGGCGCTGGGGTGGGTGATGGACGGGGATTCGGTGATCGACCCGGCGTACGGGTACTTCCTCGCGGAGTCGTGGCGCATGCATCCCGAGGTCGCAGCGCCCGTCTCGCAGCTGGCCTACGCCGGCCGGCTGGCGTCGGCGTCGGGGGCCGAGCGGCGCATCATCGACGGCGTCGCGCCGGGCCTGCACGTCGTCCCCGTGCGACACCGCGGCAACGCCACGCAGTCGCCCGAGGAGGCCGGCGAGGTCGTGCGCATCGTGCGCGACCTGGTCGGTCGCGACTACGTCGACGGGATGGTGGATGCCGCACCGCGGCCGCTCGAGCAGGCGGACATCATTGTGGTCGCACCGTACAACGCGCAGAAGCAGCTGATCCACGACGAGCTCGCCGCCGCGGGCTTCGCGGGAGTGGCGGTGGGCACCGTCGACAATTTCCAGGGCAAGGAGGCGGTCGTCTCGATCACGTCGCTGGCGGCGTCCAGCGGCCGGGACGCGCCACGCGGGCCGGAGTTCCTGCTGCTGCAGAACCGCCTGAACGTCGCGATATCGCGGGCCAAGAGCGTCGCCTACCTGGTGCACTCGCCGGCGCTGCTCGACGATCTTCCCTGGACGCCGGAGGGCGTGGCGCGCCTGAGCGCGTTCGCGCATCTGGTCGGGGCGGACCGTGACTGAGCGCGGGATGTCTGCTGGCCGGCACAGCCTCGACGACATCATGCGGGCATCCGCAGCGTGGATCTGGATCCCGCGAGGCGGCGACCACGAGAGGTCCGACCTGCAGCTGGTCCGCTACCCGGAGCGATTCGGAGGCGGAGTGCGGGCTTCGATGGTGCAGTCCGAGCGGGATGCCGCTGCCGTGCTCGACCACGCCGTCGAGCGCACCCGCGCGTGGGGGGAGCCGACGCTGACGTTCTGGACGAACGCCTCCGACCGGCCCGAGCTGGAGGCGGAGCTGCAGCGCAGGGGCGCCGAGCACGCGGACACGGTCGCCGTGTTCGCGAGGCCCATCGCCGGACTGTCGGTCGAGGTGCCGGCGGACGCCGTCGCGGAGGTCGTGCGGACGCTGGAGCAGGTGCGCGAGGTGGATGCCGTGAACGTGGGGGTCTGGGAGCAGCACCCGCTCGACGAGGCCGGGCTGCACGAGGAGCTGGCCGAGGTCACCGCCGCGTTGGAATCAGGAGAGGGTGCCCGCGTGCTGGCCCGCCTGGACGGATCGGCGGTCAGCACCGGCGGCTGCACCGTCGTCGACGGCTTCGTGCGGCTGTGGGGTGCTGCGACCCTCCCGCAGGCGCGCGGACGCGGTGCCTACCGCGCGGTGCTGGCGGAGCGGCTGCGGATCGGCGCCGAGCTCGGCGCTTCCACGGCCATCGTGAAGGGCCGCATCTCGACCTCTGCTCCGATCCTCGCGCGAGCGGGCTTCACCCACTACGGCGACGAGCGCGCGTACGTGCTGAACGTCGCGTAGCGTCGTCTGGCGGCATCCGTCCGGCACCCGCCGCCGGGCTCGCCGTCCGGCGGTGTCCGCGACGTGTGTCCGGCCGGCGGCGTTCGTGTCGATGGTGTCCGCGAGCCGCGAGCCGCGAGCCGCGAGCCGCGAGCGGGGCTCAGACCGTGCCGTACAGCCGGTCGCCCGCGTCGCCGAGGCCGGGCACGATGTAGCCCTTCTCGTTCAGGCGCTCGTCCAGCGCGCCCAGCACGAGCGTCACGTCGCGGTCGCCGACGAGCTTCTCGATCGCTGCGACGCCCTCGGGAGTGCCGAGCAGGCAGATCGCGGTCACGTCCTTCGCGCCGCGGTCGAACAGGAACTGGATCGCCGCGCCCAGCGAACCGCCGGTTGCGAGCATCGGGTCGATGGCGAAGCACTGCCGGTCGCTGAGATCGTCGGGCAGCCGCTCGGCATAGGTGGTGGGCTCGAAGGTGGTCTCGTCGCGCACCATGCCCAGGAATCCGACCTCGGCGGTGGGGATGAGCTTCACCAGTCCTTCCAGCATCCCGAGACCCGCGCGCAGGATCGGCACGACGATCGGGCGCGGCTCGGCGATCTTGACTCCCGTGGTGAGGGTCACCGGCGTCTTCACCTCGACAGGGGCGACCTTCACGTCGCGAGTGGCCTCGTACGCCAGCAGCGTTACCAGCTCCTCGGTGAGCTGGCGGAACACCGGCGACGGCGTCCGCTCGTCCCGCAGCACCGTGAGCTTGTGAGTGATGAGCGGGTGGTCGGCCACATGAACGCGCATGGTTACAGGTTACTGGGATGCGGGCCGCGCCGCCGCACTAGGCTCGACCGCATGACCGCCTACGACGAGCCCATGATGCGTGCGCTCGCGCTGGCAGCCCGCGCCGGCGCGGAGGGCGACGTGCCTGTGGGCGCGGTGGTGCTCGACCCGTCGGGCGCGGTCATCGGAGAGGGAAGAAACCTGCGCGAGCAGACACACGATCCGTCAGCGCACGCCGAGATCGTCGCACTGCGCACGGCAGCCCGGGCGCATGGCGGGTGGAACCTCGAGGGACACACCCTCGTCGTCACGCTGGAGCCGTGCACGATGTGCGCCGGGGCGATCCTGCAGGCGCGCGTCGGTCGCGTCGTGTTCGGGGCGTGGGACGACAAGGCGGGGGCCGCCGGATCGCAGTACGATCTGCTGCGCGATCGCCGCCTGCCCCACCGTGCCGAGGTCGTCGGCGGCATCCGCGCCGAAGAGGCAACCGTGCTGCTGCGCGACTTCTTCGAATCCCGCCGCTGAGCGCTTCGCCCTGCGAGGTGGGGTACTTCGCGGGTCCCGGATCGCGCCCTCCCGGCCCTCGAGCCAGCCATTCGGGCCCCGCGACACGCCCGGGGTGCTCGGGCCGGTTGTTCGCGGGTCCCGGATCGCGCCCTCCCGGCCCTCGAGCCAGCCATTCGGGCCCCGCGAGGCACCGACCCGGGCTCGCCTCAGAGCGCGGCGACCGCGGCCTCCGCGAGTCGCGCGACCAGCGTGAGATACCCCTGCGCATTCTCGTCGTAGTACCCGGTGTGACGGCCGTGCTCGTCGACGACGGTCTGCGAGGCGTGTCCCTCTGCGGCGCGGCCGATGGTGATGCCGCCGTCCACAGCGGGCGCCTCACCGCCATCGCACTCGTAGACGATGACGCCGGGGATGTCGCGCGGATCGACCGGATGCTGGCCGAGCCGGCCCAGGGGTGCGATGCTGTCGTTCGCGCCCTCGGTGGCGTACAGCACCAGGCGACCCTCGGCGATCGCCTCTGCCAGCGCCACCCCGGCGGCGTGCGTGACGCCCGCGGACGCGATCGAGAAGGCCGTGTTCACGTTCTCGGCGAGGTCGAGCGCGAACAGCTCGCCGAGCAGTGTCGACGAGTACGAGTACGTGACCGGCACCAGCCGAGCATGCGCGTTGCGCGCGTGCACGCGGTCGATGTCGATCGCCAGCCGGGCGGCGCCGACCGTGGCGTGCCTGGTCGCCAGCGCCGACACGTGCGTGCCCGAGTCCCACCCGAACCAGGCGATCACCGCCACCCGGCGCGGCTCGCCGCGGGAGACGCAGGAGCGGATCACGTCGGCGCACAGGCGCTGGGCGGCATCCGCCCACGCCGGGAACAGCCCGAGGTCGGTGTCGATCCCATGCAGCAGGAACACGACGAGATCGGCACTGCGGATGTCGCCGAACGAGACCACCGCGTGCGGGCCGGGATCCACCATCGTGAGGGATTCCAGATGCGCCTGCGAGTCGTGCTCCAGCACGGTCAGCAGATTGCGCAGCTTCTGCCGGGTGACCGCAGCGAGGCCGTCGCGCGCCAGTTCGGCGCGGAGCTGGTCGATCACGGCGGGGTCAGTCGGAGGACTTCAGGACGAACGCATCCGTGGAGGGCTCGGGATCCAGGGCCGGCCGGTACACGTCCGGTTCCAGGTAGATCACGCGGGCGGCGGGCACGGCAGCCCGGATGCGACGCTCGATCTCGTCGATGTCGGATGCCGCCTCGCGCACCGACTTGTCGGCGGTCAGGGCGATCTTCGCGGCCACCATCAACTCGTCAGGACCGAGGTACAGGGTCTTGATGTGGATGAGCTTCTCCACGTCATCGCATCCCGAGATCGCGTCCACGATCCGGTCGTAGTCCGCGCGGCTGGCTCCCTCGCCGACCAGCAGGCTCTTCGTCTCGACGCCGAGGATCAGCGCGATCACGATCAGCAGCAGACCGATCATCAGCGTGCCGAGCGCGTCGAACACCGGGTTGCCCGTCACGAGCGTGAGCCCCACTCCGAGCAGCGCGAAGGTCAGACCGGTCAGCGCCCCGGTGTCCTCCAGCAGCACCACCGGCAGCTCCGGCGCCTTCGAGCGGCGCACGAACGAGATCCACGACTGGCCCTTATCGCGCACCCGGTTGCTCTCCTTGACCGCGGTGCGTAGCGAGTAGCCCTCCAGCGCGATCGAGATCAGCAGCACCGCGAGCGGCAGCCACCACCAGGCCTTGTCCAGCTCGTGCGGGTGGACGAGCTTCTGCACGCCCTCGTAGACGGCGAACAGCCCGCCCAGCGAGAACAGCACGATCGAGACCACGAAGGCCGACACGTACCGCTCGCGGCCGTAGCCGAACGGGTGGGCGCGGTCGGCCTGCTTCTTCGACTTGCGGCCGCCGAGCATGAGCAGCAGCTGGTTGCCGGAGTCGGCGACCGAGTGGATCGCCTCGGCGAGCATGGATGCTGAGCCCGAGAGCGCCCACGCGATGAACTTGGCCAGGGCGATGCCCATGTTCGCCGAGAATGCCGCGATGATCGCCTTGCTGCCGCCCGATGCGCTCATGCCACGATTCTAGGCCGCGGATCCGGCGCGGCTCCGGCCACACGCCCGATTCCGGAGCCGCTCGCCTGGCGACCGGGCGCGGCTCGTAGGATGGGCGCATGGTCGATTCGCTTCCCTCCCTCGCGTTCCTCGGTGCCGGTTCGATGGGCGGCGCGATCCTGAACGGGGTCGTCGCGTCGGGTGTTCCGGTCGACGGCGGCATCATCGCCACCAACAGGACAAGGCAGAAGGCGGATGCCCTCGCATCCCTGCCCGGCGTCACCAGCATCGCACTCGAGGAGACTCCGGCCGGGAACACGGATGCCGTGGCCGCGGCGCGCATCGTCCTGATCGGCGTGAAGCCGGGGATGGTGCCCGATCTGCTGCGCGAGATCGCCCCGGCGCTGCGCGATGACGCGATCGTCGTGAGCCTGGCGGCGGGCGTCACCCTGGATACGTTCGAGAGCGTGCTGGGGGCGGGCGTGCACAGCATCCGCTCGATGCCGAACACTCCCGCGACGGTGGGACGCGCCGTGACCGGCATCGCCGCCGGCTCGGCGACCACCGGCGACGACATGGCGCTCGTGCGCTCGCTGTTCGAGACGGTCGGCGCCGTGATCGAAGTGTCCGAAGAGCAGATCGACAAGCTCGGCACCATTTCGGGCTCCGGGCCCGCCTACGTGTTCCTGCTGATCGAGGAGCTCACGAAGGCGGCCACCGGAATGGGCTTCTCCGAGCACGATGCGCGGCTGATGGCGGAGCAGACCTTCATCGGCGCTGCCGCACTGCTGGAGGCATCCGGCGAAGACCCGGCCGAGCTGCGCCGTCGCGTGACCAGCCCCAAGGGAACCACCGAGCGTGCGATCGCGGTCATGCAGGATGCCGGGCTGGAAGACATGTTCGCGCGTGCCACGGCGGCCGCGCTCGCGCGCTCCAAGGAGCTCGCCGCAGGTTCCTGAGCCGACCCCGATGTCGCGAGGCCTCCGACCGGGCGGCGCCTCGACAGGCTCAGCGACCCAGCGACATGCTCAGCGGTCCAGGCTGGCGAAGCGCTCGATGTCGCCGTTGGTGCCCGACACGATGATCAGATCGTGGTTGGTGACCACGGTGTTCGCCTCCGCATAGCGGAACGGCTTGCCGGGGCTCTTCACGCCCACGACCGTGACCTTGTACTTGGTGCGCACGCCCGACTCGTTCAGGCCGATGCCGCGGATGAACTTGGGCGGGTACATCTTCGCCAGCACGAAGTCGTCGTCGAAGCGGATGAAGTCCAGCATCCGTCCGCTGACCAGGTGCGCGACGCGCTCGCCCGCCTCGCGCTCGGGGTAGATCACGTGATTGGCGCCGACGCGAGCGAGGATCTTGCCGTGCGACTGCGACACCGCCTTCGCCCAGATCTGCGGCACCTTCAGGTCGACGAGGTTGGCGGTGATCAGCACGGATGCCTCGATCAGTGAACCGACGGCGACGACCGCGACCTGGAAATCCTGCGCGCCGATCTGCCGCAGGGCATCGATGTTGCGGGCATCCGCCTGCACCGTGTGCGTGACGCGCTCCGACCATTTCTGCACGAGCCCCAGGTCCTCGTCGATCGCGAGCACCTCGCGGTCGAGCCGGTCCAGCTCACCGGCGCACGCCGCACCGAAGCGTCCGAGTCCGATCACGAGCACCGGCGCGTCGCCGCGAACCATCTCAACCATGCCGATCAGTCTACGAGCGACCGGGCGGTATCCGAACGACTGCCGCCCGGTGGTCGGCAGACGCGGCACTCGAGGTTCAGTCGATGGGCGCTGGCGGTGCACCCTCGATGACCGCGGAGTAGCGCACACCCGGCGTCGCCTCGATCACCATGGTGAGCCGGTTGGATTCCGTCTTGAACGGCGCGGATTCACCGCCGTAGGCGACATCCGGTGCGCATTGCTCGTTCCACACGTGCATGATGTCTTCGTGACCGTCTCTCACGGTGATGTCCACCGCTCCGCTGCCCTCACAGGTGAACACCACGAACAGAGTCCCGCCCGCGCTGACGTCTGCGATGCTCAACCGACGATCGGCCTTTCCACGGGCAGCGAGTAGAGCTGCGATCGGCTCGTCGCGGCGACCGCCGCGGCGAGAGTCACCGTGCCGACGCGGCCCATGAAGATGGTGGCGGCGAGGATGTAGGAGCCGGCATCCGGCAGCGCCTCGGTCACGCCCGAGGAGAGACCCACCGTGCCGAAGGCGGAGATCACGTCGAACAGCACGTCGATGACGGGCAGCTTGGTGAGCTGGGTGATCGCGATCGTCGAGACGGCGACGATCGTCGCGCCCCAGGCGACCACCGACAGTCCCACGCGCTGCACATCAGACGGGACGCGGCGCCCGAACGCCTCGACCGACTGGCGTCCCCGCGCCTCCGACCAGACGGCGATGGCGAGCACGGCGAGGGTGGTCACCTTGATCCCGCCCGCGGTGGATGCCGAGCCGCCTCCGACGAACATGAGCATGCAGGCGACCAGCATCGACGAGCCGTTCAGATCGGAGATGTCGATCACGCCGAACCCGCCCGATCGCGTCATCGCCGAGAGGAAGAACGCCTGCATGGTGGTGTCCGCGGCATCCATCGACCCGAACGTGCGCGGATTGTCGTACTCCAGCAGCAGGAACACCGCCGCACCGAGCACGAACAGCAGCACCGTGGTGACCAGCGTCAGCTTGGAGTGCAGCGACCAGCGCTTCACGTGCCAGACGTGCTTGGCGAGGGTGTAGATCACCGGGAAGCCGATGCTGCCCAGGAAGACGCCCGCCATCAGGAGCAGGAGCACCAGGTAGTCGTCGTGGAACGCCACCACGCCTCCGTCGTTGGGTGCGAAGCCGGTGTTGGTGAACGACATGGCTGCGAAGTAGGGCGCCTCCCAGAGCGCCGAGACCGGATCGACTCCGGCCATCACCAGTGCCGGGTACAGCAGCACGGCCAGACCGATCTCGATGATCAGCGCCGACATGGCGACCGTGGTCAGCAGCTGCCCCACCTCGCCCAGCCGCACCGTCTGGCTCTCGTTGACCGGTCCGCCGTGCGCACGCAGTGGATTGGTGTCTCCTGCGGCCATCAGCTTGGCGCTGAGACCCAGTCGCTTGGAGATCACCTTGCCCAGCAGCGTGGCGACGGTCAGCACGCCCAGTCCCCCGATGTTGACGCCGATGAAGATCACGACCTGGCCGAAGCCGGACCAGTGCGTGCTCATGTCCACGGTGGACAGACCCGTGACGCAGATCGTCGACACGGCGGTGAACAGCGCGTCGCTCAGCGGGGTCACCGTGCGGGCGACCGACGAGATCGGCAGTGACAGCAGGCCTGTGAACAGCAGGATCAGCGCGGCGAAGATGACGAGCGCGAAGCGCGACGGCGACGAGATGATGAAGTGCTTGATCTGCTTCACGACGTCGCGCACGGAGCGTCGTGGAGAGGATGCCGACATCATGCCCGACATCGAACCCCCTCCTGCCACCGCGCGACGCCCTTCGCCGAGCTTCCGACATGGTACTCCGGGAGCGCGCGTGGTACTCCGTGTCCGCGCCGACTACCCTGATGGCATGACGGACATCTTCGACGTGATCGCGGACGGCACGAGGCGTGACATCCTCCAGCTCCTGCTGGGTCGCTCCGCGGAAGGGGATGCCGGCACCAGCGTCACCGAGATCGTCAGCGAGCTCGGCGTCAGCCAGCCCACGGTGTCGAAGCACCTCAAGGTGCTGCGCGAGGCGGAGCTGGTCACCGTGCGTGAGGACGGTCAGCGCCGCTTCTACAGCCTCTCGGTGGCTCCGCTCGAGGCGGTGGACGACTGGCTCGTGCCCTTCCTGGTGGATGCGTACGGCGATCAGGCGCCCGATGTCGACTATCCGGCGGTGCCCCTGCCGGACGGTGCGGCGCACGCCGCCGAGGTGGTCGGCCGCGCCGCGGCGTCCGCCAAGCACGTGGTGACGACCGCGCTGCGCCGGCTCAGCTGACGACATCCGCCACCGAGGGCGCTCGCCGCTTCGCCGCGATCACTCCAGTCACAGCGGTTTACATGCGTCGCATGTACCCCATATGCTGTGCTTCAGCAGAAAGGGGTATTGGGGATGCCCGATGTTCAAGACGTCCGATTCCTGACGGTGGCCGAGGTCGCCGAGCTGATGCGCGTGTCCAAGATGACCGTGTACCGGCTCGTGCATGCCGGTGAGCTGCCCGCGATCCGCTTCGGCCGCAGCTACCGCGTGCCCGAGTCGGCCGTCGCCGAGGCCCTGCAGCGTCCCATCGCCGACGTCGGATGACGCGGTGCGGGGCATGCCCTGCCGTTTGCTAGAATCGACGAAGGCATTTTTCCGTGCCCGTACCCGGGTGCCCGTCTTCGTGGCATCCAGCCCCTGACTTAGTGAGGTTTCCGTGGGTTCAGTCATCAAGAAGCGCCGCAAGCGCATGGCGAAGAAGAAGCACCGCAAGCTGCTTCGCAAGACTCGCCACCAGCGCCGCAACAAGAAGTAAGCGGCACGACACCGAGCGCCTGTCTTCGGACGGGCGCTTCGTGTTCTCCGCGGGATAATGGATGCCATGAAATCGATCGACATCGCCCAGCTCGCCGCCCGCGAGGGAGTCCCCCTCATCGACGTGCGCGAGCGCGACGAGTACGCGTCCGGTCACGTGCCCGGAGCTGTCAACGTGCCGCTGTCCGAGCTGGTCGACCGCCTCGACGAGCTGCCCACGGAGGCGTTCGACGTGATCTGCCAGGCCGGCGGCCGCTCCGCACGCGCAGTGAAGGCGCTGGAGTCGCAGGGCTACGACGCCACGAACGTCGAGGGCGGCACGGGCGAGTGGATCGCTCAGGGCCGACCGGTCGAGAAGTGACCACCCTCACCCTGATCGGCAAGCCGGACTGCCATCTGTGCGAGGTGGCGAAGCAGGTCGTCGATGCGGTCGTCGCCGAGCTGCCGGATGCCGCCGCCGAGCAGGTGGAGATCGTGCAGCAGTCGATCGCCGATGACCGCGATCTGCACGAGCGCTGGTGGGAGAAGATCCCCGTGGTGCTGATCGACGGATCGCTGCACGCGCACTGGCGGGTCTCGCCGGAGCGGCTGCGGGACGCGCTCGAAGAGGCGATCGGAAGCGATGTGCTGAGCGAGCGGAGCGAGTCGAAGTGCGATGTGCTGAGCGAGCGGAGCGAGTCGAGATGATCCGTCACGTGGTGAGCTGGAAGCTGGCCGAACCGGATGCTGCGCTGCGCGCCGAGCAGGCCGCGGAGGTCGCACGCAGGCTGAACGCGCTGATGGGCGTCGTCCCCGAGCTGCGCGCGGTGAGCGCGGGCGTCAATGTCGCGCATCCCGACGTCAACTGGGACGTCACTCTCGTCGCCGACGTCGAATCGCTCGACGCGCTGGAGGCCTACCAGGTGGATCCTGCGCATCAGGAGGCCGCCGCGTACATCCGCTCCGTGGTGGCGTCGCGGGTGGCTGTCGACTACGAGTTCTGAACAGCAGAACTCCTCAGAGCTGACGAGTTCTGACCATACTGCTTTACAGTAATGCGCACTGTCGAAACCCAACCGTGATCCCGAGCATCCCGCTCGTGTTGGTGGCGGGGGTGCGGGACGTGTCAAGATGAGTGGCGTACCCGTCCCCGGGCGCAAGCCCCGTCACATTGGAGTGGCCATGAACCGTCGTCCTCTTCTTCTCGCCACCGCTGTCGCGGCCGCCGCTGTGCTTGCACTGAGCGGCTGCGCGAGCAACCCGGGCTCGGACGGTGACGGTGGCGACAAGGCCCCGGCCGCCTCCGGCCCGGATTACGGCCTGGTCACCGCCGGCACGCTGACCATCTGCTCCGAGGTGCCCTACGTCCCCTTCGAGTTCGAGGGCGGTGACAACGGGACCGGCTACACCGGCTTCGACATCGACCTGACCGACGCGATCGCGAAGAAGCTCGACCTCAAGCTCAACGTGCAGGACGTCAGCTTCGACGGGCTGCAGTCCGGCACCACCCTGATCGCAGGCACCTGCGACATGGGAGCCTCGGCGATGACGATCACGGACGAGCGCAAGAAGAACATCGACTTCTCCGACCCGTACTACGACTCGCTGCAGTCGCTGCTCACCAGCGTCGACTCCGGCATCAAGAGCATCGGCGACCTCAAGGGCAAGAATGTCGGCGTGCAGCAGGGCACCACGGGCGAGAGCTACGCCAAGGAGCACGCCGAGGGCGCCACGCTCGTGCAGTACCCGGGCGACGCCGAGCTGTGGCCGGCGCTGAAGGCCGGACAGATCGACGCGATCCTGCAGGACCAGCCGGTGAACATCGAGCACGAGAAGGCCGACGACACCTACAAGATCGTCGAGGAGTACGACACCGAGGAGTCCTACGGCTTCGCCTTCGCCAAGGGCGAGAAGACCGAGCTGCGCGAAGCGGTCAACGAGGCGCTCCAGGAGCTGCGCGACAGCGGCGACTACGACACCATCTACGACACCTACTTCGCGGCGAAGTAAGCCGCGCGGGCGGATGGGAGGTCCACTCCGATGGCACTGAAGCGGAGGACCAGGGGCAGGCTGTACCGGTACTCGATGTACGCGCTGTTCGTCGCGCTGATCGTGCTGATCGCGATCGCCACGGACTGGGCGAAGATCGGCAAGCAGTTCTTCGACCTCGAGATCGCGGCCGAGCTGTTCCCCGACATCATCGTCGTGGCGCTGCGCAACACGGTGCTGTTCACGCTGATCGCCTTCGCCGGCGGTCTGCTGCTGGGCGTCGTGTTCGCCCTGATGAAGCTGTCCATCATCGCGCCCTTCCGCTGGTTCGCGACCGCGTGGATCGAGCTATTCCGGGGTTTGCCGGCACTGCTGACGATCTTCGCGATGGCGTTCATCCTGCCGATCGCGTTCGGGATCAAGCCTCCGGGCGGTCCCGTCGGCGCGGGCCTGATCGGTCTCATCCTGGTCGCCTCGGCGTACATGGCCGAGGTGATCCGCGCCGGCATCCAGGCCGTGCCGAAGGGCCAGACCGAGGCCTCGCGGTCGCTGGGCATGTCGCCGATGAAGACGATGTTCTGGATCGTGCTGCCGCAGGGATTCCGCATCATCATCCCGCCGCTGACGAACGAGTTCGTGCTGCTGCTGAAGGACACCTCGCTGCTGTTCATCGCGGGGACGTTCATCTGGTCGAAGGAGCTCACCAGCTTCGCGCGCGATGCCAACACCATGTACGCGAACGCGACGCCGCTGATCATGGCCGCGCTGCTGTACCTGATCGTGACGATTCCGCTCACCCGCTTCACCGCGTGGCTGGAGCGGCGGATGGCGAGGGAGAGATGAGCACGGATCTGATCGATGTCCACGCACCGGCGATCGACATCCAGGGCCTGGTCAAGAGCTTCGGCGAGAACGAGGTGCTCAAGGGCATCGACCTGACGGTCACTGCAGGTGAGGTGATCTGCATCATCGGCCCCTCCGGATCGGGCAAGTCCACGCTGCTGCGCTCGGTGAACCTGCTCGAGGAGCCCACCGGCGGGCACATCCTCATCGAGGGGATCGACGTCACCGACGAGGAGACCGACATCGACCGGGTGCGTCAGCGCATCGGCATGGTGTTCCAGAGCTTCAACCTGTTCCCGCACATGACCGTGCTGGGCAATCTCACGATCGCCCAGCGGCGCGTGAAGAAGCGCTCCAGGGCCGAGGCCGAGCAGGTCGCTCGGGAGATGCTGGACCGGGTCGGGCTGAGCAAGAAGGCGGATGCCTATCCCAGTCACCTCTCCGGCGGTCAGCAGCAGCGCGTGGCGATCGCCCGTGCGCTGTGCATGAACCCCGACATGATGCTCTTCGACGAGCCCACGTCAGCGCTGGACCCCGAGCTGGTGGGCGAGGTGCTGCAGGTGATGCGCCAGCTGGCGGACGAGGGCATGACCATGCTCGTCGTCACGCACGAGATGGGCTTCGCCCGTGAGGTCGGCTCGCGCCTGATCTTCATGGACGGCGGCCACATCCTGGAGCAGGGCGACCCGCGCGAGGTGCTGGCGAACCCGCAGCATCCGCGCACGCAGGACTTCCTCGCGCGCGTGCTCTGAGCCGCGACCTGTGAACACAGCAGCGGGCGGGATGCCGAAGCATCTCGCCCGCTGTCCTGATCTCTCAGCCGTCGACTTCGACGACCTCGGCTTCCGCGGCGTTGCGGCGCACCGAATCGATGCCGTTCAGCGCGCTCGCCTTGGACGAGTAGCTCTCGCCGGTGGCGATGGTCTCGCCGTTGCCGGCCTTCAGCCGGAAACGCCAACCGCCGCTCCTGTCGGTGTACAGCTCGAACTTTCCTGCCATGGGGCGTCCCCTCTCGTTCGGGTTCGAGGGCTGATCCCTCACGATGAAGATAGCGTGGCGCCCGATCCCGGGGAAGCATCCGGTTCACTCGTCTCCGCGACGGAGTACTTGAAGCCGATGTGCGAGCCGGCGAAGCCGAGCCGCTCGTAGAAGCGATGCGCGTCCACGCGCGCGGCATCCGAGGTCAGCTGCACCAGGCCCGCGCCGAGCTGCGGCGCCGCGGCATCCGTCACCCACCGCATCAGCGCGGAGCCCAGTCCCGCCGAGCGCAGGTCGCTGCGCACCCGCACCGCCTCGACGAGCAGGCGGCTCGCCCCCCGGCGCGCCATCCCGGGGATGAGGGTCAGCTGGAACGTCGCGGCGACGCCGTCGGCGGTCTCGGCGATCAGCAGGTCGTTCGAATCGCTCGCGAGGATGTCGCGCAGCGCCGACGTGTACAGCCCGCGATCCTCGGGCCGAGCCCGGTCGCCCCGCGCGGAGCTGACCGCATCGTCCGCGAGCAGGGCGATGAGGGCATCGGCGTCCTGCTCGGCGGCGCGACGCAGGACCGCCTCACCCGTGCGGAAGGGAAGCGGATGCGGCAGCGTGAGGTCCCGGAGCATGGGAACAGTCTGGCATCCTGAATCATGATGGACATCGGCACGCTTCTCGGTATCGAGCAGCTCACCTGGGGCATGCTCGTGCTGGTCGTCATCGCGGCCTTCGGTGCCGGCTGGATCGACGCGGTGGTCGGCGGGGGAGGACTGCTGCAGCTGCCGGCGCTGCTGCTGATCCCGGGCATCCTGCCGGTGCAGGCACTGGCGACCAACAAGCTCGCCGGGCTCGCGGGCACCACCACCAGTGCGGTCACGTACTACCGGCGAGCGAAGCCCGACCTGCGCACCGCGGTGCCGATGGCCCTCGTCGCCCTCGCCGGCTCGTTCGGCGGAGCCGCCGTGGCGGTGGTGCTCCCGGCATCCGCCTTCAAGCCGATCATCGTGATCGCGCTGCTGGCCGTGGCGATCTTCACCGCCTTCCGGCCGGAGCTCGGCGCGGCGACCAGGCTGCGCTTCCACGGGCGCCGTCATCACGTCGCCGCCGGCGCGACCGGCGCGGTGATCGGGTTCTACGACGGGCTGATCGGTCCGGGGATGGGCACGTTCCTGGTGATCGCGCTCGTCGCGCTGATGGGCTACGACTTCCTGCAGTCCAGCGCCAAGGCGAAGATCGTGAATCTCGCCACCAACGCGGGGGCGCTGCTGCTGTTCATCCCGCACGGAGCCGTGCTGTGGCTGTTCGGCCTGATCCTCGCCGCCGCGAACGTCGCCGGCAGCTATCTCGGCTCGCGGATGGCGATCGCGCGCGGCTCCACGTTCATCCGCGTCGTGTTCCTGGTGGTCGTGATCGCCCTGATCGGCAAGCTCGGCGTGGACGTCTGGAACGAGAACGTCGCCCCCGCCCTGGCATCCTGACCTCTCCCGATCGTCGAAACCCCTCCCGATTGTCGAGACCCCTCCTGATTCGCGCAGATCCTGAGGGGTCTGGGCAACCAGGAGGGGTCTCGGCGCAAGCGCGGTATCAGGACTCGGCGGGCTCGTCCTCGGGGACGAAGTCCACTCCGGCCTCGGCACGCTGCTCTGGCGTGATCGGAGCAGGTGCCTCGGTGAGCGGGTCGAACCCGCCGCCGGACTTCGGGAAGGCGATGACCTCGCGGATCGAGTCGGTCTTGGTCAGATGCTGCATGACGCGGTCCATGCCCAGCGCGATCCCACCGTGCGGGGGAGCGCCGAACTTGAAGGCATCCAGCAGGAAGCCGAACTTCTCGTCGGCCTGCTCTTCGGAGATGCCCATCACACCGAAGACGCGCTTCTGGATGTCCTCGCGGTGGATGCGGATCGACCCGCCGCCCAGCTCCGAGCCGTTGCAGACGATGTCGTACGCATACGCCAGAGCCGATCCGGGATCGGTGTCGAACGTGTCCTCGAACTCCGGCTTGGGGCCCGTGAACGCATGGTGCACGGCGGTCCAGGCGCCGGCCCCGACCGCGACATCGCCGGAGGCGACGGCATCCGACGCCGGCTCGAACATCGGCGCGTCGACGACCCACGTGAAGGCGAACTCGTTCGGGTCGAGCAGGTTCAGCCGACGGCCGATCTCCACGCGCGCGGCGCCCAGCAGCGCGCGCGAGTCCTTCGCGGAGCCTGCGGCGAAGAACGCGCAGTCGCCGGGCTTGGCGCCCACCAGCTCCGCCAGGCCGGCCTGCTCGGCCTCGGACAGGTTCTTCGCCACAGGGCCGCCCAGCGTGCCGTCCTCGTTGAAGAGCACGTACGCGAGTCCGCGCGCGCCGCGCTGCTTGGCCCAGTCCTGCCAGGCATCCAGCGTCTTGCGCGGCTGCGAGGCGCCGCCGGGCATGACCACCGCGCCGACGTACTCCGACTGGAAGACACGGAACGGGGTGTCCTTGAAGTACTCCGTGGCCTCGACCAGCTCCAGTCCGAAGCGCAGGTCGGGCTTGTCCGACCCGTACTTGGCCATCGCCTCGGCATACGTCATCCGCGGCAGGGGCGTCTGCACCTCGACGTCGATGGTCTTCCACATCGCGACGATGAGCGACTCCATCATCTCGATGACGTCCTCCTGCTCGACGAAGCTCATCTCGATGTCGAGCTGCGTGAACTCCGGCTGACGGTCGGCGCGGAAGTCCTCGTCGCGGTAGCAGCGCGCGATCTGGAAGTACTTCTCCACGCCGCCGACCATGAGCAGCTGCTTGAACAGCTGCGGAGACTGCGGCAGGGCGTACCAGCTGCCGGGATGCAGGCGAGCGGGCACCACGAAGTCGCGGGCGCCCTCGGGGGTCGACCGCGTCAGGGTCGGCGTCTCGATCTCGACGAAGTCGCGCTCGTGCAGCTCGTCGCGGATCGCCTTGTAGACGTCCGAGCGCAGGCGCATCGCGGCGGCCGGCGCCGGGCGGCGCAGGTCGAGGTAGCGGTGCTTGAGACGCGCCTCCTCGCCGATCGGGTCGGCCTCGGCCAGCCCGCTGGAGACCGGGAAGGGCAGCGGCGCCGACTCGTTGAGTACGACGACGTCGCTGGCGATCAGCTCGATCTCGCCCGTGGGCAGGTTCGGGTTCTCGTTGCCGGCAGGGCGGCGCGAGACCTCGCCGGTCACCTGCAGCACGAACTCGCTGCGCAGCGGGTGGGCGACCTCCTCATCGCGGATGACGACCTGGGCGATGCCCGAGGCATCCCGCAGATCGATGAACGCGACTCCTCCGTGATCGCGGCGACGATCGACCCAGCCCGAGAGGGTGACGGTCTGACCGATGTGCGCGGCTCGCAGCGAGCCTGCCGTGTGTGTGCGAAGCACGGAGGATTCCTTCTGATCGGGGAAATACGGACCTGCCCAGTCTACGTGGGGCGCTGCGGGGCCCAGCATCCGCCGGCGCCCCTCGCGGCGGGGCTCGCCTCGGCGGCCGCGCCGGCCGGGTCGGCAATACTGCCATTGCGCGTACTGCGATCAGGTACATACTTGCAATATGGAAAGTGAAGCGCGGATGCCGAGGGAAGAGGCCGCACGGGCGCTGCGCGCCGCGGAAGCCGTGCAGGCGCGAGCAGCCGGGGTGCCGCGCGGGCATGCGGTGCTGCAGCTGCTCCACGCCGTGATGATGTCGGCCTACATGGCCGTGTTCGTCTACACCGGGTCGGATGCCGTCGACACCGAGACCGCCGGCGGGATGCTGATGATGCTGGTGCTGCCGCCGATCGTCATCTCCAGCGGTCTGGTCAGCGGAGCAGGCGAGCGGTACGCGGGACGACTGCGCGCCGGCCGACGCTACTGGCTGGCGGTCGGCGTGTTCCTCGCGATGCTGCTGGTGCTGATGGCCTGGCGGATCCTGGGTGGTGGATACCCAGTCTGGGTGGTGGCCGTCAGCGCGGCGGTGACGCTGGTGATCTTCGCCGCCCGGCCGATCAGCAGCCTGCGGCGCGCCGACACCGGCGTGCGGGCGGAGGTTCCCGCGGTACCGCTGCCACACGGCGTCAGAGTGACTACGGTCATGATCGGCGCGGGCTTCGGTGGTGCGTGCGCGACGGTCTTCTTGCCGACCGCGGGCTGGCTGGTCGTATCGGCTCTGATGCTGTTCACGATCATGGCGCTCGCCGGCTCCTCGTCCTGGAGCCTGCGCTCCACCGGGTGGTGCTGGGGTGGTGCGCAGTGGACGGCGTTCGGCGCCTCCTCGGCGATCCTGTTCGCGCTCGCCGTGCTGCTGATTGCCACGGATGCCGTCTCTCCGGTCGTGCCGGTCGCGATGGGAGCGGTGATCGCGGCATCCCTGGTCGGCGTGGCCTTCCTGCCCGGGCGCGGCGAAGGCGAGGATGACTTCGCCCATGACGAAGGGGCGGGCGATGGCGCACCCGAGGCATGACCTCGACCCCGCGCTGCTGACGCCGGTGCGCCTCTCGCTGCTGGCGGCGCTGCCCGAGGGGATCGAGCTCGACTTCGCGGCGCTGCGCGACCTGCTCGAGACCGACGACTCCGCGGTGTCGAAGGGCATCGTTCACCTGCAGGATCAGGGCTACGTCGACATCACCAAGGGGTATGCGGGCACGCGTCCGCGCACCTGGGTGTCTTCCACCGCAAAGGGCCGCCGCGCCCTGGCACGCCACATGGCCGCCCTGCGCGCGATCGCGGGTGACCTCTGATCCTGGGCCGCCGCAAGGAGGGGTTGGCGGGAAGAGGCCCGCGATACGGTGAGGGAATGCCGGCATCCCGACTCCATCTCGTCCGCCACGGCGAGGTCTTCAATCCCGCGCGCGTGCTGTACGGGCGCCTGCCCGACTACCACCTCAGCGAGGCGGGCCGGGCGATGGCACACGCCGCGGCCGATCACGTCGCAGCGCTCGATCGGCCGGTCGTCGAGCTGCGCTGCTCGCCGCTGGAGCGCACGCAGGAGTCCGCCGCCCCCTTCGCCGAGCTGTTCGGGCTGATTCCCGTGCTGGAGCAGCGCATCATCGAGCCGACCAACGTGTTCGAGGGCAAGCGGATGTCGCGCGCGCTGCGCGACCCGCGCAACTGGCGGCACCTGCGGCGTCCGTCCCTGCCGAGCTGGGGGGAGCCGTACCGGTCGATCGCCGATCGGATGCTGGCGGCGATGGACGACGCCTGGGATGAAGCGGGCGGCGACGCTTCGATCCCTACGCCCCACTCCGACCGTCGCTCCGCGCCGCCCGGAGCCTCCGGGGCGCGTGGGCCCGGCTCAGCGACCCATGGGACGGGCTCAGCGGCGCAGGGTGAAGGCTCAGCGGTGCGGGGTGAAGGGGATGTGGTGCTGGTCTCGCATCAGGCGCCGATCTGGATCACGCACCTCGCGGTCGCTGGGCTTCCGCTGCGACACGACCCGCGCACGCGGCGGTGCGCGCTCTCCAGCGTGACCAGCTTCGAGCGGGTCGGCGACGTGTGGCGCGAGGTCGACTACGCCGAGCCCGCGGCATCCGGAATCGACCTCGGCGCCGTATGACTTTCGAAGAGCGCAAATGGCTGTACATCGCGCCGAAATACAGCCATTTGCGCGACTCGAACGGGGGTCACCGCCGTCGCATCGTTCCAGAGCACCCATAGGAAACGCGCGTACGATTCCCAGCGTGTCCTCGCCCGCCCGCTCCCGCCGTGACGTGCTGCGCATCGGCGCCGCCGCGCTCGCCGGCGCGCTCGCCGTGGGCTTGAGCGCATGCGCGCCCGATCCGGCCACCGAGGCGTTCCTCAACGGCGACGAGAAGGCCTACACGGCCGCCGACCTGCGATGGCAGGAGATCCCCGCCGACGAGCGCGGCGAGCCGGTGGTCTTCGGCGGCACCACGGATTCCGGTGAGAAGTTCTCCAGTGACGATCACACCGGAGACGTGATCGTCGTGAACTTCTGGTACGCCACCTGCGGTCCGTGCCGCGTAGAGGCGAAGGACCTCGAAGCCGTGTGGCAGCAGCACCAGGACGACGACGTCGTCTTCATGGGCGTGAACATCTTCGATCAGGCCGCCACGGCCAAGGCGTTCGCGAAGAAGTACGGCGTCACCTACCCGAGCCTGATGGACGCGGACAGCGGCCAGGCCAAGCTGGCCTTCGCCCGCGTCGCGCCCATCCAGGCGCCCCCGGCCACTCTCGTGCTCGACCGGCAGGGCCGTGTCGCCGCGCGCATCATCGGTCCGATCGACGGCACCTCGATCCTCTCGTCGATGATCAAGGGTGTGCTCGAGGAGCAGGCGTGAATCCGGATGCCGTGATCGGAGCCGGCGCGCTCTGGCTGGCGATCCCGCTGGCGATGCTGGCCGGTCTCGTGTCGTTCCTCTCGCCGTGCGTGCTGCCGCTCGTGCCGGGGTACCTCGGGTTCATCAGCGGCGCGGTCGGCGCTTCGACGCCCATGCCCCGGTCCGACCGTCGCTTCGCGCGCCCCGGAGCGTCCGGCGCGCGTGGGCCCGGCTCAGCGACCCAGGTGGGTGCGGGGCCGACGACGCGGCGCCGGCTGCTTCTGGGCGTGCTGCTGTTCATCCTGGGCTTCACGGTGGTGTTCGTGGGCATCACCGCGCTCAGCGGCACGGTCGGCGTCTTCCTGGTGCAGTGGTCCGAGCTGATCACGCGCATCCTCGGTGTCGTGATCATCGCGATGGGGCTGGTGTTCCTCGGCTTCTTCGGTTTCGCGCAGCGGGAGATGCGGATGCAGGTCAGCTCCACCGCCGGGCTCGTCGGCGCCCCGCTGCTGGGCGTGGCGCTGGGCCTGAGCTGGGCGCCCTGCATGGGCCCCACGCTCACCGCGATCGTGGCGCTGTCCTTCAACGTCGGAACTCCGGCGCGTGCGGCGCTGCTCGGCGCGTCGTACTCGCTGGGCCTCGGCATCCCGTTCCTGCTGCTGGCGCTCGGCTTCGGCTGGGCCACCAGAGCAGTCGGCTTCCTGCGTCGTCACATCCGCGTCGTGAACATCATCGGCGGCGCGATGCTGATCATCCTCGGCATCCTGATGGTCGCCGGCATCTGGAACATGATCATGTCGAGCCTCGGGGCGGTGATGGGCAGTGTCATCCTCCCGCTCTGACGGGTCGTCCGCGGCATCCGATCCGCTCCGCCCGGCCGACCACATCGACTCGGCCGACGCCGACGACGGCATCACGCAGCCCAAGCTCGGCCTCGTCGGCTGGCTGCGCTGGGGCTGGCGTCAGCTGACCTCCATGCGCGTCGCGCTGATCCTGCTGCTGTTCCTGGCGATCGGCGCGGTTCCCGGCTCGGTGTTCCCGCAGCGGTCCGCCGACCCGAACGGCGTACTCAAGTACAAGACCGACAATCCCGACCTGTTCCCGATTCTCGACAAGCTGAGCATGTTCGACGTGTACTCGTCGCCGTGGTTCTCGGCCATCTACATCCTGCTGTTCATCTCGCTGATCGGCTGCATCATCCCGCGCATCCGGCACCACGCCAAGGCGCTGCGGGCGCTTCCGCCGCGCACACCGGCGCGGCTGGCCCGGCTGGAGGACCACCGGTCGGTCACGCGCGAGGCTTCGGAGGCGGATGCCGCGGCATCCATCGACGTCGCCGAGAAGCAGCTCAAGGCGCTCGGCTACCGCGTCGCACGGTACGACCGCGGGCGCGTCTGGTCGGTCTCCGCCGAGCGCGGCTATTGGCGCGAGACCGGCAACCTGATCTTCCACATCGCCCTGGTCGGCGTGCTGATCACCGTCGGCGTGGGCGGCGGGTTCGCCTACACCGGCCAGCGCGTGGTCGTGGAGGGCAGCTCGTACGTGAACGCCCTGATCGACTACAACTCGATCAACCGCGGGCGCTTCGTGCCGGACGACGCGTTCGTGCCGTACGCGGTCTCACTGGACTCCTTCGACGTCACCTACGAGGCGGTCGGCGCTCCGGGAGCCGGGCAGGCCGGCAACTTCAAGGCCAACGTCACCGTGACAGAGCCCGACGGCTCGACGCGCAAGGACGCCGTCGAGGTCAACCATCCGCTGAGCGTCGGCGGCGACCACATCTATCTGCTCGGCAACGGGTACGCTCCCAGCATCACGGTGCGCAACGCGCAGGGCGTCGAGGTCTTCAGCGGCCCGGTCGAGTTCCTGCCGCAGGACAACAACCTCACCTCGCTGGGCGTGCTGAAGATCCCCGACGGCATGCCGAAGCAGCTGGGACTGGTCGGGTTCTTCTACCCGACCGCGGTCAAGCTCGACACCGGGGCGTTCACCTCGTACCGCGGCGACCTGACCATCCCGCTCCTGACGCTCGACGTCTACCAGGGCGACCTCGGCATCGACAGCGGCACCCCGGTCTCGGTGTACCAGCTCGACACGCAGGACATGACCAAGCTCAACGGCCGCGGAACCGAGACGAAGTCCATCCAGCTGCAGCCGGGCGAGACCGCCGATCTGCCCGACGGACTGGGCACGGTCACGTTCGAGGACGAGTCACCCGCAGGCGCGAAGGACCTCAGCGAGTCCGTCAAGCGCTACGTGTCGCTGCAGATCCACCACGACGACTCGGTCATCTGGGTGCTCGTCTTCGCACTGCTCGCGCTGGCCGGCCTCGGCCTGGCGCTGTTCGTGCCGCGTCGCCGCATGTGGGTCAAGGCGACGGCATCCGACGACACCATCCACCTGGAGTACGCTGGCCTCGCACGCGGCGAGGACCCGACCCTCGCCGCGGCCGTGGACGATCTCGTCCGCGGGCACGAGCGGCTGCTCGACGCGGCCGCATCGCGGCACCCCGCGAAGGGAGCATGACATGCCCGATCTGGATTCCATCTCGCGTCTGACGCTGTGGACGGCGATCGCCATCTACGCGCTGGCGTTCATCGCCTACGCGTTCGACCTGGCGAAGCGCTCGTCCACGGTGAAGGCCGAGGAGCGGATGCTGGTGATGG
This sequence comes from Microbacterium sp. ARD32, assembly GCF_031844385.1. Taxonomy (NCBI): domain Bacteria; kingdom Bacillati; phylum Actinomycetota; class Actinomycetes; order Micrococcales; family Microbacteriaceae; genus Microbacterium; species Microbacterium sp. ARD32. The sequence continues at coordinate 307,269 of NZ_JAUZVD010000001.1, forward strand.
CGGACGGCTCCACCGTGGCATCCGCGCCGGTCGACGGTGATGCGGACGCGCCGGTCGGCAAGCGCTTCGTGATGGCGCGCATCGGCACCTCGCTGATGGTGCTGGGCTGGCTGTTCCACCTGACCGCGACGCTCACCCGCGGGTTCGCCAACGGACACGTGCCGTGGGCCAACCTGTACGAGTTCGCCATGACGGGCACGCTGCTGGTCGTACTGGTGTACCTGGTGATGCTCACCCGTCTCGACCTGCGCTACCTGGGCACGTTCATCTCCGGCTTGGTGCTGGTGCTGCTGGGCGCGGCGTCCGCCTACTTCTACGTGGAGGTGAAGCCGCTCGCCGATCCGCTGAAGTCGGTGTGGCTGGTCATCCACGTGTTCGTGGCCTCGCTGTCGGTGGGCATCTTCGCGCTCGCCTTCGCGCTCTCGGTGATGCAGCTGCTGCAGTCGCGGCGCGAGCGCCGGGTGGCAGAGGGCGTCGCGAACGCCGGCCCGGGCTTCCTGCGCACCCTGCCCGACACGGTGCGCCTGGAGAACCTGGCGTACCGGTTCGCGGTGGTGGGCTTCATCTTCTGGACCTTCACGCTGATCGCAGGCTCCATCTGGGCGTACTTCGCGTGGAGCCGGTTCTGGGGCTTCGACGTGAAGGAGACCTGGACCTTCATCATCTGGGTGCTCTACGCCGGGTACATCCACGCCCGCGCCACGCGCGGTTGGCGCGGCACCCCGTCGGCGTGGCTGTCGATCACCGGGTTCACCGCCGTCATCTTCAACTTCACGATCGTGAACGTGTACTTCAAGGGACTGCACGCCTACAGCGGCCTGAGCTGAGCCTCCCGTCAGGCGGCGCCCAGAGCCGGTCAGGCGGCGCCCAGGGGGATCACCTCGCGATACTCGGTGGCGTCGAAGTAGGTGACGAGCTCGACCTCGGCGATCGTCTCGGTCGGCGGCGTCGGATACTCGTGGTGGGTGTCGGATGCCAGCTGCGCCCACGCCTGGGCATCCAGCGTCTTGGCGTAGACGGTGGAGAGGTGGAAGGTCCACTCCTGCAGCGGCAGTTCGCCGATGCGGTGCAGGTCGGTGGCATCCAGCGCCTCGGTCAGCGACGCATACGCGCGCAGCAGCGAAGGGGTGCGCCTCAGACGCGCGATGATGATCTGCCACGGCGCGGGGAACGAATCGACAGCCTCGGTCGCGACGTCGATCGGATGCAGCGCTGCCGCCCACTTCTTCACGACTGAGCGCACCACGTCGATGCGCTCGGGCTCGTAGAGCCCGCGCAGGGTGACGTGCGCGGCGCCGGGATAGCGCACGCTGTTGCCGAGCCGCTGCCGCGCGGCATCCTGCACCCGGTCGAACTCCCGCATGACCGCACCGATCGGACGCAGCACGATGTACTGCTGCCCTTCGAGGTCCCGCAGCTGCTTCGGATCGGTCATGAAGTCGCGTGTCATCACGCGACCCTACCGGCGACGCCGGCGGGCCGCCGTCACATGTCGACCCCGGGCGGGGCGGATGCCGGATGCTACGCGGCGGCGAGCACCGCCTTCGCGCTGGTCGTGCGCCGGGCGGTCACCGCGAGGGTCGCGGCTCCCAGCGACAGCACGGCCCACACGATCAGCCCCGCGGCGGCCGCGCCGTTCGGCACGATCAGCCCCCCGAGCGCCGGCGCCGTGGGCATCGCGGCGCCCAGGCCCGCGAGCCAGCCGGGGATCGTGGAGATCAGCCCGGTCGCGACGGCGATCACGCCCACCAGGGCGCTGACCCATCGTCCGATGCCGCCGAGCACGGCCACCAGCGCCTGGTTCACCGCGGCGAACGCGACACCGGCGAGCATCGCGAAGGCGGCGAAGCCCCACCAGGTGGCGGCGTCGTAGCCGGCCACGATCTGGACGATCAGCGCGACGAGCAGACCCTGCCCGGCGCCGAGCGCAGCGGCGGGCCAGAATCCGCGCAGCACCATGCCGATCGATGAGCGACGTGAGGTCAGCGCGTTGCCGGGCACCGCCCGCAGCGCGATGAACGAGGCCAGCGCGCCGAACCACAGCACCACCGCCGAGAGCAGCGGGATGGCGGTCGGTCCGAACAGGGCATCCCCCTCGGCCGACGCCTTCACCGGGTCGGCGATCACGGAGGCCAGCTTGGTCGACTGCTGCTCGTCGAACGATGGCAGCGAGGTCGACGCGGTCTTCAGCCCGTCGGCGAGGTCGCCGGTGCCGGATGCCAGGCTGTCGACGCCGTCCGCCAGCTTGCCCGCGCCCTCGGACAGCGCGGATGCCCCGTCGCCGAGCTGGGTGGCACCGGATGCCAGAGCCGATGCGCCATCGCCCAGATCGCTCGCGCCGCCGGCGAGGGAGCGCGCCCCCGCCGCTGACTGGTCGACGCCGCTCGCGAGCTGCCCGAGCCCGCTGCCCAGCTGCGAGGCGGCCGAACCCGCCGTGCGCATCTGCTTCGCCAGCTCTGCGGGCGCCTGCTCGTCGAAGGCCGCGAGCCCCGCGGCGACACCGGCCGACGCGGCCTTGGCCTGAGAGGCACCGTCGCTCAGCTGCGGCAGTCCGCTCTGCAGCTGGGTCAGGCCAGCGCACACCTGCTCGAGCAGGGGGTCGACGCCGGGCACGCGCGTGCCGCAGGCCTGCACCAGCCCGTCGACACCTGACTTCACGCCGGCGACGCCGTCCGCGACGCCTGCCGTCGCCTGCGCGGCGCCGTTCGCCCCCGTGAACAGCAGCTCGGGCACGAGCCCGTCCTTCTCGAGGGTCGCCGCGCCGCTGGTGAGACCCTGACCGAGCTGTGTGGCGCCAGCGCCGGCCTCGCGCGTCTTGGAGGCGATGGTGTCGAGCCCGCTGCCGAGCTTCGTCGCGCCGTCCGAGAGCTGCGCGGCACCGCCGGAGAGCTTCGAGGCGCCATCGGCGAGGCCGTTCGCGCCGTCGGCGAGCTTCGACGCACCGTCGGGCAGCGCTGCGGCGCCGTCGGCTGCTGAACGCGCGCCGTCGGCCAGCTTCGAGGCTCCGTCCGCGGCATCCCCGAGCTGATCGCCGATCGTGGTGAACCCGACCAGCACGTTGCCGACCGTCGCCTCGCTGAGCATGGTGCCCATCGTGGAGGCCGCCACCGTGGCGATCTGGTTCGTGATCAGGTCGTCGGCGACCCGGCCGTCGGGCGGGGTCGTCACGGTGATCTTCGCCTGCTCGGCGGCATCCCCGCCGTCCTTCAGAGCGACGCCCGACGAGGTGGCGTCCGCCGAGAACGACTCGGGGATCGTGACGACCGCCTGGTACGTGCCGTCGCCGAGTCCCTTCGCCGCGTCGTCCTCGTTCGAGATCACCCAGGTGAGGTTCGAGTCGATGTCGTCGGAGCCCTCCACCAGCCCCGAGGCCAGCTGCCGCCCGAGCGGCGTGTACTGGTCGTCGATCGTGACCGGCTTGTCGAGGTTCACGACGGCGGCGGTCATCGACTCCAGCCGGTCGGTCGGGTTCTGCAGCGCCGTGACGAGGATGCCGCCGATGATCGCCGGCAGCAGCAGCACGCCGATCAGCGTCAGCCAGGTGATCGGCCGGCGCGAGCGCGCTCGTTCGATGGGGAGAGTCACTTCGTCTCACTCCGTTCGCTCAGTACATCGCACTTCGTCTCACTCCGTTCGCTCAGTACATCGCTTGCGGTCAGCTCGGACGCCTCGGACGAGGAATCGGTTCGCCGAGACCCCTCGCCCTTGCCGAGACCCCCCTCTGCAGACGCAATTGCGGAGGGGTCTGGACGAAGGGAGGGGGTATCGGCAGTCTCAGAAGAGGGTGCGGTCTCGCGGAGGTCGACGACGGATGCCGGGGAGCGGCCCGCATCCGTGAAGAGAGCCTGCGCGGCGGTCACGTCCGTGGCCGTGGCGAGCACGGCGACGGTGCGCCCCGCATCGCGCAGCCGCGCTGCCAGCTGGTCGCGCTCGGCGGCGGTGATCCGGTCCACGCCGTCGAGGACGACCAGACGCGTGCGGCCGCGCAGCGCCTCGGCGAGCTGCGCGGTGCCGTCTGCGTCGCCGAGCATGGCCACCCCCACCCGGGAGCGCACCCAGGCGGAGCGTCCGGGCAGCAGGTGGCCGTCGACGCGCAGCATCCCGGCATCCGCGTTCATCCGCCCCGCGAGGGTGAGCGACAGGGCGCGCAGCGCGCGCGGCGGTGCGCCGGTGACCACCAGCGCGCCGCCCGGCGCGAGCCGCAGGCGCGCACCCTCGATGTCGACGGCCGAGATCGTCAGGTCGTCGGCGGCGAGGATGCTGTCATCGCCCGGCCATGCCTCGAGCGACCGCTCCCGCTCCACGGCCTCGCCCTCGATGTCGACGTGCGGCAGGATGCGCTCCAGCCACCGCGGGATGCGCCAGGCGCGGTCGCCGAGGATCGCCATGACGGCGGGGATCAGCGTCATCCGCACCAGGAAGGCGTCGATCGCGATGCCGGATGCCAGGCCCAGGGCGATCGGCTTGAGCGACGAATCGCCCTCGGGCACGAACGCCACGAACACGGCGAACATGATCAGCGCGGCGGCGGTCACCACTCGCGCCGTGCTCGAGAAGCCGGAGCGCACGGCCCGGATCGCCGCCTCCCGGCGGGTTGCCGGATCGTGGCGGGCGGGGTCGTGCACGAAGTCCTCGCGCATGCGCGAGACCAGGAACACCTGATAGTCCATCGCCAGACCGAACAGCACTCCCATCAGCACGATCGGCATGAAGCTGATGATCGGACCTGTGCGGGCGACGTGCAGCAGGTCGGCGAACCAGCCCCACTCGAAGACGGCGCCCACCACTCCGAAGGCGGCGACGATCGACAGCAGGTAGCCGATCGCGGCGGTGACGGGCACCCAGATCGAACGGAACACGATCGCCAGCAGGATCAGCGACAGGCCGATGACGAAGATTCCGAAGGGCAGCAGGGCCGCGCCGAGCTGGTCGGAGATGTCGATGGCGACGGCGGTGAATCCGGTGACCTTCAGGTCGATCCCGAACTCGTCCTGCCACTCGTCGTGGTGGGCGCGCAGCTCCCTCACCAGGTCGGCGGTGGCAGAGTCGTCTGGCGCGGTCTCGGGAATGATCTGCACGATGCCCGTGTCGGCGGTCTCGTTCGGGGTGGCCAGCGCCACCTCGCGCACGCCGGGGAGCTTCTCGACGGCGTCGCCGAGATCCTCCATGAGGTTCAGCGGATCGGTGGAGGTGACGATCGTGCCGGTGAGGATCAACGGTCCGTTGAAGCCGGGGCCGAACTCGGCTGCGGTCAGGTCGTAGCTCTGCCGCGCTTCGGAGTCCTTCGGCAGCACGCCGGCATTCGGCAGGGCGAGATTCAGGCTCAACGCGGGCACGGCGACGATCGCCAGACCCAGCACGACCGCGATCGTGACCAGCACCGGCCGCTTCGTGATGCTGCCCGCCCAGCGCTCCGAGAGGCTGCGGCGCGCGCGCGGCGTGGGCGCGGCATCCGCCTCCCCGATCCTGACCCGTCGAGACCCCTCCTGGTCGTCGAGACCCCTCCCTGTCGACGCTGCTGCGGAGGGGTCTCGACGCTGCGGAGGGGTTTCGGCGGAGTGGGCGGAGCGGGCGCGGCGCGGCCGGCCGGCCACGCGACCCTTCACGAATCCGAGGAGTGCGGGGGTGAGGGTGACGGCGATCATGACGGCGATCGCGACGGCGACGGAGGCCGCGATGCCCATCGTGGTGAGGAACGGGATGCCCGCGAAGCCGAGCCCGATCAGGGCGATGAGCACGGTGATTCCGGCGAACACCACCGCGGAGCCCGCGGTGCCGACCGAGCGCGCGGCGGACTCCTCGGGGTCGACGCCCGCGCGCACCTGATCCTGGTGGCGGGCGACGATGAACAGCGCGTAGTCGATGCCGACAGCCAGGCCCAGCATGAGTGCGAGCAGGGGCGTGGTCGACGACACCGTCGCGAAGGCGGTCGCCGCGAAGATGCCGGCCATCGAGATGCCCACGCCCAGGATCGCGGTCAGCAGCGGCAGGCCCGCGACGACGAAGGAGCGGAATGTGACGATCAGCACGAGCAGCGCGATCAGCAGACCGACCGCCTCGGTGACCGTGACGGTCGGGATCGAGGTGGCGAACAGGTCGCCGCCGAGCGCGACGTGCGACCCGTCCGGCAGTGCGGTCCGCAGCTCGTCCACCTGCTGCTGCAGGTCGGCCTTGGCCTCTGCCGGGACGTCGGTCGACTGGCCCTCGAACTGCAGGCGCACGATGGCGGCGCTGTGTTCGGCGTTGACCATGCCGGTGATGTTCTCGTCGTACGGCGAGGTGACCGCCAGCACGCTGTCGTCGAGGTGCGTCAGGTCCTCGACCGATTCCTCGATGTCCGCTCGGTAGGGGTCGTCGCGGATGTCGTCGCCGGATGCTGCGACCACGATGAACTGCGCGTTCGTGCCGCTGACCTGCGGGAACGTGCGCTCGAGCTGCTCGAGGCCGGCCTGCGACTCGGTCCCCGGGATCGAGAAGGTGTTGTCCGTCCCTGCGCCGAGCACGAGTGCGCCGCCGCCGGCGATGCCCAGCACGAGGAGCCAGCTGACGAGCACGCGCCAGGGGTGGCGGTACGACCAGCGGCCCAGTGACGACAGGAGAGTGGACACGCGGCCTCCACGAGGGTTCGATACACAGGTGTATTCAATACGTACATGTATCGTAAGTGAGAGGTGCGGCCGGATGCTGTGCGCAGGATGTGAATGCGCGAGGATGGCCTGAGATGCAGCGAGCTTCTGGAGGGGTGATGTCATCTGCCACGCGAAGCAGGGAGAACACCCGAGCGCGCCTGCTCGAAGCGGCCACCCAGGTCTTCGCCGAGGTGGGCCTGGAGGGCGCGACCGTCGAGGCGGTGTGCGAGCGGGCGGGCTTCACCCGCGGCGCGTTCTACTCCAACTTCGAGTCGAAGGACGAGCTGTTCCTCACCCTCGCCGCCTCCGTCGGCGAGGCGCGGCTGAGCGCCGTGCGAGAGCGGGTCAGCGACCTCGTCAGCGCAGAGGCCCTGGAGGGATGCGACCCCGTCGAGCTCGTGCAGCAGATCATGGACTCCGGCGCGGACGACCGGCTCGGCGTGATGATGATGAGTGAGATCCGCATCCGTGCGCTGCGCGACCCGGCCTTCGGCGCGGCGTACCTCGCGCAGGAGCGCGAGATGACGGGCAGCATCGCCGAGATGATCCAGGAGATCATCGACTCCGGCCAGATCACCCTGCGCATCACCGCCGCCGAGGCCGCGAGCCTGCTCATGGTGGTCTGGGAGGGCATGACCGTGCGCGGCGCCATGGAGGGCGAGGACTCGACTCGGCTCCGGCGTGTCGGCAGCGAGTCCCTCGGCCGCATGGTCGAGCTCATGCGGGTCTGAGTCGGCGCGGTTCGCTCGCGCCCGTTCGCTCGCGCCGCGCGAAGGGCAGGTCAGTCGGGCAGCAGGGCGTGGCAGCGCTCCAGCCGCGCGAGCCACCACTCCCGGCGCTCGGTGGGGGCCTCCAGGCGCGTCAGCGCGGCAGCATCTGGAATCACCCGCGCCGCTGACACCGCACCGCCCATGGGACGCGCGTCGGCGACATCGTCGGCGAACAGTGAGGCGGTGCCCAGCCCGCAGTCGTAGTCGAGCTCGGGGAGGGATGCCGCGAGCGCCGCTCCCTGCGACAGGCCGATGGCCGTGTCGAGGGCGCTGGAGACCACGGCCGGCAGCCCGGCATCCGCGACGATCGACAGTGCGCGGCGGATGCCGCCCAGCGGCTGCGCCTTGACCACGATGAGGTCGGCTGCCTTGGCCTGCGCCACCGCCAGAGGATCGGCGGCCTTGCGGATGCTCTCGTCCGCAGCGATCGGGATGCCCTTGTGCTTGACGCGGTAGCGCAGCTCGGCCAGTTCCTCGACCGCGGTGCAGGGCTGCTCGGCGTACTCCAGGTCGAACTCCGCGAGCGCGTGGATGGCGGTCTCCGCCTCGTCGAGGTTCCACCCGCCGTTGGCGTCGATGCGGATCCGCCCGTCCGCGCCCATGGCCTCACGCACGGCGCGCACCCGGGCGATGTCGTCGGAGAGGGTCTGACCGCGCTCGGCGACCTTCACCTTCGCGGTGCGGCATCCGCCGAACCGCGCGAGCACCTCGGCGACGCGAGCGGCCTCGACAGCAGGGACCGTCGCGTTCACCGGCACCCGGTCCCGCACGGCGGCGGGCTGCACGTTCCAGGCGAAGTCGATCGCGGCATGCAGCCAGGTGGTGGCCTCGGCATCCTCGTACTCGACGAACGGCGAGAACTCCGCCCAGCCCTGAGGCCCTTCGAACAGCAGCGCTTCGCGCACGTCCACGCCGCGGAACCGCGTGTTCATCGGCAGGGCGACGACGCGGGCGGTGGCGGCGATCTCGGCGAGTGGCGGCGTCATGCGTCCATCATGCCCCGCCGTGGTTCACAACTCCGGAAGAACCTGGCCGAACTGCCGCTCAGTGGCGCCTGACAGCGCTTTCATCGCGCAGATCTCCGGAGTTGTGGACAGGCGCGTCAGCCGAGCTTCTTGTGCAGCTCGCCCATGCGGGCGCTCACGCGGAAGCCGAGGCGGGTGTTGACGGCGAGCATGTGCGTGTTCGACTCGGCGTTGAACGTGTAGATGCGCGGTGTGTCGGGGGAGTGGTGCTGCAGCATCCGCAGGTTCTCGAGCTTGATGCGAAGACCCAGGCCGTGCCCGCGATCCTCCCGGCGCACCAGCGTGCCCCACTGGTAGGCGTTGCCGTCGTCGCCGGAGACGACGATCTGCGTGTACGCGGCGACACGACCGTCGGCTGCCAGGGCGATCGTGCCGTAGGAGGTGCGCCGCTGCGCGGCCTGCATCGCCTCATCCGCCCGGAAGTCGGTCACGTCGGACGTGGATGCCTCCACTTCGAGGTCGCCGGTGGGAGCCTCGGTGTCCAGGAGCGCATCCAGCGCCGCCCACTCGGCGACGAACGCGTCGGGCACGGGACCCACCCAGCTGCGCAGCGTGTACCCGTCGTCAGGTGCTTCGGGGATCAGCGCATCGAGCAGGGAATCCGCCACGGGCAGGTCGAGGCGATTCTGCACGTCGCCCAGCGCCACGTCGTACCCGTGCCGGCGGGCGAACTCGCGGTTGGCGGCTCCGGTGCCGTCGGCGGGCAGGGAGACCGGCCAGAAGATGTCTGTGCGCATGGTGCTGCGCCCCTCGCGGGCCGCCTCGGTCTCGATGTGCTCGAGAAGCGCGGAGCCGACGCCCCTGCGACGGTGCTGAGACGGCACGTTCACGCCCATCATCGCGATGTGCAGATTGTCCTTCAGCGGCAGGGCGAGCGAGCCCGAGCCGACCACAGCGTCGTCGCGGACGGCGACGTACGCCTGTCGCCGCGTTGTCGCGGAGTCCTGCTGCAGCTCGGCGCGGCGCTCCTCCAGGCTCCAGATCAGCGCGTTCTCGCCCATGTCAGCGCGACGCGCGTCGGCGTACGCGTGCCACCAGGCGTCGACCTGGTCGCGGATGAATGGATCGATGCGGCGGATCTGAACAGCGGATGCCATCGTGCCAGCCTACGAGGGCGATCGAGGCGTTCCGTTGACAATAGTGTGTGGCGCACAATATAGTTTCACGCATGAGCGACTCGGAGTTCGACGGACATCTGCAGGAGCTGCGGCGCGGCACGGTCGTGCTGGCCAGCCTGCAGCTGCTGCGCACGCCCGGCTACGGCTACGGGCTGCTCGAGCAGCTGGCATCCGCCGGCTTCCCGACCGACGCCAACACGCTGTACCCGCTGCTGCGCCGACTCGAGAAGCAGGGATACCTCGACAGCGAGTGGAACACCGAAGAGGCGCGGCCCCGCAAGTTCTACCGCACCTCGGTTTCCGGCATCCGCCTCGCCGACACACTGATCCAGGAGGTCGCAGCCATCGCGAGCGCGACCGCCGCACTCCGTCCGGAGGAGAACTGACATGACCGCCACCGCCGACTACGCCGAGCGCTACCTCGCAGCCGTCTCCCGCGCGCTTCCGGCGTCCTCGCGCCCCGAGCTGCTCGCCGAGGTCGAATCGTCCATCGCCGAGCAGGTCGAGCCGCGCGTCGCCCGGGGCGAGAGCCGCGAAGACGCCGAACGCCACGTCGTCGCCGCACTCGGCGAGCCGATCGCATACGCCTCCTCGCTCATCGATCGCCCGATGTGGCTGATCGGGCCGCGCTACTACGCGGCCTGGCTGCGCCTGCTGCGGCTGCTGCTGGTGATCGTCCCGCTGTGCGCGGTCGGCGGCAGCGTGCTCGGGCAGCTGATCGCCCGCGCCTCGGTGGGAGAGGTGATCGGCAGCACCGTCGCGGTGCTGATCGGCACGATCGTGCACGTGGCCTTCTGGACCACGCTGGTGTTCTTCGTGCTCGAGCGCACCGGGTCCACCGGCGAGTCCGTGCTGGACTGGAGTCCCGACCAGCTGCCGCTGCCGGCCGAGCACCGCGCGGGTCGCAACGAGCTGATCGGGTCGCTCGTGTTCCTCGCGCTGGTGCCGCTCGCCATGCTGTGGGACGTGCTGCTCGGATTCTTCCCCACCGGTGCCGCGCCCGTCCCGGTGCTCATGCCCTCGCCGTGGACCTGGACGGTGATCCTCGGGTTCGTCGTGCTCGAGGCCGTGTTCGCCGTCGTGCTGTTCCTGCGGCGCCGCTGGAGCATGGCACTCGCCGTGGTGAACACGGTGCTCGCCGTCGGCTTCGCCGCGGCCAGCCTGACGCTGCTCATCCGCGGCGCGCTCGTGAACCCGGAGTTCATGGCATTCGTCACCCGTGCCGGCGGCGACGGCTTCGCGCAGGGCGAGCAGGGCTCGACCGCGCAGGGCGGCGTCTTCGGCATCCTCGCGGCGATCCTCGGCTTCTGCCTGATCGCGTTCCCCGCCTGGGACATCGCCGACGGGTGGCTGAAGCTGCGCCGGGCGGGTGCCGGCGGCGGCACCGCGGCGACGAGGGCGGAATAGGGTGGATGCCGTGACCGACGACTTCGTCTCCGACCTCTTCGACCCGGCGGAATGGGTGCTCGCACCGGGCGCCGAGGACTACACCGACATCACCGCGCACGTCTCCCGAGACGGTGGCGTCGCCCGCATCGCATTCGACCGGCCCGAGGTGCGCAACGCGTTCCGCCCGCACACGGTGGACGAGCTGCACCGGGCACTCGATGTCGCCCGGCAGGATCCGCGCATCGGCGCCGTGCTGCTCACCGGCAACGGTCCGAGCCCGAAGGACGGCGGCTGGGCGTTCTGCTCCGGCGGCGACCAGCGCATCCGGGGCCGCGACGGCTACAAGTACAGTGATTCGGACACCGAGGTGGCGGACCCGGCCCGCGCCGGGCGCCTGCACATCCTCGAGGTGCAGCGGCTGATCCGCTTCATGCCGAAGGTGGTCATCGCGGTCGTCCCGGGCTGGGCGGCCGGCGGCGGGCACTCTCTGCACGTGGTCTGCGACCTGACGATCGCGTCGGCCGAGCACGGCCGGTTCAAGCAGACCGACGCCGATGTCGGCAGCTTCGACGCCGGCTACGGCTCCGCGTACATGGCGCGCCAGGTCGGCCAGAAGTTCGCGCGCGAGGTGTTCTTCCTGGCCGAGGAGTACTCCGCGCAGCGCGCGTACGAGATGGGTGCGGTGAACCGAGTGGTCCCGCACGCGGAGCTGGAGCGCGAGGCGCTGGCGATGGCGCGCACCGTCCTGACCAAGTCGCCGACGGCGATCCGGATGCTGAAGTTCGCCTTCAACGCGGTCGACGACGGCATGGTCGGTCAGCAGGTGTTCGCGGGCGAGGCCACCCGCCTGGCGTACGGCACCGACGAGGCCGTCGAGGGGCGCGACGCCTTCCTGCAGAAGCGCGACCCGGACTGGTCGCCGTTCCCTTACCACTTCTGACGCGGTGCGGGTCGAAACGCGATGAGGCTGCATCCGATCGATTCCGGCGATCCGCGCGCCGTGCTCGAAGCGCTCCCCGCGGCACTCGACGGCACCCGCCCGCTCGCCCTGGGCTTCACCCCGTCAACCGGCGACGAGGTGGCGGACGGGACCGCCGCTGTCATCGCCACCTCCGGCTCCAGCGGCATCCCCAAGCGCGTCGTCCTCAGCGCGCAGGCGCTGCGGTCCAGCGCCGAGGCCACCGCCGAGCGGATCGGGTCGGGGCGGTGGACCCTCGCGCTGCCGGCCGGGTACGTCGCGGGTCTGCAGGTGCTGGTGCGATCGCTGCTCGCCGGCACCGCTCCGATGCTGCAGCAGGGCAAGCTGACGCCGGATGCCCTGGTCGCCGCCGCCGAGGCGGGCGGCCGGTACATCTCGGTGGTGCCCGCGCAGCTGGATGCGCTGGTCGATGCGGCCGGAGATCCGCGGGTGCTCGCCGCATTGCGCGCGCACGACGCGATCCTGGTGGGCGGGCAGGCGCTGTCCGACGGCATCCGGATGCGCGCTGCCGAACTGCGCATCCCTTTCGTGCACACCTACGGCTCGAGCGAGACCTCGGGCGGCTGCGTGTACGACGGCATCCCTCTGGACGGCGTCCGCGTGCGCCGGGTCGAGGACGAACTGCAGATCACCGGTCCGACGCTGGCGACGTCGTACCTGGGCGCCCCCGGTCTCACCGCCCGCGCGTTCATCACCGACGAGCACGGCACCCGCTGGTACCGCACCGGCGATCGGGGCTTCATCCTGGACGGCGAGGTCGAGGTGCACGGACGGCTCGACAACGTGATCGTCTCGGGCGGCGTCAACATCTCGCTCGACCGGGTGGAGCAGGCGGTGCGGGGCGTGCCCGGACTGGAGCAGGCCGTCGTGCTCGGGATGCCGGACGAGCGCTGGGGCGAGGCGTCGATCATCTTCGCCGACGTGCGCGGCGACGAGTGCGGGCGGATGCTGGAGCAGGCCCGCGACCGCGTGGAAGTCGAGGTCGGCCGGCACGCCCGGCCCGTGCAGCTCGAGAACGGGGAGATCCCGCTGCTGGCATCCGGCAAGCCCGACCGCGAACTGCTGCGCCGGATGATCCACGACGTGCCACCGATCCACGACGTGCCACCGCGTCCGTGAGCGCGCGGCTCGGGCTGTTGCACGCGTTCGCGGGTCCTGCTCTGCGGCCTCCGCGCGCATGAGACCGCAGGACGGGACCCGCGAACCGCGAAGACGCACCCCGCGCCCGCATCGTAGGCTGAGCGCATGGCGGTATACACCCACGGGCATCACGACTCGGTGCTGCGCTCGCACAGCACCCGCGACATCGCGAACTCGGCGGCGTATCTCGCCGAGCACCTCACCGCCGACGCGCACCTGCTCGACGTCGGCGCGGGGCCGGGCACCATCACGATGGACTTCGCGAGCCGCGTCGCCCGCGTGACCGCCACCGAGCTGAACGCCGACGCCCTCAGCCTGTCGCAGGCGCTCGCCGCCGAGCGCGGCGTGACGAACATCGACTTCACCGTCGAGGACGTGCATGCGCTCAGCTTCGCCGACGACAGCTTCGACATCGTGCACGCCCACCAGGTTCTGCAGCACGTGGGCGACCCCGTGCAGGCTCTGCGCGAGATGCGCCGGGTCGCCCGGCCCGGTGGCATCGTCGCCGCCCGCGACGCGGACTACGCGGGCTTCATCTGGTTCCCGCTGCTGCCCGAACTGGACGAGTGGCTGCGGCTGTATCGCGCGGCCGCACGCGCGAACGGCGGCGAGCCCGATGCCGGCCGGCGCCTGCTCGGCTGGGCGCGCGCCGCCGGATTCGCCGAGATCACCGCCACGGCATCCACCTGGTGCTACGCCACTCCGGCCGAGCGCGAGTGGTGGGGCGGCATGTGGGCCGACCGCATCCGGGAATCCGCTCTCGCCCGGCAGCTCACCTCCACCGGCATGGCGACGGATGCCGATCTGCAGCGCATCAGCGACGCCTGGCGCGCGTGGGCCGCCGACGGCGACGGCTGGTACCTGATCCCGCACGGCGAGATCATCTGCCGAGTCTGACGGTGCCGCCGCGGCCGTGCCGGACCCGAGGAGCCGTCGGATACATCCTCAGGCGGATGCCCCGGGGCGGGCGTTCCCGTAGCGTGAGAGCGTGATCCGCTCCGTCTCGCGCGCCTGGCTCGTCGTCGACATCATCGTCAGCGTGCTCGGGCTGGTGCTGACGACGCCCGTCTCGTTCGTCTTCGTCGCCGGTCAGCTGAGTTCGTGGCTGCAGCCGGACTGGCTCTCGAGTGGGGTGCTCGTGGTCGTCGCCGTGGCGATGTGGGGAGCGGCGTCCATCTCACGGCTCTCGCCGACGCTCGCCCTGATCGTCGCGTGGGGTGCCGCAGTGGTGCAGATGGCGTGCGGCCTGCCACCGCTGGTCGTCGACATCGCGGTGTTCCCGGTGCTGTTCGCCACCGGTGCCTGGGGCAGTCGCCGGTTGATGTGGTGGGGTGGGGCCTCCGCGGTCGGCGGGGGCGTGATCGCCGGAATGTACATCGCCCTGCTGCAGGTGAGCTCTCTGATCACCTCGGACGGCCCGCTGGACACCGCCGCGCGCGTGTCGCTGGTCGCCGTGCTGACGGCGACGAGCATCGCCTTTGCGCTGGTGATCGCGTGGGGCGCGGGCGTGCTGTGGCGGTCGGTGGCCTCCGGCAGGCAGACCCGCGACGCGCAGCTGCGCGCCGAGGCGGTGGCCGCCGAGGAGGCGGAGCGGGTGCGCATCGCCCGCGACATGCACGACATCGTCGCGCATTCGCTGGCGGTGGTGATCGCGCAGTCCGACGGGGCCCGGTACGCGGCGGCCGCGAGTCCGGAGCTCGCGCAGGAGGCGCTGGGCACGATCGCGCAGACGGCGCGCGGGGCGCTGTCGGATGTGCGGATGCTGCTCACGCAGCTGCGGCACCGTCAGGGCGACGGCCCGCAGCCGACCCTCGCCGACCTGGAGTCGCTGTTCGCGCACGTGCGGCAGGCCGGCGTCGAACCGCGGGTGACGGTCGATCCGATGCCGCCGGGCGAGCCGCCGGGCGCGATCCAGCTGGCGGTGTACCGCATTCTGCAGGAGGCGCTCACCAACGCCCTGCGGCACGGCGAGGGCGAGGTCGACGTGCGGCTGTCCTGGTGGGCGGACCGGGTCGATCTGGAGGTGCGCAACCGGGTGGCGACCCCGTCGGCGGCCTCGGCATCCGCATCGGGAGGGCACGGGCTGGTGGGCATGCGCGAGCGCGCCCAGCTGGTCGGCGGCTCGCTGGCCGCGCAGCAGGAGGACGGCTTCTTCGTGGTGCGGGCGTCGATGCCGATCGGCGGATGAATCGCGCGGGACGGTAATCCTGGACCGGTGCACGGCGGGGAGCGACGAAGATGGATGCCGGGGTTCTTCACCCGGCCAGGAGGGGTCATCATGATCAAGGTCGTGCTCGTCGACGACCAGGCGCTGTTCCGCGCGGGGGTGCGGATGCTGGTGGGCTCGCAGCCCGACATGGATGTCGTGGGGGAGGCCGGGGACGGGCGCGAGGCGCTCGAGGTGGTCGCGCGCACGCGTCCCGATGTGGTGCTGATGGACATCCGGATGCCGGTGATGGACGGGCTGTCCGCCACGGCGGAGCTGCTGAAGCAGCCGAACGCTCCGCGCATCGTCATGCTCACCACCTTCGACCTCGACGAGGCCGCGGCGCGCGCGATCCGGCAGGGCGCCAGCGGATTCCTGCTCAAGGACGCCGATCCCGAGTTCCTGCTGGCGGCCATCCGCACGGTCGAGTCCGGCTCGAGCGTTATCGCGGCCTCCGCGACCCGCGAGCTGTTCGCGCACTTCACCTCCGAGACCAAGCCAGTGCCGCCCAACTACGCAGACCTCACCGACCGCGAGCGGGAGATCTTCGCGCTGGCCGCACGCGGGCTGTCGAACTCCGAGATCGCCGCGCGCGAGTTCCTCAGCGAGGCGACGGTGAAGACGCACATCAGCCGCATCCTCACCAAGCTCGCGCTGCGCGATCGAGTGCAGCTGGTGGTCTTCGCCTTCGAGCACGGCCTGGCCTGAGCATCCGTCCTGCAGGTGCGGGTCGGCCGGATCCGCTCAGCGCGCGACGAGCAGGGCGCGAAGCGCCTGTGCGGCGCGCGTGGGCGATGGGCGCCAGGCGATGCCGAGCCGCGAGCGGACCTCGGGCGCGTCCACCGGCACCGCCTTCACCTCGTCCCAGCGGCGCCGCGTGGCGTCGCTGACCACTCCCACGCCCAGGCCGCGCGCGGCCAGCCGTTCGATGAACCACGGGGTCGACACCTCCCAGCGCGGCTCCAGGCCCGGACGCAGCTGCTCGAGGGCGGCGCGGTCGCCGGTGCCCGGCGGAAGGGCGATCACGTCGACCTTGCTCAGCTCGGCGGGACGGATGCCGCGCCGTGACGCCCACGGATGATCCGGGGCGACCACGGCCACGAGCGGGTCGTCGAAGAGCGTCACCGTCTCGAGTCCGGACGGCGGATGCTGCGCCCAGGCGACCACGGCGATGTCGAGCTCGCCGTGACGCAGGGCCGTGACGAGGTTCTCCGAGGTGTCCTCGTGCAGGCGCATCTCCAGCCCGGGGTGCGCGGTGTGCAGCTCTCCGAGCGCATCGAACAGCCGCGGCCAGGTCAGCCCCGACACGGTGCCGACGCGCAGCGACCCGAGCAGCAGGCCGCGCAGGTCGGCGGCGGTGCTGCGCACCTCGTCGAGGGCGCGCAGGGACGCGCGCAGCGCCGGCAGCATCCGCTCTCCGTCGGCGGCGAGCGACACACGCCGTCCGGTGCGGTCGAACAGCGCGACGCCGAGCTCCCGCTCCAGCTTCTGCACCTGCGTGCTCACGCCCGACTGGCTCACGTTCACGGCCTCGGCGGCCGCGGTGAAGGAGCCGGTGTCGGCGACGGCGACGGCGTAGCGCAGCTGATGAATCTCCATTTCCAGAACAGATGATACCCATGTGGATCAGCTGTTGGACAGATGAACGGACGGTCGCGAGGCTGGAGACATGAACACCACAGACCAGACCGTCCCCGTCCTCGTCCGCCTCGACATCGACACCGTCGCCCCGCACTTCTCCAAGGCGCTCGCCCACCTCGACAACGCGATGGTGCGGGAACTGGATGCCGTCGGCCTCGACGCCCGGCTCCGCGAGCTCGTGCGGCTGCGCGCCTCGCAGCTGAACGGCTGCAGCTACTGCGTCGACATGCACACCGCCGACGCGCAGAAGGCGGGCGACACGACGGCGCGCATCGCCGCGGTGGCCGTCTGGCGCGAGTCGTCCCTGTTCACGGCGCGCGAGCGTGCGGCGTTCGCCCTCACCGAGAGCATCACCCGGGCATCCGAGACCCACGTCCCGGACGCCGACTGGACGCCCGCCGCGCAGGTCTTCTCCCCCGAGGAGCTCGGCGCGCTCGTCTCGCTGATCGTCACGATCAACGCCTGGAACCTGGTGGGCGTCTCCACCCACGCCTGGGTCTGACGCGATGGACGAGAGTGCGGATCATCCTGCAGATGTACACGGGATGATCCGCACGGGCGATGTGCGCGGAGGGATGCCGCAAATAGCGTCGATGGCATGGAGATCACCACCACCGACCTGGGCCTCGCCGCACGCGTCCAGCACCTGACCAAGTCCTACGGCGCGGGGGCGGCCGGCGTGCGCGCGCTCGACGACATCAGCGTCGGCATCCGCCGCGGCCAGTTCACCGCCATCATGGGCCCCTCCGGCTCGGGCAAGTCCACGCTGATGCACATCATGGCCGGCCTGGACGCCCCCACAGAGGGGCGCGCATGGATCGGCGACACCGAGATCACCGGGCTGAGCGACCTGGAGCTGACGATCCTGCGCCGCCGTCGCGTGGGCTTCATCTTCCAGGCGTTCAACCTGGTGCCCACGCTGGATGCGCTCAGCAACATCCTGCTGCCGTTCGAACTGGACGGCCGCAGGCCCTCGGCGATCGAGAAGGCGCGCATCGACGGCCTCGTGGAGCGGCTCGGCCTGGCATCCCGCCTGAACCACCGCCCGCACGAGCTCTCGGGCGGGCAGCAGCAGCGGGTGGCGATCGCCCGCGCGCTGGCGACTGCGCCCGATCTCGTCTTCGCCGACGAGCCGACCGGAAATCTCGATTCGCGCAGCGGCCGCGAGGTGCTGCAGCTGCTCGCATCGGCGAGCCGGGAGCAGGGCCAGTCCATCGCGATGGTCACCCACGACGCCATCGCCGCCAGCCATGCCGACCGCGTGCTGTTCCTGGGCGACGGCCGCATCACCGCCGACCACCCGAGCCAGAGCGCCGAGCAGATCGCCGCGCACATGCTCGCGGCCGAGAGCGACAGCGAGGTGGCGGCATGACCGCGCTGGCCGCGGTCGTCCCCGACACGATGGCGACGCGCCCCCGCCTCGCCTGGCTGCGTGAGCGCGGCATGGGCGCCAGCATCCTGGTCGCGGCGCTGGCGGCGGCGTTCGGGGTGATCCTGGTCGA
Source organism: Microbacterium sp. ARD32 (assembly GCF_031844385.1). Classification (NCBI taxonomy): domain Bacteria; kingdom Bacillati; phylum Actinomycetota; class Actinomycetes; order Micrococcales; family Microbacteriaceae; genus Microbacterium; species Microbacterium sp. ARD32. The sequence continues at coordinate 325,668 of NZ_JAUZVD010000001.1, forward strand.
GGTGACCGCGTACATCGGCGCCGTGCTGCAGGCCGACCCGTTCATCGGCGACAGCGAGACGCTGACGATCGTCGTGATCATCCTGTCGGTGCTGCTGACGGGCGTCGCGATGTACGTCGCCGCGGTCGTCACTGCGAACACGTTCTCGACCATCATCGCCGGCCGCACCCGTCGCATCGCGCTGATGCGGCTGATCGGGGCATCCGCCCGCTCGCAGCGCGCCGAGGTCACCGGGCAGGGGCTGGTGGTGGGCGCCATCGGGGCCATCGCCGGTCTCGCAGTGGGCCTCGCGGCGTCCGCCCTGGGGATGCTGATCGGCGACCGCCTGATCGCGAACGCGCCCGACGGTGCGATCCTCGCGCAGCCGGCGATCGCCGTGCCGGCGATCGGCGTGGCGCTGACCACCTGGCTGGCCGCGCACATCGGCTCGCGCCGGGTGCTGGCTGTCACTCCGCTGCAGGCGCTGGGCGGCTCGGTGGAGCGCACGCACGAGCAGGTCTCGGGCCGCCGCGGCACGCACGTGGCCGCCTGGGTGCTGATCGTCGCCGGCGCCGCACTGCTGGCAGCCGGCGTCGCGGTCGGACTGGTCACGCCGCTCGGGGTGGTGGTCGCGTTCTTCGGAGGAGTGCTCTCGTTCACCGGCATCGTGACGGGTTCGGCGCTGTTCATGCCGCCGGTGCTGCGCCTGGTCGGACGGATGCTCGGGCGGGGCGCGACCGCGCGACTGGCCGCCGAGAACGCCCTGCGCCATCCCGAGCGCTCCAGCCGCATGGCCATCGGCGTGGTGATGGGCGTCGCGCTGGTGACCATGTTCGCCGTCGCGCTGGAGTCGTCCAAGGCGCTGATGATGCGCCAGACCGACGACGTGCCCGCCGACTTCTTCGCTCCCATGGACGCCTTCGCCGACATCATGATGGTGCTCGTGGCGGTCTCGGCCGTGATCGCCGCTGTCGGACTGGTGAATCTGCTGACCATCGGCGTCGTGCAGCGCCGACGCGAGCTGGGGCTGCTGCGGGCGATCGGGCTGACCGGCTCACAGGTGCGCCGGATGGTGCTGCTCGAGGCCGTGCACATCACGGTCGCCGCGACCGTGACCGGGCTGGTGCTGGGCATCGCGTACGGGTGGATCGCCGCGCAGTCGCTGCTGGGCGCGGTGCCCGTGCTGCCCGACTTCCAGCCGGCGGGCTTCGTCTATCCGGCGGTGCCGTGGGGGCCGGTGGCGGTGATCGTCGCGGCGACCGCGCTGCTGACCGTGATCGCCGCGGTCACGCCCACGCGCCTGGCCACCCGCGTCGCCCCGGTGGAGGCGCTCGCCGCCGACTGAGCCGGCGGCGAGCCGCAGACCGACTCGGCGGCTTGCCGGAATAGGCTGGACGAATGCCGTCGCCGTTCGATCAGTCGTACTACCAGGTCCGCGTCGAGTGGGGTGTCGAGGGGGTCGCGCGGCTGGCGCCTGCGGACGTGGTCGTGGTCGTGGATGTGCTGCGCTTCTCGTCCACGCTGGCGAACGTGGCCGCCGAAGGGCGCACCGTCGAGCTGGCGGATGCCAGGGAGTGGTCCTCCAACGGCGCGGCCGTCGCGGCAGCCGCGGCCGAGACCGGTGCCGTGGTGCTGATCGGCGGCATCCGCAACGCTGCGGCGACCGCCCGCGCGGTGATGACGCTGCAGGAGCGCCGCGGCGCACGCACCTCGGTGACCGTGATCGCCGCGGGGGAGCGGGCCGCCACCGGCGAGCTGCGCTTCGCGGTGGAGGATCACCTCGGTGCCGGTGCGGTGATCGCCGCCCTGGTCGACCTGGGCATCGACCACTCCTCGCCCGACGGCGCCGTGGCCGCGGAGTCGTTCCGAGCCCTGCGCCGCGCGCTGCGGCATCTGCTGGCCGCGTCAGGGTCGGGCCGCGAGCTCGCCGACGGGGTCGCCTCCACCGCGCGGATGGCCGAGGCGGGCATCCGTCCCGCGACGATCGAGGAGGCGGCTCAGGCGGATGCCGTGGATGCGGTCCCCGTGCTCGAGGACGGGGTCTTCGTGCGCTTCCGCTGAACCCGCGCGGGCGCGCTCGCGGCATCCGCGCGCCGCGCCGGCCGGTCGCCGGAAGCGCATAGGGTTTCCTGCATGAGGTACCTCCCCGCCTTCCTCGTCGACGCCGTGCTCGTGCTGGTCTTCGCCGTCATCGGGCGCGCTTCGCACAGTGAGGATCCTGCCGGGTTCCTGATCACGGCATGGCCGTTCCTGGTGGGGCTGGTCATCGGGCACCTGCTGGCGACGCTCGTGCCCGCGAGGCCCCGCCGCCCGTGGTCGCTGGGCTGGGGCGTGATCGCGTGGGTCGTGACGGTGGCGGGCGGGATGCTGCTGCGCATCGCGTCCGGAGACACCGCTGAGCTCCCGTTCATCATCGTCGCGACGCTGGTGGTCGGAGTCTTCCTGCTCGGCTGGCGCCTGATCGCCCTGCTGGTCCGTCGCTACCGCGGTGGCCGCCGGCGGGACTGAGCGTCCGGGTCAGCGCGGGACCAGCGCCGCCCGGCGATCGGCGGCAGTGATCTCGCGGCGGGTCCACACGAACAGGTGGCGCCGATCGAACTGTCGCGAGCACCTCGCGCAGGACGTCTCGCGGGCCGGTCTGCGATGCCGGTACGAGACGTGACCGGCCGGGCAGGTGCCCACCCACGGGGCGAGTTCGGTGGCGGTCTCGCCATGGTGCGTCGTGCCGCCGACGTAGCCGAGATCGCGCGCGATGCGCTTCCACTCGCGTCCGTGCCCGGCGGCGGACCCCGCGATCGCGTGGGCGACCTCGTGCAGCAGGGTCTGGTGGATGTCGTCGTCCTCGAACCGCGCCGCCAGGTACCGCGACACCGTGATGCGACGGCGCTGATAGTCGCACAGGCCCGCGCGCCGCTTGGCGTGATCGAAGTCGAAGCTCCACGTGTCGTCGAGGTGCAGGTCGATCAGCGCCTGTGCCCAGACGCGCACGCGGTTCAGATCGGCCATGGGATCAGCGTAGAACGCCGCGCCGACATCGGGCGACGCTTCGACAGGCTCAGCGACCCGGAGGACGGGCTCAGCAACCCAGGGGGACGGGGCCCGGATCAGACCAGCGCGTCGGCGCTGCGGCGCTCGGCCGCCTCGATGGCGCGCAGCGCCTGCTCGAGCTCGGTGTCGTCGGCACCCGCCTCGCGGCGCAGGAACAGCGAGCGCTTGAAGCTCTCCCGCGCCTCGTCGAAGTCGCGCGCCTCGTAGGCGTTCCTGCCGTGATGCTGATGAGCGAACGCGGCGATGCCGGCCCAGCCGTGGCCCTCGGCCTCTCCGGCGCAGTGCGCCAGCTCGAGTGCGGCGGCGGCGTGCGCCCCGCGGTTCTGCAGCACGGTGGCGTGCAGCACGCGGGCGCGCAGCAGATCCTTGCGGGTGCCGGCCATGCGCGCCTGGCGCACCGTCTCCTCGGCGACCTCGAGCGCCTCGTCGAGCCGGTCGAGCACCTTCAGCAGCCACACCCGCTCGAGCAGTACCGGCAGGCTGCGCTGATTCTCGATCTCGTCGAGCCGCATCAGGCACTCGCGTTCGCTGACGATCTCACGAAGGGTGTCGGGGTCGTAACCCTGGATCAAATTCACGACTGCTGGCTCCTCTCCGCGCACAGTCCAGTGTGCCGCCCAGGACCGGGAACGACGCGAGCCACGCCCTGCCGCACAGCATCCGGATCAGCGCAGGAACAGCCCCGCATCCGGCCGCGGCGACGCCACGGCATCCGCATCCGTCACCAGCGCGGCCCCGTGCGCGAAGGCGACGACCTCGTCTCCCTGTGCGATCTTCGCCGGATGCGGGCCTGCGGCCAGCATCCGCGGCAGCCAGTCGGTCGGCAGGGGGGAGGCGGATGCGGCGAGCACGAGGTTCCCGAAGCGCCGCCCCTTCAGAACCTGCGTGTCGGCCAGCAGCGCGACCTCGGCGAACACCGCCGCGGCCGTCGCCACCTGCCGGCGCGCGAAGGCCAGGCCGGGGCCGTCGGCGACGTTCACGAGCAGAACACCGGTGGGGGAGAGCAGCGTCGCGATCTCGCGGTAGAACTCCACACTGGTCAGGTGGGCCGGGGTCTGCGCTCCGGAGAACACGTCCGAGACGACGAGGTCGCAGTTGCCGGTCAGCGCCGGGGGGAGCCGGCGAAGCCCTTCGCGGGCATCGCCGATCCGGATGCGGATGGCGGCGCCGCGCGGCAGGGGAAGGTGCTCGCGCACCAGGTCGATCAGGGGCGCCTCCCACTCGATCACCTGCTGGCGGGAACCGGGGCGCGTGGCGGCGACGTAGCGGGGGAGGGTCAGCGCGCCGGCACCCAGATGCACGACGCTGAGCGGGTCGGATGCCGAGGAGCCGAGCTGATCGATGACTGCGCCCATCCGCACGATGTACTCGAAGTGCAGGTGGGTCGGATCGTCCAGATCCACGTGCGACTGCGGGGTGCCGTCGACGATCAGCTCGTGCCCGCCGCCGAACTCGCTGGGGGCGATCTCCGCGATCCCGCCGTGATCGAGGCGCGCCCGCGGGTTCTCGGCATCCCTCCCGCGTGACCGGCCCATGATGATGAGCCTAGCGATGGCGGGACGCGACGCTTCGAGGGGCTCAGCGACCCGGGCGCTGCGGGGACGGATGCCCATACCGCAGCTTTCCGGATTGGTCAAGGACTCCACTTGCCATGTCGCCGAAACGGACGTATAGTTGGTAGTTGCGCTCGCTTCTCCGTGCCCTCATATGGTGGTCGGCTCGTTGAGTTCTCGAGCGTGCACTCCACCGACGTCCAGGATCGACCAGCCCCTTGCCCGGGGCTCACGGAGGTTACTCCCTTGGCTGCTGCTCGCAACGCATCCACATCCACCACCAAGAAGAACGGCCGCGGAGTCTCCCGCCTCTCGTTCGCCAAGATCTCCGACACGCTGACGGTCCCGGATCTGCTCGCACTGCAGACCGAGTCGTTCGGCTGGCTCGTCGGGAACGAAGACTGGAGGGCTCGCGTCGCCGAGGCCAAGAAGGCCGGTCGCACCGACGTTCCCGAGGTCTCCGGCCTGGGCGAGATCTTCGAGGAGATCTCGCCGATCGAGGACCTGGGCGAGACCATGCAGCTCTCGTTCACGAACCCGTACCTCGAGCCGGAGAAGTACTCGATCGAGGAGTGCAAGGAGCGCGGCAAGACCTACGCCGCCCCGCTGTACGTCGAGGCCGAGTTCATGAACCACCTCACCGGTGAGATCAAGACCCAGACGGTCTTCATGGGCGACTTCCCGCTGCAGACCGACAAGGGCACGTTCATCATCAACGGCTCCGAGCGCGTCGTCGTCTCGCAGCTGGTCCGCTCGCCGGGCGTCTACTTCGACAAGACCCCCGACAAGACCAGTGACAAGGACATCGTCACCGCGCGCGTCATCCCCAGCCGCGGCGCCTGGCTCGAGTTCGAGATCGACAAGCGCGACCAGGTGGGCGTGCGCATCGACCGCAAGCGCAAGCAGTCGGTCACCGTCTTCCTGAAGGCCCTCGGCATGACCAGCGAGGAGATCCTCGCCGAGTTCGCCGGGTTCCCCTCCATCGAGGAGACGCTCGCGAAGGACACCATCCTCACCAAGGAGGACGCGCTCCGCGACATCTACCGCAAGCTGCGTCCGGGCGAGCAGGTCGCCGCCGAGGCCGCCCGCGCGCTGCTGGACAACTTCTACTTCAACCCGAAGCGCTACGACCTGGCCAAGGTGGGTCGCTACAAGATCAACCAGAAGCTCGGCCTGGCCGGCGCTCTCACCGACTCGGTGCTGACCGTCGAGGACATCGTCGCGACGATCAAGTACCTGGTGCGCCTGCACCGCGGTGACGAGTCGTACGAGGGCATCCGCTCGGGCAAGAAGGCCGAGATCCGGGTCGCCACCGACGACATCGACAACTTCGGCAACCGCCGCATCCGCGCGGTCGGCGAGCTGATCCAGAACCAGGTGCGCACCGGTCTGTCCCGCATGGAGCGCGTCGTCCGCGAGCGCATGACCACGCAGGACATCGAGGCGATCACCCCGCAGACCCTGATCAACGTGCGCCCCGTCGTGGCCGCGATCAAGGAGTTCTTCGGCACCTCGCAGCTGTCGCAGTTCATGGACCAGAACAACCCGCTCGCGGGTCTGACCAACAAGCGCCGCCTCTCGGCCCTGGGCCCCGGTGGCCTCAGCCGCGACCGCGCCGGCGTCGAGGTCCGTGACGTGCACCCGTCGCACTACGGCCGGATGTGCCCGATCGAGACGCCTGAAGGTCCGAACATCGGCCTGATCGGTGCGCTCGCCACGTTCGCGCGCATCAACTCGTTCGGTTTCATCGAGACCCCATACCGTCGCGTGATCGACGGCAAGGTGACCGACCAGATCGACTACCTCACCGCGGCCGAGGAGGCGGACTACAACATCGCCCAGGCCAACGCGCCGCTGGCCAAGGACGGCGCCTTCACCGAGAGCCACGTACTGGCCCGCCCGCGCGGCGGTTCGGGTGAGGTCGACCTGTTCCTGCCCGAGGAGATCGGCTACATCGACGTCTCGCCGCGCCAGATGGTGTCTGTCGCGACCTCGCTGGTGCCGTTCCTCGAGCACGACGACGCGCAGCGCGCCCTCATGGGCGCCAACATGCAGCGCCAGGCCGTGCCGCTGCTCCGCTCGGACTCGCCGCTGGTGGGCACCGGCATGGAGGGCTACACCGCGATCGACGCCGGTGACGTGGTCACCGCGCTGAAGGCCGGTGTGGTCAGCGAGGTCTCGGCCGACCGCGTGGTCGTCATGCTCGACGAGGGCGGCACGCAGGAGTACCACCTGCGCAAGTTCGACCGCTCCAACCAGGGCACGTCGTACAACCAGCGCGTCATCGTCAGCGAGGGCGAGCGCGTCGAGGTCGGCGAGGTCATCGCCGACGGCCCCGCCACCGACAACGGCGAGCTCGCGCTCGGCAAGAACCTGCTCGTCGCGTTCATGCCGTGGGAGGGTCACAACTTCGAGGACGCCATCATCCTCAGCCAGGAGCTGGTGAAGGACGACACCCTCTCCTCGATCCACATCGAGGAGTACGAGGTCGACGCCCGCGACACCAAGCTGGGTAAGGAGGAGATCACCCGTGACCTCCCCAACGTCAGCCCCGAGCTGCTGAAGGACCTCGACGAGCGCGGCATCATCCGCATCGGCGCCGAGGTCCGCCCCGGCGACATCCTGGTCGGCAAGGTGACGCCGAAGGGCGAGACCGAGCTGTCGGCCGAGGAGCGCCTGCTGCGCGCCATCTTCAACGAGAAGAGCCGCGAGGTGCGAGACACCTCACTGAAGGTCCCGCACGGCGAGCAGGGCACGATCATCGCCGTCAAGGAGTTCAACGCCGAGGAGGGCGACGACGAGCTGGGCTCGGGCGTCAACCGCCGTGTCGTGGTCTACATCGCCCAGAAGCGCAAGATCACCGAGGGCGACAAGCTCGCCGGCCGCCACGGCAACAAGGGCGTCATCGCCAAGATCCTGCCGGTCGAGGACATGCCGTTCCTCGCTGACGGGACCCCGGTCGACGTCGTGCTGAACCCGCTCGGCATCCCCGGCCGGATGAACTTCGGCCAGGTGCTCGAGACCCACCTCGGGTGGATCGCGAAGACGGGCTGGAAGATCGAGGGCGACCCGGAGTGGGCTGCCAAGCTCGGCGACGACGCCCGCGACGTCGCCCCGAACACCAAGGTCGCGACCCCGGTGTTCGACGGTGCCAGCCAGGAGGAGATCGCAGGGCTCCTGGACTCGACCCGCGAGACCCGCGACGGCGTGCGCCTGATCGACAGCTCCGGCAAGACGCAGCTGTTCGATGGCCGCTCCGGCGACCCGTTCCCGGCGCCCGTCTCGGTCGGCTACATGTACATCCTGAAGCTGCACCACCTCGTGGATGACAAGATCCACGCGCGCTCCACCGGCCCGTACTCGATGATCACCCAGCAGCCGCTCGGTGGTAAGGCGCAGTTCGGCGGTCAGCGCTTCGGTGAGATGGAGGTGTGGGCCCTCGAGGCCTACGGCGCCGCATACGCGCTGCAGGAGCTCCTCACGATCAAGTCCGACGACATCCTCGGCCGCGTCAAGGTGTACGAGGCGATCGTCAAGGGCGAGAACATCCAGGAGCCCGGCATCCCCGAGTCCTTCAAGGTGCTCATGAAGGAGATGCAGTCGCTCTGCCTGAACGTCGAGGTGCTCTCGGCCGACGGCACCGCGGTCAACCTCCGCGACACCGATGACGAGGCCTTCCGCGCGGCGGAGGAGCTCGGCATCAACATCTCCAGCCGCTTCGAAGCCGCATCGATCGACGAGATCTGATTCCTTCGGCAGGCTCAGCGCCCCTGGGCCGCTGAGCCTGCCGAAGCCCCCGACTTCTCTCAAAGAATTCCCACACAGGAGAACAAGTGCTCGACGCAACAACTTTCGATGAGCTTCGAATCGGCCTCGCGACCGCTGACGACATCCGCGGATGGTCCTACGGCGAGGTCAAGAAGCCCGAGACGATCAACTACCGCACGCTGAAGCCCGAGAAGGACGGGCTCTTCGGCGAGCAGATCTTCGGACCCTCCCGCGACTGGGAGTGCGCCTGCGGCAAGTACAAGCGCGTCCGCTTCAAGGGCATCGTGTGCGAGCGCTGCGGCGTGGAGGTCACCAAGAGCTCCGTCCGCCGTGAGCGCATGGGCCACATCGAGCTCGCCGCGCCCGTGACGCACATCTGGTACTTCAAGGGCGTGCCCTCGCGCCTGGGCTACCTGCTGGACATGGCGCCGAAGGACCTCGAGAAGGTCATCTACTTCGCCGCGTACATGGTGATCTCGGTCGACGAGGATGCTCGTCACCGCGACCTCGCCACGCAGGAGAACAACATCCGCCTCGAGCTGAAGACGCTCGGCGACCGCCGCGACGCCAAGATCGCGGAGCGGATGGCCAAGCTGGAGGAGGAGCTCGCCGCCCTGGAGGCGGAGGGCGCCAAGGCCGACGCCAAGAAGAAGGTGAAGGACGCCGCCGAGAAGGAGATGACCCTCACCCGCAAGGGCGCCGACGAGGCGATCGCCAAGCTCGAGCGCGTGTGGGAGGACTTCCGCACGCTCGAGGTGGGCGCCCTGCGTCCCGAGGACGACGTGTTCCACGAGCTGCAGGACCGGTTCGGTCAGTACTTCGAGGCCCACATGGGTGCGGAGTCGATCAAGCGCCGCCTGGAGACCTTCGACCTGAACGCCGAGGCCGAGAACCTGCACCTGCAGATCTCCGAGGGCAAGGGCCAGCGCAAGATCCGCGCGATCAAGCGCCTGAAGGTCGTCAACTCGTTCCTGGAGACCGGCATGAGCCCGGCCGCCATGGTGCTGGACGTCGTGCCGGTGATCCCGCCGGAGCTGCGCCCGATGGTGCAGCTGGACGGTGGCCGCTTCGCGACCAGCGACCTGAACGACCTGTACCGCCGCGTGATCAACCGCAACAACCGTCTTCGTCGTCTGATCGACCTCGGCGCCCCCGAGATCATCGTCAACAACGAGAAGCGGATGCTGCAGGAGGCCGTCGACGCGCTGTTCGACAACGGCCGCCGCGGCCGTCCCGTCACCGGCACCGGCAACCGCGCCCTGAAGTCCCTCAGCGACATGCTCAAGGGCAAGCAGGGCCGGTTCCGCCAGAACCTGCTCGGCAAGCGCGTGGACTACTCGGGCCGTTCGGTCATCATCGTCGGTCCGCAGCTCAAGCTGCACCAGTGCGGTCTGCCCAAGCAGATGGCGCTGGAGCTGTTCAAGCCGTTCGTGATCAAGCGCCTGATCGACCTCGGTCACTCGCAGAACATCAAGGCCGCCAAGCGCGCCGTCGAGCGCACCCGCCCCGAGGTGTGGGACGTGCTCGAGGAGATCATCCGCGAACGCCCCGTGCTGCTGAACCGCGCCCCCACGCTGCACCGTCTGGGCATCCAGGCGTTCGAGCCGCAGCTCGTCGAGGGCAAGGCCATCCAGCTCCACCCGCTGGTGTGCGCGGCGTTCAACGCCGACTTCGACGGCGACCAGATGGCCGTGCACCTGCCGCTGTCGGTCGAGGCTCAGGCCGAGGCCCGCGTGCTGATGCTCGCCTCGAACAACATCCTCAAGCCGTCGGACGGCCGCCCGGTCACCCTGCCCTCGCAGGACATGATCATCGGTCTGCACCACCTGACCACGGTCAAGGAGGGCGCTCTCGGTGAGGGTCGTGCGTTCGGCTCGGTCGGCGAGGCCGTGCTGGCGAAGGACGAGGGCACCCTCGACCTGCAGGCGAAGGTGCGCATCCGCATCCCGGGTCTGAGCTTCCTCGAGGGCGAGGCCCCCGAGGGCTACGAGCGCCACGGCCTGGTGGACGCCTCGCTGGGTCAGGCGATCTTCAACGACGCGCTGCCGAAGGGCTACCCGTTCGTGCGCGGCGTCGCCGACAAGGGCAAGCTGTCGCAGATCGTCAACAAGCTGGCCGAGGAGTACCCCAAGGTCGAGACGGCTGCCACGCTGGACCGCATCAAGGACGCCGGCTTCCACTGGGCGACCCGCTCGGGTGTGACCGTCGCGCTCAGCGACGTCATCACGCCCCCGGAGAAGGCCGACATCGTCGCCAGCTACGAGAAGAAGGCCGCCAAGGTCCAGTCGCAGTACGACAAGGGTCTGACCACCGACGCCGAGCGTCGTCAGGAGCTGATCCAGATCTGGACGGCGGCGACCGACGAGGTGCAGGCCGCGATGATGGAGCACTTCCCTGAGGACAACACCATCAACCGCATGGTGACCTCGGGCGCCCGTGGTAACTGGCTGCAGATCCGCAACATCGCGGGTATGCGTGGTCTGGTGAACAACCCGAAGGGTGAGCTCATCCCGCGTCCGATCATCTCCTCGTACCGCGAGGGGCTGTCGGTGGCCGAGTACTTCATCGCGACGCACGGTACCCGCAAGGGTCTGGCCGACACCGCTCTGCGCACCGCCGACTCGGGTTACCTGACCCGTCGTCTGGTGGACGTGTCGCAGGACGTCATCATCCGCGAGCAGGACTGCGGCACCTCGAAGGGCCTCGAGCTCCCGATCGCCGCTGTCAACTCGCAGGGCGTGCTGACGCGCGACCCGAACGTGGAGAACTCCGTGTTCGCGCGCACGCTGGCATCCGACGTCGTGTCCGAGTCGGGTGAGGTCGTCGCCTCGGCCGGTGAGGACGTCGGCGACGTGCTCATCGACAAGCTGGTCGAGGCCGGCGTGGAGACCATCAAGGTGCGCTCCGTGCTCACCTGCGACTCCGCCGTCGGCGTCTGCGCGCAGTGCTACGGCCGCTCGCTGGCCACCGGCAAGACGGTGGACATCGGCGAGGCCGTCGGCATCATCGCGGCGCAGTCGATCGGTGAGCCCGGTACGCAGCTGACGATGCGCACCTTCCACCTGGCATCCGCCGGTGACATCACCCAGGGTCTGCCGCGTGTGCAGGAGCTGTTCGAGGCGCGCACCCCGAAGGGCGCCTCCCCGATCGCCGAGGCCGACGGCCGCATCACGATCGAGGAGACCGAGAAGGCCAAGAAGGTCATCCTCACGCCCGACAACGGTGACGAAGAGGTGGTCTACCCGGTGCTGAAGCGTGCGACGCTCCTCGTCGAGGACGGCCAGCACGTCACGGTCGGTCAGCCCCTGCAGGTCGGCACGCTCGACCCCAAGGAGGTCATGCGTGTCATGGGTGCCCGCGAGGTGCAGAAGTACCTCGTCGGCGGCGTGCAGGGCGTGTACCGCTCGCAGGGTGTGCCGATCCACGACAAGCACATCGAGGTCATCGTGCGCCAGATGCTGCGCAAGGTCACCGTGGTCGACCACGGCGACACGGCGCTGCTCCCCGGCGAGATGGTCGACCTGAAGCGCTACCAGCAGATCAACCGCGAGGCCGTGTCCGAGGGCAAGCGCCCCGCGTCGGGCCGCCCGGAGCTGATGGGTATCACCAAGGCGTCCCTGGCGACCGAGTCGTGGCTGTCGGCCGCATCCTTCCAGGAGACGACCCGCGTGCTCACGCAGGCCGCCATGGAGGGCAAGCGCGACCCGCTGGTCGGTCTCAAGGAGAACGTCATCATCGGCAAGCTCATCCCGGCCGGAACCGGTCTGTCGAAGTACCGCAACATCACGGTCGAGGCGACCGAGGAGGCCAAGAGCGAGCGCTACCCGAACCGGATCTTCGCATCCGACGGGGCGTACGCCGACGGCGACTTCGGCTACGTCGACTTCGACGCGTTCTCGACCGACGACATCACCCCCGGCACCTATAACTGATAGCTGCTGGGAACGGCGGGTCTGCTCCTTGTGGGCAGGCCCGCCGTTTTCTTGTCTGCCCAGAAGAGGAGAACACCCAGAACAGGACGAATCACCGCCGTTCTCTCCTGTTCTCGGCTGTTCTCCTCTTCTCGGCATCGGCCCGAGGGCGAAGAGGCAGCCCCGCGCGCGATAGTCTCGCGGGGTGAGCACAGACACCCGCGGCGTCGTCGTGATCGGCGACGCCCTGATCGATGAGATCCGGGATGCCGGCGGCGTCCGCGAACTGGTCGGCGGCGCCGCCCTGAACGTGGCGGTGGGGCTGCGCCGGCTCGGCGTGCCGACGACGCTGATCGCGATGGTCGGAGCGGATGCCGCGGGCGACCACATCCGCGAGTATCTCGCCGACCACGGCGTGACGCTCATCGACAGCCCGTCCGAGCGCGGCTCGTCGCGCGCGGTGGTGCGACGCTCGGCGAGCGGAGAGCCCGAGTACGCCTTCAACGAGGCGGCGCAGCGGCGCAGCATCCGCTACTCCGACGCCGCGCGCGACGCGATCCGCGCGAGCGCGCTGGTCGCGGTGAGCTGCTTCCCCTTCGATGTCGAGGCCGAGACGCGGGCGCTGACGGATGCCGTCGGCGCCGCGCGACTGGTGATCGATCCGAATCCGCGCTCGGGCATGCTGCGCGATCGGGATCGCTTCGTGCGCGGGTTCGAGTCGCTGGCCGCGCGGGCCGAGCTCGTGAAGGTGGGATCCGACGATGCGGCGCTGCTCTACGACGGCGACCTGGATGCGCTGCGCAGGCGGTTGCGCACGCTGGGCGCCGGCGCCGTGCTGGCCACGGCGGGCGCCGACGGCGCGGTGCTCGAGACCGACGTCGCTGCGCTCACCGCTCCGATCGCGACGCTTCCGGGCCGCATCGTCGACACCGTGGGCGCGGGCGACGCCACGCTCGCGGCGGTCGCCGAGGGCCTGGTCGAGGGGCGGCCGACCTCGGATGCCGGCTGGCAGGCGCTCCTGGAGCGGGCGATGCTGATCGCCGCCGCGACCGTGCGCGGGGAGGGTGGTCTGCTGCGCACGCCCGAGTCACTCGCCGACGCGGATCGTGGCGTCTTCGGCAGCTGAGACGGCACCGTCGGAACGGCTCGCGCGGGAATCGCTCTCGATTTCCCGCGTCACGCGTCGGGACGGTATGCTTGACCTTCGTGCCCCCGGTTGACTGGACAAGCCGGACGGGGGTGCCTTGGCAAGTTGCCCGAGCGGCCAAAGGGAGCTGACTGTAAATCAGCCGCGTAAGCTTCACAGGTTCGAATCCTGTACTTGCCACCGTGCGGACAGCACAGGCGGAACCCCTCTCAGAACGTCGTTCGGGAGGGGTTCGCTCTGTGCGCAGCGGGTTCTTCGGCGTACTGTTGCCGACATGGGCAGTCTCGAATACAACAGCTCGCGTCCGCCGATCCAGGTGGACGACGTCACGCTCGCCCACCTGAAGATCGTGATCGGCACGAAGCTGCGCCGACACGAGAGCTTCATGATGACCTGGCTCGTCGATCCCGCCGGCACAGGGGGCAGGCTCACGACGTGGATGCACCCCAGCATCCCGCTGGTGTTCTCCTTCGACTCCTCGACGATGCCCGAGATCGATCCGAAGCGGATCGAGCACATGATCGAGTACCTGAACACCCGCGGTGATCTGGTGCTCGATCAGCTGGGGTGACCGGCAGCGGGCGCCGCCACATCGTTCACCGAGGGCGCTCGGGAGATCAGAGCTGTTGCAGGCGCTTCGCGGGGCCCTCGAATCGCGCGATCGCGATCTTCACATCCACCAGCTCCGTCTCGACGCGCTCCATCCGCGTCTCGAACCGGTCCATCCGCGTCTCGAACCGGTCCATCCGCACGTCGACCGCGTCGAAGCGTCGGTCGATCTGCCGGGTCTGGTGGCTGATCATCCAGCCGACGCCGCCCAGCATCGCCACCCCGAAGGCGAAGAGGGAGATGATCATTCCGATCACGTCGGCCGACATGTACATGGCTCCATTCTGCTCCGCTCGCGGGCTGATGTCACCGAATGTACTCAGCCGCTCGACACCAGAGGGGCCGGATCACGAGAACTGTGGAGAAGTCGTGAAACCGGCCCGGCTGTGCAGGATGAGTCGCTCAGGCCGCGTTGCGCACCAGGATGCGCCAGCGCTCGGGACCCTCGTCCAGGTAGCGGGTCTTGTAGGCGCCGCCGTGCTTGGCCTGCAGCTGGGTGAGCAGCGGCACCGGGTTGTGGGTGGCGGAGATCACCATGGCCGCGCCGGGGCGCAGGGATTCGATGGCTCCGAAGATCGCGGCATGGCGCACGGCATGCGGAATGGTCTGCACGTCGAGCTCGGGAAGCTCCTCGTCGACCTCGCCGCAGGTGCAGCCGGCCGTGGGGGACTGGTCGGTCGCCTCCGACCTGGATCGGTGGATTTCGATGTGGCCCATGATGTCTCCGTCTCTTCGGTGGGGATCTGCCCTGCGATTTTATTACAATGAACACCGTGGAAAAGAATCTCGCCGCCCCTGGCTCCGATCGCGTCTCCGCCGCGCACGCGGCGCACGCTGAGCCCCGGCGCGATACCGGTGGCAGGCGCCATGCCTCCACGCGCGAGCGGCTCCTGCGCGAGGTCGAGACGCACGGCCCCGTCTCCACGAGCGACCTGGTCACCGCGACCGGGCTGCACGAGAACACGGTCCGTGAGCATCTGGAGCGGCTGCGCCGGGACGGCCGGCTCCGCCGCATCCGCGCTCAGGCGCAGGGACGCGGGCGGCCCGGCTGGCGCTGGCAGGCGGTGCCCGCCGACGTCGTCAACCCGTACGCGGGCCTCGCGCTCGCGCTGGCCGACTCCCTCACGCACGCCGCACCCGATCCGGTCGTCCGGGCGCGCAGCGCCGGCATCCGCTGGGGTGCGGCGATCGCCGAAGATCATCCGGATGCCGCCGGCCCGACGCGCGCGCTCGTGATCGACCTGATGCGCGAGCAGGGCTTCGCGCCCGAGCCCGCCGCCGATGCGGGCGACGCGATCGTGCTGCACCGCTGCCCCCTGCTGGCGGCAGCCGCGCGCCGCAGCGACGTGGTCTGCGCCGTGCACGAGGGCATGGTCGCCGGCATCGTGCGCTCTCGCGACGAGGCCGCGGATGCCGTGCTGCTGCCCCTGCGCGCCGAGGGCGGCTGCCTGCTGCACCTGCGCGCCGCCTCGTGAGCGCCCGCACGCGCCTGCCGGCGCGGATGCTCTGGATGCTGCCCGCCGGCGTGGCGCTCCTGGCCGGACTCGACGCGGGCCTGGTGCTGCTCGGACTGCCCGCCCCTGTCACCACCGAGCGGCTGCCCGAGGTGCACGGGATGCTGCTGGTGCTGGGCTTCGTCGGCACTCTGATCAGCCTCGAGCGTGCCACCGCGTACGCGCGCCCCGCCGGGTTCATCGCACCCGCGCTGCTCGGGGCCGGCGGCGTCCTGCTCGTCGTCGCGCCCGTTCCCCTGGTGGCCGGCAAGTTCGTGCTGGCCGCGGGGGCGGCATCCTTCGTGCTGCTCTACGTTCCTCTCTGGCGACGGCAGTACGACGCCGCCCTGCTGACCCAGCTGTTGGCGGCCGGCCTGGCCCTGTGCGGTGCGGTGATCTGGATCGGGCAGGACGGCATGGAGCGCGTGATCCCGTGGCTGATCGGGTTCCTGGTGCTCACGATCGCCGCCGAGCGCGTGGAGCTGGCGCGCATCACGATGGGTCCGCGGGCCGCCATCCGCCTGCTGATCCACACCTGGGCAGCATCCGGCGCACTCGCGCTGGGCATCGTCCTCCCCGACGCCGGCGCGATCGCGCTGGGCGCGGTGCTGCTCTCGCTCACCGGCTGGCTGGTGGTGCACGATGTCGCCCGTCGCACCATCCGCGCGCGCGGCGTCACACGGTACATGGCGGCGTGCATCCTGGCCGGCTACGTCTGGCTGGCGGTCGCAGGCCTCGTGCTGCTGCTGGGCGAGCCGTCGGCGCAGCCCGCCTACGACGCGGTGATCCACTGCGTCTTCCTGGGCTACACGTTCTCGATGATCATGGCGCACGCCACCACGATCCTGCCCGCCGTGCTGCGCATCCCGCTGCCGTACCGGCCGGCGTTCTGGGTGCCGATCGGCCTGCTGCAGGTGGCGCTGGTCGTGCGGGTGTGGCTGGGCGACGGGCTCGGAATGCCGGTGGCCTGGCGCGTCGGCGGGGTGCTCGGCGTGGTCGCGCTGCTGCTGTTCGTGCTCACCGCTGTGGCCAGTGCGGTGGTGGGGCCACCGCAGAACTCCTTCCGAACGGATGCCGAAAGGGCCACCGCATGACGCCGAATCTCTCCGCCGGACCGAGCGACGGCCGTGCTTCCGCCCCGAGGAACCGCGGCTTCTGGCCGATGCGCGACATCCCGACCGTGGTCTGGCTGCTGCTGACGATCATCGCCGCGATCGCCCACCGTGCGCTGCCGATGCCGGGCTGGCTCATGCTGCATCTGCTGCTGCTCGGTGCGGTCACCCACGCGATCCTGGTGTGGAGCCAGTACTTCGCGTTCGCGCTGCTGCGCAGCCGGGCCACCGAGGCGGATCGTCGCACGCAGAGCGCGCGGCTGATCCTCTCCAACGCCGGTGCCGCCGTGGTCATCGCGGGCGTGCTCTGGCACAGCTGGCCGGTCACGGTGGTCGGGGCGGTCGCGCTGATCACGGCCGTGGCGTGGCACGCGATCAGCCTGCTCCTCCGCGCTCGCCGCAGCATGCCCGGACGGTTCGGGCGCACGATCCGGTACTACATCGCCTCCGCCGCGCTGCTGACGATCGGCGCCGGGCTCGGCGCCTGGCTGGCGCGCGGTGACGGAGCGGCGAACCTCGTGCTCGCCCACGCGTTCCTGAACGTGCTGGGCTGGATCGGACTGACGGTCGCCGGCACGGTCGTGACGCTGTGGCCGACGATCCTGCGCACGCGCGCCGACGAGCACGCGGCGACCGGGGCCGCGCGCGCACTGCCGCTGATGGCCGCAGGCGTGCTGATCGCCGCGGGCGGTGCTGTGGCCGAGCTGCTGCCCGTGGTGGCGCTGGGGCTGCTCGCGTATCTGGCCGGACTGATCATCATCGGCGTGTCGCTGTTCCGTGCGGCGCGGCGGAAGGCGCCCCGCAGCTTCGCGGCGCTGTCCGTCGGCATGGCGCTGGTCTGGTGGGCCGGAGCGGTGGGGATGCTGGCGATCGGCACGATCATCGCGTTCGCAGACGGGGCCGGGTTCGATGCTCTCGCGCGCCTGGTTCATCAGGTGGTGCCCTACCTCGCCGCAGGCTTCGCCGCCCAGGTGGTGATCGGAGCCCTCAGCTACCTGATCCCCGTCGTGCTCGGCGGCGGGCCCACCCCGGTGCGCGCCGGAACCACCGGGTTCGATGCGGCAGGCCCGCTGCGCGTCACGGTGGCCAATGCCGCGCTCGCCGTGTGCGCGCTGCCGGTCTCGAGCACGATGCGCGTGGCGGCATCCGTGCTGTACCTGATCGCGATGGCGTCGTTCCTGATCGTGATGCTCCGCGCGATGCGCGCGCAGCGCTGGGCCAAGGCATCCGTCGTCCCTCCGGCGGACGCGGCGGATGCCACCGGTGAGGATGCCGCGCAGCGGCCGGCACGCAGGCACGGACCCATCAGCCCCGAGGGCGAGCAGCCGCACGGGCGCCGCGCCGGGCAGGCGGTCGCGGGGCTGCTCGCCGTGCTGCTGATCGTGGCGGGCGCCGCGGCAGCGGACCCGATCGGCTTGGGCTGGGGTTCGCCGCCGGCCGGTGATGCGGATGCCCCGGTGCAGACCGTGCAGGTCGAAGCGGCGAACATGCGCTTCACGCCTGATCGCATCGAGGTCCCGATCGGCACCAGGCTGGTCATCAAGATCACCAACACGGACAAGCAGCTGATCCACGACCTCGTCACCGCGAACGGCGCCGCCAGCGTGCGGCTGGCGCCCGGCGAGTCCGACACCGTCGACGTCGGCGTGATCACGAGCGACCTCGACGGCTGGTGCTCGATCGCAGGGCACAAGCAGATGGGCATGACGCTGCAGATCGTCGCGACGGGGGCGCCGACGGCATCCGCTTCCCCCTCCCCGACACCGACGGCGGCCCACGATATGGATGGCATGCCCGGCGCGGAGCCCGGCGCCGGCTTCGCGCCCTACGACGCGGCCCTCCCTCCGCTTCCGGCATCCGCTGCCCCCGTCACCCGCGAGATCACGCTGACCGTCCGCGACGAGAAGACCGAGGTGGCGCCGGGCATCACGCAGACGCTGTGGACGTACAACGGCACGGCGCCCGGCCCGGTGATGCACGGCAGGGTCGGCGACCGGTTCGTCGTCACCCTGGTGAACGAGGGCACGATGGGACACTCGATCGACTTCCACGCGGGCTCGCTGGCGCCCGATGAGCCGATGCGCACGATCGGGCCGGGAGAGCGACTGACCTACACGTTCACCGCGACGCGCGCCGGCATCTGGATGTACCACTGCGCGACCATGCCGATGACCGCCCACATCGCGAACGGCATGTATGGCGCTGTCGTCATCGAGCCGCGTGACCTGCCGGCCGTCGACCGCAGCTATGTGCTCGTGCAGGGGGAGTACTACGTGGGCGATCACGACGGCGGTGAAGTGGATGCCGACCGGATCGCTACGCGTGACCCCGACCTGGTGACGTTCAACGGCTACGCGAACCAGTACGACCACGCGCCGCTTCCGGCCGCGGTCGGCGAGCGCGTGCGGGTCTGGGTGCTGGATGCCGGGATCGAGCGCCCCACGAGCTTCCATGTGATCGGCGGGCAGTTCGACACGGTGTGGGCGGAGGGCGCCTACCTGCTGAACCGCTCGGCGGACACCGGGTCGCAGGCGCTCGGGCTGCAGCCCGCGCAGGGCGGCTTCGTGGAGCTGACCTTCCCCGAGAAGGGCACCTATCCGTTCGTCTCGCACTTCATGATCGATGCGGAGCGCGGCGCGCACGGCCTGTTCGCCGTGACGGGTTAGCGCCGCAGGCGCGTTCGCGGAGCCGCGGCATCCGATTCTTCTTAGACTGAACCGATGCGACCCCTCACCGAGCCTCAGGTCCGCGCGGCGATCCGGAATGCGGATGCCGATGAGATCGACCGGATCGGCATGCCGCACGACTTCATCCTCACCGACTGGGACTACCTCGACTTCCTCGCCTGGCGTGACCCGGAGTCCAGCCGCCGGGCCGTGGTGATCGTCGAGCACGAGGGCGAGCCGGTGGGCATCGTGCTGCGGGCCACCGATCCCGTGCGGGTGCGCTCGGGGATGTGCAACATCTGCCGCACGCTGCAGCCGGGCAATCAGGTCGCTCTGCTGACCGCGCGTCGCGGCGGGGCGAAGGGCCGCAGGGGCGACAGCGCGGGAACGTACATCTGCGCCGACCTGTCCTGCCACGAGAACGTGCGCATCGCGCATCCGCTGGCTCCGAACGAGGTGCGCGCGCCGGGCCAGGCCGATCAGCGCCTGGACGGCACGCGGCAGCGCATGGAGGAGTTCGTCGCCCGCGTGCTCAGCGAGGAGTGAGTGCGCGCTGTGGCCGTCCGCGCGCTGTGGCCGTCCGCGCTGCTTCGCGTCCGCGCGGTTCGCGGGTCCCATCCTGCGGTCTCAACGGCGTCGACCCCGCAATTCAGGACCCGCGAGCACAGGGGACCGGATGCCCGAGCGTGTCGCGGGTCCCGGATCGCGGCCTGGCGCGCAGGGAGCCCGCGATTCGGGACCCGCGAAATTCTGGGCCTGAGTCCCAGCTAGGCTGACACTCAAGATCTGCGCGTCGAAGGAGAGCCATGTCCGAGTCCATCCTGCTTGCGGTCGACGACGGGCTCGCCCGCCTCACACTCAACCGTCCGGCGAGCCTGAACGCCTTCGACGCCGATCTCGCCCACGCGTGGCGAGACGCCACCGCCGAGGCCGTCACCCGCGACGACGTGCGCGCCATCCTGCTCGAGGGCAGTGGGCGCGCGTTCTGCGCAGGTGGCGACGTGGTGACCATGTCCACCTGGACCGGCGGTGGCGAGGACATCACCTCGCTGGCGCACGTCATCAACGAGGGCATCCTGTCGCTGACGACCTCGTCGGTCCCCGTGGTCGCCGCCGCGCACGGCACCACAGCCGGAGGCGGCCTCGGAATCCTGATGTGCAGCGACTACGCGGTGATCGGCGCCGGCTCGAAGATCGGCAGCCGCTACGCGAACGTCGGCCTGACGCCCGACCTGTCGGTCACCGCGCAGCTGGCTCGCGCGATCGGCGAGCGTCGCGCGCTGCAGCTGGTGCTGCAGGACCGCATGCTCTCGGCGGCCGAGGCGGTCGACTGGGGGCTGGTGGCCGAGGCGGTGGCGGTGCCGGCGGGCGGGGATGCCGATGCCGAGGCGGATGCCGTGCGGGAGCGCGCCGAGCAGGTGGCGCGCTTCTGGCTGGCGGGGGCGGCGGGAGCGTACGGGCAGGCCAAGCGCTTGATCCGCTCGCAGCCGTCGCGCACCTATCCGGAGCAGCTCGCCGAGGAGGCGCGCACGATCGGCGAGGCCTTCGACACCGCGGACGCCAGAGCGCGCGTGGCGGCGTTCGCCGCGGCATCCGGGAAGTCCGCGCGCTGAGTGCCGGGAGGCGGACACCTCCGCACGTGCCGGGAGTTATCCACAAGGGCAGGTGAAGCATCTGCGCCCCGTGGCAGGATGGGAGCACGATCGCCGGGAGGATCATCATGTCCGACAGCACGCCGCAGGCAAGTGGCCAGCAGCTGACCTCGAAGCTCATGCGCGGGGCCATCTGGATAGCGATCGGCGCGCTGATCGCCGCAGCCCTCGTCTGCGTCGTCTGGGTGCTGATCGGCAACCAGGACGGCCTCATCGGCCGCGCGTTCCTCACGATCCTGCTGCTGGCGGTGTTCGCCGGGATCGCGATCCTGGAGGCGAACCTCGCGCACCAGCGGCCCGACTGGCTGGCGCTGTCGAGCATGATCTCGTGGATCGTCGCGCTGCTGGTCGGCGCGGTGAAGATCTGGATGCCGGAGCCCAGTCCGCACCTCGGATGGGCGATGGGGCGCTTCTGGTACCTGCTCCTGGTGGTCGGCATCCTGCAGCTCGCGCTGGTGCACGCACGGTTCTACCTGAAGGCCTCGCAGCGGTACGTCACCACCTTCACGCGCGTGATCGTGATGGTCACGTTCGTGATGCTCGCTCTGCTCGTGGCGATGCTGGTGTTCTACCTGACCTTCCCCGAGCTGTTCCATTACGACGACCTGTACTGGCGCATCGTGATCGCTCTCGCGATCCTCGCCGCGGTGGGGACCACTCTCATCCCGCTGCTGAACGCACTGTTCGCGCCGAAGAAGACTCCTCCCGTGACGCCGCCGAGCGACTTCGTCGCTCCGCATGCCCCGTCGAACGGGCAGCCGCAGCCGGCGGCGTGGCCGACCTACGCCGATGGGCGCACTCCTCTGCCGGTGATGCCCGACGGCTCGCCGGACTGGAACGCCTACTACACCGGCTTTCCGACTTTCACGCCACCCGCCCAGTCCCTCCCTGCTCCGGATGCTGCGCCGCAGGCGTTCCCGGCAGCGTCGGACGCCCCGGCGCCCCACGTCCCGGCAGCACCTGAGGCGCCGGCTGCGCCCACGGACCCGCCCGCATCGAGCACCCCGCCTGCCGATCCGGGGCCGCCGCAGTACGGTGCGTTCCCGCCTCCGCCGCCCGCGCCCGGTCCCGGCCGGTGAACGCGGTCGATCTCGGACTGCTCGCCGCGGACATCGCGCGTGAGGCCGGTGAGCTGGCCGCACGCCGACGATCCGAGGGCGTCGCGCTCGCCGCCACCAAGTCGACCCTCGCCGACATCGTCACCGAGGCCGACCGCGAGGTGGAGCAGCTGATCCGTGAGCGGTTGCGCGCCGAGCGTCCGGACGACGGGTTCCTCGGCGAGGAGACCGGCGCCGAGCAGGGTTCGAGCGGGCTCACCTGGGTCGTGGATCCCATCGACGGCACGGTCAACTACGCGTACGGCCTCGGCGCATACGCGGTGAGCATCGCCGTGGTCGGCGGCGAGCCCGTTCCGGAGCGCTGGGACGACGTGGCGGCGGCCGTGTGCGTGCCTGCGGCCGGCGAGCTGTTCACCGCGGTGCGCGGCGATGGCGCCCGGCTCGACGGCATCCGCCTTCGGGTGAGCGACGAGACCCCGGCCGGCGCGCTGCTGGCCACCGGCTTCGGCTACGACCCCGCCACGCACGACGGCGACCTGGCCACGGTGCGCCGCGTCATGTCGATGGCGCGCGACCTGCGCCGGATGGGTGCGGCCGCCATCGACCTGTCGTACGTCGCCGCCGGCCGCCTCGACGGCTATTTCGAACGCGGCCTCAACCCCTGGGACCTCGCCGCGGGCGCGCTGCTCGTGCGCGAGGCCGGAGGCGTGGCCTCCCGGCTGGATCCGGACGCCGCGCGACCGATGCTGATCGCGGGCGCGCCCGCCGTGCACGACCGGCTGCGCGCGCTGATCACCGGCACCGGAACGCCGCGGTGAACAAGTTCGGTCAGACCATGGTTTTCTCAGCCATCAGCCTGTAACGTATTTACCTGTTCGTTACTTTCTCCCCCGACGTGAAAGTGACCAAGCGCCCCCGAGCTTGACAACGACCCGAGAGATCCGACTTGCCCCCTGTACGTTCCGAGGTTGACGCCGCGCCCACGCGTCGATCCAACCGACTCCGCGCCGCAGCACAGAGCACTTCGACGACCTCGGACGTCGATTCCTCGCCGACGCCCATCGTCGAGACCGTGCTGGCGGATGCCGTCGTCGCCGAGGCCGTGGTCGCACTCGCGGATGCCGTGGTCGCGCCCGGCGAGACTTCGTCCGACCCAGTGGATGCTGCGCGCACGGCCCCGCTGAGCCGCCGCGCACGTCGGCTCGCACGCACCGGACCGTCGCAAGTCGTGTCCGCTGACGCCGACGACACCGACACCGACCGAGCCCCGTCCGCAGCGACGGTCGCCGCAGCGATGCCCGAGACCGCAACGCCCGTCGCAGAGCCCGAGCTGCTGACCGAGCCCGAGCTCCAGGCCGAGCAGGCGCTCCAGGCCGAGCCGGAAGCCTCCCGGCCGGAGCTGCAGTCCGTGCACCCGCAGGTGTCGCAGTCCACCGCGGATGCGTTCACTCTGGCATCCGATGCTTTCGGATTCTCGCCTGTCGACGACTCCGCGCCCGCCAGCGCTTCCGCCGCCACCGACCAGACAGCGCCGACCGCGCAGCACGAGCAGGCCGAGCCGATCGCGGCATCCGGGCACGTCGCCCCCCGCCGCATCCGCCGCCGGATCACCGCCGCCGCCGCGTCGCTGGGTGTGATGGGCGTCGCGGGTCTCATCGCCGTCTCGATGACGGTCCCGGCCGGCGCGATCACCGCGGTGCAGCAGAAGGGATCCGCCGCCACCGCCTCGCTCGTCGCCGCCGATGCGCCCGCGAAGAAGGTGGCCGACGACGAGATCCAGGCCTACGTCGCCTCGAGCGACGTGCAGGACGAAGCGCTCGTCCGTGACAGCGAGTACTCCACGGTCTCGCTGATGGACGTGGCCGCCGAAGAGGGCATCAAGCGCGTCTCCGACAGTCTCTACACCAACGACCCCAACGCCGCGATCCAGTGGCCGTTCATGGTCGGCGTCGCCATGAGCTCGCCCTACGGAATGCGCAACGGCCGCATGCACGCGGGCATCGACCTGGTGCCCGGCGCAGGTGCGACCATCCAGGCGATCGCCGATGGCACGGTCCGCAAGGCGACGGAGTCCGGCGGCGGCTACGGCGTCACCGTCTATGTCGATCACATCATCGACGGGCAGGTCGTCACGAGCCACTACTCGCACATGCAGCACGGCTCGCTGGCGGTCAGGACGGGTCAGAAGGTGAAGGTCGGCGACCCCATCGGAAAGGTCGGCAACACCGGTCGTTCGTACGGGGCGCACCTGCATTTCGAGATCATCATCAACGGTTCCACAGTGAACCCGCTGACCTGGATGCGGGCGAACGCCGGACGGTATTCGTACTGACCGGCCGATTTCCATCCCGAGCCTCGCGGATGCTAGGCTCATCTGGTTGCCCTGACAGGGGCAGCACGCCCCGATAGCTCAGTGGCAGAGCACTTCCATGGTAAGGAAGGGGTCGTCAGTTCAATCCTGACTCGGGGCTCGTAGCGTCCATTCCACGGAACGGGCGATTGCGGCGGAGTAGCTCAGATGGTGAGAGCGCACGACTCATAATCGTGAGGTCGCGGGTTCGAGTCCCGCCTCCGCTACAGAATGTGAAACCCTCGGTGCGCCGAGGGTTTCGTCGTCTCCGGCGCAGCGCCCGCGCCGTTCCCCACATCGCGCGTGCCTCGCGCGTGCCTCCCGCTTCGCGGGTCCCGACACGCTGTCTCCTCGCCGACGAGGCCGCACACCGGGACGCGCGAAGCCCGCAGGTCGAGCGATTCGAACGTCGGTCCCCGCCCGATAAACTGAACCCGATGACTGGTACGCGTGCCGAGGCGGCATATTCCCGCTCTCTGGCAGCGTTCCGAACCCCGACTCTGGGACTGCTGCACGGGCGTCAGGCGCCGTTCGTGATCGCCGCGCTGTCGATGCTGTTCACCGCCCACCGACCGTCGGTTCCGATCGCCGAGGCCCATGCCGAGGTCGCCGAGGCACTGGACGAGCTGCGCGCCGCCGGTTACGACGATGACGATCGCCGCATCCCCGCCGGCACGGGCCGCGAGGTGTGCCGCACCTGGGCCAAGCAGGGCTGGCTGGTGCAGCAGATCGACGACGACGTGGAGGTCTACCGGCTCTCCGCTCACGCCGTCGAGGCGCTCGAGATCACCGGCCGCACCGGCGGCGGTCGCACCCGTGTCTCGAACTCGCGCGTGCGCACCCTCCTCGAGGCCGTCGAGCGGCTCTCCGACGATGCCGAGGCCGACCCGGCCAAGCGCATCGCGCGGCTCACCGCGGAGCGGGATGCCCTGGATGCCGAGATCCTCAGCATCCAGGCGCACGGCGCGGTTCCCGTCGACGACGAGGAGCTGTACGAAGAGGCCGAGAACGTGCTGCACCTCGCCCGCGAGCTGCCGGCCGACTTCACCCGCGTCGCCGAGTCGCTCAAGCAGATGCAGCGCGACGTCGTCGCCCACCTGCGCCGCGACGACCGCCCCACCGGCGACGTGCTGCGCGAGTACCTGCAGCGCGCCAAGGACGTCATGCAGTCCACGCCCGAGGGTCGTGCCTTCGCCGGTGCGCTGCGCCTGATCGGCGATCCCGATCGCATCGACGCGCTCACCTCGCAGCTGCACGAGCTGCTCGCACAGCCGTTCGCGCGCCTCCTCGACCCCGCGCAGCGCGTCGAGTTCGACGCCATCGGCCGCCGGGTCGAACTCGGCGTGGAAGAGGTGCTGAACGCCCAGCGGCGGGCATCCCACGTCATCTCCGGACAGGTGAAGACGCACGACCCGCTGCGCGACCGGCAGATCGACGAGCTGCTGCGCGACGTGATCTCCGGCCTGCACGACTGGTCGCGGAGCGCGCCGTCCTCGGCATCCGTCGACCCGATCCGCAGCCTGCCGCTGATCGACCTCGGCCGGCTGCGGCAGAGCATCGGCGACATCCGCCCGCCCGGCGCTCCGGCGCCCTTGACGGATGCCGACGACGTGGAGTATCTCGAGGCCGACTCCCGCTCGTGGGGCGGCCCGCGCTACGCCGAGCTGGAGGCGTACATCGCCGGGCTCGGCGCCGAGTTCGATCTGGGTGAGGCGTTCGCGGAGGCCCCGGACCAGACCCGCCGACCGGTGGACCTGGTCGGGCTGCTGGAGATCGCGCACCGCAACGGCATGACCGAGCACGACGGGATCTCGACCGTCGACACGCTGCGCCCAGACGGCACGACCAGGCGCTTCGCGTTCGTCTCGGCGACGGCGCGCTCTGCGGGCGGCTCGGCTGACGAGTCCGTCGCGACCAAGGAGGATCAGGATGCCTGAGACGACGACCGATCCGTCGGAGGGCGGTGCCCTGGAGACCGAGGCGCTTCGGCCCGTCGAGGTGGATGACGTCGGTGCGGATGCCTCGGAACCTGCGGCTTCCATCCCGGGCTCCGAGGTCGAGATGGATGACGTCGGTGCGGATGGCTCGGAACCTGCGGTTTCCATCCCGGGGCGTGCCGGCGACCCGTTCATCGCGCCGGTGGCGATGGAGGACGACCCTGACGAGCTGTTCCCGGGTGACCGCGGCACGCTCGACGCTGAGATCCGCCGCGTGCTGGTGCACGTGCTGCAGCGCCGGTTCCTGAGCGCCGAGGGCAACCGCGCCGAGTGGAGGCTGCTGCTCGAGCACCAGCACATCATCGAGTCCCGCATGCACGACCTGTACCTGCGGCTGGTCGTCGACCTGGGCCGTGGGTTGGCGTACAAGCAGCAGATCCGCTCCGATGAATTCGAGGTGCCGATCCTGCTCAAGGATGCCCCGTACAACCGCACCGAGACCCTCGTGCTCGTGCATCTGCGCACGGTCTTCCAGCGCGAGTCGGCGGCCGGCGAGGCCGCGCCGCGCATCGACATCGAAGACGTCGAGCAGACCGTGCTCAGCTATCTGACGGATGCCGACGGCAGCACCGCGCGCCAGCAGAAGACCATTCGCGCCGCACTGGACCGGCTCGACCGAGAGGGCGTGATCGACGAGGAGACCACCGGCCGCTACCGGATCAGCCCGCTGGTCGAGGTGGTGCTGAGCGCCGAGAAGCTCGCCGAGCTGCGCGCCTGGCTGCGCGCGCAGACGGAGACGGATGCTGATCCCGAGGCTCCCGAGGCTCCCGAGGCTCCCGAGCACGACACCCGCGCCACGGAGGTGGTCGCATGACCATGCTCGACACCCTCTTCGGCCTGATCCCCGCCGAGTCCCGCGGCCAGCAGTGGGTCGCCGAGGATCTGCAGCTGATCAACTGGGGCGGCTACGACGGCGGTCCGCACCGGGTGCGCTTCTCGCCGTACGCGACGCTGCTGTGCGGCGGCTCGGGCTCGGGCAAGTCCACCCTGATGGACGCCTACATCGCCCTGATGATGCCGCACACCACGCCCTTCAACGGTGCATCCAACGGCGGCGTCACGGGTCGCCCGCGCGGCGACGAGCAGCGCAACATCCTCTCCTACGGCCGCGGCAAGATCGACGAGTCGCGCACCGACGAGGGCACCAGGCTGCGCGTGCTGCGCGGCGACGGCGAGGACACCTGGACCGCCATCGCGATGACCTGGCGCGACCACGACGACTCGCGCTTCACCGCGATCCGCGCCTGGTACATCCCCGCCGGCGCGCGCATCCTCGAGGACACCGTGCGCGTGCGCGCGACGATCGACGGCTGCTTCGATCTCGCGCGCCTCGAGAGCGCAGCATCCCACCGCCTCAGCGATGCCTCCCTCAGGGAACTGGGACTGGAGACGCTCGGCACCGACCGCGAGTTCTCCGCACGCCTGCACGCCGTGCTCGGCATCGGCGCGGCGGGCTCCGGTGCCAAGGCGATGAGCCTGCTCGCCCGCATCCAGGCCGGCCAGCAGATCACCACGGTCGACGACCTGTACAAGCGTCTCGTGCTCGAGGAGCCCGAGACCATGGCCACCGCCGACGCCGTCGTCGCGCACTTCGACGAGCTCGAGGCCACGCGCACCAGTATGATCACCGCGCGCCAGCAGGTGAACGCCCTGGAGCCGATCGCCGGCATCCGGCAGCGGATCGCGGATGCTGCGGAGCAGACCCGCCTGATCGATGAGATCGGCGACTTCGCGAACCCGGACTCCCGCGCGGCTCTGTGGCGCGCTCAGCGGCGCCTCGACCTGCTGCGTGAGGTCGAGAGCGAACTGGGTGCTCGCAAGCGCACGCTGGACGCCGGCATCCGCGAGAAGAAGGCTCTCGTCGACGCCGTCGAGGTGCAGCGCGACGGCCTGCTCGACGTGCTGCGGCAGTCCGGCGGCGATCGGCTCGAGACCGCGCAGCGCGAGCTGCGGGCGGCCGAGCGGCGGCTCGCCGACGTGCAGCGCGAGCGCGCCCGCGTGGATGCCGTGCTGAGCGAGCTGGGCCTGTCGGCTGCGACCTCCGAGGAGTTCGCCGCTGTGCTCGCCGGCGCCCACCGGGCCGACGGCGAGGGCGACACGCGCCGCGCCGCCCGTGCCGCCTTCGCGGATGCCGAGACTGCGCGACGCGACCTGATGAGGCGCCGCGGCGAGCTCGACGCGGAGCGCGCCAAGGCGGATGCCGTGCACGGCAGCATCCCGTCACGATTGCACGAGGCACGGACACTGCTGGCGCGGGCGGCGGGTCTCGGGATCGACGACCTGCCGTTCGTCGGCGAGCTGATCGAGGTGCGCACCGAGTTCGAGCCCTGGCGCGAGGCGTTCAACCTGGCGCTCGGCGGCTTCGCCACGACGCTGCTCATCGACGTCGCGCACGTGGCCTCGTTCCGTGCGGCCATCGACCAGGTGCGCACCCCGATCCGACTGCGGTACGAGGGCGTGCACACCGGCCTGGCGACCTCGACCACCGCCGACGGGCGCACGCTGCCCGGTCGCCTCGACTTCCGTCCGACGCCGTTCACGGGCTGGCTGCAGCAGCGGCTCGATGAGCGTTTCGGCTTCGTGTGCGTGGACTCGTCCGCGCAGCTGGCGAAGCACCCGATGGCGCTGACGATCACCGGCCAGATGTCGCAGGGCAACCGCGGCGCGCACGGCGGGCACGGGCGCGAGAACGTGGTCGGCTTCTCGAACGAGCGGCGTCTGCACGACCTGGAGCGACAGCTGGCGGAACTGGATGCGCAGGTCGTCGCAGCGACGGAGGCTGCGGATGCGGCCGAGCAGGCGATCGAGGCCCTCGAGAACCGGAACACGGCGTTCGCGAAGATCCAGGACGTGACCTGGGAGCAGATCGACGTGAACGCCCTGGAGCAGCAGGTCGAGCGCTGGGCATCCGTCGAGGCCGAGGTGACCGGGGCGAATCCCGAGATCGCGCAGCTGAAGGAGCAGGCCGAGACGCTCAAGCTCAAGGCATCCGTCCTTCGCGACGAGATCGGCTCGCTGAGCGCGCAGCGCGACCAGGTCGCCGCACGCTGGGGCGATGTGACCGACGACGTCGACGACTGCCAGCGCGTGATCGATGCCGCGGACGGCACGGAGCTGGATGCCGGGCAGGCCGCGTTCCTGGATGAACGGTTCATCCTCGCCGACGAATCCTGCGATGCGGCCGGCGACCGCCTGGCACGGCTCGACGTCGCGCTGAAGACCGCGGCGGCACGGCTCGCGGCGGATCGGCGCGCGGCAGCCGAGGCGCACGAGGAGCAGCGCGAGCGGATGCGGCAGCTGATGGCATCCTTCCTGGAGCGGTGGCCGAACCTGAACCTGCTGCCCGACCCTGACGAGTCCGTGGCCGAGTTCGAGGGGATTCTGCAGGCGCTGCTCACCAGCGGTCTGCACGAACTGGAGACCGAGTGGCGCGACAGCCTGCTCGGCCTCTCCGGCAACGACCTGACCAGCCTGGATTCGACGCTCAGCCGGTCGGTGCGCGAGATCAGAGATCGCATCGAGCCGATCAACAGCATCATGCGCGAGCTGCCGTTCTACGACGACGAGCACCGGCTGCAGATCGCACCGCGCGAGAACCAGTCCGAGGCGCGCAAGCGCTTCCGGCGCGACCTGCGCGAGGTGCGCGGGCTGATCGATGCGGCGTCGACCGATGAGGAGCGCGAGAACGCGTACCGTCGGATGAGCCGGCTGATCGGGCGCATGCGCCGCACCGCTCCGGACTTCGCGGAACTGATCGATGTGCGCAACCACGTGCGCGTGTCGGCCGAGCGGGTCGTGGCGGCGACCGGCGAGCACGTCGCCCTGTACGACCACATCGGCGAGAAGTCGGGCGGCGAATCGCAGGAGCTGGTCGCGTTCATCGTCGGCGCGGCGCTGCGGTATCAGCTGGGGGATGCCGGGGCTTCGCGGCCGCGCTACGCGCCGGTGTTCATGGACGAGGCGCTCATCAAGGCGGACGCGCACTTCACCAAGCGCGCGATCGGCGCCTGGCGCGGCCTGGGCTTCCAGCTCGTGATCGGCGCACCGAACGACAAGTACAGCGCCATCGAGCCGCACGTGGACGTGGAGTACACGATCCTCAAGGACACTCGCGGAAGGTCGTGGGCGAAGCCCAAGGTCGCCGTCGCCTGAGCCCTGCCCGCTCCGCCGCCTCGAGACGCGCGCACTTCGACAGGCTCAGTGGCCCTGGGCTTCTGCTGCAGGAGCCAGGGGCTGCGGCTCCCAGTGCGGGCGGGCGGCGCGCTCGGCCTCGGAATCGCGGATGCCCTGCTCCACGACCTCGGCGAAGATGCGGCCGCCGGCATCGCCGGGGTGGATGCGGTCGCCGGCGAGCAGGTTCTCGTGCGGCTTGATGGCATTCGCCCAGTCGGCCACGACGACGCCTCTGCGCGCCGCCGCGAACTCCTGCAGATCGCGGTTGACGCCCGGAATCCAGTCGCGCGGGGCGTAGGCGTTCACGAGCACCAGGTCGCGGTTTCGGCCCACGGTGTCGGCCATCTTCTGCAGCACGCCTCTGTCGACCGGACCGTTGGTGCCGAGCGCCACGATCACGTGCTCGCGCAGCTCTCCGGCGGCGTCCAGATCGTCGATGATGCGCGGCCCGGCCCAGATCGACCGCGACACCTTCGCGTCGACCTCGACGCCGGGGAACCTCTGGTACAGCTCGGGAGCGGATGCCAGCATCACCGAGTCCCCGATGGCCGTCATCTCGTCGCCGCGGATCGCCTCGGGCGTCGGCTCGGGCGTCGGAGTCGGCGTCGCGGCAGCCCGCTTCATCGCCGCCTGGCCGGCGCGGATCGCCATCTCGGAGGTGGTCATCGGCGGCGCGCTCGCGACGGCCGCGGTGGTGCCGCTCAGCGCCAGCACGCCGGTCAGCAGACCGCCCAGCATCGCCAGACGACTCACCGGTCCGCGCGCGAAGCGCGCCCGCACCGCCCGCAGCGAGCGGCGGAGACCGAGCCGGCGCAGGGGTGTCTCCACGAGACGGTATGACGCGGCGGCCGCCACGATCGAGAGCACCAGCGCCACCGATCCGGCCCATACCGGCACCTCGGCGTCGCTTCCCGAGACTCCGAGATCGCTCGCCGCGAGGATCAGCACCAGCACCGGCCAGTGCCACAGGTAGATCCCGTACGAGCGGTCGCCGACCCAGCGCAGCGGCAGCACGTCGATCGCGCGCCCGAACCACGACCCGGGCGCGACGCCCGCGAACACCGCGAGCAGCGATCCGACGGACGCCAGCAGCAGGCTCTCCGGGAATCCCGCGCCGGAGGGCGTCTCGGGCTGCAGTGCGGCGGCGACGATCAGCCCGATCCCCAGCGTCCCGAGCAGCACGCCGCCGGCGCGCGCGAGCGGCCGCAGCATCCATTCCCGCTGCGGCATATTCCGGATGCCGAAGGCGAGGGCGATCCCGAGGAGCAGGCCGAAGGCGTGCGAGTCGGTGCCGAAGTAGCCGCGGGTCACGGCATCCGCCGCGACCAGCACCGACATCCACCACGCCGACGCGCCCGCCGCGACCACGGCGAACGCGACGAGCGCCCACCGCCATCGCAGGATCGCGACGAGCAGCGGCAGCAGCAGCGGCCACAGCAGATAGAACTGCTCCTCCACGGCCAGCGACCAGACGTTGCGGAACAGCTCCGGCTGCGTGGCGGTGAAGTAGTCGGAGCCGGCCAGCAGGGCCGTCCAGTTGTAGCTGAAGGTCGAGGCGCCCAGCAGCTGCCGGCCGATCCCGACCAGCACGTCGCCGCCGATCATCCACGCGGCGCTCGCGCACACCGTCAGCATCACGGCCAGCGCCGGCAGCAGGCGGCGTGCGCGGCGGCGCCAGAAGTCCAGCATCCGATGCCGCAGGCTGCGCCCGGTCGGTCGCAGCAGCAGCGAGGTGATGAGGAATCCGCTCACCACGAAGAACACGTCGACGCCGACGAATCCGCTGCGCAGCCCGGCGCCGGGGAACAGGTGATAGGCCAGCACCAGACCGACCGCGATCGCCCGGAGCCCGTCGAGACCCGCATACCGCGGGGCGTGGGGCACAGACGAGGACATCACGGAAGAAGGCGCATCTCAGAAGCAGGGGAAGGCCCCCAGTCTAGGCTGGACGGGTGCGAATTCGGCTGGACATCGCCTATGACGGCACCCACTTCCGCGGCTGGGCGAAGCAGCCGGGGCTGCGCACGGTGCAGGGCGTGCTCGAGGCCGCGCTGGCGCGGATCGTCGGGTCGCCCGCGCAGCTGGTGGTCGCCGGGCGGACGGATGCCGGCGTGCACGCGTCCGATCAGGTGGCCCATGTCGACCTGGACGAGGCGCAGTGGTCGCGCGTGACCGCGCGGCACGGACGAGCGGCCGCGGATCCCGCAGGATCTCTCGCCCATCGCATCCGCGGGGTCCTCGGGCAGTACCCCGATGTCACCGTCACCCGCACGACTCTCGCGCCCGAGGGCTTCGACGCGCGGTTCTCGGCGGTGTGGCGCCGGTACCGCTACCGGCTCGCCGACGCGACTGTCGGATACGACCCGATGCGCCGTCATGATACGACCATGGTGCGCGCGGCGCTGGATGCGGATGCCATGGACGCCGCCGCGCGCACGCTGATCGGCCTGCACGACTTCGCCGCCTACTGCAAGCCGAAGGAGGAGGCGACGACCATCCGCACCCTGCTGGACTATCGCTGGGCTCGGGATGCCGAGGGCGTGCTGGTGGCCGAGGTGAAGGCCGACGCCTTCTGCCACAGCATGGTGCGCGCGCTGGTCGGCGCGTGCGCGGCCGTGGGGGAGGGGAAGCTATCCGTCGACGACGTCGTGCGGCTGCGCGACGAGCTCACCCGCACGAGCGCGTTCAAGGTGCTGCCGGCCAGGGGGCTGACCCTGGCCGAGGTGGGGTATCCGGCGGACGATCTGCTGGCATCCCGCGCCGAGCAGACCCGCAACCGGCGCGATCGCGAGTGACGAGCGCGATCGCGAGTGATCATGCCCCGGTCAGACAGCGGCGGTAACGTGGCCGCATGAGGCTGATCTCATACAACCTGCGCAAGCACCGGGCGGCGTCCGAGCTGGTCTCGCTGGTCGTCGATCACGACCCCGACATCCTCTGCCTGCAGGAGTGCGACACGACTGCGCTGCCCGACTCGATCGACGGACTCTCGCTGGTGCGGGCCACCAGCGGCAACCGTCTGGGGCTCGCGATGTACCTGCGCAGCAACCAGTTCCGGGTCGAGCGGGTGCGCGCGATCGGGTTGAAGAAGTCGCTGCACGACCGGGTGCTGAAGCCGGCCGACGAACGCGTCCTCGGGGCGCTGCTGACGAACATCGACACCGGCCGGCAGGTGATCGTGGCCTCGTTCCACGCCGCTCCGCTGACGGCGCTGAACTCGCTGCGCCGCAACCAGATCCGCGCCGCCCTGGATGCTCTGCAGGAGCTGGCGCCGGGCGAACCCGTGCTCATGGTGGGCGACTACAACTACCCCGTGTTCAAAGAGAGCCTCAGCCAGACTGTGCGCGACCACGGCTACCGGCTGACGCTCAGCGACGATCGCACGTACACGAGGTATCGCGTGTTCCGCGGGCACTACGACTTCGCGACCTCGAACGGCTTCGACATCTCGAACATCACCACGCTGCCGCAGGGGACCAGCGATCACCGCCCGATCCTGGTGACCGCCGAGGCCGCGTAGGGCGCGGGTCTCCCTCTCACTGCGTCCGTCACTGCGTCCGTCCCCGGGATTCGCGGGTCCCAAGTTGCTGTCTCCGCCGGCGGTGAGCCAGCGATTCGGGCCCCGCGAGGTGCGGTGGGCTGCGGCTCGGGCGTGTCGCGGGTCCCGTTCTGCGGTGTGACGGGCGTGGAGCCCGCGATTCGGGACCCGCGGAGTGAGGTGCGGGGTGGGCGAGGACCCGCGAAGTGAGGTGCGGGGTGGGCGAGGACCTGGGGAGCGGGGTGCGGGCGCGCGAACCCGCCGGAGCTTCAGGCGCGGCGGGCGAGAGCGTCGCGCACGATGCGAGGTGCGCGGCGCGTCACGCGGATGTCGTTGGCGGTGAGGCGCACCACATCCCAGCCGGCTGCCGCGTAGTCGCGGTACTTCTGCAGATCGCGGTTCCACTGCTCTCGCGACGTGCGATGGTGGTCCCCTCGACCTCGATGGCTACCCGGAGCGACGGGTACGCGAACTCCGAGATCCCGAGCAGGCGGCCGTGGTCGTCGCGCACCTCGAAGTCGAGCACGGGTTCGGGCAGCCCGGCATCCTCGGCATCCAGACGGTACTCGGTCTCCAGCGGCGACGAGCTGCCCACCCGGATCCGCTCCAGTGCTGTGCGCAGCTTCTTCACGCCGATCTGGCGGCCGGATGCCACGGCCTCGAGCAGCTGCTCGAGCGTGGCATCCGCCTCCTCCGGATGCGGCGTGCCGTACCTGTCGCGCGGCACGTGCACGATCGCATCGCCGACGATGATCAGCTGCCGTGTGCTCAGGTCGCGGGCGAGCATCGTCCAGGTCGACGCCGCTGAGGAGATCGGGATGCCGTCGACCCGCTCGACCGACACCAGCCGCGGTTCGATGCGCCTGCCCTTCACGCCGACGCCCTTCGGCGCACGCCGAGGCGAGAGCACGGCGACGTCGAGATCCGTCGGGGCGTCGACCGGGTAGCCGCGGATGACGGCGGCGCTGCGTCCGCAGATGAACGCGCCCGGCGGCATGACTGTGAGGAAGCACTTCGCCTTCGACCGCATCCGGCGCGCCGCCGCGTGGCTAGATGCGAGCGGTGCGGAGTCGTCGGCGAGCTCCTTGTCTTCATCCCGGATGTCGGATGCGGTGCGGCGAGCCCCATGGAACGGGGCCGTCAGGTCGCGCGCTCGCAGGCGGGAGCGGCTGATTCCGGCACGCAGAGCATCGGTCGTGCTGAACTGCGCCCCGAGGAGATGAGGCAGCGGTGCGGGTGGAACTGGCATGCGAACAACATTGAGCGTCGCCGCGGACAGCGGATGCCGCAGAACCCGGTGACTGTGGACAACTCGCGCGATCGTTGAATTGTGGAGAGCAGTGGGTGCATGCGGTCCGGGTGTGTCGCGGGGCCTGAATGGCGGGGTGGGGGCGTGGGAGGCCGCGAAGTGGGACCCGCGAAAGGTGGGTGCATGCGGTCCGCGCGTGTCGCGGGGCCTGAATGGCGGGGTGGGGGATGGGGAGGGCGCGAAGTGGGACCCGCGAAGAGTGAGCCCCAGACCCCAGGCCTGAGGCCCGGGCCCCAGGAAGCCTGACCAGCGCAGGACGGGCCATCCTACGACGATGGTGTAAGCTAAACCCTTGGTGTCCGCTCTGCGCTGCGCGCGGGGTGGATACGACGAACGTGAGCCCTCCACTGGCGCCCTTCGACAGGCTCAGGAACCCCTGGCAGCGAAGCACCCCGGAGTGGGATTCACGAACTCCTCCGTTCGAATCAAGAAAGCAGCACTATCGTGACGCGCACTTACACCCCGAAGGCCGGGCAGGTCCAGCGTGACTGGGTCGTCATCGACGCCACCGACGTCGTTCTCGGCCGCCTGGCTTCGCACGCCGCCGCAATCCTGCGCGGCAAGAACAAGCCCACCTTCGCACCCCACGTCGACACCGGCGACTTCGTCGTCATCGTCAACGCCGAGAAGGTCGCCCTCACGGGTCAGAAGCTTCTGCAGAAGAAGGCCTACCGCCACTCGGGCTACCCGGGCGGCCTGACGGCCACGTCCTACGCCGAGCTTCTCGAGAAGAACCCGGTTCGCGCCGTGGAGAAGGCCGTCCGCGGCATGCTCCCGAAGAACACCCTGGGTCGTCAGCAGCTCGCCAAGCTCAAGGTGTACGCCGGTGCCGAGCACCCGCACGCCGCTCAGCAGCCGACGCCGTACACCCTCGACCAGGTCGCCCAGTAAGCGCCTCCCAGACTTCAAAGGACATACTCGTGGCTGACAACCAGGACACCACCGAATTCCCGCAGAACTTCACCACCTCGACCCCCGAGACCGAGGTCGCGGAGTCGTCGGCTCCCCGCCCCGTGCTCTCCGTGCCGGGCGCTGCCGTGGGCCGTCGCAAGCAGGCCATCGCCCGCGTGCGTCTGGTCCCCGGTTCGGGCACCATCACCGTCAACGGTCGCACGATCGAGGACTACTTCCCGAACAAGCTGCACCAGCAGCTGATCAACGACCCGTTCACCGCACTGAACCTCGTGGGCGCGTACGACGTGATCGCGCGCATCTCGGGTGGCGGCGACTCGGGTCAGGCCGGTGCTCTGCGCCTGGGCATCGCCCGTGCGCTGAACAACATCGACGTGGAGAACAACCGTCCGACCCTCAAGAAGGCGGGCTTCCTGTCTCGTGACGCCCGCGTCATCGAGCGCAAGAAGGCCGGTCTCAAGAAGGCCCGCAAGGCTCCTCAGTACTCCAAGCGCTGATCCGCGCAGTTCCTTCAATGGCACTGTTCGGTACCGACGGGGTGCGGGGGCTGGCCAACGGCCCCCTCACCGCCGAGCTCGCGCTCACCCTGGCCCAGGCGACCGCCGTCGTCCTGGGTCAGGGCCGTATCGCCGAGGCGCGCAGGGCCGCAGGCCGGCGCCTCACCGCGGTCGTCGCCCGTGATCCGCGCATCTCGGGTCACTTCCTCAGCGCTGCCGTCGAGGCGGGTCTCGCCTCCTCCGGCGTGGATGTGCTGGATGCCGGCACTCTGCCGACCCCGGCGGCGGCGTTCCTGATCTCGGACATCGACGCCGACTTCGGCGTGATGATCTCGGCATCCCACAACCCGGCCCCGGACAACGGGATCAAGATCTTCGCTCGCGGCGGTGTCAAGCTGCCCGACGAGGTCGAGCAGCGCATCGAGGCGACCATGCTGGCGGGCACCAAGCTGCAGCCCACCGGCGCCGACGTGGGTCGGGTGAGCCGATTCTCGGATGCCGAGGATCGCTACGTGCTGCACCTGCTGGCCTCGCTGCCGCACCGACTGGACGGCATCCACGTGGTGCTCGACTGCGCCAACGGCGCGGCATCCGGAGCATCCCCCGAGGCGTTCCGCAGCGCCGGCGCCAAGGTGACGGTGATCGGCGCCGACCCCGACGGCATCAACATCAACGACGGCGTCGGCTCGACCCACCTGGACAAGCTGGCCGCCGAGGTGGTGCGCGTGGGCGCCGACGTGGGCATCGCGCACGACGGCGACGCCGACCGCTGCCTGGCGGTCGACGCCGGCGGCAACATCGTGGACGGCGACCAGATCATGGCGATCCTGGCGGTGGCGATGAAGAGCCGCGGACGGCTCGCCGAGAACACCCTGGTGGCCACCGTGATGAGCAACCTCGGCCTGCACATCGCCATGCGCGAGCACGGCATCACCGTGCGCAAGACCGGCGTCGGCGACCGCTACGTGCTCGAGGACATGAACAACGGCGGCTTCTCGCTGGGTGGCGAGCAGTCCGGCCACGTGATCATGCGCGCCTTCGCCACGACGGGCGACGGCGTGCTCACCGGCCTGCACCTGGTGGCCGAGATGGCCCGTCAGAAGAAGTCGCTCGCCGAGCTCGCATCGATCATGACGGTGTATCCGCAGGTGATGATCAACGTGCCCGACGTCGACAAGGACGCGGTCTCGGATCACGCGGGCGTGCAGGACGCGGTGAAGGCCGTCGAGGGCGAGCTGGGCTCGAGCGGGCGGGTGCTGCTGCGCAAGTCGGGCACCGAGCCGCTGGTGCGGGTGATGGTGGAGGCGGCGGATGCCGAGACCGCCAGCGCCCACGCGGAGTCGCTCGCCGAGGTCGTGCGCAGGAATCTGGCTCTCTGAGCGCAGGATGCGACAGCGAGGCCCCGGCGAGTGGGGACTCGTCGGGGCCTCCGGCACAGGCGCTGGGGACGCTCTGCACCTGGCGCGGTGCACTGGGGATGCTGTTCCGCGCCAGTGGCATGTCCAGACGATGCCACTCCGCCAGTATATGAGTGCGGCGCGGTCCTGCGCGGTCAGTCGCGCGTGGCGAGGTATTCCGAGAGAGCGGTTTCTGCGTCGGGCGGCGTGAATCCGGCGTCGATGATCTTCTGCAGGTCGAGCACGCTGTTGCGCGGCCGCGGTGCGACCGGACCGGCGGCCGAGGCGAAGTAGTCGGCGGTGCTCACCCCGGTGACGCGGTCGGGGTCGTGCCCGGTCAGGCGGAACACGTCGCGGGCGATGTCGGCCCAGGTGCGGGCGGCGCCGGAGCCGGTGAGGTTGTAGGTGCCGTACGCGGCCCCGGTGCTGATCAGATGCCGGATGCCGCGGGCGATGTCCGCCGTGAAGCTGAGACGCCCGGTCTGGTCGTCGACGACGTCGGGATCGATGCCGCGCTGCGCGAGGGATGCCATGGTGCGCACGAAGTTGCCTCCGTCGCCGATCACCCACGAGGTGCGGACGATGTAATGGCGGGGAGCGGTCGCCACGGCCAGGTCGCCGGCCGCCTTCGACTGCCCGTACACGCCCAGCGGACTGAGCGCGGCGTGCTCGGCGTAGGGCTGCTCGGCCGTGCCGTCGAAGACGTAGTCGCTGGAGACGTGCACCAGGGTGATGCCGTGCTCGGTGGCGATGCGGGCGAGCGCGGCCGGTCCCGCGGCGTTGGCCGTCCAGGCCGCCGCGCGGCCCTCGGGCGTCTCCGCGGCGTCGACGGCGGTGTAGGCGGCGGCGTTGATGATCACGCCGTAGTCCCGCCATCGGCGCGCGGCGGAGAGATCGCCGGATGCCAGGTCGAGGTCGTCGCGCGTGGCGAACTCCACGTGGCCGAGGTCGCTGAACTCGGATGCCAGGGCACGGCCCAGCTGTCCGTTGGCGCCGAGCACCAGCATCCGGCGCGGCGGCACGGGCGTGACCTCGCCCAGCTGCGGATGCTGCAGGTCCTTCTGCGAGATCTCGGCGCCCTGCAGCGGGATCGGCCACTCGATCGCCGCGGTGGGGTCGGCGAGGTTCAGGAACGCGTACTCGGCGTCGGGCGACCAGTGGTCGTTGACCAGGTAGGCGTAGGCGGTGTCGGGTTCGAGCGTCTGGTACGAGTTGCCCACGCCGCGCGGCACGAACACAGCGCGCGACGGGTCGAGCTCGATCGTGAACACGGTGCCGAATGTGGCGCCCTCGCGCAGATCGACCCAGGCGCCGAAGATGCGTCCGGTGGCGACCGAGACGAACTTGTCCCACGGCTCGGCGTGGATGCCGCGGGTGGTGCCGACCTGGTCGTTGAAGGAGATGTTGTTCTGCACCGGGCCGAAGTCCGGCAGTCCGGCATCCGTCATCTTCTGGCGCTGCCAGTTCTCCTTGAACCAGCCGCGGTTGTCGCCGTGCACGGGCAGGTCCACCACGAGCAGACCGGGAATGGGTGTGGTGGTGACGCTGAGCGCTCTGCCGAACTCGAGGCTCATTGCCCCTTCTCCGCGTAGAAGGCCTCGGTGGCGTCCTTGGCGGGCGCCCACCACTGCTCGTTCGCGCGGTACCAGTCGATGGTGTCGGCCAGGCCCGCCTCGAAGTCGCCGTACTGCGGCTGCCAGCCCAGTTCGGTGCGCAGCCGAGTGGAGTCGATGGCGTAGCGCAGGTCGTGTCCGGCGCGGTCGGTGACGTGGTCGTACGCGTCGGCGGGCTGCCCCATCATGGTGAGGATCAGCTCGACCACGCTCTTGTTGTCCTTCTCGCCGTCGGCGCCGATCAGGTAGGTCTGGCCGAGCTCACCGGCATCCAGAATCCGCAGCACGGCCGACGAGTGGTCGTCGGCGTGGATCCAGTCGCGCACGTTCAGCCCGGCGCCGTACAGCTTGGGACGGATGCCGCGGATGACGTTGGTGATCTGCCGGGGGATGAACTTCTCCACGTGCTGGTACGGGCCGTAGTTGTTGGAGCAGTTGCTGATGGTGGCCCGTACGCCGAAGGAGCGCACCCAGGCTCGGACGAGCAGGTCGGAGCCGGCCTTGGTGGACGAGTACGGCGAGGACGGGTTGTACGGGGTGGTCTCGGTGAAGCGCTCGGGATCGTCCAGCTCCAGGTCGCCGTACACCTCGTCGGTGGAGATGTGGTGCAGGCGCACGTCGTGCTTGCGGGCGGCCTCGAGCAGCGTGTACGTGCCGATGATGTTGGTGTGCAGGAACGGCGACGGATCGGCAAGCGAGTTGTCGTTGTGCGATTCGGCGGCGTAGTGCACCACGGCATCCGCTTTCGCGAACAGCGAGTCGACCAGCGCCGCATCCGCGATGTCGCCCTGCACGAACGTCACCCGATCGGCGGGCAGCCCCTCGAGCGAGGCGAGGTTGCCGGCGTAGGTGAGCTTGTCCAGCACCGTCACGTGGTGGTCGGTGTGCGCGACCACGTGGTGCACGAAGTTCGATCCGATGAATCCGGCACCGCCGGTGACCAGCAGGTTCAACGCTCGCCCCTCTCCAGCAGCTCCAGCAGGTAGGAGCCGTAGCCCGACTTGACCAGCTTCTCGGCGCGTTCGCGCAGCGCGGCATCCGAGAGGAATCCCTGCCGCCAGGCGACCTCCTCGGGGGCGCCGATCTTCATGCCGGTGCGGCGCTCCATGGTGCGCACGTAGTCGGCGGCATCCGTCATCTGGTCGAACGTCCCGGTGTCGAGCCAGGCGGTGCCGCGGGGGAGCACCTGCACCTGCAGCTTGCCGCGCCGCAGGTACTCGCGGTTCACGTCGGTGATCTCGTACTCGCCGCGCGCCGACGGCTGCAGGTCGCGGGCGATCGATACGACGTCGTTGTCGTAGAAGTAGAGGCCGGGGACGGCGTAGTTGCTCTTGGGCTGCGCGGGCTTCTCCTCGAGCGAGACGGCCGCGCCGGAAGCGTCGAACTCGACCACGCCGTACGCGGTGGGCTCGGCGACCCAGTAGGCGAACACCGCGCCGCCGTCGATGGTCGAGAAGCGCTTGAGCTGGGTGCCCACGCCGGGGCCGTAGAGCAGGTTGTCGCCGAGCACCAGCGCCACCGAGTCGTCGCCGATGAAGTCGGCGCCGATCGTGAACGCCTGAGCCAGTCCGTCGGGGGAGGGCTGCTGGGCGAAGGAGATGCGGATGCCGAACTGCGAGCCGTCGCCGAGCAGACGCTCGAAGTGCGCGGCGTCGTGCGGCGTGGTGATCACCAGGATGTCGTCGATGCCCGCCAGCATGAGCGTGGACAGCGGGTAGTAGACCATCGGCTTGTCGTACACCGGCACCAGCTGCTTCGACACCCCCAGGGTGATCGGATGCAGACGCGTGCCGGAGCCCCCGGCGAGAATGATGCCCTTCATGCGTTCTCCTTGATCCGGCTGCATGAGGGCAGCCCTCTCAGTGCGACTCCCACAGCCGCGCCCTCTCAGCGTAGCGATATTGCCGTTGCGGCGTGTGATCGCCCTTTCCGCACGGCGACTGTTGTGCCACACTGAAGCGTCGGCACAGCAGGATCTGGGGAGACGTGCCGTCGCCAACCTGGGGAGAATCATCATGAGCAAGTTGAACGAGCTCGCATTTCGCACCAAGTCCCGCGCGCTGTCGCCATCCAGCTTCCGCGCATGGCGCGAGTTGGAGTCGCACGACCGCCTGTCGCCCGAGCAGATCACACAGCTGAGAGACCGTCGTGCGGTCGAGATCGCGCGGTTCGCGTTCGAGAACTCTGCGTTCTACCGCGAGTTGTACAGTGCTCACGGCTTCTCTCGCGCTGATCTCGAAGACCCGGCGGTGTTCACCGCTCTGCCCTTCCTGACCAAGGACATGATCCGTGAGAACTTCGATCGGATCCGAACCGCCGACGCGACACCGAAGAACGCGGTCAAGAGTGTGTCCAGCGGTAGCACCGGTCATCCGCTGACCGTGTTCAGCGATCGGCGCGCCCCCGTTCGCGCATACGAATGGCGCGCGATGGGGTGGTGGGGCGTCTCGCCGTGGGAGAACGCCGCGACGATCGACCGGTCGTGGCGCAAGGGATCCCGCAAGTGGCAGCACCGCGTCTTCTGGTGGCCCATCCAGCGGATGCTCTTCCATACGCTCGAACTCGACGATGCCACGCTGGAGCGATTCCTCTCGGAGTGGCACCAATATCGTCCCCAGTACGTCGTGGGATTCATCGGAGGCATCTCCACCGTCGCACAGCATGCCGCACGACGAAACGAGTCGCTCGAGCCCGCGAAGGCGGTGGCGGTGACCGCTGGTCCTCTGTTCGAGGGACACCGTCGCGAGATGGAGTCGGTGTATGGCGGCCGCGTCTACAACGTATATCGATCGACGGAGAGCAACTGGCTGGCCGCTGAGTGCCAGGAGCAGGACGGGCTGCATGTTTTCGAGGACATCAAGCGGCTCGAGGTCGTCCGTGAGGACGGCTCGCCGTGCGATGTGGGCGAGTCCGGCGAGACCGTGTTCACCGATTTCGAGAACCGCGTCTTCCCGCTCGTGCGATACCGCATCGGCGATCGCACTTCTCGCCTCGACGGAGCGTGCGCGTGCGGACGGCCCTTCGGCCGTGTGACACGCATCGACGGCCGCATCGTGGACTCGCTCGTCTTTCCCAGCGGGCGCACACTCACGGGAGACATCTTCGACTACTTCGAAGGCTGCAGCGACCAGATTCGTCAGTATCAGGTCTACCAGGGCGAGGACTTCGGTGTAGAGGTGACGCTGCGCCTCACGGAGCATTCCGATGCTCGCAAGGTGGCTGAGGAGCGTGTAGCGCGTTTGCGCGCCCACGTCGGCGGGGAAGCGCCGGTCACTCTGAAGGTCGTTGACGAGATCGAGCCCGTGCGGGGCAAGTTCCGGCCTATCGTGAGTGACGCTCAGCGGCCCTAGGCCTTACGATCCCGGCTTCGATGCGGCGCGCTCTGCTGTCCTGCGCCGGCGACCGTACTCGTTGTACGCGTATCCGGCACTGCCCGCAATCATCCCGGCGCCGCGATAAACCGTGATGAGACCGCGCGACCGATGGAGCAGTGACCGCGTCAGAACCCCGCGAAGCCATCTGATCGCTCCACCGACGATCCGAACAGCTCCCCTGAACACCATCAGTGTCCTCGCCCTGAGTCGACCGAGTGCAGTCGCCTCCAGAGTCACGTTCACGCGGGTTGCGGAGTTCCCGAAACGGAACATCCGCATGAGCACCCAGTTTCTGCTGAATCGAGCGGGATCCTCCTGCTCGACGACGACCGCATCCTCTGCCCAGCGGATCGTTCCTGCTCTCTGGGTGAGCAGACGCGTGAACATGCTGTCGCTGCCGCCCGTGAGTCCGAACTGCTCGTTGAACCTCAGTTTCAGTCGCTCGACGGCCGCGCAGTCGAGAAGCAGATTGTTCGTTGCTGCTTCCGGCATCAGCTGCAGATGATGCCGCTTCGGTCGTTCGAAGGCACCGCTGGCTCTCACCCACCTGTCAACATCGCGCGGAAGAGGAGTGAGGACCTTTCCGGCGACTGCAGTGGGCTGAAGGTCTCTATAGACGCGTGTGATGGCGGCCAGCCATCCTGGCTCGGCGACTTCGTCATCGTCGAGGAAGATCACCGTCGTGGCGCCGCTGCATTCGTGCAGCGCGCGGTTGCGGACGGCCGCGATGCCGGGTGAGGGCTCGACGAC
Organism: Microbacterium sp. ARD32; assembly: GCF_031844385.1. Lineage (NCBI taxonomy): Bacteria > Bacillati > Actinomycetota > Actinomycetes > Micrococcales > Microbacteriaceae > Microbacterium > Microbacterium sp. ARD32. The sequence goes on from NZ_JAUZVD010000001.1 coordinate 369,574, forward strand.
GTAACGCACTCCTCGCGACTGCACCGCTTCTCGGCCGCTCTCGGCCGGGTCGTTGTCCACCACCAGTAGCGAGGCGGACTCACCGTGCGGGAGATCCGCCAGCTGCGGCAGCACGGCGTCGAGGGCACGAGCGATCGCCTCGGGACGCTTGAATGTCGGGATCGCGACGACGTGGTGCCTCACGGGAGATCCTTTCGATGGCGGTTGTTGAGTGTCATGGCCTGCAGGTATGCATCGACATGGCGACGTCCCGCATGGGTCCACTCGCGGTTGTCGAGCCGCGGCTTCTGCGTCGGCGGTGAAGCACGGAGGTCCTGAATGGCGTCATCGAGTCCCTGAGCGGTGAGTTCACCTTGGAAGAGATGGACCCACCCCGGTCCGACCTCGTTCGCGAGGGCTCGATTCGTAGGATTGTCTGGCACCAGGATCGGGCGTTCGAGGGACAGCGCGGCGAGCGCGGCCCCCGAATTGTGCATCACGATGTAGGGGAGCACGATCAGCTCACTCGAAGTGACGAGCGTCACGAGCTCTGCCTCGCTGATGTAGCGCAGGTCTGCCTCCGCGCGGGGGAGAGATGCTACGCGCTCTCGGACGAAGCGGTCGGTCTGGGCGTCCGCAGGCTTTCCCGCCACGCGCAACGACAGTCCTGGCATATGGGACTCGCTGAAGGCGCTCAGGAGGCGGTCAATCCCCTTGTAAGCCTTGAGCAGTCCCGCGTACCCGATCCGACCCGTGACGGCGTCAGATTTCCGGTATTGGCCGAACCAGTTGATGTAGTGCCCATGCTCGATGAGCACGGCTGGTGTGCCCTCTTCGTCCGGTGTCGTCGGACTGAGGTGGATGCGCAGAGTGGTTCTGCCGATCAACGCGCGGACCAGCGCGCGGTCGACGGGCCCCACCGACGGCTCTGTGAGATTGTGCACGGTGCGTACGACCGGGATGCGGAACAGACGAACACGGGCGACGAAGAGAGCGAAAGCCACGCGCTTGGCGAGTCGGGTCAGCGGCGTGCGTCCAGCGAGCACCGCGTCCGCCCAGTGGACGTGGACGACGTCGAGGGGCTCGATGAGTGCTGACCGCCAGCTGAACGGAACATGCGTGATGCGCGGATCGGCTTCGATGGCGTGCGCCAGCTGGACGATATACGGGTTGGTCGTCGTCCTCGGCGCACCGAATGTCTGCATCACACGGATGCTGGGCATGGCATCTCCTCTCTTTTTCAATGGCGCCCACTCTGCGGTCAGCCCAGAGAGCGATACCAGCGGAAGGCAGCCGCGCCGAGCAGGAGGGCGTTCGCGACCGTCAGTAAGCCATACACGATGACAAAGGCCGGGCGGAGCCACAGCAGGATGAATACGAGGAGAAGCAGGCCGTAGTCGCTGGGCAGGACTGCCAGCGAGTACAGCGGCGACAGGCGATACTGAGGAGAGGATGCCGGCTCCGGAGACGGGGATGAGCGGCGGATCAGATCGGTGAGTACGAATCCGAAGAACATGACGTTCGCGACTACCTGAAAGGCGATCGGGAACAGCAGCATCGCCGTGTCGAGTTCGTAGAAGCGCCACCAGCACACCAAGACGGCGAGGTGGATGGTCGCGATCTTGAGCGCGTCGAACATGTGGTCGAGCCACTCGCCTCGTCGAGTGCCCCCGCCTCGCAGGCGTGCGAGCTGACCGTCTGCCGAGTCGAGTGCGTAGCCGAGCACCAGCAGCGCGACGATGAGGGCGGATGTGCCCAGCGTGGGTGGAAGCGCGGCGATGAGCGCGATTCCCGTGAGCGTGCAGATGGCGCTGATCACGGTCACCTGGTCCGGCGTCATCCTCAGCACGAACGCAACCGCTGCGAAGAACCGGCCCAGCGGGCGGTTCACGAATCGTGAATACGCTGCGGCACCCGCATTCGACTTCTGCGCTGATCGCAGCGACGCCATCGCGCTGCCCACACTCGCACTACGAGTCATGAAAGTCCCCTGCCCCTCATGCCAGACCCCACATCCGGCGCTGAGCACTCAGTTTAGTGATTCGCTGCGTGCGCTCGCTGGGGGTGCGCGCGCGAGCCGCGTGGAGGGAAGGACAGGTCACTGTTCATATGGCCGTAACGGTTTGCCCAGACCTTATGGTGGGCATGTGAGTGAGGCGCCGACGATCCTGGCCGTGTGCACGGGCAACATCTGTCGTTCTCCGATTGCCGAGTCGATCCTGAACGCTCGTCTGCGCGACGTCGGTGTGCGCGTCCGTAGCGCAGGAGTGCGAGCCGCAGTCGGACAGGAGATGCCGAAACCCGCGCAGCGGGTGGCTCTGAGCCGGGGTGCGGATGCCCGCGAACTGGGCGCGCACACCGCCCGCGCGGTGGACAGAACGATGCTTCTGGGCTCGGATCTCGTCATCGCCATGACGCGCGAACATCGTTCGCGCATCCTCGCGCTGGAGCCGACTCTGATGCGCCGAACCTTCACGGCGCGCGAGTTTGCTCGCCTTGCCGCGATGCTGACCGACACCGAGATGCGCGGCGTGGCTGACCGCCATCGGGGTGATCCTCCGGCGGGGATGCGCGCAGTGGCAGCGGTCGTGGCCGCCCGGCGCGGAGCATCAACAGTGCGGCCGAAGGACGACGATGTGATCGATCCGTACCGCCGCTCGTCCTGGGTATACGAGAGATCCACACGCCAGTTGGACGGGCCGATCGCGCAGCTGGAACGGGTTGCACGGATGGTGCTCGAATGAAATCTGTTCCATCAATGGACACGGTCAGGAGACTTCCAGATCACAATCGCGTAACATAGTGCCGGTCAGTGTCGATCAGGACTCGTCCCCGAGGGTCACGATCGTCTCCTCCCCCGAATGGATTCTGATACATGCCCTCCCCTCACGCATCGCTACATCCTGCCCGAACAAGCTCTCGTTTCAAGTCCTCGCGCCTCACTCGTACCGCAGCCGCGGTGGTCGCAGCAGTGGCCGTCACGCTCGCTGGTGCATCCTTCGCCCCGGCGCCGGCGAGCTCGCCGACGCGTGCGACCGCGAGCACCGCTGTCAAAGTCGTGCCCGGGTCTGAGAAGACCGTAGCCATCTCCTCCGCGACGCGACGCGACGTTGCCGCGACTGCGACGATGTCGCTCAAGAAGGTTCCCGCCACTGGCGATGGGGTCTACAGCACTGTACGTGTCAGATCCGGATCCTCCGGTGCCTATCTCGGCCAGGTTCGGGTGTGGCCGGGAGGCAAGTTCACGCTCACCATCAAACGGGCCAACGGCGCCAAGAAGGCTCAGACCTTGACGACTCTGACCGCAGCGGTCGCGCCACAGCGTCTCAAGAGCGGGCAGCGTCTCACACTCACCATGTCTGCGACCGGTGCCACCAAGGTAGCTCTTGCAGCCTCTGTTCGTGTGGGCGCAGCGAAGCTGCTGAGCGTGAAGGCGACTGATGGTTCGGTGCGCCGCATTCGTTCCGCTGGCACGTCTCGCCTGGAGTTCTACACGTCGAAGCGTTCTCCGGCAGCGACTTTCTCGGTGGTCTCCGCCTCGTCTTCCGCGCCGGGACAGGCGGCGCTCAAACCAGCGAAGGGCGCTGACAGCGCTGCGCCGAAGCCGACGAAATCCGCCGCGCCGAAGCCGACGAAGTCCGCCGCGCCGAAGCCGACGAAGACGGTCGCGCCGAAGCCGACGAAGACGGTCGCGCCGAAGCCTGCAGCGCCGAAGCCTGCAGCCCCGAAGCCTGTAGCCCCGAAGCCCGCAGCCCCGAAGCCCGCAGTGCCCGATCGCGACGCTGGAGGGGCGACTGCCACTCAGGCGCGGGGGCTGTCCGCATCGAACACGGGCGTTCCTGCTGGGACGGCGTTGAAGGTGCACAATGGCGACATCGTGGTCAACACACCGAACGCGGTGATCAGTGGCCTCGAAGTTCGGGGCACCATCCGGATCGAAGCGCCAGGAGTGGTCATCAAGAACTCCAAGATCATCGGTGGTAGCAGAGCCAGCAGCACCGGGCTGGTCACGAACATCCGCTCCGGGCAACCGTTCCGAATCGTCGACTCAGAACTGTATGCCGCGACGCCCGACCCGCTGTGGTACGGAATCCTGGGCTCGAACTTCACTGCAGAGCGGGTCAACATTCATGGTGTCGTCGATCCGGTGCACATCGTCGGCAACAATGTGATCGTCCGCAGTTCGTGGCTGCACGACACCTCCCACTGGGAGAAGGATCGCGAGCAGGGCGGCACCCCGACCCACGACGATTCGATCCAGATCGTCGGTGGGACTTCCCTCGTCATCGAGGGAAATCGGCTCGAGGACGCTCACAATGCGGCGATTCAGATATCGCAGAGCACATCCCGCGCGAAGCTGGGATCGATCGTCATCCGCGGCAACTACATCCAGGGCGGAGGGTGCTCGGTGAACATCGCCAGTACTCCCAGCCCCGTTCGTCCGATTGTCGAGAAGAACGTTTTCGGACCGGATCGCGTGTTCGCCACGTGCGCTGTCACTGCGCCGTCCAGCAATGCTCCATCGTTGAGCGGCAACTCCTGGTACTCCGGCGGCGCGGCTATGTCGAGCTACGTCCCGCGGTGAGCCCGGTGCACCGGCCGAGGCGGCCCCGTCGCCCGGCCGGTGGCACCGTTGATCGTGTGACGGGAGCCACGAGCGCTCCCCGTCGGCCATACTGGTCGCATGGTGTCTGGGATCTGGGGTTCCGGCGGAGTCCGCGGAAGGGGGAACGCGTGAGTCACCCTGCTGCATTGCTGGTCGTCAGCTATGGCTCGCACGAACTGGTAAGGGAGAACATCGGTCGTACGGCGATGCCGGACGAGACGCTTGTCGTCGTCGTCGACAACTGGACGACGGAGGTTGAGCGCGTCGCAATGACCGCGCTGGCACAGCGAAGCGGCTGGGTCCTCCTGACGCCTGATGAGAATCTCGGATTCGGCGGCGGGATGAACATCGCAGCCGCCGAGGCGATCGCTCGCGGGGCGGGGACACTCGTACTGCTCAATCCCGACGCGCATCTGCTCGATGATGGCTTCGAGCAGCTGATACACGCTGTGAACGAGCCAGACGTAATCGTCGCACCCGTCGTCCTGCGACCCGACGGATCGCATTTCTCCTCGGAGATGGAACTCGACCTCACCCGGGGGCGTATCCGCAGGAGAGAGGACGACCGCTCTTACCCGGAGACAGCGGTTTGGGTCAGCGGTGCGTGCCTGGCAATCGGTGCAGAGTTCTGGCAGCGTATCGGCGGATTCGACGACGACTACTTCCTGTATTGGGAGGACGTCGACTTCTCGGTGCGAGCCGGAGAGCTCGGCGGACGAGTGCGTGTCGATCCAACCATTCGCGCCGTGCACAGTGCCGGCGGAACACAGGTGACGGGCTCCCAGGCGAAGTCGCCGATCTACTATCGCTTCAATGCGCGCAACCGGCTGGTCTTCGCGGCCAAGCACGTAGGACGCGCGGCACAGTCTCGCTGGTTGCGCAGTTCGGTCACCGCGGCGTGGGGAATCCTGAAGCGAGGCGGGCGGAGACAGTTTCTTCGCCCCGCCCAGAACATCGGTCCGGTCCTCCGAGGAACTTGGGAAGGATGGCGCTACCTGCGTGCGTCGCGTCGCGTCGAAGCGGCACACAGCCGAACAGCCGGTGGCAGCGTGTCATGAATCGTTCGATCATTGCCGTCACGAGACTCCACCACGGCTTGGGAAACCGCATTCGGGTGGTGCTCTCCGCGCAGGATCTCGCCGAGTCCACCGGGCGCGATTTCGCCTACGTCTGGCCCACGGGGAGAGCCTTCGGCGCCCGCCTCGACGATCTGTGGCAGGCCGACATGCGACAGATCTCGGTGCCGCGGTCCCGAATGCTGGCGATTCGCCATCCATACCGGGATGCATCCGCAGACTGGCGTATGGAGGCCGACGGGGACGCCGTCTGGCAGATTCGTACGGCACAACCCATCGTCGTCGACGGAGCCATCGACACGTGGCATCCCCGCCTGCGTCGTCTGCGCCCCGTCGCGCCGATCACCGAACGCGTTGAAGAACTGTTCGACGCTGAGCTGCGCGGACGCCCCTACCTAGGGGTCATGATCCGCTCCCACTCTGTGTCGCACGAACGCACGCGAGCGGAGTCTCCGCTGGAGTGGTACTTGAAGCGCATCGGCGACGTCCGCCGTGACCATCCCCATATCCCGGTATTCGTCTCGGCCGACACCACCGATGCGCTGGATCAGGTGTGCTCGAGGTTCGACGATGTCCACGCGATCCGAGAGAAGGGTCCGTACAACAGCCTTTCGGCGCTCCGCGCTGCGGTGGTCGACCTCTATATGCTGGCGAGCTCAACACATATCCTCGCTCCGCACTACTCGAGCTTTCCCGAACTTGCACGGTACCTCGCAGGACCGGAAGTGCGCCTCGAGACCTCGATGACCGGTGAGAAGTCGCGATTCGATGCGACGGCCCTCACCCGTGTGGATGACCCCACGCGCCCTTTCAAGCGAAAGTCTGCTGAAGGGTAGACAAGTCGGGGGCGAAGCACTAGATTGCGTCGTGGGGAATTGTCGGAGTGTTGATGGCCACTGGGATACGGCCGCAACATTCCTTGAGGGGAATCTGGGGAGTTTGAGGTGACTCGAACGCTACGCGCTCTCTGCGCGATCGCGATGGCAGCTTTCGTGGCCTTGGCGTCTGCCGCGTGCACGCCGCAGGCGGACGAGGCGCTGCAGCCGGTGAAGAGCCAAACGCCGGCTTGGTCCACACCGGTGCCGGCACCCGGGGGATCGACTGTCGACGATGTTGAGGAGTCTCCTGCGCCCGTGCCGACGACCGAGGTGACGCTGAAGGAACCGGCTGAGCTGGGTGGCGGCGTACAAGCGCGCATCGACAAGGTCAGTCCTTTGGACGTCAAGGCGGAGACGCCTGGCGAGATCGCGGGTGCCGCAGTCGCGGTGTCGCTCACGATCGACAACGACAGCGACAAGGCCATCGATGTCTCGTCTGCGATGGTCTCGCTCACCGGAGCTGACGGTGTTCTCGGACAGCCGACCACGTCGGATCCGTATCGCCCGTTCCAGGGCACGGTCCGTGCAGGCGGCACGGCAGATGCGGTTTACGTCTTTCTGCTCCCGGAGAAGGCGCGAAGCGCTTTCGTTGTGAGCGTTCAATACCTGGCAGGAACGACGATGGCGCGTTTCGCCGAAGGATCATGAGAAAACTGGGGAATCTGATGCTGGGGAAGAGAATCTTACGCTCCGCAGTCGTGCTCTCGGCCGCGGCCGTGATCGGCGCTTCGCTGGTCGTCGGTGCTGGAGCGACTGCAGCGGCGGCTGACGTGCTGCCTGGGCCCGCGCCGATCGAGCAGCGAAACCCATCGCTGGTCACGGCAGACGTGCTGCCCACCGTGCAGATCGACTCCGGCGTCGTCTGGACGCAGGTCATGCACGGCAATGTCGTGTACGCGGGAGGATCATTCTCGCAGACGCGTCCTGCCGGAGCTGCTCCGGGAACGAACCTGACGCCGCGGTCCAACCTGCTTGCCTACGATGTGAGGACGGGAAACCTGCTGCCGTTCGACCCACAGGTCAACGGCACGGTGAAAGCGCTCGCGCTTTCCCCAGATGGGAACACGCTCTACGTGGGTGGGACTTTCACCAAGGTCGGATCGACGACGAGGTTCAACGTGGCGGCCTTCGATACCGCCACAGGCGCTCTGTCCGCCACGTTCAAGCCTGCGATCGGCGGCTCATATGTCAATGCCATCGTCGCTACCGATTCCACGGTCTACTTCGGCGGTCTGATCGGCGCAGCCGGTGGACAGCCGCGCACGAACTTCGCCGCCGCGAACGTTGCGGGGAAGGTCGTCGGCTGGGCACCGACCACTGACCTGCAAGTCGACTCGATGGTGATGGCTCCGGACGGACAGAAGCTTGTCGCGGCCGGGCGGTTCGCACACGTGAACAACGTCGAGCAGCGGGGACTCGCCGCGCTGGATCTGAGCAACGGCGCGCTGCTGCCCTGGAACGTTGCGAACGTCGTCAAGAACGGCCGTAACGACGGCAGTGGCAACTCAGGCAAGGCGGGGATCTGGTCTCTCACGACCGACGCGCACAATGTGTACGGCACCGGCTGGGTGTTCGCCGACGTGCCCACGGGCAACCTCGAGGGGCTGTTCGCCGCCGACACCGCGCAGGGCGATGTCGTGTGGATCGCGGACTGCCACGGCGATCATTACGGGGTCTTCAGCGACGGCGTCAACGTCTACAGCACCGGGCACGAGCATGAATGCACCACTGCCGGCGGTCTCCCGCAGGGCAACGGCACGATGCGCAACGCGACTGTGTACACAGCCGCAGCCAAGGGAACGCTGACCCGCTCGCCTTACGTGAACAGTATCTACGCAGACTGGAGCGGCTACACGGCTCCGGCCGCAGTCAACTGGTATCCCGATTGGCTGGGTGGCACTGCAACGGGGATGGGCCAGGCGGCCTGGACAGTGACGGGCGATTCCGATTACGTCGTCTTCGGTGGCGAGTTCATCGGCGTGAACAATCAGCGTCAGCAGGGACTCGTGCGTTTCGCTCGCGACCCTCAGGGCGGCGCGAAGCAGGGTCCCCGTCTGTCTGGTTCTGACTGGCAGCCCAGCGGCAGATCGGTGCGCGGTGGGACTGTAGATGTGGTCGTCAGTGCAAACTGGGATCGGGATGATCGGGATCTCACCTACGAACTCTGGGAGGACGGTGCGACAGCTCCTGCTGCCAGCACTGAGGCATCGTCGACGTTCTGGAACATGCCCGACGTCAAGCTCTCAGCAAAGGGCCTGACACCGGGGTCGACCCACACCTACACGGTCCGCGCCAAGGACGGAGATGGCAACACCTCGACCAGCAGCTCGATCACAGTGCAGGTGACTTCCACGCCTCCGTCGGCGTACGCGGATGAGGTACTGGCAGACGGACCCTCGCTGTACTGGCGCTTCAATCAGCCAGATCCGCGGATCGACTGGGCAGGCAGCAACAATGCCGTGACGCGGGCCGGGTACTCGGCGAGCTCCGACTCCGCGATCTCGGGCGAGGCCGGAGGCTCGGCCACGTTCGATGGCAGTCGACAGGGCTTCGCCGCCTCTTCGAAGACCGTGGCTGCCCCTGCGGCATACAGCGTCGAGCTCTGGTTCAAGGCGAACTCGGGGGCCACCGGCAAACTGATCGGGTACGGAAGCGCGTCGACTGGTGACTCCGGCTCCTACGACCGGCACGTCTATCTGACGTCTGACGGACGCCTGGTCTACGGCAACTACCCGAGCGCCGTGCGGACAGTCTCAACGCCGACCGGCACCTCGTATGCGGACGCCAGCTGGCACCATGTGGTCGCGACTCAGAGTGCCGAAGGTATGGCGCTCTACGTCGACGGGGAACTCGCTGCGAATGACCCGAGCACGACGACGGCGCAATCGTACCTCGGGTACTGGCGGATCGGCGGAGACAACCTCAGCGGGTGGCCGAGTGACCCGTCGAGTGACTACTTCAGCGGCAAGATCGACGAGGTGGCGGTCTATTCCGGAGCGCTGACTGCGCAGCAGGTCGACCGGCACTACGCTCTCGGGATCGGGAACCAGCTGCCGACCGCGAACTTCAGCGTCGCCGGCCAGGACCTCACCTGGAGCTTCGACGGATCCGCATCGACCGCGGGAGATGGCCAGACGCCAACGTCCTATCAATGGGATTTCGGCGACGATTCCGCCGTCGTCACGGGGGCGAACGCTGAACACGTGTATCAGCAGGCGGGTACCTACACCGTCACTCTCACGGTGACTGATGCGCATGGGACACAGGCCAGCAGCACTGAGACGGTCACGGCAACCGAGCCTCACCAGCCGCCGACGGCAGTCATCGGCGAAACCGCAGATGGCCTGACCGTGTCCTTCGACTCCGCTGCGTCCACGGCTGCGGGAGAAGCGACCATCGCGGCGGCGGCCTGGGACTTCGGCGACGACACGACGTCGACGGCGCTCGCGCCCTCGCACAAGTACGCGCAGGCCGGTGACTACACCGTCTCACTCGTGGTCACGGACAGCCTGGGAGCTGCGAGCGCCCCGGTGACGGCCACAGTGACGGTCGCCCATGCCGATCCGACCGCGGAGTTCAGCACCCAGGTGTCCGCTCTCGACGTGAACGTCGATGCGAGCGAGTCGACGGCCTCGGACGATGCGACGCTCACATACAGCTGGGATTGGGGCGATGGGAGCGCTGCCGAAACCGGTGTGACGGCGTCGCACACGTACACTGAGGCCGGCGCATTCGACATCACTTTGACAGTGCTCGACTCGCTTGGCGCGAGTGCGACGAAGACGCAGAGCGTCGACGCATCGGACTTCGTCGTGAAGGACGGTTTCGAACGCTCGGTGTCCTCGGGGTGGGACGCCGCCGATCAAGGCGGCACATGGACGGGCAGCACCGGGCTCAGCGTGAGCGATGGCTTCGGAAAGCTGACGGCGAACAAATCGCAGACGCGGAAGGCGACGTTGGCGGGCCTCGACCTCGCGGACTTCGACACGACGCTGACGGTCGGCTTCGACAAGATCGCCGACGGCGGCGGCCTGCACTTCAATGTGTTCGGGCGAGTAGTCGGAACCGACAGCTACGGGACGAAGTTGAGGATCGCTGCGAACGGCTCGGTGATCGTGAACCTGACGCAGACGCTGAACTCCGCTGAGGCACTCATCGCTACCACGCGCCTGTCCGACGTCGTCCTCCAGCCGGATGACCGGCTCAGCATCCGCTTCGCGGTCACCACACAGGGTGACGGTACGCAGCTGAAGGCGAAGGTCTGGCCGGCCGGTACGGCACAGCCCTCCGACTGGACTGTCACCGCCGTCAGCGCTGCGGCCGCGCTGCAAGGTGCGGGTGCGTTCGGCGTGGGCACATACGTGACCGGAAGCGTGACCAACGGGCCCATCGTGGTCATGGTCGACGACGTCGCCATCAGGGCGACCGAGGCGGTTGCGCACGTAGCGCCGACGGCCGCGATCGGTGCGACTCCCGACGGGCTCACGGTCGCGTTCTCGGCAACCGGTTCGCAGTCTCACGACGGGGCAGCGATCGTGGGTTACGACTGGGACTTCGGTGACGGGGAGACCTCCACCGAAGCTGCACCGAGCCACGTCTACGCCCAGCCCGGGACCTACACGGTCAAGCTCGTTGTGACCGACAGTTTCGGAGCGCACAGCGTCGAAGCGGCCACGCCGGTGACGGTGACGCGAGCGGCGCCGACCGCGGACTTCAATGCATCAACATCCGACCTCACCGTCTCTGTCGACGCGTCGTCGTCGAAGGCTGCCGCAGGCGGGGGCATCGACTCGTTCTCGTGGAACTGGGGCGACGAGTCGGCGCCCGGCACTGGTGAGACCGCGACGCACACCTATGCGAGCGCGGGCAGCTACGAAGTCGAGCTGACCGTCACCGACAGCTTCGGTGCGACCTCGAGTTCCACGAAGTCGGTGCTCGTGACCTCGGAGCAGTTCGTGGCCTGGGACGACTTCTCCAGTGACGTCGCGTCTGGATGGGGGACCGCCTCGGCCGGTGGCGCCTGGTCGGGGACGAAGGGGTTGTCGGTGAGTGGCGGCAAGGGTCTGGTGACCAACAACAGGTCGCAGACGCTGCGAGTGTCGCTGGATGAAGTGCAGTCCGACACGAGTGATTCCCGGTTCTCCCTTTCGCTGGATCGCGTCGTGGACGCCGGGAGCACACACGTCAACTACGGCGTGCACCGCAGCGCGGCAGGCGAGTACCGTGCAAAGCTGCAGGTCGCCGCCGGCGGCGTCGTGCGCGTCGGAGTTGCGAAGGTCGTCGGGACGGCCGAGACCCTGATGGCGAACAAGGTGCTGCCGGATTACACGTACGCAGCGGACGCCGTGCTGAACGTCCGCGTTCAGACCACCGTAGGTGGCGGGAGCACGACCGTGCAGGTGAAGGTCTGGGCTGCGGGAACGGACGAGCCGTCCGCGTGGCTCGTGGCCGCCACCGATGACGAATCCTCGCTGCAGGTGCCGGGGTCGATCGCACTCACGACCTACGTGAGCGGCTCCGCCACCAACGGCCCGGTGACGATCGCCTTCGACGACCTCAACGTTCGCTGACGTCGCGTACCGAGAGTGCCGCCGGGCGGAAGCCGCCCGGCGGCACTCTCCGTGCAACGACCGATGTCGGCAGGGGTTCGATCACGCGACTCTCTGCCTGAACAGTGCGTTCAGCGACCGCTCGAGTGCCCGGGTGACTGTTCGTGGTGCTTCGAAGAGCCAGCGGATCGGCGCACGCTGTTTGTTCCAGGCGAGGAACCAGCCGAGGCCGAGTGCTGCCAGCAGGTTCAGGACCGCCAGCGGCACCGCGCCCAGCTGGGCGAGCGCGGACATCGAGAGCAGCGCCATAAGCGGGAAGTGGCTCACGTAGTAGATCAACGACGAACGCCCGAATGCCTGCAGCGCAGGTGCCCCACGCCCTCGGCTCGTAAGTCTGGAGAACAACGCCGCCAGCAGCAGCATCCCGGCGACGCTGGCGGGGGCGGTCCACACGGCGAAGTGCAGTTGCTCCGGCCAGAAGCACGATGCGAGACCCAGCGCGGCGACGGGGATCCCCGCTAGGAAGACGAGGCGGCTGTTTATGATGGCCGCCAGCTTGTCTGGGAATTTCGCCAGCCAGTACCCGCCGAAGAAGAAGACCGCGAAGTAGGCCATCCGCTGCTCCATCGTTCCCGCGGGCAGCATGACACCGATGATGACGGCGAGGGCGGCCGGAAGCCAAGAAGGCAGCCGGGCGAACGCCGGGGCGATCAGGTAGTACACGCCGATGAAGAACAGGAACCACAGGTACGAGGTCGCGTACCAGGCACGCCAATGCCACCAGGGCATCCCCTCGATGTCGAGGAAAGTCATCTTCGCGATGATCACCCACACCAGGTACGGCCACAGGATCATCGAGAACTTGCCCGCGTAGTACTTCGCAAGGGGCTTCTCGAGTGATCTGGCCAGAAGAATGCCCGAGAGCAGCATCAGCGTCGGCATCCGATACGGCATGAAGAACTCATTGACGGTGCGGATGCCGCTGGGCATGTCGACACCGTAGAGCTCGGGCACCGCGCTGGCGTGCCAGATGAGCAGCAGCACGATCGCGGTGCCTCGCACTGCATCCATCCATGTGATCCGCGTAGCGGTGGTCGTCAGCGTCCCCATTGCCTGCCATTCCCCGTGCGGCTATCGGATTCCGCGGATTCGGTCCCTCGTGCGTTCCGCGATCGGTGATGGCCCGCCCCAGGGGTCCACCGCCATCAGGCCAGTTTACAGCCACCGCCGGACTACGCTTTGAATGAATGCGCCCACGATCGGGCGGGCGAGCACGCGATGGGGAGGATCCGGTGGACGGCAACCCCCTGCGACTCCTCGCGCTACTGGTGATCGGCCTGAACGTCGCTCTCGCTGTGTGGTTGCTGTTCCGCCGCGACTCCCGGTGGGCGATGGTCCTGTGGGGCGCGGCCCTGTTCTTCACGCCGGTGTATGTGAACTTCACGGTTCAGGGCGTCACCCTCACCATCCTGGATGCCGTCACGATCGTCGCGATCGCGGCGTCGATGCTCGACACTCGCTGGCAATGGTCGATCATCGACGCTCTGATGGGCACGGCGGTGCTGTGCATCTTCGTCAGTGGAATGTTCGGGGCGGTGCCGGGACATATCACCTACACCGTGGTGTCCTGGGTGCTGCCCTACATCTGGGGCCGCATCGTGGTCGCGCGGGTGGGCTTCGAGTGGGTGGCGAGCTGCATCACCGTGGCAGCGGTGCTGGCAGCGCTGCTCGCGATCATCGAGTTCCTCACCGGTGAGAACCTCTTCGTCCAGCTGCCCGGCGTAGCCGGCGCGATGTGGACCAACCTGCAGTATCGCGGGGGTCTGCTCAGAGCGGAGGGTGCGTTCGGGCATTCGATATCGCTGGGTTCGAGCCTTGCGATCTCGACAGCGTTCGCGATCGCCGTGCCATGGCACCTCAGGTGGAAGATCCCCGCACTGGTGACCATCGCCGTCGGGGCGGTGATGACCGTCAGCCGGATCGGGATGGTCGGGATCCTGCTCGTGGTGGGGTTCTCGCTCCTCTTCCTCGGACGCTACGTGCGCAGGGCGCACCGACTCGCCGTGGTAGCGATCACTGCCGTGGGCCTGCTGATCGCGCTGCCGTTCATCGCCACGGTCTTCGACGATGCCGGCAGTGAAGCCTCAGGCAGCGCCGAGTACCGCGCCGATCTCGTTCCGCTCATCCGAGACATGGTGGCGATCGGGATCAGCCCCGCTCGTGAGGTCTCTGCAGACGGCGCTGACTACTACGGGGGCTTCCGCTCCATCGACAGCGCACTCATCCTGACGGGCCTGCGCCATGGACTCCTGCCGCTCGCGATCTTCATTCTCATGCTCGGGATCTGCGCCTGGGTGGTGGTCACCGGAAAGGGCAACCCCGCTGCTGTCGCTGTGCTCAGTCAGGTGCCCGCACTGGCCACGGTCGCCCTCATCACGCAGTACGCACCGTTCGTGTGGTTCGTCGCGGGAGTCGCAGTCACGTCCTATAGTCTTGAAACCCGGCGGGGGTCTGCGGGGGCGCCGGAGACACGCCGACTCGCGCACCGCAGGATCCTGGAGGCATCGTGAGTCAGACGCAAAGCGCGGCGACGCGAATTCCGCTCATCCTTCTGCAGTTCTGGTGGGCGATCCTACTGGCCGCTGTGATCGGTGGCGCACTGGCGTACGGGTACAGCGCACTGCAGACGCCCCTGTTCCATTCCTCTGCGTCCGTGTATTTCTCAATGCGCTCCGCGACCAGCGGATCGGACATCAATCAGGGTTCTGCGTACACGCAGAACCAGATGCTGTCCTTCGCTCAGCTGGCCAAGTCCGCCGCCGTGCTCGAAGGCGTGCAAGACGAACTCGCAGGGAAGAACATCACGGTCGACGACACGCAGCTGCGCCGGATGGTGGCGGTGAGCATCCCTCAGAACACCGTCATCCTCGATATCACCGTCGCGTCCGCAAAACCCGCTGTGGCAGCTCAGGTCGCCAACCTCGTCGCCGAGAACCTCACGGACGCGGTCTACGAGATCGCTCCGAAGGACACCGATGGTGCACCGACGATCGACGCGAGAGTGATCGATCCGGCGGTTCCTGCCGCGTTCCAGTCGTCGCCGAACAAGACACAGGATGCGATTCTCGGCATCGTCGTCGGCGGTCTGCTGGCAGTGCTCGCGATCACCGTATGGACGCTGCTGGACCGCCGGGTGCGTTCCGTCACGGCGCTTGACGAGGTGACGGACCTTCCCGTGCTCGGTCAGGTTCCTTATCGCAGAGGCGGCTGGGAGACCGCGGCGTTCCTGTCGAGCCCGAACGGCTCAGCGGCAGAGGCGCATCGACAGGTGAGGTCAGCGTTGAAGTTCTCCGCCGTTGAACGGCCCATCGAGACGCTTGCGGTGACATCGTCTGTCGCGGGTGAGGGGAAGACGACCTCGTCGGTCAACCTCGCGCTCGCCTTCGTGGAGATGGGGCAGCGGGTGCTCCTGATCGATGCGGATCTTCGGCGACCCAACGTGGCACACGTGCTCGGGCTGGAGAACATCGTCGGACTCTCCACGGTTCTCGTCGATTCGATCGAGCTCCAGGACGCCATCGTCAGCATCCCCGCCGAACTCGATGTGCTGGTCGCCGGCGAGCGCGTGCCGAATCCCGCCCAGCTGCTCGCTTCCCATCGCATGACCGAGGTGCTCGCCGAACTCCGGGCGCAGTACGACCTGCTGATCATCGATACCGCCCCGGTGCTCTCCGTAGCCGACGCCACCATCATCTCCCAGTACGCCGACAGCACGATCGTCGTCACGAACACGCGCAAGACCACCAGAGCGCAACTGGAGCGCTGCCTCACCGCACTTCATGCGGTCGGCGCGAACCTCGCCGGGATCGTGCTCAACAAGGTGCGTGAACAGAAGAAGGAGAAGTACCTGTACACTGCCGACTCGTGAGATCGGCGGTCGCGTCAGGCCCTGTCCCGCTTGATCATGAGCCTCACGAAGGACAGCAGTGAGGTCGCGTCGCGACGGTACACCGGCAACGCCAAGAAGGCTGTGGAGACAGCGAGACCAACTGCGGTGCCGATGGCGGCCTGCCCCCACATTCCCAGCGCGTTGGTCAGGATGCCCGACGCCCACGCGGTTGCTCCTGCGGCGAGCGTGATGGCGATGATTCGGGAGGCTCCCTGATAGAGCTGCCGGCGCGGCATCGGTGTCACACGGGAGAGCCAGGCCAGCGAGATCGGCCATGCGATCGCAGGGTGGACGGCGAAGGCGACTGCCACGCCGAAGACGCCGAAGAAGGATCCGATCACGATGCAGACGATCTTGATCGCAGTCGTGACCATCGTGTAACGGAACAGCTGGGTTCCCAGGCCGCGGGCGAGGTAGACCCAGTAGCCGACGAATGACACGGTGGTCAGAAGCCCGGCGATGGCGAACATCTGCATCATCGGCGCCGCTTCGATCCATGCCGCACCGAGCATGATGCGCACGACGGGCTCAGCCAGTCCTGCCACGATGGCGAGGGGGATTCCGAGCAGATATCCCAGCGCGAGCTGTGCGGCGATCACGTAGGCGTTGAACCGTGGCCCATCCTGTTGCACGCGCGACAGCAGCGGAAGCGCGACAGACTGCAGAGGCGAGCGGACCTGCCCCAGAGGCGTCGTGACGAGCTGGTACGCACGGTTGTAGAGGCCGAGCGGGGCGGTGCCGAACCGCATTGCGACGACCATCGTGTCGACCTGTCGTGATGCGTACCCGATGAGGTTGGTCGCGACGATCGACCAGCCGAATCTCATCAGAGTCCGGATGGAGGTGGAACGGGAGTATGCGCGCGGGAGCCACCTGCCGACGATCACCACCCCTACGAGAATCACCAGGCCGGTGGTCAGCTGCTGCACCACCAGCGCCCAGTAGCCGACTCCCGCGGCCGCCGCGAGGATGGCGGCTGCCAGTGCGATCGCGGCAGCGAGCACATCGACGACGGCGAGTCCTCGCAGTTTGAGATCTCTCATCAGATTCGCGCGATGCTGCGTTGCCAGCCCGTTGAGCACGAAGGTGAGTGAGAGCCATTGAGTGATGCCGAGCAGATCGGGCTCTGCGGTCATCGCGCTGAGCGGCCACGACAGGCAGAACATCGCTGATGCGAGCACTGCTCCGATCAGCGCGTTCACCCAGAACAGATTGTCCCGCTGCGCATTCGTGAGCTCCGGTGCCTGGATGGATGCCGAGGTCAGACCGAAGTCGCGGAAGATCTCACCGAATCCGACGGCCACCAGCACGATCGCGAGAAGTCCATAGTCGTGAGGCGACAGCATTCGAGCGAGCACGACCACGGAGGCGAGTTGCAGGATGATGCGCGACGCCTGTGCGGAGAGCGTGAACAGCGCGCCTTTCGCCGCAGCCTGGGCCAGTGACGAAGCCATCAGCGGCTCCGCGTCGATCGCACTCGCTGGAAGGTCCCGCGTCCGATCCGGGCGGCCTTCAGCGGGTGCCGCACGGCGAGCCGAAGCAGCCCGAACCCGCGGAAGCGAGGCGGCCTTCGCCCAGCCAGGCGAGACCCCAGCAGCCGAGCGAAGAGGTATCGCCGTCTGCTGACCTGCAACGGCTGCGCGCCGGCGAGCTCCCGGATCGGCAGCGGTGACAGGGAGATGATCCCCGCGGCCTCGGCATCCCGGATCGCCTGCAGGCCGCGCGGCGTGCGTGCTATCAGTGCGCTCATCCCGTCGCCCTCGGAGAACACCGGGTAGCCTCGCTCGTCTGTCCGCCACGAGTCCGCGCAGACGATGTCAGCTGACTCGCCGACACCATCCGGGCACACTTTGCAGCGCCACTGCGTGGTGGGGCCGAGCACTCGGCCCCACGATTCCTCGTAGTCGGTGGATGCCGCGTGCTTCCCGGAGCGGACGAAGAAGCGTCCCGGCCATCCATCACCTCGGTAGCGCATGGCATCCACCGGCTGGTCATCGGGTACGCCGAGCTCGTTGAGCAGCGTTGACGTGGCGTGCTGGCTGGGCGTGCCCGCGCAGAAGAACGAGAGCATGAGCGGTGCTTCGCCGTCGACGAGGTCGGGAGCTGCGTTGCGAAGAGCAGAGATCTCGCACGGCTTTCCGCAGACGGCACTGCCCGGGTTGAGTACGTCGGCGTTGTCCAGCGCCGCCACTGGGGCGTATCGGGAGCCGGCCGCGGCGAGGGCCTGATCCCGCGTCATGATCGTGACGGGCACCGTGCGCCTCGGCTCCTTCTCGGCTGCAGCGGCACCTGTGATCCTCGCGGCGCGGTCTTGTGAGAGCAGCCACTGGTGCAAAGCCGTCAGCACGCCTCCGCTGCTGCCCGCTCTGCGAACTTCGGGGTCGGTCGCATGAGCCCGCCAGATGCCCTCGTAGCGGCCGAGGAGACGGTGCGGTGTCGACGATCGGCTGACGCTCGGTGCTGAGACAGTGACACCTGGGCAGCTTCGCTCGAAGATGCGCACAGCGTCGGGAACCGGTCGAGACTCCCCCTCAACCTGCGGACGCAGATACCCGCGGTCGTCGAGGCGCATCTGCACAGCGGTGTCGAGGCGGGCGCAAAGGCCACAACCGCTGCAGGCGTCGCGCCGCAGCACGTCGTCGATTGCTTTCTCCAGGGTTGTCATCCGGCCGCTCCCAGGAGGGCGACGATGTCATCCAGGGTGCGTCTTCCCGTGGCAGCTGCTTGCTGAGCCGCGCTCCTGTCGACCTGCGCGACAGCCGTCTCGACTCGTCGAGGCAGCGTGTCCGCGTCGTCGGTGCGCAGATCGAACCCGGTCGTCCAGCCCACCGAGTTGAGGAGGGGAGCGAACTTTCGTGAGTAGGCGAGTGGAACGGCGGGAACGCCGACTGAGAGCGCGTTGAGGCAGGCATGCATACGCGATCCCACAACGACCCGCGCTCCTGCGATCGTCTCGCGAACCGAGTCCAGGCTTGTGGGGACGACGAGCTCGATGTCTTCGCCCAGTTGCGCGGCGAGTGAGCGAATGGCTGGCACGTCGTTGTCAGCCATCGGCGAGTCGAGCACGTGGGCGAGCAGTGCAACCTCGCGGCCAGCCGCTCGCAGATGCTCGACAGTCTCGGTGATGACACGACGATAGATATCCGCCGGCACGTGAGGATTGTCATTCCAGAGCAGACCGCTGACGTTGACGAGTACGTCGCGCGTCTGTCCGACCGCGGGTTGATCGATCGCGAACACGAGGTCGGCTGTGGTCAGGTCGGGCGTGCGCCCCAGCTCTGCGGAGACTCGAGTGCTTTCCGGATCGCGTGAGAACACGAAACGTGAGCGGGCCAGGTTTCTGCGTGCAAGGGCGCGGCCACGTCTGGTGTTGAAAGGCCCGATCGTCTGCGGTGCCATCGCGATCGGCGTGCGAGCTTCGCTGGCGAACTCGTGCACGAGACCCATCGTGAGATGCCTTCGCAAGCCATAGATGTCGGCGAAGCTATCGCCTGATCGGGTGTCCCAGATCAGCGAGAAGTCCGCGAAGTACTTCTGCATCCCGAATCTGGGCAGAAGGCGCTCACGTACCAAAGACCGCGGTGCTCCCCAGGGGATCTGGCGCGGAGCGCTGCCGAAGTTGGCGAACGTGAATTCTGCGTGGGGGTAAGCGCGGCGCAGCAGATCTCGCGATCCGCGGGCGAGCACTGCAACTCCGAGGTTCGGTGACGATTCGTCTGCCCACAGGACGAGGATTCGTTCGGGCATGGGAGAGGTGGTCGACATTCTTCTCAATCAGGTTCTGCGATCGGCAAGCGAGGTGTGGTCGGAGCCGGCATGGGCCGCGGGCTGCAGCGCTGCGGCCACTACGATGCGGTACACATCTGGCGAATGGCGTCGGAGGGCTTGTCGACGGCTATCCGCGACGCCGGCGATGAGCTGACTCCAGTGTGCAGCGAATTCTGTCAGTTCGTCGGCGATGGCTTTTGCGTCGTCGACGGGCACGACTTCGGCGGTGATGTAGTCGCCGGCGGCTTCGGACGCCCCACCGGCATCGCTCACGACGACCGGGCGAAGTGCGAGCACGCCTTCGACGACCGTGTTCCCGAAGGACTCGTCGCCGCGAGAGGGCACCACCAGCACGTCGGCGTCGGCCAGGAAAGGCCAGATCGAAGGATGGAACCCGGCGAAGTCGACGTCGACTCCAGAGGAGCGAGCCTGCTCGCGCAGCTGCTCCTCGTACCATTCGTATCCGTCGAAGACCGCACCGACCAGAGTGACGGCCACCTCGCGCCCTCCGGCGTGGAGCATGGCGGCGGCGTCGATCACGAGGTCGACGCCCTTGCGTGGTGACAGACGACCGACATACAGAATGCGGAGGGGCCCGTCGAGCCGATCACGCGGCGCAACGGGATCATCCGGCGACGCCACTCCGTTGTGGATGATCGCCGAGCTGTGGGCGAGCGCGGGAAGAGCTGCACGGATGGTCTCGAGTGTGTACCGGCTGTTGGCGATCACGCGGTTCGCGGCCAGATGCGGCAGGTACAGCGCGGCGTTGATCAGGCGGCTGCCGGATGCCTCCGCCTCGTGCACGTGACTCACGACACGCACACGGCGGAGCCGCGCGATGACGGGCCACTGCGGAACGATGATGGTCGACACGTAGACCGCATCCGGTCGGACGCGGCCGATCAGGCGCCAGGCCGCTCTCAGACCGCGCAGTGCGCTGCTCAGCAGCGTCGGCCAGCCGCGGGGCTTGAGCAGAGACTTGCGCAGCACGAGCATCGGCACGATCACGACGTCAGCCCCCGCGGCGCGCAGCTCGTCGACGAGAGGACCCAGCGAGGGCAGCGCCACCACCACGCGCGCCCCTGTCTCGCGAAAGCCGATAACGCTCTCCAGCGCCATGCGGTCCGAGCCGAACAGCTCGGCGCCCGGGTGGACGACGAGCACGGTCTGCGGGACGCTCATCGCGGTACCCCGCCGGCGAACTCCCACTCCTCCGCCCGCCGCTTCGCGCGGCGTGCGCTGCCGTGTACGGATGAGCCGCGTGCGAGCCGGTGCGCGAGCTCCTCGTACGCCCGCGCCACGTCATCCCAGCGGAACCGGCGGCCCGCGCTCTCGCGCACCATCCGCCCCAGCTCCTGCACGCGCTCCGGCGACGCCTCCGCGGCGCTGAACGCCGCCGCGGCGTCGTCGGGGGTGCGGAAGAACCAGCCCTGCTCGTCGAGCACCTCGCGGTTGAAGGGCACGTCGAACGCGATCACCGCGGTGCCGGCGCCCATGGCGCGCAGCAGCGACGGGTTGGTGCCGCCCACGGAATGCCCGTGCGCATACGTCATCGCGTCGGCGTACAGGGTGTCGAGCAGTTCCTGGTCGTAGACGCCGCCGAGCAGGCGGATGCGGGGGTCGGATGCCGCGATCGCCGCGATCCGGTCGGTGTACTCGGCGCTGTACGGTGCCGATCCCACCACGAGCAGCGGCTTCGTCGCGCTGCTGCGGTGGTAGCCCTCCACGATCTCGAGCACATGGTTCTCGGGCTCGAAGCGCGCGACGACCAGGTGGTAGCCGCCCGGCTCGACGCCGTACTCGGCCAGCGAGCGGCCGGGGGAGCTGTTCAGGATCGGCGCCCCGTACCGGATCAGCTCGGTGGGCACGCCGAACTGGTGCGTGTAGTAGTCGGCGATGCCTGGTGCGTCGGCGATCAGGGCATCCGCCGTGCGCACACCGAACTGCTCGGCCCAGCGGTAGTACGCCCGGCCGCGCGGCCCCCACTTCGACCGGCGCCACTCGAGGCCGTCCATGTGCAGCGCGGTCGGAACCCGCCGCAGGCGCAGCAGCGGCACGAACGGCGAGTTGGCGGCGTTGAACACGAAAGCCGCGTCGGGCCGGCGCCGCGTCATCAGGTGCACGGTGGACAGGCCGGTGTGGCTGAGCGTCTCGATCTGCTTGACCGGCACGGCGGGCAGATGCACCACCCGCATCCCGAGGTACTCCTTCGCGGTGCTCTGCGAGCCGCGCGTGTAGACGACCACCTCGTGCCCGCGTTCGGCCAGGCGCCTGCCGACCTCTTCGATGGCGGTCTCGAACCCGCCGTACGCGGCGGGCACGCCCCTGGTCCCCACCATCGCGATGGTGAGGTGATCCCCTGTCCTCATCAGATCAGTATGCCCCGCTCGGCTGCAGCATGACCTTCGCGGTGCGCCACATGATCTGCAGGTCGTTCAGCACCGACCAGTTCTCCACGTACCGCAGATCCAGCCGCACGCTCTCGTCCCACGACAGGTCGCTGCGTCCAGACACCTGCCACGGGCCGGTGATGCCGGGCTTGATGTACAGGCGGCGGAACACCTCCGTCTCGTAGTCGGTCACTTCGCGGGGCAGCGGAGGGCGCGGGCCCACGACGCTCATGTCGCCGATGAGCACGTTCCAGAACTGCGGCAGCTCGTCCAGCGAGAACTTGCGCAGGATGCGTCCCACACGCGTCACGCGCGGGTCGTCCTTCATCTTGAACAGCACGCCTGCGCCTTCGTTCTGCTCCTGCAGCAGCGCGAGCTGCTGCTCGGCATCCGTGCGCATCGAGCGGAACTTCACCATCTTGAACAGCCGCCCGTCGCGACCGACCCGCTCCTGGAAGAAGAAGACCGGTCCGGGCGAGTCCGCCTTGATCAGCAGCGCGAGCAGCGGATAGATGACGGCGATCGGAATGAGCGCGAGGCCGGCCACGACCACGTCGAGCGCGCGCTTGACGATGTGCTGGCCGCCCGAGTACGACGGGATCTCCACGCGGATCAGCGGCAATCCGTCGAGCGCCTCGAAGGACAGCCGGGGGCCGGCCACGTCGGCCAGCCGGCTGGAGAGCACGAGCTCGGCGGCGGTTCCTTCCAGCTGCCAGCTGAGCCGCTTGACGAACTCCGCGTCACCGCTGGGCCGGCTGGCCACGACGATGGTGTCGGCGCCCAGCTCGGCCGCCGTCCTCGCCACCACGTTCACGTTGCCGAGCACCGGATAGGCGGCGTCGTCGACCACGATCTCGCGCGCGTTGCCGTCGAGCAGGGTCACCCCGACGATGCCGAAGCCCGCGGCGCGCGAGCGACTCAGCTTGGTGACCACGTACTCGACGTCCTCCCGGTTGCCGACCACCAGCGTGCGCGACGAGAACCGTCCGCGTCCGCGCTGCACGGTCAGCCACCGACGACAGGACCACCGGCTCAGCATCAGCAGCCCCAGCCCTGAGGGGAGGGCGACGAGCAGGAGCAACTGCATTCCATGCAGGCTCAGGAGCGCGTCGCCGATGGCGAGAGCGCCGAATGCCAAGCCGGTGGCGTGCGCGACGCCGCGGTACTCTGCCACGCTGGGACGGAAGAGTGCAGCATCGCGCGTGTGGGTGCCACCCAGCATCGCCAGCCACAGAGCGCACAGAAGGGATGCGCGCAGTGCGGTGTCGAGCAGGGGAGCCCCCAGCTGGAGCTGGATGACAGCGGTCACGCCCACTGCGAGGGCGATCATGCCGGCATCCGTGAGGTGCAGAAGCATCTTGTAACGCCGCTCCCAACGTCGGCGCTGCTCCAGCGTGGTGGTCGCGCGCGGTGCCACGAGCGTGTCGGGCATCGCGCGCCGGGCTCGCGGAGTGGAGGCAGGACGGGTGACCGTCGTGCCCCGCTGCAGCTCGAAGACCTCTTCTACAGAAGTCATGCTGCGACTCCGCGAGCCCGTGATGTGCGCAAACCCCAGTGCGACATTGTTTCCCCAGATTCCCCAGATTCTTCAAACCCCAGTCCCACTGCCCGAAGGCAGTGGGACTTCGAGTGCACCGTCCCCACGGTGCGTGGTCCGTGACCCCAGATCACGGAGAGTGGATGCAGCTCCCCAGCGGCATCCACGCCTGTGCCCCGATCAGCGATCCGGGGGAGCGCGGTTCTCGCGGCGGTTCATCGAGCCACCGCCAGAGCGTTCTGCGAGATGGTGTCGAGCGCGCGTCGCAGCGCGGTGCTCGATGTGTGCGCCGTGTACGGGAAGTACACGACCTCTACACCGACGACGGCGAACTCCCGCTCCAGGCGCAGACCCTTCTCTGTGCCCCGCCAGTCGTCGCCCTTGAAGAAGTGCGTGAAGCGCACATCGTTCCAGGCTTCGAGCTTGCTCGGGTCGGTCTCGATGTAGACGTCGTCGACGTACTGGATGCTGCGCACGATCTCGGCGCGCTCGGCGGTCGGGATGACGGGCTCGATGCCCTTGACCTGGCGGAGCATCTCATCGCTCACGACGCCGGCGACAAGGCGGTCGCAGTGCTGCCGGGCGTGACGAAGAATGTTCAGATGCCCGACGTGAAAAAGGTCGAATGCTCCAGCGGCATAGCCGACGCGCGTCCCCATGATCTCCCCAGATCGATATTCCCCAGAGTAGGCGGATCCCCATCCACCTCGCGGCTCCCAGTGCCGCGTCTCGAAGCCTACTGGATTCTACCCGCGTAGCGCAATGATGGATTTCCCGGCGTGGCGGACCCGTATGCTCGTCGCAACGACGGGAGCGTGCTACTGCCGCCGGGCATGCCGCACCGCCGCCAAGATCGCATCAACCGTCTCGGCGTCGGCATCCGACGCCGCCGCAGTGTTCTCCGCGACCACCGCCTGCACGATCTCGGCGCGCTGGATGCGGGTCTCGCGCGGGGCGTTGATGCCGATGCGCACACTGTCGCCCTTGATATCGAGCAGCGTCACCTCGATATCGTCGCCGATCAGCAGGCTCTCACCGATCCGCCTCGTCAACACCAGCATCCGATCAGCCTACCCGGCGGGGCCCACCAGGCCCGTCACGGCGGACTGAGGAGCATCGCGCACCACGCCGACCGTCTCGATGGCGAACGCGCCGGCCCCGCCGGCCTCGGTGTATGACAGCACCGGCAGCCCGTCGGTCTGCGCCGACACCATCCGCCGCACTGCCGCGCGCAGCGTCGGCGCGCACACCAGCACCGGTTCGCCGCCGTCGCCGGCGGACGCCGCGATCACCGCCTGACGCACAGACTCGACCACCGCCTCCATCCGGTCGGGCTCGAACACGATCTGCGGACCCTCGTCGCCCATCCGCAGGCTCTCCAGCATCGCCTGCTCCAGCAGCGGGTTGATCATGATCACGCGCAGCTTGCCGTCCTCGGCGAAGCGCGCGGCGATGGCGGGGCCGAGCGCCGCGCGGGCGGCCTCGACCAGGCCCTCCGGATCGGTCGAGATCTTGGCGCGCACGGCGAGCGCCTCGTAGATGCGGCTGAGGTCATTGATCGGCACCCGCTCGGCCAGCAGCGCCTGCAGCACCCGCTGCACCTCGGCCAGCGACAGCAGCGCCGGAGTCAGCTCCTCCACCGCCGCGGGCGACACCTGCTTGAGCGCGTCGGTCAGCTGACGCACGTCCTCGCGGCTCAGCAGACGTGCAGCGCCGGCATGGATCACGCTCGACAGGTGCGTGACGACCACGCTGGCGCGGTCGACGACCGTCGCCCCGGCGAGCTCGGCGCTGTGCCGCATCTCCACCGGGATCCACTTGCCCTCCAGGCCGAACACCGGATCGTGCACGGCCACTCCGGGCAGCGCGTCCAGTCCTGCCCCGAGTGCCAGCAGACGCCCGGGCGGCACGACGCCGCGGCCGGCCTCGACGCCGGCGATGCGGATGACGTAGGTCGACGCGGGCAGCTCCACGCTGTCGCGGGTGCGCACCGGCGGCACGACCAGACCCAGCTCCAGCGCGATGCGCCGGCGCAGCGCCTTGACGCGGGCGAGAAGATCGTCCGGTCCGCCGGTGACGAGGTCGACCACGTCGGAGGACAGCTGGATCTCCAGCGCGTGCACCCGCATCCGCTCCATGAGGTCTTCCGGGGTGTCCGCCGTCGACGTCTCGGCGGGCGCCTCCTCGGCGGCGGCGGCGGTGGCCTGCGTCGCCTTGACGCGCTGTGCGGCCAGGATCAGCAGGGCGCCGACGACGAGGAACGGCAGGATGGGCATTCCGGGGATGAAGCCCATCACGATCGCCGCGCACCCGGCGATGTTCAACGCGTTCACCGACTGGCCCAGCTGCGCGAACGCGGAGCTGCCCATGTCGGCCTCGGCGTTCGAGCGGGTCACGATCATGCCCGTGGACACGGCCATCAGCAGTGCCGGGATCTGCGTGACCAGGCCGTCGCCGATGGTGAGCAGGCTGTACGTGCTGACCGACTCCTCGATCGACATGCCGTGCGAGACCATGCCGATCGCGATGCCGCCGACGATGTTGATGATGATGATCACCAGGCCGGCGATCGCATCGCCCTTCACGAACTTCGAGGCGCCGTCCATCGCGCCGTAGAAGTCGGCCTCCGCGGCTACCTCCGCGCGGCGCTCGCGCGCCTGCGAGTCGGTGATGAGCCCTGCGTTAAGGTCGGCGTCGATCGCCATCTGCTTTCCGGGCATGGCATCCAGCGTGAACCGGGCGCCGACCTCGGCGACGCGTTCGGCGCCCTTGGTCACCACGACGAACTGGATGACCACCAGGATCAGGAAGATCACCGCGCCGATGATCAGCGACCCGCCCACCGCGATGGTTCCGAACGCCTCGATCACCTGCCCGGCGTACGCCTCGCCCAGCACGAGCCGGGTGGATGCCACGTTCAGCCCCAGCCGGAACAGTGTCGCCACCAGCAGCAGCGACGGGAAGACCGAGAAGTCCAGCGGCTTGCGGATGAACATCGTGTTCAGCAGGATCACCAGGGCGAACAGGATGTTCAGGATGATCAGCAGATCAAGCAGCACCGGCGGCACCGGCACTACCAGCAGCATGATGATGCCCACCACCGCGATCGGCACCACGATCCTGTTCAGCACTCCGCGCATGCGGTCCTCCTCGTCATAGCGGCCTCTCCCATCACGCCGTCGTCACCGGCAGCGAGTGCACGCCACGCGCCGAACCGCGCCGCCGCAGCATGTCGACGAACACCAGCACCCGGGCCACGGCCGTGTACAGCTCTGCGGGGATCTCCTGCCCCAGCTCGCAGGCCGCGTGCAGCGCCCGCGCGAGCGGGATGTCGCGCACCATCGGCACGCCCGATTCGAGCGCGCGCTCGCGGATCTTCTCGGCGACCACGCCCTTGCCCTTCGCGACCACCTTCGGCGCCGCCCGGCCCACCTCGTAGCGCAGCGCGACGGCGACGTGCGTGGGGTTGACCAGCACGACATCCGAGCCGGCCACCGCGGCGATCATGCGGTTGCGGCTCATCGCCAGCTGCCGTGATCTGCGCTGCTGGCGGATCAGCGGGTCGCCCTCGGAGTTCTTGTGCTCGTCGGTGACCTCGCGATGCGTCATCCTGGTGTGCTTCCTGTTGCGGCGCATCACCACGAACATGTCGATCGCTGCCAGGCCCAGACCGACGATGATCGCCACCTGCAGCAGCGCGGCTGTGCCCTCGGCGGCCGTGCCGAGCAGCCGCGTCACCGAATGCGCGCCGCTCGCCGAGAGGACCGGGATCAGCGTGGAGATCACGGCCCAGAGGGCGATCGCGATGGCGGCGGTCTTCAGCAGCGCCTTCGCGCCTTCCCACAGCGACTGCAGGCCGAAGATGCGCTTGAGGCCGTTGACGAGGTTGAACTGCTCGTAGCGGCCCGAGAGCTTCCGCGTCCGCACCCCGCCCTGCACGACGGCGCCGAGCAGAGTGACGATCACGACGCTGGTCAGCAGGGTGCCCAGCGTGGGCAGCACCGATCCCAGCCCGAGTCCGAGCACGCCCAGGGCCGCATCCGGGGAGGGGGCGCGCATGATGCCCGGCAGCGAGATGAGCTGCTCGGTTCCCGCCGCGGCCCCGGCCGCCATCGCCGCCGGCATGGTGATCGCCGCCGCCCCGATCCCCAGCCAGGCGGTCAGGTCCTGACTGCGTGAAAGCTTGCCCTTCTGGCG
This sequence comes from Microbacterium sp. ARD32, assembly GCF_031844385.1. Lineage (NCBI taxonomy): Bacteria > Bacillati > Actinomycetota > Actinomycetes > Micrococcales > Microbacteriaceae > Microbacterium > Microbacterium sp. ARD32. The sequence continues at coordinate 397,503 of NZ_JAUZVD010000001.1, forward strand.
CGCTTCGCGCAGGTGCTTGTCGGTGGCCTTCTGATTGCGCTCGCCGCTGTCGCTCACTGGTGCACCCCCTGCATCAGGTGCACGGCCTGCGACACCAGCGCGTCGACGATGCCCGGCAGCGCCACGAACGTGAAGCCGACCAGCACGAGGGTGAGCAGGATCTTGATCGGGAAGCCCATCGCGAACGCGTTCAGCGCGGGCGCGACACGGGTGATCAGGCCGAGGCCGGCATCCGCGAGGAAGAGCACGAGGATCAGCGGACCGGCGATCTGCACGCTCGCGAGGAACAGCTGCACGACTCCGTCGACCAGCAGCTGCGCCGGCGAGACCAGCGACAGCAGACCGTCCACGGGGATGACGTCGAAGCTGCGCGCCAGGCCGGCGAGCACCACCTGGTAGCCGCCCGAGGCGAACAGCAGCGCGAGCGCCGTCATCTGGAACAGCCGGGTGAACTGCGCGCCGTTGATCGAGGCCAGCGGGTCGAACGCCTGCGCCATCTGGAAGCCGCCGAACACGTCGATCAGGCTGCCCGCCGCCTGCACCGCCGAGAAGCACACCAGCACGAGAAAGCCCAGCACCGCGCCGGTGAGCACCTGCAGCGTGAGCGCGGCGAAGAACGGACCGGTGTCCAGGCTCGCGTAGCCGGGCGAGACCGCACCGGACATCGCGAGTGCCAGCGCCATGGCGAGCATTGCCTTGATGCGCGCCGGGATGGCCCCGTATGAGAACGGCGGGGCGATCATCACGAACGCCGTGGTGCGCACGCCGGCGAGCATCGTCGCCTCGAGCCACGCGAAGTCGATCGGGATGTTCACCTCAGCCGCCGCTCAGCAGCTGGGGTATGCGGTCGAACATCGTGTGGGTGAACTGCACGATCTCGGAGATCATCCAGTTGCCGGCGATGAGCAGCGCGATCCCGACGGCGACGATCTTCGGCACGAACGACAGCGTCACCTCCTGCACCTGCGTGATGGACTGCAGCAGCGAGATCGCGAAGCCCACCACCAGCGCCGTGATCAGCAGCGGAGCGGCGAGCTTCGCCGCCACCAGCAGGCCCTCCATGCCGATGTCGAGCACCGCCTCCGGACTCATCCCGCACCCCCGTAGCTCTCCAGCAGGGTGCGGATGATGAGCCCCCACCCGTCGACGAGGATGAACAGCAGGATCTTGAAGGGCAACGAGATCATCACTGGCGGCAGCATCATCATGCCCATCGACATCAGCGCCGCGGCGACGACGAGGTCGATCACCAGGAAGGGCACGAAGATCACGAACCCGATGATGAATGCGGCGCGCAGCTCCGAGATCATGAACGCGGGGATCAGGGTGTACATCGGCACGCTCTGCGCATCGTCCGGGTTGGGCTGCGATGCCATCCGCGTCATCAGCGCGAGATCCTCTTCGCGCGTGAAGCGCAGCATCCAGTCCCGCAGCGGCGGCTGACCGAGGTCGATCGCCTGCGTGAACGTGATCGACCCGTCGATGTACGGCTGCACGGCGCTCTGATTGATGTCGGTCAGCACCGGCCACATGATGAACAGCGACAGGAACAGCGACAGTCCGGCGAGCACCTGGTTCGGGGGGATGCTGGGCAGCGACAGCGCGTTGCGCGTCATCGCGAGCACCACGAAGATCTTCGTGAACGACGACATCATCAGCAGCAGCGCAGGTGCGACCGACAGCAGCGTGATGCCCAGCAGGGTGAGGATCGAGGCGGACGGCGTGCCGTCCAGGCCGTTGATGCCGATCGTGATGCCCTCGCCGTCGGGCGGCGTCGGGGGAGTGGGGGCGTCTGGGTCGTCCGGCGCCGTGGCGGTCGGGACCGCGGATGCCATGGATGATGCGTCTGCGTGGGCCGTCGCTGCGGTGACCGGCGACGACTCGGCCAGTGCCTGAGCGCCCACGCCGGTGCCGAGCACCGCGCCTGCAGCGAGCAGCGTCGCGCAGATCAGCAGCAGCATCCCGTGCATCCCCGGCATCCGCAGCAGGCGGGCGGTGACCGAGCCCGCTCTCACCGGGCCTGCTGTCAGCGGGCGGGCCGTGACCGGACGGACGTTCATCGCCCGCGTCGCAGGAAGTCGGCGGTCTGCCGCCAGGTCTGCGGGGACAGGATCGAGCCGCTCAGCTGATCGGGCCGAGCCGGCCGGCGATGCCGGCGCAATGACTGCGACTCGGCGCCCGCCGCCTGCTGCTCCTCGGAGAGGAGGCTCTCGAAATCGGTGTGCACCTCGCTCCGCAGCGGCCGGGTGACGTGGCTGGCGGGCAGGCTGTCGATGACGTTCACGCCGTGCTCGGTCACGCCCAGCACATACCTGCGGTCGTCGGTCTCGACGATCACCAGCTGTGCCTTCGACCCCAGGGCCTGCCGGCCGATCACCGAGATCTCGGCGTCGTCGCGACGCCGCTGCATCCGCTTCCCCACCCGGCGCTGCACGTACCAGAGCAGCCCGAGCACCGCCGCCAGCGACAGGGCGACGCGTAGGAGGAGAAGCAGATCGTCCAGGTCAGACCTCGGCGTTCTCGAGGATCCGGGTGATCCGCACCGCGTAGTCCTGGTCGACGACGACGATCTCGCCGTGCGCGATCACCCGACCGTTCAGCAGCACGTCGGCCGGGGCGCCCGCCGAGCGGTCGAGCTCGACGATGCGGCCCGGCTCCAGCCCGAGCACGTCGCGCACCGCCATCCGCGTGCGTCCGATCTCCACGGTCAGATCCATCTCCACACCGGCGATGCGCTGCAGCCGGCGCGAGGCGGTCGGCGCGGCGACGGGGCTGTGCGTGATGCGGACCGCGAGGCGGCCGATCACGCGTCCGTCCTGGTCCTGCAGGTCGAACACCTGCGCGGCGGGGTGCGAGAACACCGCCGAGGCGTCTCCGACGGTCGCGTCGTCCAGGCGGCCGGCGCCGAGTGCGGCGACGGCCGCTTCGAGCGGTCCGTGCAGGCGCTCGACCAGCGGGGCATCCGCCAGGCCGTCGATGAGGGCGTCGGCCTCGAGGATCTGCACGGCCAGCTGCGCGCTCGCCTCGCCGACATAGCCGACGATCACGGCATCCCCGGTGTCGCCAGACGCCTGCGACGCGACCGCGACCGTGGGGGTGGCGGTGGGCAGACGCGAGGCGAGAGCGGCGGCGACCGCGGATTCGTAGGCGATGGTGCTGGTCACGGGAGCTCCTGTGCGGGTTCGGGGGTCGTGGCGGTCACGACGCAGGCGAGGCGTGCGCCGCTCGTGCCGACCGCGGCCGTCGCGACCGGCAGATCGCCGACCATGAGGTCGAGCGGCCGGTCGGCGGTGTGCGGAAAGGTGATGAGATCGCCGACGGACAGATCCAGCACCTCATGCGGGCGGATCGAGCGGGGTGCGAGCCGCAGTGAGAGCTCGACCGGGGTGCGCTCGACCTGGCGGTCGATCATGCCGGCAGGTGCGGTCTCCGGCGCGTTCCCTGCGCCGCCGGCCAGCGAGCGCAGCACGACGGATGCCGGCAGCATGACGCTCGCGTTCGCGGTGCCGCCGCTGACGCCGATCGGGAGCACCGCGACGATCACCGGGTCGTTGGCGGCCGCGACCTGGCTGAACTGCGAGCTGTGCTGGATGCCGGAGATCGTGATGCCGTCGGGGAGGACGCCGTCGAAGGAGCGGACCAGGTGCTCGATGGCATCCGCGATCAGCGAGCGGACGAGGGCCTGCTCGATGTGCGTCAGCGGGCGCTCCGGGGCATCCTCGCTCGCGCGGCCGCCGACCATCTGCACCACCCAGGCCGTCGCCAGCGAGGCGGGGAACTGGATCACCGCACGAGCGTCGGAACCGGGCAGCGCGCACACCACCAGGGTCGTCGCCGGCGGCAGCGAGCGGGCGTACTCGTCGTACGTCTGCATCGACACCGACTCGACGTCGACCTGCGAGCGGCCGTGCGTCTGCGCCGACAGCAGCGAGCCCCACTGCCGGGCGAACGCCTCGAACGACATCTCGAGGATGCGCGCCTGCTCGCGCGAAAGGGTCGTCGAACGGCCGAAGTCGTAGAGTACGACCTCGGTCTCCGTGCGCACGGCTGAGCGCGCGCCCTCGTCCATCACCACGAACCGGACTATCGGGCGATCGTCCGCGGGCGTAAGCAGTTCACAGGATCAGCGGGAGGGTGCCTTCGCCTGCAGGGCAGGCAGCAGCTGGCGCACCCCCTCATCGGCATCCGAGAGAACGACGACGTCGACGCGCCTGTTCTGGGCGAGCGCCTCGGCGCTGGTGCCCTTCGCGACCGGCCGGGCGTCGCCGTAGCCGACCGATTTGATCACGCCGGGGCTGATCCCGCACACCTCCACGAGGTGACGCAGCACCTGCGTGGCGCGGGCGGCGGACAGCTCCCAGTTGGTGGCGAAGGGGGCCGCCGACTGACGGGTATCGGCGTGCCCCTCGATGGAGATCTCGTTCGGGATGCTGGCGAGCACACCGCCCAGGGTGTTGAGGATATTGACGGCGATGCCCGAGAGCGTGGTGCTGTTCGTCGCGAAGAACGTCTCGGCGCTGACCAGGCTGATGGTCAGCCCGCGCGAATCGATCGTGAAAGTGGCCGTGTCGGCGAGGCCCTGCTCGCTGAGAGCCGTGCGGATGCGGTCGCGCAGCGCGGAGAGATCGTCGAGCTCCTTCTGGGCCGCGCTGACCTCGATGTCGGCGGAGTCCTCGCCGTCCTCGTCCAGCAGATGTGCGGGCACGATGACGCCGGCCGAGACGTCGACCTTCTCGGTCTGCTCCTGGCCGAACCCGGTCGCCAGCGATTCGCTGAGCGCGTTGAACTTCTTCAGGTCGATGGTCGACATCGAGAACAGCACGATGAACATGCACATCAGCACGGTGATCATGTCCATGTACGACGCCATCCAACGCTCGTCCGGACCCTCGTGCCCTTCGGACTCGATCCGGCGGCGCCGGCGCACGCTCATGACCCGCCACCCGGGGGCGCGGCGATCTCGTCGGCATCCTTGGCGGACTTGCCGGACTTGGTCTTGGCGGACTTGCCGGACTTGCCGCCCTTGCCGGATCCGGAATCCGAGAGGAGGGCGCTCAGGCGCTCCTGGACGAAGGCGGGAGTGGCGCCGGACTGCACGGCGAGCATGCCCTCCATGACGACGGTCATGCGCTCCAGCTCCAGCTCGCCCAGGCGCTGCAGGCGCCCGCCGATCGGCAGCCAGATGAAGTTCGCCGACAGCAGTCCCCACAGCGTGGCGACGAACGCGGTGGCGATCATCGGGCCGAGCGTCTCGGGGGAGTCCAGGCGCTCCAGCACGTGCGTGAGCGACACGACGGTGCCGATGATCCCCACGGTCGGCGCGAACCCGCCGAGGGTCATGTAGAACCGACTGCTCGCGCGGCTGCTCGCGGCGGAGGATGCGATGGCATCCTCGAGCAGGATGCGCAGATCCTCGGCATCCACCCCATCGGCGATGCTCTGCAGCGCCTGCCGCATCACCGGATCCTTCTCGTCGGCGACGCCCTGCTCCAGAGACAGCAGGCCCTCGGTGCGGGCCTTGTCCGCGTAGCCGACGATCGTGTCGATCACGCTCTGCGTGGAGCCCCCCTGGCCTCGGAAGGCGCGCGGAAGGGCGGCGACGGCGTTGAGGAAGTCGCGCAGCGTGCCGCTGGCGATGCCGACGGCGATCGTGGCGCCGAAGACGAGCACCATGGGCGCCGGCAGCAACAGGGCCGCGATCGACGCGCCCTCCATGTTGATCATCGCCAGGAGGGCACCGAAGGCCAGGACGAGCCCGAGGATGAGTGCGATGTCCATCAGCTGTCTCCGTCCGCTGCCGAGGAGGACATCCGGAGGGCCGAGTGGAGCACGCGCGCACGGAAATCGGTGATCTGCGCGATCAGCTCGTCCATGCTCTCCTGAACGACGAAGCGCGCGCCGTCGACCATGATGATCGTGGTGTCGGGCGAAGCCTGCACCCGTTCGATCAGGTCGGGGTTCACCGCGAACCGTGTGAGGTTCAGGCGCGTGACGACGATCATGAGCTCCATCCTGGAAGATCGGCCCCTCGCGAGAGGAGCGGCGACGGCCCATCCTGGTCCGTCGTCTCTGACTGTCGGCAGAGCGAGTCGCCCCGTTAGCCCACTCGTTCTCGGCACCAGCGCCGAGAACGAGTGCCCGTACGGTGAATCAGCGCTTCAGGTTGGTCAGCTCCTGCAGCACCTCGTCGCTCGTGGTGATGATGCGGGCGTTCGCCTGGAAGCCCCGCTGCGCGACGATCAGGTTGGTGAACTCCTGCGACAGGTCGACGTTCGACATCTCCAGCGCCCCGCTGATGATGTCGCCCAGTCCGTCGGCGCCGGCCTGTCCCACGGTGGCCTGACCGGAGTTCGCCGTCGGACGGAACTGCGAGGAGCCGGCCTTCTCCAGGCCGCCGGGGTTGGTGAACGCGGCCAGCGACAGGCGCGCGAGCACCTTCGACTCGCCGTTGCTGAACGTGCCCATCAGGCTGCCGTCCTCGGTGAGGGCGTACGACGAGAGCGTGCCGGCGGGGCGGCCGTCCTGTCCGGTCAGGGCGAGCGTGCTCACATCGCTGAAGCCGGTCAGCGCCGACAGGTCGACGGTGATGCCGTTGGATGTGATCGACGAGGCGCCGGCCTGCTTGCCGTCGGTGAACGTCAGCGCGGTGCTCGCGCCGTCCTGGTCGGCCACGTTCCATCCACCGGCGGTGCGCGTGAACGTCAGGCGCAGCGTCGAGGTGGAGCCGTCCGCGGCGTACACCTCGATGTCTCGGACCAGCTGGCCGTCGACGAGGGTCTCGGCGGGCAGGTTGCCCGTCGCATCCGCGCTGGTGGTGGCGACGGCGGGCACGACGGCGCCGACCGGCAGTGTGATGTCGCCGATCGCCTGCCCGCCGGTGATCACGCCGTCCTGGGCGGTCCAGCCCTGCACGAGCGCGCCGTCGACCGTGGTGAGGCGCCCTCCCGCATCGAAGGAGAACCCGCCGTTGCGGGTGTAGAGGGTCTCGCCGCCGTTGCGCACCATGAAGAAGCCGTCACCGGCGATCATCAGGTCGGTCGGCACGCCGGTCGGCTGCGGGGCTCCCGAGCTGAAGTTCGTGCGGATGCCGGCGAGCTGCACGCCCAGCCCCACCTGTGCGGGGTTCGAGCCGCCCGCATCGGCCTGCGGCATGGTGGAGTTCTTGACGAGCTGCGACAGCGAGTCCTGGAACTGCACGGCCGACGACTTGAAGCCGACGGTGTTGACGTTGGCGATGTTGTTGCCGGTCACGTCGAGCATGGTCTGGTGCGTGCGCAGTCCGGAGATGCCGGAGAAGAGAGAGCGGAGCATGAGATGCCTTTCGGGGGAGGGAGGATCAGGAGGAGAGGGTCAGCCCGGAGAGGGCGTCGAGCGGTACGGACTGCCCGCCGATGGTGACCAGGGGAACAGGGCCGGCGAACGAGACCGCCGTGACGGTGCCCGTCTGCGCGACGCCGTCGGCGTCGGTGTACTGCGCCTCGCGGCCCATGAGGACGGCGGCCGTGTGACGCATGCTCAGCGCGAAGCTCTCCGACGTCATCGTCGTGAGCTGGGTGAGCTGCTCCATCGAGGCGAGCTGCGTGGTCTGCGCGATCATCTCGTTGGTGTTCATCGGAGAGCTCGGGTCCTGATTCGACAGCTGGGTCACCAGGAGCTTGAGGAACACCTCCGAGTCGAGCGTCTTCTTCTGCTCGGTCGCCGGCACGGTGCTGCGGGACTGCAGGCCGGTCGCGGCGATGGGGTCGATCGAGGTCATCGTTCTCCTTTCGGTCAGGCGTACACGTCGATGCTCGAAGGCGACGACGAAGTCAGGAGGGAAGCGGTGCGGGGGATGCCGGCGGGTGCGGTCGGCAGCCCGCCGGACGTTCGAGCGCCCGGATGCTCGGATGCAGGGCGGCCCTGCGCATCGCGCTGCGACTGCCCATCCGCGCCGGTGCCGGCTTGACCGTCGGCGCGGGTCTGGCCGTCGGGACGGGCGTGGGACTGCGACGAGGATGCGGAGGACGAGTCGCCCGCGGCGACGTGGACGGATGCTCCAGGGGCTGCCACCGCGAGATCGCGGCGCAGATCGGTGAGGATCGTGCGCAGCGCGTCGCGGCCCACATCCGAGGGTGCGTGCAGCTCGAGGCGGATGCTCTCACCGGTGATGTGCGCCCGCACGGTGACCGGCCCGAGATTCTCGGGCGAGACGGTCAGCGTGATGCTGTGCTGACCCTCGGCTGAGCGGGCCAGCGCGATGATCGGCGGCGTCACCTGGGGGAGCAGTGCTGCGCGCGGAGCGGCGCTCGGAGCAGGAGCCGGTGCTGACGTCGCCGGCGTCGCCGTCGGGACGATGGGAGACGGAGCGGGCGCTGTGAGGTCGCCCGCGGCGGGCGCCGGCCCCTGAGCCTGTCGAAGGGCCGGGATGCCCGCGTTCTCAGATCCCTGAGCCCGTCGAACGCCCGCCGCCGGTTCACCCTCCGGCGCCTGAGCCCGTCGAAGGGCCGTCGCTGGTTCGCTCTCCGGTCCCTGAGCCTGTCGAAGGCCCGGAGCCCCCTCGCTCGCAGGTCCCTGAGCCTGTCGAAGGGCCGTGGCTGTGTCGCCGGGTGCGTCAGCTGCAGGTCTCTGAGCTTGTCGAACGGCCGGGACACCCTCGGAACCGGCGTCGTCCACGGACGCCTGCACCTGTCCTGCGGCAGCGACTGTCATCGGGGTCACGGCGCCGTCGAAGGCGGGCGACGCCGTCGGGACCGGAAGCTCGTCTGCACCGGCGGGGCCCTTCGACAGGCTCGGGGACCCATCGGCCAGAGGCTCGTCGGCGGAGCCCTGCGACAAGCTCAGGGACCCGTCGGTCAGAGGCTCGTCGGCGGGGCCCTGCGACAAGCTCAGGTACCCGTCTGTCGAAGGGGCGGCCGACACGTCCACCGGCACGGCCGCGGCAGCAGCCGCCTCTCGAACAGCATCCGCGAATCCGGACGACGACGCGGAGTCCGCGCTCCCAGACCGCTGGCCCGCGGCGGCTCGGGTCTCCGGCGCCGCGGCAGGAGCCAGCGTGAGCGGCATCATTCGGTGCCTCCGCTTCCGCGACGCAGCGCGATCTCATCGAGCTCATGCTGCTCGACGCGCAGGTCCTCCACCCGCAGCCGCATCTCGTGTGCGACAGCCAGCCGGTCCAGGCCCCGCACCGCGCGGCGCGCGTCGTCGTGTGCGCTCTGGGCGGCATCCACCGCCTCCTGCTGCTGCGTCGACAGCGACTCCAGATCGACCAGCATGCTGCGGCTGGCCACCCGAGCCGCAGCCAGTGATGCGAGGGTGCGCACGTCCACGGCATCCGACTCCGTCGCCGCGAGTGCTGCACGCAGATGACGATCCCTGGCCCGGGTCTGGTTCGCGTCGATCACCGCGCGCGACAGCTCCTGAGCGGCCTGGCGCTCCTGGATCGCGCGCACGCGCAGCAGACCGGCCAGCGAGAACAGGCGGCTCACGACACACCTCCGAGATCGGTGACCAGTCCGGCCAGCCGCCGCCACGACTCGTCTGCGGCACTGGTCTCATCCAGCGGCTGGGTGAGGAAGCGCGAGATGGCCTGCTCGTTCGCGAGAGCGGCATCCACGCGCGCGTTCGCTCCCGACTGGTAGGCGCCGATGTCGATCAGGTCGGCTGCCGCCTTGCGGGCGGCGAGCACCGCGCGCAGCGCAGAGGCCTGGGAGCGATGCTCGGGGGTGATGATCTTGCCAGCCACGCGAGACACCGAGGACAGCACATCCACGGCGGGATGGTGGCCCATCAGCGCCAGTGCCCGGTCCAGCACGACGTGGCCGTCGAGGATCGAGCGCACGGCATCCGCGATCGGCTCGTTGTGGTCGTCGCCGTCGACCAGCACCGTGTAGATGCCGGTGACCGACCCGCCGCTTCCGGTGCCCGCCCGTTCGAGCAGCCCCGCCAGGATCGAGAACGTCGACGGCGGATACCCGCGGGTGGCCGGCGGCTCACCGGCCGACAGGCCGATCTCGCGCTGGGCCATCGCGACGCGGGTCAGCGAGTCCATCATGAGGATCGCGTGCGCGCCGTCGTCGCGGAACGCCTCGGCGATGCGGGTCGCGGTGTACGCGGCGCGGATGCGGGCCATCGCCGGCTGATCGGAGGTCGACACGACCACGACGGAGCGTGCCAGGCCCTCCGGGCCCAGGTCGTCTTCGAGGAATTCGCGCACCTCGCGACCGCGCTCGCCGACGAGGGCGATGACCGTGGCATCCGCTTCCGTACCGCGCGCCACCATCGACAGCAGGGAAGACTTGCCCACGCCGGAGCCGGCGAACAGGCCCACGCGCTGCCCGCGCCCCACGGTCACCATGGTGTCGAGCACGCGCACGCCGAGTGGCAGCTGGGTGTCGATGCGGTCGCGGCCCAGGATCGACGGCGGCTCGTGATCCAGGCTCACGCGGGTGGCCTGCAGCGGTCCCTTGCCGTCGATCGGCCGACCGAGTCCGTCCAGCACCCGACCCAGCAGGCCGGCGCCGACGGGAACACGCAGCGGCCCGCCGCGGCCGCGCACCGGCATCCCGATCGTCAGGCCGGCGGTCGACGACAGCGGCATGCAGCTGAGCCCGTCCGGGCCGGTCGCGACCACCTCGGCTTCCACGCCTTCACCCAGCTCGACCAGGTCGCCGACCGCGCCGTCCAGCCCGCGCACCTCGACCCCCAGCCCGCGCACCCGGGAGACCAGGCCACGACGCTCCGGTCGTGCGGCCTCGAGCACCGCGCCCCAGCCGGTCACGGCGCCACCTCGTCGAGCACGCGCCGGGCGCGATCCAGCGCCTGCCCGATGCGGGCGTCGACGTATCCGTGCTGCAGCACCGCGATGGCATCGCCCGCGACGAGCGACTCGTCGGCGACCACTCGCACGTGCGCGGGTGCCGCATCGCTGCGCTGCAGAGTGCGCACGTCATCCGCGCTCATCCGCACCTCGGCGACGGGATCGGCGCCGCCGGCGGCGAGGGCGCGGCGCAGTGCGGTGCTCGCGGACAGGTCGCGATCGGCGAGCGCCTCGGCGAGGATCGTCTCGGCCAGCTCGATCGCCCGGGCCGAGATCCGCTGCTCGTCCAGCCGGGTCAGCTCCTCGGCGCGGGCGTGCAGCGCGGCGACGGCCGCATCCAGAGCGGAGACGGCGGATGCCACCTCGCGGCGGGCGGTGGCATCCGCATCGACTCGCTCGGCATCCGCGCGTGCCGCGGCCTCGGCGGCCTCGGCCATCGCCACTCGGAAGCCCTCGGCGTGTCCGTCCGCGTAGCCGCGCTGACGCGCGAGACGGCGCTCATCCGCAGCGACGGCATCCGCACCGCGCAGCCGGGGATACACCGCCGGGGCGAACGCGTCAGTAGACATATTCGTCCTCTTCGCTGCGCTGCACCGAGATCTCGCCTTCGGCCTCCATGCCGCGCAGCATGTGCACGATCTCGGCGCGGGCCTCCTCCACCTGGGAGACGCGCACCGGACCCAGCGCGCGCGACTCGGCCTCGAGGTTCTCGCGGTTGCGCTCGGAGACGTTGCGGCGGATGATCTCGGCGATGCCCTCGTTGGCGCCCTTCAGCGCCAGTGCGAGCGTGCGCAGGTCCACGCCGCGCAGCACGCGCTGGGCGTCGCGGTCGTCGAGGCGCACGATGTCGGCGAAGGTGAACATGCGCGAGCGGATGTCGTCGGCCAGGGTCCGGTCCCGGCTCTCGATGCTCTCCAGCAGCGCCTTCTCGATCGACGCGTCCGAGCGGTTGATGATCTCGACCAGGGGCGCGACCCCGCCGATGCGATCCGGCGCGTCCCGTGCGGCGAGGACGCCGGTGCGGGCCTTGAGCGACTCCGCGACGATCGCGATGGCATCCGGCGAGGCCGTTCCCATCATCGCGATCGCGTGCGCGACGTCGGTGCGGGTGGCCTCGGGCAGCACAGCCAGCACGGCCGCGGCCTGGTCGGTGGGCAGGTGCGCCAGCACGAGCGCGGCGGTCTGCGGCAGCTCGCCGTCGAGCAGGCTCGCCACCTGTGCGGGGTCGGCGGCGTTAAGGAAGTCGAACGCCGAGTTCGAGGAGCCCACTCGACCAAGCAGCGCCGCCGCGCGCTCGGCGCCGAACGACGCCTCCAGCAGGGTGGTGGCGATGTCGCGGCCGCCCCGGGCCGGCGGCAGGTGCCCGGCGGCCATCCGCTGGAAATCGCCCAGCGCCCGGGCGGTCGTCGTCACGTCGAGATTCTGCAGGCCGATGATCTCGGCCGTGATCGCCTCGGCCTCGGGCTCGGACAGGTGCTTCATCACCTCGATCGCCGCGGCGCGGTCGATGTTCATCAGCACCACGGCGGCGGTCTGTCGTCCTGTGAGCATCGTCACACCCCCACCCGGTCGGAGAGCAGCGTGCGCAGCAGCTCGGCGGTGCGCTGCGGGTCGCGCCGGCTGATCGCCTCGATCTCGCTGCGACGTCGCTCCAGGCTGACCTGTGCGGGCTCCTCCGGCTCGATCTCCAGCTCCATGACCGGCGACGGGTCGGGGGCGCTGATCGGCATCGGCACGGTCGGCTGCTGCTCCAGCGGCAGGGCGCCCGCGTAGGCGGCCACCGACGGGGCGCGCTCGCCGAACATCAGGTCGAACTCGTCGGGCTCCTGCTTGCGCCGCCGCATCCGCACGATCAGGAAGATGATCACGGCCAGCACCGGCAGCGCGATGGCGACCACGGTCAGCGCAAGCCCGAGCAGCGCGGCCTGCTGCTCGGCCGCCGCGGCATCCTTCGACGCCTGCAGCGCGGCCTTGGCGGCATCGGCATCGCGTTCGCTGAACGACACCATCTCGACCGTCAGAGCGTCGCCGCGCTCGCGGTCGATGCCCGCAGCGGCCGCGACGAGATCCTTCAGCTGGCCCGGCCCGATGTCGGCACCCGCCTTCTCGTCGACGGCGACCGACACCGACTGCCGGGTGATCGAGCCGGCCGGGGTCGACGTCGTCTGCGTGGACTTGTTCATGACGTTGTTGCGCGTCTGATCAGTCACCTCGGACGTGCTGTCGCCGTCACCGGAGGGCACCGCGATGTTGTCGGGTCCGAGCACGCCGGCGCCGCTCTTGCCGCCGGTGTTCGTCTCGGTGCGGGTGTGCTCCGAAGACGGCACCCCGCCCTCGACCGGCGTGTACGTCTCGTCGAGCCGCTCGTTGACGGAGCGGTCGACGTCGGCGACCACCGTGACGGTGGCGTTGCCCGCACCGACGACCTTGTCCAGCAGCTGCTGCACGCTGGCGGCCACCCGCGCCTCGTAGTCGCCGGCCTGCCGGTCGACGCCGCCGGTGGCGCCGACTCCGACAGTGGAGAGGGTGCGGCCGCTCTGGTCCACGACGGCGACGTTCTCGGTCTTCAGCCCGCTGACGGCAGCCGAGGTCAGGTGCACGATCGCCTCGATCTGCGACGGGTTGAGCGAAGATCTTCCCGTCTCGACGAACACCGAGGCGGTCGGGTCGACGGTCTCCGAGACGAACACGCTCTCTTCGGGGATGGCCAGGCGCACGGATGCCGCCGAGACGCCGTCCAGAGAGGAGATCGTCGCCGCGAGCTCGCCCTCGATCGCGCGCTTGTAGGCGACGGACTGCTGGAACTCCGACGTCGTCACGCCCAGGTCGTCGAGCAGGGAGTACCCCTCGGTGCTGTCGCTCGGCAGGCCCGCCGCTGCGGCGGCGAGGCGCTGGTCGTACACCTGCGCCTCCGGTACGAGCACGGTCGAACCGCCGTCGGCGAGCTCGTAGGAGACGGATGCCGAGCGCAGCTGCTCGACGACCGCATTCGCGTCCGACGCGCTCAGGCCGGTGAACAGCGGAGTCATCGTCGGGCGCGCGGCCCAGCTGGCGAACGCCGCGATGCCCAGGGCGAGCACCGCGATGCCGATGATCGCGATGGTGCGCTGCGCGATGGTGAACCCTGCGATGGTCTGCCGGGCGCGCTGGAACAGGGAGGAGACGGCCTTGGGCATCAGGCCTGCATCCGCATGATCTCGGTGAACGCGTCGACGCCCTTGTTGCGCACCGCGGCGACCAGCTCCAGCGTGACGGCGGCGCGGGTGGAGGCGATCATCGCGGCGTGGATGTCATCGAGATCGCCGGTGACCGCGGCCACCTTGAGGGTGTCGGCCTCGGACTGCAGGCTGCGCAGCTCATCGACTGCGCCGGTGATGCTCGCGGCGAACGTCGAGTCGCTCCCGGCGGAGGCAGCGGTCACCGAGGAGGCTTCGCCGATGAGCGAGGAGGTTCCGCCGATGAGCGAGGCGGTTCCGCCGATGAGCGAGGCGGGCAGGCCGGACGAGAGGGCGCCGATCCCGGATACGGCATCCATCAGCCACGTCCGATCTGCAGCGCCGCCTCGTAGGCATTGCGAGCGCGATCGACCACGCCGGCGCTGGCCTGATAGCCGCGCTGGGCGAGGATGAGCTGGCTCATCTGGTCGCCGAGGTCGATGTCGGGGTAGCGCACGTAGCCGTCCGCGTCGGCGAGCGGATGATCCGGCTGGTGCACCAGCCGGCCCTCATCGCTGCCCAGCTCGGTGCCGGCGACATACACGCCGGGGGAGGACGCGCTGTTCTCCACGAGCACGTAGCGCTGCTGGAACGCGGGAGCGGCCGGGGTGACGGCGGTGTTGATGTTGGCGATGTTGTCGCTGATCGCATCCAGCCACTTGCGGTGCGTGGTCAGGCCGGTGCTCGCGATGCCGATCGCGTCGAAGGTCATGATGTCGTCCGCAGGGCCGTGCGCACCGAGGCGAAGGAGCCGTTGATCGCCTGGGTCGCGAACTGGTAGCGCAGCATCGTGTCGATGCTGGAGAGCGTCTCGGTGTCGAGGTTGACGTTGTTGCCGTTCAGCCGCGTCGGCTCCAGCGACTCGCCGACGGTGGCGGTCGCCGAGCCGCGGCCGGCCTGCACGGCATCTGCGAGAGCCTGCTCGAACTGCACGCGCTTGGCGTGATAGTCGGGGGTGTTGACGTTGGCGATGTTGTCGGCGATGGCACGCTGGCGCAGCGAAAGGCCATCGAGCGCGCTGGAGAGCGCGGAGAAGGTGACAGAGTCGAACACGAACCGCTTCCATCCGTCGTCGGAATAGAGGCCGATCCGTGGCCTGTCTCGGTGAGCGCTCCCTGCTCGAGGTGCTCTATCGGCACGCGCGTCGCGCGCGTTAGGCGAGGCGCCCGATCAGCCGGCTACGTCGTTCAGCCAGCTACGTCGAGGAACGCGGGCACGTCGGCGCTGGTGTCGGGGACGCGCCGCAGCGCGACGAGCTGATGCGCGATGGCATCCTGCTCGGCGCGGACGACCGCGATGTGCTCCTGCTGCCGGCGCAGCACCTCCCGCGCGCGATCGGCGAGTTCCGCGGGCAGCGGCTCGGCGGGCGGATGCCATGATGCGGGCTCCCGCGAGCTGTCCAGGTCGCGCTCGAACCGGTCGAGCAGCTCCTCCCAGGTGGTCATGCCCGGCGCGCGACGAGCGACTCGGATGCCGAGTACCAGGCGTCGCGCAGCGGCGCGACGAACTCGAGGCAGGCGTGCGTGCGCTCCGGGTCGCGGCCGATGTTCGCGCCGATCAGGGTCTGGGTGAGGAACGTGTACACCGCGCGCAGCTGAGCGCTGCTCTCCCACGCGTCGGTCAGAGATGCGTTCAGCTCGGCGACGATGGCCTGGGCGTGCTGCAGCTGTGCGTTCGCCTCGTTCCAGTCCTCGCGGCGCTGGGCGACCTCGCCGCGCTCGATGTCGAGCATCAGCCGGTCGTAGAGCATCGTGAGCAGCCGTTCGGGGGTGGCCGACAGGATGGCATCGTCGAGGTAGCGCTGCTGCGCCCTCAGTGCGGCGTTCATCAGTTCGAGTCCTTCTGCGATGTGGGCAGCGAAGCCAGCTGCGAGGTCAGGTACGACGACTGCGACTGCAGCTGCGCCAGCTGGGTCTCCCACGCCATCATGCCTGCGCCGCGCCGGGTTCGGCGTGCAGCGAGTCCGCTGCCGCATGCCAAGCGTCGCAGAGCGGGGCGACGAGCTCCGCGCAGGATCGGGTGCGCTCCGGGTCGCGGCCGATGTTCGCGCCGATCAGCGTCTGGGTCAGGAAGACGTATAGCGCGTGCAGACTGGCACTGCCGTCCCAGACATCGGTCAGGGATGAGCGGAGCTCGGCGATGATCGCCTGGGCGTGCTGCAGCTGCACGTTCGCCTCGTCCCAGTCTCCGCGGCGCTGCGCGGCCTCACCGCGCTCGATGTCCAGCAGCAGGCGGTCGTACAGCATCGTCAGCAGCCGCTCAGGTCCCGCCGAGAGGATGGCGAGTTCGCGGTAGCGCTGCTGTGCCTTCAGGGCGGCGCTCATGAGCCTGATCCATTCTGCGACGGCGTCAGTGCCGCCAGCTGTGAGGTGAGATAGGAGGATTGCGACTGCATCCGGGAGAGCTGCACTTCGAGCTGCGCGTAGGTGCGCTCCAGGGTGGCCTTCCGCTGCGCGAGGCGCACGTCCCACCGCTCGATCTGGTCGCCGAGACCGTCGACCTCCTTCTGCTGACCGGTGATGCGTGCGGTGAGCAGTCCTTCGTGCTTGTCCGAATAGGTCTCGGAGACGTTCTGAACCCTCTCCGCGACTCCCGCGAACACCCGCGCGACCTGAGCGGGATCCTCGGCCAGAGCGGCGGAGTAGCGGGCCTGATCGAACGACAGCACGCCGTGTCTGTCGACGGAGATGCCGATGCTCGAGGGGGAGATGCCGTCGACCGGGTGCTGCACGGCGTCAGACAGCGCGAGCCGCAGCGCACGCACGGTGCTGTCTCCGGTGAAGACGCCCAGGGTGGTCGTTTCACCGACGCCGGTCGGCACGGTCGCGGTCGAGCCGTTGTCGATGCGGGTGAGCAGCGAGGCGATCTGCGAGATGAGGTCGCCGTGTGCCTTCGCCTGTGCAGAGGAATCACGTGCGACGCCGATCGTGACCGGGTCGGCAGGCTTGGCCGTCACCGTCACGTCCACGCCGGTGAACAGGTCCGTGAAGGTCCCGCTCGGCGAGGTGATGATCTGCTCGGCGGTGGTCCCCGCCCACAGGCGGATCTGCGCGTCGGCGCCGGTGGTGATGGTGGCGGCGCCCCCTTCGGTCGCGAGGTCGATCGAGGTGCCCGCATCGACAGAGGCGATGTCGCCGCGGTCGACACGGAACGCGCCTTCAGCACCGGCCTCGGCGGCGGTCAGCTGCAGCCGATAGAGGGGATCGCCCGCAGCATCCGCTCCTGCTGACACGGCGCGGGCGGTGATGCCGAACCCGGCAGCGTTGATCGCCTTCGCGACGTCCTGAGGGGAGGACGAGGTCGCTGTGATCTGCATCCGCTCGCCTGCCGAGTTCTGCAGAGTGAGGGTGGGCGGGTCATCGGGCCAGGACGCGTAGGCGGCACTGACGACGGAGTGCCGCTGCGCGACGGCGTCGACGACGATCTCAGCGCTGACCGGGTCGGCGTCCTTGCCGGCGGAGACAGTGATTCCGGATGCCGAGGAAGACGTGGTGAACCGGCTCAGGGCTCCGGGCTCGAGCGCTGCCGCTGCCTTCGTCCCGACATCCTGCAGGGAGGAATTCAGCGATTGGAGGTTCGAGATGATGACCCCCTTGTCAGTCATCTTCGACTTCAAGAGGTTGCGGGGGATGGCGTTGACATCCATCAGGGACTTGATGAGCTCGGTGGTGTTCAGGCCCGACACCAGACCGTCGAGTGCGATTCCCATGGGAGCCTTTCCGGAGCGGGGCGAAGCATCCGGGTGAGGACCGTTCGGACCTCACCCGGATGCGTGATCAGGATCAGCGCAGCAGCTGCAGAACGCCCTGGTTGGCCTGGTTGGCCTGAGCCAGCATGGCGGTGCCGGCCTGCGACAGGATGTTCTTCGCCGTGAACTTGACCATCTCGGCCGCCATGTCGGTGTCGCGGATGCGGCTCTCTGCAGCCGACAGGTTCTCCGCCGACACGTTGAGCGAGTTGATCGTCGACTCGAAGCGGTTCTGGATCGCACCGAGGTCGGCGCGGGACGACGAGACCGCCTCGATCTGCGCGTCCAGCAGCGTGATCGCGTTGGCCGCACCACCGGATGTGGTGAAGTCCAGCGCGCCGGCTGCGCCCGCCGTGCCGGCAGCCAGGCCGGTGCCAGGCGCGGTGACGGCGACCGATCCTCCGTTCAGCGAGGTGACGACGAGCTGGTTGCTCGCGTCGACCGAGGCGCTCAGCACCGCGCTGAAGCTGTCGCTGCTGTTGAGTGCGTCTGCGACTTCCTGAACGGTGTTGTAGGCGCCGGCCGCACCCAGGGTGACGCCGATGTTGCTCGTGCTGCCGTCAGCGTTTGTGACGGCGAACGCCTGCGCACCCGTCACGAGGGTGGGGGTGGCCACCGCGAAGCTCGTGCCGGATGCGCCGACCGTCAGCGAGTTCGCGATGCCGCTCACGTTCGCGCTGGTGAGGTTCACGCCGATGCGGCTCGCGGCGTCGCCGTCTGCGCCGACCTGGAAGCTCAGGTTGGCGCTGCCGTCGAGCAGCTTGATCCCGTTGAAGTTGGTCGACTCGCCGATGCGCTTCAGCTCGGCGGAGAGCTGCGTGGCCTCCTTGGTGATCGCCGCACGCGACTCACCGTTGTTCGAGTCGTTACCGGCCTGCACCGCGAGGTCGCGCATGCGCTGCAGGATGGAGTGGACCTCGGTCAGGGCGCCTTCTGCGGTCTGGATGACCGAGATGCCGTCCTGGGCGTTGCGTGCCGCGACGTTCAGGCCGTTGACCTGCGAGCGCAGGCCCTCGGAGATCGCCAGGCCGGCCGCGTCGTCCGCGGCCCGGTTGATGCGCAGACCGCTCGAGAGCTTCTCGAGCGACTTCGACAGGTCGTTCTGCGTGCTCGACAGGTTGCGGTAGGCGTTGAGCGCCGACACGTTGGTGTTGATCTGCATACCCATGATGTGTTCCTCCGTGATGGATTCTTACGGAGCCCATCCGTGGGCTCCGCAGAGACCTATCGGCAACCGGAGGCAGGGGGTAAGCAGACGCGGCGAAGGAGTCAGGTGACGGCGACTCCGACGGGCGAGAGGGCCCGCGCGACCCGGCTGCCGCCTGCTTCCGCGATCCGGGCGAGGAAGCCCTCCCGCACGGATGCCGAGACCCGGGAGGTCACCGACGCCTCCTGTCCGTCGCGGTAGTACTGCTCGAGCGCATCGCGCAGCAGGCGGATCGCCTCCGCGCGCTGCTGCGAGACCGCCGAGTGCGAGACGCCGAGCTCCTCGGCGATCTCCTTCACCGGACGCTCCTCGATGTACACGGCCTGCACGATCGCTCGCATCCGCTCGGGCAGCGCCTGGATGGCGTGCTGGAGCAGCTCGCGCCGCTCCGCGACGATCGCGGACTCCTCGGGAAGCGGGGTGAGAGAGGCCAGATCGGCCTCGCACGCCTCATCGATCGTGGTCACCGTGCGGGATGCGTCTGCCAGGGCCGCCGACACCTCGGTCGCAGACACTCCCATGGTCGCCGCGATCTCCACGGTGGACGCCTGCCGGCCCAGGGCCGTGGACAGGGTCTCCTGAACGCGCGTGGTCTCCTTGATGCGGCTGCGCACGCCGCGCGGGGCCCAGTCCATGGAGCGCATCTCATCGGCGAAGGCACCTAGAATTCGTCTGCGGGCGTACGCGCCGAAGGGAACCCCGAGTTCGGGATCGAAGGCATCGGCAGCTGTCACCAGTGCCAGGGCGCCGGCCGAGACCAGCTCTTCGCGGGGCACGTGCGTCGCGCGTGCATGGGTCTCGGAGGCGAGATAGCCGACCAGAGGCAGGTTCTCTACTATGAGGCGATTGCGCTCGTCTCGCGTCGGCATAGCTCTCGTTATCCTCCGGATAGCTGGGTTGGGTCTTCCCGCGTGGCCAGTATCCCCACCTACCACAACCTGAATGATAGCTGTATGGGGAGAAATACCCATACCCCTGGGATAACAATGTTGTGGAGCCGGTCGATAGTCGTCTCTGACCGTTCGATCGAAGTGGTCATCTGGGGAGAGAAGCCTAATGGGAGCCAACGAATTGTCCATGCTGCTATGGCGTGAACGCGAACTGCTGGAGCTGCTGCTGTTCAAGCTGGAGGAGCAGGAGCTGCTGCTCGCAGCCGGCCGCTCGCGCTGGACGCAGTTCGCCACACGCGAGATCGAGCAGGTGCTGGAAGGCCTGCGCGAGGCCGGCATCACGCGCCTGGTCGAGGTCGAGGCGATCGCCGCGGAGTGGGGTGCGCCCGAGGGCGCCGGCATCCGCGATCTGATCGAGGTCGCACCGACCGCCGCCTGGCGCGACGTCCTCACCGGGCATCTGCACGGGCTGACGAAACTGACCGACGAGGTCGCACGCCTTCGCGAGGGGAACTCCGAACGGCTGCGCGCCGTGCTGCGGGCGACGCAGGAGACGCTCTCCGGCCTCGGTGAGACCACCGGCGAGTACACCACGCAGGGCGAACGCGCGCGCGGCGATTCCGCGCGCATCGTCGACACGGAGATGTGAGGCACGATGTCCACTTTCAGCGGTCTCGGCACGGCGGCCAGCGCACTGGCGGCAGCGCGCCGCGGCATGGACGTCGTCGGGCAGAACATCGCCAACCAGGGAACGGACGGGTACACCCGGCAGCGCGTGACCACCTCGGCGATCCCCGCGGCGGCGCTGTCCACGCGATTCAGCGTCGGCGCGGCACCCGGACACGGCGTGGCCGTGGACGGCATCGCGCGGCTGGGTGATGCCCTGCTCGACGCACGGGTGCGCGAGTCGTCCAGCTCTGCCGGCTTCTGGTCCGCTCGGGCGCTCGCCGCCACCACCGCGGAGGCGGCGATGGCCGAGCCCACCGAGCACGGACTCTCGTCGCGCCTGTCGAAGTTCTGGGCCGGCTGGCAGGACCTGGCGATCGCCCCCGACTCCGGAGCGGCCGCCGCGGTGGTGCTGGAGAGCGCCGCGCAGCTCTCCGCCCAGCTCGCCGGCGGCTACCGCTCGGTTGCCACTCAGTGGAGCGACACCAGGGCATCCGCAGAGCGCACGATCGCGCAGGTGAACGCCACTGCCACGCAGATCGCCGATCTGAACGCCGAGATCCGCGACGCGCTGGCATCCGGCCGGTCCGCGAACGAGATCATCGACCGTCGCGACAGCCTGGTGCAGACGGCCGCTCGCCTCGTCGGCGCACGCGGCACGCTCGAAGCTGACGGGACGATGACCGTGCGTGTCGACGGCAATGCGCTCGTCTCCGGTGACAGCGCCCGAGGGCTGCAGCTGGACGGACCGGCATCCATGGGCGAGGCCGGGAAGCCGACGGTGTCGTGGTCCGGCCCGTCTGGATTCGCGGTGGCCGTGGACGGCGGCGAGCTGGGCGGGATGCTCAGCGTGCTCGCTCCCGCCGAGGACGGCGGCACCCTCGCCGGCATCGCCGACTCGTACAACGCCGTGGCGAAGGCCCTGCACGACCAGGTCAATGAGGTGCATCGCCTGGGTGAAACGGCATCCGGACAGCCTGGCGGCGACTTCTTCACACTTTCGACCACGGGACCGGCGGCGCTCGGCCTCGGGCTCGCCGTGCAGGATGCATCCGAACTGGCCCTCGCGAAGGCGGGCGGCGGACCTCTCGACGCGGGCAACGCGAACGCGATCTCCCAGATCGGGCGCGCAACCGGCTCGCCGGACTCGCTCTGGACCGAAGCCGTGGGCGTCTTCGCCGTCAGCACCGCCGGTGACATCCAGCGCGCACAGCTGTCGGACGCCACAGCAGTCACCGCGGTCACCGCACAGCGGTCCGTCGCCGCGGTCGACGGCGACGAGGAGACGATCAGCCTGCTCACCTACCAGAGCGCGTACCAGGCCGCAGCACGCGTGCTGACTGCGGTCGACGAATCCCTCGACGTGCTGATCAACCGCACCGGTCTCGTGGGTCGATAGGAGCCGCACATGATCTCTCGTGTCACCACCTCATCGATGGCATCTTCCGCGATGCGGCAGCTGCAGACGAATCTGTCGCAGCTGTCGCGGCTGCAGGAGCAGGCCACCTCGCAGCGGGCGTTCCTGGCGCTGTCCGACGATCCGGCCGCGGCGACGACCGCGCTGCGGCTGCACGGCGAGCAGCAGCGCAACGAGCAGTACGCCCGCAACATCGGCGACGGCCTGGCCTGGCTGACCGCCGCGGACTCCGCGATCACGGCCGGCACGACTCTGCTCGGCCGCGTGCGCACCCTCACGCTGCAGGGCGCGAACGACGGCGCCATGGATGCGACCGCCAAGGAGGCCATCGCCGTCGAGCTGGAGAGCATCCGTGCGGAGATGCTGTCCACGGCCAACACGACCATCGTTGGACGCTCGGTCTTCGCCGGAACCTCCGACAAGCCGGCCTTCGCCGAGGACGGCACCCACAGCGGCATCCCGGGGTCTGAGGTCGTGCGCCAGATCTCGGATGCCGGATCGATCCGGGTCGACAGCGACGGCGCCGCGGTGTTCGGCGTCGGAGCGGAATCCGTGTTCGCTCTGATCGACGACATCGTGGCCGACCTCCGCTCCGGCGTGAACGTCGGGTCCCGCGTGGAGCAGATCGACGAGCGACGCAACGCTATGCTCAGTGCGCAGGGCACGGTCGGTGCCAGGCAGACCCAGATCGAGCGAGCTCAGGAGGCGACGGTGCAGGACGCTGTGTCACTCGAAGCGAGACGCGCTGCCGTTGAAGACGTCGACTCCGTCGAAGTGCTGGTGCGCCTGCAGGCGCAGGAGCTCGTGTATCGAACCGCTCTGGCCGTCACCGGCCGCGTGCTGCAGCCGACCCTGATGGAGTTCCTGCGGTGAGCGCGGTCCTGAGCTTCATCACGCCCCCACCGGGGTTCACACCGCATACCGAGTTCGTGCTCGATCCGGTCGACGGCGCGGACGGTCTCTTCCGTCTCGATGCTGTGGCGGATGAAGCGCTGCGACTGTTCGTCGTGGACCCGCACACCGTGGTCGAGGGCTATGAGCCCGTGCTGACGGATCAGCAGGTTGCCGAGCTCGGCATGAGCGGTGCTGACGACGTGCTCGTGCTGGTGGTCGCCAGCCGCACACCCGACGGCGTGCACGTCAACCTTCTGGCGCCGATCGTCGCCAACCCCGCGACCGGTGTGGCCGCGCAGGTCATCCTGGACGGGCAGGACTACCCGCTCCGCGCAGCGCTCGGCTGAACCCGCAGCCGTCCTGGATTCATGCGACGGCGGAGAACGTCTCCCCGCCGCGACCCTGGGCCGCTGCGGATACGATTGAACCCGTCGAAGGGACACCGGATTCGTGACGGATGAGATCACGCGGATGCTGAGCGCCGCGCCTGAACGGCCTGCCGTGCCCCCGGCGAAGAGCCGCCTGCGTGCGAGCATCGCCATCGCACTGCTGCTGGTCTACGTGGCGGTCGTATTGGTGATGACGATGTCGCCGACGCCACTCGATCGCGGGTACGAGAGCTCGATCGACAAGGTGCTGGGTGTGCTGCACCGCAACGGCGTGCCCGAGTGGTTCGGCTACTCCAAGCTGGAGTTCACCGCGAACATCGCCATGTTCGTTCCTCTCGGCTTTCTGGTGGGGCTCGCGCTGCCGCAGCGCATCGCGTGGCTCGGTCTGCTGCTGCTCCCCGCCTTCTCGGGCGTGATCGAGATGACGCAGTCACTGATGCTGGCCGAACGCTTCGCCACCATCGAGGACGTGATCGCCAACAGCGCCGGCGGCTGGATCGGACTGCTGATCGCGTTCAGCATCCGGGCGATGGTGCACGCCCGCGATCAGAAGGTGATCGCGCGCGCCGAGTGGGAGCTGCGGCACCGCCGGTGGTGAGCCGCCAGGGGTTGCACAGCACGCCACTCGGTATGATCTCGGTGACCTAAGGAGCCATCATCAGCACGCCGAACCAACCCCTCAGCCGCCGGGAGGCGCGTCTCGCGCGCGAGCGCGAGAGGGCGACCGGCGCTTTCGCCGAGAAGCCGGGATCGCCGGATGCCGATGATGCGCCGACCACGCCGGCCGTCCCGATCCCGGATGCGCCGACGGCGGCGGCCCCGACCGTGCCGATCGGCTCGGGCGAGGACGACGTGGATGCGATGACGCGGCTTCAGCAGGACTACGACAGGCTGCACGGCCGCGGCTCAGGCGGCGATGACGGCGGCGACGGCGGGGATGGAGATGACGTGGACGGAGACGCGCCGAAGAAGAAGAGGCGTCGCTGGCCGTGGGTCGTCCTCTCGATCCTGGTCGTGCTGATCCTGCTCGCCGGCGTGGGGCTCGTCTTCCTGCTCCAGGCGATGCAGGTGCGCGATGACCTGCAGGCGGCCAAGGGGAAGATCACGCAGGTGGTTCCGCTGGTGAAGGCCGGCGACACCGAAGGGGTGAAGAAGACGGCATCCGACGTGCTCGCGCTGACGACAGCTGCCGACGAGACGGTCAGCAATCCGCTGTGGCAGTTCGCCGCGGGCGTGCCGTTCGTCGGGCAGAACGTGGCGGCCGTGAGCGAGACCACCAAGGCCACGCATGTGCTGGTGCGCGACGCGATGCCGATCGCGCTCGATCTGCTGGCCACGCTCGACGTGAAGAAGCTCAAGGTGGAGGGCGGCGGCATCAACCTGCAGCCGTTCCGCGACATCGGGCCCAAGCTTCCGCAGATCAAGGCGGCGTTCGACGAGGCGCAGGTGCACGTCGACAGGATCGACCGCACGGCGATCCTGCCCTTCGTCGACGAGAACATCGGCCAGCTGGTCGACATCGTCGACCAGGCGACTCCGGCCATCCAGGCCATCGAGAAGTACCTTCCCGACATCCTGAAGGTGCTCGGCGACGGCGGTGAGCGCACCTATGCGCTGCTGTTCCAGAACAACGCCGAGAGCCGCGCCACCGGCGGCAACCCGGGCACCGGAGCCATCCTCACCATCGCCGACGGCCGCGTCACCATGCGCGAGGACCGCGACGTGGAGCGCTACATCTACGCCGGCCTGAAGCTGGGATCGCCCGCCTCTATCGAGCCGGCCGAGACCCGGGCGCTCTTCGAGCCCGACACCACCAAGCACTCCCAGAACTTCACGCGCCTGCCGCACTTCCCCGACACGGTGAAGCTGTTCGACGGGCTGTGGAACCGGGTGAGCGGGCAGCAGCTGGACGGCGTCATCTCGCTCGACCCGGTGGTGCTGTCGTACATGCTCGAGGTGGCGGGGCCCGTCACCGTGGACGGCGAGAAGGAGCCGGTGACCGCCGAGAACGCGGTCTCGCTGCTGCTGTTCGACACGTATCAGCGGTTCGGTCTGGACGGGGATGCCTCGGACGCGTACTTCGCGAAGGTCTCCTCGGCCGTGTTCAAGCACATCATGGGTGGCGGCTGGGACCCGGTGAAGATGTTCGAGCAGCTGCAGAAGAGCGCCGAGGAGCAGCGCATCTACCTGTGGTTCAAGGACGAGAACGAGCAGAAGATGGCGGCCGACCTGGGCTTGGACGGCACGATCGCGTCGACGAACGAGAAGACCACGCAGCTGGGCATCTACCTCAACGACGCCGCGTACTCCAAGCTGGAGTACTTCCTGACGACGTCGATGGCGGTCACCTGCTCGGCCGAGAAGCGCACCGTCACGACGAGCGTCACGCTCAACAACGCCGTGCCGAGCGCGAACCTCAACGGCTGGACGCTCAACTGGCGGTACGACCGCCTGGGCATCGCGCGCACCACCATGGCCTTCGACGTGATCTCGATGGCCCTTCCCGGGGGCGAGCTCGTCGCCACCGAGCCCGCCAAGGGCGAGAAGGGGCGCGACCGCGACGGCGTGTACAACGGCCGGCAGACGAAGAGCCTGTTCACGACCGTTCCGATGGGGGAGTCGCGCACGGTGTCGTTCACCTCGACCGTGCCGAAGGATGCCACCCAGCCGCTCTCCGTGCGCTATTCGCCCACCGTCACGCAGACGCCGGTGAAGATCGACGACTCCTGCACCGGGATGTTCCCGGCCGCGAAGTGACCGGCGCGGGGTTTCCCGGGGCGCCTCAGCGTGCTTGACGGATTCTTCAGCAGATCTTGCGGTTAGACAAAGGTCTACATCTGGATATCCGAACGTCGATGTAGCAGACTACTTATGTGCGGGGGACGAACCCGAATCGGAACTCGCACGATGAGGATGAAGAGGTCCACAGGTCAACGCATCGACCACGGGGAGGGCCTGTGCGAAGACCTGGGTCAGGACGACGCTCTGGGGAGACGTCCTGACAACGGGCAACTGGGAAGTTACTCGTCCGCGGTCGGGCCACTGGGGGGCCCGATCGCCCTCATCCCGCGTCGTCGGCGGTGAGGCGGTAGCCGACGCCGCGCACCGTCTCGATGTAGTTCGGCCGCATCGCGCGGTCGCCGAGCTTTCTGCGCAGGTTCGTCATGTGCGCCTCGATGGCGCGTTTGTCGGCATCGGTCACCCGGTCGCTGACCGCATACGAGTCGCCGTGCACCAGCAGCGCCAGGTCGGCCTTGCTGCGCACCCGACGCCGCGATTCCATCAGCGCTTCCAGCAGGTCGAACTCGGTGCGCGTCAGCTCGACCTCCGTGCCGCTCATCAGCACGATCCGGGTCTCGGAGTTCAGCCGCAGGTCGCGGTGCGCCGCCCACGCGGCATCCGTCGTCTGGGTCGCAGCGCTCCGCTGCTGCACCGCCACCCCGCCGGTGCTCACGGTGGCGGACATCCGCTCGTCGACGACCGGCATCGCAGCCGACACCGTGGCCGGCACCAGCACTCGCGGTCGGCGCAGCAGCGCGTCGATGCGGGCGCGCAGCTCACGAGGACGGAACGGCTTGCTCAGGTACTCGTCGGCGCCGGCGCCGAGCCCCAGCACGATGTCGGCCTCTTCATCGAGTGCGGTGAGCATGACGATGTAGGTGTCGCTGGCGGCTCGGATGCGCCGTGCGGTCTCGAAGCCGTCGATCCCCGGCATGTTCACATCCAGCGTGGTGACCACCGGATGATGAGCGATCACGGCGTCCACGCCGTCGATGCCGTTGTCCACGGTGATGACGGCGAATCCCGCCGATTCCAGGGTCTGCGCCAGCAGATGGCGCACGTCCGGGTCGTCCTCGATGACCACGGCGGTGCGCAGAGGCGACGCATCGAACATCACAGGCCTCTCTGGGGAACGGGACCGCACATGTGTCCGCCTATGCTACCGCGTGGCGGACCCTCGCGGTTCCGCGATGTTCTCCGGGGGTCACTCGTCGCCGCGGGTGCGCTCCCAGCGGTCTCCGCCGTTGCGGAAGGCGGTGTCGGCGGCGTCGGCGGCAGCCGCGGCCAGATCGTCGTATTCGTAGCCGACCGCCGCCACCGAGGCCCAGCCGATGCTGGCCGAGGGGCGCAAAGACAGCGTGAGAGAGGGTGCATCGCTCGTCGTCACGCGTTCGAGCAGCTCGGTCAGCAGCTCCCGCACGCCGCCCTGCGAGCGCGGGAGCAGCACCGCGAAGCGGGTGGGGCTGAGTCGTTCGATGTCGGCGTCGGCCGGCAGGACGCCGTCGATGTCCTGCGCGAACTTCTCGCACACCGCGTTGAAGGCCGCGGTGCTGGACGCCAGCCGGATCTGATCCGGGTCGTCCAGCCTGATGTCGAGCAGAACCCACCATTCGTCTCCGGCGGCCTGTGCGCGGGCCAGACGGGCGCGTGCCGTGCGCTCGAAGCTGCGGTCGGGAGCGGACGACGCGTCGCCGGAGCGGGTGGTCAGCAGCAGCGTCGTCACCAGCGTGCACGTCACGTAGATGTCCACGCCGATCATGTTCAGGTTCCGGATCAGGTCCAGGCTGTCGTCGGGCGTGATGCCGCCGGTCGCCTGCACCACGCCGTTGATCAGGATGATCCCGGCCAGCAGCACGTAGGCGGCCGACACGCCCAGCAGCGGCATCGCCTCGTCGCGCAGCTGAGGCCCCAGGCGCAGCAGATCCACGATGATCAGCGCGGCGAAGACCGCCATCGCCACGAACACGACCCGGAACGCGATCGTGTACACCCCGAGCGCGTTGGCGGCGAGCAGGATCGCGGGAACGGCGACGAGCACGGCGAACGACAGCGGCAGAAAGCTGCGGCGCAGACCCCGGTACACGCGCAGCCCCGACCAGACCAGCGGCATCGGCGCCACCATCAGCGCCGAGCCCAGGGCGCGCAGCCTGCTGGGGAACCCGTAGTCCTGCGCCAGCCAGACGTACGAGCCGATCATCGCGAGCGCGAACGCCGCCGCCCACAGCGCCGTGGCGCGGGAGGGGCGGGGGAGGAAGCCGAGCCCGATGAAGATGATCGTGGCGAGCGTGGATATCGCGATCATCGGTATGGCGAGCGTCGTGGTGATCATGCGGACCCTCCTTGGTCGGGCGCGTCGGGCGCGGCGGGTGCGGCGGGCGCGGCGGAGGCCGGGAGGACGACGGTCACCCTGGTGCCCTTGCCGAGTTCGCTGTCGATCTCGAGCCGGCCACCCGCGGCGAGCACGATGTCCCGCGAGATGCTCAGGCCCAGCCCTGTGCCGGGGATGCCGCGTGCGCGCGCGAGTTCGGTGCGGTACTCGCGCTCGAAGACGCGGGGCAGTTCGTGTTCGGAGATGCCGATGCCGGTGTCGGCGACGATCAGTGCGACCTCCTGCTCGGCGGTGGGGAAGCCGGCGACCGAGACGCGGCCACCGCGCTGGGCGTACTTGACGGCGTTGCCGATCACGTTGTCGACGACCTGGCGGATGCGGAACGCGTCGGCGCGCAGCGGCAGCGGCTCGTCCAGGGACGATTCCACGATGACGCCCGCCGAGTCGGCCGCGGGCGCGAAGCCCTCCAGCGACGAGCGGGCGATCTGGGCGAGGTCGAAGTCCACCTCGGAGTCCTCGGCGATCGCTCCGGGCACGGACAGCGCATCGTCGATCAGCCGCTCCATGCGTGCCCCCGCGCGCTCGACCACGCGCAGCTGCTCGAGTGCGGCATCCGGCAGATCCTCCCGCTCCAGCAGCAGGTCGACGTGCCCCAGGATCGCCGTCAGCGGGTTGCGCAGCTCATGCGAGATCGTGCGCCGCTTGGCGTTCTCGCTGGCGCGCGGATCGGCGCTGGCGGTGATGTCCTCCACGACCAGCATCTGGCCGTCGCCGGTGACGATGCCGTGCTCGATGCTCTTGGTCGACGCTCTGACCGCGCGCCACTCGCCGTCCAGGCCGAACAGCCACACGACGCGGTCCTTGAACTGCTCGCCGCGTGACGCACGGGCGATCGTGGTCTCCTCCGAGGGGATGGCCGCGCCGCGGCGGCTGTAGTACTCGACTGAGCGGATCGGATGCTGCTGCGCCGCGCCTCCCAGCGCGAAGATCGTGCGGAACGTCTCGTTCGACACCTCCAGCACGCCGCCCGCGCCGACGCGGGCCAGACCGAGGTCGAGGGAGTTCATCAGGCGGTTGGTGCGCGCCTTCTGCTCGTTCACGCGCTGCAGTGCGCGCGCCAGGCGGGCCGACTGGGTGCGCAGCAGCTGCGCGGAGGAGCGGTTGCGCTGCGAGCCCACCGACATGATCATGCCGACGAATCCCAGGGTGATGATCAGCGCGACGGCGTTGATCGTGGTGGCGACGGTGATGCCGATCACGACCACGCCCAGGCCGCTGATCAGCGTGATCAGCGCGAGGGCCGCGATCAGCACGCCGGCGGAGTAGTACGTGGCGATCCACGAGACCGGGAGCACCCACAGGAAGGCGACCACGGGAACGTCGCCGACGGCGACGAGCGAGATCGCGGCGATGTCCGTCAGCGGGAGCAGCAGCACCACGGCAGATCCGACACGATGCCAGGGGAAGGCGAGCGACCCGACCGAGATCGCGACGAGCAGCAGCAGACCCGCGCTGAAGCACGCGTCGGTGAACCGCACCGGCGCGAGCAGTGCGATGCCGCCGCTGATCGTCACCACGGTGAAGGCGATCACGAGCTGCCATTGCCAGATCGAGCGGCAGCGGGCGTCGCCGAACGAACGGGCCACCGCCGAGAAAGGCGCTGTTGACCCGGTCGGCATGCGGCAAGTCTAGCGACGGCGGACGTCTGCGAGAGGGGGTCGGCCGCGCCATCGCGCCGATACGATGGAACCCGTGACTGCTGCCGCCAACCTGCCGCTGTCCCAGTACCGCGAGATCGACCGCGCCGACTGGGCGCGACTGTCGACCGGTCTGGATCAGCCGCTCAGCGAGACCGAGGTCGTCGGCATCCGGGGCATCGGCGACCGCCTCGATCTGAACGAGGTGCGCGAGGTGTACATGCCGCTGAGCCGGCTGCTCAGTCTGTACGCCTCGTCGATCCGCAAGCTGGGGGCGGCGACCAGCGAGTTCCTGCAGGAGGACGACGCGACCACCCCGTTCGTGGTGGGCGTCGCCGGGTCGGTGGCGGTGGGCAAATCGACCATCGCCCGGCTGCTGCGCGAGCTGATGAGCCGCTGGCCGGGCACGCCCCGGGTGGAGCTGGTCACCACCGACGGCTTCCTGTACCCGAACGCCGAGCTCGAGCGTCGCGGGCTTATGGAGCGCAAGGGCTTTCCGGAGTCGTACGACCGCCGCGCGCTGATCTCGTTCCTGACCGAGGTCAAGAGCGGAGCGGCCGAGGTGCGGGCGCCGTTCTACTCGCACATGCGCTACGACATCGTGCCCGACGCGCACGTGGTGGTGCGCCGGCCCGAGGTCGTGATCGTGGAGGGGCTGAACGTGCTGCAGCCGCCGCCCGCGCCGAACGACGTGGCCGTGAGCGACCTGTTCGACTTCTCGATCTACGTCGACGCCGACCCGAAGCACATCGAGCGCTGGTACATCGATCGCTTCCTCGCGCTGCGCCAGGCCGCGTTCGCCAACCCGTCGTCGTACTTCAACGTGTTCGCGCACCTGACCGACGACGAGGCGGTGGCGACGGCGCTGGGCTACTGGAACGAGATCAACATGCCCAACCTGCTCGAGAACGTGATGCCCACCAAGCACCGCGCCACCCTGGTGCTGCGCAAGGGCGCCGAGCACGCCGTCGAGAGCGTGCAGCTGCGGAAGGTGTGATCCGGTGACGGATGGCGCCACCCGACGCGGCCGGGTGATCGTCGTCGCCGCGCTGCTGCTGTACGCGGCAGGGGTGCTGCTGCTCACGCTGTCCCCGGCACCGATCAACCTCGGTCACGAAGAGGCGATCGACAAGGTCGTCCGCACCGTGCGCGACGACGCCGGGCAGGGCTGGTTCAGCTACTCCAAGCTGGAGCTCGCGGCCAACGTGGCGCTGTTCGCACCGCTCGGCCTGCTGCTCGCGCTGGCACTGCGACGCGGACTCGTCTGGCTCGGACTGCTGCTTCTTCCCGCGTTCTCGGGCTGCATCGAGCTGGCACAGGCGGTGTTCCTGCCCGATCGCACGGCATCCGTCTGGGACGTCGTCGGCAACAGCCTCGGCGGGTGGGCGGGACTGCTCGCCGCGGTCGTGCTGCTCGCACTGGTGCGCGGGCGCCCGGTCAGTGCGCGGTCTTACCCGGAGCGACGACGGCCTTGATCGTGCGGAACAGGATGTGGATGTCCTGCGTGAACGACCAGTTCTCCACGTAGTAGAGGTCCAGGCGGATCGAGTCCTCCAGCGACAGCTGGGAGCGCCCGCTCACCTGCCACAGCCCGCTCATGCCGGGCTTGACCAGCAGGCGTCGCTCGACCACGTCGTCGTACAGCGCGACCTCGTCGGGGCGCTGCGGGCGCGGTCCGACCAGGCTCATGCGGCCGGTGAACACGTTGAGCAGCTGCGGCAGCTCGTCGATGGAGTAGCGACGGATGAACCGGCCGACGCGGGTGATGCGCGGGTCGTCGGTCACCTTGAAGAACGGCCGGTCGGTGGTGCCCTGCAGATCGAGCAGGCTGGCCAGCTGGTCGTCGGCGCCCTGCTTCATGGAGCGGAACTTGATGATGGAGAACAGCGTGCCCCGCCGGCCCACGCGCTGCTGCGTGTACATGATCGGCCCGGGGCCGTCGACGCGGATGGCGATGGCCGTGGCGAGCATGATGGGCGAGGTGAGCACGATCAGCAGCGTGGAGACCACGATGTCGAACGAGCGCTTGGCGAACCGGCGATAGCCCTCGAGCCGGGGGAAGTCCACGTGCACCAGCGGCAGTCCCGCCACCGGCTGGGCGTGGATGCGCGGGCCCGCGACGTCGGTGAGCGCCGGCGCCACGACCCAGTTCACGTCTCGCTCGGCCATCGCCCAGCCCAGCCGCCGCATCGCCTGCGGCTCGAGCTCGTCGGCGCCGGTCAGGATGAGAGTGTCGGCGCCGACCGTGTCGATGGCCTGCGCGGTCTGAGCGAAGGAGCCGAGCACGGGCACGTCGTCGATCAGGTCGGACGCGCCGCCCGTCGTCACCGCGCCGACGATCACGTAGCCGGTGCCGTGGGTGCCGCGGATCTGCTTGATGATGTGCGCGATCTTGGCCCGGTCGCCGAGCACCACGGCGCGGTAGACGAAGCCGCCGTCCTTCTGGCGGCTTCGCAGCCACTGCCGGCACACCCACCGGCCCACGAGCAGGCCGGTGAGCCCGACCGGCAGCGAGAAGAGGAACAGCGTGCGGGCCACTTCGATGCGCAGGAAGAACGCGACCACGACGATGGCTGCGAACACGAACACCGTCGCATCCACCACCCGCCGGTACTCGACCACGCCGTGGCCGACGATGTGGCGGTCCCTGGTGTCGAAGGCGGCCAGCGCCAGCATCCAGAGCAGGCCGACGATGGTCAGCGGAACGGTGTAGGGCAGGCCCTTCGGGCCGTTCTCCCAGGCGAGGTTCGTTCCGAAACCGGGGAGGACCAGCGCCCCGAAGCCGGCCATGGTCGCGATGATGATCAGCGTGTCGACGTAGACGAGGCGCAAGGCGAAGCGCAGCGCCCACGCCGCCTCGCGGCGTCGCGGCGTGCTCGTCGTCGCGGCAGGAGCGTGCGCGTCAGCGCGCGTCCACGACAGCGGGGTGCCTCCATGGCGCGCGTTCAGCCCTTCGCTCGGCCCAGCTGTCACAACACCCGCTTCGTCAGTCGAATCAGCGATCTCGGCGTCGTGCAGTGTGCGACGGCGCGTGCTCACAGGGTACTACGCGTGTGCTCATCGCCGATGAGCAGCGCGCTGTTCAATCGCGACCGTAGATGTCGCGGGTGTACACCTTGTGCGCCACGTCGGCCAGCACGTCCTCCGAGCGGTTGGCGATGATCACGTCGGCGCGGCTCTTGAAGTCCTCGAAGTCGCGGACGACCTCGGAGTGGAAGAACTCGTCCTCTTCGAGAGAGGGCTCGTAGACGATCACGGTCACGCCCTTGGCCTTGATGCGCTTCATGATGCCCTGGATCGACGATTCGCGGAAGTTGTCCGATCCCGACTTCATGACAAGCCGGTGGATGCCGACCGTCTTCGGGCGGCGCGCGAGCACGTCGGCCGCCACGAAGTCCTTGCGGGTGGTGTTGGCATCGACGATCGCGGCGATGAGGTTCTGCGGCACCTCGGAGTAGTTGGCGAGCAGCTGCTTGGTGTCCTTGGGAAGGCAGTAGCCGCCGTAGCCGAACGACGGGTTGTTGTAGTGCGATCCGATGCGCGGATCCAGGCCGACGCCTTCGATGATCTGCCGGGTGTCCAGGCCCCGCACCGCCGCATACGTGTCGAGCTCGTTGAAGTACGCCACCCTCAGTGCCAGGTAGGTGTTGGCGAACAGCTTGATGGCCTCGGCCTCGGTCGGGTCGGTGAGCAGCACCGGCACGTCGGTGTCGAGTGCGCCCTCGAGCAGCAGATCGGCGAACCTGCGCCCCTCCGGGCCGCGATCACCGACGACGATGCGGGAAGGATGCAGGTTGTCGTACAGCGCGCGCCCCTCGCGCAGGAACTCGGGGGAGAAGATGATGGTGGCGTCGGGATGCTCTGTCGATACCCGGGCGGTGAACCCGACGGGCACCGTCGACTTGACCACGATGACCGCCGTCGGGTTGATCTCGAGAACCTCGTCGATGACCGACTCCACCGACGATGTGTCGAAGAAGTTCGCGTCTTCGTCGTAGTTCGTGGGTGTCGCGATGACGACGAAGTCCGCGTCACGGTACGCCGCCTGCGCATCGAGGGTGGC
The DNA here is from genome assembly GCF_031844385.1 of Microbacterium sp. ARD32. Classification (NCBI taxonomy): domain Bacteria; kingdom Bacillati; phylum Actinomycetota; class Actinomycetes; order Micrococcales; family Microbacteriaceae; genus Microbacterium; species Microbacterium sp. ARD32. The sequence continues at coordinate 431,594 of NZ_JAUZVD010000001.1, forward strand.
GGTGAGGTCGAGCTCGCGGGTGGAGAGGTAGTCCTGCAGCTCGGCGTCGATGATCGGGGAGATCCGGTCGGTGAGCAGCTGCACCTTGTGGGGATCGATGTCGACGGCGAACACTTCGTGGTGCTGTGCGAGGATGACGGCGTTCGACAGGCCCACGTAGCCCGTTCCGGCGATGGCGATCTTCATGACTGCAAGAGTATCGGCAGCGCGGGTGGTCGCCGTGCGGTCGCCGGGCGCCGGCTGAGCGTCAGGAGGCGGGGGTGCTCTCGGCGGCTGGAGTGCTCTGAGCCGCCGGTGTGCTCTCTGCCGCCGGCGTGCTCTCCGCGGCCGGCGGCGTCGGGTTCGTCGTGCCGGGATCCGTCGTGCCGGGATCGGTCGTGCCGGGGTCGGTCGTGCCGGGATCCGTGTCGGTCTCGGGGTCGGTGGTGCCGGTCCCGGGGTCGGTGGTGCCGGTTCCCGGGTCGGTGCTGCCCGTCCCAGGATCGGTCGTGTCGGGATCGGTCGTGCCCGGATCAGTCGTGCCCGGGTCGGCCGTGCCGGGATCGGTCGTGCCGGGGTCGGTGTCGGATGCCGGGGGCGGTGCGTTCTGTGCCGGGGGTGCGGGCTGTTCCGGCTGCGAGGCGCTGTCGTCCGGCGGGGTCGTGGGGAGCGCGGCGCGCGTGACGGTCAGGGCTTTGGTCACGCGGGTGCCGTCGGCGCCGGCAGCGGTCAGGGTGTAGCTCTGCGTCTCATCAGCGCAGCTGAAAGGCAGTTCGTAGCCCGCGGTCTCTGCGGGCATCGTGGCAGGCGGTGCGGCCGGGTCGATCACGGTCGAGGTCGGAGCGACCTGCACGTTCTCGGCGCCCACGACCTCCCAGCTGAAGGTCGCCGTGCCCTCGGCATCCGCGCTTGCGCACGCCACCGGCGCGAGGCCGGCGGCGAAGTCGACGATCACCGGCTGCTGCTTGCTCACCTGCTGCAGCACCGCGTTCTTCGATGTCGCGGCGGCCGGGTTCGACGCGCCGTTGGCCAGCAGTGCGAAGGCGGCGCCGACGCCGATGGCGAGCAGAATGGCCGCACCGGTGATCAGCGCGGCAACCACCCGGCGCCTCATCCGCCTCTTCGCGGCCTGCTGGTAGCGCTCGCGCCGTGCGGCGGCGCGAGTGGTGCGGTCGGGCCGGGGAATCAGTTCCGTCGTGGACTCGGCGGACTGCTGCGGCGTCTCGGGAGTCAGGCCCATGAGCAGCTCGTCGATGATCGACGTCTCATTCTGCGACTGCTCGGGCTTCGACGGGGTGGCGCGCTGCGGCGCGGCGGCCGGGGCCGTGGTGGCCGCCTTGCCGGCTGGATCTGTGCTGGCAGCAGGGGCCGCAGGCTTTCTGGCGGTGGCGGCTGATGCGGCGCCGACGGCCACGCTCTTGGCGTTCTTCGTCCACCTCACGTACTCGTCGATGACCGACTTCGTGTCGCCATCGGCGCGAAGCTCGCCCTTGTGCACCCAGAGCACCCGATCGCAGGTCTCCTTGAGGGAGCCGATCGAGTGGCTCACGATCATCACGAGCCCGGCGCTCTCACGCAGCTCGGCGATGCGCTTCTCGCTCTTCTGCCGGAAACGGCGGTCACCGACGGCGAGCGCTTCGTCGACGAGCAGGATCGAGTGGGCGCGCGCTGACGCGATCGCGAAGCGCAGCCGGGCTCCCATGCCCGCGGAGTAGGTGCGCATCGGGTGATGGATGAACTCGTTCAGCTCCGCGAAGTCGGCGATCTCGTCGACGCGTGCGGCAGCTTCCTCGGCGCTGAATCCCATCGCGAGCAGACCGAGCTTGATGTTGTTCTCGCCCGACAGCTCGGGCATGAGCGCGGCATTGACGCCCAGCAGCACCGGGCGGTCGCGCACGTAGATCGAGCCCTGCGAGGTGGGGATCAGTCCGCTGATGGCGCGGAAGAGGGTCGACTTGCCCGATCCGTTGTGCCCGACGACGCCGATCGTCTCGCCCTCTGACGCCGTGAACGTGATACCGCGCACGGCGGGGACCGTCGTCAGGTCGCGGCCGCCGCGCAGGGCCCGCAGACTGATCGTGTTGTCGCGCGCGGATACTCGCTTGCCCGACTTGAACACGCGATAGGTCACGTGGGCGTCGTCGGCGACGACCATCGCTCGCGGCGTCGCTCCGGACGCCGCAACCGGGGAGGAGGACAGAAGGTCAGTCACTGAGTCCGTACCTCGCTTCGGCCCGCCAGAAGTAGATGACGCCGAAGAGCAGGGTCCCGACGGCCCAGATGGGCGCCGCGATCCACGCGATGAGCGGAACGGTGTAAGTGGAGAGCACTGCGTCTCTCGCCATCGCGATGAACTCGTAGGTGGGCAGGAGATGGACGGCGGTGAGTGCGACGGGAAGGTGCGCGAGCGCACCGTCGACGTTGAACAGGATGCCGCTGCCGTAGAACAGCAGGCGGTTGAGGATGGGAATGAGCTGCTGCACGTCGCGCACGACCACCGTCATCCGTGCCACGATCAGCGCGACGCCCAGGTTGAAGATGCCCATCAGAAGGAGGATCGGGATCACCAGGAGCCACTTCCAGGTGATGGGTTCGCCGAACGCGATCAGCAGGATGTAGAGCAGGCACACGATCGGCACCATGCGCATCGCCTGCTCGATCACCGTCGAGACCGGGAGCAGGATGCGCGGAAATCCCAGGCTCTGAACAAGTTTCGCGTTGCTGGTGATGGACTTCGCTCCGCTCCCCAGCGAGCCGGTGAAGAACTCGAAGACGAACGTGCCGACGATCACGTACTGGGCGAATCCGGGGGGACGAGCCGCGCCCGACAGGATCAATCCGAAGATGGTTCCGTAGATCAGCGCCATCGACAGCGGTTTCAGCACCAGCCACAGCATGCCGAGACGATTGCGCACCAGGCTTCCGACCAGGCGCTGGCCGGCGAGCGTGAACGCGAATGAGCGTCGGCGCCAGGTCTCGGCCAGGTACGCACCCAAGGGCGGACGCTGCCCGACGGGATACAGTCCGTCGACGAGACTCGAGGAAACTGCATCGACCACGTCGCCGCTGCCCCTCTCTCCTGGTCGGCGCACTCGTGCCCGAAACAGCACAGGTGTTTCGTCGATTCTAGCCATGGCGCCCGGCAAGCTCCCTGCCGCCGTGTGATGATTCTTGCGGCGACTCTGCGCATCAGGAGGGATGTCCCATGTCCGAAAGCCCGTTCTCCCGGGTTCGCGCGCTGGCGCTGCGCGTGCTGCGGCGCGCCTCGGCAGCGCGTCCTGCCCGGCAGCGCGCGCGCCGTTCGGTCGCCGTTCCGGTGCGTTCGGAGCCGCTGCCTGAGACCGGGGCGACCATCCGTCGTTTCTTCGGCGGGGAGGCCCTGCCGGCGACCGAACGACCCGCCATTCCGGACGTGACCGTCGTGATCCCGGTGTACGACTCGGCGGCGTGGCTCGACGACTGCCTCTCGAGCGTGCTGGCGCAGACCCGCGTCTCCCTCGAAGTGGTGTGCGTCGACGACGGCTCCGCGGACGCGTCGTCACGAGTGCTCAGTCGCTATGCGGCTGCGGATCCGCGAGTGGTCATCCTGGAACAGCAGAACTCCGGGCAGTCAGTGGCGCGGAACACCGGACTCGCCGCGGCGCGCGGTCGCTACCTGATCTACCTGGACAGCGACGACTTCTGGCGCGAGGACAGACTGGCGGATCTCGTTGCGATGGCCGACCGCGACCGCCTCGACGTACTGCTGTTCGACGGGATCGCGTTCCGCGATGGCCGGGTTCGGGAACAGACGTGGGACTGGTATGCCACCTACTATCCGCGCGTGCGCAGGCATCGGCGGGTGCGATCGGGCGCTCGGATGATCGCCGATCTGCGGCGATGGGGCGACTACCGGCCGCACGTGGGCATGTACCTGTCCCGCACCGATTTCGTGCGCAGGAGCGAGGTCGCGTTCATCCCCGGCATCGTGCACCAGGACAATCCCTACACGTTCTCGCTGCTTCTCGCGGCGGAACGGGTCAGCCACGTCGGCTTCTCGATGTACGCCCGCCGGATGCGGGAGGGATCGACGATCACCGCACTGAAGGAGGCGGCATCGGCGAAGGGCTACTTTCTCAGCTACCTCGCCATGAGCCGGGTCCTGCGCCAGCGGACATTCGACGCAGCGGTGACCGACCGGCTGCAGGGAGTGATCGCGGGCGTGTTCGCGAGCGCGCGCAAACGGATCGCCGTTCTGCCGGCGGAGGCCCAAGAGCAGCTGGGGCAGCTGGACGCTTCCGGCGATGCGCAGGCAGCGCTGGCCGCGCTGCGGTCGAGCATCCGGACCGGCGAGTGAGGCGACGCGCGCGAGAGCGCGGGATTCGGCGTGTGAGATACTTCCGATGAAAGTCTGATGAAGGGGATTCGAACCTGGTGCTACAGCAAAAGTCTGCACAGGGCGTGGAAACTGAAGGTGATCGTCCGTCGGCGTCGGCTCCGGACGGCGCCGATTCTGCTTCAGCGGACCCCAACATCTCGCAGTCCGAGCAGAACGACCCAGCCGTCGCGCTCGTGCCCGACGTGCTGTTCCCCGGGCTGAGTCTGACCATCACCGCGATCGAATGGGAACGGGTGTGGGTCTCGCTGACCCTGGAGTTCAGCAGGCCGGTGTCGGGCGATGTCGACTTCGTCATCTACGACACGCTCCGGGCGTTCCCGGTCGACGCCGAACAGGTGGACGAGCGAACCCACCGCATCCGCATCAACGTGACGAACTTCCGCGACCGGCATCAGCTCCCGAACGGCACCTGGCGTTTTCTCGCGGTCATCGACGGGGAGCGGGGGCCGCTGGCCGGTTACCCACTCGCGCGGGCCGGTGAGCTGGCGGCATCGGGCCGGTCGTACCTCTACAACAGGAATCTGTCGACGTACGTGATCACGTTCGGGCTCTCGCAGGACGATCGAGCCGACGTCGTGATGCGGTCGTACCAGCTGAACCGTCCGACGCCCAAGCCGAAGTCGAAGGGGCGCTGACATGGGAGACAAGCCGACAGGGCGGCCGACGCAGATCCGAAGGGTTCTCAACGGCCTCGACGCGGTCACCTTCGGGCTCACGGGAAGATTCGCGACCTGGTTCGACGAGAAGACCGAGGGCGCCGTGACCGGCTGGGGTCACCGGGAACTGTATCGAATGCGTCAGTTCGGACTTCGCGTCCGTGCCGCGACCGCTGCTCGGGACCTGCGACTGCTGGCCGGACCCCGCTCACGGGATATCGCCGTCGCCGAAGGCGGTGACCGCCCCACCGAGCTTCGTGATCCGCGCCAGGAAGCGGAAGAGCGGATGCGCAAGCGCGCCGGCCGGCAGACGATCCTGTTCGCGTCCGAGATGCGGCCGACCCTCGCAGGCAATCTCTTGAGCATCTACGAGCGGATGTGCGAGCGCGGCCTGGACAGCGAGTTCGACATCCGCTTCAGCTTCCGCACTCTCGACCAGGTCACGCAGGAGGGCACGGCGCAGTTGGCGTCCGAGCTCGCGGCGGCCGACATCATCCTGATCGACGACTACTTCCCCCTGCTCAACAAGGTCACTCTGCGACACGATCAGAAGCTCATCCAGGTGTGGCACGCGGGCAGCGGCTTCAAGTCAGTCGGCTACAGCCGCTTCGGCAACTACGGATCGCCGCGTCTGACGGATACGCACCGCAAGTACACGTTCGCGATCTGCGGATCCACGCATCTCGTACCGGTGTACGCCGAGGTCTTCGGGATCCCCGAGGATGCTGTCATCCCGACGGGACTGCCCAGGATCGACTCCTTCCTCGACCCCGTGCGCTCCGAGCGGGTGAAAGCAGACTTCGCGGACTCCTATCCGCAGCTCGAAGGCAGGAAGAAGATCCTCTTCGCCCCGACGTTCCGGGGCGAAGGTGCGAAGTCCGCCTTCTACGACTATTCCAGGCTCGACTTCGAGCGCATCTACGAGATGTGCGGCGACGAGTACGTCTTCCTCATGCGGATGCATCACTTCGTCGCCGGCGCCCCGCCGATTCCGGCCGAATACGCTGATCGCATCCTGGACTTCTCGCACTTCCCGAACGGCAATGATCTGCTGCACTCGATCGACATCCTCATCACCGACTATTCGTCGATTCTCTACGAGTTCTCGCTGCTCGACCGGCCGATGCTCTTCTTCGCGTACGACAAGGACCTGTACTCCGCGACGCGCGGCTTCCATCGCGACTACGACGAGATGGCTCCGGGCAAGGTCTGCAACACCTTCGATGAGCTGATCCAGGCGCTCGAGACCGCCGACTTCGAGGAGTGGAAGGTCGAGCGCTTCCGCGAGGAGAACTTCGATCACATCGATACGGACTCCAGCGATCGAGTGATCGATCAGCTCATCCTCGACGACCCGCGCAATCAGCCGGAGGCGATCGAGGCGGCAGAGCGCGAGATCGTGCGCTTCGAGCTGGCCCGGCGGCTGGGTGCGGAGCAGTTCCACGTCGACCATCCAGACCACGTCGCGGCGCGCAACGTCGTCGCGGACTACCTGCGTCTCGATTCCGCAGTGGAAGAGACAGCTGAAGACAGCGCCGTTGAGACGCCGGGTGAGGGCGTTCTCTCGAGTGCTGACGATCGAGAGGTGCTTACATGAACATCGCCGTGATCTTCGCCGGCGGCGTCGGCTCACGCATGAAGCTGAAGTCGCTGCCGAAGCAGTTCCTCGAGGTGCACGGCAAGCCCGTGATCGTGCACACGCTCGAGCGCTTCGAAGAGCACCCTGACATCGACGGAATCGTCGTGGCGATCCTGCCCGAGTACTACGAGCAGCTCGAGAAGCTGGTGCACCGCTACGACCTCACCAAGGTGCGCATCGTCAACGGCGGCTCGACCGGTCAGGAATCCCGTCACTTCGCACTGCGCGCGGTGGCGGAGTGGTACCCGGCGGATTCGGTGGTGCTCGTGCACGACGGCGTGCGCCCGCACATCGATGCCGATCTCATCAGCGCGAACATCGCCGCCGTGCGCGAGCACGGATCGGCGATCACCTGCACGAAGGTGTTCGAGACGATCGTCGTGTCGGCGTCGGGCAAGGTCGACGACGTGATTCCCCGAGAGCTGCTCTACACGGCCCAGGCGCCGCAGAGCTTCATTCTGAGCGAGGTGCTCGCGGCGTACGATCAGGCGGTCGCCGACGGCGAGAACGACTCGATCGATTCGTGCAGTCTGATGCGGCACTACGGCCATGCGGTCCACATGGTGGAGGGTCCTCGTTCGAACATCAAGATCACGACGGCGGATGACTTCTACATCTCGAAGTCGTTCTTCGAACTCGCCGAGGCGCGGCAGCTGGTGGAAGCCTGATGCCCGAAGCCGCGTCGAACTCGGTCATCGCAGGCGATCTCGACGAGATCCTCGCCCGTCCCCTCCCGTGGGAGCTGCTGCGGGGAACCTCCGTCCTCGTCACCGGCGCGTCGGGGATGCTGCCGTCCTACACGGTGCGAACACTGCTCGCGCTCAACGATCGACTCGAGATGGGCATCACCGTGCATGCGCTCGTGCGCAACGAGCAGAAGGCACGCACGCTGCTGTCCGACATCGTCGACCGCGACGACCTGCACCTCATCGTGCAGGACATCTCCGACCCGGTGAGCATCGAGGGGCCGGTCGACTACGTCATCCACGGGGCGAGTGCGGCGCGCCCATCGCTGCATGCATCGAACCCCGTGGGCACCATCCGTGCGAATCTGACGGGAACGTTCAACCTGCTCGATCTGTGCGTCGAGAAGCAGGCCCGCGGTTTCGTGTTCATGTCCTCCGCCGAGGTGTACGGTGCGCAACCCGCGGGAACAGAGCTCATCACCGAGTCGAGCTACGGCGGGTTCGACATCCTGAACCCGCGCGCGTGCTATTCGGAGGGCAAGCGCGCCGCTGAGACGATCTCGGTGGCGTACGCCGCGCAGTACGGCATCACGGCCCGGATCATCCGCTTCGGGCACATCTACGGCCCGGGTATGGCGCTGGACGACGGCCGGGTTCAGGCCGACTTCGCGGCGCACGTGGTTCAGGGGCGCGACATCGTGCTGAACAGCGACGGGTCAGCCGTGCGGACGTACACGTACGTCGCGGATGCGATCGCCGGAATGTTCTTCGCCGTGCTGACGGGTGATGAGACCGCGTACAACGTCGCCGATCCCGAGGGATTCGTGTCGATCCGCCGCCTGGCCGAGCTCTTCACCGAAGTGCGGCCCGAACTGGGACTCAAGCTGCTGTTCACCAACGATGCCGATCGCAGCGCCTACAGCCCGTCGAAGGGGCAGGGGCTCGACAGCGCGCGTCTCTCCGCTCTCGGATGGCAGCCGGTCGTCGGCCTGCCCACCGGACTGTCGCGCATGGTCACGGCGCTGTCGGAGAGCTGATGCTCAGGGACGCGATGGCTGCTGGGCGCCGAGTTGATTGGCCAGCATGAGACTCTTTCGACGGATTGCACGTTTGGGCTCTCGTTCCGACGCCCGGCGACCGAACGTTGCGGCAGAACCCGAGTGCGAAAGTTCGCCTGAGCGCTCTGTCCTTCCGGCCATCGACGACGCCGTCAGGGACCATCTGGCGACGATCGATTCCCCGCGATTCGTCGTGGTGACAGACGAGCCCGACCATGGCGTCGAAGCTCTCGCGGAACGTTGGCGGGGGGCTCGCGGGTACATGGAGTTCCGACGCAGTGGTCTGCCACTGCTCAAGTCCGACAAGCGGGTTCACGGCTGGTTCACAACATCCGCCGAACTTCGTTCACTGCTCGCCGAACATGGGCCCTTCGACGCGATCATCGATGCGCGTCGGACGACAGAGAGATCGACTGCGCGATTCTGGGGATGGGCTCAAGCCTATTTGCGAAAGGGAGGATTGCACGTCGTCGTCGACGGCGCTGAGCACTCCGTGGAGTCGAGAATGCCGGGCTGGGTCGCTGGGACTCCGAGCACGCTCACCATTGGAGATTGGCGAGCTATAGCTGCGGCAAAGTCAACTGCATCCGAATACACGGCTCTCGAAGATGGTTTCGCGATCACTCAGGGCTCTCGGTATCTGCACGTCGTCAATGAAGCCGCCGCTGCGAGAGGCGTGCTGCAGGAGACGCTGCAGAAGACCAGCGTCGAGACGATCGACACCCTGCCATCAGTGGACTTCAGGTCCGACGCAGTAGTGACACACCACAATCTGACGCGACCACCAAAGAACTTGGAGACTGAATTTCTCGCGCCCGCGATGACCTTGCGGCATTACAGTGGTGAAATACGTTTTCACGGACAAATGGCTGCGAGTGTTGAGGATACGCTTCTCCCGCATTCCTTTCGGTGTCCGTGGAGCACCTGGAGGCACCACACGGTGCCGGCAAGCGTGGCGACGTTCACGGATAACAGCATCTTTCTGCTCAACGACGCTGACGAAGCTCCGTTTCTGCCAGACCGGCCGTACATCGATCTGACTCATCCTTACTCCGGGCACTTTGGGCACGTGATCGCTCAGGGGCTCGCACGGACCTGGGGAGTGAGCCGCGCGCTTGAGCGCTACCCGGAAGCCAAGGTTCTGCTGCAACGTCGTTGGAATTATGCCAAGAACCCGAACGCGAACGCCTTTGGCATCCTTGAACTCGCTGGGATCTCGGACGAACGGATTGAGTGGGTAACCGGCCCTGTCAGGATGCGGTCATTCATCGTTCCGTCGCTGGGGCTGCAGTATGCGTCTCCGATCTTCATGCACCCGGTCGTCGACGAAACATTCCGTCGCATGCGTGACCGCGTTGTGCATGGGGATGCGAAATCCCCGAAGAAGATCTTCATCAGCCGCTTGCCTCAGCCCGGAAATCGCACGTGCCTCAATACCGACGAGGTCGAGACGATCTTCGAGGAGCATGGTTTCTCGATCGTCTTCCCGGAGCGACTCAGCATGCGCGAACAGGCGAATCTCTTCGGGAACGCCGAAGTCGTCGCGGGCTTCGGTGGCTCGGGTCTGTACAGCCTGCTCTACGCCGACAGTCTCGAGCGCTTGATCGTGATTCAGTCTGAGTCGTACACAGGTCGAACAGAGCATCTGATGGCACTGACCCGCGCGAAGAATATTGACTACTTCTGGAATCCACCTGTGTCCGCGAAGGCGGATCACAAGACCGACTGGCGCTTCGACACAACACATAACGGTCCCGCATTGCGCCGCCTGCTCTCTGAAGTGTGAGCAAACGGGTTCCGCCTGCGTCGATCCGATGCCCGTAGTCTCAAAGCTGTTGCCAGCAGCGGACTACGATGATCGAATGAGGACGGCATGACTGATCCGACGCCAGACGCAACGCCTGCGTTGCCCGTGCGCGACGTGGTCGCGAGGATGGCGCCCTTCCTTCGCAGCTATGCCGTTGCTCCTTTCGCGCTGGTCATAGATCCGCAGGCATCGCCTCGGGAGAGATGGGAGGTTCGGGGGGATCGATGGTTCCGATGCGCCGTCGCGTCGGACGATGATCGACCGGACAATCAGTCGTGGGCTGCGACGGCAGCTGAAGCCGCAGCGTCTCCGAACCTGGTGGGACTGACCATCGTGTATCACGCGTGGTCTGTTCTGTTCGCGCGCACACAGGATCTGGAACTTGACGTCGGATGGCGCCAGGCCGCGTTCATTTGGATGAACAATGCCTACAACGCGCTCTCCTTCATCGCCGGCGGGAGCTTGGTGCAGCTGTCCGACGTAGAACTGCGAGTCGCACGGGAGAACCGCGATCGGGCTCACCGGATGACGCTCAGAGCGCGCTTTCACGTCTGATCCGGTGGCTCGGCGCGGAAACTCGAACGAATGGGCGCTCGAGTAGATCGCTGTCGTCAGTTACTGGCCGGGCGCCACTGCGCGACGAAGACGGCGATGCTGACGTGGTTGACGGGGAGGTGCGGGATCGTTGCGCCATCCGCAAGGATGGCCTTCCGCCCCTCCAGTTCCTTCCCCGCCACCGTGCCGAGCGCGATTGTTCCGTCGTCCAGATACCAGAACCAACTGTTGTCGATCCGGAATCGAAGACTCCAGCCGATCAGCTCCTTGCCGGGTAGGACGAAACGATTGGAAGGCAGGGTGGTGCGCCCGTCATTCTTGTACCGCATTCCCGGCGTGGAGTACTCGATCGCGCCGGACTTCGTCCGCTTCAAGGAGACCTCGCCCGTCGCGACGACGACGCGCTTCGTGTCCGCCGCGCTCAGTGACGATCCGCTGTGGAAACTCGCCGGATACATGAGGCTGCGCCGCTTCTGCTCGTAGACGGCGAGGTCAGTGCGCTCTCCTCGCTCAATGCGCGCGCTGGCCCGGTCCAGCGCGCCCAGGATGAACTCGCCCGACGCGGCCTGCAGTGTCTCGAGCTTTTTCTTCACCGGTGTGTAGTCGATGTCGCCGGGAAGCTCGGCGACATCGGTGGTGCCTGTGAACTGTCGGTCGTCGAGGCCGAACGTCGCAAGGAAATTCGGCACCTTCTGACCGTTGCGCTTTCCGACGAAGAGCTTCTTCTCGAACTGAACCGCAAAGCAGCACCCGTGGAATGAATTGGTGAACACTGCTTCTGCGTGCTCGATGTAACCGAGCCACTCTTCCATGCCGACGTCGTAGCGCGCGATGTGCTTGACGTCCGGGTCGGTCACTCGGCCGTGCTTGAGCGGGCGATCTGACAACTCGACGAGAGTGAGATCGTTTGCCTTCGCGTACTCGACAGCCTTCGTGATGGTGTCGGTCGCCTGCTCCATGACGTAGTAGAGAAGGACGAACCCTTCGAGCTTCGGCTTCTCCGAGACGTTCTGCCAGAATGCCTTGTCGTGCAGCATCACGGGGTCCATCACCGTGGGCGCCTTGACATCCGAATTCTGTTCGATATAAGCGCCGAAGTCCGCTTCGCGCACGCTGACATCAGAGATGTCGCTCAAGTACTCGAAGAACAACTCGGCTTCGTGCTCGGTGAAGTCCGAGGTCGCCCCGCGGCTCGCCGCATACGAAATCTTCTGCTTTCCTTCGAAAGCTTTGCTCCCGAGAAGGAAGCCGCGGTCGAAGACGTGCCTGGCGATCGGCTGCCAGATCACGTCAGTCACACAGATGTAGCAGTCGAAGCCGGGATCCTCGATCTCGAGAAGATCGGAATCATACACCTCTGCGGTGAACTTGAGATGCTTGCCGATGAAGGCTTCGAACTTGTCAAAACGACGTTCTCGTTCGACGGTGACGCTGCGGTACCCCACGGCGAGCTCTGCCCACTTCTCAAGCTCCGTTTCGCGGGCGGCCTTCTGCTTCGCGTCGGTCGCGTTGCGCAGGATCGCTTCGCGGTACTTCCGCTCGGTGTACTCCGTGGGGTTCCTCATGTTGAAGTCGTAGAAGTACGCCGGCTTGTAGTCCAAGATGGTCACATCGTGGCCATGCTGAATCAGGTACTCCTGAAATGCGTAGACGTGAAGGTCACATGCGAAGTTGAGGAACTTGGCATACCTGTTAATGCCAATCAGGGCAATCTTCAAAGTTGTTCCTCCGCCTGGCGGCATCGTCGGGGCTGACTGCTGAGTATCCATAGTATCGCGCTGGTGCGAGCGTGAGCGCGCCCGCGCCCGACGCGCGCGCGTGAGCGCCGACGGGCGTGGACAGCGCGCTGATACATTGGGCATCGAAGAGGAGCTGCGACGAACGACATGTGGGGAGTTGCCGAATGCCTGCACGCCCGTTCGTCTCGATCGTGGTCCCCGTCTACAACGACGAGCAGACTCTTGTGGCGTGCCTCGAGAGCTGCCTGAGCCAGACTCTGAGTGACATCGAGATCATCTGCATCGATGATGCGTCCACGGACGCTTCGGCCGACATCGTGACACGCATCGCGCACACCGATCATCGCGTTCGGCTGATTCGCCTCAATCAGAACCGCACTGCGCTGCACGCGCGCCGGCTCGGCGTCGAGGCGGCCGCGGCGGACCATGTGCTGTTCCTCGACGGCGACGACGAACTGGTGCCGGAAGCTGCCGATCTCGCCTGGCGCCAGGCGCAGCGATCGGGGGCGGATCTCGTGGGCTTCGGCATCTTCGTCGTGGATCCGCATGGGCGCACCGGGGGTGCGTACGAGCAGCGGTTGCGGCCGAAGCACGACGCTCTGCAGGGCCCAGAGGTGGTGCGCGGTCTGTTCCCCCAGGGGAAGCCAGCACAGGGCCAACTGTGGAGGCACCTGTACCGCACTGAGGTCGTGCGGCAGGCATACGCGTTGATCCCGGACGACACTGCTCTTGCGCGCATGAACGATCTCCCGCTGATGTTCCTCGTCGCCGCCCTCTCGAACAGTTACGTGTCGCTGCCCGAACGGCTGTATCGGTACCATTTCGGACGGGGCGGCAGCGGTCACCACATCGAGGATGTCGCACGCGTCGAGTTCTATGTGAGCGGCATCGACTCGATCGACGCCATCGCTGATGCGGTCGAGATCGTTGCCGATCGGGCTCCGGATCCAGACGCAGTGCGCGCAGCGTACGAGTCGGCTCGTACGTCGATCATCGCTTACATCTGCGACCAGATCGCGCGCTCCCCACACCCAGAGCTGCGCGCGGCGGGTCTTGATCGCGTGTACGAGAGTGTGGCCCCGCGGGCCGTGGCCCGGGCTGTCGCTGCTTTCTACCCGGCGGCTCTTGATGCACTGCGGGAGCATGGTGCCTCGGTGCCGCTGGAGGTGTGCCCGGTTCGCAACGTGATGCTGGTCGCGCGCACTCTCACAACCGGCGGGATCTCGAACGTGCTCTCTGCCCAGGCGCGTATCCTGCGCGACGCCGGCCACCGCGTGACGATCGTGCTGCGCGGCTCGATGAAGGACCGCTCGCTCGTGCCCACTGGCGTGGACGTGCATGAGCTGAGCGGACGCAGGCGCGCTGAAAAGTACGCCGAGTGGATAGGGCTCATCGTCGAGCGTGAGGTCGACGCGGTCCTCGACCACGAGATCCTTTCCGGGCTCGACTGGCATGAGTACGCAGCCCTGTCGAGGGCGGCCGGGGTCCCGACGATCGGCTGGATCCATAACTTCGCATTGCGCCCACTGCATGACGGCACTGCTCGCATCGGAGCGCTGCGAGAGTCGCTGCCACTGCTGCGCACGGTTGTGACGCTGTCGCCGCTGGATGTCGCACTCTGGAAGTCGCTCGGGATCGCGAATGTCGTTCACCTGCCGAATCCGCCTTCCCCCATGCTGCTGGACACGGTCTCCGCGCCCGCTGATCGCCAGGCACCTCGCGGGCGAATCGAATTGGTATGGCTCGGGCGGCTGGAAGAGCACACGAAGCAGTGTCTCGATTTGATTCGTGTCGGCGAAGAGCTCTCGCAACGTGGTGTGGATTTCCGGCTCACGGCAGTAGGCCCGGACTGGATCGATCTGACCGCCCGATCGTTCAATTCGAAAGCTGCCAAGGCGGGGCTCGCCGACCGCGTACGTGCCGTCGGGCCGCTGCAGGGACGTTTCCTGGTGGCGGCGCTCGACCGCGCGGATGTATTCCTTTCGACCAGCGCAATCGAGGGATACCAGCTCACGATCGCCGAGGCGCAGTCGCGTGGTTTGCCAGTGTGCATGTATGCGTTGCCGTGGCTACCTCTTGTGCGCGGCAACGGCGGCATCGTGTCGGTGCCTCAGCGTGACGCCGTCAGTCTTGCCGAGGCGGTGATCGATCTCGTCTCGGATCCACAGCGCTACGAGCGCATGTCCCGGGAATCTGTGGCAGCCGCCGAACGGGCCACCGCACATGATTACGGGCGACTGTATGAGGCACTGCTCGCTGACGATCTTCCGGCGGAATTCTCACCCGAGCCCACAGAGACAGATCTGCGAGCGTTGTTGGAGCTTGCCATCGGATACGCCGAGCCGCGCTCGGACAAGCTGAAGAAGTCGAGACAGGCCAATGACAAGCAGCGTCTGCTGTCGCTGGGTCGGCGTATCGTGCACAGGGTCCCAGCGCTTCGCCCGCTGGCCGAGAACGTCAGGCGAATCCTGGTTCGAATCTAGGCTCGGATACTCTGGCTATCGGAGTTGACCCAGATGGAAAGGCGCGAAGTGCGAGCATTGACGCGAGCGGAGCTGGTTGCCGGCGCGGTGGTCGCAGTGCTCGCGGTAGCGGGTGCCGTGTCGGCGTTGAGTGGGAGCTGGAAATGGGCGCTCGCGCTGCTGTGCCTGCTCGTTGCATCGATCGGCCTCTTCCTCGTCGCATGCCGTGTGGCGTCGCGTCGGCGCAGTGACCTCATCGTCCGCAAGATCGATCGGATCGAGGCGGACCTGCGTGGGGTGTCGAGCATGATGACTCGCAGCGCTGAACGATTGCGCACGCTCGACATGCGGAGTGCGGATCTCGGCGAGCAGGCCGGAGCACAATCCCGGCAGCTGGAAGCCGGCTTCGCCGACGTTCGAGGGATCGCCGAACGAGCTCAGCACATCGCCCGCGATCTGTACGATCTGCGCCTCGTGCTTGACGATCTCCAGGTGCACGGTCGGCAGGAGGAGGGATGACGAGCTTTCCTCAGCCTCACAGGGATGACCTGCTGATCCGCCTTCACGAGAACACGATCGAGACCGAGCGCTTCGACGAAGACGGAGTTGAGGCTGAGCGGCTTGCGCTGTATCGATCGCCGCTCCTCTCCGATGAGCAACTCGTGCGCGCGGCCGCTGAACTCGGCTCGACATGGGCGCTGCTGGCGCTGGTCGACCGGGCGGCTGACGGTGACTTCGATTGGGAGGACCTGCGCCGCGAGATCATCGCGCATGGCGATCGTCCGCGCGTGCGGGAGCCGTTTCTCGACCGCATCCCGCTCACACGCCTGTGGGCCATCACGCAGGCGATGGGTGGGACGACGGACGAGGTGGCGACGATCAGCGCCGGGGCGTCTTTCATAGCTCACAGAGCACTCGCCGGCGATCGCTTTCCGAGCGAGGATCGCGACGCGCTGGCGGCGTTGCTCACACAGGTCGGCCGGCGCCAGCTGGCTGAACGACTGTCCGGCGGTGCAGCGCCTGCGGGGTCGCCTGCCGGACGGGTGGGTGTGGCCGCGCATGCCGGGAAGCCGTCACGTCGCGTCGAAGTCGAGAACCAGCCGCCGGAAACCGAATATGACGTCCTGGTCATCGCCGACTGGTCGAGCGCGGCCATGGCGACGTCATTCGGCGAGCAGGTGGCAAGGGAACTTGCGGCGACCGCCGCTTCCGGATTGCGTGTGGCGATCCTGCAGCGCGAGTCGATTGCCCAGCCCCGTGCGCTTCAACCCGCTGAGGCGGTGGCACGACTGGTCGAGGAGGGTGTCGTCGCCCAGATCACGGACCAGACCGCGGCGATCGCGGGCCTCGTCGTGGTACGGCACGCCGGAGCGGCGCAAGGCCACTCGATGGCGCGTCTTCACATCGATGCGGCGCGTGTTGTCGTGATCGACGACCCGTCGTCGGGCGACATGCGAGCACGAACCTTCGCTCGGGCGGACGTCGACGACACTGTTCGCGGCTGGTTCGGCGATCGGAAGCCGGACTGGCTGAGGGTCGTACCCTCGCCCGCGACGGCACCGCAGGCGCGGCAGGTGGCGACAAGAGGACGTGCAGACGTCGATGATGCGCAGGCTCCGGTGCTGTCGATCGTCATGCCGGTCTACAACGTCGCTCCGTTCCTCGAAGCGGCGATCGTCTCGGTGCTGTACCAGGAGTTCCAGGACTTCGAACTGATCGTCGTCGACGACGCCTCGACGGACGAGTCCGCCCGGATCATCGACATGTACGCCTCGCTGGATCGGCGCGTGCGCGTGGTGGCTCTCGCGCAGAACACGATCGGCGGCGCCGGCATCCCGAGCAACATCGGCATCAGGCACGCCAGAGGCCGGTATCTCGGCTTCGCCGACAGTGACGATATCGTCACGCGCGGCGGGTTCGCGCGGATGATCGAGGCTGCCGATCGGGCGGATGCCGACGTCGTCATCGGAGGATTCGCGACCTTCCGAGACGATCTGCGCATCGTCGAACCGGCGTACGATCACGGTCGCGCCGTCGGGGTGCCACGCGGTGCCGTGATCTCCGCCGCCAGCCATCCGAGCCTGCTGCAGATGTCTCCCGTGCCATGGCGCAAGCTCTACCGCCGATCCTTCATCGAAGAATTCGCGATCGAATACCCTGAGGGCGACTACTTCTACGAGGACAATCCACTGCACTGGACGGTGCTCGCGCTTGCACAGAGCGTCGTGCTCATCGACGATCGGGTCAGCCTGCACCGACTCGGACGCGCAGGACAGACGATGGCTTCGGCTGAGCACAGGAAGGCTTCCTACGCTCATCACTTCACCACGGCGTTGCGTGCCGTCCTCGCCGTCCACGCCGAAGGGCGAGAAGCGCTGCTCGATGCCTTCGTCGAGAGATTGGCGGCGTCGCAGTGGGTGGTGCGTCAGCAGACGCACCCGGCAGCGCGCGCGATGATCGCGAAGCGGTTCGCTGCTCTGTTCGATCGCGTGGAAGCCGCCGGCGGCGTCGTCCCGAAGGCGCTGCAGGAAACCGTCAACGCCTACCGGTCAGGCTATCCGCATCGCGACGTCACCGTCGTCATCCCGGTACCGGACGGCGCCGGTCGGCTTCGACGTACCCTCGAACCGGTCCTTGCCACCATCGGCCTCAGCATTGATGTGCTCCTTGTGGACCAGGCAGCGACTGGCGAGACCGCCGAGTTGCTCAGAGACTATGCACGCCGCCACGCGAACGTTCACGTCTTCGAGCAGGGACGCGACGGGACCGGACGCGCATGGAACTCGGTGATTCCCCTGATCACGGGTCGCTACGCCCTGTTCCTCGAGTCCGGGGACGTCGTGGAGCCGACTGCCTTGCGCGCCGCCGCCGAGCGTGCGTCCAGTGAGCGCGCTGACCTCCTGCTCGGACGGCACCGCTTCAAGAAGTCGAGCGCCGAGTATGCGGCGCATGCCGCTGAGTGGCGAAGCCTGGCTGCATCGCAGACTGACGACGAGCGCCGTGTGCTGTCGGCGCAGATCGGAGCGGATGAGACCGCCCGGTTGGTTCGAACGGAGCTGCTGCAGGATGCCAACATGTTCTTCGGCGGGATCGGCGTCTTCGACGAGCTGCCATTCCATTGGCAGAGCCTCGCGAACGCCGAGAGCATCATCATCGCGGAGAAGCCCTTCCTCACCCGCAAGAACTCTGTGCGGCGACGCGAAGCTCGGCGCAGGGAGGAAGCTGATCCTGATTCGGTGAGGCAACTCCTCGACCTGATCGACGCTCGCCTTCAGGGCCTGTATCACTGGAGTGCGCTCCGCGAACCGTGGAGGGCAGCCGCCACGCAGATCATGGCCCATCAGCAACGAGGGCTCGATGACGAACAGCGGTGAGCGCTCGTCAACATGGTCTCGGCAACGGCAGCGTCCGGGTGACGTGGTGCGCCACTGCCCCCGTAGAATGGCCGCGCGCCGTCTCACCAACCTCCCGCGTGTCGGCGCCCGCCGACGCAGGCGGGTCACCATCGCAGTTTGGAGAGCGTCCTCATGAGTGCCGTCAGAACCCTCGAGCCCTATCGCGACGACAGGGGCAATGAGATCATCTACGAGGGCGAACCCCGTCGCGAACATGTCAGCGTTCGATTCGCCGGTGACAACAATCGTCTGTACGTCGCGGAGAATGCCAAGATCGTCTCCCTGAGCGTGGATTTCGCGGGCGATGGCGGGCAGGTCGAGATACTTCCCACTTCACGGCCACGAACCGGTCTGCGACTGAGTCTCCGCATCGGGCACAGTTCCAAGATCCACATCGGCGAGAACGTCGGCACGACCAATCGTGCATTCATTTCTGCCGTTGAGGGCGCAGAAGTGCGGATCGGGTACGACTGCATGATCGCCACCGGCGTCGAGATCCGCACTGACGATGCTCATCCGATCTACGGTGTGCGCACGGGAAAGCGCATCAACCCATCGGAGTCGATCGAGATCCGCGATCATGTCTGGATTGCCAAGAACGCTGTCATCATGGGCGGAGTCACCATCGGCACTGGATCTGTTGTCGGCTTCGGCAGCATCGTGACACGAAATGTGCCGAACAACAGCATCGCTGCGGGAGCGCCAGCTCGGGTCGTCAAACGACACATCGCCTGGGAGCGGCCTGTGTTGCGAACCCGGCGACCTGGGCAGGTTGTGCCCGCAGCGAACGAGAAGAACGCGGAGTACTGGAACCTGACCGAGGAGACGACGCCGGACGTCGTTCCCGTCGAGCGTCAACTGCGGCGCGGCTTCGCACAGTGGTTCACTCCGCGCCGGCAGCAGCGAAGCAAGCGCTGACCGCACCGTCGACAGCGCAATGAGTCCCCGGTGCGCGGCCCGGATGCCGCATCCCAGTAGATTGGGCTGATGCGAAGCGGGAAGGTCGGCAGACGAGTGCACACTCACAGACCCACCCGCACGTTCGTCTCTCTGACCGGTCCGGAGGGCAACATCGGCGACGCGCTCATCCGGCGCGGAACGCTCGAGTGGGCACTCGGAACCTCCGACGAGCTTGTCGTCTACACCGGCGCCGGCCCCGACGTGTGGCTTCGCCAGCTGGGCGTGCCCGACGAGGCCGTGGTGCTGCGCTCCAAGCGCAGCGTGCCGCGGTGGCTGTGGATGCTGCTGACCGCGCCACAGCATCCTGTGCTCGTGTTCGAGGCGGGGGAGGTGCCGCTGGATCGCGGCAACGTGCTGCGCGAACTCGTCTTTCTCGCCGAGACCGTGCTCGTACGGCTGAAACGCGGCGTGGTCGTGCGACCTCCTCGCGGCATCCGCGCGCCCACCGACCCCGCCACCTGGCTGCATGCGCGCGCCGCGCGACTGTCGCAGATCGCTCTGTGGCGAGACGCCAAGAGCGCTGCGCTCGCGGGCGGCAGCACGATCGCACCCGACATCGGATTCGCCGCCAGACCTGCCGCCGACGCGCCGAACGCAGCCCGCGACGAACTGATCGTGAGCCTTCGCGGCGCGCGCCCCATGCCGAACGTCGAGTGGATGCAGGCGATCCGCCGCACGGCCGAAGCCGAGCACCTGCGCATTCGCACGGTCGTGCAGGTGCGCGAGGACGAACAGCGCGCCCGCGAGCTCGCCGATGCGCTCGGCGGTGAATTCACGCCGTGGGGCGACACCGACGCCGTGGCACAGGAAGCCCGCCTGCGCGCGCACTACGGCCGCGCCCGACTGGTGGTCAGCGACCGCATGCACGTGCTCGTGCTCGCCGCGATCGACGGCGCCGCTCCCGCCGAGCTGGTGCCCGCCCCCACGCAGAAGATCTCAGAAGCCTTCGCAGCCATCGGCATCCGAGGGATCTCTCACGACGCCGCAACGGGCGATGCGGAGCAGCTGCAGCAGTTCCTTCGCGCGCAGCTCGACCGCACATCAGAGCTCCGCGGCCACCTCACGGCCGCCCGGATGCGGCTGGCCGAGATCGAGCACCGGATGCGCGAGACGATCCGGGCGGCACGGGCATGACCGGTCTGACGCGCGTGCTCTTCCTGTCGCACAGTCACGCCTTCGGCTCGTTCCGGGTGGGGAGCCACCACTACGCCCGGGAACTCGCGCGCCGCGGCGCCGAGGTGGTGCACCTGTCCACGCCGATCTCGCGGGTGCACCGGTGGCTGCGCCGCGTCAGCGGTGAAGACGACAGGGCAGTCCCACGGGGAACGCATCGCGACGCCGACGGCGTGACCCATCTCGTCCCGCGCACCGTGCTCCCCGCCCCCTACGGGCGCTTCGAGGTCGCCCGCGAACTCGCCGACCACGGCATCGGTCTCGACTTCGACGCGGTGCTGATCGATCAGCCGCTGCTGTGGGACGAGTCGGTCCGGCAGCTGTCGAAGCGGCTCGTCTACCGCCCCACCGATCTGTACCCGTCGGGGGTGAAGCACCGCATCCAGCCGCGCATCGTCGCCGCAGCGGACGGGGTCGTCGCGACCTCGTCCGAGGTGCTGCGCGGGCTCGGCGGCATCCGTCGGCCGTCGCTCGTGATCGGCAACGGCGTCGATGTCGGGCATTTCACGGCGGCACAGGACGACTCCGATCCGCGGCCGCCGGTGTGCGTCTACGTCGGCGCCCTCGATGCGCGCTTCGACTGGGATCAGCTGATCAGGTGGGCCCGTGCCCGCGCCGACGTGCACTTCGTCGTCGCCGGCCCGTCACCGCAGCCGCCGGTCGCTCTGCCGTCGAACGTGGAGCTGGTGGGCGCCGTGTCGTATGACGACCTGCCCTCGCTGCTGCACAGTGCGCGCGTCGGCCTGCTGCCGCTGTCCGACGACCCCCTCAATGCCGGGCGCAGTCCGATGAAGCTCTACGAGTACCTCGCCGCCGGACTGGCCGTCCTCGCGCGCGAGACGCCGGTGATCCGTGCGGACGAGAGCACGGGCATCCACACGTACTCGGACGCCGACGACGGCAGCGAGTCGCTGGAGCAGGCGCTGGCGCACGCATCACCGAACCGTGACGGGGAGACTCGCGCGATGGCTGAGTCGTGGGCGGCGAAGACGGATCAGCTCGTCGACTTCATCCTGGACCTGCCGCGCCGCTGACGAACGCGCTCACTCCACCGGCTGACCGGCGCGGGGGTGCGGCAACGCCGGCACGCCACGCCGTCGTCGCCGCACCAGCGCCCGCACCGCCAGCACGATGGCCAGCAGCGAGGCGAACACGCCGATCACAGCGAAGACCGACGTCACCACCGCCAGGGTGGTGAGCGCTCCTGCCGAAGAGGCCACAAGCGGAGCGGGGGTGATCGTCGGCGTGGGCGTCGCGGTCGGCGTCGGCGTAGGCGTAGGAGTCGGTGTCGGCGTGGGCGTCGCGGTCGGCTTCGGCTTGGCCTTGGGCAGCTTGGGGATGTAGAGCGTGCTGGCCAGGTGATGCGTCACCGCCTCCCATGTCGTCACATTGCCGGCGTAGTTGTCGACGGCGCGATGCTCGGCGATGAACTGCTTCACCGGATTGCTGCCCGATTTCGGCTTCGGGTAGCCGGGGATCGAGATGGCAGGCAGCTTCACGCCCTTGCGGACGGCATAGGCGTTGTAGAACGTGTCGACCGGCAGCTCGGCGAGCGAGACATCGGTGCTGAGATCGGTCGCTCCGCCGCAGAACCCGCGCGGCCACCCGCGGGATTCGAAGCCCTGCGCGATCTGCACCGTGTAGAGCACCCCGGCGATGATGCGCTTCTGCTGCTCTCCGTACAGGTCGTCGCCCTGAATCCATGCGGTCTCGGCCGTGTTGATGATCCCGCCGAGTCCCATCGAGGCGTGCTCGAAGTCTCGGCAGGACTCCTGGTTCTGCCCGTTCTGGAACTGGACGCCGGGGTTCGGCATCGGGGTTCTCTGGCAGGCCTTCACCTTGTCGTCCACCCACTGGCACATCAGGTCCTCCGGCGTCCGGAAGCTGCCGGCGGCGCTCGCCGGGGGCGTGGGCAGCTTGCCGTCGCTCGACACGTAGATGTACGCCTTCGTCCGCTCCCGCCACATGCTCAGCGCATGGTTGTAGAGGTCACGATCATCGAGGAAGACAGCGATGCTGATCAGGCCCTCGGCGGCCGAGAGCTTCCAGTTGCCGTTGTTCCGTCCGTAGTCGAAGGTCGTGAGTGTCGGGACGAACACCTTGCGCAGCATCTTGCTGAACGCGTCGACGTCGAACTCGTGCTTGGGTGACTTCGGGGCGTAGGTGTAGCGGATCAGCTCCGCAGCGCGCACCATCTGGCTCGCCTGCCAGGCGGTCATCAGGGGCCCGTTCGATCCGCCGTTCCCGCGGAAGTGCTTCGCGTACGCGTTGAGGATGGCCACGGCACGCTCGGCGTACGTCTGCTTTCCGGTGTACCAGTACATGAGCGCCTGCGCGTAGACCGCTCGGCTGTCGGCCCGCTGGTCGGAGCAGCCGACGCTGGGGTTCTGGTTGAACGATCCGCAGGCGGTGATCCGGCCGTGCGGGTCCGAGGCTCCCGCGGCGCCGAATCCTCGGAAGCTCGGCGCATCACGGGAGACGTAACGCGATGCGGCGAGCTTGGTGAAGTTGTCGTACCACGGCGCCTCTTTGGCGAGGATGTGCTGCTTCGTCGTCCGCAGATCGTCGAGGCTGAGGAATACGCCGGGATGCATGAACCCCGCCTTGGACACCACGGGCTGCAGGGTGTCCGGATTCGTCGCCGCCACAGCCTGATTCGCAGGAGACGCGACGACGACCGACGCCACCATGATCGCGGTGAGCAGCACGAAGGAGAACGCGCGGCGGATCAGCGCACGGTACGCCGTGCGCACCGATCGCCTGCTCGCCATGTTCGTCCTCCGCCGCCCCGCACGTGATCCTGTCGGCTATCCACTCTTGCCGACAACACGCGCTGCGCCAAACCGGAGCGCGAACGCAGGTTACTTGACCACGGATCTGGCGGCGCTGGTCTTGGCGACGGTCTTGTAGCCGGTCTTGGTGCCGGTGACGGTGACGGTGATCTTCTTGCCGGCGTCGGAGGCGGTGAGCCTATAGGTGGACTTGACGGCGCCGGTGATGCTGGCTCCGTTGCGCTTCCACCGGTAGTGCAGGGCGACGCCGGAGGGAGCCCACGTTCCGGCCTTGGCGGTGAGAGTCTTGCCGACCTTGGTCGTGCCCGAGATCGTCGGCGTCGGCGTGGCCGTGAGCTTCAATGCCATGGACAGTTTGTAGGTCTTGCCCCACGTCGAATAGCTGTCACGCCCGCTCACGAGAAGGTACGTGCGTCCCGCTGGCAGAGTGATCGCCTGCGACCGCAGCTGCGCGCCGTTCCAGTCGCCCGCTTTCACGGGGACTTGGTACAGCACGGTGCCGTTCTGGTCGAGCACGTTCACGTAGTAGGCGGTGCCGGTTCCCAGCCCGCTGGGGAAGGTCAGCGAGATCGTGGCTCGTCCGGCCTTGGGCACGTCGAACGCGTAGTAGTCGTCGTCGTAGTAGGTCGTCGTCAGGGAGGACCCGGCCACTGTCGCGCCCAGGGGGACGACATTCGCGCTCGCAGTCGAGCGGTTCGGCTCGGCTTCGGCGCGTGTGGCGGTCACAGTCATGGACAGCTTGTAGGTCTTGCCCCACGAGGCGTAGCTGTCGCGACCGCTGACTCCGATGTAGAACCGGCCAGCGGGCAGGTATGTGGCCAGCGACTTGAGTGCGGCGCCGTTCCAGTCGCCCGCTTTTACGGGGACCTGGTACAGCACGGTGCCGTTCTGGTCGAGCACGTTCACGTAGTAGGCGGTGCCGGTTCCCAGCCCGCTGGGGAAGGTCAGCGAGATCGTGGCTCGTCCGGCCTTGGGCACGTCGAACGCGTAGTAGTCGTCGTCGTAGTAGGTCGTCGTCAGGGAGGACCCGGCCACTGTCGCGCCCAGGGGGACGACATTCGCGCTCGCAGTCGAGCGGTTCGGCTCGGCTTCGGCGCGTGTGGCGGTCACAGTCATGGACAGCTTGTAGGTCTTGCCCCACGAGGCGTAGCTGTCGCGACCGCTGACTCCGATGTAGAACCGGCCAGCGGGCAGGTATGTGGCCAGCGACTTGAGTGCGGCGCCGTTCCAGTCGCCCGCTTTTACGGGGACCTGGTACAGCACGGTGCCGTTCTGGTCGAGCACGTTCACGTAGTAGGCGGTGCCGGTTCCCAGCCCGCTGGGGAAGGTCAGCGAGATCGTGGCTCGTCCGGCCTTGGGCACGTCGAACGCGTAGTAGTCGTCGTCGTAGTAGGTCGTCGTCAGGGACGATCCGGCCACTGTCGCGCCCAGAGGGACGGCATTCGCCCTTGAAACACTGCTGTTGGGCTCTGTCTCAGTGAGGCTTGTTGCGGCTGTCGCGGTGGACGCACCGGTCACCACAAGAACTGAGCCGATCAATGAAGCGATCGCGAGGATGGCGAGTCTGCGCAGGCCCGCAACCGGGCGCGACGAGTCGAGTTTCATGTTGTCCCCAGAAAGAATGCGGCCCGGTCAGATCCGGCCCAGCGGCCAAATACTATTGGGCGCAGTCGAGCCCGCACAAGCATTTGTTTTTCACCCCAGCGCGCCCTCCAGCACGTCGGAGATGATCCCGGCGGTGCGGTCCCAGTCGTGGGCACCGTGCGGCGGCTCCACGCGTCGCCGTGACGCCGACGCGAGGGTCAGCGCGGCCGCCCACTCCTCGGCATCCGTGGCCGAATCGAGGGCCCACCCGCGGTCGCCGACCACCTCGGCCACCGCCTCGCAGCCGCGCCAGAAGATCACGGGCACGCCGCAGGCGACCGACTCGAGCGCCGGCAGGCCGAACCCCTCGATCGTCGAGGGCATCACCGTCGCGGCGGCCCCGCGGTACAGCGCGGCCAGGCGCTCGTCGTCCACGCCGTGCAGCCACTGCACGCGCTCGCCGACACCCAGCGCCACAGCGCGGGCGGTCGCCGCCTCGATCTCGGCGGCCGGCAGCACCGCCCGCAGCCGCACCTGCGGCGCGAGCGCCAGCGCACGCAGCACCACCTGCAGGTTCTTGTGCCCGCGCAGGTTGCCGACGTACATCACGTACGGATCGACCGCAGCATGCGCTGGGCCCTGCAGGCTGAACGCCCGCGAGCATCCGTTTCCGGCATCCACCACCCGCACCGCGTCATCGCGCAGCCACTCGCGGATCTCCCGCGCAGAGGTCTGCGACACGGTCAGCACCACGCCCGCCCTGCGCACCGTGCGGCGCACCGGGCCGCGGTAGTACGCCTCGAACTTCGCGCGCGCGGGCCACGGCATCCGCAGCTGGATCAGGTCGTGCACCGTCAGCACCTGACGCGGCGCGCGCACCAGCGCACCGTAACCGGGCGAGTAGACCAGCGCGTCCTTCCCCACGCCGGGCAGCGCGCGGAACGCGTCCAGCGGCGCGTGCGCGGTGCCGCTGAGCCCCAGCGGGCGCCACGCGGGGCGCAGCCGCGGCAGCACCTCGCCGGCGTACCGGCCTATCCCGTGCGCGCCGCGGTAGCGGTCGTCGACGAACAGCTCCGTCATCGCCGGAACCCGCCATCCGAGGTGCGCGGGTGAGCATCCGCTCCGGTGTGCTCGGCCACCCACTGCGCGATCCGCGTCTCGAAGACGGGGGTGTCGAACTCGAATGCCCGCGCGACGCAGGCGTCGGATGCCGCACCCGCGGCCCGTTCCACGGCATCCGCCAGCTCGTCGCGACCCCACCCGGCCACCAGCGCACCGGTCACGCCGTCGATCACGGTCTCGGCGGTGCCGCCGACCGCGTTCGCCACCACCGGCGTGCCCGCGGCCATCGCCTCCACCGGCATGATGCCGAAATCCTCCACCGCGGGGAAGACCAGCGCGAGCGCGCGGCGGTACAGCTGCGCGAGCAGCGCCGGCGAGGGGTCGCGGATGAAGAGCACGTCGCCGTGCGCCTTCGCCGACTCGCGCAGCCGCGCCTCTTCCGGCCCGCTGCCGGCGAGCACGACCGGCAGTCCCGACGCTCGTCCGGCCTCGATCACCCGGTCGAGTCGCTTGTACGGCACGAACCGCGACACTCCGAGCAGGAACTGCGACGGGAGCGCGGCGAGCGCGGCGGCGTCGTCCGGATGCTGGGCGGCGGGATGCTGTGCGGCGGGATGCTGTGCTGTCGGATGGTGTGCTGCGGCAGCGACGATCCCGGAGACATCCACCGGCGGATGGATCACCGTCGCCTCCCGCTGCCACGTGTCGGCGATGCGCTGCGCCACGAAGGCGCTGTTCGCGGCGATCGCCACCGGCTCGGCGGCCCGTTGGCGATCGATCGGCTTCAGCAGCGACGACACGGCGCGCGCCGCGAGGCCCGAGCCGCGGCCGTCGAGTTCGGGCGTCCACACGTAGCGCGCCGGCGTGTGCGCGTACACGAGCTTGGGGGCCGTGCGGGCGGGGCCGGCGAAGCGGGCGTGGTGCGCGAACAGGTGGCTGCTGCAGAGCACCCAGTCGGCCTGGCGCTCGGGAAGGTGGCGCCACACGGCCGGCATGAACGGCAGCGCCGCGGCCTTGCTGTGCCGCAGTGGCGTGCGCGCCAGCATCGTCTCCTGCACGCCGGGGAACCGGCCGTCGCTGTCATCCCACAGGCAGAACCGCTCGGCGTCGGGGAAGACCCGCGCGAGCACCTCGAACACGTTCTCCGAGCCGCCGTGCCGTGCCAGCCATTCGTGCACCAGGATTCCTGACACGTCCCGCACCTCCCACGGTCCTGCAAATCCTCTCATGGTGCGGGCGTCACCGGCATCCGCCGTTCGTTCGGAACCCTCGCAAACTCGCGCGATTATTCTTTTCCTCATGTGTGGAATCGTCGGATACGTGGGCCCGCGGCCCAGCCAGGACATCCTTCTCGCGGGCCTGGCCCGCCTTGAGTACCGCGGCTACGACTCGGCCGGCATCGCCGTGATCGACTCCGAGGGCCAGCTCGGCATGCGCAAGAAGGCCGGCAAGCTGCAGGTGCTGCGCGACTCGCTCGCGGACGCCCCGCTCGCCGACGGCAGCACCGGCATCGGCCACACCCGCTGGGCCACGCACGGCGGCCCCACCGACGTCAACGCCCACCCGCACCTGGCCGACGAGGG
Source organism: Microbacterium sp. ARD32 (assembly GCF_031844385.1). Taxonomy (NCBI): domain Bacteria; kingdom Bacillati; phylum Actinomycetota; class Actinomycetes; order Micrococcales; family Microbacteriaceae; genus Microbacterium; species Microbacterium sp. ARD32. Next base: position 459,102 of record NZ_JAUZVD010000001.1, read on the forward strand.
GCGGCTGGCGCTGATCCACAACGGCATCATCGAGAACTTCGCCGCCCTGCGCGACGAGCTCACCGCCGAGGGCGTCACCTTCGTCAGCGAGACCGACTCCGAGGTGGCTGCAGCCCTGCTCGGCCGCGAGTACCGAGCATCCGGCGACCTGCAGGCGGCGTTCCGCAGCGTCGTCAACCGCCTGGAGGGCGCGTTCACGCTGCTGGCGGTGCACCAGGACGAGCCGGGCCTGGTCGTCGGCGCTCGCCGCAACTCGCCGCTGGTGATCGGCCTGGGCGAGGGCGAGAACTTCCTCGGTTCGGACGTGGCCGCGTTCGTCGAGCACACCCGCAGCGCGCTGGCGATCGGACAGGACCAGATCGTCGCGATCACCCCCGCGTCGGTCACCGTCACCACCTTCGACGGCGAGCCCGTCGACGCGCAGCCGTTCGAGGTCTCGTGGAATGCAGCCGCGGCCGAGAAGGGCGGCTGGTCGTCGTTCATGGCCAAGGAGGTGGCCGAGCAGCCCGAGGCCGTCGCCAACACCATCCGCGGCCGCATCCACGACGGCGAGGTCGTGATCCCCGAGCTCGACGGACTCGACGACCTGTTCACCGGCGTGAGGCGCGTGATCATCACCGCCTGCGGCACGGCATCCTACGCCGCACTCGTCGGCAAGTACGCGATCGAGCAGTGGGCGCGCGTGCCCGTCGACGTGGAGCTGGCCCACGAGTTGCGCTACCGCGACCCGGTGATCGGCTCCGAGACCCTGGTGGTCTCGATCAGCCAGTCCGGGGAGACCATGGACACCCTGATGGCCGTCAAGTACGCGCGTGAGCGCGGCGCCAGGACGCTGTCGATCTGCAACACGCAGGGTGCGACCATTCCGCGCGAATCGGATGCCGTCGTCTACACGCACGCCGGGCCCGAGGTCGCCGTCGCCTCCACCAAGGCGTTCTCCGCCCAGATCACCGCGCTGCTGCTGCTCGGACTGCACATGGGGCGCGTGCGCGGCACGGTCTCGGCATCCGACTCGCGTGCCGCCGTCGCCGAGCTGCAGTCGCTCTCGGCGAAGGTCGCCCAGGTGCTGGCCGAGGAGAGCGAGCACGTCTCGCAGCTGGCCGGCTGGATGGCCGACACCCGCTCGGTGCTGTTCCTGGGCCGCCACGTCGGATTCCCGATCGCGCTCGAGGGCGCGCTCAAGCTGAAGGAGATCTCGTACATCCACGCCGAGGGCTTCGCCGCCGGCGAGCTGAAGCACGGCCCGATCGCCCTGATCGAGCCCGGCCAGCCCGTGTTCGTGCTGGTGCCCTCGCCGCGCCACTCCGCGCTGATCCACTCCAAGGTGGTCTCGAACATCCAGGAGATCCGCGCCCGCGGCGCCCGCGTGATCGTCGTCGCGGAGGAGGGCGACGCCGCCGTGCTGCCCTACGCCGACGAGGTCATCCGCATCCCGCTCGCCGAGCCGCTGTTCGAACCGCTGCTGTCGGTGGTGCCGCTGCAGATCTTCGCCATGGCGCTCGCCACCGCGAAGGGCCTGGACGTCGACCAGCCCCGCAACCTCGCGAAGTCGGTCACGGTGGAGTGAGCTGACCGCTCGGCTCGCTCGTTTCACTCCGGGGGCCGACACGCCAGATCTCGGACGTTCTCGCGGGAACGTCCGAGAAGGGGCGTGTCGGCCCCGATCCGCAACAGGCTCTTGCCGCATATAAGAAGCGACTTATATAGTGAGGTCGTGCATGAGTTCGAGGTTCTCGCGGATGCCGTCCGCCGGCGGCTGCTGAGCGTGCTCGCCCTGGGTGAGCAGCCGGCGGGGATGCTGACCGATATCGCCCGCGAGGAGTTCGGCATCTCGCAGCCGGCCGTCTCGCAGCACCTCAAGGTGCTGCGAGAGAACGGTTTCGCGACGGTGCGCGCCGAGGGGACGCGTCGTGTCTACGCGCTGGATCAGGCGGGGCTGGATGCCGCCGCCCGCGCGCTCGCGCGGCTGAGCGATCCGCTCGGCCAGCGTCTCGACGCCCTGCACACCGAGGTCGCGCGGGGACGCCGCGCGGCATCCGGGAAGAACAGCACGAAGATCACGGAGAGGAACGCATCATGAGCATCACCCGTCCCGTCATCGAGAAGCATCCGTCCGGCTTCCGGCTCGTCTACGAGGACGTCTACGCCACCGACATCGACGACCTCTGGCAGGCGATCACCACGCCAGATCGCCTCGGGCGCTGGATGGTCGACCTGACCGGCGAGTTCCGGCTCGGCGGCACCTGGGCGGTCGTCGCGGAGGGCGATGAGCCGTCCTGGGCGACCGGCACCGTCACCTCCTGCGACGCACCGCTCTCGTTCACCACCACCTGGCATGCCGTCGAGGAGGAGCCGACCGAATTGACCGTCACGCTCGACGAGGTCGCCGGCGGCACCCGCATGCGCCTGGTGCACACCGGCATCCGCTCGATCTTCTACGGTGCCGGATGGCAGACCTATCTCGAGCGCCTCGCCGCCCACGTCGCAGGCGAGGCCTTCGCCCACGAATGGGCTGCCCGGTTCGCGGAGCTCTCGCCGGAGTACGAGGCGCGGTTCGGGTCGCTCTGAGCTCGTTTCCCTTCGTCTGCAGGTCGGGGTGACGTTCCGGATGCCGGTTCGGTCGTTCTCGGCATCCGGACGTGCGACCCGGCCTGCGGACGGAAGAGCACGGCAGCGGAAGGGAGCCCCGGATGCCGGGCATCCGACGCCCCGAGTAGGCTGAACCGGTGATCATCGGCACCGGAATCGACCTCGTCGACGTCGCGCGGTTCGAGCGCTCGGTGACCCGCACTCCCCGGCTCCTGGCCCGTCTCTTCACACCGTCCGAGCAGCAGCTGCGCCTGCGTTCGCTGGCCGCCCGGTACGCCGCCAAGGAGGCACTGATCAAGGCGCTCGGCGGCAGCGACGGCGTGTACTGGACCGAGATCGAGATCGCCTCCGAGGCCTCCGGCCGTCCGCACTTCGTGCTGAGCGGCTCCACTGCGGCCGTCGTCGCCGAGCGCGGCATCACCGCCCTGCACCTGAGCCTCACCCACGACGCCGGCCTCGCCGCGGCGTACGTCATCGCCGAGAGGACGGACGCCGCATGAGCAGCCTCGCACGAGACAGGGACCTCCGCATGATCCGCACCTTCCCGTTCCGTCAGGCCACGATCGACCTCGGCGCGGTCGCCGAGAACGTCCGCCACCTGCGCAGCCTCACGGGCGTGCAGGTGATCGGCGTCGTCAAGGCGAACGGCTACGGGCACGGTGCCGCCGCCGTCGCCACGGCGGCGCTCGCCGGAGGCGCCTCGCGAATCGGCACGGCGACCCTGGAGGAGTCCTTCGCGCTGCGCCGCGCGGGCATCACCGCGCCGCTGATCGCCTGGCTGCACGAACCCGGCCGACGGTTCGATGACGCGGTCGAGGCCGAGATCGAGATCGGCGTCTCCTCGTTCGCGCAGCTGAACGCGGCATCCGAGGCCGGATCCCAGGCATCCGTCCACCTCAAAGTCGACACCGGGCTCTCCCGCAACGGCATCCCCACCGAGCAGCTCGAGCAGGTTCTGGCCGAAGCCGCCCGGCTGGAGCGCATCGGACGTATCCGCATCGTCGGGATCTTCAGTCATCTCTCCGGTGCGAGCCCCGACGACGACCGGGCGCAGCTCGCCCGGTACCAGGAGATCCTCGCGCAGGCCGAGTCCTTCGGCATCCGTCCGGAGATCCGTCACCTCGCCGCCACCGCAGGCGCCATCTCGCTGCCCGAGGCGCGACTCGACGCGGTGCGCGTGGGCCTCGGCATCTACGGACTCTCGCCCTTCGCCGACCGCACCTCGGCCGATCTGGGGCTGCGTCCGGCGATGAAGCTCAGCGCAGCTGTCGCGAACGTCCGCCGGGTCGCCGCCAGCACCGGCGTCTCGTACGACTACGCGTACCGCTGCGACCGCGACACCACGCTCGCGCTCGTGCCGCTCGGCTACGCCGACGGCGTGCCGCGTCAGGCATCCGGCCTCGGGCCGGTGCTGATCAACGGCCGCCCGCACACCGTCGCGGGCCGCATCGCCATGGACCAGTTCGTCGTCGACGTCGGCGACGAGCCCGTCGAGGTGGGCGACGAGGTGGTGCTGTTCGGCGACCCGACGCTCGGTCATCCGTCGGCGACGGACTGGGCGGACGCCGCGGGCACCATCAACTACGAGATCGTCACGCGCATCGGCGACCGCGTCCCCCGGCGGACCGTGTCATGAGCATCGATCCCGCGTTCCTGGGGCGGCACGAGATCGCCACCTCGGATGCCATGGAGCGGCTCGGCCTGCACATCGGCGAGCAGCTGCTGGCGGGCGACCTGCTCGTGCTGACCGGGCCGCTCGGAGCCGGAAAGACGACGTTCACGCGCGGGCTCGCCGAGGGGCTGGGCGTGCGCGGACCCGTGCAGAGCCCGACGTTCGTGATCGCGCGCACGCATCCCTCGCTGGTGGGCGGCGCGCCGCTGGTGCACGTGGACGCGTATCGGCTGGGCTCGGCCGCCGAGCTGGACGACCTGGACATCGACTTCGCGCGCTCGGTGGTGGTCATCGAGTGGGGCCGCGAGATGGCCCCGTCGGTGGCGGACGCGTGGTGGGACATCGAGCTGGAGCGCCCGGTGGGCGGGGACGACGGGCTGGCGGATGACGAGCTGGATGCCGACGCGCCTCGCTTCGTGACGATCGCGCGCGTCGAGCCCTGAGCTCGCGGGTCGCGGGGGCGGCGGTGTTCGCGGGTCGCGGCGTTCGCGGGTCGCGGTGTTCGCGGGGCCCACTTTGCGATCTCACCCGCGTGGAGGCCGCGATTCGGGACCCGCGAACGAGGGGGCACCATCGGCGAGCGCCGCACGCTGCCGCGGTGCGCGCCGACTAATCTGGAGGGGTGATCCTCGCCGTCGACACCTCCCTGGGCACGGCCGTCGCCGTCATCGACGCCGACGGGCGCACGGTCGCCGAGGCCTCGACGCCCGATCGGCTCGGACACGCCGAGGTCGTCGGAGATCTGCTCGCGCGGGTCGCGCGCCGGGGCATCAGCCACGTCGTCGCCGGCATGGGTCCCGGCCCGTTCACCGGCCTGCGCATCGGCATCGCCGCCGCACGCGCGTTCGCGCTCGGCCGCGGCATCCCGGTCATCCCCGTCCCCAGCCACTACGCGATCGCGCTCGATGCGGACGGCCCTGTCACCGTCGTCACCGACGCCCACCGTCGCGAGATCGCGGTGAGCGAGTTCGACGGGTCGGATGCCGACGGCATCCCGCACCTGGTGCGGCCCACCCGGCTGACGCGGCGCGGAGCCGAGCCGGTCCACGAATCCGCCGAGCTCTCGGCATCCGCTCTGGCCCGGGTCGGCGCCCGCGCCATCGCCGCAGGCCGCACGCTCGCGGATGCCGAGCCGCTCTACCTGCGCTCGCCGGATGTCGTGCTGCCCGGCCCGCCGAAGCGGGTGAGCGGATGACCCTGCGCACCGCCACGATCGACGACCTCGACGCGATCATGAGTCTCGAGCGCCGCAGCTTCCCGACCGACGCGTGGAGCGAGGCGACCATGCGGGCCGAGATCGCGAGTGACCACAATCACTACCTGGTCGACGAGCAGGACGGGAGCGTCGTCGGCTACGGCGGGCTGCGCGCGCTGCACGGAGGGGCGGACGCCGACATCCAGACCATCGCGCTCTCCGCGGAGGTGCGCGGACGGGGGCGCGGGCGCGCCCTGCTGCGCGCCCTGATCGCCGAGGCGGTCGCCCGCGGTGCGCGCGAGCTGTTCCTGGAGGTGCGCGCCGACAACCCGGTGGCCGAGGGGCTGTACCGCTCGGAGGGATTCACCGAGCTGGGACGGCGCCCGCGCTACTACCAGCCCGACGACGTGGATGCTGTGGTGATGCGGCTCGATCTGCGGTCGTGGGCGGCGCGGGAGGCGCAGGAGATCTCACGAAACGCAGGAGCGGATGCTGATATGCGTCCTGCAGATCATGCGAAGTCCTGCGATTCGCACGTGGAGCAGGAGGCCTCGGCATGAACAGCACCGAACCGCTCGTGCTCGGCATCGAGACCAGCTGCGACGAGACCGGGATCGGCATCGTGCGCGGTCGCACTCTGCTGTCGAACACGATCGCCTCGAGCATGGACGAGCACGCCCGCTACGGCGGCGTGGTGCCCGAGGTCGCGGCGCGCGCGCACCTGGAGGCGCTGCAGCCCTCGATCGAGCGCGCGCTCGCCGAGGCGCAGGTCGACCTGAACGACCTGGACGCCATCGCCGTCACGAGCGGACCGGGCCTGGCCGGCGCACTGATGGTCGGCGTGGGCGCGGCGAAGGGCCTGGCAGTCTCGCTGGACAAGCCGCTGTACGCCGTGAACCACCTGGTCGGGCACATCGCCGCGGACATCCTCGACGCCGATGCCGACCCCATCGAGTACCCCACGATCGCGCTGCTGGTCTCGGGCGGGCACACCTCGCTGCTGCACGTGCGCGATCTGACCACCGACGTCGAGCTGCTCGGCGAGACCATCGACGACGCCGCGGGCGAGGCCTTCGACAAGGTCGCGCGCCTGCTCGGGCTGCCGTATCCGGGCGGACCGCAGATCGACAAGGCGGCCGTCGACGGCGATCCGAAGGCCATCCGGTTCCCGCGCGGTCTGTCGAAGGCATCCGACCTGGAGAAGCACCGCTACGACTTCTCGTTCTCGGGACTGAAGACCGCCGTCGCCCGCTGGGTGGAGCGGGCCACCGAGGCAGGCGAGCCCATCCCCGTCGCCGACGTCGCTGCGAGCTTCCGCGAGGCGGTGGTCGACGTGCTCGTCACCAAGGCGCTCGCCGCCTGCGCCGACCGCGGCGTGCCGAGGCTGCTGCTGGGCGGGGGAGTGATCGCCAACCGCAGGCTGCGCGAGGTGGCGCTCGCGCGCGCTGCGGCGGCCGGCGTGACCGTGCGCATCCCGCCGCTGAGCCTGTGCACCGACAACGGTGCCATGATCGCAGGTCTGGCGGCGGAGCTGATCGCGAGCGGGCGCGGCCCGTCGACCCTCGCCTTCGGCGCCGACTCCACACTGCCGGTCACCGAGATCCAGGTGAGCCGAGCATGAGCGAGCCGCGCATCGAGGGACCGACTCCCGAGGTCGAGCGACCCGAGGGCGGCGCCGCGCTGCCGGGAGCGTCGAAGGGGTACGGCAGACTGCCCACGGCACCGGTTCCGGTGGACAGGACGGTGGAGGGCCCGGATGCCGAGCAGTTCGCCGGCGCCTGGGAGCCGACGGCCCAATCCGAGCACGGCCCGGCGGACGATGCCAAGCTCGCGCCGTGGGCGCTGCTCGCGGCGATCGTCGCCCTGGCCACGTCGATGTTCGTCGGGTGGGGGATTCCGGTGGCCGTCGTCGCCGTGATCGCCGGGATCATGTCGCTGCGTCGGCCGATCGAGAGCCGTGCGATGGCGACGTGGGCCCTGGTGCTCGGCCTCTGCGCGACTCTGTTCAGCTCGGGGTGGCTGATCTGGGCGACGATGCAGTTCGAGAAGCTGGGGTGATGGATGCTGGATGCCGGCGAGGCCGCACGACGACGTGAGCTTCAGCAGCGGGCCTTCCGGCCCGGCAGCGCGCTGACGGATGCCGAGGCCGTCGAGCTGCGGGATCTGAACGCCCGGAACTCGGTCGCTGAGCCCGTCGCTCGTGCTGAGCGAGCGCCAGCGAGTCGAAGTGAAGCGTCCCCCCGGGCCGACGGGGACTCCAGGAGTTGGGCCGCTGAGCCTGTCGCTCGTGCTGAGCGAGCGCCAGCGAGTCGAAGTGAAGCGTCCCCCCAGGGGGGCCCAGCCCGCCGCATCCGACGCCGCGCACTGATCCCGCTGGTCGCGGTGATCTGCCTGGTGCTCGGCCTGGTCGTCGGGCGCCTCGCGATCGAGCACGCGAATGAGCCGGCGATGAACGAGACGCAGCAGAGCATGTGGTCTGCGCTCGAGGCATCCGGCGACTACGATCCCGGCTCGGTGCACCTGCTGGGCAGCAGATACGGCGTGGATGCCTGGGAGGTGACGCGTTCGAACGGCCGGCAGCAGTGCATCCTGATCACCCGCGGCTCCTCGCTCGACGACGACGACGCCGGATCGCCGACGGCAGGCTGCGCGGCCCCGGAGGCCGACGGCGCGAGCCCGGACGAGGGTGACGAGAGCGACAGCATTCAGGCGAATCTCGCCTACACGGAGGACGGTGTCGACTACATCGCCTGGGCGAACCGGATCGATGACGTCAACGGCGACTCCGTCGTGCTGCTGCGCCGCAACGATGCGAACGCGGGCTGGGACTGGCGCTCGCAGTACACCGACGCTGAGCTGGAGCTCGTCGATCAGCTGGAGGGGGCGGGGCTCGACGGGGAGACGCTGCGGATCATCGCATACGACGGCGACCTGCCGGTGTGGACCGGCTTCTCCGACACAGGACAATGCGTCGCGATCGTGAAGGACGGCGTCGCGTCGCACTGCGGCGAGCTCACGCCCGAGTCCGCGCCGCTGGAGCTGCAGGTCGACTCGACCGTCTACGAACTGCGGGTCGGGTACGAGCGCGGCGACAGCCTCACCATCTACCGCGGAATCGACGGAGCGGGGGAGCAGGAATGACTGAAGCGGATGCCGCTCGCCGGCGCGAGCTGCAGCACCTGGCCTTCGCGCCGGGTGGCGGGCTGACTGCGGAGCAGGCCGAGGAGCTGCGGATGCTGTCGCAGCCGGCTGAGCCTGCGTCGCGGGTGCGTGGCCTCAGCGCAGAGACCCAACCATGGGTCGCTGAGTCCCAACCATGGGTCGCTGAGTCCCAACCATGGGTCGCTGAGTCCCAACCATGGGTCGCTGAGCCTGTCGCTCGTACTGAGCGAGCGCCAGCGAGTCGAAGTGAAGCGTCGCCGGCGAGTCGAAGTGAAGCGTCGCCGGCGAGTCGAAGTGAAGCGTCGCCGGCGCCAGCAGCATCCGCCCTCTCCGCGCGCCGGCGCTGGCTGCTCCCCGTGATCGGCGCCGCCGCCGTGGCGGTCGGGTTCGCCATCGCGTGGCTGGTCTCGCCACAGGCATCCGCTTCCTCGCCTCCCGAGATGACCGACGCTCAGCAGAAGGCGCAGCGCGAAGCCGCCGCGAGCGGCGACGTGGATGCCGACAGCCTGATCTTCATGGGCGCCGAGCACGGCGCGTGGACGTGGAGGGCAACGGAAGGCGACGAGGCCTGCCTCGTGCTGGTGTACGACGGCCAGCGCAGCATCGCCTGCGGTGACCCCGAGACGGGCGCGTTCGGCAGCGGCGTGATCAGCGCCGGCCTCTCGACCGACGACGACGAGACCACGGTGAGCGTCACCGCGAGCATGATCCGAACGCTCGAGGACGAGTGGGCCGTGGTCGTGGACCGGTGGCAGAGCGAGCGCGACGACGACAGCTGGACGCAGCAGTACTCGCCGGAAGAACTGCAGCTGGTGCGCGTGCTGCAGGACGCCGGCTTCGACGGACAGCAGCTGCAGCTCGTCGTGCAGGACGGCGATTATCCGGTGTGGGCGTCGAACGAGCAGCAGGACTGCCTGATGATCGTGGACCCCGCCAATCTGCAGCTGATGCAGAGCTGCGTGCCGGGTGACTCGTCCGAGCGGGCGAGCCTGATCTTCCGCGACGCGACGTACGTCCTGAACTGGTCGGAACTTCGCGGGCCGGTGGTCACGATCATCCGCAACCCGAAGGCGGTCACGAGGCTGTCCTGCGACACCGCGACCGGCGACTGCACCTCGATCGACGACAAGACGGGCGACGTGGGCTGATCACACCCGATCGGCGAGGATGGCGATGCGGCCGGCCTGCGTGCGCGTGAGGATCAGCGTCGCCGGCTTCGAGCCCTTCAGCGTGAGCTTCCTGCGGAACGCGGCCGGGTCGATGTCCATGCCGCGCTTCTTGATCTCCAGGCGCCCGATGTCGTTCGCCCGCAGTGCCGCATTGATGGTCTTGGCATGCACGGGCATGGTCTCGCGCACCCGGAACGTCTGCACGAACGGACTCGTCACCGCATCGTCGCCGGTCAGGTAGGCGATCTGCTCGTCGAGCATGCCCGCATTCAGCATTCGTGCGGCGTCGCCGATCAGGCGCGCGCGGATGACGGCGCCGTCGGGTTCGTGCAGGAAGGCACCCAGTCCGCGCACCGGCTCGTCGGCGGCATCCGCGGCGGCGGTCAGCTCGTGCGTCTGCCCGTCGGCGATGACCAGGGCGGAGCGGCGCACGCCCTCGCGCGCGAGCGCGCCGCTCCAGAGCACCAGCTCGACCACGCTTCCGTCGGCGCTGACCCACTGCGCCTCGACGTCGTCGGGGATGAGGTCGCGGTCCAGACCGGGGCCGAGCTTGATGCCGGTCGGATGCTCGCGCGCCACCTCGAAGCACCAGTCCAGCGACGGCGACCAGTCGGATGCCGACAGCCGGCGCGTCTCGCTGTGTCCGGCCGTGCGGCGCGCGGGATCGAGCCAGACCGCGTGACCCTCCTGGGGCGCTGAACCTGCCTGGGGCGCTGAGCCTGTCGAAGCGTCGTCCTGCCTCTGGGTCGCTGAGTTCTCCTGGGTCGCTGAGCCTGTCGAAGCGTCGTTCTGCCTCTGGGTCGCTGAGTTCTCCTGGGTCGCTGAGCCTGTCGAAGCGTCGTTCTGCTCCTGGAGCGTTGAACTTGCCCGGGTCACGGGATGCGCACCTCCGGGCACATGCTCCTCCGCGCGGCCGGTCCGCACTTCGGCATCCGCCCCGAACGGAGCCAGGTTGTAGGCCGCGATCCCGGCGGTCACCTCATCGGCATCCACGGCCGTGACTCGCAGCCCCGCGCCGGCGAAGGCCAGGCTGTCGCCCCCGATGCCGCAACCGAGGTCGGCGACCGCGGTGATGCCCGCTCGGCGCATCCGCACCGCGTGCAGGGTCGCGACGTTCAGGCGTGTGGCCTGCTCGAGGCCGGCGCGGGTGAACAGCATCCGCTGGGCGAACTCGCCGAACTTGGCCCGCGCCCGCACCCGCAGGTGCGCCTGGCCGACAACGGCGGAGACGAGTTCGGGGGAGTGGCCCGCCGCCCGCAGCCGCGAGACGGCGCGCGCGACGTCGTCGGAGGATGCGATCGGCCCGACCTCGTCGAGCAGGGCGAGCCCGTCGCGGGTGAGCAGTGCGCTCAGCTCGGATTTCTCCACGGGGCAAGCCTACGGCGCGCCTCAGCCCCTGCTTCGCGGGTCCCGAATTGCGGTGTCGAAGGGGTGGGATGCCGCAGAGTGGGACCCGCGAAGGAGAGCGACGAGATGCCCGGGCGTGTCGCGGGTCCCGGTTTGCGGGCTCAGCGTGCCGGATGCCGCAGAGTGGGACCCGCGAGGAGATGGGGACGAGTGAGTCGAGGTGCTCGGGCGGGCGGGATGGCCGGCCCCAGGGTCTGTGCTTCGCGGGTCCCGAATTGCGGTGTCGACGGGGTGGGATGCCGCAGAGTGGGACCCGCGAAGGACAGCGACGAGAGGTCCGGACTGGCACTCGCATTGCGTGAGTGCCAGCGGTCGGCATACACTGGAGTTAGCACCCTCGGCATGAGAGTGCTAACAGTCTTCTGATCTCAGTCACGAAAGAAGAGGTACACCGTGTCGGTTTCCATCAAGCCGCTCGAGGACCGCATCGTCATCCAGCAGGTCGAGGCAGAGCAGACCACCGCAAGCGGTCTGGTCATCCCCGACACCGCCAAGGAGAAGCCCCAGGAGGGCGAGGTCGTGGCCGTGGGCCCCGGCCGCATCGACGACAACGGCAACCGCGTTCCGCTCGACGTCGCCGTGGGCGACCGCGTGCTCTACAGCAAGTACGGCGGCACCGAGGTCAAGTTCGGCGCCGACGAGTACCTCGTGCTCTCGGCCCGCGACGTGCTCGCGGTCGTCGTCCGCTGACGACAGTTCTCGAAGGGGCCGGATGCTGAGCATCCGGCCCCTTCGTCGTCCCCGCCACCAGTAGGCTTGGGCGGTGAGCACGAAGAGCGCCGGAACGCTGTACACGATCGGTGCGTACCTGCTGTGGGGCGTGTTCCCGCTGTACTTCATCTTGCTCGACCCGACCGGCCCGTTCGAGGTCGTCGCCTGGCGGCTGCTGCTCACCCTGGTGTTCTGCGTCGTGCTGCTGACCCTCACGCGCGGCTGGCAGCGGCTGCGCGAGATCTGGCGTCGGCCCCGGCTGCTCGCGCTCACGGCCCTCGCCGGGCTGCTGATCTACGTCAACTGGCAGGTCTTCGTGATCGCCACGATGGGCGAGGCCGTCGTGGAGACCAGCCTGGGCTACTTCATCAACCCGATCTTCACCGTGCTGCTGGGCGTGCTCGTGCTGCACGAGCGGATCCGCGCAGCGCAGTGGGTCGCGATCGGCATCGCGGCGGTCGCCGTGGGCGTGATCATCGTCGCGCACGGCACATTCCCCTGGATCGCCCTCACGCTGACGGCCTCGTTCGGGCTGTACGGGCTGGTCAAGAAGAAGATCGGGCCGGCGGTGGATGCCGTGAGCGGACTCACCCTGGAATCGTTCTGGATGATCCCCATCGCCGTGGTCATCCTCGTCGTCGTGTCCGGCGACGGCGGCATCACGATGGGCACGGTCAGTCCGCTGCACACCGCGCTGCTCTCGTGCGCGGGCATCGCGACCGCCGTGCCGCTGCTGCTGTTCGCCGCCGGCACCCGCCGCGTGGACCTGTCGCTGGTCGGGATGATCCAGTTCATCACCCCGATCATGCAGTTCCTGCTCGGCTGGGCGGTACTGGGGGAGCCCATGCCGCCCGAGCGCTGGACCGGCTTCATCCTGGTGTGGATCGCGATCGCGGTCTTCGTCGGCGACCTGCTCGTGCAGAAGGGCCGCGGGCGCCGCGCGGCACCCGCGCAGCTGGTCTGACCGGATCGTTAAGGGACCGAGACCCGGGCTGGCGTTCGTGCGCCGCGCGACCGCATAGGGTAAGAGTCACCCGAAGGTGGTACTCCACGTTCAGTCACGCAAGGGAGCAACATGAACGCATTGAAGGGCTCGCGAGCCGCGAGAGTCTTCGCAGGGATCGCGCTCGTCAGCGCATCCGCACTGGTGATCGCCGGCTGTGCCAGCACTCCGGCAACCGAGAAGCCGACCGACGGCGGCGACAAGAAGCCGGCCGCCGACGTCACCCTCAAGATGGGGTCGCTGCTTCCCTCGTCGGGTACGCTCGCGTTCCTCGACCCGCCCATGGAAGCCGGCGTGCAGCTGGCCGTCAAGCAGGTCAACGATGCGAAGCTCGGCGTGACCATCGAGCTGAGCAAGGGCGACGAGGGCGACCTCGACAACAAGGCGTACGAGACCTCGATGAACAAGCTGCAGAGCGAGGGCATCACCACGCTCGTCGGCGCGGCCTCCTCGGGCGTCACCAAGCTGATCGTCGACGGCAACACCAGCGCCGGCATCCTGGCGATCTCGCCGTCCAACACCGGCGTCGCCTTCGCCGGGCTGAGCCCGCTGTACTTCCGCACCGCGCCGAGCGACGCGCTGCAGGGTGAGGTGCTGGCGAACACGATCGCCCAGGACAAGCACAAGACCCTCGGCATCATCTACCAGAACGACCCGTACGGTCAGGGTCTGGAAGGCGCCATCAAGCAGGTGTTCGAGAGCACCGGCGGCAAGGTCGTCGCCGAGGCGTCGTACAACCAGGGCGACGGCCAGTTCAACGCCCAGGTGAGCGAGGTCGCGGCCGCCAAGCCCGATGCCGTCGCCGTCGTCTCGTACGACCAGTTCGTGACGATCGCGCCGCTGCTGAAGAACGCCGGCATCGACACCAGCTCGCTGTACCTCGTGGACGGCAACCTGGTCGACTACCCCGACCTGCCCGTCGACCTGACCGGCTCGAAGGGCACCAAGGCCGGTGCCGAGCTGCCGGACAGCTTCGTCAAGGACCTCAACGATGTCTGGACCTCGCAGGGCAACAAGGACCTCACGTCGCAGACCTACTCGGCTGAGGCCTACGACGCCGTGATCCTGATGGCGCTCGGTGCGCTGCAGGCCAACTCCGACAAGGGCGCCGACATCGCCGATCAGCTGATCGAGATCTCGGGCGGCTCGGGCGACGGCGAGAAGTGCACGTCGTTCGTCGACTGCGCCAAGCTCATCAACGACGGCAAGAAGGTCGACTACGACGGCTTCTCCGGCGACGTGACCTTCGATGAGGACCACGACCCGCAGGGCGCCGCGATGGGCGTCTACGAGTACGGCGAGGGCAACACCTTCAAGCGCATCAGCTGACGCGCGGTACGCAGAGGGGGCTCCGGATGCCAGGCATCCGGAGCCCCCTTCGCGTGTCTCAGCGCCCCACGCCCCACGGGCCCACGCCCGACCCACGACCCACAGACAGTTCGCGGGTCCCAGATTGCTGCCTCAGCTGAGTGTGAGGCAGCAATTCGGGACCCGCGAAGTATGAAAAGAGGGGATGTCAGGCGGCGTCCTGGCCGAGGGTGCCCAGGTACAGGCCGATCACCTTCGGATCGTTCAGCAGATCGCGGCCGGTGCCCTCATAGGCATCCCGGCCCTGGTCGAGCACGTAGCCGCGGTCGCAGATCTGCAGGCACCGGCGGGCGTTCTGCTCGACCATGATGGTCGTCACACCAGCCTTGTTGATGTCGGAGACGCGGATGAACGCGTCATCCTGCCGCACCGGCGAGAGGCCGGCCGACGGCTCGTCCAGCAGCAGCACCGACGGGTCCATCATCAGCGCCCGCGACATCGCCACCATCTGGCGCTCACCGCCCGAGAGCGACCCGGCGCGCTGCTTGAGCCGCTTGCCCAGCTCGGCGAAGATGCCGGTGACGAACTCGAGCCGCTCGGCGTACACCTTCGGGTTCTGGTACAGACCCATCTGCAGGTTCTCCTCGATGCTCAGCGAGGGGAACACATTGTTGGTCTGCGGCACGAAGCCCACACCGCGGCGCACGAGCTTGTCGGCCTTCAGCCCCACGATGCTCTCGCCGTTCACGGTGATCTCGCCCTGCCGCACCTGCACCATGCCGAAGATCGCCTTCAGCAGGGTGGATTTGCCGGCTCCGTTCGGGCCGATGATGCCGATCAGCTCGCCCTTGCGGGCGATCAGGTTGGCGCCGTTGAGGATGTTCACGCCCGGCAGGTAGCCGGCGTGCACGTCGGTCAGCTCGACCACGACGTCGCGATCGTCGAGCTCGCGGTCATCGGGCCGGGCCCTTGCGCCCGCCGGAGTGCTGGTCATGACTGCTCCTCTTCTTCCTCGAGCTCGGCCTCGGCCTCGGCGTCGATCTTCTCGCGGATGCGGGCGGCGGCGGCATCCGATATCGCCTCGCCGTGCGCCACCGGAACTCGCCCGGTGACCGCTCCCAGGTCGACGTCCTGGTGCGCACCGAGATACGCGTCGACCACGGCCTGATCCTCCATGACCTCCTCGGGCGGGCCCTCGGCCACGACGCGGCCCTCGGCCATCACGACCACCCAGTCGGCGATGTGCCGCACCATGTGCATGTCGTGCTCCACGAAGAGCACGGTCATGCCGCGGTCCTTCAGGTCGAGGATGTGGTCCAGCAGCGACTGCGTGAGGGCGGGGTTGACCCCGGCCATCGGCTCGTCGAGCAGCACCAGGTTCGGATCGCTCATCAGCGCCCGCGCCATCTCGAGCAGCTTGCGCTGTCCGCCCGAGAGCGCGGCGGCGAAGTCCTTCTCCTTGGCGTCGAGCTTGAACCGGGCCAGCAGCCCGCGCGCCTTCTGCTCGATCTCCTTCTCCTGCGCCCGCCAGAAGAACGGGAACAGGCTCTGCCAGAAGCGCTCGCCGGTCTGGTGCGGAGCGCCCAGCTTCATGTTCTCCAGCACGGTCAGCAGCGACAGCGCCTTCGTCAGCTGGAACGTGCGCACCTGCCCCATGCGCGCCACCTTGAACGAGGGGACCCCGGCCAGGCTCTTCCCGTCGTACGACCAGGTGCCGGTGTTGGGCCGGTCGAAGCCGCACAGCAGGTTGAACAGCGTGGTCTTGCCGGCACCGTTCGGTCCGATCAGTGCGGTGATCGCCCCGCGGGGGATCTCGAGGTGGTCGACGTCGACAGCCACCAGACCGCCGAAGCGCCGCTGCACGGCATCCACCACCAGGATCGGGTCGACCTTCGCCACGCCGGGCGCGGCCGGACCCTTGGTCAGCCCTGTCGTCTTCGGTCGGCGGATGCTGCCCGTCGACACGTTCTCACTTGACAAAGGTCATCTCCCTCTTGTCTCCGAGGATGCCCTGCGGGCGGAAGATCACGATCAGCATCAGCACGACGCCGACGATGATGTAGCGCACGACATCGGCCTGGGCGCTGCTCATCGGCAGCAGCCCGGCATCCGACATCTGCGGCAGCAGGTTGCCCAGGAACGCGAACACCATCCAGAACAGCACCGCGCCCAGCGTGGGACCGAACACCGTGGCGGCGCCGCCGAGCAGCAGGATCGTCCACAGGAAGAACGTCAGCGACGTCGAGTAGCTGCCCGGCACGACCGCACTCGGCATCACGAAGATGATCCCGCCGAGGGCGCCGATCACGCCGCCGACCACCAGGGCCTGCATCTTGTAAGCGAAGACGTTCTTGCCCAGCGAGCGCACGGCGTCCTCGTCCTCGCGGATGCCCTTGAGCACCCGGCCCCAGGGGCTGCGCATCAGCGCCCAGACCAGCAGCACCGCGATGGCGAGCATGATCAGGCCGAACACGCGGTTCCACAGGCCCACCTCGTTGAAGGTCCACGGGCCGAAGCCGTAGGTGCCGGGAGGGAACGGGTTGATGTCGCGGAAGCCGGTGCTGTAGCCGCTGAGTCCGCCGGCCGAGTTCGTCCACTTCTTGAACAGCTCGGTCAGGAACAGCAGTCGCACGATCTCGGCCGCGGCGATCGTCGCGATGGCCAGGTAGTCGGCGCGCAGTCGAAGGGTGGGGATGCCCAGCAGCAGCGCGAACGCGGCTCCGCCGACCAGGCCGACGAGCATGCCGAGCCACCACGGGAACCCGAAGCTGAGCACCGAGATCGCGTAGCCGTAGCCGCCGACCGCCATGAAACCCGCCATGCCGAAGTTGAGCAGGCCGGCGTAGCCGAAGTGCACGGCCAGGCCCGTCGCGGCCAGTGCATACGCGATGGTGACGGGACTGAACAGGTAGGCGAGGGTGTTGCCGAAGATGCTTCCGAAGTCCATGGTCAACCCAGCCTCTCTCTGCGTCCGAACAGACCCTGCGGACGCACCAGCAGGACCACGATGAGCGCGATCAGCGCGCTGGCGTACTTCAGGTCGGTGGGGATCCACAGCGTCGAGATCTCCACCGCGATGCCCACGACCAGCGAGCCCAGCAGGGCGCCCATCGCCGAGCCGAGCCCGCCGAGCGTGATCGCGCAGAACATCAGCAGCAGCATCTGCATGCCCATGTCCCACTTCACGCCGGGACGGAAGTACGCCCACAGGATGCCGGAGATCGCGGCCAGGACGCCGGAGATGATCCAGGTGATGCGGATCACCTTGTCGACGTCGATGCCGGAGGCCGACGCCAGCTGCGGGTTGTCCGAGATCGCCCTGGTCGCCTTGCCGATGCGGGTGCGGGTCAGGAAGAACGCCATGCCCAGGATCGCGACCAGGCTGACGCCCATGCCGATCAGGTCGATGTACGACAGCGAGATCGGACCGAACCTCATCGGCTGCGGGCTCGCGCCCGGAATCTGGTGCGTCGCGCCCCCGACCACGTACTGCAGCGCGTAGCGCAGCGCGAGGGAGAGGCCGATGCTGACGATCATCAGCTGCACCACACCGAGACCGCGTCTGCGCAGCGGACGCCAGATCCCGGCATCCATCGCCCAGCCGAGCAGCCCGCCGGCGAGCACCGCGACGACGATGCCCAGCCACAGCGGCAGGTTCATGAGCGAGGTGACGATGACCACCGCGACGCCGCCCCAGGTGACCATCTCGCCGTGCGCGAAGTTCGACAGCCTGGTCGTGCCGTAGATCAGCGCCGCACCCATCGAGGCCAGGCCGAGCAGCAGGCCGAAGTTGATGCCGCCGACCGTGCGGTTGATCAGCTGGTCGAGGAACGACACCGTGACCCGCTCACCCTGCCCGAGGAAGAGGTTCACGATCTTGGTGCCGGTCAGACCGAACTCCGCCTCGAACGAGCCGCTGGTCCCGTCGACGGCCTTCACGCCGTCGGGGAGCTGCTCGGCGTCGACGATCACGCCCTCGGGCAGCGTGTCCTCGTCGATCGAGATCGTGTACTGCGCCTTCTCGGGAACGTAGAGACGCCAGGAGCCCTCGGCATCCGTCTTCGTCTCGCCCTCGAAGCCGTCGCCCTCGACCTTGAGCTCCACGTCGGGGATCGGCTCGTCCTGATAGGTGATGTTCCCCGCGAAGTAGAACTGGGTGATCTCCTGGCCGTCATCGGTCGTGTCGGCCTGTGCTGCGCCGGCGGGTATGCCGAGCACCAGGAAGGCGGCCAGCAGCGTCGCAAGCAACGCGATCAGCCCGTTATGAGGGCGCTCAAGCGCCGCGGTTCTCAGTCCCACGCATCCTCCACATCGAGTGCCCTCGAACGAACTCGGGCAGCCGTTCGATGATGGACGTCGCATTGAGCGTAGCCCGTATCGGTCGCACTCGGAATATCCGCAGGGCGGTGGAGCTTAGAATCAATACACGACGGCAATGCTCCCGTCCCCGGTCGCAGCCGTCCCGCGCACATTCGTCATTCGATCGCGCCCTCCGGCGCAGAGGAGCCAGTTCCATGCCCCAGCACGACCCGTTCGGTTTCGTCGGTCTCACCTACGATGACGTGCTGCTGCTGCCCGGGCACACCGATGTCATCCCCAGCGAGGCCGACACCTCCTCGCGCATCACCCGCCGCATCTCGGTCGCGACCCCGCTGCTCTCCAGCGCCATGGACACGGTCACCGAGGCGCGCATGGCGATCGCGATGGCGCGCGAGGGTGGCATCGGCATCCTGCACCGCAACCTCTCCATCGCCGACCAGGCCGCCGACGTCGACCGCGTCAAGCGCAGCGAGTCGGGCATGATCACCGACCCGATCACCACGACCCCCGACGCCACCGTCGAAGAGGTCGACAACCTGTGCGCCAAGTACCGCATCTCGGGCCTGCCCGTCGTCGACGACGAGGGCCGCCTGGTGGGCATCGTGACCAATCGCGACATGCGCTTCGTGTCGGGCTTCGAGCGGCGCACGACCCTGGTGCGCGATGTGATGACCAGCGAGAACCTCGTCACCGCCAAGGTGGGCGTGGCCGCGGGCGAGGTCATCGCGCTGTTCGCGCAGCACCGGGTCGAGAAGCTGCCGCTGATCGACGAGGACGGCAAGCTCGCGGGCCTGATCACCATCAAGGACTTCGACAAGAGCGAGAAGTACCCCCTGGCCACCAAGGACGACCAGGGCCGTCTGCGCGTGGGGGCAGCGATCGGCTTCTTCGGCGACGCGTGGGAGCGCGCCGAGGCGCTGCGGGATGCCGGCGTGGACGTGCTCGTCGTCGACACCGCCAACGGCCAGTCGCAGGGCGTGATCGACCTGGTCAAGCGGCTCAAGGCCGACCCGACGTTCGAGCACATCGACATCATCGGCGGCAACGTCGCCACGCGTGAGGGCGCGCAGGCGCTGGTGGATGCCGGCGTCGACGCCGTCAAGGTCGGGGTCGGCCCCGGCTCGATCTGCACCACCCGCATCGTCGCCGGCGTCGGAGTGCCGCAGGTGACGGCCGTGTACGAGGCCTCGCTGGCGGCGGCGCCCGCGGGCATCCCCGTGATCGCCGACGGCGGTCTGCAGTACTCGGGCGACATCGCCAAGGCGCTGGTCGCGGGAGCGGATGCTGTGATGCTGGGCTCGCTGCTGGCCGGAACCGACGAGTCGCCGGGCGAGATCGTGTTCCAGTCGGGCAAGCAGTTCAAGCTGTACCGCGGGATGGGCTCGCTGGGCGCCATGCAGACCCGCGGCAAGCAGACCTCGTACTCCAAGGACCGCTACTTCCAGGCCGACGTGCCCAGCGACGACAAGCTCATCCCCGAGGGGATCGAGGGCCAGGTGCCCTACCGCGGACCGGTGTCGGCCGTGGCGTACCAGCTGATCGGCGGGCTGCGTCAGTCGATGTTCTACGTCGGCGCACGCACGATCGAAGAGCTGAAGGCGCGCGGGAAGTTCGTGCGGATCACCGCCGCGGGGCTGAAGGAGTCGCACCCGCACGACGTGCAGATCGTCGTCGAGGCCCCGAACTACAAGCGCTGACCCGCTTCATCGCGCTCAGGGTGCGGCCCTTCCGTGTGGGAGGCGGGGCGTTTCTGCGTTCGCGGGACGGGCGTGTCTGCGTTCGCGGGTCCCGAATTGCGGCCTTCGGGCATCCGAGGCCGCGAATCAGGACCCGCGAACCGCGTCGGCGGGCGGGGACCCGGCGTCGGCGGGCGGCGAACGGCTTCGGAGGGAAGGTTGCGCCGTGTGACGCGGAGTTGCGCGGGATGACGAAGGTGGATGCGCGGCATCCGCCCGCCGGTTACCGTCGCCGCATGACTCTTCTCGACGATCAGAACATCGCCCTCGCCGACGTGACCGCAGACGAGCGCGCGCAGCGCCTCACCGACGCGGGCTCGGTGTGGAGCGAGCGCATCGCACGCGATGCGAGCAATGCGCAGCTCACCTATCGCGTGACAGGGCGAGGAGTCGGCTCGGTCGGCACTGAGATCCGTGCGGGCAAGCACGCCTTCCTCGTGGACGAGCCTGCGGCGCTCGCCGGCGACGATGCGGCGGCAAGCCCCGTGGAGTACGCGCTCGGGGCGCTCGTCTCCTGTCAGGTCGTGGTCTTCCGGCTCTACGCGCAGGCACTGGGTCTGACGATCGACGACATCGAGATCACCGCCGAGGGCGACCTGGACGTGCGGAAACTGTTCGGCATCGACGAGGCGGGGCGGGCAGGCTTCCACGATGTGCGGGTCAGAGTCGACGTCACCGGGCCGAACACGCCCGAGGAGTATGAGAAGCTGCGCGCCGTCGTCGAGGAGCACTGCCCGGTGCTCGACCTGTTCGCGAACACCGTGCCCGTCACGGGCGCGCTCGCCTGACGGCATCCGCCGCCCCCATCTTGCGCGCTCGCGGGTCCGGCTTTGCGCGCTCGCGGGTAGGGCTTTGCGCGCTCGCGGGTAGGGCTTCGCGCGCTCGCGGGTCCGGAACGGCTGCCTCACAGGCATCCGAGGCCACGATTCGGGACCCGCGAACGACATCGGGCTGGGCAGGGCCGGGCCGGAGGGCAGGGCTGGGCCGG
Organism: Microbacterium sp. ARD32; assembly: GCF_031844385.1. Lineage (NCBI taxonomy): Bacteria > Bacillati > Actinomycetota > Actinomycetes > Micrococcales > Microbacteriaceae > Microbacterium > Microbacterium sp. ARD32. The sequence goes on from NZ_JAUZVD010000001.1 coordinate 480,362, forward strand.
ATGCCCGGATGCCCGGATGCCGGATGCCGGATGCCGAGGTGCTGCCGCGCCAGCAGCTCCTTCGCGCCCCGCTAGAGTGAGCGACATGCGTTCAGGGTCGAATTCGCTCAGCCGCGGGCAGGTCACCCGCTACGCGATCGGGTCGCTCGGCACGGGCGGCTTCGCCACTCTCCCCGGGCTCGTGCTGGTCTACTACCTGACCGACTCGCTGGGCGTCACCGCGCTCGCCGCCGGCGCGATCGTCACCGCGGCGAAGGTGTGGGACGTGCTGATCGATCCCGTCATCGGCGGGCTCAGCGATCGCGCGCTGGCGCACTCCGGAAGCCGTCGGCGCACCATGCTGATCGGCGGCATCGGGCTGCCGGTCGCCTTCGTGCTCACCTTCGCCGTCCCCGCCGGATTCGGGCCGCTGCCGGCTGCGCTCTGGGTGCTGGTCGCATTCATGCTTGCCGCGACGTTCTTCAGCCTGTTCCAGGTTCCCTACATCGCCCTGCCGGCCGAGCTCACCGATGACTACCGCGAGCGCACGCGCCTGCTCAGCTGGCGCGTCGTGCTGCTCACCGTCGCCATCCTGCTGTTCGGCGCGGGCGGGCCCGAGCTGCGGGCGCTGTTCCCCGATGACCCGCTGCTGGGATACCTGACCATGGCGGTCGTCGCGGCGGTCGTGCTCGGGCTGGGCATGGTGACCTCCGCGTCGGTCGCGCCGCAGCGCCCGCTGCTGCCCGTGCGGCCCGGCGCCACGATCATGGAGCACTACCGCGACGGCGTGGTCGTGCTGCGCGAGAGCCAGCCGTTCCGCGCGCTGCTGGCCACCTTCCTGCTGCAGGGCCTGGCCACCGGCATGATGCTCGCGGCCGCGCAGTACGTGGCGCGCTGGGTGCTGCACGACGAGACGGCGGTGACGCAGCTGTTCGTCGCGCTCATCGCCCCGGCGCTGCTGATGGCGCCGGTGTGGAAGCTGATCGCCGACCGGGTCGGCAAGGAGCGCGGCTTCGCGCTGGCCAGCGTCGTGTTCCTGGTGGCGACGCTGGTGCTGATCGGCATGGTGTGGATGCCGGGCTGGTGGATCCTCGCGCCGGTCGCACTGGCCGGCGCCGCCTACGCCGGCATGCAGACCCTGCCGATGGCCATGCTTCCCGACGTGATCGCGCACGACAGCACGACCCGCGCGGGCGCGGGCACGCGCGACACCGCGAACCGCTCGGGCATCTTCGGGGGCGTGTGGACGGCGGGCGAGACCACCGGCATGGCGCTGGGTGGCACGATCCTCACCGTGGTGCTCGCACTGACCGGGTATCTGGAGACGACGGCCGGCACCACCGTCGTGCAGCCGGAGTCGGCGGTGATCGGCATCGCCGTGTCCTTCAGCATCCTTCCCGCCCTCCTGATGCTGCTGAGCCTGGCGGCCCTGGCACGGTACCGGCTGCGCGAGCAGGACATCGTCGGCACGTCCGCGTGAACGGTCCGGCAGCATGAGCGGTGACTCGCACGACATCCTGGCCAGGCTCCGCGCGCTGCGCGAGGGCGACGCTCCCACGCACGGCGGTCGGGTGCTGTCGTACGTGTACGACTCCGGGCTCGGCGAGCTCGACGAGCTCGCCGACGCCGCCGCCCGCCTGGCGCGCCCGCTGAACGGTCTGGACCCGACCGTCTTCCCGTCCATCGCGGCGATGGAGAGCGACGTGGTCGGGTTCGCCCGGCGGATGCTGCACGGCGGGCGCTCCGTGGTCGGATCGGTCACCAGCGGCGGCACGGAGAGCTGCCTGCTCGCGGTGAAGGCGGCGCGCGACCTGTGGCGCGAGGCGCATCCGGACGGCGGACGCCCGCGGCTGCTGACCGCGTCGACGGTGCACGCGGCGTTCCAGAAGGCGGCTCTGCTGTTCGACCTGGACTGGGACGCCGTGCCCGTGGGGCCCGACGGCGCTCTGGGTGCAGAGGACCTGATCGCGCGGATGGACGGCGACGTGGCGCTCGTCGTCGTCAGCGCCCCGGCGTATCCGACGGGTGCGCTGGATGCCGTGGCATCCGTCGCGCCGGCCGCCGCCGACCGGGGCATCGCGTGCCACGTCGACGCCTGCTTCGGGGGCTTCGTGCTGCCGTGGTGGCCGGGGCTGCCGCGCTGGGACTTCCGCGTGCGCGGCGTGACCAGCATCTCGGCCGACCTGCACAAATTCGGATACGCGCCCAAGGGCGTGTCGGTGCTGCTGCACGGCGGTCGGGGGCAGGGCGGGCGGCGGCGGCAGCGGGCGCAGTTCTTCGCGACCACGCGGTGGGCGGGGTATCCGGTGGTCAATCCCACCCTGCTCGGGTCGCGCTCGGCGTCGCCGCTGGCCGCCGGCTGGGCGATCATGCAGCACCTCTCCGACGACGGGTACGCGCAGCTGGCCGGGTCGATCCGGCGGGTGGCGGATGCCGTGCGCGAGACGGTCGTGGACATTCCAGGACTGACCGTCCTGGGCGACCCGGTCGGGCCGGCGATCGCGCTCGTCGCCGACGACTCCGTGCCACCGGGCGAGCGCGTGGATCCGCACCGGCTGGCGGACGAGCTGGCCGGTCACGGCTGGAAGATCCAGCACCAGCCGGGGCTCGTGCAGACCGACGGCGTGCGCATCCCGCACAGCGCGCACCTGACCCTCACGCCGGTGCTCGAGCAGCGGGTGGGGGAGTTCGGCGACGCTCTGCGCGCAGCATCCGATTCCGTCCGCGGCAGACCGCGAGCCGACGCACGGATGCTGCTGGCGGGCATGCGGGCACTCGGCTACGGCGAGGGCGGGCGCGTACCGGGGCCGAAGGCCGCCTGGCGCCTGCTGCGGCTCGCCGGGGCGGGGAAGGTGTCGGCCGATCAGCCGATGGCCGTGCTGATGGCGCTGATCGAGAAGCTGCCGCCCCCGGTCGCCGAAGTGCTGCTCACCGAGCTGCTGGCGCGGCTGTCCGAGCCGCGCTGAGGCGGGATGTCCGACCCGCGCTGAGGCGGGATGTCCGACCCGCGCCGAGGCGGGTCGAGCGGTTCCGGCCGGGTCGCCGTATTATCTCCGGTAGGAGAAATTGCCTCACGATGACCGGAGGGCGGGGGCGGCGTGCCGAAGAGGGTGGACCATGATCAGCGACGCAAGGAGATCGTCGAGGCCGCGTGGCGGCTGATCGGTCGCGGCGGGTTCGAGGCGGCCACGATGCGTGAGATCGCCGCCGAGGCCGGGTTCGCCAACGGGGCGCTGAAGTACTACTTCTCGAGCAAGGACGATCTGCTCGCCGCTGCGTTCCAGCACACGTTCTTCCGAGTCAACGAACGCGCCTCGCACACGATCGAGGGTCGCACCGGTACGGCGGCGATCCGGACGCTGTGCCTGGAGATGCTGCCGCTGGATTCCGAGCGGCAGATCGAGTCACGGGTCGCTGTGGCGTTCTGGGATCGCGCTGCCTCCAGTGCCCCGTTGCGGAAGATCCACCGCGACTCCTTCGCGATCTGGCGCAAGTGGATCGAGGACGAGCTGGAGACGGCTCGTCGCAACGGTGAGATATCGAGCGGTCTCTCCGACCGGGCGATCGTGGACACGCTCTTCTACATCATCACCGGCATGCGCGTGCTGCCCACTCTCGAACCCGGTGCGACGCGCCCCGAAGCGCAGTTGGAGATGCTCGACTCGGTTCTTTCAAGAATTGCTTGACAAACCTCCGGTTTATTTCTACAAATGTAGACATCAATGGTGATGAGCGTCGAAGACCACGGTCTACGGCGCATGGACGGAGGGCGGCAGTGGACGCGACGTTCTTCTTGCAGCAGACCCTCAACGGGTTGAGCTTCGGCGCGCTGCTGTTCCTGGTGGCCAGCGGCTTCACGCTCGTGTTCGGTCTGATGCGGATCTCCAACCTCGCGCACGGAGGGTTCTACCTCGTCGGCGCGTATGTGGCGCTGACAGCCGTGGCTCTGACGAAGAGCTTCTGGATCGGTCTGATCGCCGGGGCGATCGCGGCAGGTGTCGTCGGCCTCGGAGTCGAACGCGGACTGCTGCGGCGCGTGCGCAATCGCGAGATGCCGGAGGTGCTCGTCACCGTCGGCGTGCTGTTCATCATCTCCGACCTCATGCTCGCGATCTTCGGCGGCGACCCGAAGTCCGTCGGACGATCAGGGGCGCCGAGCGGCTCGCTGGTCGTGGGCGACTTCGCCTACCCGTGGTACCGGCTCTTCATCATCGGCGTCACGCTGGTGATCGGCCTGATCATGTTCATCCTGCAGCGGCGCACCCGCGTCGGTGCCATCGTGCGCGCCGGAGTCGACAACCGGGAGATGACCGTGGCGATCGGCATCAACGTCGACCGGGTCTTCACCGGGGTGTTCGTCTTCGGTGCCGTGCTCGCCGGCATCGCCGGCGCCATCGGCTCAGGGCTGCTCAGCCTCAATCCCTCGTCCGGCACCGAGATCCTGCTCTTCGCGATGGTGGTGGTCATCATCGGCGGACTCGGGAGCATCCCGGGCGCAGCGATCGGCGCGGCGTTCATCGGACTCGTCGACGCCTTCGCGAAGGTCTGGCTCCCCGAGTTCTCATACTTCACCGTCTTCGCGCCGATGGCGCTCGTGCTCGTGTTCCGTCCCTACGGGCTGCTGGGGAGGCCTGCATGATCCGCCCACGCCCGAACCGCCGGCAGGTGGCCGTCACAGCCTTGTGCGGCGCACTGCTGATCGCCGCGGTCGTCCTGCCGTACGTGGCGACGAAGTACTACGTGACCGTCGCGGCACTCATACTGGCATCCGCGCTGCTCGCCTCCAGCGTCAACCTGCTGGCAGGGAACGCCGGCCTCTACTCGCTGGGCCACGCGGGCATCGCGGCGGCGGCCGGCTACGGACTCGCCTGGTCGTCGAGACAGGGGATGAGCCTGACGGGTCAGCTTCTGGTCGCACTGCTGCTGACCCTGATCGCCAGCGTCGTCTACGGCGTGATCTCGATGCGCACCTCTGGTGTCTTCTTCCTGATGGTGACGCTCGCGGCGGGCATGGTCTGCTACGGGATGGCCTACCGATGGTCGTCCGTGACCGGAGGTGACAACGGCCTCACCGGCATCCGCAGACCCGAGGCGATCTCCGACTACTGGCAGTACTACTTCTTCGTGCTCGCGGTGTTCCTGGTGGCGACCCTGGCCACTCGCGCGCTGTCGGCGTCGCGGTTCGGGCTGAGCCTGCGCGGCATCCGTGACAGCCAGTCGCGCATGCGCAGTCTCGGTTACAGCGTCTCCGCGTACAAGTTCGCCGCGGTCGTGCTGTCGGGATTGCTCGCAGGCCTCGCCGGAGTGCTCCTGGTGTGGCAGAACGAGTTCGTCAGCCCCGCGTCATCCGGATTCCAGGCGTCAGCACTTGCACTGGTGATGGTCGTGCTCGGCGGCGCCGGCCGCACACTCGGTCCGCTCATCGGGGCAACGGTCGTCGTCCTCATCCAGCAGGTGCTGAGCACGTACGTGGACCGCTGGCCGACCGTGCTCGGCATCATCTTCGTGGTCGTCGTCATCGTCAAGGAGAGCGATGGCATCCCACGACTCCGTGCAGCCGCGCAGCGGCTCCGCACGGACCCTCGTCGTCGGCATTCCGAGCCGACGCGATCCACACAGCAGTACTGAGGAGGCAAGGCAATGCGATCAACTCAACGGCGAGGATTGCGGTACGTCCTCGCGGCGACGGTCACGGCGGCGGGACTCGTCTTCGTCGGATGCGCGCCATCGAGCTCGCTGTCCGACGACGGCGACGGCGACGAGCCCGTCGGCGGCGGCACCACGTTCAAGGTGGGCGTGCTCGCACCCATGACCGGCTTCGTGTCGGCCATCGGCGCGGATCTCAAGCAGGGATGGGAGCTGTACTGGGACCAGAACGGCGCCACGGCGGGCGCCTTCACGGTCGAGACCGTGCTCGAGGATGACGCGAGCAGCCCCGACACGGCCCTGGCCAAGGCGACTCGACTGGTCACCGAGGAGAAGGTCGACGTCGTCGTCGGACCCGTCCTCGCCAACCAGGCGCTCGCTGTCGCCGACTACCTCAGCCAGCAGGGAGTCGTGAACCTCGCGCAGTCCTCGGCGGACGACATCACGCAGCGGGAGTTCAGCGAGCTCGTGCTGCGCACGGGGGCGCTCGCCGGCAGCCAGACGACGTTCCCGGGCGGCCAATGGGCGTTCGACGAGGGGCACCGCACCGCCGCGACGCTGTGCGTCGACTACGCGTTCGGATGGGAGAGCTGCGGCGGATTCGTCAGCGCCTTCACCGAAGCGGGCGGCGACGTGCCGCTGCAGCTGTGGTATCCCGGCGACGCCACCGACCTGAGCACCTACGTCACACAGCTGGCGAACGCCGATGTCGACGTGGTCTTCGCAGGCACGGCCGGCGGCACCGACAGCTCCAACTTCCTGCGATCCGCCGCCGACTTCGGTCTGCTGGAGAGGACTCCGGTGCTGGCGAACTGCTGCACGCTCGATCAGGCGATCCTCGAGGATGTCGGCGACATCGCGCTCGGGATCAACTCCGTCGCCTACTACGCCGAAGGCGCGCCGCTCGTGGCCGGCTTCGTCGAGGCCTACGAGGCCGAGTACGGCATCCTCCCGTCGGTGTACGCCTTCGGCGCGTATGCGACCGCGCAGATGCTGGCGGCGACCCTGGAGGGCATCGATGAGAAGCTCACGGGTGCCGATCTGGTCGACGCGATCACCTCAGCCGATCTGTCGGCCAGCCCTTGGGGCAAGGTGAGCTTCGATGACCACAACAATCTGGTCGCCCCGGTGCTGGTGCGCGACGTCACCGCGCGTGACGACGGCAAGCTGTGGAACACCGTCGTGGACGAGTTCTCGGACGTGAGCCAGTTCTGGACGTTCGACCCGGACGAGTTCCTGTCCAGCCCGTCGTTCTCGACCTCGCGGACAGGTCGATGAGCAGCGTCATGACCGCAGGTTCTCCCTCGGCGCCCGTCGCCGGGGGAGAGCCCGACATGCGCCTGGACGGCATCTCCAAGCGCTTCGGCGGGCTGACCGCTGTCGACGGCGTGACGATCGAACTGCCGCCGGGCGGGCGTCTGGCGGTGATCGGGCCGAACGGTGCGGGCAAGAGCACCCTCTTCCGGCTGATCGCGGGTGAGTACCGTCCGACAGCGGGCCGTGTTCATCTGCTGGGTGAGGATGTCACTCGGCTGGGTGAGCGCGCTCGCGCGCGGCGGGGCATCGCGCGCACCTTCCAGGTGTCGAACCTGTTCGAGCAGCTCAGCGTGTTCGAGAACGTGTGCATCGCGGCGCAGGTCGGCACCTGGCGTGCGCGCAGCGTGTGGGGGCGCCCGCGTCCGGAGTCGGCCGCCGACGCGGACTCGGTCGCCGTGCTCGACCGAGTCGGGCTCGGCGCTCGCCTGAACCATCCCGTCCACGAGCTCTCCCATGGAGAGCAGAGGCAGCTCGAGATCGCGGTCGCGATGGTGCGGATGCCGCGGCTTCTCCTGCTGGACGAGCCCGCCGCGGGCCTCTCCGCCTCCGAGCGAGGGATGCTGCGCGGCCTGCTGGAGACCATTCCGCGCGAGACCAGCGTGGTCCTCATCGAGCACGACATGAGTCTCGCCCTCGAGCTCTCCGACATGGTGCTCTGCCTGGACAACGGCGTGCCCCTGGCCTATGGGACGCCGGAGGAGATCCGTGCGAATCCGGCGGTGCAGGCGGTCTATCTGGGAAGGCGGGACTGACGGATGCTGAAAGTGCGCGATCTGCATGCAGGCTATCGCACCGCCCGCGTGCTCAACGGCGTCGACCTGGACGTCGAGCCGGGTGAGTCCGTCGCCCTGATGGGGCGCAACGGCATGGGGAAGACGACGTTGCTGCGTGCGATCAGCCGGCTCGCGCCTCCGACGGTGTTCTCCGGCAGCGTCCAGCTGCAGGGGGTGGAGCTGCTGCGCCTCCCGCCTCACCGCGTGGCGGATGCAGGCAGCAGTCTCGTGCCGCAGGGGCGACAGGTGTTCGGGAGTCTCACGGTTCGCGAGAACCTGTCGATCGTGCCCCGCCCACGTGACCGCGACGCCTGGACGATCGAGCGGGTGTTCGAGTTCTTCCCCCGCCTGGAGGAGCGCGAACGCGCGCTGGCACGCACTCTCTCGGGCGGCGAGCAGCAGATGCTCGCCATCGGACGGGCGCTCATGTCCGGGCCACGGCTGCTGCTGATGGACGAACCCTCCGAGGGCCTCGCCCCGGCCGTTCTGCGGGTGATCGGCGAGCGGCTGCAGGAACTGCGAGCGACCGGCCTCTCGGTGCTGGTCGCCGAGCAGAACGTGGACTTCGCGCTGGCACTGAGTGATCGCGTCCTGATCCTCGGTGAGGAGGGCGCGATCGCGTGGGCCGGGTCGCGCGCGGGACTCGTGGCTGACCCGACCCCGGTGCACCGATACCTGGGGCTGTGAGCCCTCGCGCCGACGCGGTCCCCGAGCGCGAAGGCACACACACAACAGAAGGAGAATGGCGATGCCACGAATGGAACTGATCGAACTCGACGAGAGCAAGGCGTACATGCTGCCGTACGCTCCGGCGATCAAGGTGCATCCCGGTTCGGAGTACGTCTTCATCTCCGGAGCGATCCAGCCGGGAGACGACGCGGCGCTGCCGGACGGGATCGTCGAGCAGGTGCGTTTCGTCATGAGCCGCCACACCCAGGTCCTGCAAGCCAACGGGCTCACCTGGGATGACGTCGTGCACGTGTACGAGTTCCTGACGGACATGCGCGACACGGTCGACGTGCACATCACGATGGCGGAGTTCACCGGCGATTCCGGCTGGAAGCCCGCGAACACGCTCATCGGCGTCAATGCGCTCAGCCGTCCCGGCGCGCGCTTCGAGCTGGATGTCATCGCGGTGCGCACCACCGCGTGAGAGAGGACAGGACATGACATTCCCCACTGCCCGGGCGACGGCCGGCGCGGACTCCCTCTTCTGGATGTCGGGAGCCACCGCGATCGCGCTGTACCACCATCACCCGCACGTCGAGGAGGAGTGCATCCTTCCCGACGACATCCGCGAGCAGACGCTGCGCGTGCTGACGACCTTCGACGAAGTGCTCCGATTCAACGGACTCGAATGGAAGCACGTCGTCAAGCTCGCACAGTTCCTCACGGACCTGCGCGACCACGACATCGTCCAGGAGACGATCGCAGAGCATCTCGCGCGACGTGGAGGCGGAGCGCCGGCGACGACCGTCGTCGGCATCAATGCGCTGAGCGCGCCCGGCGCGCGTCTCGAGCTGGAGCTGGTCGCCGTGCGTCCTGCCGAGGAGGAGCTGTCATGATCGAGCCGATGATGATCGAGGGCCACGGACCTGTGGTGGTCGTCGGCGGGCCAGCGGGACTGGTGTTCCTCTCCGGGATCGGCCCGGCGCATGCCGCCGATGCTGACCCGGCGGCAGCGATCGAACTCCAGGTGGAGCAGACGGCCGGCCGTCTCGAGGAGGTGCTCGCAGAACGGGATCTCGCCTGGACGAACGTGGCGAAGGTGATCGTCTACCTGACCGACAACAGCGAACTGGATGCCGTGATGTCCGGCCTCAGGCTGCGCTTCGGCTCGACGTGGAGCCCCGCAGTGACGTTCGTGCAGGTCGACAATCTCCCCGTGCGCGGGGTGCGGGTCCAGCTCGACGTCGTGGCCGCAGCCTGAGCACTGCCCAGAAAAGGGAAACCGCCCAGAACAGGCGAAGAAGCACGGAGATTCACCTGTTCTGGGCGGTTCTCCTCTTCTCGGCAGGGGCACGGCGTAGCCGGCCGGGGCGGCGTGGTCGGAGTCAGCGGTGGGATGCCCGGTGCAGGCCCTGCGCGATCGCGTTCAACAGGGTCTCCTGCACGTACCGCATGTCGAACATGACCTGCTGATAGTCGAAGCGGAGCACGGTGTACCCGAGCAGCGCCAGTCGGGCATCCTGGCGCAGGTCCTTGCGCCGATCCTTCGCGCTGCCGTGGAACTCGAAGCCGTCCAGCTGGATCACGAGACGCTCGCCGATCAGCGCGTCCACCCGATGCCCGTCGATCCGCACCTGCTGCTGCACCTCGACGCCGCAGCTGCGGGCGATCGCGAGGAAGGCGGTCTCCACTCCGGAGTCCGACCCGGTCCCCACACGGTCGAGCACCGCGCGACAGGCCGTGGCTCCCCACTCCGTGCGCCGAAGCTGGTTCAGCGTCACCGCGCCCGTGCGCAGCCCCGACTCCCAGACGGCGGCGGCGGATACCGGCGGCACGCAGCGCGCCACGTGGAAGAGCACGTTCAGCATCGGCTCCTCCACGGCGAACCGTGCGACCGGCGCGGGTGCGGTCGCGCGATGCAGCACCAGCCCGGGGCGCCCGCTGTGCGCAGAACTGGGCGGCACCCAGACATGCGTGTCCGCGGCATCCGGCGTCCACAGCCCCCGTTGCGCGGCGGCGGTCACGCACGTCACCCGGCCGCTCACCTCCGCGGCCGCGCGCCGCGCAGCGGAGCACTCTCCGGCCACCAGCCAGGTGCGGTGCACGCGCTGCAGGTGCCCGGCATCCACCGCCTTCGCGACCTGATGACGTGAGAACCCCGCCTCTCGCAGGTGACGCGTGTGCGCGATGCCGTGATGCCGCCGCATCCATTCGCCCAGAGATGTGCTCATGCGTACCGAGGATGCTCGATCCCGCTGCATCGTGGACTCGATACCCGCCGACTGTGGACAACCCACCCGGATCCGCCGGTTGTGGAGAGAAGTCGGGCACTGCCCAGAACAGGAGAATGACCGAGAACAGGAGAAGAAGCGGTCGGATGCTCCTGTTCTGGGCTGTTCTCCTGTTCTCGGCCGGCTGACCCGGCCCGCGCCTGCGCCTGCGGAAGCGGCCCCGCGCACGTCGCCGGGTAGTCTGGTGAGGTGAGCATGGACATCGAGATCGGCCGAGGCAAGCGCGCGCGCCGCGCGTACACGTTCGACGACATCGCGGTCGTGCCGTCGCGACGAACCCGCAACCCCGAGGACGTCTCCACGGCGTGGTCGATCGACGCGTTCTCGTTCGACATCCCGGTGCTCGGCGCGCCGATGGACTCGGTCGTCAGCCCGCAGACGGCGATCATGCTCGGCCAGCTGGGCGGCCTGGGCGTGCTCGATCTGGAAGGCCTCTGGACCCGCTACGAGAACCCGCAGCCGCTGCTCGACGAGATCGCGGCGCTGCCGGCTGAGCGCGCCACGACGCGGATGCAGCAGCTGTACTCCGAGCCGATCAAGCCCGAGCTCATCAAGCAGCGCCTGGCCGAGATCCGCGACGCGGGAGTGACGGTGGCGGGCTCCCTCACCCCGCAGCGCACGCAGGAGCTGTACGAGACGGTGGTCGCGGCCGGTGTCGACCTGTTCGTGATCCGCGGCACCACGGTCTCGGCCGAGCACGTCTCCAGCGTGGCCGAGCCGCTCAACCTGAAGAAGTTCATCTACGACCTCGACGTGCCCGTCGTCGTCGGCGGCGCCTCCACCTACACGGCAGCCCTCCACCTGATGCGCACCGGAGCCGCCGGCGTGCTGGTCGGCTTCGGCGGGGGAGCGGCCTCCACCACGCGGGTCACGCTCGGCATCCACGCACCGATGGCCACCGCCGTCTCGGACGTCGCCGCCGCCCGGCGCGACTACCTCGACGAGTCCGGCGGACGCTACGTGCACGTGATCGCCGACGGCGGGGTGGGCACCTCGGGCGACATGGTCAAGGCTCTCGCGATGGGGGCGGATGCCGTGATGCTCGGCGTCGCGCTCGCCAGGGCGACGGATGCCCCGGGCCAGGGCTTCCACTGGGGCGCCGAGGCCCACCACCCGCAGCTTCCGCGCGGGCGTCGCGTGGCGGTGGACGGCGTCGCGAACCTGGAGGAGATCCTGTACGGGCCGGCTCCCGTCGCCGACGGCACCGCCAACCTGATCGGGGCGCTGCGCAAGTCCATGGCGACGACGGGCTACTCCGACTTGAAGGAGTTCCAGCGCGTCGAGGTCGTGCTCGCGCCGTACGAGCTGGGATGACCGGCAGCGCGCCGCTCGCACCGCAGGAGTTCCCGCCCACCCTGCGCGAGGTGATGCTGCGCGGGCGCTGGATCGGCGTGCTCGCGCTGTGCCTGGTGGTGGCCGGCGTGTTCGCCTGGCTGGGCCAGTGGCAGCTGTCTCGCGCGGTCGACACCGATCCGCCGCCGCCCGGAGCCACCGAGCAGGTGCGCCCGCTGACCGACGTGATCGAGCCCGGGCAGTACCTGGGCGAGCAGCTGGGCGGACAGCGCGCGCGCACCGAGGGCACGTGGGTGCCGGGGGACTTCATCGTGGTCTCGCAGCGCTTCAACGACGGGGTCGAAGGCTACTGGGTCACCGGCCAGCTGCGCGTGGCCGAGCGCACCTCGATCGCCGTCGCGGTCGGGTGGGCCCCGACGCGCGAGAGGGCGGATGCCGCGGCCGCCGCTCTCGAGAAGAGGGGCGCGGTCGCCGCCGAGATCACCGGCCGGCTCATCGACGACGAGGGTGTGGAGGTGCCGCCGCGCTCCGATCCCGAGGAGCTGGTGCGGATGTCGCCGGCGGCGCTGCTGGCGCGCTGGCACGACATCGACGAGCTGAACGTGTACCGCCCGTACCTGGCATCCGTCACCGCTCCCGACGGACTCGTCGACATCAGCTCGCCGCCTCCGCAGGAGAAGTCGCCGATCAACTGGCTGAACATCTTCTACGCGGCCGAATGGGCGGTGTTCGCCGGGTTCGCGTTCTACCTCTGGTACCGGCTGGCGAAGGACGCCTGGGAGCGCGAGGTGGAGGAGTTCGAGGATGCTGCGGGCACGGCATCCGACGCCGAAGCGGATGCCGGCTGAGCAGAGTCCCCGATCGGGTGCACTTTCGGTGACCATCGGATGGCCGATCGGCCAACATCCGTCCAGTTCCTTGCCCGATGTCAGAAGGCGGTTCTAGGGTCGCACTGTGCGCGCCCACCGGCGCTCACGGCGCCGGGTTCACGAGACCCGGCGTCCATCCGGACCCGAGGAGACAGCAGTGAAGATGTCCGCTCCCAATGCGGTGGCCGTGACGGCCCCCGCTCCGCACCACAGGAATCGAGCGCGCGTGTGCGCCCTCGCGATGACCACCGCGTTCGCGCTGGGATTCGGCTCGCTGAGCGCGGCTCCCGCCCTCGCCGCGGTCGACGGCACCGGCGTGGTGATCAACGAGGCGGCGCTCTCCGGGGGGAGCAGCGGCGCCGCGTTCCGGAACAAGTTCGTCGAGCTGTACAACCCGACCGATAAGGCGATCGCACTGGACGGCATGTCGCTGCAGTACCGGTCTGCGACCGGCAGCGCGGCGTTCTCCGCCGTCGTCGAGCTGACCGGATCGATCCCCGCGGGCGGGTACTACCTGGTGCAGGGGAACAGCAACGGCGACGCGGGCGCCGAGCTGCCCGCTCCCGACGCCACCACCGGCGCGGCCTTCAGCGGCACCAAGGGCACGCTCGCGCTGGTGGAGGGCACCGCCGCCATCTCGCCGGAGACCGGGTCGCTGGTCGGCGTCGACGGGATCGTCGATCTGCTCGGCTACGGGTCCTCGAAGACCTTCGAGACGGCGCCGGCGCCGGCGCCGAGCAGCAACGCGGATGCCGGGTCGATGAACCGCACCGACGGGAAGGACACAGACGACAACAGCAAGGACTTCTCGCTGTCGGCATCCATCACACCCACCAACTCCCGGGGCGAGACCGCGGCGAGCGATCCCGACCCGGACCCCGAACCGGATCCTGAGCCCGAGCCCGGGGAGAAGGTCGCGATCGCCGACGTGCAGGGCACCGGCGACGAGTCCCCGCTGGCCGGGGACAGAGTCAGCGTCGAGGGCGTCATCACCGCCGACTACCGCACGGGCGGCTACGACGGCATCGTCATCCAGACCCCCGGCGAGGACACCACGCCCGGCGCCTCGGACGGCATCTTCGTCTACCTGGGCGGCAAGACCGTGCCCGGCAGCATCGGCGACCTGGTCTCGGTCGACGGCACAGTGAGCGAGCGCTTCGGCCAGACGCAGATCACCCCGGCGTCCGCTTCGGATGTCGCACTCGTCACCGCCGGCGTCGGTGTGCCCGCGGCCGCACCTCTTCCCGCCTCGGTGGTGGGCGCCGACCGTGAGGCGTACGAGAACATGCTCGTCGCGCCCACGGGCGACTACCTGGTGGCTTCCAGTCACCAGCTCTACAACTACGGCACGCTGTGGCTGAACCCGGGAGAGCTGAACGTCAAGAGCACCGAGCTGGAGCAGCCCGGTGATGCGGCGGACGCCATCGCAGCATCCAATCGCGCCGATCGGATCCTGCTCGACGACGGCTACAGCATCACCGTCACCAACAGCGCGCACGAGGGCGACCAGCCGTACTTCACGAAGGACGTCGTGGTCCGCAACGGCGACGCCGTGGACTTCGGCGACAACGCCTACGTGTTGCAGTACGACCACGACGACTGGCGCCTGCAGCCGGTCACTCCGCTGAACAGCGCCTCGCCGGCGTCCGAGAAGGTGACGTTCACGACGAACAACCCGCGGCCCGAGGTGCCCTCGGTCGGCGGCGACGTGCAGGTCGCGTCGTTCAACGTGTACAACTACTTCACCACGCTGAGTGCGGACGACTCCAACGCGCGCGGTGCGCGGGATGCGGCCCAGTTCGCCATCCAGAAGTCGAAGATCGTCGCGGCGATCAACGGCACGGATGCCGAGATCGTGTCGCTCATGGAGATCGAGAACTCGATCAAGTTCGGCAAGAGCATCGACTCGGCGCTCGCCGACCTGGTCAGCGGCCTGAACGCGGCGCTCGGCTCCGACGAGTGGGCGTACGTTCCCACGCCCGAGGCGCTCGACGACGCGGCGACCACTGACTTCATCACCAGCGCGATCATCTACCGCAAGGATGCCGTCACCCCGAAGGGCGATGCGCAGACCATCCAGGACGAGAGCGTCTGGGGCAACGCGCGCGAGCCGATCGCGCAGGCGTTCGACATCGACGGGCGCACCGTGACCGTGGTGGCCAACCACTTCAAGTCCAAGGGCGGCGACGGGCCGGAACCGGCCGACGGCCAGGGCCGGTTCAACGCCGACCGCGTGGCGCAGGCGACCTCGCTGCTGGAGTTCACCGACCAGCTGAAGCAGGACAGCGGCAGCGGCGACATGCTGCTGATCGGCGACTTCAACTCGTACGCCCAGGAGGATCCCATCGACGTCTTCACCGACGCCGGCTGGAGCGACCTGGTGCCGGAGAAGGCGAAGGGGCAGTACACGTACACCTTCGACGGCGAGCTCGGCTCGCTCGATCACGTGATCGCGTCGCCGTCGCTGGCGGCATCGATCACCGGTGCGGGCGTGTGGGGCATCAACTCGCCGGAGTGGAGCGACCGCGGGTACGCGTTCGGCGCCACCGAGTCGGGCACGCCGTTCCGCTCCAGCGACCACGACCCGATCGTCGTGGGCGTCTCGGCGAGCGTGCCGCCGGTGAGCATCGACATCGCCACGATCAACGACTTCCACGGCCGGATCGAGGCCGACGGCAAGGCGGCGGGCGCTGCCGTGCTCGCCGGTGCCGTGCAGTCGGTGCGCGACGCCAACCCGAACACGATCTTCGCTGCGGCGGGTGACCTGATCGGGGCATCCACCTTCACCTCGTTCATCGACAACGACGTGCCGACCATCGAGGCGCTCAACGCCGCAGGGCTGGAGGTCAGCGCGACGGGCAACCACGAGTTCGACCAGGGCTGGGCCGATCTGCGCGATCGCGTGCAGGACCTGGCCGACTGGGAGTACATCAACGCGAACGTCTTCGTCACCGAGACCGGCGAGCCGGCTGTCGCCCCCGCCTGGGTCAAGGACGTCGACGGCGTGCGCGTCGGGTTCGTCGGAGCGGTCACCGAGGATCTGGACAGTCTGGTCTCGCCCGACGGCATCAAGGACCTCGAGGTGCGCAGCATCCCCGACTCCGTGAACGCGGTGGCCGACGACCTGCGCGACGGCGACCCGTCCAACGGCGAGGCCGACGTGGTGATCCTGCTCGTGCACGAGGGGGCGACCACCACCGCGGTGGACAGCATCACGCCCGATTCGGCGCTCGGTCAGGTCGTCTACGGCGTCGATGACGATGTGGATGCCATCGTCTCCGCGCACACGCACTTGGCGTACAACCACGTCATCGACGGCCGGCCGGTCGTCTCGGCGGGGCAGTACGGCGAGAACATGGGCGTGATGAACCTGCAGGTCGATGCGCAGACCAAGGAGCTGTTGTCGATCACGAACGAGATCAAGCCGCTGGCTCACGAGGAGAAGGGCGCCGACGGCAAATCGGTCTGGGTGCCGAACTACCCGGCCGTGCAAGAGGTGCAGACGATCGTCGATGCGGCGAAGCAGAAGGCCGATGAACTCGGAGCCGTGAAGGTCGGAGAGATCACCGGCGACTTCAACCGGGCGCTGCAGAGCGACGGCAAGACCGAGAACCGCGGTGGCGAGTCCACCATCGGCAACTTCGTCGCCGACGTGCAGCAGTGGTCCACCGGCGCGCAGATCGCGCTGATGAACCCGGGCGGCCTCCGCACCGACCTGAAGTACGCGGCGACCTCGGACAGCGATCCGGCGGGCAACGTGACCTACCGTGAGGCCGCCACCGTGCAGCCGTTCGCCAACACGCTGGTGACCATGCAGCTCACCGGAGCGCAGCTGAAGTCCGTGCTCGAGGAACAGTGGCAGCCCGAGGGCGCCTCGCGTCCGTTCCTGAAGCTGGGCGTGTCGAACGGACTGCAGTACACGTACGACCCGACGGCCGCACGGGGCTCGCACATCACCTCGATCACGCTCGACGGCACGGCCGTCGATCCGGGGGAGTCGTACCTGGTGGCGGCGAACTCGTTCCTCGCGGCCGGCGGAGACAACTTCGCCACCCTCGCCGAGGGCGCCGACCAGAAGGACACCGGCAAGGTGGACCTGCAGTCGATGGTCGACTGGTTCGACGAGAACCAGAGCGCGTCGCCCGATCTCGCTCAGCGCGCGGTGGGTGCGACCCTCAGCGCTCCCGACGCCGACGGATACAGCGCCGGCGACCAGGTGACGGTCGACCTCTCCTCGCTCGCGTTCAGCACGAACGAGCAGGCGCCCGGCGATGTGACGCTCTCACTGGGCGACACCGTGCTCGCCGCGGGAGCCGTCGACACGACGGTGGTGGATGCCACCGACGAGGTCGGCAGGGCGAGCCTGACCTTCACCGTCCCGGAGGGCGTGGAAGGCGCGCAGCAGCTCACCGTGTCCGTCGCCGGAACCGGCACGTCGGCGGAGGTGCCGTTCACCGTCACCGGCTCGGAGGAGCCCGGCGAGTTCACCGGGACCATCTCGCTCGGCTCGTCCAAGGTGGCCGCGGGCACGGCGCTGAAGATCACCGGCGAGGGCTACCAGCCGGGTGAGACCGTCACCCTCGAGCTGCGGCCGAAGAAGGGCGACGCGATCCGGCTCGGCACCGTCGAGGTCGGCGAGGACGGCTCGTTCTCGGCATCCGTGACCGTGCCGAGGGCGACCCACCCGGGCACCTATACGGTCGCCGCAGCGCAGGCCGACGGGGATGCCGCCACCGCGGTGGTGCACGTGAACCGGAAGGGCGGCATCGGACACGTGATCAAGGAGATCATCGACTGGGTGCTGGACCTGTTCCGCGGCTGGTTCTGAAGCGGCTGGTTCTGATCCTGCGGGATCCGATCCGCGGCTGAGTGTCCGCGAGCACGGTGGGGGCCGTCGGGAGCGATCCCGGCGGCCCTCACCGCGTGCGGCCGGCGGTCCTCGCCGCTTGCGGCCGGGATCGCGCGGCGGAACGGTGCGTGCACGACGTCTAGACTGGGGAGCATGCCAGAGCCGAAAATCGCCAGCTTCCCGGCGATCCGCGGGGCGCTGAAGTTCTATCAGATCGCCTCGATCATCACCGGCGTCATGCTGCTGCTGCTGTGTGCGGAGATGGTGCTGAAGTACACGCCCATCCGCCTCGAGCTCTTCCTGGGCGGCTCAGGCGGATTCCTGTGGTTCGCCGATGTCGTCGAGGGGCCCGAGGGACTCGAGTCCACCGGAGACGGTGTCAACCTCTCGCTCGGCATCCTGATCGTGCACGGCTGGTTCTACGTCGTGTACCTGTTCGCCTGCTTCCGGATGTGGAGCATGATGCGCTGGCGCTTCCCGCGGTTCATCCTGCTCGCCCTCGGCGGCGTCATCCCGCTGCTGTCGTTCTTCATGGAGACGCGGGTGGCCCGCGACGTGAAGGCCTATCTCGCCCGCCGCGAAGCCACCGACCCGACAGGCTCAGCGACTCAGAACCCCGCCACGGAAGGTGCCCGTTGACCGAGCAGACCGAGACCCAGCAGCGCCCCGCGCTCGTCGTCGACTTCGGTGCGCAGTACGCGCAGCTGATCGCCCGCCGCGTTCGCGAGGCCGGCGTGTACAGCGAGATCGTGCCGCACACCGCTAGTGCTGAGGAGATCGCCGCGAAGAACCCTGTCGCGCTCATCCTCTCGGGCGGGCCGTCTTCGGTGTACGAAGAGGGCGCGCCACGCCTGGACCCCGCCGTGTTCGAGCTCGGCGTGCCGACGCTGGGCATCTGCTACGGCTTCCAGTACATGGCGCAGACCCTGGGTGGCGAGGTCGCCAACACCGGGCTGCGCGAGTACGGCGCCACCGACGCGCACGTCTCCGCGGGCGAGAGCACGCTGCTGGGCGGCCAGCCGACCGAGCAGAACGTGTGGATGAGCCACGGCGACCAGGTCTCCCGTGCCCCCGAGGGATTCGACGTGCTCGCCACGACGGACGCGACCAAGGTGGCCGCCTTCGCCGACGAGCAGCGCCGGTTCTACGGCGTGCAGTGGCACCCCGAGGTGAAGCACTCCGACCACGGCCAGGCGATCATCGAGAACTTCCTGCACAAGGGTGCGGGTCTGCCGGCCGATTGGAACAGCGACAACGTGATCGCCGAGCAGCTCGAGCGCATCCGCGAGCAGGTCGGCGACGCGCGGGTGATCTCCGCGCTCTCCGGCGGGGTGGACTCCGCCGTCTCGACCGCCCTCGTGCACAAGGCCATCGGCGACCAGCTGACCGCGGTGTTCGTCGACCACGGGCTGCTGCGCAAGGGCGAGCGCGAACAGGTCGAGAAGGACTACGTCGAATCCACCGGGGTGCGCCTGATCACCGTCGATGCGGCGGACACCTTCCTGGGACACCTCGCCGGCGTCACCGACCCCGAGACCAAGCGCAAGATCATCGGCCGCGAGTTCATCCGCGCCTTCGAGCAGGTGCAGCGCGACCTGGTCGAAGAGGCGAAGGCATCCGGCGGCGCGCCCGTGAAGTTCCTGGTGCAGGGGACCCTCTACCCGGATGTGGTGGAGTCGGGCGGAGGCGCGGGCACCGCGAACATCAAGTCGCACCACAACGTGGGCGGCCTGCCCGAAGATCTCGACTTCGAGCTGGTCGAGCCGCTGCGCGCCCTGTTCAAGGACGAGGTGCGCGCGATCGGCCGCGAGCTCGGCATCCCCGAGGCGATCGTCGGCCGCCAGCCGTTCCCCGGCCCAGGTCTGGGCATCCGCATCATCGGCGAGGTGACCCGTGAGCGTCTCGAGGTGCTGCGCGAGGCCGATGCGATCGCCCGCGAGGAGCTCACCAAGGCCGGACTGGACCAGACCATCTGGCAGTGCCCGGTCGTGCTGCTCGCCGACGTTCGCTCGGTAGGGGTGCAGGGCGACGGCCGCACCTACGGTCATCCGATCGTGCTGCGACCGGTCTCCAGCGAGGACGCAATGACCGCCGACTGGACCCGCCTGCCCTACGACGTGCTCTCGAAGATCTCCAACCGCATCACCAACGAGGTGCGCGAGGTCAATCGCGTCGTGCTCGATGTGACCTCCAAGCCGCCGGCGACCATCGAGTGGGAGTGAGCGCTGTTGCCGGATTCCGCCCCCGGCCAGTCGGTCCCTGAGCCGGGCCCACGCGCCCCCGAGGCTCCGTGCGGCGCGGAGCGGCGCTCGGAGTGGGGCGTGGGGATCGAAGGGTTCCCCGACGCGGCGTTTCTCGTGCTGTCGAGCCGGCTGGTCCCAGGCCTCGACGGCGGCTACACGATCGCCACCGCCGCCCGCGCGCGGCAGCTGGCGGAGCACGGCGCCGACGTGCAGGTGCTCACCGTCGATCCCGCGGATGCCGCAGCGCACGCCGCTCATCGCGCGGAGTTCGCCCGCCTGGGGATGCTGCCCGCCGGCATCCCGCTTCGCAATCTGTTCGACGAGGCGAGTGCGCCGGAGGGCGGTGCGGCGGGGTGGCTGCGCGCGGCATCCACCCCCGCCTCGACGGAGAGCACGGCCGACTCTTACCGCGAGCTGACGGATGCCGAGGGCCGGCCCTGCCTGGCGCTGCCGGTGATCCAGGGGAACCCGGACTGGCATCTGAGCACGGCGCCGGTGCGGGTGTACGACGAGCACGGCGACGTCATCGGCACGCTGCCCGGCTTCGGCGGGCTGTACCGCGCCTGGCTGGATCAGCTGGTGGAGCAGTCTGCCCGCCCGGTGGTCGTGATCTGCGAGTCTCGTCAGCTCGGCGAGCTGCTGGCGGAGTGGTCGAATCCCGGCGCGCGCATCGTGCACGCGATCCACACCATGCATCTGGAGCCGCCGTACACGGCGGATGCTCCGCTGAACGCCCTGTGGAGCCGCTGGTTCGCCGTCAGCGACCGGTTCGACGCGGTGATCTGGCCCACGCCGGCGCAGCGCGATGATGTGCAGGCCCGGTTCGGCGGGGATGCCGTGAACCTGGTCGCGCCGCACGGCATCCGCCTTCCTGAGGCGAGCGACGCCGATCGCGAGACGGGGCTCGTGGTCAGCGTCTCCAGGCTCGCCCCGGGCAAGCGCGTCGACCACCTGGTGCGCGCCTTCCTCGCAGCGGACGTCCCGGGCACGCGCCTGGAGATCTGGGGCGACGGGCCGTCCTCGGCGTCCGTCGCCGAGCTCATCGGCTCGCTCGGCGCGGGCGAGCGGGTCAGGCTGATGGGCCGCACCGACGACCCGGATGCCGTGCTGCGCCGGGCGTCGCTCATGGTCACCGCCACCGCGTACGAGGGGCAGGGGCTGTCGATCGTCGAGGCGCTCGCCGCCGGCTGCCCGGTCGTCTCCTACGACGTGCGCTACGGTCCCGGTGACGCGCTGCGTCGCGGGGGAGGGCTGCTCGTCCGCTCCGGTGATGAGGGTGCGCTGGCTGATGCGATCCGGCGGGTGCTCACGGACGCCCCGCTGCAGGCGCGCCTGGCCGCGGAGGCCCCGGCCGCGGCATCCGCCTGGAGCGAGGATGCCGCGATGGCCGCCCTCGCCTCCGCCACCCGCACAGCCCTCGCGTCCCCGCCCCGCCGCTGACACCGCGGCGTCGCTGACACCGTCCCGCCGCTGATCCGGCGCCCACTGATCACATTCTTCGACGCGCTGACCCGCGCGGCTCACGCCAGGTGCTTCAGCGCCTCTCGGCGGGAGAGCGGGGAGAGCGGATGCTGTGCGGCGAACGCCCGCACCCAGCCGGGGTTGCTCTTGGCGAGCTCGCGCAGCGCCGTGCCGATCGCCTTGTGGATGAAGAACCGGTCATCGTCGATGTTCGTGAGGATCGCGTATTCGAGCAGGCCGAGATCGGTGGCACCCTTCCGCCCGACCTGGCAGATGATCGCGGCGCGGCGCACCCAGAAATCCTCGTCGTCGGCCCAGATGCGCATCTCCACCGCGAACCGCTCGGGATCGGCATCCAGCAGCTCCCGCAGCCGGTGCGAGGCCTCGTCGACGTAGTCCCACCAGGCGCCGCTGCGGATCATCTCCTCGTGCACGGGCAGCGTCGCGGGATCGCCGCGCAGTGCGGGCAGCGCCATCAGCGCCAGCGCCGCGTAGCGCTCCTCGCGGAACTCCGCCTGACGCCACAGCTCCAGCGCCGTCTGCTGCAGCACCCCGGCATCCGTCTCGCCCTTGGCGAGCCGACGCACGAGCGCACGCGCGGCGGGCACCCGCACGCCGAGATTCGGCATGGTGGACTTCAGATACGACTGCTGGGCCGGAGCGATCGCCGGATCGGCCAGCTCCTGCAGCCCGGTGCGGATGCTGTCCGCCAGCGTCGCCGTCATCGCCCCAGGCTACGCCGCCGCGGGGCGACCGGCCAGAAGCGGCGACCGGCTAGAAGCGTCGCCCGCCCGAGCGTCCCGAGGAGCGGCTTCCCGACGAGCGGCTGCTGAACGACCGCGACGAGTGCGAGCGCGACGAGCGCGAGGAGCTGTGCCACGACGAGCGCCGGGACGACGATCCGCCCCAGCCCGACGAAGAACCGCCGCCCTGGCCGCCGAAGGCGCCGGAGAGCGCGCCGAAGACGGCACCGAGGATGATGAACAGCACGATCGCGCCGCCGTTGCCGTCGGCGATGCTCAGGCTGCTGAAGAAGCCGAGCACGGCCCCGCCGAGGGCGCCGAGCACGGCCTTGCCTCCGCGGCCGTCATCGTCGCGGCTGGATGCCGCGCTCTGCGCGCTCCAGCTCGGGCGCGAAGGCGCGGTGTGGTGCACGATGTGCTGCGCCGAGCCGGTCGCGGAGGCCGAGGAGCGGGTGAAGCGGCCGGAGATCGGCGCGGTCGGCGCGGAGGTGAGCGACTGCACCTGCTCGGCCACGCTCAGGGCTGAGGAGGCGAGCAGCTCGACCCGTGCGGGATCAGCGGATGCCTCGGCCTGAGCGAGCTGGCGCTTGGCCAGGTTCAGCCGGGTCAACGCGAGTGCGTTCACGTCCGCCGGCCGCGCCTGTGCGGAGAGGTCTGCGGCATGCACGGCGGCCCGCGCCAGCTCCAGGGTGCTCTTCTGCGCAGCATCCGCCCCGGCTGCGCCACTGCCCGCAGCACCCGCGGCGAGGGCGTCGGCCTGCGCCTTCACCGCGTCGCGCAGCGCGGTCGCCTCGGCAAGCAGGCGCTCGATCTCGTGCACGGCATCCGAGATCGCCTTCGCCCTGTGCGCCTTCACGGCCTTCTCCAGCGCGGCCAGCTGGGCATCGGCATCCCGCAGCCGGTCGCCGATCTCGTCGGCGTTGCCTGTCACTCCCACCAGCGCCGCCGGCGGGAAGGCTGCGCGCAGCGCGTCCAGGCGCTGCGCGGCATCCTGCTGCAGGTGGGCGGCCTCATCCCGTGCGGTCTGCAGCCGTGCGAGCGTCTTGGCGGAGCCCTGTGCGAGAGCGCGCAGCGACGCCAGCCGCTGCGTGCGGGCGTCGAGGTCGCGATCGATCTGCGCGCACAGCGCGATGATCTCGTCCGTCCAGGCGCGGGTCTGCGCGGGTGTGTCCTCGATGGCGTCCTCGAGCTTCTGCAGCAGCTGGAAGCCGTGGTCCAGTCGCGCGCGGCACTCCTCGAGCACCGAGGTGAACTCGGCCGTGGTCTCCTCGCCGTACTCCGCGGTCACGAAGCCGAGCTCCTGCTCGCTGGTCTTCACCGCCTCGTCGGCCCTCACCAGCAGACGCGCCGCGCGCTTCTTCTGCCCCTCCAGCGTGCGCAGCTCCGCGGCCAGCGCAGCGCGGCGCCGCAGGTAGACGACCAGGCGCACGACCGCGAATACGATCAGCGCCAGCACGGCCACGCCCAGCACCCACACCCACCACGGCCACGGCACCTTGTCGAACTCGCCGGCGACGTAGGAGATGCCGCCGGACCAGTCGTCGTCCGCCAGGTACTCGCCGCCGAGGTGATCCTCGATGCTCAGCACGCGGCTCTCCGAGAGCGGGCCGGCGGCGACGCCGTCGCCGCCGTACTCGGCGGAGATGGCCAGGCTCCTGCCCTCGGTGGCGATCGCGAGCAGGTACTGATCCGGTGCGAGGTTGTTGCGCAGAGCCGTGGCATCCGCCCAGGCGAGCGCGTTGTCGGGGTCTTCGAAATCGGGAACCAGGATCACGTACAGCTCGGGGCGGTCGGGCTTGCCTGCGAGCTCGGACAGCTGCTGCTCCAGCCGGGCCTGCGCGGCATCGTCCAGCACTCCGGAGGCGTCGGTGACGAAGCCGGGGTCGAGGTCGGCCGGGGTATCGGCGGATGCTGCTCCCGCACCGGCCAGCACCAGCCCGGCCGCCAGCGCGATTGTGCTCGTCAGCGCCGTGATCGTCTTCCAAGGTCCACGCATCGAGTCCCCTCCCGCTCGCGGGCCCGGTCGTGGAACCGGCCCCCTGCCGTGACAACCATCATGGCAGGGCGGGATCGTTCGCGCGGATCCGCGCGGAGCGGGCCGGCCGCGGACACGCGTGTGGCCCGCCTCCCCAGCGGGAGACGGGCCACCGTCGCGTTGCGAGGGTCAGGCGCTGCTGCGGCTGCCCCGTCCGACGATGAGGCCGTAGATCAGGAGGACGATGATCGATCCTCCGATGGCGCACAGCCACGTGCCGAGATCGAAGAAGCCCGAGATGTCGAGCCCGAAGAGGCTGCCGATCCAACCGCCGATGATGGCACCGACGACGCCCAGCAGCAGTGTGACGAACCAGCCGCCGCCCTGCCTGCCGGGGAGGATCAGCTTGGCGATCGCACCGGCGATCAGCCCGAGAAGAAGGAATCCGAGGAAGCCCATGATGGAGTCTCCGTTCTGTTGTTCGACGCGGCATGTTGCCACGATCCGAGCGTGGCGCAGCCGCGGCGGAACAGGTAGGCCCTTGTGTGCGTTCCCGGCGGTGTGCTAAGTGCTCCCGCACGTGAGAACGGCCGCCCTCCGAGGAGAGCGGCCGTTCGTCTGCTGTCGGGGTGGCGTCAGTCGTTGCCGCGCAGGATCGCCAGCATGCGCAGGATCTCGACGTACAGCCAGACGACGGTCACCATGATGCCGAAGGCGCCCAGCCAGCCGTACTTGCGGGGAGCGCCGTTGCGCACCCCCTGCTGGATCTGATCGAAGTCCATCACCAGCGAGTAGGCCGCCAGGAACACCACGAAGATGCCGATCAGCACACCCCACGGGATGCCGAACAGCGGGCTCGGCGCGCTGCGCATGCCGAACATCAGGTCGCCGGGCAGCACATTCGTCCACATCAGCACGACGTTCAGCAGCGAGAACACCAGGTAGCCGATCATCGCGATCAGCACGATCTTGCTCATCTTGGCCGAAGCGCGCACCTTGCCGCTGACGAACAGCGCCAGGGTCACGCCGACCACAGCGACGGTGGCCAGAGTCGCCTGCATCACGATGCCGGGCCACATTACCTCGAAGAACGACGAGATGCCGCCGATGAACAGGCCCTCGAAGGCCGCGTAACCGAAGATCAGCGCGGGGCGCACCTTCTTGCGCGAGGTGAAGGTGACCACCATGGCCAGCACGAAGCCGCCCAGCGCGCCGATGATCCACGGCATCATGTTCGGCTGGCCGGTGCTGGGCAGCGCCGACGCGGTCCACACCCAGCCCACCACCGCGGTGACGAGCAGGATGCCGAACAGGCCGGCGGTCTTCCAGATGGTGTCCTCGACCGTCATCCGGTCGGTCTCGATGGCTCCGGCCGGCGGTGCGGCGTACATGCCCTCGAGGTTGGCCTGCGCGGCGGCGTTCACTCCCGCCTGCTGGAAGGCGGCGGTCTGCGCGGCGGCGGGCGGCGGCGGCGCATACTGGCCCTGCCGGCCCTGCTGCGCACCCTGGGGCGCGCCCGGATAGGTGGCGACCTTCCGCGGATCCTGCTGCTGGAATGCCTGGTTGTTGAAGACGAAATTGCTCATGGGTGGCCTCTGCTCCCGAGGGATCGGTCAACTCTTTCTACAACGATAGCCGCGCAACCCTATGAACGGGGTGCTTTACGCTGAGAGCGTGCCCAGGAAATCACCGCTGATCATCGGGCATCGCGGCGCGCCCGGGTACCGCCCCGAGCACAGTCGCTCCTCCTACGAACTCGCGTTCGCGCTGGGGGTCGATGCCGTCGAGCCCGACGTGGTCGCCACCAAGGACGGCGTGCTGGTCATCCGGCACGAGAACGAAATCTCCGGCACGACCGACGTGGCCCAGCATCCGGAGTTCGCCGACCGCCGCACCACCAAGAGGATCGACGGGCAGTCCCTCACCGGCTGGTTCACCGAGGACTTCACCTGGGACGAGCTGTCCACCCTGCGCGTGCGGGAGAGACTGCCGAAGATCCGCACCTCCAGCGCGACCTTCGACGACGCGCAGCCGATCCTGCGGCTGACCGAGCTGATGCGGCTGATCAGTGCGGCATCCGTCGAGCACGGCCGTGAGATCGGCATGGTCCTCGAGGTCAAGCACGCCACCTATTTCGCGTCCATCGGGCTCGACCTGGCTCCCCTCATCGAACGGGACCTGCGGGCGGGCGGCTGGGCCACCGGCGACCTGCCGCTGGTGATCGAGTGCTTCGAGTCCACGGTGCTGACGCGGCTGCGCCGGACCGGGATCGCGGCATCCTTCGTGTACCTGATCGAGGCGAGCGGCAAGCCGTTCGATCTGGTCGCGGCCGAGGGACGCGCGGCACCGGACTACGCCTCGATCGTCGCGCCGGCGGGACTGGATGCCCTGGTCGGGCAGGTCGACGGGATCAGCGTCGACAAGCGGATGCTGCTGCAGCCGGACAGCACGATCGTGGCCGACGCGCACGTCCGGGGCCTGCGGGTGTTCACCTGGACCTGCCGGCCCGAGAACCGGTTCCTGTCAGCCCCGTTCCGCGCCGGCGGCGGCAAGGCCGCCTTCGGTGACTACGAGGGCGAATGGCGGACCATCGCCGCGACGGGCGTGGATGGAGTGTTCGTCGATCACCCGGATCTGGGGGTGGCCGTCTTCCGGTGAGTCGAGCGGCGCTCGCGGAGTCGGCTGTCGGATGCCGCGCCTAGACTCGTATGGCCATGACCGACGCGCCACTCATTGTCCCCGCATCCTCCGCGCCGCGCCCCTCCGACGGCGCCGACGCGCTGCTCGCCGGACTGAACCCCCAGCAGCTCGAGGCGGTGACCCACCGCGGCCCCGCGCTGCTGATCGTCGCGGGTGCCGGGTCGGGGAAGACGAGCGTGCTCACCCGCCGCATCGCCCTGCTGCTGCGGCAGCGCGAGGCGTGGCCCAGCCAGATCCTGGCGATCACGTTCACCAACAAGGCCGCTGGCGAGATGCGCGAGCGCGTGGCCGGGCTCGTCGGCGATGTGGCGCGGGGCATGTGGATCTCCACGTTCCACTCGGCGTGCGTGCGCATTCTGCGGCGCGAGGCCGAGCAGTTCGGGTTCACGAAGTCGTTCACGATCTACGACTCCGGCGATTCGCGCGCGCTGCTGAAGCGGCTGGTCAAGGAGCACGAGGCGGATGCCTACGGACTCACCCCCGGGGCGGTGCAGTCGCGGATCTCCAAGCTCAAGAACGAGCTGCTGGATGCCGAGGGGCACGCCAGGCAGGCGAACATGTCCGACCCCGCCGAGCGCAAGTTCACCGACATCTTCGCCGACTACCAGCGGGCGCTGCAGAAGGCGAACGCCTTCGACTTCGACGACCTGATCGCGCAGACCGTGTTCCTGTTCCGGGCGTTCCCGAAGGTGGCGAACGTCTACCGGCGCCGGTTCCGCCACATCCTCGTGGACGAGTACCAGGACACCAACCACGCGCAGTACGCGCTGATCCGCGAGCTGACCAAGCCCGTGGACGCGTCGGCGGAGGCGGACTCCTCGACGGGCTCAGGGACCCAGTTCGAGATGAACGGCATGATGATCTTCGAGCCGGACGCTTCGACGGGCTCAGCGCCCCAGGGCGATGGCGTCGAGGGGGCGTCGCTGACGGTGGTGGGCGACTCGGACCAGTCGATCTACGCGTTCCGCGGTGCCGACATCCGCAACATCACCGAGTTCGAGCGCGACTTCCCCGGCGCGAAGGTCGTGCTGCTCGAGCAGAACTACCGCTCCACCCAGAACATCCTCTCGGCGGCCAACGCGCTGATCGGCAACAACTTCGACCGCAAGGCGAAGAACCTGTGGAGCGACAAGGGCGCGGGCGAGAAGATCGTCGGGTTCACCGGTTACTCGCAGCACGACGAGGCCCAGTTCGTGGCCGACGAGGTGGAGCAGCTGCGGCGTTCCGGCGTCGCGTACTCCGAGATGGCGGTCTTCTACCGCACCAACTCGCAGTCCCGCGCGCTGGAGGAGATCTTCATCCGCTCGGCCGTGCCGTACAAGATCATGGGCGGCACCAAGTTCTACGAGCGCGCCGAGATCAAGGACGCGCTGGCGTACCTGGTCGCGGTGGCCAATCCCGCCGACGAGATGGCCGTGCGCCGCATCCTCAACAAACCCCGACGCGGCATCGGCGCTGTCACCGAGACCTCGATCGCGATGTTCGCCGAGCAGCACGGCATCAGCTTCCGCGACGCGCTGCGGCATCCCGCCGAGCTCGGTGTCGGGCCCAAGCTGCAGGCGGCGATCGCGCAGCTGGACGCCGTGCTGACCGAGGCCTCCGAGATCCTGCAGCCGGCCTCCGGCGAGGTGCCGCCGTCGACGTCGGTGGCCGAGGGGCTGACCGTGCTGCTGAACCGGAGCGGCTACTTCGACGCGCTGCGCGCCAGCCGCGACCCGCAGGACGAGGCGCGGCTGGAGAACCTCGACGAGTTCGTGGCCGTGGCGCGCGACTTCGCGCGCAACAACCCCGACGGCACGATCGTGGATTTCCTCACCGAGGTCGCGCTGGTCTCGGATGCCGATGACCTCGACGACGAATCCGGCGTGGTCTCGCTGATGACCATGCACACCGCCAAGGGGCTGGAGTACGACGCGGTGTTCGTCACCGGCGTCGAGGAGGACCTCATCCCGCACCGCATCTCGGCGGGGGAGCCGGGCGGCCCGCAGGAGGAGCGGCGACTGTTCTACGTGGGCATCACGCGTGCCCGCAAGCGGCTGCACCTGTCGCTCGCGATGACCCGCGCTCAGTTCGGCGAGGTGTCGGTGGCCATGCCCAGCCGGTTCCTGCAGGAGATCCCCGCCGAGCTGATCGATTGGCGCCAATCGCCCGGTGATGTGAATTCCCGCGGCGGAATGCAATCGCGGGCGCTGAACGCGCGCAGGTCCGGCGGCTGGGGTGGTGACGGCCGGGAGAGCGACCGGTTCGCGCCCACGTCCCTGCCGAAGGGCGGCGGACTGAAGCCGCTGTCCACGGCCATGGACCGCTTCCCGAACAAGGTCACCGGCAAGGTGCGCGACAACGGCGATCTCGAGCTGGCCGCCGGCGACCGCATCCGTCACGACGACTTCGGCGAGGGGCGCGTGGAGGCCGTCACCGGCGAGGGCGCGAAGCGCATCGCCCACGTGCGGTTCGACACCGCCGGCCAGAAGAAGCTGCTGATCAAGATCGCGCCGATCCAGAAGCTCTGAGCCGGCGGCGACTCAGTCCGTGTCGGGCCCAGCCCCCGTCATCGCCACCGCATCGCGCACCGCGTCGTCGAAGTCGGCGGACTGCGACAGGCCGGCGACACCCAGGCTGCGGCCCTGCGGGTCGCTGGCGATCACCCGCATGCCGCGGGCGCGGCACCAGGTGGCCAGGGCCGCCAGCATCCACACCGCCACCGACTGCAGCTGCGTCACCTCGGTCAGATCCAGCACGATCACGGCGGGCGAATCACGGTCAGCGGGGCGGGCGGCCAGCCACGCGTCGAGGTCGAGCAGCAGGCGCTCGGCACCGTCGAAGTCGATGTAGCCGCGCAGGCGCCACACCGCCAGATCGTCGGCGTTCTGCTGCAGCAGCTGGCTGGCCACGGCATCCTGCTCGGCCCCCAGCCCCGCGGCGAGCTCGTCGTTCGCGGCCGTCACCTCGGCGGCCGACAGCGTGAGCGGGCGATGCAGCACGTGCAGTCCGAACCGGGTCGCCAGCCGCTGGGCGGCCGCCACCCCGCGCACGCTCGCGCCGCTGGCATCCAGCCTCGGGCTGAACAGCCCCAGCCCGAACTCACCCGGCGAGCTCGCGACCAGCCCGCCGGCGACGCCCGACTTGGCGGGGAGCCCGGCGCGCAGCAGCCACTCGCCCGCGTAGTCGTACATGCCGCAGGTGGCCATGATCGTCATGACGTGCTGGCAGGTCTCAGCGCTGGTGACCCGCTGCTGCGTGACCGGATTGACTCCGCCATTGGCGAGCGTCGCGCCCATCACCGCGATGTCGCGCGCGGTGACCAGCACGGAGCACTGCCGGAAGTAGGTGTCCAGGGTCTCCGACACCGGAGCGGTCAGCGATCCGGCACCGCGCATGAGATAGGCCAGGGCGCGGTTGCGGTCACCGGACTCGTGCTCCGACGCGAAGACCGCCTCGTCCACGCGCAGGTCGCGCCCGGCGAAGGCGCTGAGCCGGGCCAGAATGCGCGCGAAGCGCTCCTCGGCGGAGTCTCCGCGCACCAGCGAGGTGGTCACGATCGCACCCGCATTGACCATCGGGTTGGGCGGACGACCGGTGCCCGCTTCGAGCTTGACCGAGTTGAACGCCTCGCCGCTCGGCTCTGCTCCCACCCGGGCGTGCACCGCGTCCAGGCCCTGATCGTCGAGGGCGAGGGAGTACACGAACGGCTTCGACGCCGACTGGATCGTGAACACGACATCGGTGTCGCCGCTCTCGTACACGCGGCCGTTCAGTCCGCACAGGGCGATCCCGAACAGCTCCGGATCGGTGTCGGCCAGCTGCGGGATGTAATCGGCGACCGTACCGCGCCGGTCCGAGACGAGCCGGTCGTGCACGACGTCGAGGAACGACGTGACGATGTCGGAGAGCTTCTCGGGGGCCGTCATACGCCCATGCTACGGGCGGGCCCGGTGTGCGGACCGGTGCCGTTTCCCGGGGGTGCTTAAGTGGGGCTTGGTCTACGCCGTCGCGATGTACCTGATGGTGCTGCGCTCGTACGACTCCACCCCGAAGGCGCTGTGCTGGGCGGAGCGGATGCAGAAGGAGGCCGGCGCATACTTGGAGGCGCAGCCTGTGGTGCGGGTGTTCGGCGGCGCCGCCGCATCCACCTTCCGTGCCCGGCTGGGCGAGTACGTGCGCTTCCTCTCCGACTGGCAGCGCCCGTTCATCGGCGCCAAGACCGTGATGGATCTGGCCACCCGGCCCACGACCTTCCTGCTGCTGATCTGCGTGTTCGGCACGCTGTGGGTGACCGACGGCACGATGAGTCCGCTCGATCTGCTGCCGTTCCTGCTGCTGGGCACCACCTTCGGCTCCCGCCTGCTCGGCATCGGTTACGGGCTCTCCGGGCTGCGCGACGGTCTGCTGGCCGCCACGCGCGTGCAGCGTGTGATCGAGGACGACGAACTCGCAGCATCCGCACCCTCCGAGGCAGCAGCATCCGCCTCCGCAGCATCCGCCCGCGCCGAAGGCGTGCGGTTCGACGGCGTCGGGTTCGGCTACCGCACGGGCGCGCCGGTGTTCGACAGGGACGCCATCGTCGAGCAGCTGCCCGACGGCTGGGAGTCGCGAGCGGGTGAGGCGGGGTCGGCGCTCTCCGGCGGCGAGCGGCAGCGGGTCTCCATCGCCCGCGCTCTGCTCAAGCCCGCCCCGGTCCTGCTGGTGGACGAGGCGACGAGCGCGCTGGATGCCGAGAACGAGGCCGCCATCGCCGCCGCGCTCACCGGTGATCCCGTGCCGCGCACGCGAGTGATCGTCGCGCACCGGCTCAGCAGCATCCGCTCGGCCGACCGCATCGTGTTCCTCGAACGCGGGCGCGTGGTCGAAGAGGGCGGCTACGACGAGCTGCTGGCGCGCGACGGGCGCTTCGCCCGGTTCCACAGGCAGCAGCGTGCCGCTGCGGCCTGGCGGATCGGCGAAGTCGCGCCGGAGGAAGCCGATTAGGCTGGGACGCATGGCCCTCTTCTCCCGCCGCAGCAAGCACGTCGACAAGCCGGATGCCGAGCAGGAGGCACCCGCCCCGGAGGCGGTCGAGGAGGCGACGCCATCCGAGGCGCCGGCCGCGGAGCAGTCCGAGACGGCCGAGGATGCCGTGCCCGAGGTCGGCATCTCGGTACAGGCCTTCCGCGGCGTCGGCGCACAGGCCGGCCCCGAGGTCACGCTGCCGGACGAGACCGCGGCATCCGGTGCCGGTGCGTCCGGTGCCGAAGCGACGGCCGAGCGCCCGCAGACGCCGGCGGCGCCCGGTGCCGCCCCGCT
Source organism: Microbacterium sp. ARD32 (assembly GCF_031844385.1). Taxonomy (NCBI): domain Bacteria; kingdom Bacillati; phylum Actinomycetota; class Actinomycetes; order Micrococcales; family Microbacteriaceae; genus Microbacterium; species Microbacterium sp. ARD32. The sequence continues at coordinate 512,450 of NZ_JAUZVD010000001.1, forward strand.
CACGATGGGCGGCCCGCGCCTGCCGCTCGCGCCCGCCGAGCCGCCGCAGCAGACCCACACCGTGGAGGGTCTCGTCGACAACGTTCTGCTGCGCGAGGCCCTGCAGCAGCTCGAGGAGGGCGCGGGCAACGAGCAGCTGCTCGGTGTGATGCGGCAGTCGCTGCAGGGGCACCTGTACCTGCGTGTGAGCGGCGACGCCCGCGAGCAGGTCGCCGCAGGCAAGCCGCTGTCCGTCGGCATCGTGCGCGACGGCGACCGCACCTTCATGCTCGCGTACAGCTCCGGCGCTGCTCTGCGGGCATCCGTGCAGAGCGAGGAGGACGCCGCATCCACCTCCGCGATCGCGCAGCCCGCGACCGAGGTCTACCAGCAGGTGGTCGGCGGCGGCTTCACCGGCATCATCATCGACAACAGCTCCGCCCCGCACCGCGTGGTCTTCCCGACCGAGCTGCTGCAGCGCGCCCTCGAGCAGGGCGACCCGCAGATGCGCATCAAGACGCTGCTGGCCGCACCGCGCGACCAGCAGACTCCGGTGCGCGTCGCCGAGGCGCTCGCCGCAACCCGCAGCTGGGTGGCGATCAACGACGGCTCGAACGGTCAGCCCGTCGGCATCGCCGAGGCGCGCACCGCGGATGGGCGCCGCTTTCTGCAGCTCTTCTCGCATCCCCTCGAAGTCGTGGCGCTCGGGCGCAAGGACCAGCCGATGCCGTTCGAGCCCGAGCAGCTGGGCAAGGTGCTCAGCGAGCACGCGGAGATCGCGGGCATCCTCGTCGACATCGCCGGCCCCTCGATCGCGATCGAGCGCGACGACCTCAGCGCGCTGCTGGTGCTTGCGGTCGATCTCGGCGACGACTGAGCGGGCGCGCATCCGCGTGCTGACGCGCGCCGGTGCTCGTCGCCGTTCGTCAAGCCCCCTGTGTTCGGCCGAGACGACCGCCTAAAGTCGGGTCATGGCCTCCGAGCGCGTGACTGTGACCGTGACCGATGCCGATGGCGAGCGCGAGGTATCGCTGTCGAGCCCGAACAAGGTGATCTGGCCGGTCGACGGCGGTGAGGGCATCACCAAGGCCGAGTACGCCGAGTACGCGCAGCAGGTGGCGGAGCCGTTCCTCGCGGCGAACGGGCATCGTCCGGTCTCGCTGGAGCGGTTCCGCGACGGCATCCGCCCGACCGCCGACGGCGGGGACCCCGGCGCCGGCGGCTTCTTCTCGAAGAATCCGCCCAAGGGCGCACCCGAGTTCGTGGATGCCGTGACGGTCACCTACAACTCGGGGCGCAGCCATCCGCAGATCGTGCTGAACCGCGCGAGTGCCCTCGTGTGGGCCGTGCAGATGAACACGGTGGTGTTCCATCCCTGGGCGTCGCTGGCCTCCGACACCGACAACCCGGTGGAGCTGCGCATCGACCTGGACCCCCAGCCGGGCACGGGCATCGCCGAAGCGGTCGTCGCCGCACACGCGCTGCGCGAGGTGCTGCGCGAGGCCGGTCTGGAGCCGTTCATCAAGACCAGTGGCAACCGCGGGCTGCACGTGTTCTGCCCGATCGTGCCGGAGTGGGAGTTCCTCACCGTGCGGCATGCCGTGATCGCCGCCGGACGGGAGCTGGAGCGGCGGATGCCGGATGCCGTGACGATGAGCTGGTGGAAGGAGGAGCGCGGGCAGCGCATCTTCGTCGACTTCAACCAGGCCAACCGCGACCGCACCATGGCGGGCGCCTACAGCCCGCGCGCCAAGGTCGGCGCTCCGGTGTCGACCCCGATCCACTGGGACGAGCTCGACCAGGTGGATCCGACGCGGTTCACCGTGCGGAGCATTCCGGCGCGCCTGTCCGAGGTCGGCGACCCCTGGACCGACCTGCAGAAGTCCCCGGGACGCATCGACACGCTGCTGGAGTGGTGGGAGCGCGATCTGGAGAACGGCTTGGGCGAGCTGTCGTTCCCGCCCGAGTTCCCCAAGATGCCCGGTGAGCCTCCGCGCGTGCAGCCCAGCAAGAAGGTCGCCGAGAACTGGGACGCCGAGGGCAACCCCGTCGACTGAGCCCGTCGACTGAGCCCGTCTATGTGGCGTAAAGTGCCGCTGTCCGGGCCGCGAAACGGCAATCTGTGACACATAGACGGGGGTGGGGTCAGGTGAGGACGTCGGCGAGGTCGTAGCCGGCGACCGTGTCGAGCTGGTCGTAGGTGCACGAGCGCGCATCGCGATCGGGCCGCCAGCGCTCGAACTGCACGGTGTGCCGGAAGCGTGCGCCCTCCAGCTGGTCGTAGCGCACCTCGAGCACGCGCTCGGGACGCAGCCGCACGAAGGACACGTCCTTCGCTCCGGTGAACCGGGAGCGCTCGCCCTCGCCGACCACCGCCTGTCCTGTCGCGTCGCGCTCCACGAGGGGTGCGAGCTCTTCGACGAGGCGCGCTCTCATGGCATCCGTCCAGGCGGCGACGCCGCCCACCTGCCGCAGCACGCCGTCGTCGTCGTACAGCCCCACCAGCAGCGACCCCACGCCCGATCCGCTCTTGTGCACGCGGTAGCCGAGGGCGATGACATCCGCGGTGCGAGCGTGCTTGATCTTCAGGAGCGTGCGCTTGCCCGGGGCGTACGGATCATCCAGCGGCTTGGCGACCACGCCGTCCAGGCCCGCGCCCTCGAACTCCGCCAGCCAGCGGCGGGCCAGCTCGGCGTCTTCGGTGGTGCGGGTCAGGTGCAGCGGGGAGCGTGCGGCAGCCAGCATCCGCTCCAGTCGCGCCCGGCGTTCGCGGAACGGGAGCGCACGCAGGTCGTCGTCGCCCTCGGCGAGCAGGTCGAACGCGATGAACATCGCGGGAGTCTCGGCGGCGAGCCTCGCCACGCGCGAGGCCGCGGGATGGATGCGCTGGCTGAGCGCCTCCCAGTCCAGGCGCTGCGCGCCGGCGGGACCGGTCGCCACGACGATCTCGCCGTCCAGCAGGCACGGACCGGGCAGCTGCGCCGGCAGCTGCTCGATGAGCTCGGGGAAGTACCGGGTGAGCGGTTTCGCGCCGCGCGACCCGATCTCGAGTCGCTCGCCGTCCCACGCGATCAGTCCGCGGAAGCCGTCCCATTTCGGCTCGTACAGCATGGGCCGCTTCGGGTCGTCGGGCACGGCCGCGACCGCCTTCGCCAGCATGGGCGCCGGGATCTCGTACATGCCCCCATTCTTCCCTCCGCGTCACCGCCCGTCCATCCGTGCCGAACGCGGTGGAATCCGCGCCATTCGCGCGCATTCGGCACGAGTGGACGGGCTTCAGAACAGATCGGCGAGGGTGTGGGGGCGACCGGCATCGCGCAGGGCGGTGCGGGCCGCGTGCCAGCCGGACATGCCCGAGACACCAGGGCCGGGGGGAGTCGACGCGGACGCCAGGTACACGCCGCGCATCGGCGTGCGCCATGGCGCACGAGAGAGCACCGGACGCCGGAACGCCTGGCGCATCGAGAACGCGCCGCCGAACACGTCGCCCCCGATCTCGGCCGGGTTGATCAGCTCGCGGGCGGATGCCGGCATCGCACTGCTGGCCAGCACCAGGTCACGGAATCCGGGCGCGAAGCGCTCCACCTGGCGGGTGATCAGCTCGGTGGCATCCAGCTCCGAGCCCGCGGGCACGTGGATGTACGCCCACAGCACGGCCTTGCCCTCCGGCGCTCGGCTGTCATCGAGCACGGACGGCTGCACCGCGAGCACGTACGGGTGCTCGCTCACCTCGCCGCGGGCGACCGCGTTCTCGCTCGCCCACACCTGATCGCGCGTGCCGCCGAGATGCACGGTGGGGGAGCGCGCGACATCCGGATTCGTCCACGGGATCGGCGCGTCCAGCGCGAAGTCGACCTTCGCCACGCCCGCGCCGTAGCGGAAGGCGCGCAGCGCCCGCGCGTACCGCGCCGGGACCTCGGGATGCGTGAGCGCCAGCCGCGGCGACGTGTCGAGCAGCAGCAGATCGCCGCGGCGCGGGTCGCCCCAGTCGAGGGCGCTCAGGTCGCGCACGTGCTGGTCGGTGCGGATGCCCCCGCCGTGCGCGATCAGATCGGATGCCAGGGCGTCGGCGATGCGCTGCGCGCCGCCGCGGGGGTACGCCCATCCCGCCGCATGGGCGTGCGCCGCCAGCAGCAGGCCGGCCGCCGCAGCCCCGAGCGAGGGCAGCGGTGCGTTCGCGTGCGCGACGACGCCCGACAGCAGCGCGGCGCCCGCTTCGGTGCGGAGCGTGGTGCGCGCGAAGGGTGTGCCCTGCTCCAGCACCCGGATGCCGTACCGCAGCGCCGCGATGGGATCCGCGGGCATCCGCAGCAGCTGGTTCCCGGTGAAGTCGGTGACGCCCTCGATGCGGCGCACGAGCGGTCGCAGCAGCGCGTACCACGCACGGGCGTCCGCGCCCAGGGCATCCGCCGTCCGGTCGAGATCATGCCAAGCCACGGCGGCGCGCCCGCCGTCCAGAGGATGCGCGTACGCGATCTCGGGGCGGATCCAGTCGATGCGCTCGGCGATGTCGAAGGCCCGGAAGAACGGGGAGGCGAGTACGGCCGGATGCACGGCCGAGCAGACGTCCGTGACGAAGCCGGGCAGCGGCCCGGGCTGCGTGCGCAGTCCGCCGCCGTGGGAGGACGCCGCCTCCCGCACCTCGACCTCATAGCCGGCCCGGGCCAGGGTCACGGCGGCCGCGAGCCCGTTCGGCCCGCTGCCGATCACCGTCGCGCGCGTCATGCTCCCAGTGTTCCACGGACGTCCACGGTCCCGCCGCGACGCTGTCCGCCGAAGGGCTCGCGACCATATGGGCCCCGCGAACCCCGCGGATGAGAGAATCAGAACACGATGAACGAAGTACAGGGCCCGACCCCCGCAGGAACCTCCCGACCGTACCGATCCCTCGCCGAAGCGCTGCGCGCGCACCGGATCCCCGTCGAGAATCACGCGTTCATCGGCGCCGTCACGGATGCCGTCGGCATCATCAGCTACATCGACCGAGGTCGCTACATCGAGGCGCTTCGCCGCGAAGGGGCGCCGCTGCACATCGGCCGCACCTACATCAACGGCTTCGCCGAGGACGAGCAGATCCTCGTCGGCGGACGCGCGCTGCCGCTGCAGCCCAGCGAGGGACGGGCACCGCACTTCTACGTCACCCAGCCCAGCGCGCTGCCATCGGCCACAGCGCGGCGCACCGGCACGCGCACCTCCGGCGCTCGCGCGGCCGCGAAGCCGGCATCCGCTCCCCGGCAGCCGAAGGCGACCCCCGCAGCCGACCGCGACTACGGCGTGTGCGATGTCTGCTTCATGATGAAGACGCCCTCCGGCGGCTGCGGCTGCGACTGACGCACCCGCGCTCTCTCCGCGCCGCTCAGCTCAGCTCGGCCTGCACCCGCCGGGAGATCTCCGCGATCGGCATCGAGCGGGGGAAAACGGCGACCACGACGTCATCGGGCGCGGCATCCGATGCCTCAGGCAGCACTCCGTAGCGCCGGCGCACGTCGTCCAGCGCCGCGCGGAGCGTGGACACCGGCACCTTCCTGCCCCGCAGCAGCTGCCGCAGCACGTGATTGTGCACGGCGGTGACCAGCGCCGAGAAGCCGACGGCATCGATCGGAGCGATCCCGGGCAGCGCGTCGCGCAGGTACTGGTCGAAGAGGCGCTCGTAGCGGAACACGGTCACGATCTCGCGGTCGCGCAGCACCGGCACCCGCCGCACGATCTGGTAGCGGCGACGCGCCAGTTCCGGATCGCGCACGAAGTGCTCGAACACGCGCTCGGATGCCTCGCACACGGCCTCCCACGGGTCGTCGTGCGGCTGATCGAGAAAGGTGCGCAGATCGTCGAGCATGTGCTCGTGATCGGTGAAGACCACATCCTCCTTGCCGCCGAACTGGCGGAAGAAGGTGGAGCGCGAGACGCCGGCGGCCTTGGCGATCTGCTCCACCGACGTCGCCTCGAATCCCTGTGCGGCGAACAGTTCGAGCGCGGCGGCGACCACGCCGGTGCGGGAGGGAGACGGATGCTGCATAGGGTGAAGCCTAGTCTCGGCCGTTCTTGTGATGTCGCCGGCGGTAGTAGGCTCTTTGATCGGGTCGAATGATATCGACACCCGACAGAACTGTCGCGTCCCACCCGCCGCAACCAGCGAAGGACTGCACTGTGGATCTCTACGAGTACCAGGCACGAGACCTTTTCGAGAAGTACGATGTGCCGGTCCTCGCCGGCATCGTCGCCGACACCCCCGAGGAGGTGAAGGCAGCGGCCGAGAAGCTCGGCGGCGTCGTCGTCGTCAAGGCACAGGTCAAGACCGGCGGCCGCGGCAAGGCCGGCGGTGTCAAGGTCGCGAAGAACCCTGACGAGGCATACGAGGCCGCCCAGGCGATCCTCGGTCTGGACATCAAGGGCCACGTCGTCAAGCGCGTCATGGTCGCCGCGGGCGCCCGCATCGCCGAGGAGTTCTACTTCTCGGTGCTGCTCGACCGCGCCAACCGCTCCTACCTGAGCCTGTGCTCGGTCGAGGGCGGCATGGAGATCGAGCAGCTCGCCGTCGAGAAGCCCGAGGCTCTGGCCCGCGTCGAGGTCGACCCGCTGGTCGGCATCAACAAGACCAAGGCGATCGAGATCGCCAAGGCCGCGAACTTCCCCGACGAACTCGTCTCGAAGGTCGCCGACGTCTTCGTCAAGCTCTACGACGTGTACAAGGGCGAGGGCGCCACGCTCGTCGAGGTGAACCCGCTGGTCCGCACCGAGGAAGGCGAGATCATCGCCCTCGACGGCAAGGTCTCGCTCGACGAGAACGCCTCCGAGGTGCGTCACCCCGAGCACGAGGCGCTCGAGGACAAGGCCGCTGCCGACCCGCTCGAGGCCAAGGCCAAGGCATCCGGACTGAACTACGTCAAGCTCGACGGCCAGGTCGGCATCATCGGCAACGGCGCGGGTCTGGTCATGTCCACCCTCGACGTGGTCGCCTACGCCGGTGAGAACCACGGCGGCGTCAAGCCCGCCAACTTCCTCGACATCGGCGGCGGCGCGAACGCGCAGGTCATGGCCAACGGTCTGGACGTCATCCTCGGCGACCCGCAGGTCAAGAGCGTCTTCGTGAACGTCTTCGGCGGGATCACCTCGTGCGTGGCCGTGGCCGAGGGCATCGTGAAGGCCCTGGAGATCCTGGGCGACTCCGCCACCAAGCCGCTGGTCGTCCGCCTGGACGGCAACCAGGTCGAGGAGGGTCGCGCGATCCTCGCCGCGGCGAACCACCCGCTGGTCACCTCCGCCGCCGGTATGGACGAGGGCGCCGACAAGGCCGCCGAGCTGGCGAACGCCTGAGATTGTAAGGACGAGAGAAACATGTCGATCTACCTCAACAAGGACTCCAAGGTCATCGTCCAGGGCATCACGGGCGGCGAGGGCACCAAGCACACCGCCCTCATGCTCAAGGCCGGCACCGACATCGTCGGCGGCGTGAACGCCCGCAAGGCCGGCACCACGGTCACCCACGACAAGCCCGGCTCGGGCGAGGTCGAGCTGCCCGTCTTCGGCTCGGTCGCCGAGGCCATCCAGAAGACCGGTGCCGACGTCTCGGTGGCGTTCGTGCCGCCGAAGTTCGCCAAGGATGCCATGATCGAGGCCATCGACGCCGAGATCCCGCTGCTGGTCGTCATCACCGAGGGCATCCCGGTGGGCGACTCCGCTGAGGCCTGGGCGTACGCCAAGTCGAAGGGCAACAAGACCCGCATCATCGGGCCGAACTGCCCCGGCATCATCACTCCCGGTGAGGCCCTGGCCGGCATCACGCCCGCCACGATCACCGGCCCCGGCCCGATCGGCCTGGTCTCCAAGTCGGGCACGCTCACCTACCAGATGATGTTCGAGCTCAAGGACATCGGGTTCTCCACCGCGATCGGCATCGGCGGCGACCCGATCATCGGCACCACCCACATCGACGCGCTCGCCGCGTTCGAGGCCGACCCCGACACCAAGGCGATCGTCATGATCGGCGAGATCGGCGGCGACGCCGAGGAGCGCGCGGCCGAGTACATCAAGGCGAACGTCACCAAGCCCGTCGTCGGCTACGTGGCGGGCTTCACCGCCCCCGAGGGCAAGACCATGGGCCACGCCGGCGCCATCGTCTCGGGCTCCGCGGGCACCGCCGCCGCGAAGAAGGAGGCCCTCGAGGCCGCGGGCGTGAAGGTCGGCAAGACGCCGTCCGAGGCCGCCGAGCTGATGCGCGCGATCGTCGAGGCGCTCTGAGTGCAGTAGGCTGATCGACGAAGGCCCCGGGCTCCACCCCGGGGCCTTCGTCATGCCCGGGCGCTGTGCTGGCGGGTTCGGGGCGCACGGATGTCGGCTCAGATCACGGATGTCAGCCGAAATGGCCTGTTTGGGCTGACATCTGTGATTTCGGCTGACATCTGTGCGGGCACTGGCCGGCGCCGTCGAGCAACCGGCACTGCCGGCCGGTGACACAATGGAGTCATGCGACCGTCCCGGCTCCCGCACCTGCTGCGCGGCCTGTCCACGGCGACGATCGCGACCTTCACCGCTCTGCTCGGCCATGTGTCCGCCGGAGGGGCGATGCCGGGAGTCATCGGCATCGTCGTGCCGCTGGTGCTCTCGAGCATGGTCAGCGTGCTGCTCGCCGGGCGCCGGCTCTCGCTGACACGGCTGATGCTGGCGGTCTCGGCCAGCCAGTTCTTCTTCCACACGCTGTTCATCCTCGGCGCCGTCACCCCCGCAGGGCTCACCGGAGGTCACCAGCACGGCATGGCGATGATCCTGCCGGCGACCGACGCGCTGCCCATCGTGACGCCCGACGCGATGATGTGGTTCGGCCACGCCGTCGCGGCGGTGCTCACCGCCCTGGCACTGCATCGCGGCGAGACGCTGCTGTCGGCGCTCGTGCACATCGCGGGCGTGATCGCCACCTGGGTCGTCGCCGTCTTCCGTGCGGCCGTGCGGCTCCAGCCGCGCCGATCGGTCAGCAGGCCCGCCGCGCACGGTCCGCGCACCGACGACACGGGCATCCGGATCGTCCGGCAGCAGCCGCGCCGGGGACCGCCCCGACTCTCGAGCATCTGAGAAGCGCCCACCCTCCGAGGGGTGACGGCGCTGTCCGTGCGTGTCACGGGCACTCGCGCACCGCGCTCGCGCGGTCGCGTGCCGCGTCGCGCGTCCGCGCGCCGGCAGAACAGAACTCGAAAGGCACTTCCATGAACATCGACCACCGCCGAAGCATCCCACGCGTCCTCGTCCTCGCGGCCGCCGCGCTGCTGCTGCTCACCGGATGCTCCCCATCAGCGGACTCATCCGCGCCCGAGGCGTCCGCCGAATCCGCCGTGACCGCGGGTCAGGCGGTGACCATCGAGGATGCCTGGGTGAAGGCCGCGCCCGAGGGCATGACCGCCGCTTTCGGCATCCTGTCCAATCCGACCGACCGCGACGTGACCATCGTCTCGGCGCAGACCGATGCCGCCGAGGGCACTCAGCTGCACGAGACGGTGGCCGACGACTCCGGCGCGATGGTGATGAAGGAGGTCGACGGCGGGTTCACGATTCCCGCGCACGGCTCCTTCGAGCTCGCACCCGGGGCGAACCACCTGATGCTGATGGGGCTGACCGCGCCCGTCGAGGCAGGCGCTGAGGTGCCGTTCACGCTGACGTTCTCGGATCACTCCACGATGTCGTTCACCGCGCCGGCCAAGGACTTCGCCGGCGCGGAGGAGCACTACTCCGACGGCTCCGACGCGGACCAGGACCAGTGACGTCCGCAGACCGCGAGCAGTCCGCGGCCTCGGGCATCCATCGCCCGTCGGGCCCGACCCGGCGGCAGCTCCTCCTGGGAGGGGCTGCCGCCGGCGCGGGCGCGGCGGCCGCGCTCGGGATCGATCGCCTCGTCGCGGCCGCCGCGCCGGCTCCGGAGGCCTCACCGGCGCCACCCGCGCTGCACGGTGGCGAGGTCGTCGCGTTCCACGGGGTGCATCAGGCGGGAATCGCCACCGTGCCCCAGGCGCACGCCACGGTGATCAGCCTGGACCTTCGCCCGGGGGTGGAACGCGACGGTCTGCGCCGCCTGATGCGCCTGCTCACCGACGATGCGGTCCGGCTCACCGCTGGGACCCCGGCACTGGCCGACATGGAGCGCGAACTGGCGCTCGAACCCGCCGGGCTCACCGTCACCTTCGGCTTCGGTCCGGGCTTCGTGCAGAGAGCCGGGGGCAGCGGGCCGGACTGGCTCGCCCCGTTGCCGTCATTCGGCATCGACCGGCTGCGTGCCGAGTTCACCGGCGGCGACCTGCTCATACAGGTGGCTGCCGACGACCCTCTCTCGGTTGCGCACACTGCGCGGATGCTGCTGAAGGACGCCCGCGCGTTCGCCACCGTCCGCTGGGTGCAGCACGGCTTCCGCCGCGCACGGGGCACCGTGGCGCAGGGGACGACGATGCGCAACCTGTTCGGACAGGTGGACGGGACGGCCAACCTCCGACCCGGCACCGAGGAGTTCGATCGGGCGGTGTGGTGCCGGGAGGACTGGATCGCGGGAGGCACGGGAATGGTGGTGCGGCGCATCGCCATGAACCTGGACACCTGGGATGGGCTGGACCGCACCGCTCGCGAGTTCGCGATCGGGCGCACCCTGGACACCGGAGCACCGCTCACCGGCGAGAAGGAGCACGACGAGCCCGACTTCGAAGCCAGGGGACCGCGCGGTTTCCCGGTGATCGACGACCTCGCGCACATCCGCCGGGCGCACGCGACCGAGCCGGGCGAGCGCATCTTCCGGCGGGTGTACAACTACGACGCACCGCCCGCGGAAGCTTCCGCGGTGTCGGAGTCGGGGCTGGTCTTCATCAGCTTCCAGGCCGACATCCAGCGTCAGTTCACGCCCATGCAGCAGCGGCTGGCGCAGGCCGATCTGCTGAACATCTGGACCACGCCGATCGGCAGCGCCGTGTTCGCGGTGCCGCCGGGATGCGATGAGGGCGGCTACATCGGGGAGACGCTGCTGGAGTGAGGTCCCGCGGGCGGGCCGCCGAGCGACCCGCCCGCGCCGGCGTGCCGCTGGAGATCGCCCGAGCGGCCGGGTACCGCCGTGCCGGAATCGCACCTATCCTGGGCGGATGCCTGGGAGCACGCCGAGCTCGGAACTGCGCAGGCGCTGGCGCGCGTCGGTGCTGCCCGGGCTGCGCGGCGTCGTGCTCGACCTCGGCGCGGGATCCGGGATCGCGGCCGATCAGCTGGCTTCCGACGTCGAATGGCTGGCGCTCGAGCCGCGCCGCCGGATCGAGCCGGCGCTGCGGCAGCGCCTGGGCCGCCGCAGCGGATCCCGTCTGCTCACGGCGCCGGCCGAGGCGATTCCGCTCGAGAGCGGCTCGGTGGATGCCGTGATCGCCTCCACGGTGCTCTGCTCGGTGCGTCGCCCCGCTGACGCGCTGCAGGAGGTGCGGCGGGTGCTGCGGCCGGGCGGCAGGCTGGTGTTCTTCGAGCACGTGGCGGGGGAGCGCGGCACCTGGACCTCGGTGCTGCAGGCCGCCTGCGCGCCGCTGTCCCGTCTGATCGATCATGGCTGCGATCCGCACCGCGACACGGCCGCGTCGATCCAGGCCGCCGGCTTCGCGTCGGTCGAGGTGAAGCGGATGCTGGCGCCCGGCATCCTCGGAACGGTCGAGCCGCTCATCGAGGGCACCGCGATCGCCTGACGCAACGCGACCGCGTCGACGACACTGCGACCGCGACGACACGGAAGGGGCCGGATGCTCGGCATCCGACCCCTCCCTGCGACCCCGATCAGGCGAAGAGCGCCGAGATCGGACCGCGCGCGAAGAACAGCACGAAGCCGATGCCGACGATCCACAGCAGCGGGTGGATCGTCTTCGCGCGACCGGAGAGCGCGTTGACGACGATCCAGCTGACGAAGCCCGCGCCGATGCCGTTGGCGATCGAGTAGGTCATCGGCATCACGGTCGCGGTGAGGAACACCGGCAGCAGTACGCGGAAGTCGCTGAAGTCGATGTTCTTGATCTGCGCGAGCATCAGCGCCCCGACGAGCACGAGCGCCGCAGCCGCGATCGCACCGGGCACCAGGGCGGTCAGCGGAGTGAAGAACATCGCCAGCAGGAACAGGACGCCGGTCACCGAGGTCGCGAAGCCCGTTCGCGCGCCCTCGCCGATGCCGGAACCGGACTCCACGAACACCGTCGCGGACGATGAAGATGTCGCGCCGCCGGCGAGAGCACCGACGCCCTCCACGACCAGCGCGGACTTGATGCGGGGGAAGTCGCCCTTCGCATCCGCCAGGCCGGCCTCTTCCGCCAGGCCCGTCATGGTGCCCATCGCGTCGAAGAAGTTCGAGAAGATCAGGGTGAAGACGATCATGATGAGGGCGACGACCGACACCCGACCGAGATCGAAGCCGAAGTCGACCTGTCCGATCAGGCTGAGGTCGGGAACGCCGACGATGCCGTCCGAGAAGTCGAAGGTGAACCCGGCGTTCGGCCAGATCGCAGCGATGATCGCCGAGAGCACGGTGCCGGAGATCAGCGCGATGAGGATGGCGCCCTTGCTGCGCAGCGCCATGAGCACGCCGCCGATGAGCAGCGTCACCACGAACATCAGCGTCGGGATCGTGGCGACCGACCCGCCGATGCCGAGGTCGATCGGCGGGGACGGGTTGCCGGTCGACGTGACGAATCCGGCGTTGACGAAGCCGATGAAGGCGATGAACAGGCCGATGCCGACCGTGATGGCCAGCTTCAGCTGCACCGGCACGGCATCGAAGATCATCTTGCGAAGCCCGGTGGCGGCCAGCAGCACGATGACTGCGCCGTTGATCATGACCAGGGCCATCGCCTCGGGCCAGGTCACCGTGCCCACGACGGAGAACGCGAGGTAGGCGTTGATGCCGAGGCCGGCGGCGAACGCGAACGGCAGGCGGGTGACCAGGCCGAACAGCAGCGTCATCACGCCTGCGGTGAGGGCCGTGGCCGCCGCGACCGCGCTGCCGCTGAGCACGTTGCCGTCGACGTCGGGGGTGGACAGGATGATCGGGTTCAGGATCACGATGTACGCCATCGTGACGAAGGTGACCACGCCGCCGCGGATCTCGGCGCCGAAGCTCGAACCCCGCTTCGTGATCTCGAAGAACCGATCGACCGCGTTGCGCGGTTCGGTGGCGGAATCGGGGTGAGCAGGGGCAGTTGTCATCGGGACCTCCGCAGAGAATCTATCGTGTCGCGCGCCCGCGCGTGCGCGAAGGTCAGCGCATCGTAGGCTCGATGAGTCATGCATCGTCTGATCGTCGCGCTCCTCGCCGCCCTCGACGCCGCCATCGCCGCGGCCGTGGGCGTGGTCGCCGTGCTCGCGCCCTTCACCCTGCTATGGGTGCTCGCCTTCGGCACCGGCGCCGACTGGGGCGCTCTGTGGCCGGTCAGCGGCACGCTGTGGCAGTTCGGTCACGCCGTGCCCGTGCAGGTGCTGCTGCCGGATGAGGTGCTGTCCTCGCTGGGGATCGCCAAGGAGGCGGCATCCTTCACCCTCTCGGTGCCGCCGCTCGCGCTGTGGCTGTTCACCCTGATCTTCGGTGCGCGCTCCGGCAGGCGGGCGGCCGACGCCCGCGCCTGGCTCAGCGGCGTGCTGGCCGGAGCCGTGACCTTCACCCTGCTGAGCACGCTGGTCGCGCTGAGCGCGCACTCGAGCGTGCTGCGCGCGTCGCAGTGGGCGGGCATCCTGATCCCGTCGGCCACCTACCTCGCCGGCCTGCTGCTCGGAGCGATCCGGCGCGCGTGGGCGGAGGGCGACGACGGGATCGTGGACCGTGTGCACGACGTCGTCGACGGCTGGGGCGATTGGGGCCCGGTGCCGGTGGAATCGCTTCGCGGAGCGGCCGTGGCCGTGGTCGCTCTCGCGGGTTCGGCGGCTGCCGGCTTCGCGGTGATGACCGTGCTGCGCGGGGGAGAGGTCATCGCGCTGTTCGAGGCCGCTCGCGTCGACGCGCTCGGCGCGACGATGCTCACGCTCGCGCACCTGCTGTACCTGCCGACGCTGCTGGTCTGGTCGGCGAGCTGGCTGGCCGGTCCCGGTTTCGCGCTGGGGACGGGCACCGCCGTCTCCCCGGCGGGCACCGACCTGGGCGTCATCCCGGGGATCCCCGTGCTCGGGCTCGTGCCGGAGAACTCGTCGATGTGGATGCTGGTGGTCGTGCTCGTGCCGATCGCGTGCGGTGCGCTCGCGGGCTGGATGGTGCGGTCGCGACTGGTGTGGGAGCGCACGGCGACCGGGCTGTGGCCGCGTGCGGCGATCGCCGCCGGCATCGCCGCGCTGTCCGCCGGGGCCGCCGCGCTCGCGGCCGTCCTGGCATCCGGATCCATCGGTCCGGGGCGGATGGCGGATGCCGGGCCCGCGGTCGGCCCGTTCGCGCTGGCGATCGGGATCGAGGTGCTCATCGGATGCGGCATCCTGCTGCTCGCTCCGCGCCACCGTGACGAACTGGCTGAGGAGCGCACCGACCGCTGGCGCGCGTGGCAGGCGGATGAAACGAGCGACCGGGCCGGGCTCACCGCGCCGGTAGACTGACCGGGTGCTGACGCTCGTCGTTCTCATCTCCGGGGCCGGCTCGAACCTCCGAGCCCTGCTCGAGGCGACGAGTCACCCCGATTTCCCGGCCCGCGTGCTGGCCGTGGGCGCCGACCGCGACGCCGCCGGTCTCGCGCACGCCGAGGAATTCGGCATCCCCACTTTCACCGTCCCGTACTCGGCGTACCCGAGCAGGGAGGCGTGGGGCGTCGAGCTGGCGGAGCAGCTGGATGCCTGGCAGCCCGACCTCATCGTGCTCAGCGGGCTCATGCGCCTGCTGCCCGCCGCGGTCGTGGCGCGCTACGCGCCGCGCATCGTGAACACGCACCCCGCCCACCTGCCCGAGTTCCCGGGAGCGCACGGGGTGCGCGATGCCCTGGCGGCGGGCGTGGAGCAGACCGGCGCCAGCGTGATCGTCGTCGACGACGGCGTCGACAGCGGACCGATCCTCGCGCAGGAGCGCGTCGCCGTGCTCCCCGACGACACCGAGTCCACACTGCATGAGCGCATCAAGCCGGTCGAGCGGCGACTGCTCATCGATGTCGTGCAGCGCATCGCCACGGGCGAGCTCGTCCTCTGAACCGCACAAGATCCCGACCCGCACCCGATCCCGAACCACCCACGTACGAAGGAGCATCATCATGGCCGGCCCCCGCCTCGATCCCTCGCTGTACCGTCACCGCGACCTGGTGCCGATCCGGCGCGCGCTGGTGTCGGTGAGCGACAAGACCGGGCTGGTCGAGCTGGCCGCGGCCCTGGCGGACGCGGGCGTGGAGATCGTCTCCACCGGCTCCACGGCGCAGACCGTGCGGGATGCCGGCTTCCAGGTCACGGACGTCGCCGCAGTCACCGGCGTCGAGGAGATGCTGGACGGACGCGTCAAGACGCTGCATCCGAAGATCCACGGCGGGCTGCTCGCCGACCTGCGGCTCGAGGACCACGAGCGCCAGCTGGCAGAGCTCGGCATCGAGCCCTTCGAGCTCGTCGTCGTCAACCTGTACCCGTTCGTGGAGACCGTCGCCTCGGGCGCCGAGTCCGATGCGATCGTCGAGCAGATCGACATCGGCGGCCCCGCCATGGTGCGCGCCGCCGCCAAGAACCACGCCAACGTCGCGATCGTCGTCTCGCCGGAGTCGTACCCGGCGATCATCGAGTCGGTCAGGGCCGGCGGCACCGATCTGGTGCAGCGCCGCGAGCTCGCCGCCCGTGCCTTCTCGCACACCGCCACCTACGACACCGCGGTGGCGCAGTGGTTCTCGGAGGGCACGCTCAGCGACGGCGCTGACCTGCCCGCGCATCTGACCATCAAGGCCGAGCGCCTCGCGACCCTCCGCTACGGCGAGAACTCGCATCAGCGCGCCGCGATCTACACGCGCACCGGCGGCCACGGCATCGCGCAGGCGACGCAGCTGCAGGGCAAGGAGATGTCGTACAACAACTACGTCGATGCGGATGCCGCGCTGCGCGCAGCCTACGACATGGTGCTGCCCTCGGTGGCGATCATCAAGCACGCCAACCCGTGCGGCATCGCCACCACCGCGCCGAACGCGCTGGACCCGATCGCCAGCGCCCATCTGCGCGCGCACGAGTGCGATCCGGTGTCGGCGTACGGCGGCGTGATCGCGGCGAACGGCACCGTCACGCTGAAGATGGCGGACAACCTCAAGGACATCTTCACCGAGGTGATCGTCGCTCCCGATTTCGAGCCCGCGGCACTCGAGGTGTTCAAGGCCAAGAAGAACCTGCGCCTGCTCAAGCTGCCCGAGGACTGGCAGCAGGAGCGCATGGACGTGCGCCTGGTCTCGGGCGGCCTGCTGCTGCAGGACGCCGACCGGTTCCCCGACGACATCGTCTCGGTCGCCAAGGACTGGGAGCTCGTGTCGGGCGAGCGTCCGGACGACGCCGAGATGGAGAACCTGATCTTCGCCTGGAAGGCGTGCCGCGCGGTGAAGTCGAACGCGATCGTGCTCGCCAAGGGCAACGCCACGGTCGGCGTCGGCATGGGACAGGTCAACCGCGTGGACTCCTGCCGTCTCGCCGTCGAGCGGGCCGGCGCGCGCGCGGCCGGATCGGTGGCGGCATCCGACGCGTTCTTCCCCTTCGCGGACGGGCCGCAGGTGCTGCTGGATGCCGGTGTCACGGCGATCGTGCAGCCCGGCGGCTCGGTGCGCGACGGCGAGGTCATCGACGCCGCGCGCAAGGCCGGTGTGACGATGTTCTTCACGGGTGAGCGCCACTTCTTCCACTGACGCACCGTCACTCGGGGAGAGTCACACCGTCGCGGAGGGGCACACCCGCGGCGAGGGTCAGACGGTCGCGGAGCTGAGCAGGATGCTGGTCTCGCTGTCGCGGATGCCGTCGATGCCGCGGATGATCCCGAGGGTCTCGTCGAAGGATGCCAGGCTGTCGCAGCTGACGTCGGCGACGAGATCCCAGCGGCCGTTCGTGGTGTGCAGCGCGGCGATCTGAGGAACCCCGCGCAGGCTGCGGATCACCTCGCTCGTGTTGCGACCCTCCACGGCGATCAGCATGACCGCGCGCACGACGGATGCCGCGGCCGGGTCGCGCACGCGCACCGAGAAGCCCACGATCACGCCGCTGTCGACGAGCCGCTTCAAGCGGCTGTCCACGGTCGCCCTGGTCACGCCGAGACGACGGGCAAGGCTCACGACCGACTCGCGGCTGTTCGCGCGCAGCAGCGACAGCAGGCGGCGGTCGAGGTCATCCAGAGAGCTCATACGCAGAACATACTGCATTGCTGATCAGAATGTGCGAGCACTGGCGCAAATGGTCCACTGTGTTGATTGAAAGTGGCATCCGCCGCGCGTAGCCTGGAGGGACCCGAGGAGAGGATGGACGATGGTCCGTTTCGTTGATGTCCCGAACATGCGCCGCTGGCTGATCGACACCGGCATCGAGCGCGCGATCGAGGGCATCGCCGAGACCCTGGTCGAGGACTTCCGCCGGTGGGAGCAGTTCGACAAGACCGCTCGGGTCGCCAGCCACTCCGAGATCGGCGTGATCGAACTGATGCCCGCCAGTGACGGCCGTCAGTACGGCTTCAAGTACGTCAACGGCCACCCCGGCAACCCCGCGCGCGGGCTGCAGACCGTGACCGCGTTCGGCGTGCTCGCCGACGTGGACAGCGGCTATCCCACGCTGTGGTCCGAGATGACCATCCTCACCGCGCTGCGCACCGCCGCCACCTCGGCGATGGCCGCTCGCGTGCTCGCTCCCGAGGGCGCCACGACCATGGCGATGATCGGCACCGGCAGTCAGGCGGAGTTCCAGGCGCTCGCGTTCCGCGCGCTGCTCGGCATCCAGAGCCTGCGCGTCTGGGACACCGACCCGCAGGCACTCGACGTGTTCGAGGCCAACATGCGTCCGCTCGGCTTCGACATCGTCTGCGCCTCCAGCGGCGCCGAGGCCGTGCGGGGAGCCCAGATCATCACCACCTGCACCGCGGACAAGGCCAACGCCACCGTGCTCACCGACGAGATGGTGGCACCGGGCGTGCACCTGAACGCGATCGGCGGCGACTGCCCGGGCAAGACCGAGCTCGATGCGCGCATCCTGCGCCGCGGCGACATCTTCGTGGAGTACCCGCCGCAGACCCGCATCGAGGGCGAGATCCAGCAGCTCAACGCCGAGCATCCGGTCACCGAGCTGTGGCGCGTGCTGCGCGGCGAGGCGGCGGGTCGCACGGATGCTGAGCAGATCACGATCTTCGACTCGGTGGGCTTCGCGATCGAGGATTTCTCCGCGCTGCGCTACCTGGATGTCGCGATCGACGGCACGGACTACTTCACCGAGGTGGACATCATCGCCGAGCCCGACGACCCGAAGAACCTGTTCGCGCTCGTCGCCGAGGGCGCTTCGGCGCACAGCCTGGTGTGAGAGCGGCATCCGCTCAGGCGCCGAACGCGGTGGTGCTGATCCGGCCCCACCACTTCCGGCCCAACCCGCAGACGGCCGCCGACAACGCCTTCCAGCGCCCCGCCGACCACGACGTCTCGCGTGAGGCGTACGACGCGGTCACCCGGGTGGCGGAGCGCCTGAGGATCGAGGGCGTGCGCGTGCACCTGTTCGAGGACGAGAGCGACCGGCATCCGGACAGCGTCTTCCCGAACAACTGGTTCTCCACCCACGCCGGCGGCCGGGTCGCCGTGTACCCGATGTACGCGCCGAACCGCCGGGGCGAACGGCGCGCCGACATCGTCGAGATGCTCAAGTCCGAGTACCGGGTGCAGGAGGTCATCGACTACTCCGGCCTGGAGGCCGACGACCTGTTCCTGGAGGGCACCGGCGCGATGGTGCTCGACCACGTGTCGCGCATCGCGTACGCGGTGCGCTCGCGGCGCTGCGATCCGGTGCTCGTGGAGCGGTTCTGCACCGTCTTCGGCTACGAGCCGGTGGTCTTCGATGCGGTCGACACGGACGGCGTGCCGATCTATCACACCAACGTGATGATGTGCATCGGCACCGATATCGCGCTCATCGGCCTGGATGCCGTCGTGGGGGACGAGCGTCGCGAGCAGATCGCGCAGCGCATCCGCGACAGCGGACGCACGCTGGTGGCGCTGGACGCACAGCAGGTCGCCTCGTTCGCAGGCAACGCGATCGAGCTGCGCGATCACCACGGTGAGCGGATGCTGGTGATGTCCGAGACGGCGCACCGCAGCCTCACCGACGAGCAGCTCGAACTCGTCTCCGCCTCGTGCCGCGTGCTGCCGCTGCCGGTCTCGCCGATCGAGCTCGCCGGCGGATCGGTGCGCTGCATGCTCGCCGGCATCCACCTCGACCCCCGCTGACCGCCGGCGCCGCGCACGGAGCAGCACCGGGTGGCGACGACAGTCGTGTCCGATTTCCGCCAGTCCGCCGGGCGCCGACGTGACAGCATGAAGACATGACCTCTTCGGCGCCGACTGCTCCTGCGATGACCTTCGCGGAGCGCTACCGCGCGATCAGCGCGCGCGACACGCGCTTCGACGGGCAGTTCGTCACGGCCGTGCGCTCCACCGGCATCTACTGCCGGCCCAGTTGTCCGGCCCGCACCCCCAAGGTCGCGAACGTCACCTTCTACCCCACGAGTGCCGCTGCGCACGAGGCCGGCTACCGCGCCTGCAAGCGGTGCCTGCCCGAGGCGACCCCCGGATCGCCGGCGTGGAACCTGCGCGGAGACGCGGCGGCGCGCGCGATGCGGCTGATCGCCGCCGGCGTCGTGGAGCAGGAGGGCGTGGGCGGCCTGGCGAACCGGCTCGGCTACTCTCCGCGCCACCTCACGCGGCTGCTGACGGCTGAGCTCGGCGCCGGTCCGCTCGCTCTGGCGCGCGCGCACCGGGCGCACACCGCACGGATGCTGCTGGTCGGCACCGACATGCCGATCTCCGAGGTCGCGTTCTCGGCCGGGTTCGCCAGCATCCGGCAGTGCAACGACACGATCCGGGAGGTGTTCGAGATGACGCCCGGGCAGCTGCGCGCGACGCGCCGCCGCAAGGCGGGCGGAACGGAAGCGGATGCCGCGGCGCAGGGCGCGATCGAGCTGCTGCTGCCGCACCGTGCGCCGATGGATGCCGCGGGTGTCTTCGCCTGGATGGCCGCACGCGCGCTCCCGGGCGTGGAGCACGCCACGGCCACCTCGTTCGCGCGTCACCTGCGGATGCCAGGCGGACCGGCCCAGCTGGAAGTGCGGCAGGATGCCGAGGGCCGGCTGCGGCTGCGCGCCAGGGTGAGCGGGCTCGGCGACCTCGCACCGCTGGTGGCCGTCGCACGTCGGCTGTTCGATCTGGACGCTGACCCGGCCGGCGTCGACGCCGCGCTGTCCTCGCACCCGGAGCTGTCCCCGCTCGTGGCCGCGATCCCCGGCATCCGCGTGCCCGGCTCGGCCGATCCGCACGAGATGCTCATCCGAGCCATGGTCGGCCAGCAGATCACGGTCGCCGCCGCACGGACCGCGCTGACCGCGCTGGCCGAGCAGCTGGGGGAGCGCACCGCCGATGGCGGCATCCTCTTCCCGACGATGGCCGCGATCGCCGAGCACGGCGCCGAGGTGCTGCGCGGTCCCGCCGCCCGCATCCGGGCGATAACCGGCGCTGCCGCGGCGCTGACGGACGGCTCCGTGGTACTCACCGTCGGAGATGATGCGGTCGAGCAGCGCACGCGACTGCTGGCCATGCCGGGCATCGGCCCGTGGACGGCCGACTACGTGCGGATGCGGGTGATCGGGGATCCCGATGTGCTCCTGCCGGGCGACGTGGCCGTGCGCGCGGGAGCGGCGGCATCCGGGCTTCCCTCCGGCCCCCGTGGCCTGTCCGCGTGGGCCGAGCGCGTCGCGCCCTGGCGCAGCTACCTCACCGCCCACCTCTGGCGCGCGGCTCCCGTCCGCGCCCCGCGTCGCCGCACCACAGCGAACAAGGAGACATCATGACCGCCCTCATCCAGACAATCGACACCCCCGACGGGGCGCTCACGATCCTCGCCGACGACGCGCAGCGGGTGCTCGCCTCCGGCTGGAGCGACGACCACGCCGCGATCGTCGGACGCGTGCATCCGTCGCTGCGCCCGGCTGAGGTCGCGGAGGGCGAGACGGATGCCGCCGACGCGGCGCGCGCGTACTACGCGGGTGACGTGCGCGCGATCGACACGGTCGCCGTCCGCCAGCACGGCACGGGGATGCAGCAGACCGGCTGGGCCGCGCTGCGCCGGATCGCCCCGGGCCGGCCGCTGACCTACGCGGAGTTCGCGATCGAGCTCGGCAGCCCCCGGGCGGTGCGCGCCGCCGCAGCCGTCTGCGCGCGCAACGCACCCGCGCTGTTCGTCCCGTGCCACCGCGTGCTCCGCTCGGACGGGACCCTCGGCGGCTTCGCGTGGGGCCTGGACGTCAAGCGCAGCCTGCTCGAGCGGGAGGCCGCGTTCGCCGTCTGAGGCTCCCTCGAAGTTCGCCGAAACCCCTCATGGTCGTCGAGACCCCTCCTGAATCGCGTTGCTCAGGAGGGGTTTCGACGCTCAGGAGGGGTCTCGACGGAATGTCGGAAAGGGATTTCCCCTTGCGTCCAGCGCAGTCACAGGAATACGCTTGAAGGCTGTCGCGCTGATCGGCCGACGAAGCCGAGCCGAGGAGGACACCATGGAAACGACTACTGTCACGACGGTCATCGCCTTCGGCTCGCGCGCACCTCGCCTGCGCGACTGAACGCGGCCGGCGGGCCTCCTCCCCGGAGCAGCACCGCCCTGCCCGAATGCACCGGATGCACGGCATCCGCTCCCGTCTTCGTCACCTGATCGCCACGCAACTGAGAGCCATGTCTGTCACTTCTCCCTCGTCATCCCTGTCCACCTTCGCCGCGCTGTGGCGTCTGAAACCCTTCATCCGGCCGATCCTGGGCCGACTGATCGGCGGCGCGGCCAGCGCCCTTGCGGCCGCCGTGATCGCGCTGATGATCCCGATCGTGCTCGAGAACATCGTGCGCGGCCTCGACGATGTCGCCGGTCTGCACCTGAGCAGCGGCGTGATCGGCCTGATCGTCGCCGGCGCCTTCGGCGTGCTCGCCCTTGCGCTCGGCGAGGCCGCGATGGTGTGGCTGCGTCGCTGGTTCGTGCTGACCCCGGCCACCGAGGTCGAGTTCCGCATGCGCGCCGAGCTGTATGCGCGCCTGCAGAGCCTGCCGGTGGCGTTCCACGACCGCTGGCAGTCCGGTCAGCTGCTCAGCCGCATGATGCAGGACCTCAGCCTGATCCGGCGCTGGATCGCATTCGGCCTGATCCTGCTCGTGGTCAACATCCTCACGATCGTGATCGGGGCCGTGCTGCTGTTCCGCTGGCACTGGATGCTGGGCGCGATCTTCATCATCACCGGCATCCCGCTGTGGATCTCGGGATACCTGTTCGAGAAGCGCTACGGCGTGCTCGCGCGCCGCAGCCAGGACCAGGCCGGCGACCTCGCCACCAGTGTGGAGGAGAGCGTGCACGGCATCCGCGTGCTGAAGGCGTTCGGGCGCGGCAAGCACGCGCTGACGCGCTTCAGCCGCCAGGCCGAGACGCTGCGCGAGACCGAGCTGAGCAAGGCGCGCGCGGTCGGGCAGATCTGGTTCTGGCTGGACCTGATGCCGCAGATCGCCTTCGGCGTGAGCCTGATCACCGGCATCTGGCTCATCTCGACCGGGGCGATCGACGTCGCCCAGCTGTTCGCGTTCTTCGCCATGGCCACCGTGCTGCGCTGGCCGATCGAGTCGATCGGCTTCCTGTTCTCGTTCATGCTGGATGCCCGCACGGCGACCGACCGCGTGTTCGACATCTACCGCGAGACCAATACGATCACCGATCCGGAGAAGCCCGTGCACCTGGCCGAGCCGCGCGGCGCGCTCGCCTTCGAGGGCGCCCGCTTCCGCTATCAGGATGCCGGCAGCTCCGAGCGGGACCTGCTCGACGGCATCGACCTGGTGCTCGAGCCCGGCGAGACGATGGCGCTGGTCGGCCTGACCGGTTCGGGCAAGACCACGCTCACCACGCTCCCCGCGCGACTGTACGACGTGACCGGAGGGCGGGTCACGCTCGACGGCGTCGACATCCGCGACCTCGAGCTGTCCGAGCTGCGCCGGCACATCGCCATGGCGTTCGAGGACGCCACGCTGTTCTCGGCATCCGTGCGCGAGAACGTGCTGCTGGGTCGCGCCGAGCTCGACCTGCACAGCGACGAGGCCGACCGCGTGCTGCGCGAAGCGCTCGATGTCGCGCAGGCGGGCTTCGTCGACTCGCTGCCCGAGGGCCTGGAGACCATCATCGGCGAGGAGGGGCTGAGCCTCTCGGGCGGTCAGCGGCAGCGGCTGGCGCTGGCGCGCGCAGTGGCGGCGGCGCCCAAGGTGCTGGTGCTCGACGACCCGCTGTCGGCGCTCGACGTCGACACCGAGGCCCTCGTGGAGGAGGCGCTGCGGCACGTGCTGGCCGAGACGACCGCGTTGATCGTCGCGCACCGTCCCTCGACGGTGGCGCTCGCCGATCGCGTCGCACTGCTGGAGAAGGGGCGGATCACGGCCGTCGGCACGCACTCCGACCTGCTGCGCACGAGTGCGCACTACCGGCACGTGATCTCGAGCCTGGAGGCCGAGGAGGCGGCGCGCACCGGAACCATCCCGATCATCACGGATGCCGTCGCCGAGGCGCACCGGGCAGCTTCGACAGGCTCAGCGACCCAGGATGGGGGCTCAGCGACCGAGGATGGGGGCTCAGCGGCCCAGGAGCAGGATCGGGGTCCGGAGCCCGTCGAAGGACACGCGAACGAAGAGGAGGTGCAGGCATGACCATCACCGGCACCCAGGACGAGGATCGCTCCGACCTGACCAAGGAGGAGAGCCGCGCCATCCGGCAGCGCTCGCTGCGGCTGCTCGGCTCCCTGATCCACCCGCTGCGCCTGCGCATCGTGATCGCCGCCCTCGTGCTGATCGTCTCGACGGCGCTGCAGGTGGCGGGGCCGATCCTGATCGGCATCGCCCTCGACGACGCGCTGCCGCGGCTGCTGGACGGCGCCGACTGGATGCCGTCGATCATGATCACCGCGGTGTACCTGCTCGCAGGCATCCTCGGCTCCGCACTGATCGGCGTGTACGTCGTGCTCGCGGCGCGCATCACGCAGGCCGTGCTGCTGGATCTGCGCAAGCGCATCTTCCTGCACACCCAGCGGCTGAGCCTGGAGTTCCACGAGTCGTACACGTCCGGCCGCATCATCTCACGCCAGACCAGCGACCTCGACTCCATTCGCGAGCTGCTCGACGGCGGTCTGAACAACCTCGTCTCCGGTGTGCTGTTCGGACTGTTCACGTTCATCGCCCTCGTGATCGCCGACTGGCAGGCCGGCTTCATCCTGCTGCTGGCCGGTGTGCCGCTGGTGCTGCTGATGCGCTGGTTCTACCGTCGCTCGCAGCTGGTGTACCGGGAGTCTCGGGTGATCAGCGCGAGGGTGATCGTGCAGTTCGTGGAGACCATGACCGGCATCCGTGCGGTCAAGTCGTTTCGCAAGGAGCCGCGCAACGATGTCGCCTTCCGCAAGGTGGCCGGCGACTACCGCGACGTCAACCGCCGCTCCATGGTGCTGTTCGGCACCTTCGAGCCGGGTCTGATGGCGGTGTCGGCGCTGACGATCACCCTGGTGGTGCTGTGGGGCGGCATCCGCGTCGCCGACGGCGCGCTGGGCGTCGGCGTGCTGCTGGCGACCGTGCTGTACGTGCGCAACTTCTTCGCGCCCATGCAGGAGATCGCGATGTTCCTGAACTCCTACCAGTCCGCCACGGCGGCGCTGGAGAAGGTGTCGGGCGTGCTCGACGAGGTGCCCACCGTTCCGGACCCCGCCAAGCCGGTCGACCTGTGGGAGTCGCGCGGCGCGATCCGCTTCGACGAGGTCACGTTCGGGTACAACGGCGACAAGACGATCCTGCCGAACTTCTCGCTCGACATCCCGGCCGGGCAGACGATCGCGCTGGTCGGCACGACGGGTGCAGGCAAGTCGACGCTCGCCAAGCTCGTGTCGCGCTTCTACGACCCGACCGAGGGCTCGGTCACGCTGGACGGCGTCGACCTGCGGATGCTGCATCCCAAGGACCTGCGTCGCGCCATCGTGATGGTGACGCAGGAGGCGTACCTGTTCAGCGGGACCGTCGCCGACAACATCGCGCTGGGCCGCCCGGACGCCACCCTCGACGAGATCCGCGCCGCCGCTCGCGCCGTGGGCGCGGACGGGTTCATCTCGTCGCTGCCGGACGGGTACGACACCGATGTGAACAAGCGCGGCGGCCGCGTGTCGGCGGGGCAGCGTCAGCTGATCTCGTTCGCGCGGGCGTTCCTCGCCGACCCTGCCGTGCTGATCCTGGACGAGGCGACGGCGTCGCTGGACATCCCGTCGGAGCGGCTCATCCAGGAAGCGCTGCAGACGCTGCTGGCCGATCGGACCGCCATCATCATCGCGCACCGACTCTCGACGGTCGCGATCGCCGACCGGGTGCTTGTGATGGAGCACGGCCGCATCATCGAGGACGACGCGCCGGATGCCCTGATCGCGGGCACCGGGAAGTTCGCCCAGCTGCACGCGGCCTGGCAGGAGACCCTGGTCTGACCCTGGCTGTTAGGTTGATGGGGTGGATCCGATCTGGGCCGCCGCGGCGGAGCTGTGGTGGGTCGCGCCGACGGTCGCCGGGGCGGGAGCCGTCGGGTTGGCGACAGTGCGGAGGCGGCAGACGGTGAACGGCAAGCGGCTCGGGTACGACGCAGCCAGGTTCGAGCTGCGTCAGGCGCAGCAGGAGGCCCGAGAGGCGGCCGTCACCGCGCGGCTGGCGCGGACGGAGTCCGCGCGGGTGGCCGCCGAGCGCGCCGCCTCCAATGCGGACGCCACGGCCGTGGCGTCCGCTCGTCGCCGGCTGCGGGACGCCCAGTCGGCGTCCCGTGCCGCTGCGGCTCGAGTGCGCGCGGCCAGGGCGCGATTGTCCGCGGAGCGCGCGGCCATCTCGTCGTCCGCCGGTCTGCCGCTGGACCGGCTCCGCTCACGCCACGACGCGGTGCTCGCCCGCTGGATGAGCTACGAGACCGATCCCGGTCTCGCGCTGACCTACCCCGCGATCAGCGATGCCCGCCAGCCGCACACGGCCGCGTTCCTGACCGCGGTGGAGCGCGCCCGCGATCTGCGTCCCGCGAGCGAGAGCGCCCGCACCACGGCATCCGATTTCTCCGCCTACCGCCGGGCGGTGGATGAGCTGGAGCGCGCCTTCGACATCGCGGAGCGCTCCGCGCGGGGCGAGCGCGTGCAGGCCGACCTGCCGGATGCCCTGTGGGATGCGGCGCGCGGCTTCGCCGAGAGGTCCACCGAGGTGATCTCCCGAACGACGGTCCGCATCAGCGAGTGGAGCGCCCGGCGCCGCCGGGAGCGCTGAGCGTCCCGTCCCGCTGCCGCAGCCTGCTCATCCCGTCACCTCCTCGAGGTTCACCTCGTACTCGCGGGCGGTGCCGTCGGGCGAGGTGACGGTGATGGATGCCGGCCCGGCGCCACCCGGGAAGACCCGCAGCCGCAGCCCGTCGTGGTAGTCGTAGTCCGGGCGGTCCTCGCGCGCGCCCCACGGCAGCACCGCCCCCGGACGCACGTACAGCGGGAGGGAGTCGTAGCCGTGAGTCTCGCGACGCCACGATCCGCCGGTCACCGTCTCGCCGGTCAGCAGCGACGTCCACTGCCCGTCAGGCACGTAGAACTCCGCCACCCCGTCCGGGCTGAACACGGGCACCACCAGCAGGTCGGGGCCCAGCATGTACTGCCGGTCCAGATGACCTGTGGCGGGATCGTCCGGGAACTCCAGCGCCATCGGGCGCATCAGCGGCACGCCGGTGCGGGCCGCATCCACGCCGAGCTGATGCAGATACGGCATCAGGCGCATCTTCAGCCGAGCGAACCGGCGCGTGACCTCCACGGCCTCCTCGTCGAACGCCCACGGCACCCGGTACGAGCTCGAGCCGTGGAAGCGGGAGTGCGAGCCGAGCAAACCGAACGCGGTCCAGCGCTTGAACACCCCGGCATCCGGCGTGCCCTCGAAGCCGCCGATGTCGTGGCTCCAGAACGCGAACCCGCTCATCGCCAGCGACAGTCCGCCGCGCAGCGTCTCCGCCATCGACGCGTACGTCGAGGTGGAGTCCCCGCCCCAGTGCACCGGCAGGCTCTGGCCCCCGGCCGTCGCCGACCGGGCGAACACCACCGCGTCCTCCGGGCCGCGAACCTCCGCGAGCACGTCGTGCACCGCGCGGTTGTAGAGCTGCGTGTACAGATTGTGCATCCGCTCCGGATCGGCGCCGTCGGACCAGACCACGTCGGTCGGGATGCGCTCACCGAAGTCGGTCTTGAAGCAGTCCACTCCCTGGTCGATCAGACGACGCAGGTGCGACTGGTACCAGGCCGTCGCTTCGGGATCGGTGAAGTCGACGAGCCCCATGCCCGCCTGCCAAAGGTCCCACTGCCACACCGAGCCGTCGGCGCGCGTGACCAGATAGCCGCGATCGGCGGCCTCGCGGAACAGCGGCGACCGCTGGGCGATGTACGGGTTGATCCACACGCACACCCGCAGGTTCTTCTCGTGCAGGCGCGCCAGCATGCCGTCCGGGTCGGGGAAGACCCGGGGATCCCACTCGAAGTCGCACCAGTTGAACTCGCGCATCCAGAAGCAGTCGAAGTGGAACACCGAGACGGGCAGCTCGCGGGCGGCCATCTCGTCGATGAACGAGTTCACGGTGTGCTCGTCGTAGTCGGTCGTGAAGCTCGTCGACAGCCACAGTCCGTAGGACCAGGCCGGCACCGACGGTGCGCGTCCCGTCAGCGCGGTGTACCTGGCGAGCACGTCCTTCGGTGCCGGCCCGGCGATGACGAAGTACTCCAGGACCTCGCCGGAGACCGAGAACTGCACGCGCTCCACCGCTTCGGAGCCCACCTCGTAGGAGACGTGTCCCGGGTCGTTCACGAGCACGCCGTACCCGCGACTGGAGAGGTGGAAGGGGATGTTCTTGTACGCCTGCTCGCTGGAGGTGCCGCCGTCGGCGTTCCAGATCTCGACGGACTGGCCGTTCTTGACGAGGGGGCCGAAGCGCTCGCCGAGACCGTAGATCAGTTCGCCCACGCCCAGATCCAGCTGCTCGTGCACGTAGGTCGAGCTGTGCGGTGCGGTGGTGTGCTGGCGCGCGTTGCCGACGATGCCGGCATCCACCTGCGCTCCCGCGGCCAGACGCATATAGCCCTGCGCCCTGTGCCCGCTGCCGGTGACCCGGCGTCCGTCGACCTCGAACGAGAGGTTCCAGGGAGCGCCCGGGGCGATACGGGCCACCAGGCCGCCGGCGTCCAGCGTCCCTTCGTCGGCGGAGAGGGAGACGGATGCCGCACCCGAGTCGGCACCAGGCAGTTCGAATCCGCCGTGCCAGGGCCCTCCGGAGTGATGTGCGATGCGCACGCGGATCACTCCGCGCGCAGGGGAGGAGAGCGTGGTGGTCAGCACCGGGCGGTTCAGCACGTCACCGCGCTTGGTGATGCGCGAGGTCGGTGCGGTGACGACCAGACCCGGACCGTCCTCGGTGTCGATGCGCTCGATGTCGTACGCCTCCTGCGCGTACAGCGCGCTCACTCCGGGCCGGAGCTGCCAGAAACCGTCGGTGAACTTCATTACTTGACTGCTCCTGCCGTGATGCCGCGAGTGAGTGTGCGCTGGAAGATGAGGAAGAAGACGAGCGTGGGGATGATGCCCAGCAGCGCCGACGCGCTCGTCGTGGTGACGTCCATGAGGCGATCGCCCTGGAGCACGCTGATGGCGACCGGGACCGTCTGATTGGCGTTGGATGCCAGGAACGTGAGCGGGATGAGGAATTCGTTCCACGTCCAGATGAAGAAGAAGATCAGCAGGACGGACAGCGTCGGGCGGCTGATCGGGAAGACGACCCGCCACAGGATCTGCCATCGTCCCGCGCCGTCGAGGGACGCGGCCTCCAGCACCTCCTTCGGGAATGTCCCGTAGACGGATGAGAGCAGGTACGTGCCGAAGGCCGCCTGGATCACGGTGAACACGATGATCACCGACCAGATGCTGTCGTACAGCCCGACGCTCTTGAACATGTAGTACAGCGGGTACAGCAGCGCCTCCTGCGGCAGCAGGTTCGCCATCAGGAACAGCAGCACGATCCAGCTGCGTCCCCGCACGCGTCCGATGCCGATCGCGAATGCGTTGAGCATGGAGATCAGCACGGCCAGCACGGAGACGATCCCGGAGATGAGGATCGAGTTCCACACCTTCTCGGGGAAGTTCACGCGCTCCCAGAACTTGGCGAGTCCGGTGAAGTCCAGTTCGTGCGGAAGGGCCAGCGGGCCCGAGGTGGCGTAGTCCACCGGCGACTTGAACGAGTTCACCAGCACGAGGTAGAACGGCACGAGCACGAGGATGCCGCCCGCGACGACCAGTGCCAGCAGCAGCCAGTCGACGGGGCGTCTGCGGCTCATGCCGCCGCGCGGACGGACGCCGGGCCGGCCGGTGACGATCGCGGATGTGGCGCTCACAGTCCCGCCCTCTCCTTCTGCTCCATGGAGTTCTGCACGCGGATGAACACGATCGAGACGATCACGACGACGATGGTCAGCACCGTCGCGATGGTGGCGCCGTAGCCGATGTGCCGCTTGGTGAAGAACTCCTGGTACGCGTAGTAGGCGGGCACGAGTGTCGCGCCCGCGGGGCCGCCCCGGGTGATCACGTACACCGGGCCGAACACCTTCAGTGCGGCGATCGTGCAGGTGAGCGTGACCACGAAGATCTCCGGACGGATGATGCTGACGGTGATCGCGGAGAACCGCTGCATCCAGTTCGCTCCGTCCAGTTCGGCCGCCTCGTACAGCTCGGGGTCCACGCGCTGCAGCGCCGCCATGAAGATCACCACCGGATAGCCGATCTGCACCCACACCATCACGACCATGAGCACGATCAGCGCCGACGGCATCCGTCCCAGCCAGTCGACCTCCGGGATGCCGAACCAGCTGAGCATCTGGTTGAGCGCGCCATCGCCGTCCGGGCGAACGATCCACCCGATCACGATGCCCGCGACGACCACGGGAAGGATCTGGGGCAGGTAGTAGGTGGCGCGCAGGAAGCTGCCGACCCTCCCTCCGAACTTGCGGCCGATGACGTCGAACAGCAGCGCGGCGACCAGCAGTCCGACGATCGTCGGCACCACGACCATCGCCAGGATCATCCACACCGAGTTCGCGAACGAGGTCCAGAAGGCGTCGTCGGTGAACAGCTTCTGCCAGTTCTCCAGGCCGATGAACTCGGGCGCGCGAACCCCGCGCCACTTCTGGAACGTCAGGTACACGTT
Organism: Microbacterium sp. ARD32; assembly: GCF_031844385.1. Classification (NCBI taxonomy): domain Bacteria; kingdom Bacillati; phylum Actinomycetota; class Actinomycetes; order Micrococcales; family Microbacteriaceae; genus Microbacterium; species Microbacterium sp. ARD32. The sequence goes on from NZ_JAUZVD010000001.1 coordinate 542,849, forward strand.
CCAGCCGAGCGGGATCAGCACGATCACCAGCAGCAGCACGAAGCCCGGCAGCAGGTACAGCCAGTAGCCGCCGGCGCCGCCCTTTCCCTGGGGGATCGCAGCCTGCTCGCGCGGCATGGTCCGTCTGCTGCGCGAGGTGCGCCCGCGGGTCGCGGTGAGAGTCATGTCCATCACTCCTCGGTCGGACCGGGACGGCGCACGGGCGCCGCCCCGGCCTCGTCGATCAGCGGAAGTCCGCGGTTCCCTCGTCGTAGGCCTTGCCGAGGCCCTCGTCGACGGCCTTCACGTCCTCCGCGCCGGTCACCAGCCCCTGCAGCTGCTGCACGATCACGTCGTAGAAGCCGGGCGCCGGCCAGTCCGGGTAGAACGACAGACCGTCCTTGTCGAGGATGCCGTTGAACGTGTCGATCAGCTCGGCGCTCTTCTCGTCGGTGATGTCGGCGGCGTCGGCGGCGACCGGGAGGCCGCCGCTGTTGCCGATGATCGCCTGGATCTCGGGGCGCATCGTGATGTCGATGAACTCGTAGGCGAGCTCCTTGTTCGCGGCGTTCTCGGGCACGACCCAGAGGTTGCCCGATGAGCCGAGCGACAGGTCCGCCCCCGGGAACGCGGTCATCGTCCAGTCGAAGCCGGTGGCCTCGGCGACGAAGCGGCCGAACCACCACGATCCGGAGACGAAGATCGGCGCCTTGCCGTTGATGAACGAGACGCCGGCATCCTCGGCCTTGATCGATGAGACGTCGTCGGCGATGTAGCCCTTGTCGACGTACTCCTTGAGCGTCTCGGTCGCGGAGGTGATCTCCGGTCCCTGCCAATCGACCGGATTCTTGTACAGCTGGTAGTCGTCGACGAACGAGCGGTCGCCCTTCCTGAGCGCCAGCTGGTACCACAGCTGACCGAGCGGGTACTCGGCGCCGGCCTCGGCCAGCGGGGTGACGCCCTGGGCCACGAACGCATCGAGCACGTCGACGAACTCGTCGTAGGTGGTGGGGATCTCCAGCCCGGCGGCGGCGAAGGCGTCCTTGTTGTAGTAGACGCCGACGAACTCGCCGTAGTTCGGCACGCCGTACCAGGTGTCACCTCCCATCACGCCGTCGTCACTGTACTTCGCGGTGGTCTGCAGCGACGGTGCGAGCTTCTCGTCCCAGCCGTACTTCTCCACAGCGTCCGAGATGTCCGAGATCAGCCCCGTCGAGGCCAGGAAGCCGGCGGTGGCGTTGCCCTTGTTGAACTCCATCAGATCCGGCGCGGCGTCGGTGTCGAGAACCTGGCTGGCGGTCTTCTGGATCTGCTCGAACGACTTCTCCTCGAACTCGACCGTGGCACCGGTCTCCTTCTCGAAGACGTCGATGGCCTCGTTCCAGGCCTTCCCCATGGCGCTGTCCGCGCCCTCGTAGTGCCAGAGCTTGAGCGTCTTGCCGTTGCCGTCGTCTCCGGAGCCGCCGGCGGGGGAGCAGCCCGCCAGTGCGATGCCCGCGGCGGTCAGTGCCGCCAGTGTGATGACTGTCTTCGTCCTGCGGTCGGTGCGTGCCATCGTCGGCACTCTCCTTCGTGTCTGTCCCGGAGTCCGGGTGCTTGTTCGGGTTCTTCAGTTGTGAGGCGTGCCGTCGAAGCGCTTCGATCGCGGATGTGCGCGAGCGCCGCCGGCATCCGGGGTCAGCTCGGAGTGCGGACCGACCCCAGCTGGTGGTAGGCGGGTGGGATGAGGTGGATGCCGGCGTCGGCCTCTCCGCGCTCCAGGCGGTCGAGCACGATGCTCACGGCGAGATTGCACGACTGGGCGGGGATCAGCGGGATGGTGTCGAGCGGGACGCCGAGAGTGCGGGTGTCGAAAGAGGTGGCCGCGGAGACCACGGAGACGTCGGAGCCGACCGTCAATCCGTGTCGTGACAGCGCGCTCAGCAGCACCTCATGGGCGTCATCGGCGGCGTGGACGATGAACGCGCTGTCACCGCGCTCGACGGCCGCGTCGACGGCGGCGCGCACGGCGGCGGGGTCCGTCGCGACCGCGCCGGCGCACGCCGTGGTGAGAGCTGCGCCGTGCTGCTTCGCGCTGTCCTCGACGCCCCGGCGCAGGCGGCGCGGGAAGTTGGAGGTGCGGTAGGAGACCTCGGGCTGCCCGAGAAGTGTGATGGCGGCGTGACCGGCATCGGTCAGCCGCTCCACCGCCATCCGACCAGCCGCCTCGAAATCGAGGTCGACGCAGGTGAGACCGTCAGCATCGTCGGGGATGCCGATGAAGACCGTGGGAATGCGGATGGAGCGGGCGATCTGCGCGCGGGGGTCGTCCGGGGCGACGTCGAGCACCAGGATGGCGTCGACCAGGCGGCTCGAGGTGACGCGGCTCATGCCCTCGGAGGCCTGTTCGTCGGTCAGCAGCAGGATGTCGTAGCCGTGACGGCGGGCGGCCATCGAAGCCGCGAGCACGAACGCCATGTGTGTGGGCGCGTGGGTGTCGGTGCGCAGGGGCTCGGTCAGGGCGAAGATGTGCGTGCGGCGCCCCGCCAGCATCCGCGCTCCGGCGTCGGGCGTGTATCCCAGAGCCGCGGCCGCATCCTCGATGCGACGCCGGGTCTTCTCCGACACGGGGCGCTTTCCGCTGAGTGCGTAGGAGACCGTGCTGATCGAGACGCCGGCGGCCTCGGCCACCTCGTGGATCGTCGTCATCAGGGCTCCATCGTCACGGTGCGAAGCGATCGTCGAAGCGCTTCGATTGATTCCAGAGCGATAGTAGGCCACGCAGGACTGCGCGCGCAATGGTTCGCCGGAAATCGCCGCCGGAAGGGCGCAGGAAGGCCTCGCCGGCCGTTTGGGGAGGGCGGCGACGGGGTCTCGGTGGGGGAGGGGATCCGAGGCCCCGCCGCCGGTTCAGTCCGTGACGCGGATCTGCGCGATGACCTCGGAGTACTCGGTCTCGCCGACCGGCTCGAAGCCCACGCGGCGGAAGAACGCCTCGGGTCCGCCCTCTCCGGCCTCGTAGATCACGTTCACGTGATCGACGCCCCGCGAACGGGCCTCGTCGATCAGGGTCTTCACTGCGAACCTGCCGACGCCGCGACCCTGGTCGTCCGCGTCGACGTTGATGCGCCACAGCACGCTGCGGAAGTTCTCGTCGGTGGTGTCGGCGTCGAAGCTCGCGCTCACGAAGCCCACCACCTGGTCGCCGTCGAGCACGACGCGCTGCCATGACGTCTGCGGGTTCACCACGGTCGCGGCGATCCCGTAGGAGACCGGAGCCAGGAACTGCTCCTGCCCGGGTTTGAGGGACAGGTTGTTGACGGCGACGATCGTCGCCGCGGAGAGTTCCACCACACGCAGTTCCGACATGAGACCCAGGCTAGCCCCTCCGGGACCGTCTGTCGCGAAAACGGTGCAGCGGCGACGATTCGCCCGGGCAGGTGCGGGAAAGCAGACTCGGGTATCTTGGTATCGAGATAAATCTGCCCTCGCGAACGGAGATCCGGTGACCGACGACGCCATCATCTACACCCACACCGACGAGGCGCCGGCTCTGGCCACCGCCTCGTTCCTGCCGATCATCAAGGCCTACACCGGCCAGGCCGGCATCGAGGTGGAGACCCGCGACATCTCGCTGGCGGGTCGCATCCTGGCGGCCTTCCCTCAGAACCTCACGCCCGAGCAGCAGGTGGGCGACGCCCTCGCCGAGCTCGGCGGCCTGGCGACCCTGCCCGAGGCGAACATCATCAAGCTGCCCAACATCTCGGCATCCATCCCGCAGCTGAAGGCGGCCATCGCCGAGCTGCAGGAGCAGGGCTTCGATGTTCCCGACTACCCGGACGAGCCCGCAACGGTCGAGGCGAAGGACATCCGCGCCCGGTACGACCGGATCAAGGGCTCCGCCGTCAACCCGGTGCTGCGCGAGGGCAACAGCGACCGCCGCGCGCCCCTAGCCGTGAAGAACTACGCCAAGAAGCATCCGCACCGCAACAAGCCGTTCGCGGAGGGCTCCAAGACGCGCGTGGCGACCATGGGCCACGACGACTTCAAGCACAACGAGCGCTCCTGGGTCGCCGCCCACGACGACGTGCTCACCTTCCAGCACGTGGCCGCCGACGGCACCATCACCGTGCTCAAGGAGGGACTGAAGGTCCTGCCGCGCGAGATCGTCGATGCGACCTTCCTCTCCGCGGCCGACCTGGATGCCTTCCTCGCCGAGACCCTCGCGCAGGCCAAGGCCGACGACGTGCTCTACTCGGTGCACCTGAAGGCCACGATGATGAAGGTCAGCGACCCGATCATCTTCGGCCACGTCGTGAAGGCGTTCTTCAAGGACGTGTTCGCCCAGTACGGCGACAGGCTCGCCGAGGCGGGTCTGAGCGCGAACAACGGGCTCGGCTCGATCCTCTCGGGGCTCGCCGGCATCGCCGGGGGCGACGAGATCGCCGCCGCGTTCGACCGCGCGATCGATGAGGGTCCGCGCCTGTCGTACGTCAACTCCGACAAGGGCATCACCAACCTGCACGTGCCCAGCGACGTGATCGTCGACGCCTCGATGCCCGCGCTGGTCCGCAACGGCGGCAAGCTGTGGGGCCGCGACGGCGGCGAGGCGGACACCATCGCGGTCATCCCCGACTCCTCGTACGCCGGCGTGTATCAGGCCGTGATCGACGACGTGATCGCGAACGGTCCGCTGGACCCCGCCACGATCGGCACCGTGCCCAACGTCGGCCTGATGGCGCAGGCGGCGGAGGAGTACGGCAGCCACGACAAGACCTTCGAGATCGCCTCCGCCGGCGTGGTGCAGATCCTCGACGGCGACGGCACTGTGCTGATCTCGCACGAGGTCGCCGCCGGCGACATCTGGCGCGCCACGCAGACCAAGCACATCCCGGTGATGGACTGGGTGAAGCTGGCCGTGACCCGCGCCCGTGCGACCGGTGCGCCCGCCGTCTTCTGGCTCGACGCGAACCGTTCCCACGACGCGCAGATCATCGCCAAGGTGCATCAGGGTCTGGCCACACTCGACACCAGGGGGCTGACGATCACGATCCTCGCTCCCGAGGACGCGACCCGCTACACCCTGGCGCGCCTGCGCAAGGGCGAGGACACCATCTCGGTCACCGGCAACGTGCTGCGCGACTACCTGACTGACCTCTTCCCGATCCTCGAGGTCGGCACGTCGGCCAAGATGCTCTCGATCGTGCCGCTGCTCGCCGGCGGCGGCCTGTTCGAGACCGGCGCCGGCGGCTCGGCGCCGAAGCACGTGCAGCAGCTCGTCGCCGAGGACTACCTGCGCTGGGACTCGCTGGGCGAGTTCTTCGCGCTCGCGGCGTCACTCGAGCACTTCGCTGACCGCACCGGCAACGAGAAGGCTCGCGTCCTCGCCGAGACCCTGGATGCCGCCACCGGCACCTTCCTCGAGAACGACCGCTCGCCGGGGCGCTCGCTGGGCACGATCGACAACCGCGGCAGCCACTTCTACCTCAGCCTGTACTGGGCGCAGGAGCTGGCGGAGCAGACGGCGGACGCCGAGCTGGCCGCCGCCTTCGCCCCGGTCGCCGCGACGCTCGCCGAGAACGAGCAGAAGATCGTCGGCGAGCTGAACGCGGTGCAGGGGCAGCCCGTCGACATCGGCGGCTACTACCGTCCGGATGCCGACAAGGTCGACGCCGTCATGCGTCCGTCCGAGACGCTCAACGGAGTCATCGACGCGCTGAGCTGACCTCGACGCAGACGGGAACGGGCGGATGCCGTACGGCATCCGCCCGTTCCCGTCTGGCGCTGGGCATCCCCGCGCCGAAACCCGACCCGCCCGCCGAAACCTGCCCCGCGCGCCGAAACCCCTCCCGATCGTCGAAACCCCTCAGCATTCGCGGGAATCCGGAGGGGTCTCGACGGTGCTGAGGGGTCTCGAGGAGGGGCAGTGGGGTCAGGAATGCACCCAGACCTCCAGGCCCTCGGGCGTCATGTCGTAGACCTGCTTGGCGACGCTCGGCGGCATGTTCACGCAGCCGTGACTCATGCGATGGCCGAAGTTGTTGTGCCAGTACGCCCCGTGGAAAGCGATGTTCGGCGCGAACCAGGTGTTCCAGGGCACGTCCTTGGTGCAGTACGAGGCGCCCTCGAAGCAGCCCATGTTCTGCTTGGCGGTGTGCGCGAACACCGTGAAGTGGCCGAGCGGGGTGTCGGTGCCGTGCAGCCCGGAGGAGATCTTCCAGGTCTTGACGAGCTTCTCGTTCTCGAACAGGTACGTCTTCTGCTCGCTGATGTCCACCTCGAGGCGACGGAACACCGTGGTCGTCTCGAACGGGGTGGACGTGACCGGCAGCTCGAACACCGCGTTGCCCTCGCCCAGATCGGTGGCGAAGGCCGACGCGATGCCGGTGGTGTCTCCCAGGCGCCTGCCGTCCAGGCCCTCGGTGACCTCGCGCAGCACCTCGCCCTTGGAGTTGACGAGGTGGGAGGCGTTGACCGGCTCGCGGTCGACGAGCTCGGGCAGCGTTGCGACCATGGTCTGGATGGCGGACTGGTCGGCGGTGATCTGCACCTCGCCGTCGGCCGTGTCGATGGTCAGCCAGCTGGCGGCGACGTCGGGCGTCACGGGGACGGTGCGCTCGTCGCCGACGTAGAACCCGATCTTCGCGAGCATGCCGTTGAGCTTCTCCGCCGCGGCTGCTGCCTTCTCGTCGGTGATGTCCGGGATGACGGGGGTGGGACCGCCCGGGAAGGAGAAGGCCTCGTCGCTCCTGGCGGCAGCGGCGGTGAAGGCGGTGGAGAGGTCGGCCACCGAGATGCCGGTGCCGTTCTCGGCCGGAGTGGTCTTGTACGACGACGACGCCTTGTCGAACGACACGGTGGCCTCGACAGGATCGACGTAACTGGCCGGCACCGCGGCGCGCAGCGTGCGATCCGCCGCCTGGGGGTCGAGGTGCACCTCCGGCGTGATCGGGTCGCCCATCCACGCGCCCAGGTTCCACATCGGGCGTTCTGCGAACGCCTGCTCGGCGAGTCCCGTGGCGTCCACGCCGGCGCCCAGATCGCCGCCGCTGACGACGGTGCCGGCGCCCGGGCCGGTGAGCTCGATCTGGGTGGAGGCGAGTCGGCTGCTGACAGCATCCGCGGCCATGCCCGGCGTCATCCCGCCCACCGGCACGCCGGCGATCGTGGTGCCGGGAGCGATCAGGATCATCGACGCCCCCGCAGCCGCGAGCACGAGAGCGGCTGCGCCCAGGCCGATCCACAGGCCGAGACGCCGCTTCGTGGGTGCGGGTTCGGCGGGAGCCCAGGCCAGCGGCCGGTCGCCCTCGCTCGGGGGCAGCTCATCGGACGCGGTTCGCATGATCGCACCGGTGTCCGGCTCGGAGATCAGATCGGTCACGAACTCACCCCCCGTTTGCACGACGTGACTGACGTTCTCATGGTACGCGACGTCCTCACACGGCGGACCGGCCGGAGCCGGGATGATGGCCCGTCGCGGTAACATTTCGATAACCCACACCCATTCCCCGCGCAGACCTTGCGCTCCAGGCGGTTCGTAAGGTGTACTAACAAATATGGTTTCGTCACACGGCGCGCAGTCGCCCCTCGGTGAGATCGCCGCGCGCGGTCCCGGGCAGCGGCTGCGCCCCGCCGCGAAGGTGCTGCCGGAGCAGGCGCGCGCGCACAACCGCGCTCTGGTGCTGCAGACGCTGTACCACGGCGGTGCGATGAGCCGGGCGGATCTCGCCCGCGAGACCGGACTGACGCGGGTGACCATCTCCGATCTGGTGGCCGAATCGATCGCCGACGGCATCATCCGCGAACTCGGCATCCGTGAGTCGGCGGGCCCCGGCAAACCGCCGATCATGGTCGACATCGATCGCGAGGGTCACCAGATCATCGGGATCGACCTCTCCGGAACAGAGGTCTTCGCCGGCGCCGTGCTCGACCTGGACGGCACGCGCCTCGTGCAGCGGTCGCTGCCGGTCGCGGCCGAACTCGGTGCCGAAGAGGCCTACCGCGCTGCGCTGCAGCTCGCCCGCGAACTCGTGGCGGCCGCGACCCGTCCCCTGCTCGGAGTGGGGGTCGGCAGCCCCGGCGTCGTGCGCTCGGATGGCGTCATCCTCAGCGCTCCCAACCTCTCCTGGCACGACTTCCCGCTCGAGCATCGGATGGGCGCCGACCTCGGGCTTCCCGTTCTGGTCGGCAACGACGCCAACGCGGCGCTCCTGGCCGAGTACACCCTGGGCGACGCGCAGGCCGATGTCATGCTCATCCGCATCGGCAAGGGCGTGGGCGCGGGTGTGATCACCGGGGGGCGTGCGCTGATCGGGGCGCGCTTCGCGGCAGGCGAGATCGGCCACGTCGTCATCGGCACCGACGGGGGACCGCGCTGCGCCTGCGGACGGATCGGATGCCTGGAGGCATGGGTCAACGTCCCCCGGCTCACAGCCGCGACGGCCGCGTCCCCGGAGAGACGCGACGAGATCCTGACTGATGCCGGTACGCGCCTGGGCGTGGCCGTGGCGCTCATCGTGGCCGCACTCGATCTGGCGGAGGTGGTGATCGCCGGACCCGGGGAGCTGTTCGGCGGAGTGTTCCTGGAGGCCGCGACGCGAGCCCTGCACGAGCGCACGCTGGAGGGTGTCTTCGCCGATGTGGCGATCCGGCTGAGCCGGCAGAGCGACATCGTCGAACGCGGCGCCGCCGTCAGCGTGCTCTCCGCGCAGCTGGGCGTGTCGTGACGGCCGCCGGTGTGCGGATCGGTCTCGACGTCGGCGGCACCAAGACCGCGGGCATCGCCCTGGACGAGTACGGTGCGACCCGCGCGACGGTGCGCATCGGCACCGAGTGGGGAGCGGATGGCGTCATCGCCGGCGTGCTCGAAGCGGTCATGGCACTGCGTGCGGAACTGCCGCCGCTGACCGCGGTGGAGTCGATCGGCATCGGCATCCCCGGTCTGGTCGACGCCGAGAGCGGGCGGGTGCTGCACGCCGTGAACCTGGGAGTGCAGTCCCTGGACGTCGCCGATCGCGTGGCGCTGGCGACCGGGGCGCCGTGCTTCGTCGAGAACGACGTCAAGGCCGCAGCGCTCGGCGCCGCCTCGCTGCGGGAGAGCCGCGAGCCGCTGGCCTATCTGAACCTCGGCACGGGCGTGGCTGCCGGACTCATCGTCGAGGGGCGCATCTGGCGCGGCGCGCGCGGCACGGCCGGCGAGATCGGTCACCTGGTGGTGGATCCCGCCGGCCGCGTCTGCGGCTGCGGTCAGCGGGGCTGCATCGAGACGCTCTGCGGCGGCGGGGCGCTCGCCCGCGCGTGGGGCGCGGACGCCGAGTTCCCTGTCACGGACATGCTGGATGCCGCGGACGCCGGCGACGCCGCGGCATCCGCTCTGCGCGAGGACCTGTTCCGCGGCGTCGCAGCCGCGGTGCGCGCACTGGTGCTGGCCGCCGACGTCGAGACGGTGGTGATCGGCGGCGGGCTCAGCGCGCTCGCCGACCGCATCGTCCCCGGCATCCGCGCCCGGCAGCAGGAGGAGGCGGCGTCGTCCGCGTTCCTTCGATCGCTGCGGCTCGATGAGAGGATCGAGATGCTTCCGGCTGATTCGCCGGTGGCGGCCATCGGGGCCGCCCTGCTGGGCTCTGCACCCGCAGAGACCGTCGCCCGACACGAGGAGATCACCCATGGCTGAAGTCGTCATCACCGCCGACAAGGACGCCGCCGGTGCGCTGGTCGCGGATGAGATCGTGCGCCTCATCGACGCGGTGGCCGAGCCGGTGCTCGGACTCGCGACCGGCTCCACGCCGCTGCCGGTGTACCGGGCGCTGCGCGAGCGGCTCCGCGGACATGACGTATCGCACGTGCGCGGTTTCGCACTCGACGAGTACGTCGGCATCGACCCCGCCCACCCCGAGAGCTACCGGTCGGTGATCACGCGCGAGGTGATCGAGCCGCTCGGGCTGGACCCCGAGCTGATCCGGGTGCCCGACGGCGCGGTGGAGACGGTGCAGCACGCCGGCGACGACTACGACGCCGCCATCGCCGCCGCCGGCGGCGTGGACCTGCAGATCCTGGGCATCGGCACCGACGGGCACATCGGCTTCAACGAGCCGGGCTCGTCGTTCGCATCCACCACCCGGATCAAGACCCTCACCGAGCGGACCCGCCAGGACAACGCCCGGTTCTTCGAGTCGATCCACGACGTTCCGCAGCACTGCATCACCCAAGGCCTGGGCACGATCCTGCGGGCGCGCCATCTGGTGCTGCTGGCATTCGGCGAGGGCAAGGCCGCCGCCGTGGCGGCCGCGCTGGAGGGGCCGGTCAGTGCGATGGTGCCCGCGTCGGCTGTTCAGCTTCACCCGCACGTGACGGTGGTCGTCGACGAGGCCGCGGCCTCGAAGCTGAAGCTCGCGGACTACTACCGGTACGCCTACGCGAACAAGCCGGCCTGGCAGGGACTCTGATCGCGGCAGGGCGGGTCAGCGCCAGGCGAACGCCAGCAGGTGCTCCTCGCTGAGCGGGGCGAGCGGCACGCTCGTGCGGTCGCCCCGCTCGAGCCAGCGCAGCTCGGCCAGCTCCGCCTGCACGACGACATCCTCCGGCTCCGCTCGCAGCGCGAACGCGTCCGCGATCACGCGATGCCCCGGTTCGTTCGCGGCCGCCGAGACGAAGGTGCCCAGCGGCTCCAGCGCGGACTCGTCGACACGCAGCGACAGCTCCTCGTCGAGCTCGCGGATCAGCGTCTGCGCGGCGGTCTCGCCGGGCTCCGGCTTGCCGCCGGGCTGCATGAAGCGCGTGGTGCCCTGCTTGCGGACCACGAGCACACGGCCCGATCGGTCGACGATCACGGCGGCGCTGACGCGGATGTCAGGCATCGGCGAACACCTTCCCGGGGTTCAGGATCCCCTGCGGGTCGAACACGCGCACGATGTCGCGCTGCAGCTGCCACTGGTCGTCGCCGAGCTCCTCGGCCAGCCAGCGGCTCTTGAGCGTGCCGATGCCGTGCTCACCGGTGAGGGTGCCGCCGAGCCGGATGGCCGCGCGGAACAGGGCACCGGCGGCATCCCAGATCGCGTCGGGAACCTGCTCGCCGTCGAAGATGAAGTTCGGATGCAGGTTGCCGTCGCCGGCGTGCGCGACGGTGGGGATGCGGATGCCGTACTCGCGTTCGATGCGGGCGATCTCGTCGAACATCGCGGGCATCGCGCTGCGCGGCACGGCCACATCCTCGATCAGCGTGGTGCCCAGTGCCGCCATCGCCGGATGCATCGACCGGCGGATCGCGAGCAGCCGCTCGCCCTCGGCGGGGTCCTGCGTCATCCGCACGGTGCCGCCGGACGCGGTGAGCACGGTGGCGATGCGCTCAGCCTCATCGCGAGCCGCCGGCCCGTCGGTCTGGATGGTCAGCTGCGCGGTGCCCGCGGCCGGCGCCGGCAGGTCGAGCAGGTCGTGCACGGCCGCCAGGGAACCGGCGTCCATCAGCTCCATGATCGCCGGCTGCACGCCGGCGGCGGTGACGGCCGCCGATGCGACAGCGGCCTCGCGCACCGATGCGAACGACGCGGCGATCGTGCAGCCGGCGCCCTCCACGAGCCGGCGCAGCTTGAGCGTCGCTCCGACGATGACGCCCAGTCGACCCTCGGAGCCGATCGCGAGCGAGGTGAGGTCGAGCCCCGTGACGCCCTTGACCGTGCGGTGTCCGAGGTGCAGCATCCGTCCATCGGCCAGCACCAGATCGAGGCCGAGAACGGCATCGCGCACCACGCCGTACTTCGCGCACAGCAGCCCGCCGGCGCCGGTGGCGATGTTCCCGCCGACGGTCGAGATGTCGCGGCTGGCCGGGTCGGGCGCCCACCACACGCCGTGCTCGGCCAGCAGGGTGTTCAGCCGCGCGTTCAGGATGCCGGGTTCGACGACGGCCAGCAGGTCGTCGGCGCGCACCTCGAGCAGGCGGTCCATGTGCGCGGTGGACAGCACGATCTGACCCGGGCCGGCGTTCGCGGCTCCGGCGAGTCCGGTGCCAGCGCCGCGCACGACGACGCTCGTGCCGGTCGCCGAGGCGATGCGCAGGGTGCGCTGCACGTCGTCGGCGGTGCGTGCGTGCACCACCGCCAGCGGCCGGCCCGCAGAGCGCTGGCCGCTGCGATCGGCGCGGGCGGCTTCGAGCGTCGCGGCGGTGGTGTCGACGATGTCGCCGAGCTCGTCGCGCAGGCGCTCGAGGGCGCTCATACGACGGTGCGGCGTCCGGCGATCACGCCGGCGGTGACGGCCACCGCGGCGAAGGCCAGGCCGACCCACGCGTGGCCGAGCGACCACCACGCCAGCGTGACGGCCGCGTAGATCAGCAGCTCGACCAGCGCCCGCAGGAACGGATGCAGGTGCAGCACGGCGCGCGGAGAGAGGAACAGCGCCCACACCACGAGTGCGACGACCGGGGCGCCGATGCCCATCACGATGCTCCAGGGCATCGGCCACGCGGCGAGCCCCCACAGCGCGAAAGTGACCAGCGCGGCCAGCAGCACGAGCACGCGGATGATGTCCAGCGCGGTGAGAGGGCGGCGGTTCACGCCGGGGGTGACGACGGGATCCTGCGACATGCCTCAAGTCTATTCGGCGGTCGCGTCGCCATCCGCCGGGGTGGCCTGGTCGTCGTCCTCGCCCGAGGCCGAGAGCCCTTCGGATGCAGAGGCGTCGCCTGCGTCTGCGGGAGCGGTGTCGGCCGCATCGGCATCCGTCGAGCCGGTATCGGCCGGATCGGTGCCGGCCGACGCAGTGCCGGCCGCCTCCGTGCCGGCCGAGTCCGTGCCGGCCGAGTCCGTGCTGCTGTCGTCCGTCGGGGCCGGGTCATCGGTGGTCGATGGCTCGTCTGCGGGAGCGTCTGCGGCGTCGCCCGGCGTGGTCTGCTCCGGCTCATCGGCATCAGGATCGGTGTCGGCATCGGGGGCCGGCGTCTCGTCCCCGGGCGTGGCCGAGCCTTCCTCAGCGGGTGGTGTCGTCCCGATGCCGAGCAGCACAACTTGCAGCTCTGTCCACTCGCCGGGAACCCCGTCGATCACGTACCGGAGTCCAAGGGAGGTGACGAACGCCTGCTCCAAGGACGGCCGCAGGTCGACCACGCCCTTGCCCTGGTCGTCCAGCACGATCTCGTCATCGCCACCGGCCTCGCCATCCATCCACGCCTGAACTGTCGCACCCGGGGTGCCCTGGATCGGAAGGCTGTAATGCGTCGTGGATCCCTCGAACCAGGTCGAGACCGAGCCCCACGTGAGCGGGCGGGACTCCACGGGATCGGTCGTGCCGTCGTCGGGCTCCGTGGCGTCGTCGCCGGGCTCTGTGGCGTCGTCGTCGGGGTCCGTGGTTCCCTCGTCCGGGTCCGTGGTTCCCTCATCCGGGTCCGTGGTTCCCTCGTCCGGGTCCGTGGTCCCCTCATCCGGGTCCGTGGTTCCCTCGTCGGGGTCGGTCGTTCCCTCGTCGGGATCGGGCGCCGGGTCGGTCATTCCCGTGTCAGGGTCGGTCGTGCCCGGATCGGGGTCGGTGATTCCCTCGTCCGGATCCGGTGCCGGGTCGGTCGTCCCCGGGTCGGTCGTTCCCGGGTCGGTCGTTCCCGTGTCCGGGTCGCTCGTACCCGGATCGGGAGCGGGGGACCCCTCATCGGTCTGGTCCTCGGGCTCGGGCGAAGGCTCGGCGGGCGGCTCCGGTGCCGGTGATGGCTCGAACTCGGGCTCCGGCGGGAGCACGACCTCGGCGTTCTGCGGAGGTTCGGTCGCATCGACCGGCTCGTCGACGTCCGGGCTGCTCTTGGGCGTCGGAGGCGCCGGGTCGCCGACGTCGATGACCATCGGATCGTCCGCGGACATCGTGGAATCCGGCGTGACCTCCGCCGAGGAGATGGACGACGGCTCGGCCTCGGCCGCGCTCGGCAGCGAGGTGACGGGCGATCCGCCGAACACCGACGGCATCACCGCCACCGCGGCCACGACGCCGGCGACGACCAGAGCCGCAGAACCCGCGCCGACCAGCGCGCCGATGCCGGAGAGACCGGCGCCTCCGACGCCGGAGCCTGCCACGCCGGCGCCCGCACCGCCGGCCGCGCCACTCGCGCCGCCTCCGGTGCCGGCCGCGTGCGAACCGCCTGCTGCGTGCACCGCACCGCCGCTCGCAGCCGGGCCCACGGTCACGGCGCCGTGCACGACGCTGGAGGGCATCGCGGCCAGCGCGACGATCGGCGCACCGCCGCCCTGCAGCGCCGCGAGATAGCCCGAGGCGCCGGTCACGCCGAGCACGAGCGGCAGGAGCACCAGCGCCAGGCGACTGGAGACGTCCTTCGCCTCAGCGGCGACGATCATGCACCGTGCGCACTCCTGCAGGTGCCGGTCGGCGCGCTGCTGCGCGCGGACGCCGAGGTTGCCGCGCGCATACGCTCCCAGATGCTCGATGGTCCACTGGCACTCGGATCCCTCGCCGACGCTGCGCAGATGCGCTTGGATCCATGCCTCGCGCAGCCCCTCGCGTGCGCGGAAGGTGAGCTGGGACACGGCCCCGGCGCTCATGCCGAGCAGCGTGCCGATCGCCGCCGGCTTGAGCTGCTCGATCTCGGAGTACCAGAGCACCTCCTGCCAGCGGGAGGGCAGGGAGCGGAACGCCTGCGCGGTGAGGCTGCGATCCAGCTGCTCATCGGCTGCGGCCTCGCTGCTGGCGGGATCGGCGACGGTCTCGAGCTCATCGAGCGTGGTCTCGCGTCGTGCGCGTCCCCACGCGGCCGCGGTGTTGCGGATGCTGGTGAACAGATAGGCGCGGAACGAGCCGTTCGGGCCGCCGCCCTTGAGGATCGCCTGGTAGATGCGGGCGTACGACTCCTGCACCAGGTCGTCGGCGTCGATGGAGGAGGTGATCGAGCGGGCGACCGTCATGCCCGAGCGGTAATGGCGTCGCCAGAGTTCACCGAACGCGTCCGCGTCACCCGATCGGGTGCGCAGCACGAGGTCGGCGTCAGCCACGGCTGGCGTTCCGGTGTCCTGCTCGTCCACTTCGTCCTTCATCCGGTCTGCAGGGATGCTCTCACGGCGAACGGGGCATCCCTCACAGGAAGAGACGCATGAAGAGAGGAATCATCACGCGTCTTATCCATTCTCACCCGAAATCGATCCGCTGACCAGCCCTGACGCGAACCGGCCCACAGCATCCACGACCATCCCGAAAGATTTCTGCGGAACCCGCGTAATGAATCCGGCCGCCGCACGTCTCTTCTCGTAGAGCGTGCCCGACACGCCACCGGGGGGCGGCGTGTCGGGTCCGGTGCTTGGGGAATCGCTGGAAACGACCGTCCGGGACCTCGGGGGAGGAGCCCCGGGACGGTCAGCTCGAGGATGGGGCCGCCGACGCGGGGGACAGTGCGGCGGCCCCGATCTCCTCGTCGTCGCTCATCTCGGCACATCGCAGGCAGCCTCAGCGCGTCGGCGCGGTGCCCACCCACACGCCGTGCACGCCGAGCGCGGCGCTCAGCAGCACGGCATCCGCCACCCGACCGGACTGCAGCAGCCCCAGCGTCTCGCCGAAGCCGACGGCGGCGGCGGGGGTCGCGGTCAGCGCCCGCACGGCCTCGCCGATCGGCACGCCCGCCTCGACCGCCCGGCGGAGCGCGACATCCTGCGTCAGCGTGGAACCCGCGATCGAGCCGGTGTCGTCGGCACGGGCCATGCCGTCCTTGACCGTCACCTTCACGGCGCCCAGGTCGTAGTGCCCGTCCGCGCTGCCCGCCGCGGCCATCGCGTCGGTGATCAGGGCCACCCGGCCGGGAGCGGCGTCGAAGAGCAGCTTGATCACGGCCGGATGCAGGTGGAAGTTGTCGGCGATGCCCTCCAGGACGACCCGGTGATCGGCGGCCGCCACCAGCACCGGGCCCGGAGCGCGGTGATGGATGCCGTTCATGGCGTTGAACGCGTGGGTGAGGATCGTGGCGCCGGCCTCGAACGCCCGACGGGCGGTGTCCGCATCGGCGTCGGTGTGGCCGACGGCGACGGTGGCGCCGGATGCCACGATCTGGCGCACCGCCTCCAGGCCGCCGGGCAGTTCGGGAGCCACGGTCACCTGACGCACCGTCCCCCGGCCCGCCTCCAGCAGACGGGCGACGTCGGCGTGCTCCGGATGCCGCAGCAGCGACGGCTCGTGGGCGCCATGGTGTCCGGGGTCGAGGAACGGTCCTTCCAGGTGGCTGCCGAGGATCCCGGCATCCGTCTGCATCAGATCGGCGACCAGCGCCACCTCGCCGGCCAGGTCGTCGACAGGCGCGGTGACCAGCGAGATCACGGCGCGGGTCGTGCCGTGCGAGCGGTGCATGTCGCGGCCGGTGCGGATGGCGTCGGCCCCGTCGTCGTACGCGGCGCCCGCGCCGCCGTGACCGTGGATGTCGATGAAGCCGGGTGTGAGCACGGCATCCGTGCCGGCGACGGCGACCGCGTCGATCACGTCGTCGGCATCCGTCCAGTCCGCACCGCTGCCCCGTGCGGCGACCAGGCCGTCCTCGAAGCGCACCCAGCCGTCCTCGGTAACCGATCCGTCGCCGTCGACGATGCGCACGGAGTGGATCACCCGGGATCCGCGGAAGTCGGTGCAGGGCATCATCGGTCGGTCCAATCGATCTCGGCGACGGGGTGGAAGCGGATGCCGTCGGCTCGCCAGGCCGGCGCCAGTGCCCCTAGTCTCTCGCGGAAACCGTCCCAGCTGCGGGTGTCGCGCGTGGACCACGCGATCTCGGCGGCGGCGGCGATCCGCGGGTACATCAGCTGCTCCGCATCGGCCAGGCTGCCGACGCTCTCGGTCCACAGCGCGGCCTCGACGCCGGCGATCGCGTCCGGGGCGACCTCGAGCAGTTCTGCCGGCTCCCACTCGTAGGCGCGGCGCAGCCCCACGGTGCCAGCCCAGTCGAGTCCGAGCGGGAAGCCGGAGTCGTACTTCATGTCGAGGTACGCGGCGTCCGAGGGCGAGAGGATCAGCGACCCGCCGCGCCGCACGAACTGCGCGGCGTGGGCGGCGTGCGTGACGGTGGGCTCCAGCGCGCCCCAGTACTGGCCGACCGTGCCGGGTGCGACCTCGGCGGCGCCGGCCTCGTGCCAGGCGATCGGCGTCTTGCCCAGGTCGGTCACGATCGCCGTCGCGCGCTGGATGAAGGTCGAGAAGTCCTCGGCGGAGGTGCCCAGCGACTCGTCGCCGCCGATGTGCAGGTACGGTCCGGGGGTCAGCTCGGCCAGTTCGGTCAGCACGTCGCGCACGAACTCGTAGGTGCGCGTCTGATGGATGCGCAGACTGGAGTGGCCGACGCCCCATCCGGTGTACGGCTCGCCGGCCCGGGGGAGCGCCTGCCCCAGGCGCTCGGCGTCGGCGAGCAGCGCGTCGTTCATCACGGGCGCCTCGACCAGTTCCGGGTACGCCACGCCGATCGCATGCGTGTGCCCGGGCATGTCGATCTCCGGCACGATCGTGACGTGGCGCGACGCGGCGTGCGCGACGATCTCCCGGTAGTCGTCCTTGCTGTAGCAGCCGCCCTGGGTCGATCCGCTGCGGGCGGGGCTCATGGCGCTCGCCGTCGATGCGCGCTGCGAGAGCAGCGGCCAGGCGTCGATGTGGATGCGCCAGCCCTGATCGTCGCTGAGGTGCAGATGCAGGTGGTTGAACTTCAGGGCGGCGGCCCGGTCGATCACGAGCTTGACCTCGTCGACGGGGAAGAAGCGCCTGGCGACGTCGAGCATCACGCCGCGGTAGGCGAAGCGCGGAGCGTCGGCGACCGTGGCACGCCGCCAGGCCCAGCGCCCCGCATCGTCGGTGGTCAGCAGCTGCAGCAGCGTGCGGATGCCGTGGGCGAGCCCCGCGGCATCCGACCCGACGACCTCGATCGCGTCGGCGACGGCGAGACGGTACCCCTCGGCCGGACCGGTCCTCGGGTCGATGCCGAGCACCACGCCTCCGTGCTCGTCGCCGGAGGCGGGGAGACGGATGCCGGTGCGCGCGGCCACCAGGTCGATGAGCAGGGCCGCGGCCGCGGGATCACCCGTCACGGCGACATCGGACGCGAGCGGGAGCAGGCCCTCGCCCGGCAGTGCGGAGACCGGTGCGGGAACGAGCGGCAGCGAATCAGGAAGGACCATGAACAAAACCTACCGTGCCCGGGGTCACGCGCCGTGGCGCGTGGATCCGCATCATCCGCATCCGCTAAGCTTTTCCCGTCGCGACTGGCGTCTGGGTGGGTCACCACCGGGGAGCGGCCTCACATGGATTCGACCGCGCGCCTGGGCCGATGTGGAACACCTCTTTCCCCGTGTGAACAGGAGACCGCCATGACCGACCGCTACTTCGACGCCCCGCTCGCCGAGGTCGACCCCCAGATCGCCGAGGTGCTCGAGCGCGAGCTGAACCGCCAGCGCACGTACCTCGAGATGATCGCCTCCGAGAACTTCGTGCCCGTCTCGGTGCTGCAGTCGCAGGGCTCGGTGCTCACGAACAAGTACGCCGAGGGCTACCCGGGGCGCCGCTACTACGGCGGCTGCGAAGAGGTCGACGTCGCCGAGTCGCTGGCCATCGAGCGGGCCAAGGCGCTGTTCGGCTCGGAGTTCGCCAACGTGCAGCCGCACTCCGGCGCATCCGCGAACGCCGCCGTGCTGCACGCGATCGCCCGCCCCGGCGACACGCTGCTGGGCCTCTCGCTCGACCAGGGCGGGCACCTCACGCACGGCATGAAGATCAACTTCTCAGGCCGGCTGTACAACATCGTCGCGTACGGCGTCGACCCCGAGACCTCGACGATCGACATGGACGAGGTGCGCGCCCTCGCCCTCGAGCACAAGCCGAAGGTGATCATCGCCGGCTGGTCCGCCTACCCGCGCACCCTCGACTTCGCCGCCTTCCGCGCCATCGCCGACGAGGTCGGCGCACTGCTGTGGGTGGACATGGCGCACTTCGCCGGCCTGGTGGCCGCCGGGCTGCACCCGAACCCGGTGCCGCACGCGCACGTCGTCTCGTCGACCGTGCACAAGACCATCGGCGGTCCCCGTTCGGGCTTCATCCTCACCAACGACGCCGACATCGCCAAGAAGCTCAACTCGGCCGTGTTCCCGGGCCAGCAGGGCGGCCCGCTCATGCACGTGATCGCGGCGAAGGCCACCGCGTTCAAGCTCGCGGCGACGCCCGAGTTCACCGAGCGCCAGCAGCGGGTGCTGTCGGGTGCGAAGATCATCGCCGAGCGCCTCTCGCAGCCGGATGTGAAGGATGCCGGCATCGCGGTGCGCTCCGGTGGAACCGACGTGCACCTGGTGCTGGTCGACCTGCGTGACGCGGAGATCGACGGCAAGCAGGCCGAGGACCTGCTGCACGAGATCCACATCACCGTGAACCGCAACGCCGTGCCGAACGACCCGCGCCCGCCGATGGTCACCTCGGGGCTGCGCATCGGCACGCCCGCGCTCGCGACCCGCGGCTTCGGCGACGCGGAGTTCACCGAGGTCGCCGACGTGATCGCCCTCGCCCTGCAGCCCGGCGCGGACATCGAGGCGCTGCGCGCCCGCGTGGATGCCCTGGCCGAGGCCTTCCCGCTGTACCCGGGCCTGCAGCAGTGACCGCGAGGATCCTCGACGGCAGGGCC
Source organism: Microbacterium sp. ARD32 (assembly GCF_031844385.1). Lineage (NCBI taxonomy): Bacteria > Bacillati > Actinomycetota > Actinomycetes > Micrococcales > Microbacteriaceae > Microbacterium > Microbacterium sp. ARD32. The sequence continues at coordinate 562,419 of NZ_JAUZVD010000001.1, forward strand.
GCTGCGGCCGAGATCAAGAACGAGCTGGCCGAGCGCGTCGCGGCGCTGCGCGAGCGCGGTGTCGTGCCCGGCATCGCCACGGTGCTCGTGGGCGCCGACCCGGGCTCGCAGCTGTACGTCGGCATGAAGCACCGTCAGTCCGAGTCGATCGGGATGAACTCGATCCAGCGCGAGCTGCCGGCTGACGCCACGCAGGCAGAGGTCGAGGCCGTGATCGACGAGCTCAACGCCGATCCGTCCTGCCACGGCTACATCGTGCAGCTGCCGCTGCCGAAGCACCTCGACACCGACGCCGTCCTGGAGCGGATCGACCCCGCCAAGGACGCCGACGGGCTGCATCCGACCAACCTCGGTCGCCTGGTGCTGAACGTGAACGGGCCGATCCACACGCCCCTGCCGTGCACTCCGCGAGGGGTGATCGAACTGCTGGTGCGCAACGACTACGACCTGGCAGGCAAGCACGTCGTCGTCGTCGGTCGCGGAGTCACGATCGGCCGCCCGATCGGGCTGCTGCTCACCCGTCGGGAGATCAACGCCACCGTCACGCAGGTGCACACCGGCACGCCCGACATGACGCCGTACCTGCGCGAGGCCGACGTGATCGTGGCCGGCGCCGGCGTGAAGCACCTGATCAAGGCATCCGATGTGAAGCCCGGCGCTGCCGTGCTGGACGTGGGCGTGACGCGGGAGACGAATGCCGAGACCGGCAAGTCGAAGGTGCACGGCGACGTGCATCCGGATGTCGCGGGCGTCGCGGGCTTCCTCTCCCCGAACCCCGGGGGCGTGGGTCCGATGACCGTGGCGCTGCTGATGACCAACGTCGTCGAGGCGGCTGAGCGAGCGCAACGAGACGAAGTGCGCAGCCTGGGTTGACCCCGAGCCCCGGGGTATCGGGGATCAGCGGACTGAGCGCGAGAGTGCGTGCGGAGCCTCTCAGGCGCCGGCCAGCGACCCGTCGATGCCGGTGATCCGTGCGTACTCGTCGAAGCGGAAGCGCGCCGAGCCCGTGGCATCCGACAGCGTCGCCGTCGAGAACGACTCGTCGCCCCACTGCAGCTGCCAGCCGGCCAGCCGTCCGAGATCCCACACCGACGCCCGCGGATCGGCGAGGTCGAGTCCGGTCAGGATGCGGGGGAGCGCGGTCACCGCCGCCGCGACGGTGAGCGGTTCGATCGGGGCATCCAGCAGCAGCACGGCCCGTGCGCCGCCGGCGGGGGCGGAGTAGTACGGCGAGCGTCCGGTGATCTCCACCGCGGCGCCGGCCACCGCGTGCGCGAGATCATCGACCCACTGCCCGATGTCGTCGCCGGTGTCCTCCGGGAAGGCGACCTCGCCCTCGGTGAGCTCGGCGATGCCGTGCTCGGCGCCATACGCCCTCAGCTTCTCGGTGATGCCGGAGCGGTCGCCCTGGGGGAGGGCCCACGACCAGATCAGAGAGCGGGGTCCGGGGGCGATGGAGGCGAGCAGGTGCGGCGTCGCGGCGAGAGTGCGGTCGGCGTGCTCGGTGGAGGTGAACGTGAACCCGCCCGCAGCCAGGTCCACGTCCCAGCGGTGCTCGCCGAGCGCCTCGGTCGCGGAGCGCAGCTGGTCCTGGCGGAGTGCGGTGAACAGCGCGGCCCGGTCGGCGAGTGCCCGCAGCGTCTCGAAGGTCATGGACCCAGTCTGGCCCCGGATGCTGTGCACTGCCAAAGCACGGGTTGTGAGGTCGCTATGGCGTGCTCTCGGCGCGGGCGGCCGTGGAGCCCTCAGCGCGTCCCATGCGCCAGACGCTGGGGACCGCGGCGGTGCCGATCGCGATGAGCGCGTACAGGATGCCGGAGGTGACGAGCACCACCGCCGGATCGGCGCGCGTGATCAGCCAGCCGTACACGAGCGTGCCGATCGGCATCACGACGAAGCTCCCCAGCATGTCGTAGCTGGAGACGCGGCTGAGCTTGTCGGTGGGGACGTTCTCCATCATCGCCACGTTCCACCCGGTGCTGAACACCTCCGCACCCGCCCCGGCCAGGAACGCCGCGATGGCGACGAGCACCACGACCGGGTGCATGCCGAGCATCGTCAGCGGCAGGGCGAACAGGCTGATCCCGATCATCCCCATCCGCAGCGGCCGCTTCAGGGGGAACCACATCAGCAACAGGGTCATCAGCAGCACGCCCGCGCCCTCCGCGCTGACCACCCAGCCCCAGCCGGCGATGCCGAGACGCTCGTCGTTCTTGGCGATGTACGGGCCCACCACACCCCATGCACCCACGTGGATCGCGTTCATGATCATGAACGCGAGCACCACTGCGACCAGCCACGACCGGCCCCAGAACTCCGTCCATCCGATGCGCAGGTCGGCGAACAGCGAGAAGCGGCCGTCGCCCGCAGGCGGGGGCAGCTTCACCATGGCGAGGATGGGGATGGCGGCGACCCACCCGGCGACCTGCACCACCATCGCCCAGGCGGGGCCGACGGTCGTCACCAGGATGCCGGCGATCACAGGCCCGCCGATCGTGACCGCCGATCGCACGAAGGACAGCATCGCGTTGGCCTGCTGCAGATGAGCGGGGGTCGTCAGCTGCGGGATGATGCCCTGCATGGCGGGCAGCACGAACGCGGTCGACGCGCCGTTGACGGCAGCCAGGCCCACGACGACCGGGATCGTGGCGGTCGCGGTGAACAACAGATAGGCGATGGTTCCGATCGAGACGATGTCCAGCACGTAGCACGCCTGGATCACCAGCGCGCGAGGGAGCCGATCGGCGACCACGCCGCCGAACAGCACGAACACGATGTTCGCCACGGTGAAGGCCGTGAGCACCAGCGAGAGGCTGACCGGATGGTTGTCGATCTGCAGCACGGCGAAGGCCAGCGCGATCGACGACATCGATCCCGTGACCAGGGTGATGGCCCGTGCCAGGAAGAACCAGCGGAAGTTGCGGTCGCCGAACGCGGAGCGTGCGGGTGCGCCGTGGGGTGTCATCCTCGATTCCGAGTGCAATGCATCCGCTCATCAAATCATGTTCCGGCGGTCCCCGGCGGCCCGGGCGGGTTCCGAGCGCAGAGGTGCACGCCCGCGCCGGCGCGGCAGAGCGATCAGAGCGACGAGTGCACCGAACAGCGCGACGCCGGCCGCGACGAGCGCGGCCGAATGGAGTCCGCTCACGAAGGACTGCTCGGCGAACGGGAGGACGCTCGCCGCGACGTGCGGATCCGATTCTTCGAGCACGGCCTGCGTGACCTGCAGTGAGCCCGCGGCGGCATCGCGCACGCCCTCGGGCAGGGCGCCGAGGTGCGGCGCCATCTGCTCGCGGTACGCCGCGCTGAGGGCGGCGCCGAGCACCGCCAAGCCGAGCGCTCCGCCCAGCTGCCGGAACGCGTTGCTGGTGGCGGACGCCGAGCCGGCTTGCTCTCGCGGCACGGCACCCATCACCGAGGCGGATGCGGCGGGCATCACGAACGCGATGCCCGCGCCGATCAGTGCCAGCGGGATCTCGATCCACCACAGCGGCGTCGAGGTGTCGGCGAAGGAGAGGGCCGCGAAGGAAGCAGCCAGGATGAGCATGCCCAGTGCTGCCGTCGTGCTGTGCCCGAGGCGCTTCGACCAGGCCGGGGTCCGACCCGAGAGCACCAGCTGCGCGGCGGCGAGCGGCAGCAGCAGCAGGCCGACGGCGAGCACGTCCAAGCGGCGCAGCACGAGAAGGTACAGCGAGAGCAGGAACATGGAGCCCAGCATGGTGAAGAACGCGACGGTCATCACGGCGATCGATGCCGAGAACTCCCGGCGCCGGAACCACGCGAGCTCCAGCAGCGGCGAAGGCGCACGCCTCTCCCAGCCGACGAACAGCACGAGCACCAGCATCCCGCCCAGCAGGGGCGCCCACACCTGAGGCGCCATCCAGTCGCCGGAGTCGCCACCGGCGATCAGCCCGTCGATCACCAGCACCATGCCCAGCATCGACAGCAGGATTCCGATGACGTCGATGCGCTTCGGATTCGCAGCCCGCGACTCCGGGGTGAGGGCGGGGATCACCGCGATGGCCACGGACACGATGGGAACGTTGATCAGGAAGATCGAGCCCCACCAGAAGTGATCCAGCAGCAGCCCGCCGACCACGGGGCCCAGCGCGATGGCCGCCCCGACCCCGCCCGACCAGATGCCGATCGCTCGAGGTCGTTCGGCGTCGGAGAACACGTCCGCGATGATCGCCAGCGTGGTCGGGGTGATCACGGCCGCCGCGATGCCGAGCGCAACACGACCGCCGGTGAGCACGTCCCCGCTCGGAGCGAAGGCGCACAGCAGCGAGCCGCCGCCGAACAGCACCAGACCGACCAGCAGCATCCGTCGCCGTCCGAAGCGGTCGGCGATGGTTCCCGCCGCCAGCAGGCTGCCGGCCAGCACGAGCGTGTACGCGTTGAGCACCCACAGCAGCTCGCCCTGGGTGAGGCCGAGTCCGGACGGTCGCGGGGCGGAGAGCCGCTGCACCGCGACGCCGAGGATCATCGTGTCCAGCTGCACGACCAGCAGGCTGAGAATGAGGACGCCGAGCATCCACCACCGGCGGGGAGAATCCTGCATGTTCGCTCCTTAAGGCATCAGTTGTTGCGTTAAGAGTAGAACCCGTGATGCTGTTAATGCAACATCAGATGCGTTAGTGTGGCGCTATGCCCATCGACTCCGTGACCGAACGCATGGGCGGACGCAGCGCGCGCGTCCGCGAGGCGGCGCTCGCCGCAGTGGCCGCGCTGATGACAGAGAAGCCGCTCGACGAGATCACGGCCGCAGAGGTGGCCGAGCGCTCGGGCGTGAATCGCTCCACCCTGCATCGCCGATGGGGAGGGATGCCGGGGCTGCTGGCTGACCTCGCCATCGACAGGCTCAACGACGAGAGCCCGACACCGCCGGATGCCGGCGACCTGAGGGCGGAGCTGCGCGTGTGGGCGCGCGAGGTGATCGCCACCCTCAACGCGCACGAGCCCGGTCGGTCGCCGTTCCTGTCCGCACTGCTGGTCGGCGTGCGCAGCGGACGCATCCCCGCCGAGCTCTGGCAGGGTCGGCTGCGCGTGCTGCAGGTGATGCTGGATCGCGCGGCGGCGAGGGGCGAGGCCGTACTGAGTGCCGGCGATCTGGCCGAGATCGTGCTGGTGCCGATCTACGCGGCCGCTCTGCTCTCGCCCGATCCGGTACCGGCAGACCTCGCCGACCGGCTCGTCGACAGATTCCTCACCCTCGCCCGCGGCTGACCTTCCTCCCCGGTTCAGGGAGCGCAAATGGCTGTGGATTCACGGTTTCGGGAACCATTTGCGCTCCTCGAACGCGTCACCGTCGCAGTGCTGCGGCCACGCGGCGGATCAGACGGCGAGGATCGTCGAGAAGCGGATAGGTCACTTCGATGATCGTCCAGCCGGCGGCGCGCAGCGCGGCTGCCCGTTCGACGTCCCGGGCCCACTGCTGACCGTGCTGCACGCCGTGATACTCCACGATCACCCGCTGTTCGGGATAGGCCATGTCGACGCATCCGATGAACCGGCCGGCCTCGTCGAAGACGTCGACATTGAGATCGGGTTCGGGCAGACCCGCCTGCACCAGCAGACAGCGGACCTGCGATTCACGCGGTGACCAGGAGTCCTCGCGGATCAGCTCGACCGCGGTGCGCAGCCGCGCCGCTCCGCGTCGGCGGCCGGCATTGATCGCATTGCGCAGTTCGCCGGTCGTGGTCAGCGGCGGCCGCCCGGCATCGAGACGGCCGACGCCCTGACGCCACTGCCGGCAGAAGTAGTCGCCCAGCGCGACCAGCTGAACCACCGAGAGCGTGCCGAGCGACACCCATGTCGCAGCCGGGGACGACACCCTCAGATCGTCGTGCATGCGGACCGAGGTGAGACTGTCGAGAGTGCGGTGACCCGTCACTCCCGACGCCCGGGGCAGGGGTAGCGCTCCGCGCGCGCAGACATGCAGTTCGAGGTCTTCCAGGGCCGCCGGGCGCCCGAAGTCGTCGATCTCCAGGGGGAGAGGAGCGCCCCAGATCGACGCGGCGGTCTGATGGCTGAAGAAGTGGCCGCCGTGCAGGCGCGGGGCGTAGTCACGTGCTCGCGCCACCCTGGCGCGGCGCTGCCGTTCGTAGGGATCCAGCGATTCGTCGATCCCTGCGGCTTCCCCTTGCACCCGCACGCCGTGGAACGGGGCGCGCAGGTCCGCGCTGCGCAGGCGACCGCGCCCGACGCCGTGCGCTCTCGCGGTCCGAACGGCGAACGCCCGGCCCAGCTCGCTCGGCAGCGGTTCGTTCTCCATACCCCCCACTCTGTCGGGCCCCGATGGTGGCATCCGGTTATCCACAGGCGGGGATTCTCGTTCGAGGAGCGCAATCGGCTGTGAATCGAGCGTTTGGAGAGCCGTTCTCGCTCCTCGAAGCGTGGAAGGAGACCGTCAGTACGTGTCAGAAGAGGGGGCGGATGCGGGGATGAAGCGGGATGCGAGCGCCTCGGAGCCGCGCGCGAGAATCGTCACATCGGCGCTCGCGGAGAGGAAGTCCGCGCCGGCCTCGAGATAACCGTCGGCGGCGGCCGGATCGAAGGCGTTCACACCGGCCTTCTTGCCGGCGGCATGAGCCGCCTCGAACACCCGGTGCACGCTCGCCACCACGTCAGGGTGCCCCTGCTGGCCTGGCAGCCCCATCGAGGCAGACAGATCGGCGGGTCCCACGAGCACGCCGTCCACGCCGTCGACCGCGGCGATCGGGGCGGCCTGCTCCACGGCATCCGCCGATTCGATCTGCACGAACAGCGAGATCGTCTGCGAGGCGTTCGGCACGTACCCGGCCACCCGGCCCCACCGCGCGCTGCGCGCGAGCGCGGAGCCGACGCCGCGGATGCCCTGGGGCGGGTAGCGCACGGCGGCCACCGCCGCGCGCGCCTCGTCGGCCGAGGCCACCATCGGCACGAGCAGATTCTGCGCACCGGCATCCAGCACCTGCTTGATGACGACCGCATCGTTGAACGGCACCCGCACCACGGTGGTGACCGGGTACGCCGCGATCACCTGCAGCTGCTGCTGCACGGTGGTGAGCGTGTTCGGGCCGTGCTCCATGTCGATCAGCAGCCAATCCACGCCGGAACCGGCGCAGATCTCGGCGAGCAGGGGAGCGCCCGTGCTCAGCCACATGCCGATCAGCGGGCGGTCGGCCCGGTCCAGCTGGTCGCGGAAGGTCGGAGCTAGCTGAAGCGGCATTCGATGGTCCCCATCTCCCGGTAGTCGCACAGCACCTCGTCGCCGCGCTCGACCCACATCGGCCGTGTGAACGATCCTGCCAGGATGATCTCTCCGGCCTCCAGCCGCTGGCCGTGCTGATGGAACTTGTTCGCCAGCCACGCGACGCCCGTGGCGGGATGCCCGAGCACCCCGGCGGCGACACCGGTCTCCTCGATCTCCCCGTTGCGCGAGAGCACTCCCGGCACCCAGCGCAGGTCGATCTCGTCCGGCCGCAGCTGCACGTCGCCCAGCACCATCGCGCCGTAGGCGGCGTTGTCGCTGATCGTGTCGACGATCGTGCGGCCCTCCAGCTCGATGTGCGAGTTGAGCACCTCCAGTGCGGGCACGGCGTAGTCGATCGCGGCGAGGGCGTCGTCGAGCGTGCAGCCCGGACCCTCCAGCGGCGACTTCAGCACGAATGCCAGTTCGACCTCGATGCGCACGTTCGAGAAGTGATCGAACGGGATCTCGTCACCCGACCGGTACACCGTGTCGTCGAACATCACGCCGTAATCCGGCTCGGTGATCCCGGTGGCCTGCTGCATGGCCTTCGAGGTGAGCCCGATCTTGCGGCCGACCAGCGTGCGCCCCGCTGCCAGCTGCGCATCGCGCCACACGCCCTGGATGGCGTAGGAGTCCTCGATCGTGGCATCCGGATAGCGGGCGGTGATCCGCGGCATCACGCCGCGCGTTCGCTCCGCCTCGGCGAGCTCGGCGGCGATCGCGGCGATGGTCTCGGCCGGGAGGGTCACAGCTGGTGTCCGAGCTTGTACTCGCCCTGCTTCCACTCGGGCATCTCGCCCTCGTCCTCGGGCCGGGTGTACGAGAACCCGTCGGCGCCGATGGTCACGGCCATCTCGCTGGAGTCGGTGCGGGCGCGCACCGGCTGGGGGTTGCCGTCCAGGTCGAGCACGAGCGAGGCATCCGTGTACCAGCTCGGCACGACGGGGTTTCCCCACCAGTCGCGGCGCTGGTTGTCGTGCACGTCCCAGGTGATGACGGGGTTGTCCGGGTCGCCGGTGTAGTAGTCCTGCGTGTACACCTCGACGCGGTGCCCGTCGGGGTCGCGCAGGTACAGGTAGAACGCGTTGCTGACGCCGTGCCGGCCGGGGCCGCGCTCGATGGCGTCCGAGCGGCGCAGCGCGCCGAGCTTGTCGCAGATGGCGAGGATGTTGTGCTTCTCGTGCGTGGCGAAGCACACGTGGTGCATACGGGGGCCGTCGCCGCCGGTCATCGCGGTGTCGTGCACGGTGGGCTTGCGGCGCATCCACGCGGCGTACACCGTGCCCTCCCCGTCCTGGATGTCCTCGGTGACGCGGAAGCCCAGATCCTGCATGTACTTCACGGCGCGTGGCACGTCGGGGGTCACCTGATTGAAGTGGTCCAGTCGCACCAGCTCACCGGGGACGTGCAGGTCGTAGCGCCAGGACATCCGCTCCACGTGGTCGGTGGCGTGGAAGAACTCGTACGGGAAGCCGAGCGGGTCGACCACACGCACCGAGTCGCCGATGCCCTTGGTGAAGCCGCCCGGCTCCCGGCGCACCTCGCAGCCGAGCTCGGTGAAGAAGTCCACCGCGCGGTCGAGATCCTCAGGGGTGCGCACCCGGTACGAGAACGCCACGACCGCGGCGAGGTCTCCCTTGCGCAGCACGAGATTGTGGTGGATGAACTCCTCGGTGGACCGCAGGTAGATCGTGCTGTCGTCCTCCTCGGTCACGTACAGACCCAGGATGTCGACGTAGAACTCGCGGGATGCCGCCAGATCGGTCACCACGAGCTCCATGTACGCGCAGCGCAGCACGTCCGGCGCCGGCGACTGCGGCGTGGGCGTGGGGTTGTCGCAGGCGATCGGCGCTTCCTGGCTCACGTAGAAGCCGGAGGAGGTGAGGGTCTTTCCTTCATGGTCGGTCATGTCAGCGTCCTTGCTTTCGAGGTGGGGCGCTTCGACGGGCTCAGCGACCCAGGTGTTCTGGTGGGGCGCTTCGACGGGCTCAGCGACCCAGATGTGGGGGAGTCAGCGGGGATCCGGGTCATCGAGGTCCTGCTTGCCGAAGGCCGGGTTGTGCGGGGCGCCCAGGGTGATGTGCACGCTCTGCTGGTCGGTGTAGAAGTCGATCGAGCGGTAGCCGCCCTCGTGCCCGAGACCCGACGCCTTCACCCCGCCGAACGGGGTGCGCAGGTCGCGCACGTTGTTCGAGTTCAGCCACACCATGCCGGCCTCGACGGCGCCGGCGAAGTTGTGCGCGCGCTTGAGGTCGGCGGTCCAGATGTACGCCGCCAGACCGTACCTCGTGTTGTTCGCCAGCGACAGCGCCTCTTCATCCGAGTCGAACGGCGTGATGGCGACGACGGGTCCGAAGATCTCCTCCTGGAAGATGCGGGCGTCCGGCGCCACGTCCGCGAACGCGGTCGGGGCCACGTAGTTGCCGGTGGGGAACTCGTCGGGACGCCCGCCGCCGGCGATCAGGCGGCCTTCGGTCTTGCCGATCTCGACGTAGCTCATCACCTTGTCGTAGTGCTCCGGATGCACGAGCGCGCCCACTTCGGTGGTCGGGTCGTGCGGCAGCCCCACCTTCACCCGCTTGGTCAGCGCGGCGAAGCGCTCGACGAACTCGTCGTAGACCGCCCGCTCGACGAGGATGCGCGAGCCGGCCGTGCAGCGCTCGCCGTTCAGGGAGAACACGCCGAAGATGCAGGCGTCGACGGCGGTGTCGAGATCGGCATCCGCGAACACCACCGCCGGGCTCTTGCCGCCCAGCTCCATCGACAGTCCCTTCAGGAACGGCGCCGAGTTGGCGAAGATCAGCTGGCCGGTGGAGCTCTCACCGGTGAAGGAGATCAGCGGCACGTCGGGATGCTTCACCAGCGCGTCGCCGGCGTCCTCTCCGAGGCCGTTGACGAGGTTGAACACGCCCTTCGGCAGTCCCGCCTCCTCGAAGATCCCCGCCCACAGCGACGCCGACAGCGGCGTGAACTCCGCGGGCTTGAGCACGACCGTGTTTCCGGTGGCGAGCGCAGGGCCGAGCTTCCAGGACTCGAGCATGAAGGGGGTGTTCCACGGCGTGATGAGCCCCGCGACGCCGATCGGCTTGCGATTGACGTAGTTCAGCTGCTTGCCGGGCACCTTGAACGCGTCGTCGGCCTGGGCGACGATCAGGTCGGCGAAGAAGCGGAAGTTCTCGGCGGCGCGACGGGCCTGACCCAGCGCCTGCGTGATCGGCAGGCCGGAGTCGAAGGACTCCAGCTCCGCCAGGCGCGCGTCGCGCGACTCGACGATGTCGGCGATGCGGTGCAGCACGCGCGAGCGCTCACGCGGCAGCATCCGCGGCCACGGTCCTTCGGTGAACGCCCGTCGCGCGGCGGCCACCGCGCGGTCGATATCGGCCTTCTTGCCGGCGGCGGCGTGCACGTAGGCCTCATTGGTGACGGGGTTGAGCACCTCGAAGGTGTCGCCGTCGAGGGAGTCGACGGACTCGCCGTCGATGTAGTGCTGGATCTTCGCGGGCAGGTCGGCCGGAGTGTAGACGTCGGTCATCATCGTCCTTCTTCGATGGGGGCGGAGTGGCGCGCGTCCAGGAACGCGTCCATGGTGCGCCAGCGGTGGTCTCGGGCGGCGAGCTCGATCTCCAGCGGCTCGGCGCCGCCGCGGATCAGCTCGAGGATGCGGGTGTGCTCGTCCACCGAGTGCTGCGCGCGGCCGGGGACGAACGAGAACGACGAGTCACGGATGCCGGACAGCCGCGCCCACCCGCGGTGCACCAGCGCAAGGACGTGCGGGTTAGGGCACGGCTCGTAGAGCACGGAGTGGAAGTCCTGGTTGAGTCTGGTGAACGTGTGCGCGTCGAAGTGCCCGAGCAGCAGGCTCATCCGTTCGTTGATCGCCTCGGCGCGGGCGAGCGCGTCGGCGTCCAGCAGCGGAGCGGACAGCGCCGTGGCCGCTCCCTCGACGATGCCGAGGGTCTGCATGGTGTGCGCGTACTCGGTCTCGTCGATCAGGGCGACGTGCGCGCCGACGTTGCGCTCGAAGGTGACCAGGCCCTCGGCCTCCAGCCGGCGGATCGCCTCGCGCACGGGGACCACGCTCATCCCCAGCTCGTCGGCGATCGACCCGAGCACCAGCCGGTAGCCTGGCCCGAACGCGTGCGAATGGATCCGGGCGCGGATCCAGGTGTACGCCTGCTCGGACTTGCTTCCTTCGCGAACCAGCGTGCTCATGCGCTGTCTTCCTCCGGTCCCTGAGCCTGTCGAAGGGCGTACTTCTCCCGCCACTGCGCGTTCATGGGGAACAGACCGTCCACCGGATGCCCCGCGGCGACCTGCTCGGCGATCCAGGCGTCCTCGTCCTCCTGGGCGAGAGCGGCGTCGGCGACCTCCTCGGCGAGATCCGCCGGGATGACGATCACGCCGTCGCCGTCGCCGACGATGATGTCGCCGGGCTGCACGGCAGCCCCGCCGCACGCGATCGCGACGTCGGACTCCCACGGCACGTGGCGTCGGCCGAGCACCGAGGGGTGGGCGCCCTTCGAGAACACCGGAAGGCCGATCTCGGCCACGGCATCGGCGTCGCGCACGCCGCCGTCGGTCACCACTCCCGCCGCGCCGCGCGTCTTGGCGCGCAGGGCCAGGATGTCGCCGAGGGTGCCGGTACCGGCATCGCCGCGGGCCTCGATCACGATGACCTCTCCCTCGCCCACGGCATCGAACGCGCGCTTCTGGGCGTTGTAGCCGCCGCCGTGGCTCTTGAAGAGGTCCTCGCGGGCGGGGATGAAGCGCAGGGTCTTGGCGGTGCCGACGATCTTGGCGCCGGCGATGTTCGCGTGCACGCCGTCGATGAAGCAGGAGTGCAGGCCACGCTTGCGCAGCTGGCTGGACAGGCCCGCGGTGGGGGCGGCCTCGAGCTTGGCGCGCAGCTCGGGGGAGATGCCGGGAGCGTCGTCGGCGGAGAGCCCCGCCGCCTCCCGCGAGCCCCACGCCTCGGCGCGCTGCAGGTCGTCCACGGCGGGGAGCGATCCCAGCGCCGGATCGAAGGGCGCCTCGCCGCGCGTCACTGTGGTGATCAGCCGGCCGGAGGTCGGCGCGCCATCGGCATCCGGGGCATCCACCTCGATCTCGACGACGTCGCCCGGCACGATCACACTCGACCCGGCGGGCGTGCCGGCCAGGATCACATCCCCGGGCTCCAGCGTGAAGTGCTGCGAGAGGTCGGCCACGAGCCGGGGGAGCGGGAAGAGCAGCCCCGCCGTGCTGTCGTCCTGCCGCAGCTCGCCGTTCACCCAGGCGCGCACGCGCAGACCGGCCGGGTCGACGGACGCCGCATCGATCAGCCCGGGGCCGAGCGGCGTGTAGCCGTCGCCGCCCTTGGAACGCACGTTCGAGCCCTTGTCGGCGGCTCTCAGGTCGTACAGGCCCAGATCGTTGGATGCCGTGATCGACGCGACGTGCGACCACGCCTCGTCCACGCCGACGCGGCGGGCGGCAGTGCCGATGATGAGCGCGATCTCGCCTTCGAACGCGAGCAGCTCGGTGCCCGCGGGCCGTTCGACCGTGCCGCCGCTGCGGCCGACGGAGCTGGCCGGCTTGAAGAAGTACGAGGGGGCCGCGGGGGTGCGCCCGCGCTGCACGGCGCGGGAGAGGTAGTTCAGATGGACCGCGATGATCTTGCCGGGACGGGGGATCTCGGTCATGGATGCGCCTCCTCGCGTTCGCGCACAGGACCTCTTGTGCGTCGTATGTGAAATCGTATATCATCCTTGCGTCCCGGGGCAAGCATCAGAGAAGATCCCCCATCACCTCGAAGGAGAGAGACATGACCGGACAGCAGGCGGACGGCTTCACGCCGACCGGAACCATCGCGAGCGCGACGGATCGCCGTCGCGTGGTGTTCGCCACGGTGGTCGGCACGACCGTGGAGTGGTACGACTTCTTCATCTACGCGTTCGCGGCCGCCACGGTGTTCGCGGCGCTGTTCTTCGAACCCATGGGCAAGGACTTCGCGCAGATCGTCTCGTTCTTCAGCGTCGGGGTCAGCTTCCTGTTCCGTCCGCTGGGCGCCTTCCTGGCCGGGCACTTCGGCGACAAGATCGGCCGACGGCCGATGCTCGTGCTCACGCTGCTGCTGATGGGAGGGGCGACCACGCTGGTCGGTGTCCTGCCCACGCACGCGCTCATCGGCGTGTGGGCTCCCATCCTGCTGATCCTGCTGCGGGTCATCCAGGGCATCTCCGCCGGCGGCGAGTGGGGCGGCGCCGTGCTGATGGCCGTCGAGCACGCCCCCAAGCGAAAGCGCGGCCTGTTCGGCGCCTCCCCGCAGATCGGCGTGCCGATCGGCCTGCTGCTGGCATCCATGGTGCTGGCGCTGACCGAGACGATCTTCCCCGGCCCCAAGCCCGGCTCCGACGTCGCGCTCGCCGACACCGCGTTCGGCCAGATCGGCTGGCGCATCCCGTTCCTGCTCTCGATCGTGCTGATCGGCGTCGGGTACTGGGTGCGCCGTCGCGTGTCCGAGAGCCCCGTCTTCCAGGAGATCGCCGAGCGCAAGGACGAGACGCGGATGCCGATCGTCCAGCTGCTGCGCCACCACCTTCCCCTCGTGATCGTGGCCGCGCTGGTGTTCGCCGGTAACAACGCCGTCGGCTACATGACCACCGGCGGCTACGTGCAGCACTACGCCACCGACGCCGACGGCCCGATCGGGCTGGACACCGGCGCGGTCTTCTGGGTGGTCGCGCTCTCGGGCGTCACCTGGCTGCTGTTCACCTGGTTCGCCGGGTGGATCTCCGACCGGATCGGCCGGCGCAACACCTACATCATCGGCTGGATCGTGCAGCTGGTCGGCGTGTTCCTGCTGTTCTTCCTGACGAACCTGGGCACGCTCGTGTCGCTGACGGCCGCGCTGGTGATCCTGACGATCGGCCTCGGGTTCACGTACGGACCTCAGGCGGCGCTGTACTCCGAGCTGTTCCCGGCATCCATCCGCTTCTCCGGCGTGTCGATCTCGTACGCCATCGGGGCGATCGTGGGCGGCGCGTTCTCGCCGATGATCGCACAGGCGATCTTCCAGAACACCGGCTCCACCACCGGCATCACCTGGTACCTGGCGGGGATGACGGTGATCGGCCTGATCGCCACGCTGCTGCTGCGCGACCGCACGGGGATCCCACTCGGACCGGAGCACGAGGCCGAGCAGGCGAAGTCGCCGATCTACGGGATGTCCCGGGCCTGAGGCTCACAACTTCTGAAGGACGTCTGCGCTTCTGGGGGACGCTCGGTGCTGCGGCGTCCTTCAGAAGTGCGGGTTTCCTTCAAAGCTGTTGCTCAGCGGCGCGGGTCCCTCAGCCGCCGAGGGCCTCGCGGATCGCGGTCGCCGACTCCCGCAGTCGTGCGGCGATCGCGGCATCCGGATGCCGGGACGCCATGTGCACCACGGCGAGGGCTGCGGGGCGGCGGCCACGCAGCGCGAGCGGAACGGCCACAGCGCCGACCGAGCGGATGACCTCGTCGTGACTGGTGGCGTATCCGTCGGTGCGGGTCCTGAGCACCTCGGCGCGGAGCGCATCGGAGACGTCGGGCCATTCGGCATCCGGCAGCTGAGCCAGAATCGCCCTTCCCGGCGCGCCCGCCGTGACCGGATGCCGGGTACCCGGCCGCTGCGCGACACCCACGACCGAGTGACGCGGCTCGACGCTGGTGAGCGTGATGACCTCGTCGCCGTCCAGGACGGCCAGGAACGCGGTCAGCGCGAACTCGTTGGCCACCGCGGTCAGCTCCGGCAGCGCCTCGGCCTGCAGGTCGTGCGCGACGCCGGCCGCGAGAGCCGCCATCCGCGGGCCGAGCGCGGCGCGGCCGGCCGCGTCGCGCGCGACCAGCCGGTGATCCTCGAGCGTGCGCAGCAGGCGGTACGCGATCGAGCGGTGCACTTCCAGCCGCGCGGCGAGCTCATCGATCGAGAGCGGCCCGTCGGCGAGGATCTCGAGGATCCGGATGCCGCGGCTCAGCGTCTGCGAGGCGGGGGCGGGCATGGGTCTCCTCGGGGCGGCCTTGTCGGGGCATCCGATCGTCGGTTACGATCTGTTCAATAGTAGAACGTCATGTTCGAATATAGAACACGCGTTCCGCTGCCACAAGACCTGACGATGCAGTCCAGGGAAGGACCCGACGATGCAGTTCCACCACCATGGCTATGTCTCCCACGATCCGCGGGTGCTCCCCGCCGAGGGGATCGGCCTGGATCGACCGGCGGACCTCCCCGACGAGATGGACGTGCTCATCGTCGGCTCCGGCCCCGCGGGCATGCTGCTGGCCGCCCAGATGTCGCAGTTCCCGACCGTGAGCACGCGCATCATCGAGAAGCGCGAAGGGCGCCTCGAGCTCGGTCAGGCCGACGGCATCCAGCCCCGCAGCGTCGAGACGTTCCAGGCCTTCGGCTTCGCGCCCCGCATCATCGCCGAGGCGTACAACATCGGCTGGATGAACTTCTGGGGCCCGGACCCGGAGCATCCCGAGAACATCATCCGCACCTCGCGCACCGAGGACTACGGCTACAAGATCAGCGAGTTCCCGCACCTGATCGTCAACCAGGCGCGGGTGCTGGACTACTTCGCCGAGGCGGCGCTGCACGGGCCAGGGCGCATCGAGCCCGACTACGGGGTGGAGTTCCTCGGCCTCACCGTGCGCGACGAGGGTGCGTTCCCCGTCGAGGTGCGGGTGCGCCAGGTCGCGGACGGCAGTGAGCGCACCATCCGAGCGAAGTACGTCGCCGGCTGCGACGGCGCCCGCAGCGGCGTGCGCGAGGCCATCGGCCGCAAGCACGTCGGCGCGATGGCCGCGCACGCGTGGGGCGTGATGGACGTGCTGGTGAACACCGACTTCCCGGACTGGCGCACCAAGTGCGCGATCAATGCCGAGGCGGGCAACATCCTGCACATCCCGCGCGAGGGCGGCTACCTCAGCCGCGTGTACGTCGACCTCGGCGCGGTCGCCGAGGGCGACAACAGGCAGGTGCGGCACACTCCGCTGGAGGACGTGATCCGCAAGGCGAACGAGATCCTGCATCCCTACACGCTCGACGTGAAGCAGGTCGCGTGGCACAGCGTCTACGAGGTCGGCCACCGCGTCACGGACGGCTTCGACGACGCGCTGGATGCCGATCGTCACCCGCGCGTGTTCCTGACCGGCGACGCCTGCCACACGCACAGCGCCAAGGCCGGGCAGGGCATGAACGTGTCCATGCAGGACGGCTTCAACCTGGGCTGGAAGCTGGGCCACGTGCTCACCGGGCGGGCCCCGCAGCAGCTGCTGTCAACCTATGCCGCCGAGCGCCGCCCGGTCGCGCAGCAGCTGATCGACTTCGACCGGGAGTGGTCCAGCCTGATGGCGCGCAAGCCCGAGGAGATCTCCGACCCGCAGGAGCTGGCCGCCTTCTACCTGGGCACCGCCGAGTTCCCCTCCGGCTTCATGACGCAGTACGAGCCGTCGATGATCGTCGACGGGTCCTCTCGGCAGGAGCTGGCCACCGGCTTCCCGCTCGGCAAGCGCTTCAAATCGGCGCAGGTCACCCGCGTCAGCGACGGCAACGTCCAGCACCTGGGGCACCACGCCAGGGCCGATGGGCGCTGGCGCGTGTACGCCTTCGCCGATGCGGACGCCTCAGCGCTGGCATCCTGGGCCGATGCCGTGGAGCCGCTGTTCGCGTGCTTCACGCCGCAGGACGGCGACGTCGACGCCGTCTTCGACGTGAAGGCGATCTATCAGCAGGGCCACGACGAGTTCGAGTTCACCGACGCCCCGGCCCTGTTCCGCCCGCAGACCGGACCGCTCGGCCTGACCGACTGGGAGAAGGTGTACGCGGCGGCACCGACCGTGTGGTGCCAGGAGGACATCTTCGAGACGCGTGGGATCTCCCGCGAGGGCGCCGTGGTCGTCGTGCGTCCCGACCAGTACGTCGCGGCGATCCTGCCGCTGAACGCCGTCGACCGGCTCTCCGCCTTCCTCGAGGGCGCGCTGCTGCCGGCATCCTGATTCTTTCGAATCGCTTGAATTGCTCCATTCCGGCCGGATTCAGGGCCATTTGAGCGATTCGAAGGCGAGACCCGTCCCCGGGTCGGCATGACAACTGTCATGCCGACCTCGTGACATCGACATCCGGCACCGGCTGCGCTCGGCGGTCAGGATGGAAGCATGCAGACGACAGCAGCCCCGCAGACGCGGGTCGCACCCGCTCCCACCATCCAGGACGCGCATCCGAAGGATGCCGTGATCGAGCTGCGCGGTGTGCGCAAGGGATACGGCTCCGGCGAGCGCCGCGTGCAGGCGGTGGATGGCGTCGACCTGGTCGTGCGGCGCGGCGAGATCGTCGCGCTCCTCGGCCCGAACGGCGCAGGCAAGACGACCACCCTGGACATGCTCCTGGGCCTGACCGACGCAGACCAGGGCACCGTGCAGGTACTGGGCGGGCGCCCCTCTCAGGCCGCATCGGACGGTTCCATCGCCGCGGTGCTGCAGACCGGCGGACTGCTCTCCGACCTCACCGTCGCCGAGACGGTGCGTCTGATCGCCTCGCTGCACGGCAGGCCCGCGCTGGAGCGCGTGCCCGAGGTGCTCGAGCGCGCCGATCTGGAGAAGATCGCCCGTCGTCGCGTCTCGAAGTGCTCGGGCGGCGAGCAACAGCGCGTCAAGTTCGCCCTCGCACTGGTCGCCGATCCCGACATCCTCGTGCTTGACGAGCCCACTGCGGGCATGGACGTCACTGCGCGCCGGCACTTCTGGGACGTGATGCGGGCGGATGCCGACGCCGGCCGCACCATCATCTTCGCCACCCATTATCTGGAGGAGGCCGAGCACTTCGCCCGCCGTACCGTGGTGATGAACCGCGGCACGGTCGTCGCCGACGCCCCGACCGCTCAGCTGCGCGCCGGGCTCGGCGCCCGCACGGTCGCCGCGACCGTGGACGCACAGGATGCTGACGGCATCCTCGCCGAGCTGCGCGAGCGCGACGAGGTCACCGAGCTGCGCGTCGACGCGGATCGTCTCACGCTGCGGGCGGCGGACTCGGATGCCGTGGCCGCAGCACTGCTGGCGGCCGGCGCCCGCGACCTGGAGATCACCGCACCCACCCTCGAAACCGCGTTCACCGCACTCACGGAGCACTGACCCATGACCACCTCGACCGCCACTCCGACCTCCCGCCCGCTCGTGCGGGCTCCCCGCACGCCCCGCAAGGGCATCTCGACCACCATGCTCCGGATCGAGGCGCTGCGCCAGCTGCGCAATCCGTACACCCTGGCGTTCACCCTCACCATGCCCGTGGTCATGTACCTGCTGTTCGGGGCGAGCGCCGCCTACGGCGGCCAGTCCGCGGGACACGGCAACGTCTCCTTCTACGTGATGATCTCGATGGCGGCCTACGGCACCGCTGTGGCGATGAGTTCGCTGACCTCGCTGGCCGCCAGCGAGTCGAAGCAGGGATGGGGACGTCAGCTGGCGATGACCCCGCTCGGCACGGTCGGGTATGCGGTCACCAAGCTGATCACGGCGGTGAGCTTCGCCGCGCTCGCGCTGGTCGCCGTGTTCACCGCCGGCATCCTCACCGGCGCGAGCGCCGACGACACCTGGCGCTGGGTCGCCGCCGCGGCGATCATCCTCGGCATCGGGCTGATGTACGGACTGTTCGGGCTCGGGGTCGGGCTGTTCTTCAACGCCGATTCCGCGGCCGCGCTCGCCTCGATCTCGATGACGTTCTTCGCCTTCTTCGGAAACGTCTTCATGCCGCTGGACGGGGTCATGCTCGACATCGCCCGCTTCACTCCGCTGTACGGGTTCGTCGCCCTCAGCCGGTGGCCGCTCACCGACGGCACTCTCACCACAGGGCAGACCGATCCGGTGTGGGCCGTGCTGCTGAACGTGATCGTGTGGCTGGCGCTGTTCTCGGTGCTGGTGCTCGCGGGCGTGCGACGCTCGAAGGCCCGCCAGTGAACGACATCGGCCAGTAGGTTGAAGACATGACGCGGGAATCCCACGACACGGCTGCGGACCGGAAGGCGCCATCGGTCCGGTCCGCAGCCGGATCCACTCCCGCCACCTGGATGGCGAAGCCGCACGGCGGCGCGCCGAAGAGCCCCTGGGACCGGTTCGGCTGGCTCATGGCGGTGATCTGGCTGGTGTTCCTGGTCTACCCGGTGCTGGCGCTGCTCGAGTCGGTGGCGCCTGTGATGTGGATCATCGTCGCCTGGGTCGCGATGGCGGCGTTCGTCGTCCTGTACGTGGTCGGATTCATGCACGGTCTTTGCGCCGGCGGCGGCCTGGGCAGGGCGCCGGGACGGCCGGCGCAGTGGCTGTTCTTCGCAGGGCTGATCGTCTGCGCTGCGCTGTCCATCCCCGCAGAGGGGGGTGTCGCACTGAGCTTCCTGCCGTTCATCATGTCGTTCGCCTCGTACGGGCTGAACCGCATCGCGCACTGGACCACCTTCACCGTGGCCGTCGCGCTCACCCTCGGCTGGATGCTGATATCCGGCGACGTGCAGAGCTACATCTCGATCCTCGCGATCGTCCTGCTGCTGGGCGTGGTGAACACCGTGTCCACCTGGCTGATCCTCCGCTCTGCGGACGCGGAGCGACTCAGCCTGGAACTGGCCACCAGCGAGGGACGCGAGGCCGTCGCCCGTGACGTGCACGATCTGATCGGCCACTCGCTGACCGTCGTGAAGATGAAGGCGCAGCTGGCCCGCAGACTGATCGACACCGACCCGGAACGCGCCAAGACCGAGCTCGCCGACATCGAGGCGCTCGCCGCAGAGGCCATTTCGGGAGTGCGCTCGACGGTCGCGGGGGCCAGGGCGGCCTCGCTCACCGAGCAGCTGGCCGCCAGCTCCGCTGCGCTGAAATCCGCCGGGGTGAGCCCGGCGGTCGACGGCGAGCCTGGGGCGCTCTCACCCGCGCAGGGCCTGACCGCCAGCTGGATTCTGCGCGAAGCGACCACGAACATCCTGCGCCACGCGCAGGCGACCCGTGCCACCGTCACGCTGCGACCAGGGATGCTGGCCGTGCAGGACGACGGTCGGGGGATGAGCGGACACGAAGGCAACGGCGTGCGCGGGATGCGCGAGCGGGCGGCAGCGGCCGGCGCGCAGTTCCAGCTCTCCCAGCCGCCGACAGGGGGAACACGTGTGGAGGTGACCTGGTGAGCGTGCGGATCGTGATCGCCGATGACCAGGCGCTGGTGCGCGGCGCCCTCGCAGCGCTGCTGGCGCTGGAGCCCGACATCGAGGTCGCCGGTGTCGCGGCCGACGGCGCCGAGGCCCTGGCGCTGGCTGCCGAGCACGCCCCCGACGTGTGCCTGATGGACATCCAGATGCCCGGCCTGGACGGCATCGAGGCCACCCGCCGGCTGCGCGCCGCCAGCCCCGCGACGCGCGTGCTGATCGTCACCACGTTCGCGCGTCCCGGCTATCTGCGGTCGGCGCTGGATGCCGGTGCCGCGGGGTTCATGGCCAAGGACGCCCCGGCCGAGGAACTCGCCGACGCCGTGCGACGCGTGCACGCCGGTCTGCGCGTGCTCGATTCCGCGCTCGCCGAGGAGAGCCTGTTCGAGGGGGCGAATCCGCTGAGCGAGCGAGAGCGCCAGGTGCTGCGGCTGGCCGCCGACGGCCGGTCGGCTGCGGCCGTGGCATCCGAGGTCTTCCTCTCGGCCGGTACCGTGCGCAACCATCTGTCCGCAGCGATCGGCAAGACCGGTGCCGGCAACCGCGCCCAGGCGGTGCGCATCGCGCAGGACAAGGGCTGGATCTGAGGTCGCTCTTCCGCAGGCGGCCGGTCGGGAATACCGTGTCCCGCACAGGTGCTGTGCTTCTTCGCACGGCGCGCGCAGCCGGGACGGCGGAGGGAGTGGCGCATGGAAGGTCTTGAGGTCACGGTGCTGCTGGGGCTGACGATCCTGGTCGGCACGCTGCTGGCGCCGCGGCTGCGCGTCGCGCTGCCGCTGGTACTGGTCGTCTTCGGTCTGCTGCTCGGCTTCGTGCCTGCCCTGCGCGAGGTGCAGCTGCCGCCCGAGACGGTGCTGCTGCTGTTCCTGCCGGTCATGCTGTTCTGGGAGAGCCTGACCACCTCGCTGCGGTCGATCCGGCGCGACTTCCGCTACATCCTGCCGATGAGCACGCTGCTGGTCGTCGCCTCGGCGTTCGCGGTCGCCGCGGTCGCTGCGATGTTCGGGATACCGTGGGAGATCGCGCTGATCCTCGGCGCCGCTGTGGCCCCGCCCGACGCGACCGCCGTCGCGGCACTGGGCGGGCTGCTGCCGCGTCGCGCCTTCATGAAGCTCAAGGCCGAGAGCCTGACCAACGACGGCACGGCGCTCGTGCTCTATGCGATCGCCGTCTCGCTCGCCGTCGGCGGCCAGGTGACGCCGCTGATGGTGACGTGGACCGTGCTCGTCTCCTATCTCGGCGGCATCCTGGTCGGCGCGGTGGTGGCCGCCGCCGCCTGGCTGCTGCTGCGACGACCGGGCGGCAGCGCGATCGTGATCAACGTGACCATGCTGCTGGTGCCGTTCACCGCCTTCATGATCGCCGAGCTCATCCACGCCTCCGGTGTGCTCGCGGTGGTCGTGGCGGGCCTGATCGCAGCCTCCCTCAACGCACAGGTGACCACCGCGGCATCGCGACGTCAGGCGGAGGCGGCCTGGCCGTTCGGCGTGTTCCTGCTCAACGGCGCGCTGTTCGTGCTGATCGGTCTGGAGGTGCAGTGGATCGTGCATCAGACCTCGCTGCAGACCATCGGCTGGCTCAGCCTGATCACGGTCGCGGTGTGGGCGGTGCTGCTGGTCGTGCGCTTCCTGTTCCAGGTGCTGGCGGTGCCGCTGCAGAGGCTGAGCGGGGGCTCTGCCGCCCCGCTGGGAGTGCGCACGCGGATGCAGGTGGTGAGCACGGTCGCGGGCATGCGCGGGGCGGTGTCGCTGGCGATCGCGCTGTCGGTGCCGCTCGCGCTGCCCGACGGCTCGGCGCTGACCGGCCGCGGGGACGTCATCTTCGTGACGGCGGGCGTGATCCTGCTGAGTCTGCTCGTGCAGGGCCCGCTGCTGCCTGCGGTCGCGCGCTGGGCCCGTCACCCCGTCGACCACGGCGAGGACGAGGAGTTCGAGCTGGCCGAGCGCACGATCGCCGGCGCGGCGATGGCGGCACTGGATGCGCTGGCAGCCGAGCACGGGATCAGTGCCGAGGTGCGCGATCGCGTGCGCCGTGACGGTTACGAGATGCTCGAGCTCGCCAATGCGCGGGCGGCGGCCAGAGAACGGGCGATCATCGACGCCGAGGTGGGAGCGATGGAGGAGATGCTTGTCTCACCCGACCCGCTCGCCGGTGGCACGGCGGAGTCGGGCGACGTGGCCGTCGCGGACGGCACCACCCTGCAGATGGTCGCCACGTCGGAGGATGTCGACCTCGAGCAGCGCTCGCCGCTGATCCGGCACGACGAGTTCTCCCGGCTCAGGCTGGCGATGCTCGAGCAGAAGCGCCAGGTGCTGGGCGGCCTGCGGCGCTCGGGTGCGGTCGACGACCTGGTCGTGCACCGGATCTCGGCGCGTCTCGATCTGGAGCAGATCCGGCTGGAGGGCATCGAGCAGTTCGACTGACCTGCACCGCCGCCGGCGGCTGCGCAGGCGCGGACGCAGGACGCGGACGGCTCAGGAGTTCACGCGGATGATCTCCTGCTGGTACGGGGCGATCACCGCGCCCGAGATGCGCAGGTCGAGCACCAGGAAGCGCCGAGTCGCCGGATCCTCGGATGCCCAGGAGGCGAGCCTGTCGAGATCGGCCAGGGTGCGCACCACCACGCCCTCGGCGCCGACGGCCGCCCCGAACGCGGCGAAGTCGACCTCCGGAATGCGCATCGGGCCCTCCGCCAGGCCCTTCAGCCCGTACAGGTTCACCTCCGCGCCGTAGGCCGCGTCGTTCCAGATCACCGCGCAGCCGTGGCCGCCCGCAGCGCGCACAGCCGACTCGAGATCGGAGATCGCCATCAGGCCGCCGCCGTCGCCGGAGGTGAGCACGACCGTCGACTCCGGGCGGGCCCGGGTCGCGCCGACCACACTGGGCCAGCCCTGACCGATGGACTGGAACGCCGTGCCGACCATCATCATGCGGTCAGGAGCCGCGACCGGCCAGTACATGTTCGCCCAGCCGATGAAGTGCCCGCCATCCGACACCACCACACGGTCCTCGGGCAGCAGCTCGGCGATCCGGTGCGCCGCCGAGCGCGGGTCCAGGCGGCCGTCCGGCGCCACGGCGTCGCCCTCCGGATAGGCGCGCGCGGCGGCGACGTCGACGGTCTCGCGCCAGGGCATCCGTTTCGACGCTTCGACAGGTTCAGCGATCCATCCTTCATCGCGTCCTTCATCATGGGCCCCTGAACCTGTCGCCTGTACTGAGCGAGCGTCAGCGAGTCGAAGTGAAGGGCCGCCGAGCCGCTCGACGAGGGTCTCGGCCGCGATCCTGGCATCCGCCCGCACGAAGCCGCCGACGTGCGGATGCGTCGCCGCGGGCGTCACGTCGACCTGGAAGACGCGCGTGCCCGGAGCGAACAGCTCGCCGAAGCGCATCGTGAACTGGTTCAGCGACGCGCCGAACACGACGGCGACGTCGGCCTGGCGCACGAGCTCCATCGCCGCCTCGGCCCCGAAGCCGCCGGTCACGCCCAGGTCGTAGCGCGCGTCGGGGAACACGCCCCGGCCCAGCGCACTGGACGCGGTCAGCGCCCCGGTGGCCTCGGCCAGCGCGCCCAGTGCGTCTCCGGCGCCGGCGAGCCAGGCCCCGCGGCCCGCGAGGAGGAACGGCCGCTCCGCGCCCGCGAGCGCGGTGGCGATCTCGTCCAGCATCCGGTCGGCGAACTCCCCGCGCGGGATCAGGGGCGCGGGGATGCGGGGAGCGGGCGCCTCGGGCAACGCGCCCGCCTGGAGTGCCGCGACGTCGTAGGGGATCGCGAGCACGACCGGCACGCGGTAGGTGAGCGCGTGCTCGACCGCGATGACGGTGGTGGCGGCGGCATCCGCTCGGCCGGTGGTGTACGTGCGCGCCCCGACGGCCGAGGCCAGTGCGATCTGGTCGACATCCCAGGGGCGTGGACCGGACGTGGGCTCGTCGCCGACCACGAGCACCAGCGGCACGTGCGCCTGCACGGCCTCGGCCAGCGCGGTGATCGTGTTCGTGAAGCCGGCGCCGTACGTCGTCGTCGCCGCGGCGATCCGGCCGGATGCCCGGAAGTGCGCGTCCGCCGCGACCACGGCTCCCTGCTCATGGCGGACGGCGGTGAACACGGCATCCGTCTGCGTCTCGATCGCATCGAGGAAGTAGGCGTTGCCGTTGCCCATCACGCCGAAGACGTGGTCGACGTGCTGGGCGAGGGTGAGGGCGACGTGGGCGGAGACAGTGGGCACGGCAAGGCCTTTCGAGACGGAACGGAGGGGGTCCGTATATGTCTCGCCACTCGCGCGTCGTCGCGGCGACCCGACGGGTCGCGGAGTGCTTCGTGCCCCTTTTTCGGGCACCGGCCTCAGGCCGGACGTGACGATTCTACCGCCGGCGGTCAGGAGTGCGCGGCGGCGAGCGATCCGAGGGCGACGGTCGTGCGCTGCCGGTCGTGCAGGCGGATCGCGGTGACGGACTCGGCGGGCAGAGGCTCCCAGCCGACGCCCGCCACGCCGGTCGAGCCGACCATGACGGTGCCGTCGGCGCTCTCGCGCATGCGCAGCGCGAAGTAGTCCTCGTTGTGCTCGTCGGGGAGCAGCTCCGCGACCGGCGCCAGGCGTGCGAGATCGTGCTCGGTGAGCGCGCTGGTCGCGCTGGCGTGCACGACCACGAGGTGCTCGGCGTCGAGGATCAGGGCGTTCAGGCTGGCCAGGGGGAACAGCTCGCGCAGACTGTGCGCGACGTGCGCCGCGGCCTCGGGCAGCGCGTCCCCGGCGGCGAGCCGCTCGCGGATCAGCGCGAAGTACATCTCGCTGTCGGTCGTGCCCTGCAGTGCCTCGACGCTCTCGGGACGCAGCTGCGCCTGCAGAGTGTCACGCGGCTTGATCGACCCGTTGTGCGCGAACGCGACGCCGTCCGCCTCGAAGGGGTGCGCGTTGCGCAGATTGACCGGCAAGCCCGCGGTGGCCCAGCGCAGATGCACGACGGCCGCGCGGCAGGGCGTCGCCAGCGCGGCGTCGAAGCCGGGATCCTCTGCGGCCGAGACGGCCGAGCGCGTCACGATCGGTGCCGCGCCGGGTTCGCGCACGCTCGCGCGCCCCCAGCCGTCGCCGTGCAGGCGCGCCAGTGCCAGCAGACTCTCCACGCCGTCGGCACCGAGCTCCGTGCGTGCGCTGGCGGTGATGGGCGAGACGAAGGCGAAAAGACGACACATGGAGACCTCGGAGCGACGAACGGATGCGGGCGCCCGCGTTGTGCGACGGGCCCCATTCGTTTGTACCCCATCGCGCGACCGGTTCGGGCCGCGAGCGCCCGGCGGCGACCGGATGCATGAGAATGGAGCGATGACGGATGCGGCGATCGAGCGCGAGACGCTCACCTGGGACGGTTTCGGTGCGGCGACGCGCGAGCTCGCCAGGAGCATCCTCGCCAGCGGCTTCGCTCCCGAGGTGGTCGTCGCGATCGCCCGCGGCGGACTGCTGCCGGCCGGCGCGATCGCCTACGGTCTGGGTGCGAAGAACTGCGGTGCCATCAACGTCGAGTTCTACACCGGCATCGGCACGGTGCGGGATGCTCCGGAGGTGCTGCCGCCCGAGCTCGACATGGCCTACCTCGACGGTCGTCGGGTGCTGCTGGTCGACGACGTCGCCGACTCCGGGCGCACGCTGGCGCTTGCCGTGCAGCTGCTGCAGGACAAGGGCGCCGATGTGCGTTCGGTCACGATCTACAGCAAGCCCTCCACGATCATCCAGCCGGACTTCGCCTGGAAGGACACCGACCTCTGGATCGACTTTCCCTGGTCGTTCCGGGGCACCGTCGCCGAGGAGGACCAGGGGCTGGCGCCGAGCGCCTGACGCGAGGACCCGCCTGCCGTCAGCCGCGCAGCAGTGCGCGCAGCGTCTGGATGGTGTCGGCCTCGGCGACGCCCTTGTCCGGCCGGTATCCCTTCACCCGGGCGAAGCGCAGCGCGATGCCGCCGGGTAGCGCGGAGAGCGCTGCACGCCGTCGATCGCGATCTCCACCACGAGCTCCGGGCGCAGGAAGACGGCCTGTGCGGTGCGGCGCGTCTCGAGTTCGGGGAAGGTCTCGGTCTGCCAGCGCAGCAGCGCGTCGGTGAGACCCTTGAACGTCTTGCCGACCATGATCAGTCCGCCCGGCTCGCCGAACTCACCAGCAGGATCCAGGGCTCCGAGGTGCAGGTTCGACAGCATCCCGCGCCGACGTCCCGAGCCCCATTCGGCGGCCAGCACCACCAGATCGAACGTGAGCACGGGCTTCACCTTCACCCAGGACTTCCCCCGGCGCCCCGCGGTGTAGGTCGAGTCGATCGTCTTGACCACCACGCCCTCATGCCCCGCGGTCAGCGCCTCGCGGGAGAGCTGCTCGGCGGCATCCGGATCGTCGGTGATGATCCCCGGCATCCGCCACTCGCCGGCGACGCGCTCCAGCTCGGACAGCCGGGTGGACAGCGGCTCATCGATCAGGTCGCGCCCATCCAGATGCAGCAGGTCGAAGAACCACGGGCGCAGCGCGAGTTCGCGCGATGCCGCGGCGCCGAAGCGCGACATGGTCTCCTGGAACGGACGCGGTCCGCCGTCCTCGTCGAGCGAGAGCGTCTCGCCGTCGAGGATCGCGTCGTGCACGGGAAGCGCGCGCACGATCTCGACGATCTCGGGAACGCGGTCCGTGATGTCGGCGAGACTGCGGGTGAACACGCCGACGTCGTCGCCGTGCCGATGCACCTGGATCCGCGCCCCGTCGAGCTTGTACTCCACGGATGCTCGGCCGGTGATCTGCAGTGCGGCGCTCGCCGTGGCTGCGCTCGCCGCCAGCATCGGCAGCACCGGACGACCCACCTGCAGGCCGACCGCGCCGAGCTCGACCTCGGTGCCGGTCAGCGCGAGCCGGGCGGTCTCGCCGAGCTCGCCCGTGAGCATGGCGGCACGGCGGACGGATGCCGGCGGCCGGCCGGATGCCCGGGCGACGGCATCCGTCAGCACGCCGGAGAGCGCGCCGGTGCGCAGCTCGCCCAGCATCGCGCGGGCGAGGAGGCCCCATTCGGATGCGGTCGCGCGGCCGGCGAGATCCTGCAGCAGCTGATGACGGGTCGCGGCGGAGCCCGCACCGGATGCTGCGGCGAAGGCGTCCAGAGACCGGTCCACGTCGAGCACCGTCAGCCGCGCGGCATCCGCGTGCTCCACGTCGAGCGCTGTCAGCGTTCGCCAGCCCGCCCCCAGCCGACCCTGCCGCGGTGCGGCGAGCAGCAGGCCGGTCAGCGGCACGATCTCGTCCGGGTCGGCGCGCTCCAGCAACCGGGCGAGCGCATCGATCTTGGCCAGCCGCGACGATGTCGCCGCGACCGCCTCGGTGGTGTCGACCAGCTCCGAGAGCATCATCCCCTCATTCTCGCACCACGCCCCGACACTCGCGCCGGATGGATTTCGTCGGCGCCGAAGCCCCGGTGCCGACGTTCTCCATCTCGCAGCGCTTCGGCCGGATGGAATTCGTCGGTAGGGAGGGCTGTGAGCCGACGTTCTCCATCTTCCTGCCGCGGGTGGCACCGCGTGCGCCCCGGGAGACGAGGTCAGCGGCCGCGGAACTCCGGCGTGCGCTTCTGCTGGAAGGCCGCGAAGCCCTCGCGGTAGTCGTCCGTATCGCACAGGGCCGCCTGCGCGGCGTTCTCGAGCTCGACCGCCTCCCACAGCGCCAGACGCTCGTCGCGGATGCGGGCGATCAGCCGCTTGCTCGCCAGGAACGCCGCGGTCGCGCCGCGGGATGCTGCGGCCGCGGCATCCGTCGTCGCCGGCACCACCTCGTCATCGGGGAGCACTCGGGAGAACAGCCCCGACGCCACGGCCTCGGCGCCTGTCATCAGGCGTCCCGTGTAGATCAGATCGAGCGTCCTGTGCGCACCGAGCCGGTCAAGGAACAGGGCGTGACCGCCGGAGTCGAGCGTGGCGCCGAGTGCGGCGAACGGGGAGCCGATCTTCGCCGACTCGGCGACGTACACGACATCCGTGGCGATCAGCAGCCCGAGCCCCACGCCCAGGCACGCGCCGTGCGCGACGGCGAAGGTCGGGGCGGGAAAGGCTGCCATCCGCTTCAGCAGCGGGGTGACGATCCCACCCAGGTAGCCGGTCACGTCGTCGTCGCGCGGGTCGACCCCGGAGATGTCGCGCCCGGCGCAGAACGCGCGGCCCTCACCGCGCAGCACGAGCGCGCGGACGCCGGCGCGCTCGGCGTCGTCGTAGGCGGCGGCGAGATCGTGCAGTGCCTGCTCGTCGAGTGCATTGAGCTTGGCGGGGGCGTTGAGCGCGATGTGCGCGACGTCGTCGGCGATGGCGAGGTCGATCATGGTGCTCCTTTCGAGCCCGGGTCAGACGTCGTAGTCCACGACGAGGCGGTCGCTGGTGGGATGGGACTGGCAGGTGAGCACGTAGCCGCGCTCGAGCTCGTCGGGCTCGAGCGCGTAGTTCTCGGTCATCGTCACGCTGCCCTCCAGCACTCGTGCGCGACAGGTGCCGCACACGCCGCCCGAGCACGCGAAGGGAGCGTCCGGGCGCACGCGCAGCGCGGCGTTCAGCACCGACTCGTGCGCGTCGACGGGGCTCTCCACGGTCGAGGAGACGCCGTCCAGGTTGATCTCGATGCGATGAGACTTCTCCCCGGCACGCACTTCCACCTGGCGCGGACCCCGCTCGACGGGCGCGTCGCCGGTGGTGAACAGCTCGAAGCGCACGTGCTCGCGCGGCACCCCGATGTCGGCCAGCACTTCCCGGCACAGATCGACCAGAGCGAACGGTCCGCACAGGAACCACTCGTCGACTGTGGAGGGCAGGATCAGCGAATCCAGGATCGTGCGCAGCTTCGGCTCATCGATTCGACCCGAGAGCACGGGCGCGGTGCGCTGCTCGCGGGAGAGCACGTGGTGCAGCACCAGCCGGGTGGGATGGCGGTCCTTCAGATCGGCGAGGTCTTCGAGGAACATCACGTCGCTGGTCGCCTTGTTCGTGTACAGCAGCGTGAACCGGGTGGAATCGGATGCCGCGAGCAGATTGCGCGCGAGCGCCATCATCGGCGTGATGCCCGAACCCGCGGCGATGCCGACGACGTGCGTGCCCGCCAGTTCGGACAGCCCCGAGGTGAAGGTGCCCTGCGGGCTCATCACGTCGATCTCGAATCCCGGGGTGAGCTCGGTCTGCGCCCAGGTGGAGAACACACCGCCCTCGTCGCGCTTGACCGCGACGCTCAGGCTGGTGGCGCCGTCGCGCATCGGCGCGGGCGGACGGCAGAGCGAGTAGGAGCGGCGCACCTCGGTACCGTCCAGGTGCACGCGCAGCGCCACGTACTGCCCGGGCAGGTACGCGTAGTCGTCGACGAGGTCCGCGGGCACCGTGAAGCTCACCTCGATGGCGTCGTCGGTGAGGCGGCGCACGTCTGCGACGGTCAGCGTGTGGAAGCGCGCGCGTCGCCGGTCGGCGGCCGGGCGTGCGGCCGGGGTGCCGGGATCAGCGGGGGAGGGCATCCGGAACAGCGGCATCAGATCACCTTGAAATGGTCGAACGGCTCCAGGCAGGCGCGGCACTCGTAGAGCGCCTTGCAGGAGGTGGAGCCGAAGCGGGAGACCTCGCGGGTGTTCAGCGAACCGCACTGCGGACACTTGACGGCCAGCTGCACCTTGATCGGTCCCTGGCTGTGCGACGCGCGGCCGGACGGCGGTGCGATGCCGAACTCGGTGAGCTTGCGCCTGCCCTCCTCGCTCATCCAGTCGGTGGTCCAGGCGGGGGAGAGCACGAGCCGCACCTCGACGTCGTCGAACCCCTCGGCGGTGAGGGCGAGGATGACGTCGTCGCGGATGGCGTCCATGGCCGGGCATCCGCTGTAGGTCGGCGTGATGTCGACGGTGACGCGACCGGCGGCATCCGCCCTGACATCGCGCAGCACGCCCAGGTCGTCGATGGTCAGCACCGGGATCTCGGGGTCGGTCACGCGCGCGACGATCTCGCGCGCGTGGGCGGTGCGGGTTCTCGCGTCACGCATGAGGGTCACCACGTCGCACCCGGATGTCGGCGGGCGAGCACCTGCATCTCGGCGAGCAGGTGACCCATCGGCGTGGCGTGCGAGCCGCGTCGGCCGCCTGCGCGGGACCGGCCCACGGTCGGAACCTCGAGCTCGGCCTCGGCGAACACGGCATCGATCACGGCATCGAAGCCGGCGCGCAGCGCCGAGGGGCGCGCAGCGGCATCCGCGAGGCGGTCGATCAGCGGCTCGTCGCGGAAGAGCTCGTCGACGTACGGCCACATGTCGCGCAGAGCGCGGATCATGCGCTCCCGCGACAGCTCGGTGCCGCCGGCCAGGCGCAGCACCCACTGCACGGCGTGATCGCGGTGGTAGTCGACCTCCTTGACCGACTTCTCCGCGATCGCCGCGAAGGTCTCATCGGTCGAGGCGCGCAGCGCCGAGTACAGCTCGAACATGTACGTGGAGACGATCAGCTGGCGGGCGATGGTCTGCGCGAAATCGCCGTTGGGCTGCTCCACGATCCACGCGCTGCGGAAGTCGGGCTCGTCGCGGAAGTAGGCCAGGTCGTCCTCGCTGCGGCCGTCCCACGAGCCCGCATAGCGCAGCAGCGACCGGGCGTGGCCGAGCAGGTCGAGGGCGATGTTCGCCAGCGCCACGTCCTCCTCCAGCTCGGGCGCGCGCGTGATCCACGCGCCCAGCTGCTGCGAGCAGATCAGCGCGTCGTCGCCGAGCCAGAGCGCGTATTCGGCGATGTCGGCGGATGCTGCGCGGCTGTCGCCGCCGGAGAGCTCGGATGCCAGGTCGAGCTGGTTCACCGAGACGTGGACATCCTCGTGAGTCACAGGTGCGGCACCCCCTCGGATGCCGTGTAGTACACAGCGTGCCGGTAGTTCTTGCCGGCCGGGCTCTCGAAGAAGGCGTCCTTGTCGTCGGGATCGCTGGTGGTGATGGCGTCGGCGGGCACGACCCAGATCGACACGCCCTCGTTGCGGCGCGTGTACAGGTCGCGGGCGTTGCGCACCGCCATGCTCGCGTCGGGCGCGTGCAGGGAGCCGACGTGCACGTGGCTCAGTCCGCGGTTCGCGCGGACGAAGACTTCCCAGAGAGGCCAGGTCTCTTGCTCGTCGTAGCCGCTCGTCGCCATCAGGCCACTCCCTTTCCTGTGGTTGAGCGAGCGGAGCGAGACGAACCCCGGGCGTACTCGGCCGCGGCCTCGCGGACCCACGCGCCCTCCTCGTGCGCCGTGCGGCGACGCTCGAGCCGTTCCGCATTGCAGGGGCCGTCTCCGCGCAGCACCTCGAAGAACTCGTCCCAGTCGATCTCGCCCATCGCGTACTCGCCGGTGGCCTCATCGAAGCGCAGCTCGGGGTCGGGCAGGGTGATGCCCAGGATCTCGGCTTGCGGCACCAGCATCCCGACGAAGCGCTGGCGCAGCGCGTCGTTGGAGAAGCGCTTGATCTTCCACTTCATCGACTGCGCCGAGTTGGGCGACTGGTCATCCGGCGGGCCGAACATGGCCAGACTCGGCCAGTACCAGCGGTTCACGGCATCCTGCGCCATCTCGCGCTGCTCGTCGGTGCCCTGCATCAGCTGCAGCAGGATCTCGAAGCCCTGCCTCTGATGGAACGACTCCTCCTTGCACACCCGCACCATCGCGCGGCCGTACGGGCCGTACGACGCACGGCACAGCGGCACCTGGTTCACGATCGCGGCTCCGTCCACCAGCCAGCCGATCGCCCCCATGTCCGCCCAGGTCGGCGTCGGGTAGTTGAAGATCGATGAGTACTTGGCCTTGCCGTCGATGAGCTGCTGCATCATCGTGTCGCGGGTGATGCCCAGGGTCTGCGCGGCGGAGTACAGGTACAGGCCGTGGCCCGCCTCGTCCTGCACCTTGGCCATCAGGATCGCCTTGCGCTTCAGGCTGGGGGCGCGGGTGATCCAGTTCCCCTCGGGCTGCATGCCGATGATCTCGGAGTGCGCATGCTGGGAGATCTGGCGGATCAGCGTCCTGCGGTAGGCGTCGGGCATCCAGTCTCGCGGCTCGATGCGCTGCTCGTGTGCGACGAGGTCGTCGAAGCGGGCGATCGCTGCGGCGTCGTCCACGGCGGACAGGTCTGCGGGTGCGGTCATCTTCGACTCCTCGGCGTGCGCTGATTTACTGACCGATCGTTTGGTAATTCTCGCACCTGTGCGCTCGCCGTGCAACCCCGTGTCGGCGGCGCGGCGGGGGAGTGTGAGATGATCGGCTGGCATTCCTGGAGAGGTGACGGACTCGCATGACAGACGCCGATCCCACCGCACCGCTTCCGCTCGATCCGGACATCGAGGTCGAGCAGACCCCGACCGGTGCGCCTCGGCCCGCGCATCTGCGGCCGGCCGCTCTCGCGATCGTCTTCGCCGGGGGAACCGCCGGGGCGGGCGCGCGTGAGGCGCTCGCACTGCTTCTCCCCGCGGGCGGTGGCGTCCCGTGGGTCATCCTGGGCATCAACCTGTCGGGCGCGCTGCTGCTCGGCATCCTGCTCGACGCCCTCGCCCGGCGGGGTCCCGACCGCGGTCACCGCCGCCTGCTGCGCCTGCTGGCCGGCACCGGCTTCATGGGCGGGTACACCACCTACAGCTCGCTCGCCACCGGGGCTGCCGCGCTGATCGGAAGCGGCGCGACCGGAGCCGGCATCGCCTACGGGCTGGGCACGGTGCTGCTCGGAGGCGTCGCGACGTGGCTGGGGATCCTCATCGCGGCCCTGGCGCACCGCGGCAGAGCGCGGGGTGCAGCATGACACCACTGCTCTTCTGCGGCATCGCCCTGGCGGGCGGGCTCGGCGCGGCGACCCGGTTCCTGCTGGACGGCATCATCCGCTCGCGCACCGGCGGACGGATGCCGTGGGGGACGATCGTCATCAACCTCGCCGGGTCGTTCCTGCTCGGCCTGATCACGGGCTTCGCCGGCGGCCACCTGCTGCCGGAGTCCGTGCAGCTGGTGGCAGGCGCGGGATTCCTGGGGGGATTCACGACGTTCTCCACAGCCAGCTTCGAGACGATCCGCCTGCTGCAGGAGCGCAGGTGGGTCGCCGGAGCGATCAACGGACTCGGCGTGCTCGTCGCCGCGACAGCGCTGGCCGGTCTCGGCCTGTGGATCGGATCGCTGGCGTGATGCGCGCCGGGTGCAGGCCGACCGCACCCTGAGCCCGGCTGTCGCCGGCTCGTCCGGCGTGTCGGTGCCCTGCGGCAGAGTGGAGCGTATGACCTCCGGCATCCGCGATTCCGCTCTCGACGCCCTGCGCGATCTGGTCGGTCGCGGGGACGCCGATTTCCACGACGGACAGTACGAGGCGATCGAGGCGCTGGTGGCGGGCCGTCGCCGTGCGCTGGTCGTGCAGCGCACCGGGTGGGGCAAATCGGCGGTGTACTTCGTCGCCACTCTGCTGCTGCGCCGGCAGGGCGCCGGACCCACGGTGCTCGTCTCGCCGCTGCTGGCGCTCATGCGCGACCAGATCGCCGCCGCCGAGCGCGCGGGCGTGCGTGCAGTCGCCATCAACTCCACCAACGCGCACGAGTGGGACGACGTGCTGGCACAGCTGGACCGTGACGAGGTGGACGTGCTGCTGGTCTCGCCGGAGCGGCTGAACAATCCCGCGTTCCGCGAGCAGCGGCTGCCGACGCTGGTGCGCCGGATCGGGATGCTGGTGGTCGACGAGGCGCACTGCATCAGCGACTGGGGTCACGACTTCCGACCCGACTACCGCCGCCTGCGCGACCTGATCGGGCAGCTGCCCGCCGAGGTTCCCGTGCTCGCCACCACGGCCACGGCCAACAGCCGCGTGGTGGCGGATGTCGCCGAGCAGCTGGGCGGGACGGATGCCGAGGTCCTCACCATCCGCGGACCGCTGGCGCGATCGTCCCTGCGGTTGGGGGTGCTGCAGCTGCCGAACGCGGCGAGCCGGCTGGCCTGGCTGCTCAGTCATCTCGACGATCTCCCTGGCTCGGGCATCATCTACGCACTCACCGTCGCCGCGGCGGTCGATACGGCCCGCATGCTGCGCGAGCGGGGTCACGACGTGCGCGCCTACACCGGTCAGACGGATGCCGAGGAGCGCGAGGAGTCCGAGGGGATGCTCAAGCGCAACGAGGTGAAGGCGCTCATCGCGACGAGTGCGCTCGGGATGGGCTTCGACAAGCCGGATCTGGGGTTCGTGGTGCACCTGGGTGCGCCCTCATCGCCGGTCGCGTACTACCAGCAGGTCGGGCGCGCCGGACGCGCCAGCGAGAACGCCGATGTGCTGCTGCTGCCCGGGGTGGAGGACAAGGACATCTGGCACTACTTCGCCACGGCATCCATGCCCGATCGCGAGCGCGCCGAGCGCGTGATCGCGGCGCTCGGCGACGTCCCGATCTCCACTCCCGCACTCGAGGCCCTGGTCGACATCCGCCGCACGCCGCTGGAGCTGCTGCTGAAGGTGCTGGATGTCGACGGGGCGGTCAGGCGCGTGCAGGGCGGCTGGGTCGCCACCGGTGCGGGCTGGACGTACGACGCCGAGCGCTACGAGCGCATCGCCGGCGAACGCCGCGCCGAGCAGCAGCACATGATCGAGTACCAGCAGACCGACGGATGCCGGATGGAGTTCCTGCAGCGCTCGCTGGACGACGCCACCGCGGCGCCGTGCGGCCGGTGCGACAACTGCGCCGGCGCCTGGTTCCCGACCGGGATCGGTGCGGATGCCGGAGCCGCCGCATCCGATGCTCTCGACCGGGTGGGCGTGCCCATCGAACCGCGCAAGCAGTGGCCGACGGGCGCCGACCGGCTCGGCGTCCCGGTGAAGGGGCGCATCGACGCGGAGCATCAGGCTGCCGAGGGCCGCGCGCTGGCGCGGCTGACCGACCTGGGCTGGGGCGGGCCGCTGCGCGAGATCTTCGCGGCGGGAGCCGCCGACGCACCCGTGCCGCCACAGGTGCTGGCCGCCTGCGTGCGCGTGCTCGCCGGATGGGGCTGGGCAGAGCGCCCCGTCGCCGTGGTCGGGATGCCGTCGCGGTCACGCCCGCGGCTGGTCGACTCGCTCGCCCGTGGGATCGCCGAGATCGGCAAGCTGCCCTACCTGGGTGAGCTCGGGTTCGCGAACGGCGGGCCCTCCGGTGCGCCGGGCGGCAACAGCGCGTTCCGGGTCGCGGGCCTCTGGGATCGTTTCTCCGCCGAGGGACTGGAGGTACCGGAAGGCCCGGTGCTGCTGGTCGACGACATCGCCGACAGCCGCTGGAGCCTCACCGTCGCCGCTCGCACCCTGCGTCAGGCCGGCGCGAGCGCGGTGCTGCCATTCGTGCTGGGATTGCGGGGGTAGGACGCTCGTCGAAACCTGCGTTCCAGCACGACATGGGGCTCAACGGGGCAGGCCTCGGGCTGGAAGAGAAGTCTCGCGGGTCAGGGGTTCGGCGAGGTGTCTCCGAGAAGCCGCCGAACAGCCGCGGCCAGGCGGGGGACGTCGTGACGCGCTGTCGCGTCGACGACGGCGTGAGTCGCGTCGAAGTAGCGGTGGGCAAGGTGATCGCGCATTCGTGCGATGTCACTCCAGGGGATCTCCGGCTCGAGTGACGTGATATCGGCATCCAGGCCCTTGACCGCCTCGCCGACCTCGATCAGACGGATCCGGATCGCGTCGAAGACGATCTCGTCGTTCATATCGGCACGATGGATGTATCTACTGATTGCATCGCACGCCGCAGCGATGTCCTCGAGTCGGGTGTCTGCCCGCCGGATCACAACAGGATCGCCTCTCGCAGGGCAGCTTCCGCAACATCAGGTTTCAGACCCTCGCGAGGCACCAGATCCACGTCTCGACCGAGAATGGACTCTGCTTGACCCTGCATCCGCAGCAGGTTGAACAGTCCGACGTCCGGTGCGAGATCGACCAGTAGATCGACGTCGCTGGTGCTCGTGTCGTCGCCTCGAGCGACGCTGCCGAACACACGGATCGCACGGGCGCCGAGAGGCTCGAGTGCGGCGTGCAGCTCGGCTGCTCTGGAGCGGACGCGCGACAGCATCCGAGCCTCCTGTCCGGTGCGTGAGCTGATCTCGACGGTCAGGCCGGCGGCTGAGATCAACTGGTCGACCGCTCCGAACGACGGTTCGCGGCGGCCTTTCTCGTATGCGCTGATGACGCTCTGAGGGATGCCGGTCAGCTGGGCGAGGGCAGATTGAGTCAGCCCGCTCTCGCGGCGGGCCAGACGAATCAACTCTGCCGCACGACTCATGTGACGAGTCTATTGCGGATACGCAATATTGTGAACTCGCGATAGTGTCATTCGCCGGATGGCGTGTCGTCGCCCATCTCTCCAACCCACCCGGCCGGGTTCGCCCAACAGGCTGGATCAGAATCGCATCTGCGGGACCGGGCTGGATCAGAACTGCATCCCGCAGCGCCCCGGGGACGCGCTTCTGATCCAGCCCGGCGCCGAGCGTCACCGCAGGTCGTAGACACGCTTGTACTTGCCCTCGCTGCGGGGGAGCGCGCCCGGCTCCTCCAGCACGACCTCCACCGTCGTGCCGATGTGCTGCTTGATGCGCTGCTGCAGCACGACGGTCGCCGCGCGGCACTCGTCGATCCCGAGAGAAGGGTGCCGTTCGATCCGCACGGTCATCGTGTCCAGCCGGCTCTCCCGCCGCAGCTCCAGAATGAAGTGCGGCGTGAGCGCCTCGATCCCCATCACCAGTTCCTCGATCTGGGTGGGGAACAGGTTCACACCGCGCAGGATGACCATGTCGTCATCCCGCCCGGTGATCTTCTCGATCCGGCGCACCGCAGGATAGGTCGATCCCGGCAGCAGCCTGGTGAGGTCGCGGGTGCGGTAGCGGATGACGGGGAAGGCCTGCTTGGTCAGCGAGGTGAACACCAGCTCGCCCAGTTCTCCATCAGGCACGGTCTCGCCGGTCTCGCCGTCGATGGTCTCGGGCAGAAAGTGATCCTCCCAGATGTGCGGGCCGTCCTTGGTCTGCACGCTCTCGCTCGCGACGCCAGGGCCCATCACCTCGCTGAGGCCGTAGATGTCGACGGCATCGATCGCCAGGCGGCGCTCGATCTCCGCTCGCATCTCGTTCGTCCACGGCTCCGCGCCCAGCACCGCCACTTTCAGCGACGTGCTGGTCGGGTCGATGCCGGCCTGCTCCAGGGCATCCGCAATGGTCAGCAGATAGCTGGGCGTGCACAGGATGGCATCCGGCTCGAAATCGGTGATCAGCTGCACCTGCCGCGCCGTCTGCCCGCCCGAGACGGGAATCACCGTCGCACCCAGGCGCTCGACGCCGGTGTGCGCGCCCAGCCCGCCGGTGAACAGCCCGTAGCCGTACGCGTTGTGCACCTTCATGCCCGCACGGATGCCGGCGGCGTGCAGCGATCGCGCCACCAGGTCGCCCCAGTTGTCGAGGTCGGTCTGGGTGTAGCCGACGACGGTCGGACGTCCGGTGGTGCCGGAGGATGCGTGGATGCGTCGCACGTCGGCCATCGGCACCGCGAACATGCCGAACGGGTACGTCTCGCGCAAGTCGGCCTTCGTGGTGAACGGCAGTCGCCGCACGTCATCCAGGGAGCGGATGTCGCCGGGATCGACGCCGGCTTCATCGAACTTCCTGCGGTACAGCGGCACGTTCTCGTATGCGTGCCGCACCGTCCACTGCAGCCGGTCGAGCTGCAGGGCGCGCAGCGCCTGCACCGAGTGCAGCTCGGGCTCTTCTCCGGGGATGGGGTTCTCGGCGGTCATGATCGACTCCTCGTCGTGCCGTGCGGTCCCGTGGCGTCAGTGCGGCGTCCGGTTGGTGGTGAAGGAGCGGCCGCGCACCTCGGCGACCACGTCGCCGGTCTCATCGGTCACGGTGATGTCGTACAGGCCGCTGCGTCCGCTGATCGTCCGGCGCACGGCGGTCGCCGTGAGTCTCTGGCCCGCCGTCGTCGACTTCAGGAACGTGATGTCGGCGCCACCGGCCACCGTCACCCGCTCATCCTCGTTGCAGGCGATCGCGAAGGCCGTGTCGGCGAGGGCGAACACCAGTCCGCCGTGCGTGATGGCGAAGCCGTTGAGCATGTCCTCTCGCACGATCATCGAGACCACCGCGCGACCGGGCTCGTCCGATTCGACCCGCATGCCGAGCATCGCCGAGGCCTGATCGCGCTGCATCATCTCTCTCATGCGGCCGCTGGCTCCTTGCTCACCAGGGTGAGCACGTCGTAGGTCGCGACCAGTTCGTCGTCCTGGTTGCGGATCACGGCATCCCACCGCACCTCGCCGTACTCATCGGTCTCACGCGGGGTGATCTGCTTGGCGGTCAGCTCCACCCGGATGCTGTCGCCGGGCGAGACTGGCGTGATGAAGCGCAGATTCTCCAGCCCATAGTTGGCGAGCACCGGGCCCGGCTCGGGGTCGACGAACAGGCCGGCCGCCCACGACACCAGCAGGTAGCCGTGCGCGACCCGGCCGGGGAAGAACGGGTTCGCCGCCGCGGACTCCTCGTCCATGTGCGCGTAGAACGTGTCGCCGGTGAAGTGCGCGAAGGTCTCGATGTCGTCCAGGGTCACCTCGCGGGACGCGGACACGATCTGGTCGCCGATGCGCAGCTCGGCCAGCGACTTGCGGAACGGATGCCGATCGCCGGCCTGCGCGCTCGCACCGGTGTGCCACACGCCGGTCAGCGCGGTGAGCATCTCGGGGGAGCCCTGCACGGCGGTGCGCTGCATGTGGTGCAGCACGGCGCGGATGCCGCCGAGCTCCTCGCCGCCGCCGGCGCGGCCGGGTCCGCCGTGCACGAGACCGGGCAGCGGTGATCCGTGACCGGTGGAGCTGCGGGCGTCGTCGCGGTCGAGCAGCAGCATCCGCCCGTTGAACGGGGCGATGCGCGTCGCGAGCTCCACGGCCTGAGCCGGATCGTGCGTGGCGATGCTGGTCACCAGCGATCCTCCGCCGCGGTTCACCAGCGCTGCGGCCTGCGCGGTGCTGTCGTAGGTCAGCAGCGACGAGACCGGGCCGAAGGCCTCGACGTCGTGCACGGCATCCGCCTGCGCGTCATCGAAGCGCAGCAGCACGGGGGCGATGAACGCGCCGTCGGGTGCGGCGCCGCTCGTGCCGTCGGCCAGGCGCACCTCGGGGGCGTCCGTGCTGCCGGCGACGACCTGTCCACCGGCATCCTGCAGCTTTCGCAGCTGCCGAAGCACCTCGTCGCGCTGGGCGGTGGAGGCCAGCGGGCCCATGGTGACGCCTTCGGCACGCGGGTCGCCCAGCACGGTCTTGGCGGCGATGCGGGCCTGCACTGCGGCGATCACGTCGTCCGCCGCAGCACGGGGAACGATCGCGCGGCGGATCGCGGTGCACTTCTGCCCGGCCTTGGTGGTCATCTCCGTGACCAACTGGCGCACATACGCGTCGAACTCGGGCGTGCCGGCTGTGGCATCCATGCCCAGCACCGAGGCGTTGATGGAGTCCGTCTCAGCCGTGAACCGCACGCCGCCGGTCTGCACAGACGGATGCCGGCGCAGGGACTCCGCTGTCGACGCGCTGCCGGTGAAACCGACCAGGTCGCCCAGGCGCAGGTTCTCGAACAGCGTCGGCACGCTGCCGCTGACCAGTTGCAGCGAACCCTCAGGCAGCAGGTCCGAGTCGACCAGGATGCGCACCATCGCCTCGGCCAGGTATCCGGTCGGAGTCGCGGGCTTGATGACCGTGGGCATGCCGGCCAGGAACGCCGGAGCGAACTTCTCCAGGGAACCCCAGACCGGGAAATTGAAGGCGTTGATCTGCACGGCCACGCCGGGCAGGGTCGTGTAGACGTGGCGACCCAGGAACGAGCCGTCCTTCGAGAGCGCCTCGACGGGCCCGTCGACGTGCACGCGGCTGTTCGGAAGCTCGCGGCGGCCCTTGCCCGAGTACGAGAACAGCACGCCGATGCCGCCGTCGATGTCCACCCAGGAATCGGCCTTCGTGGCGCCGGTGCGCGCCGACAGGGCGTACAGCTCGTCCTTGCGCTCGGTGAGGGCGAGCGCGAACTTCTTCAGCAGCACCGCACGCTGGTGGAAGGTGAGCGCAGCCAGGCTCGCGTGGCCGGTGGCGCGGGCGTACTCCAGAGCGCCGGCGAGATCCAGGCCGTCGGTGGAGACCTGTGTGATCACCTCGCCTGTGGACGCGTCGCGGACCTCGGTTCCCTTCGACGCAGCGGAGGCCGGGGTCCACCATTCTCCCTGGACGTAGCTCGGCAGAAAGTCGGTCATCGTTCCTCGTTCCACACGTAGAATCCCTCGCCGCTCTTGCGGCCCAGCTTCCCCTCCGCGACCATGCGCCGCAGGAGCGCCGGCGGTTCGAACCGCGGGCCCAGTTCGCGCGCGAGCTCCTCGGCGATGCCCAGGCGCACGTCCAGCCCGACGACGTCGGTGGTGCGCAGCGGTCCCATCGGATGCCGGTAGCCCAGTTCCATGGCGGCGTCGATGTCCGCGGCATCCGCCACGTTCTCCTCCAGCATCCGGATCGCCTCCAGCGCGAGCATCACGCCCAGCCTGCTGGATGCGAAGCCGGAGGAGTCGCGGACGACCACCGGGGTCTTGCGCAGCGTGGCGACCCACTCCCTGGCCGAGGTGACCACGTCCTTGCCGGTGCGCTCGCCGACCACGATCTCCACGAGCCTGGATGCCGGGACCGGGTTGAAGAAGTGCAGGCCGAGGAATCGGTCGGGGCGGGCCAGGGATTCCGCCAGATCGTCGATCGAGATCGACGAGGTGTTCGTCGCGAGCACGGCGTCCGCGGCGACGGCGTCCTCGATCCGGGCGAGGGCACCCGCCTTGAGCTCGCGGTCCTCGGGAACAGCCTCGACCACGAGCGCGGCGGCGGCGAAGTCGGCGAAATCGGTGCTCACCGTCAGCGAGGCGGCGGCATGACCGGCATCGGCGAGGTCACCGCGCTGCACCGAGGTGACGATGCTGGACAGCACGCGCTCGCGCGCAGCATCCGCCGTCTCCGCATCCCGCTCCACGAGGCGGACGCGAGCGCCGGCCAGCAGGAACGCGTGCGCGATCCCCGCGCCCATGCGCCCGCCGCCGAGCACTCCGACGGTTCCGGGTACGGTCATGCCTTCCTCTTCCTCTCCAGGAACGCCGTCATGCGGCGATGCTTCTCGCCGCTCTCGAACAGCTCGGCCTGCAGCTCGCGCTCGATGTCGGGATGCTGCGCGTGCGGCGCACGCAGCGCGCGCTTGGTGTGCCGGGTGGCCAGCGCATCGTTCGCGGCGATGCGATCGGCCATCGCGTGCGCGGCGCCCAGCAGTTCGTCTGTGGGATGGATGCTCGAGATGAGCCCCCACGCCAGCGCCTCGTCCGCGTCGAGGATGCGTCCGGTCAGCAGCAGCTCGCTCGCGCGGGCGTGGCCCACGATCTGGGGCAGGCGCCAGGTGGCGCCGGCGGCCGCCATGATGCCCAGCCCGGTCTCGGGGTTGCCGATCTTCAGCGTCGGCGTGGCGATGCGCACGTCGGCGGCGAACGCGAGCTCTGCTCCGCCGCCCAGGGCGTAGCCGCTGATCGCGGCGATGACCGGCATCGGCAGCTCGTTGATGCGGATGAAGGCGGTGGCGTTGATGGCCTTTCGCGCGTCGTCGGCGCCGCGGTCGCGCAGCTGGGCGATGTCGGCGCCCGCCGCGAACACCGTGTCGCCGCCGGCGATGATCAGGGTGCGGGGCTCGTGCTCGAGCTCGGCGCACAGCGCGTGCAGGGCGTCGATCATGTCCTGGTCGATCGCGTTGCGCTTCGCAGGGCGGTTCAGCGTCGCGACCACGCGGTCGTCGTGACGATCGACGAGCAGCGGCTCGCCGCTCATGACAGGCGCTCCACGATCATCGCGGTGCCCTGGCCCACTCCCACGCACATGGTCGCCAGGCCGTAGCGGGCGCCGGTCGCCTCGAGCCGGCGCAGCAGGGTGACGATCAGTCGGGATCCGCTGGAGCCGAGCGGATGCCCGAGCGCGATCGCCCCGCCGTCGGCGTTGACGACCTCGGAGTCCAGACCCAGACGGCGGATGCTGGCCAGCGACTGCGTCGCGAACGCCTCGTTCAGTTCGACGGCGCCCAGGTCCGCGACGCTCAGGCCGGCCTTCGCAAGGGCCTTCTCGGTGGCCGGCACCGGGCCGAGGCCCATGATCTCCGGGGCGAGCGCAGCGGTCGCGGAGGCGACGATGCGCGCCCGGGCGCGCAGGCCGTGGCGCTGCACGGCATCCGCACTGGCGACGACGATCGCCGACGCGCCGTCGTTGAGCGAGCTCGCGTTGCCCGCGGTCACGACCTGACCTCCGGGAACGACGGGGCGCAGCTTCGCGAGCTTCTCCAGCGACGTGTCGCGACGCGGCCCCTCGTCGGTGTCGATGACGCCTGTCGTCGTCTGCACCGGGACGATCTCGGTGGCCAGCCGTCCCGCGTCGATGGCCGCGATGGCCCGCTGATGACTGAGCAGGGCGAAGGTATCGGCATCCGCTCTGCTGATGCCGTCGACCCGGGCGACCTCCTCTGCGGTCTCGGGCATCGAGAAGGTCGCCTTGTCGCGCGCGAGCAGCTTGGGGTTCGCGAAGCGCCAGCCGATCGAGGTGTCGAAGGCGGCGCCGGGCTTCGCCCAGGCGCGCTCGGGCTTGGCCTGCACCCAGGGGGCCCGCGTCATCGACTCGACGCCCCCGGCGACGATGACGTCGGCGTCGCCCGCTCGGATCGCCTGCGAGGCCATCGCGATCGCCGACATCCCGGAGGCGCACAGGCGGTTCACGGTGATGCCGGGGAGCGTGTCGGGCAGGCCCGCCAGCAGCACCGCCATGCGGGCGACGTTGCGGTTGTCCTCGCCGGCCTGGTTCGCCGCCCCCAGGATGACCTCGTCGATCGCGTCGTGCGGCACGCCGGCTCGCGCGACCGTATCGCCGACGACGAGCGCCGCGAGATCGTCCGGGCGCACGTCCGCCAGTGCACCGCCGTAGCGCCCCACGGGGGTGCGGATCCCGTCGACCAGGTATGCGTCGGTCATGCCATGCCTCCACGTCGCCGAATCACGTTCGAATCGCTTGAATTGCTGTGTTCTGGGCGCAGATGCAGCAACTTGAGCGATTCGAAACCGAAGGGGGGAGTCGTCATCGTACGCGTCCGTAAGCGCGCAGGGGATGTTCGATGAGGTCCAC
The DNA here is from genome assembly GCF_031844385.1 of Microbacterium sp. ARD32. Classification (NCBI taxonomy): domain Bacteria; kingdom Bacillati; phylum Actinomycetota; class Actinomycetes; order Micrococcales; family Microbacteriaceae; genus Microbacterium; species Microbacterium sp. ARD32. Next base: position 606,006 of record NZ_JAUZVD010000001.1, read on the forward strand.
GACACGGCGCAGGAACGCAGCGGCGTAGCCGCCGTCGCACACACGGTGATCGAATACCAGGGACAGCTGCGCGATGCGTCGAACGGCGATCGCGCCGTCGACGACCCACGCCCGTTCGATGATGCGTCCGATGCCCAGCATCGCCACATCCGGGTGGTTGATGATCGGCGCCGAGCCGTCGACGCCGAGCCCGCCGTAGTTGTTCAAGGTGAACGTCGAGCCGCGCAGCCGCTCGGGCGGCATCCGTCCGGAGCGCGCCGTCTCGGCGAGCTCGCGCAGCGCAGCATCCAGCTGCTCGATCGACAGCTCGTGCGCTCGCGGGAGGACGGGCACCATCAGCCCCCGCTCGGTGTCGGCCGCGATCCCGAGGTTCACGCCCTCGAACGTGATGATCTCCGCGGCGTCGTCGCCGAGGCGCGCGGCGAGCAGCGGATGCTGCTCGAGCGCGATGAGCACGAACCGCGCCAGCAGCGCGGTCAGTGACGGAGCGCGGCCGCCTTCGGGTGCCAGTTGCGCGCGCAGGTTCCACAACTCCGTGGCATCCACGTCGACCCAGACAGTCGCCTCTGGGATCTCCGACCGGCTGCGGGAGAGCGCGGCGCTCACCGTCTTGCGCAGCGGGCTCATCCGCTCGCGAGAGCGGACCGCGAGTCCGTCGATCGCGTCGCCGGGTGCGGCGGTCGTGCCGGGTCCCCTGGGGGTACGGGAATGCGTGGATGCACGGGATGCCGTGGCGGCGTCCACTCCGGCATCCACTCCGGCATCCACCGCCGCTCGCAGGACGTCCGCACGGGTGACCGCGCCATCGGTTCCTGTGCCCGTCAACTCCCTGACATTCACCCCGAGATCCCGTGCGAGCCGTCGCACGATGGGCGACCGCACGGCCACGGTGCGGCGCGCACTCTGCTCGGCATCGGGCGCACTCGACGCGGCGGCGGGAGACGCGAGAGTGCGAGGTCGACGGCGCCCGGTGGGACGCTCGGTCGTGCCGTAGCCGATCAGCACGTTGCCGGAGCCGGCGCGCTCCTCACTGCGGTAGGCCTCCTGCTCCGTTGCGTCCGTCGACGCTTCGACAGGCTCAGCGACCCATTGCCCCTCGTGCCCTGAGCCTGCCGAAGAGTCCGTCACCTCGAGGACGGGTGCACCCACCTCGATCACATCGCCGGGTGCGCCGTGCAGCGCGACGATCACGCCGGCGAACGGCGACGGCAGCTCCACGATGCTCTTCGCCGTCTCGACCTCGGCGATCGGCTGGTCGGTGGTGATCGAGTCGCCCACCTGCACGAGCCACTGCACGAGACCGGCCTCGGTGAGCCCCTCACCCAGATCGGGCAGGCGGAAGACGCGTGCGGTCGCGGTGCTCATCGTGCGGCCTCGTCGCTGTCGTCGTCCCAGTGCAGCGACTCGATGGCATCCAGCACACGATCGGCATCCGGCAGGTACCAGTGCTCCAGCTTCGGCGGGGCGAATGGCGTGTCGAAGCCGGTCACCCGGCGCACGGGCGCCTCGAGGTGCTCGAAGCAGCGCTCGAAGACGCGCGCCTGGATCTCGCTCGCCACGCTCACGTATCCGGGAGCCTCAGCGACGACCACCGCGCGTCCCGTCGCGCGGACGGCGGCGGTGACCGTCTCGTCGTCGAAGGGGGAGAGGCTGCGCACGTCGATCACCTGCACGCTGCGTCCTTCGGAGGCTGCGATCTGGGCGGCCTCCAGCGCCACGGGAACCATCGCGGCGTAGGCCAGCAGCGTGACGTCGGCGCCGTCGCGGGCCACCCGTGCGGTTCCCAGTTCCGTGGTGATCGAGGTGTCGACCTCGCCCTTGGACCAGTAGAGCTTCTTCGGCTCCAGGAACACCACGGGATCGGGGGAGGCGATGGCTGCGCGCAGCATCGAATAGGCATCCTGCGGAGTCGATGGCGCGACCACCGTGAGGCCGGGCGTGTGGGCGTAGTACGCCTCAGAGGAGTCGCAGTGGTGCTCCACGCCGCCGATGCCTCCGCCGAAGGGGACGCGGATCACCATCGGCATCCGTACCGAGCCGCGCGTGCGGTTCCCCATCTTCGCGACGTGGCTGACCACCTGCTCGAACGCCGGCAGCGCGAAGGCGTCGAACTGCATCTCCACGACGGGGCGCATGCCGTTCATCGCCATCCCCACCGCGGTACCGACGATGCCTGATTCCGCCAGCGGGGTGTCGAAGCAGCGGTCCTCGCCGAAGCGCTCGGCGAGGCCGTCGGTGATGCGGAAGACACCGCCCAGTGCGCCCACGTCCTCGCCGAAGACGACCACCGACGGGTCCTCGGCGATGGCATCGGCCAGCGCGCGATTGAGCGCGGCGGCCATCGTCATGGTGCCGACCATATGATTCGCGCCGTCGAGCTCGGAGGGGACGGAGTCCCGGTCGTGACGAAGGATGGTCATGCGTGGCCTCCTGCCTCGGTGAGCGCTGCGCGTTCGATCTCGCCGTGCAGCAGCTGCCACTGCTCCTGCAGCTGCGGGGAGCGCCGGGAGGTGACGAACCGGAACAGGTCCTCGGGGTCGAGGTCGGAGTCGGCGTTCAGCGCCTCGCGCAGTTCGGCGGCGATCGCGTCGGCGCCTTCGGCGATGCGCTGCTGCGCTGCGTCATCGAGCAGTCCCTGCGCGGTCAGCCGCGTGCGCAGCCGCAGCAGCGGGTCGCGGTCGGCCCACGCCTTCACCTCGTCGCGGTCGCGGTAGCGCGTGTCGTCGTCGGCGTTGGTGTGCGCCTGCATCCGGTAGGTGTGGGCCTCGACCAGGGAGGGACCGGCGCCCTCACGTGCGCGGGTGACCGCGTCACCGAGCACGGCGATCACGGCGGCGGCATCGTTGCCGTCCACGCGCTGCCCTGGCATGCCGTACCCGATCGCCTTGTGCGCGAGTGACGGAGCCGCGGTCTGACGCGCCAGCGGCACCGAGATCGCGAACTCGTTGTTCTGCACGAAGAACACCACCGGCAGGTGGAACACGGCCGCGAAGTTCAGCGCCTCGTGGAAGTCGCCCTCGCTGGTGGCGCCGTCTCCGCACAGCGCCATCACGACGGTGTCCTCGCCGCGGCGCTGGGCGGCATGCGCGAATCCGACCGCGTGCAGCAGCTGCGTGGCCAGCGGCGTCGCCTGCGGCGCCACGCGGTGCTCGGCGGGGTCGTAGCCGGAGTGCCAGTCGCCCTTGAGCAGCACCATGGCATCCGCCGGCGCGACGCCGCGAGCGATGACGGCGACCGAGTCGCGGTAGGTGGGGAACAGCCAGTCGCGTTCCCCGAGCACCAGGGATGCCCCGATCTGGCAGGCCTCCTGCCCGTGCGAGGAGGGATACACGGCCAGCCGCCCCTGGCGCACGAGCGCGTAGGCCTGGTCGTTGACGCGGCGCCCCTCGACCAGCCCGCGGTAGGCGCGCAGAAGGGTGTCGTCGTCCGGCATCCGGTATCGGTCATCGGCGACCGCGTCACCGTGCTCGTCGATCAACGAGACGGGGATGTCGCGCGGAAGCAGGTCTTCGTGCCGCATCAGTTCGCCCTCCTTGCCAAACGTGCCCCCAGTCTGAACCCCAACTCGCAATCGTCCAAGACTGTGCGTTCAGAACTGAATGATTGAACAGATGCAAGGTGTGATGCGTACGATGTGTCAGGATGTGGTGACGGAACGCTCGCCACTCACCGAGGAGCACTCATGACGTCTCTGGATGCCACGGATCGCGCCATCCTCGACGAGCTGCGCCGCGATGCGCGCACCTCGATGACGGCCATCGCCGACGCGGTGCACATCTCCCGCGCGGGCGCGCACGCGCGCATCAAGAGGCTGACGGATGCCGGGGTGATCACCGGCTACACGGTGCGCACCGACCCCGTGCAGCTGGGACATCACGCCTCGGCGTACGTGATGCTGGCCATCGAGCAGGCGAGCTGGGTCGAGGTGCAGGCACGGCTGCGGGCGATCCCCGAGGTGGAGCACATGGCACTGGTGGGCGGCGACTTCGACGTGATCCTGCTCGTGCGCGCCAGCGATGCGCGTGATCTGCGGCGCATCGTGCTGGAGGACATCCAGGCCGTCCCGTCGATCCGGTCCACGCGCACCACGCTGATCTTCGAGGACTTCACCCGCGACTGAGGCTGGTCCCTGCAGCGTCATGTTCAGGGCCCCTGAGCCTGTCGAAGGGTCGCGGTCAGGGCAGCGTCAGCTCGATCCCCTCCGCCCGCACGGCGATCCGCACCTGCGTGAGGTCGTCCACCGCGTGCGTCGCGCCGTGCGCTCGGGCGGGTACGCCCACGCCGATCACGCGCATCCCGGCGGCCAGGCCCGCCTGCACGCCGGCGGCCGAGTCCTCGAACACCACGCAGTCCTCGGGCGCGATGCCCAGCATCCGGGCACCGAGCAGGAATCCCTCCGGGTCGGGCTTGGACGCCGTCACGCTCTCGGCCGTGACCGTCAGCGCGGGCACGGTCAGGCCGGCCGCCTGCATCCGCGCCGTCATCAGTGTCACGTCGGCCGAGGTCACGATCGCGTGCGGGATCTCGTGCAGCGCCCGCAGCAGGTCAGCGGCGCCGGCGATCTCGACGACGCCGTCGACGTCGGTGGCCTCGCGCGCGAGCATCTGCGCGTTCTCGGCGATGTTGACCGCGTGATCGCGCTCGGGCAGCAGGATCGACATGCTCTGGTGCCCCTGCCGGCCGTGGATCACCTCCATGACCCGCTGAGGCTCGAGGCCGTGCGGCCGCGCCCACTCCAGCCACAGCCTCTCGACCACCGCGGTGGAGTCGACGAGCGTGCCGTCCATGTCGAGCAGGACGGCGCGGGCGAGGATGCTCTGGGTCACCGCTTCAGGCTATCCGGCCCGCGACCCGATTCCTGCTGCGCGCGTGGCGCATCGAGCTCGGACGGGTTAAGAACCCGGTTCTTTGCCGCAGCCCGCATCCGGAGGCGATCTTGCGCAGAGAAGGCCACCGGGTGGTGCGGGACCGCGCCTTAGCCTGGTTCGGGCGGATCCGCCCGACCCCCCTCTCCGCGTCGTGACCGACGACGCTCGAACACGCCTCCAAGGACGCACATGGAACACGTCGTGACGCACCACGATGACTGGCACATCAGAGAAGAGCTCGCCGAGCGGATGATCCCGCTGATCGGCAGTCTGAACCGCAGGCACGACGTCGTCACCTCGCTGCACGGGCACCGCCTGTTGGGGCTGTCGACCACCGGCATCCTCGAGGTGCACGAGCGCGTCGCGCAGCTGGGGCACAGGCACCTCGCTCTCGACGGCACTCTCGCCGTGCTCGAGGCGCTGTGCGAGATCGGTCCGGGGGCGTCATCGCTGGATGTCGCCCGCCTGGCCGAGGGGCACGCGACCAGCGGCCGGGCGCTCATCGACTACCTGCGCGACGAGCTCGCCCCGGCGCTGGGTGCCGAGCTCTCCGAGCCGGTCGACGTGGTGCTGTACGGCTTCGGCCGCATCGGCCGCCTGCTCGCCCGCATCCTGATCGCCCACAAGGGCGGCGGCAGTGGCCTGCGTCTGCGGGCCATCGTCGTGCGCAAGGGTGCCGAGAACGATCTGGTCAAGCGCGCCTCGCTGCTGCTGCGGGACTCCGTGCACGGCCGCTTCGAGGGGACGGTGGATGTCGACGAGGCGAAGTCCCAGATCATCGCCAACGGCACCCGCATCCAGGTCATCTACTCCGATGACCCGGGGACGATCGACTACACCGCGCACGGCATCCACGACGCGATCGTCGTCGACAACACCGGCCGGTGGCGCGATGAGGAGGGCCTCAGCCGCCACCTGGAGTCCACAGGCGTCGCGCGCGTGCTGCTGACGGCGCCGGGCAAGGGCGAGCTGAAGAACATCGTGCACGGCATCAACGACTCGGCCATCGAGCCCGGCGACCGCATCCTGTCCGCGGCATCCTGCACCACCAACGCCATCACGCCGGTGCTCGCCGCGATGGACGAGGCGTACGGCATCGTGCGCGGTCACGTCGAGACTGTGCACTCGTTCACCAACGATCAGAACCTGATCGACAACTTTCACAGGGGCGACCGGCGCGGACGCTCGGCCGTGCTGAACATGGTCATCACCGAGACCGGAGCAGCGAAGGCCGTCGCGCGTGCCCTGCCGCAGCTGGCGGGAAAGCTCACCGGCTCGGCGATCCGCGTGCCCACGCCCGACGTGTCTCTCGCCGTGCTGCACCTGACACTGGAGAACCCGGCCACGAAGGACGAGCTGAACGACTACCTGCGCCGCGCATCGCTGCACTCCAGGCTTCGTCAGCAGATCGACTACGTCGAGTCGCCGGAGGTGGTCTCGAGCGACTTCGTGGGCTCGCACCGCGCCGGTATCGTGGACGGCCTGGCGACCATCGCGAACGACCGCGATGTGGTGCTGTACGTCTGGTACGACAACGAGTACGGCTACTCGTGCCAGGTGGTGCGCGTGCTCGAGGTGATGGCCGGCTCGCACCCGGTCGTCCTGCCCGCACGTCGCCAGGTGCGTCTGCACGAGGGCGCCCTGGTCTGAGGGCCGTCCTCGGTCGCTTCCTCGACCTGTCTTCGTCGGAAGACGGAGACCGGATGCCGGGGATGCGGCGCGTCGTGCGGTGACACGCCGCGCGGGGACCTGCTGATCTCCGTCTTCCGCCGGCTGCGGTGTCGGAGGCCGCCACGATGATAGGAGCATGACGCCCCGTGCCCAGCTGGATCACCGCCTGCGCTCACATCGGCTGAGCGCGCCCGCCGCGACGATGACGGATGCCGCACGACACATGCTCGCGGTGCAGAGCCAGGACTTCGTCGCCGGACGCTGGGCGCTCGGTGTGCGGACGCGCGGTTCGGGAACGAAGGCCGGGCCTACCATCGCGCAGGCCGACCGTGTCTTCGCGCGCGGCGAACTGGTGCGCGCCTGGACCATGCGCGGCACGCTGCACATCATCCCCGCGCGCGATCTCGCCTGGGTGCTGTCGGTCACGGCTGACAGGCAGCGCCGACAGGCTGCCGGCAGGCACCGCGACCTCGGCGTGGACGATCGGATGCTGTCCACCGCCTTCCGCGTGCTGCGCCCGGCGCTGAGCGATGGCGGAGGCACCAGGGCGGAGCTGTTCGCGCTGCTGGAAGCGGCCGGTATCGACCCGCGCGGTCAGCGCGGCAATCATCTGCTGTTCGCCCTCACGATCGCGGGCGAGATCTGCCAGGGACCGCTGGTGCCGAACGGCGGCGGAGTGGCCCGCGAGCAGCGTTTCATGCTCGCCGACGAATGGATTCGGGAGTCGGATGCCCCCGCCGACCCGCTGGCAGAGCTGTTCGTCCGCTACATCGACGGTCACGGGCCGGCCGGCGTCGCCGACTTCGCGTGGTGGTCCGGACTCACGCTGGGCACGTCTCGAGAGGCCGCCGAACGCGCGCGGGCACGCGTCGACGAGATCGATGACGGCGTCTTCGCGGCGCAGTCCACGCCGCGGCGCTCGCCGAAGGCCGCCGACGTGATCGCCCTGCCTGCCTTCGACGAGTACTACATCTCGTACGTCGACCGCACGCGCGTATGCGCCTCCGAGCAGCTGGCCGCCATCGGACCCGGCAGCAATGGAATGGTGCGCGCCACACTGATCGAACACGGGCGGGTGATCGGCACCTGGTCGCACGCCGATGCCGCCCGGGGCAGCGCGCCCGAGCTGTTCGACGGCGATCATGACCCGGATGCCGTGGCATCCGCTCTCGCCCGATTCGCGCACTTCGTCGAACCCTGACACTCCCTTGGCACAATGAGAATCGTGTCGAGCTACTTCCGCCGCCTGTCCGAGATCGCCTTCGAGCCCACCGAGCATGTCGGGGGCGCCTGGAACCCGGATGAGCAGCACATCGCCCCCGTGCTGGGCCTGCTCGCGCACGTGGTCGAGACGGAGCACGCAGCCCGGCGCCCGGAGACTCGCCTCGTGCTCGCCCGCGCGAGCTACGACATCCTCGGAGTGATCCCGATGGAGCGCTTCGAGGTCTCACCGGCACGCCTGGTCCGCCCGGGCAGGACGATCGAGCTGGTGGAGGTGACGCTGACCCACGGCGGCCGGGCCGCCGTCACCCTTCGTGCCTGGATGCTGCAGCCGAACGACACGAGCGTGATCTCGGGCATCCCCCTGCCGCACATGCCCGAGCGGCAGCACCTGCCGGAGTGGTCGCCGGCCGACGTGTGGCCAGGTGGCGCCATCCGCTCGATCGATGCGCGCAGGGAGAGCGAGGAGCCCGGACGCGCGCGAGCCTGGATCCGGCCACGGCATCCGCTGTTGGCGGGGGAGGAGATCTCGGCGCGGGCGCGGATGCTGGGCATGGTCGACTTCGCGAACGGCATCGCGACCCGCGTCGCACCCGAGCGCGCGCTCTACCCGAACGTCGATCTGACGGCCAGCATCTTCCGCGAGCCGGAAGGCGAGTGGTTCGGCCTGGACACCTCGGTGTCCTTCGGCTCCGACGGCGTCGGCCTGACCGAATCGGTGCTCAGTGACGACGGCGGCCCGGTGGGCACGTCATCCCAGACGCTCACCGTGCGCCCGCGCTGAGACCTTCCGGGTCGGTCACTCGCCGGCGTGGCGGTCGAGGAAGGAGTAGACCTCGGTCTCCTCGACGCCGGGGAACGCTCCGCGCGGGAGCGGGGAGAACATGTGCGTGTGCACCCGGGCGCTCGGCCAGGCGCGGCCCTCCCAGCGCTGCGACACGGCGGCGGATGCCCGGCGGCAGCACGCCTCATCCGGGCACGTCGACTGCGCGCGATGCGTGGTCTCGCGTCCGCGCCACCAGCGCGCATCGTCGAAGGGCACGCCGACCGTGATCGAGAACCCGCCCGAGGCGGTGGAGCCGGTCTGGGTCGCGCACCAGAACGTGCCGGAGGGCGTGTCGGTGTACTGGTAATGCTCCGTGGTGCGGTTGCGCTGCTCGAACGCGGCGCGGGCCGAGAACCTCCGGCAGGCGAGCTGGCCCTCCACCGCGCCGGTGACATCCATCGGCAGCGTGAGGTCGTCGTTCTCGTACACCCGGGTGATGGCGCCGTTCTCGTCCACGCGCAGGAAGTGCAGCCGCATGTCCAGGTGATGCGTCATGAGGTTGGTCATGCGCAGCCCGGCGGCCTCGTGCGTCACGCCGAACGCGTCGCGGAAGTCCTCCACAGCCAGGTTGCGATCCTTGCGCGCCTGCTGCAGGAAGGCGACGCCGGCGGTCTCGGGGATCAGGCAGCAGGCGGCGAAGTAGTTGATCTCCAGACGCTGCTGCAGGAAGTCCGCGTAGTCGGTGGGCCTGGTGTGCCCGAGCAGCCGGTGCGCCATCGCCTGCAGCGCCATCGAGCGCAGTCCGTGCCCCCCGGGAATGGATGCCGGAGGCAGGTAGATGCGCCCGTTGTCGAGATCCGTGATCGAGCGCGTGGAGTGCGGCAGGTCGTCCACGTAGATCAGCTCGAACCCCAGCCGCTCGGCCATGATGCTCACCGTGCGGTGGGTCAGAGCACCGGACACGTGACCCGCCGCCTTGAGCTGCTTCTCGGCGAGCGCCTCGATCTCGGGCAGATAGTTGGCCTTCGCCCGCATGGTGAGCCGCAGCTCGGTATTGGCGCGGCGCGCCTCCTCCGGCGTCGCGATCGCTTCGCGCTCGCGACGGTGCAGCTCACGGTGCAGGCCGAGTACCGCCTCGATGGTCTCGTCGCTCATGCTCTTGGACACGCGGATCGGCGAGATGCCCAGCTGCCGGAAGACCGGGCTGGCCTGTGCGCGGTCGAGTTCGATCTCGAGCGCCGCGCGGCGGTTGGGCGGCTCGCCCGAGATCAGATCGGCGACGTCGGTGCTGCACGCCTGGGCGATCGCCTGCAGCAGTGAGAGCTTGGGTTCGCGCTTGCCGTTCTCGATCAGGCTGAGCTGCGACCCCGCGATGCCCACCAGGCCGCCGAGTTCGTCGAGAGTGAACCCCCGCTTGGTGCGATGGTGCCGGATGCGATGTCCGAGTGTGCTGAGCTCGAGTCCAGGTGTCGCCATTCCTTGAGCATAGCCGAAAGAAGCATGGTTCTTTCAAGGCGAATGTCTCGAAAGGGTGGCGATTGTGTGCGGAAGATGGAGATATCGTCCCACCCTTTCCCTGAGGAGCAGACATGGCCATGGCAGAGACGCACGCCGCTCGCATCCCGTCCGTCGCGCCCGCGCGCAGCTTCGGCGAGGCGCCGGCGTATGACACCGCCGCGATGACCGAGCTGCGCGAATGGGTCGACGGCATCGCCGCGCTGACCCAGCCCGCCCGCATCCACTGGGTCGACGGCTCCCGCGCCGAGAACGACGCCATCCTGCGTCAGCTGGTCGACGAGGGGAAGATCATCAAGCTCAACCCGGAGTGGCGTCCCGGTTCGTACCTGGCCCGCTCGCACCCCAGCGACGTCGCGCGCACCGAGGCGCGCACCTTCATCGCCTCCGAGAAGGAGGAGGATGCCGGTCCCACCAACAACTGGGCGGACCCCGCCGAGATGCACGCGACCATGGACAAGGTGTTCGCCGGCTCCATGCGCGGTCGCACCATGTACGTCATCCCCTTCTCGATGGGTCCGGTCGGCGGCAAGCTCTCGCACATCGGCGTGCAGGTCACCGACAGCGCCTACGCCGTGGCATCCATCAGCATCATGACCCGCGTCGGCGACGCGGTCGTCCGGCAGATCGCCGAGGGCGCACCGTGGGTCAAGACGGTCCACTCCGTCGGTGCGCCGCTCGAGCCCGGTCAGGCCGACGTGGAATGGCCCTGCAACGACGAGAAGTACATCGTGCACTTCCCGGAGACGCTGGAGGTCTACTCGTACGGCTCGGGGTACGGCGGCAATGCCATCCTCGCCAAGAAGTGCTTCGCGCTGCGCATCGCCTCGGTGATCGCCCGCGACGAGGGGTGGCTCGCCGAGCACATGCTGCTGATCCGCGTGATCTCGCCCGAGGGCAAGGCGTACCACGTGGCCGCGGCCTTCCCCTCGGCGTGCGGCAAGACCAACCTGGCGATGCTGCGACCGACCATTCCCGGGTGGAAGGTCGAGACCCTCGGCGACGACATCGTCTGGCTCCGCCCCGGCGAGGACGGCCGCATGCATGCGATGAACCCCGAAGCCGGATTCTTCGGCGTCGCGCCCGGGACCGGCGAGTCGACCAACGTCACCGCGGTCGAGACGCTGTGGGGCAACACGATCTTCACGAACGTGGCGCTGCGTCCCGACGGCGATGTGTGGTGGGAGGGGCTCACCGACACGCCGCCGGCGAATCTCATCGACTGGCAGGGCAACCCGTGGACGCCGGACTCCGGCCGTCCGGCCGCGCACCCGAATTCCCGCTTCACGGTCTCGGCCGCCCAGTGCCCGCAGATCTCCGCGGACTGGGAGGACCCGGACGGCGTGACTCTGGACGTGATCCTGTTCGGCGGACGCCGCGCGTCGAACGTGCCGCTGGTCGTCGAGGCCACCGACTGGACGCACGGGGTGTTCCTCGGAGCCACGATCTCGTCCGAGCGCACCGCCGCGGCGGAGGGCACCGTGGGGGAGCTGCGCCGCGACCCGTTCGCCATGCTGCCGTTCTGCGGGTACAACATGGGGGACTACTTCGCGCACTGGCTCAAGGTGGGCCGCTCGTTGCGCTTCGACCGCGCGCCGCGCATCTTCCAGGTGAACTGGTTCCGCCGCGGCGCGGACGGCCGCTTCCTGTGGCCCGGCTTCGGCGACAACTCACGGGTGATCGACTGGATCATCCGCCGCATCGACGGGAAGGTCGGCGCTGTCGACAGCCCGATCGGCCGCCTCCCGCGCCGCGAGGACCTCGACCTGGACGGGCTGACGATTTCGGACGCCGATCTCGACGAGCTGTTCTCGGTCGACGTCGACGCCTGGCGCGCCGAGGCCGATTCCACCGAGGAGTACTTCGGCATCTTCGGCGACCGGCTGCCCGCGGCTCTGCGCAGTGAGCTGGATGCCCTGCGCTACCGGCTGACCGCCGCGCGCTGAGCGCACTCCGACTCGCGACGGCGGGATGCGGGAGACAACCCATGGCTGAGTGGTCTCCGGCATCCCGCCGTCGCGTCCTCTTCGGCGCAGCATCCCCGCTCCGCGACATGCCCGAGGAGCGGAGCGCTGTGGTTCGCGGGTCCCGAGTGGTGGCCTCGTGGGCGGGGATGCCGCGATTCGGGCCCCGCGAAGTCGCCCGCTTCGCCCGGCGAAGCGACGAAGCGACATGCCCGAGGAGCGGAGCGCCGTGGTTCGCTGGTCCCGAGTGGTGGTCTCGTGGGCGGGGATGCCGCGATTCGGGCCCCGCGACGCGCCCGGGGTGCGCGGCGCCGTGGTTCGCGGGTCCCGAGCGGTGGTCTCGTGGGCGGGGATGCCGCGATTCGGGCCCCGCGAAGTCGCCCGCTTCGCCCGCGCCCGTGCGGTTCAGACCAGCAACTGGTGGCGGGCGAGGTCGCGGTACAGCGGTGTGGATGCCACGAGTTCGGCGTGCGTGCCCTGGCCGACCACGGCGCCGTCCTGCAGCACCACGATCAGGTCGCTGTCCACCACGGTCGACAGGCGATGCGCGATGACGACCAGCGTGCGGTCCTCGGCGGCGGCGTCGATCGCCTCGCGCATGCGCTGCTCGTTGACGCCGTCCAGCGACGAAGTCGATTCGTCCAGCAGGAGGATCGGGGCCTCCGTCAGCAGGGCCCGCGCGATCGCCAGGCGCTGGCGCTCACCACCGGAGAGCATCACGCCGTCCTCGCCCACCGGAGCGTCGAGCCCGAGCGGGCTGCGCTCCAGCACGTCGCCCAGGTTCACCGAGCGCAGCACGCGCTCGCAGTCGGCGTCCGTGGCATCCGGTGCGGCCAGGCGCAGGTTCTCGGCGAGTGTTCCCGCCAGGGTCGGGGCATCCTGCTCGACGTAGCCGAACTGCGCGCGCAGCCGCTCCCGCGGATAGGCGCGCACGTCGTGTCCGGCGAGCCGGATCGAGCCGCCGGTGGGATCGTAGAAGCGCTCGATCAGCGAGAGGATCGTGCTCTTGCCCGCGCCCGACGGCCCCACCAGCGCGACGCGCGCACCGCGCGGCACGGCGAAGGAGACGCCTTTGAGCACATCGCGATCCCCGTCGGCGGACACGCTGTCCCCGGCGTGCTCCAGGTGCGCATCCGCCAGCACGGTCTGCGCCTCCTTCGCCGCCGCTGCCCGCGCGGCGACGACCTCGTCCGGGTAGCGGAAGCGCACGTCGCGGAACTCGATCGCCGGAGCGCCGACGACAGGAGCGGCCGTCGTCTCGGCATCCGCATCGTCGCGCTCGGTCTCGGTGGGCAGGTCGAGGATCTCCTGGATGCGACCCAGCGCGCCCAGCGCCTGGTTCACCGAGGTGATGGCGCCGAACGCCTGTCCGAGCGGCATCACGAGCATGAACAGGAACATGATGAACGTCACGAGCGACGCGATGCTGAGCGCGCCGGATGCCACGCGGAACCCGCCGACGCCCAGCACCACCAGCAGTGACACCTGCAGCGCGATGCCGGCGACCGGCACGACCATCGAGGAGACCTTCGCGATCCGCACGCCCAGGCCGTAGGCCTCGCCGGCGAGCCCGTCGACGGCGGCCGTCTCGCGCTCGGTCGCGCCGGAGGCGCGCACGGTGCGGATGCTGGAGATGCCGCGTTCGATGCCGGATGCCAGCTCGCCCACCTTGTGCTGCAGGGCGGCGGACGCCGTGCGGATGCGACCGCTGAGCAGCACGACGACCACGACGGATCCGCCGATGACCAGCAGGATCAGCAGCAGGAGCAGCGGGTCGATGATGAGCATCGCGATGAGCGCGCCGACGAACAGGATCGCACCGCCGACGGCATCCGCGAGTCCCTGTGTCAGCACTGCGTAGAGCAGCGTCGTGTCGGTGCCGACCCGCGAGACCAGGTCGCCGGTGCGGCGGGCGTCGAACTCGCTGATCGGCAGGTGCAGGATGCGGGCGATGAGCTGCCGGCGGCTGGAGTGGACCACCGCTGTTCCGGTGCGCTGCAGCAGGTAGTGCTGATAGCCCGAGATCACGGATGCCACGATCACGAGCACGATGAGCAGCCAGACCAGGCTGCCCAGCAGCTCGCCGCTCTGCACGCGCTCGATGACCTGCCCGACCAGCAGCGGCTGCGCCAGTGACGCCGCAGCACCGACGATGCTGAGCAGCGCGACGACCACCAGCACCCTCTTGTGCTCGAACAGGAAGGGGAGCAGCTGGCGGAACGTGGCGCGCGGGCCGTCCTGCTGCGCGCCGCGCCCGCGTCGGCGTGCTGTCGCCGTACGGGGCATGGGGAACCTTCTTCTCGGGGAGCGGAGCCGGCGTGTGCGAGCCGGGCCCGGTCTATTGTCTGCCGAACTTCTTATGTGCGGCCTGTCTGGTGACGCCGAGCGCACTGGCGATCGCCTGCCAGGAGTATCCGGCCAGACGTGCGCGGCGCACCTGCACCTCCTCGGCGCGCGCGAGCTCGCGGCGGATGCCGGCGAGTCGATGCAGTTCGGCGATCGGCTCGCCGTCGGGACCGGTGGCGAGGGTGGTGTGCGACGTCATGATGTCAATCTACATTGACGCAGATGCTCTGTCAACCCGAGTTGACGATGCGCATCGGGCAGGATGGACGGATGCTGATTCCTCCGAAAGCGCAGCCCGGTGACCGCATCGCGATCCTCTCGCCCGCCTTCGCGGGGCCGGCGGCGGGCCCCGAGGTGCACGAGCAGGCGATGCGGCGCCTGCAGGAGCTGACCGGCCTCGTCCCCGTCGAGTACCCCACCACGCGACGGCTGGATGCGAGCGCGCAGGACCGCGCGGCCGATGTGAACGCGGCGTTCGCCGATCCGAGCATCCGAGCGATCATCGCGACGATCGGAGGTGACGACCAGATCACCGTCACCCCGCATCTGGACGCCTCGCTCGCGCTCGCCGACCCCAAGCCCTTCGTCGGTCACAGCGACAACACCAACATCTTGAACTGGCTCTGGCGACACGGCATCGCCGGCTGGTACGGCGGCTCCACGCAGGTGCACCTCGGGCCCGGGCCGTCCGTCGAGGACATCCACGCCCGGTCGCTGCGCGCCGCGCTGCTCGACGGCGGCGAGCTCGAGCTCACCGAGCCGGGGGAGTCCGAGGACTTCGGCCGGCACTGGGATGCGCCCGAGGCGCTGACGGAGTTCGGCGACCGCGAGCCCACCGAGCCGTGGACATGGTCGGGGCCGGCGAAGACCGTCAGCGGTCGCACCTGGGGCGGATGCCTGGAGGTGCTGAACCAGCTTGCGCTCGCCGAGCGGCTGCCGTCGGACGATGAGCTGGCGGGGGCGATCCTCGTGCTGGAGACGAGCGAGGACCTCACGCCCACGACGGTCGTCGCCGAGCAGCTGCGCGCCTACGGGGAGCGCGGGATGCTGGCATCCGTGGCGGGAGTCGCCTTCGCACGTCCCGCCGTGAGCTCCTTCGACGTGATGCCCTCGACCGCCGAGAAGGCGGCGCAGCGCGCCGCACAGCGCGATGTCGTGATCGAGCAGGTCGCCGTCTACAACCCGGATGCCGTCGTGTGCGTGGGAGTGCCGTTCGGACACACCCGCCCGCAGTGGATCGTCCCGTACGGCGGCGAGCTGACCCTCGACGCCGTCTCGCAGACCGTGAGAGCGCAGTACTGATGGACGCGCGCAAGTGGGTGCTGTTCGACGTCGGCGGCGTGCTCGAGATCGTCGACGACGACGCCTGGCAGGAGCTGTGGTGGCAGCGCTGGTGCGCGCGCACCGGCATTCCCCGCCCGGAGTTCGACGCACGCGTGGCTGGGGCGCAGCTGCCGCCGATCGACATCGTGGCGGGCAGGGAGGCGGAGTTCTGGAAGGGGCTCGGTGCGGCTCTGGATCTCGAGAGCGCGGATCAGGATGCCATGCGCGCCGACTTCTGGGACGCTTACTGCGGCCAGGCGAACACCGATCTCATCGAGTACGCGCGGTCGCTGCGGGACCGCGCGGGGGTGGCGATCCTGTCCAACTCCGCCGACGGCGCACGCGAGGAGGAGGAGCGGCGCTTCGGCTTCTCGCAGATCTTCGAGCCCATCTGCTACAGCCACGAGCAGGGCGTGAACAAGCCGGACCCGCAGGCCTACCTGCTGGCGCTGGAGAAGCTGGGCGCCGACGCCGCCGACGTGTTCTTCGTCGACGACCACCGGTTCGCCCTGGACGGGGCTGCGCGCGTGGGCATCCGCGGCATCCTGCACCGCGACAACGCGGCGACGATCGCCGCCATCGAGGAGTTCCTCGCGGGCTGACCGCGCCCTGGCAGCCCGCCAGGGGCTCCCCGACGGGGGCGTCACTCCTTCGCGCGGCCCGTGCCCAGGTACGCCTGGATGATGTCGTCGTCGGCGAGCAGCTCGTCGGACGCCCCGGAGCGGACGATCTCGCCGTTCTGCAGGATGTGGCCCTCCCGCGCGGCCTGCAGGGCGCGCCGGGCGTTCTGCTCGACCAGCAGCACCGTCGTGCCGCCGGCGAGCACCTCGTCGATCACGCCGAAGACCTCGTTGACGATCTTGGGCGCGAGCCCCATCGACGGCTCGTCCATCAGCATCAGCTTCGGCCTGGCCAGCATCGCCCGGGCGATGGCGAGCATCTGCTGCTCGCCACCGGAGAGCGAGCCGGCCGCCAGCTTGCGCCGCTCTCCCAGCACGGGGAAGCGCTGATACATCTCGTCGATGCCGGATGCCGCCCCCGCGCCGTACGAGCGCGCGCCCATCTGCAGGTTCTCGGCGATCGTCATGGTGGCCAGGATCTGCCTGCCCTCCGGCACCTGCACCAGACCGCGCGGCACGAGCCGGTGCGACTTGGTGCGCGTGACGTCGTCGCCCTCGAACAGGATCCGCCCGCCCGAGGGGCGCACGACGCCGGAGATGGCGTTGATGATCGACGACTTGCCGGCGCCGTTCGCGCCGACCAGGGTCACCAGGGTCCCTGCCGCGACGTCGAACGAGATGCCGCGCACGGCCTGCACGCGCCCGTACGACACCGTCAGGTCCTGCACGCTCAGCAGCGGCTCACTCATGGGTCTCCTCCTCGGCCGCGCCCAGGTACGCCTCGATCACGCGCTCGTCCGCCGCGATCTGCTCCGGGGTGCCGTCGGCGAGCACCTCGCCGAAGTTCAGCACGACGATGTGGTCGCAGGTGTCCAGCACCATTCCCACGTTGTGCTCGATGAAGATGATGGTCAGCCCGTCGGCGGACAGGTCCTTGATCAGCGCGCTGAGTCCGTCGGCCTCGACGTGGTTCATGCCGGCGGCGGGCTCGTCCAGGATCAGCAGCGACGGATCCGCGGCCAGTGCGCGGGCGATCTCCAGCCTGCGCTGATCCCCGTAGGAGAGCCCCTTGGCCAGCGTGTTCGCCTTGTCGAGCAGCCCCACCCGGTCCAGACAGCGTGCGGCGTGCGCGAGAGCGGTCCGCTCGTCGCGACCTGCGGAGGGCAGCCAGAGCAGCCGGCGCAGGAAGGTGGGACGGGCGACCACGTGCGCGCCGATCAGCACGTTCTCCAGCGCGGTGAGCCGGTTGAACAGCTTGGAGTGCTGGAACGTGCGCGTCACGCCGGCGGCCGCGATCTTGTGCACCGGGGTGCGGCCGATCGGAACGCCCAGCACGGTGGCCGTGCCGGAGGACGGCGGGATGAGCCCGGAGACCATGTTCACCAAGGTCGTCTTGCCCGCGCCGTTCGGGCCGATCAGACCGACCACCTCGCCGCTGCGGACGGTGAGGTCCACACCGCGCACCGCGTGCACGCCGCCGTACTCCTTCGCCAGCTGCTTCAGCTCCACGACCACCTCGCCGGCGGCCGGGTGCGTGCGCAGCGCCGGCTGCGCGGCATCCGTCTGCAGCGACGCGACGTCGACCTTCTGTCGGCGACGGGGGATCAGGCTCGCGATGCCGCCCGGCAGGAACAGGATCACCAGCAGCAGCGCCAGCCCCGAGATGAACGGGCGGATCCAGCCCGCCTCCACGCCGGTGACGCGCAGGATCTCCGGGAGCATGGTCTGGAACCCGCTGCCCAGGATGGGGCCGACGAAGTTGGCCGTGCCGCCGACGACCGCGGTGACCAGGCCGTCGATGGCGGTGCTGAACCCGAAGTCCTCCGGCGCCATCAGGCGCACGTAGTACGCCCACATCACGCCGTACAGCCCCGCGAGCACGCCCGCGGCCACGAACGCCGACAACCGGTGCCCGCCCACGTTGATGCCGATCGAGCGCGCTGCGAGCTCGTCCTCGCGGATCGCCTCGAGGGCGCGGCCGTAGCGCGAGCGGCTCTGCCGGGCGAACCAGTAGGTGACCAGTGCCAGCACCACCCAGGCGACCGCCGGGGTGAGGGTCTTGGGCACCGCCATGCCCTGCGCGCCGCCGGTCCACTCGGCGTTCAGCAGGAAGATGCGGATGGCCTCCGCGAAACCGAGCGTCGCGATCGCCAGGTACACGCCGCGCAGCTTCATGGTCGGCAGCCCCAGGATCACGGCGGTGACCGCGCCAACCAGCATCCCCACGACCATCGCGAACAGCAGCGTGGGCAGCGGGCCCCACTCGGCGGGCGGCGGGGTGAGAGTGGCGGCAGTGAAGCCGGCGATGCCGGCGAACCCGGCCTGCGCCAGCGACAGCTGGCCGGCGACGAGCACCGCGTAGAACGAGAACGCGAAGACGCCGTTGAGGGCGATGAAGACGAGGGTCGATTCGGTGAACAGCATCAGACCTCACGCACCTTGCGCTTGCCGAACAGCCCCTCGGGCCGCACCAGCAGGATGACGAACAGCAGCGCGAACGCGATCAGGTCGCGCCAGCTGGAGCCGATGTACTGGATGGCGAACACCTCGGCGATGCCGAGGATGAGGCCGCCCACCAGCGAACCGGAGAGCGACCCCATGCCGCCGACGATGATCACCGCCAGACCCTTCAGCTCGATCGCACTGCCCATGCTCAGCTGCGCGCTGTTCACGTTCAGGGCGAACAGCACGCCGGCCACCGCGCCGAGCGCCGTCGAGATCGCGAACGTCAGTGCCGTCACGCGATCGACGTTCACGCCCAGGACGCGCGCCGCGGTCGGGTTCTCCGCCACGGCGCGCATCGAGCGGCCCAGAGGCGAGCGCTGCACGAGCAGGCTGAGGGCGATCATCAGGCCCAGCGAGACCGCCAGGATGATGATCTGCAGCCAGCTCGCCGTCAGGTCGCCCAGCTGCAGCGCATCCTCGGGGATCGTCCCCACCGGGAACCGGCGCGTGTTCGGACCGAAAGCGGCCTGCAGCAGTGCCACGATCATCCCCGCCATCGCGATCGACGAGATCAGTCCCGCGAAGTGCGCATCCGGCCTGTCCTTGAGAGGACGGAACGCGATGCGCTCGATGAGCAGACCCATGATCGCCCCGAACGCGAACACGAGGATCAGCGTCAGCCAGATCGGCAGGTCGAAGGATTCGGTCAGCCAGATCCCCACGAACGCCGACGCGGCGAACACGGAGGGGTGGGCGAGGTTCAGTCGATCCAGGATGCCGAACACCAGCGTGAAGCCGATGGCGAACAGCGAGTAGATCGATCCGAGGAACAGGCCGTTCAGCAGCTGCTGCAGCATGGGGTCTCCCGGGTCGTGCGACGGTCAGGCGCGAGTCACTTCAGAACAGCGAACTTGCCGTCCTCGACGATCTGCACCACGGCGTCGTGCTCGGCGTCGCGGTCCTTGTTGATCGTCAGCGAGCCCAGCGGCGTGGTCAGGTCCTTGACGTCGTTCAGGCCCTTCTGGACGTCGGTGCGCTCGCCGGAGCAGTTCTCGCGGACGGCGTGGTCGAGCACCAGCAGGCCGGTGTACGCCTGTGCGGCGAACTGGTCCGGGCCCGAGCCGTACTCGTCCTCATAGGCCTTCATGAACGCGGTGTTCTCGGGGCTGTCCGAGGCGGAGTTCCATGCGGCGCCCACGATCACGCCCTCGGCGGCCGGGCCGGCGTCCTTCATCAGCTGCGGGTTGTTGAACCCGTTGCCGCCGATGATCGGCACGTCGATGCCCAGCTCGCGAGCCTGCGTGACCAGCGGGATGGCGGCCTCGATCAGGGCCGAGACCACGATCGCGTCGGGGCTCTTCTCCTTGGCGGCGGTCAGCAGGCTGCGGAAGTCGGTGTCCTTGACCGAGAACTTCAGCGTGTCGGCGACGTCGACGCCCTCGCCCTTCAGGGAATCGGCCATGACCTTGTAGCCCGACTCGGTGAACGCGTCGTCGTTGCTGTACATGACGACGACCTTCTTCAGGCCGAACTTCTCGGTGGCGGCCTTGATGGTCTGCGGGATGACCTGACCCTCGGTGAGCGAGTCGCGGAAGATGAAGTCGCCCTGCTCCGTGATGCCGGCCGCGGTGTTGGAGATCGCCAGCACCGGCATGCCCGCCTCCTGCGCGATCGGCTGGGCCTGGAACGCGGTGTTCGAGAGGGTGGGGCCGATCACGGCGCTGGTGCCCGCGGCGACGAACTTCTCGAACACTCCGATGGCCTGCTTGGGGTCGGTGCCGTCGTCCTCGATGGTGAGGTCGTACTTCACGCCCTGCTTGGCGTTGAGGTCCTTCAGCGCCAGCTTGAGGCCGTTCTGCTGCGACTCGCCGTAGCTGGCGGCCGCGCCCGTCAGGCTGAGCGCCGCGCCGATGGGCACGGCTCCTTCGATGGTGCAGCTGTCGCCCGAGCCGCTGCCCTTCAGGCTGCCGCCGGCGTCGCTGTCGCCGCCGCCGGTCGCGCTGCATCCTGCGAGCAGAAGGACGGATGCCGACAGCAGTGCCGCATTGCGGATGAGTTTGCGCATGTGAACCTCCGTGATCGTCGAGGCACACGATGGGGATGCCCTGGTGCGGGGCCGCCCGCGGATGACCGCGGGTGATCCGCGTTCACGCCGTCTTCAGCCTCGACGATGGGCGACGCAGTGCGCGGATGAATCGATCATACGCACGTGATGGCGCCGTTCACGACCGGGTGACATGTCACACGTCAGTGCCAGAACAGTCCGAGCGCCGCGTTGAGCAGCGTCAGCACGCCCACGCCCCAGAAGATCACCGCGGGCGTGGCCTCGTCGCGCTTCTGGCGCGCGACGCCGATGCCGATGAACGCGCCGATGATCAGCAGCACGACCAGCTTGACCGTGATCTTCAGGTAGAAGCTCATCCCCGGCTCCCAGCCCCAGATGGGCGCCGCGAACGCCAGGCCGGCGATCAGAGCGAGGCCCAGGCCCCAGTTCATCAGGCCGGTCAGCTGCTTCTTGCCGCCGAAGGCCTGCGCGGCCCAGGCGCCGAACAGCAGCGCGAAGCCGATGATGTGGACGAAGACGGCGATCTGCAGCAGGGTGCTCATGCCCTCAGGCTAGCCGAGAACGTCCCGCTCGGCTCAGCCCCGATCGAGCCCCTGCGCAACCCACTGGGCCCCTGAGCCTGTCGAAGGGTCGACCTCAGCCTCGCAGGTCGGCGATCACACGCGCCGTGCGCAGTGCGGCATCCGCGGCCTCCGCACCCTTGTCCTCCTTCGAACCGGGAAGGCCCGCGCGGTCCAGGCCCTGCTGTTCGTCGTCCAGCGTGAGCAGTCCGAAGCCGACCGGCTTGCCGGCGTCCAGCGACACCCGCGTCAGGCCGTCCGTGGCGGCAGCGGAGACGTACTCGAAATGCGGTGTGCCGCCGCGGATGATCACGCCGAGCGCGACCACGGCATCCGCCCCGCCGGCGAAAGCCGCCTGCGCGGCGACCGCCAGCTCGAACGAGCCGGGCACGCGCACGAGCGAGTGCTCGGCGCCCGCGGCGTCGAGCGTGCGCTGCGCGCCGGCGATCAGCCCGTTCGAGATCGCCTCGTGCCAGGTGCCGGCGATCACGACGACCCGCAGACCGGTGCCGTCGACGGGGGTGGGGGGTGTGGGTGCTCCGGCGCCGCTCATGCGTCGTCCTTTCCGCCGGCGAGCGCTTCGGCCAGCTCGGCCTCGCCGATGATGTGACCCATGCGATCGCGCTTGGTCTCGAGGTACTGGTGGTTGTTGGGGCCGACGCCGACGATCAGCGGAACCTGCTCGATCACGTCCAGGCCGAGCTCGCGCAGCTGCGTGACTTTATCGGTGTTGTTGGTGAGCAGCCGCACCTTCGAGACGCCGAGGTCGGCGAGGATGCCGGCGGCGGCGGCGTAGTCGCGCGCGTCGGCGGGCAGCCCGAGGGCCAGGTTGGCGTCGACGGTGTCCAGACCCTCCTCCTGCAGGCTGTACGCCCGCAGCTTGTTGATCAGCCCGATGCCGCGGCCCTCGTGGCCTCGCATGTAGACGACCACGCCGCCCTCCGCCCGGATGCGGTCCAGCGCGGCCTGCAGCTGCGGCCCGCACTCGCACTTCTGCGAGCCGAACGCCTCGCCGGTCAGGCACTCGGAGTGCACGCGCACGAGCGCGGTCTGGCCCGGGGTGCCCGAGACGACCGCGATGTGGTCGGTGCCGGTGATGCGGTCCTTGTAGGCCAGGAAGCGGAAGGTGCCGTGGGCGGTCGGCACGGTGGCGTCGGCCCGCAGGCTCACGCGGCGACCGGTCCTGCGCGTGCGGCAGTCCGCTTCGTCACGGGGGTCGACCGTGTTCAGATGCGCGATGAGCTGCTCGATGGTGATCACCGGGATGCTCTCGCGTTCGCCCAGCTCCTGCAGGGCGGGAAGGCGCATCATGCTGCCGTCCTCGGCGACGACCTCGGCGATCGCGCCGACCGGATGCAGCCCCGCCAGCCGCATCAGCTCGACCGCAGCCTCGGTGTGTCCGCCGCGCTCGCGCACGCCGCCGTCCACGGCGCGCAGCGGGAGGATGTGACCGGGACGGATGATGCTCGTGGCGGTGGAGGCAGGATCGGCCAGCACGTTGAGGGTGCGTGCCCGGTCGTGCGCGCTGATGCCGGTGGTCACGCCTTCGGCCGCGTCGACGCTCACGGTGTACGCCGTCGAGCGCGCGTCCTCGTTGCTCTCGACCATGGGCGGCAGGTTCAGGCTGTCGGCGAGGTCGGCGGGCATCGGCGCGCAGATCAGGCCCGAGGTCCAGCGCACCATGAACGCCATCACCTCGGGGGTGGCCAGCTCGGCGGAGATGATGATGTCGCCCTCGTTCTCGCGGTTCTCGTCGTCGGCGACGATCACGGGACGGCCTGCGCGCAGCGCGTCGAGCGCCGATTCGATGGTGGAAAGGCTCATCGCGAGCCTCCTTCCGGAAGGGAGCGGAACGCGAGCAGACGCTCGACATGACGGGCCAGGATGTCGGTCTCGAGATTGACGACATCGCCGGGGGCGAGTGAGCCGAGGATCGTGGCGTCGAGAGTCTCGGGGATCAGGGACACCTCGAACCAGGCGTCGGCGCGGATCGCTGAGCCGGGCGTGGGGAGCGCAGGACCGCTGACGGCACTCACCGTCAGCGAGGTGCCGGCCACGCTGATCGATCCCTTGTCCACCACGAGGGGTGCGAGGTCGTCCGGCAGCGAGAAGCGCAGCACGCGCCACTGATCGCCTGGCCGCACCTCGAGCACGGTGCCGGTGCCGTCCACGTGACCCTGCACGATGTGGCCGCCCAGACGGGCGCCCACGGGCATCGCCTTCTCGATGTTCACGCGACTGCCGACCTGCACGGCGCCGAGCGCCGAGACATCGAGGGTCTGCTTCATGACATCCGCGTCGAACGTGTCGGCGGTGGAGCCGACCACGGTCAGGCACACGCCGCTGACCGCGATGGACTCGCCGTGCACGGCATCCGACGCGGCCCTCGGCGCGCGCACGGTGAGGCGCCAGCCGTCGCCGGATGGCGCGATCGCGGCGATCTCGCCGATCTCCTCGATGATTCCGGTGAACATCAGTGCCTCTCCTCCAGGGCGGATGCGGGATGGGCGACGGCGAGCAGGTCGTCGCCCAGCGGAAGCCACTCGTCGATCACGAGCCTGCGCACGTCGGCGATCGTGCCGACGCCGATGTCCGTCAGCGCCACGCGCGGGCCGCCGAGCAGCACGGGGGCGAGGTACGCGAGCACCGTGTCGGCCAGCCCGGCCGCCAGAAACGCGCTGATCAGCGCGGGACCGCCCTCCACGAACACGCGCTGGAAGCCCCGCGCTCGCAGATCCGCCAGCACGGCGGTCAGATCGTGCGTGGAGTAGAACAGCGGCTCGCGAGGGTGGCGGCGCAGCGCGGCATTCGCCGGTGTCGCACGGATGCCGATGACCACCGGCACGGGCTGGCGCGCGTGCAGGTCATCGCCGTCGCGCGCGGTGAGCGACGGGTCATCCGCGAGCACCGTTCCGGTGCCGACGACGATGGCATCGGAGGCCGCGCGGCGACGGTGCACGTCGGCGCGGGCGGCCGGTCCGGAGATCCACTGGCTGGTGCCGTCGGATGCCGCAGCCCGCCCGTCCAGGCTCTGCGCCCATTTCACGGTGACGTGCGGACGGCCCAGGCGCTGCACGATCAGCCAGTCGGCGATGAGCTCGTGTGCGGCGTCCGCCTGCTCTCCGCACTCCACGTCCAGGCCCGCGGCGCGCAGACGCCGCGCGCCGCCGCCGGAGTCGGCGCCGGGGTCGTCGAGCGCGTACACCACGCGAGCCACGCCCGCGTCGATGAGCGCCTGCGCGCACGGGCCGGTGTGTCCGGTGTGGTTGCACGGCTCCAGCGTGACCACGGCTGTGGCGCCCTCCGCCTGGCCGGGGGCGAGCTTCGAGAGCGCGTCCACCTCGGCGTGCGGCGTGCCGGCACCGCGATGCCAGCCCTCGGCGATGACGGCGCCTGCGGCGGAGAGGATCACGGCGCCCACCTGCGGATTCAGTCCGCGGGGCCCGTTCAGCGCGAGGGAGAGCGCGCGCGACATCGCGTCGCGTTCCGCCTCGGTCACTGCCATCGGTCGTCCTCGTCTGGTTGACCGGGGCCGGCAGCGCGCACGATGACGTCGCCCGTGCTGCCTCTCTTCCGGACTAGCGAGCTGCTGCTCGCATCACCGTCGGTTCCGGGATTCCACCGGATCGGCGCCTGTCGCCAGGCGTTCGCGGACTGTCACCGCCGGTTCGGATTCTCACCGACCCCGGAGCACGTTGATGCTCTGAGTCTACTCAACGCGGCCTGACGCGATTCATTCCCCGTAATAGAGCTCACTTCAGCAGGCGCGAGAGCCGCCGGTCGGCGAGGACCTTGCCGCCGGTCTGGCAGGTGGGGCAGTACTCCAGGCTGCGGTCTGCGAAGAACACGCTGCGCACCGTGTCGCCGCAGACCGGGCAGGCCTCGCCGCGGCGGGCGTGCACCTGCATGCCGCGTCGCTTGGCGTCCTTCAGATCCGCAGGTGGCTTGCCGGCGGACTCCGCGATGGCCTCGCGCAGCGTCTGCTGCATGGCCGCGTAGAGCTGGTCGATCTGCGCGTCGTCCAGGCCCGCGGCGGGCGCGTAGGGCGACATCTTCGCGGCGTGCAGGATCTCGTCGCTGTACGCGTTGCCGATGCCCGCGATCAGGTTCTGGTCTCGCAGCAGGCCCTTGATCTGCATCCGCCTGCCCGCCAGCAGCGCGGCGAACGCGTCTCTCGTGAAGGCCGCGTCCAGCGGGTCGGGGCCGAGCCGGGCGATGCCGGGAACGTCCTGCGGGTCGCGCACCACGTACACGGCGAGCGACTTCTTCGTGCCCGCCTCGGTCAGATCGAACCCGCTGTCGTCGTCCAGGGCGACGCGCAGGGCGATCGGACTGCGGCCGGGCTTGATCAGCGTCGTCGGCAGGGCCTCGTACCAGCGCAGCCATCCCGCCTTCGCGAGGTGGAAGACCAGGTGCAGATCATCGCCCAGGCTCAGATCGATGAACTTGCCATGACGTGCGGTGCCGGTGATCGTGGCGCCCTGCAGGGCGGTGATCTGCGGATCGAAGGTCTTCAGAGCCGCGATGGCGGCCACGCTGACGCGCGTGACCGTGCGCCCCGTGGCGCGCTCGCCGAGGAAATCGACCAGACCCTGCACCTCCGGCATCTCGGGCATGCAGACATCCTGCCATCCGCATCCGACAACCGACAGGGCTGACTCGCGTCAGAGAACCGGCCAGTCCACCGGTGTGCGGTCGTCGGATGCCAGCAGGCCGGCGATCCAGCCGTCGTCACGACCGCGACCGCTGGTCAGCCCCAGACGCAGCATCCCCTCGTACCGGAATCCGAGCCCGCGGGCCGTGCGCGCCGAGGGCACGTTGCCGACCACGGCCCGCCACGCGAGACGCGCGAGCTTCAGCTCGTCGAACGCGTAGTCGACGACCGCGCGCCCGGCTTCGCCCACGACGCCCTGGCCGCGATGGGCGGCGGTGCCCCAGTATCCGATCTCGGCCTCGCCGCCGTGCGGGTGGGAGGTGATCCTGTGCAGGCCGATCATCCCCGCCAGGTCGCCGTCGCGCCGGATCGCCCAGACGGTCTCGACGCCGTCCGCCCACCAGCCGGCGACGAGCTCGACGAAGTCCTCGCCGTCCTTGCGCGTGTAGGGGCTCGGCACGGTGGTCCAGCGCGGCACCTCGGGATCCTGGCAGGCTGCGGTGATCGCATCGACGTCGTCGACGGTGGGGATGCTGAGCACGAGCCGCTCGGTGCGCAGGGTGACGGGTTCCATCGCACCAGCGTAAACGCGCGCTCGGTAGGCTGTGGACGCGGCCGATCTGCCGTCTGCAGGGAAGGATGGCCGTGTCGATGCAGCGCTCATCGCCGAGGGGCGTGCTGATCTCGCTGCTGGCATCGGTGATGTTCGCAGCCATCTTCTACCTCGCCGGACACCTGAGCTCCTCGGCCGAGGTCGTGTTCGCCTGGCGGGTGCTCGCGACCCTCGCCCTCTACCTCGCGGCGCTGTGGCATCCGGCCACCCGGGATGCCCTGCGCGTGTACGTCCGCCGACTGCGCGCCCGCTGGTGGATGCCGCTGCTGGCGCTGTTCCTGACCGCCATCGTCGGCGTGCAGCTGTGGCTGTTCATGTGGGCGCCGATGAACGGACACGGTCTCGGCGTCGCGCTCGGCTACCTGCTGCTGCCGATCAGCCTGGTGCTCTGCGGGCGCTTCTTCATGCGGGCTCGGGTGAGTCGGCTGCAGTGGTGCGTGGTCCTGCTGGCGGCGATCGCGGTGACGGTCAAGCTCGTAGCCACCCCGCAGCTGTCGTGGGTGACCTGGGTGATCTGCGTCTTCTACGCCGTCTACTTCGTTCTGCGCCAGCGCTTCGGGCTGGATGGACCGATCGTGTTCGGCGTCGAGCTCGCGATCCTGACACCCGTCGCCGTGGCCATCCTGCTGCTGGCGACGCCGGGACCGGTCGGCGCACAGGAGCTGGCGGGTCTCGCGGCCGTCGGCTTCATCGGCGGCATCGCGATGGTGCTCTACCTGGCGGCATCAAGCCTGCTGAGCATGCCGGTCTTCGGACTGCTCAGCTACGTCGAGCCGGTGCTCCTGGTCGGGATCGCGCTGCTGCTCGGCGAGCGGATGCGGGGCGCGGATGCCGTGGTCTACGCCACCCTGGCCGTCGCCCTCACGCTGCTGGCCGTCGAGGGGTTCCGGGCGAGTCGGCGCTCGCGCGGCTGAGCTCATGGCGGCGCGATGTCGGTGGGCGGACAGTAGACTTCTCCGGTGACTGTTCCGGGGATTCTGCGCGCCTTGGAAGAGGCGAACCTGTACCGCGACGCCCTCACCTGGGCGAAGACCGATGCCGAGATCTCGGTGGTCGACGGGCTCGACGCCCCGGTGATCGCCGGCCTGCTCGACAAGCGCGCGCAGGGCGGCCTGCCGGCATCCGCTCTCGTCGTGACGCCGACCGGGCGGCGCGCCGAGTCGGTCGCGGCGGCTCTCGGCTCGTATCTGGCGGATGCCGAGATCCTCACCTTCCCCGCCTGGGAGACGCTGCCGCACGAGCGGCTGAGCCCCAGCCCCGACACCGTCGGCCGCCGTCTGGAGACGCTGCGGCGCATCACCACCTGGTCCGGAGAGAAACCGCTCGTGGTCGTGGCGTCGGTGCGCGCGGCACTGCAGCCGCTGGCGGCCAACCTCGGCGAGGCCGCACCGCTGGAGCTGCGGGTGGGCGCGCGCGGCACCGAGCTCGAGGATGCCGTGGAGCGGCTGGTCGAGCGCGCGTACTCCCGCGTGGACATGGTCTCGCGCCGCGGCGAGTTCGCGGTGCGCGGCGGCATCCTCGACGTCTTCCCGCCGACGGCGGATCACCCGCTGCGAGTGGAGTTCTTCGGCGACGAGATCGACCAGATCCGCGCCTTCTCGGTCGCCGATCAGCGCTCGCTTCCGGGCGAGGTCGACGTCGTCGAGCTGCCCGCCAGCCGGGAGCTGCTGCTCACCGCAGACGTGCGCGAGCGCGCCGGGGCTCTGGTCGGCCGGTTCCCGGCCATCTCCGGGATGCTGGAGAAGATGGCCGAGGGCATCCCTGTGGAGGGCATGGAGTCGCTGCTCCCGGCGGTCGCCGGCCCCCTGGTGACGCTGTCCGAGTACCTGCCCGCCGGGTCGGCCACCGCCATCGTCGACCCCGAGCGGGCGAGCGGCCGCGCGCAGAACCTCGGCGAGACCAACCGCGAGTTCCTCGAAGCCGCGTGGAGCGCGGCGAC
The DNA here is from genome assembly GCF_031844385.1 of Microbacterium sp. ARD32. Classification (NCBI taxonomy): domain Bacteria; kingdom Bacillati; phylum Actinomycetota; class Actinomycetes; order Micrococcales; family Microbacteriaceae; genus Microbacterium; species Microbacterium sp. ARD32. The sequence goes on from NZ_JAUZVD010000001.1 coordinate 634,576, forward strand.
CTCGGGAGCGTCGGCTCCCATCGATCTGGGTGCGGGCGACTTCATCTCCATCGCGCGCCTGCGCGAGATCGTGCGCGAGCGCGACGGCGTGTGGTGGCGGCTGAGCCCGTTCGCGGTCGACGACGCGGATGCCGAGAACCTGGATTCCTCGATCATCCCGTCCTTCCACGGCAGCGTCGACGGCGCGATCGCCTTCGTCGAGGCGCGGCTGGGTCAGGGATGGCGCGTCGTCGTCATCGCCTCCGGCCAGGGGCTCGTCGAGCGCGCCCGCGACGTGCTGAGCGATCGCGGGCTGGCGGCCCGCATCGTCGACGACCTGGTGGAGACACCCGAGGGTGGTGTCGCGAGCCTGACCTGCGGCAGCGTCGAATCCGGCTTCCAGGTGCCCGAGGCGAAGCTCGCCGTGCTCACCGACAGCGAGTTCTACGGCCGCACGATCGGCGGCGACCAGCGGGTGGTGCGCAAGCTCGCCTCGCGCCGGCGCAACGTGGTGGATCCGCTGCAGCTCAAGCAGGGCGATTTCGTGGTGCACACCACGCACGGCATCGGCCGCTTCGTGGAGATGACCAAGCGCGAGGTGTCCTCCGGCGGGCGGAACGCGGTCAAGTCCACCCGTGAGTACCTAGTGCTGGAGTACGCGCCGTCCAAGCGCGGCTACCCGGGCGACAAGCTGTACGTTCCCACCGATCAGCTCGACCTGCTCTCGAAGTACGTCGGCGGCGAGGCGCCCGTGCTGTCGAAGATGGGCGGCAGCGACTGGTCGGCTGCCAAGGGCAAGGCCCGCCGGGCCGTGCGCGACATCGCCGTGGAGCTGGTGAAGCTGTACTCGGCGCGCATGAGCGCCAAGGGGCACGCCTTCGGGCCGGACACGCCGTGGCAGCGCGAGCTGGAGGAGGCGTTCCCGTTCGCCGAGACCCAGGACCAGCTGCAGACGATCGACGAGATCAAGGCCGACATGGAGCGGCCCATCCCGATGGACCGGCTGCTGTCGGGCGACGTCGGCTTCGGCAAGACCGAGGTGGCCGTGCGCGCGGCGTTCAAGGCGATCCAGGAGGGCAAGCAGGTCGCGATGCTCGTGCCGACCACCCTGCTGGTCAAGCAGCACATGGAGACCTTCACCGAGCGCTTCGCCGGGTTCCCGGTGCAGGTGCGCGCGCTCTCGCGCTTCCAGACCGACAAGGAGGCCAGGCAGACCCTGCAGAGGCTGCTGGACGGGTCGGTCGACATGGTGATCGGAACGCACCGCATCCTCACCGAGAAGGTGCTGTTCAAAGACCTCGGGCTGATGATCATCGACGAGGAGCAGCGCTTCGGCGTCGAGCACAAGGACGCGCTGAAGAAGCTGAAGACCAACGTCGACATCCTCGCCATGAGCGCCACGCCCATCCCGCGCACGCTCGAGATGGCGGTGACCGGCATCCGTGAGATGTCCACGCTGCAGACGCCGCCCGAAGACCGGCATCCGATCCTCTCCTTCGTCGGTCCGCGCAGCGACAAGCAGATCGCCGCGGCGATCCGGCGCGAGATCCTCCGCGAGGGCCAGGTGTTCTTCGTGCACAACCGGGTGCAGTCGATCCAGCGCGTGGCATCCGAGCTGGCCGAGCTCGTGCCCGAGGCGCGGATCGCGGTGGCGCACGGCCGGATGGGCGAGGCTCAGCTCGAACAGGTCGTGGACGACTTCTGGGAGCGCAAGTACGACGTGCTCGTGTCCACCACGATCATCGAGACCGGGCTGGACATCTCCAACGCCAACACGATCATCATCGACCGCGCCGACAAGTACGGCCTGTCGCAGCTGCATCAGCTGCGCGGGCGGGTGGGCCGCGGTCGCGAACGCGCCTACGCGTACTTCCTGTACGACGACTCGAAGCCGCTCAGCGAGACCGCCGCCGACCGTCTGCAGACCATCGCGGTGAACAACGACCTCGGGTCGGGCATGCAGGTCGCGCTGAAGGACCTCGAGCTGCGCGGCGCCGGCAACCTCCTCGGCGCCGAGCAGGCCGGTCACATCGCCGGCGTCGGCTTCGATCTCTACCTGCGCATGATCGGCGAGGCCGTGGCGACCTTCCGCGGCGAGGAGACCTCGTCGGATGTCGAGTTGCGTCTGGAGCTGCCGGTGGATGCCCGTATCCCGGAGCACTACATCGACAGCGAGCGGCTGCGCCTCGAGGCGTACCAGAAGCTGTCCGCCGCAGCGGGTGCCGGCGCGGCGGACGACGCGATCGACCTGGTCGCCGAGGAGCTCGTCGACCGGTACGGCGCGTTGCCTGAGGAGGTCGAGACGCTCGTGGCCGTCGCGCGGCTGCGTCGTCGGGCGGCCCGCGCGGGCCTCACGGATGTCGTGGCGATGGGATCCAACCTGCGCATCGCGCCGGCGCGCTTCGAGGACTCCATGCAGGTGCGCCTGAAGCGACTGTACTCGAAGGCGAAGCTCGTCGGCGGGGGAGAGGCGCTGGTGGTGCCGATGCCCGCGGACTCCGACCTGATCGAGTGGGTGGGGAACCTGTTCACCGCCATGTTCCCGGAACCGGTGAAGGCGGCCGCGCTTCCGGTCTGACCGACGCGCACCTGGCGCGGAGAAGTGCGCTTCGCGCGGAGCGGATGCCGGATTCCATCCGCGGCAGGTGCACATCCCCGCGGGAAGCGCCCGGCACTGGTAGTCTTCTACGGACTGTAGAATTGCGATATGAGCGCCGCACCGATCCCGAACGATCCCTGGGCGGCCGAGGCCGAGCGGACTCGGAATGCCCCAGGGTTCCGACGCCCCGAGTTCGGGCCCGTTCCCAAGGCGTCGATCTACCTGCTGGGCGCCCTGGCGGCCTCCCGGGCGGTCGGACTCGTGCTCGTCGCCGAGGCCGTGGCCCGCGGTGTCGGGGCGCTCGCGGGCGTCGGGCTCACCGCGGACGCGACCCGGATCATCCTGCTGTGCGGTCTGCTCGGCGTGTTTCTGCGCGCGGGCGGCGAATGGGCGGCATCCGTCGTCGCACGGCGCGTCGCGACCGACGTCAAGCGCGACCTGCGCAGCCGGCTGTGGCGGCGCATCGCGCAGGGCGAGGGTGCGGGCGGCGGCACGGCCGTGCTCGCCGCCGACGGACTCGACGACCTGGACGACTACTACGTGCAGACCCTGCCCGCGCTGATCAGCGCGGCCGTGGTGCCGCTGGTCGTCGGGGTCAGGATCCTCGGCGCCGACTGGCTGAGCGCACTCATCATCGTGCTCACGATCCCGCTGGTACCGCTGTTCATGATCCTGATCGGCAAGCACACCCAGCAGCGCACCGATGAGGCACTGACGGCCCTGACGCGGCTCGCCGACCACCTCACCGAACTCGCCCGCGGGCTGCCGGTGCTCGTCGGCCTCGGTCGGGTCGAAGAGCAGACCCGTGCGCTGGACGGCATCCAGCGCCGCTACCGCGCCCGCACCGAGGAGACGCTGCGCTGGGCGTTCCTCTCCTCGCTCGCACTGGAGCTCATCGCCACCATCTCCGTCGCCCTCGTCGCGGTCGTGCTGGGCCTGCGGCTGCTCGACCGCAGCATGACGCTGGAGCCGGCGCTGATCGCGCTGATCCTCGCCCCCGAGTGCTTCCAGGCGCTGCGCGACGTCGGATCGGCGTTTCACGCTTCGCAGGACGGGCTGTCCGCCCTCGACCGGGCCAAGGCGCTGCTCGCGAAGCCGTCACCTCGCGACGTGCGCATCGGGAAACGGGGCGCGGTCGCCGTCGGGAACCTGACCGTGCGGTACGCCGGGCGCGCGTACGCGACGCTGACGGATCTGTCCGCCGACCTGCACGGCATCACCGCGATCACCGGCCCCAGCGGTGCGGGCAAGTCGACGCTGCTGGCCGCGCTCGCGGGCGTGCTGCCGGCGGATGCCGAAGTGAGCGGCACCATCCGGGGAGCGGATGCCGTAGCCTGGGCGCCGCAGGCGCCGCGTGCGTTCGCGAAGACACCGCGCGAGGAGATCGCGCTGTACGGCGGGGGCGAGGAAGCCCTTGCCGAGCTGGGCCTGGCCGCCGTCGCCGATGCGTCGGTCGCCGAGCTGAGCCCCGGAGAGCTGCGGCGCCTTGCGGTCGCACGCGCGCTGGCTCGGGTGGATGCCGGGGCGACGCTGCTCGTGCTCGACGAGCCGACCGCGCACCTCGACCCGGCGGCCGCGCAGCTGGTGCGCGATGCCGTGCTGCGCCGCGCCGCCGCGTGCACCGTCGTGCTCGCCAGCCACGAGGCCGAGACTCTCGCGCTGGCCGAGCGCCGGATCGCTGTGCAAACAGCATCCGCGCCGTCGCAGCTGAAGGACGATTCGGCTTCTGAAGGAGTATCCGCCTCCAGGCGTCCTTCAGAAGTGCAGGCGTCCTTCGAAAGCGAGCCTGGCCAGTCGGCATCCGGGCGGCGGCTCACCCTGTTCTCGCTGCTGCGCCCGCACGCCTGGCTGTGGGCGGGGTCCATCGGGCTGGGAGCGCTCGCCGCGGGTCTGGCTGCCGCGCTCACCGCCGTCTCCGGGTGGCTCATCGTGCGCGCAGGCGTCGAGGAGCACATCATGTACCTGCTCGTGGCGATCGTGGGCGTGCGCGCCTTCGGTGTCGGGCGCGCCGCCGGCCGCTACGCCGAGCGGCTGGTCACCCACCGGGCGGCGTTCCAGGTGGTCGATGATCTGCGCCTGCGCCTGTGGCGTGCCATCGCCCAGCGAGGGGCGGGATCGCGCAGGCTGCTCGAGGGCGGAGCGCCGCTGGACTACCTCGTGACCCTCGCTGACGACCTGAGAGACCAGTTGCCTCGCCTCGTGCCGCCCGTCGGCGCCGGCGTGCTCGTGACCGCGGCGACCATCACGACCACCGCGGCCGTCACACCGCACCTGACCCTGCTCGTCGCGACCGTGCTGATCGTCGCCGTCGCCCTCGCGATGCTGCTCGCCATCCGCGGCGAACGCGGTGCCGGTCAGCAGCGCATCGCCGCGCGCTCGGCGATCGTGCGCGGCACCGCGGCCCTCGCATCCGCCTCCGACGACCTGCGCGGCAACGGCGCCACGGACGGCGCGTTGCGCCAGCTCGACGTGCAGTCCGGCGCGCTGGCGGCGGCTGAGCGGCGCGCCGCATGGTCGGCCGGGCTCGGCGCAGCCGTCATCACCGCCGCGACGACCCTGCTCGCCTTTCTTGCGCCGCTGCTCTCCGCCGGCACGCCCCCCGCCCTGGTCTCCGTGATCGCTCTGCTCGCGCTCGCCGTGGCCGAGCCGCTCGCCGACCTCGTGTCGGCGGCGCAGCGGATGCCGGCGGTGCGCGCGCTGCTCGAGCGGCTCGACCCGATCCTGCAGCCCGCCCCCGTCGCGGAGTGGGGGGCGCAGCATCCCGAGACGACTCGTCGCCTCGCGCTGGATGACCTCAGGATCCACTACCCCGGAGCCGAGCATCCGGCCGTCGCTGGCGTCTCCGGCTCGGTCCAGCGCGGTCGCTGGCTGGTGCTGGACGGGCCGTCGGGATCCGGCAAGTCCACGCTGCTGTCGGCGGTGATGGGGGCGCTTCCGCCGGCATCCGGAGCGGTGCTGGCGGACGACCTGCCGCTCACCGCGCTCGATGAGGACGCCTGGCGGGGCCGTGTCGCGTGGTGCCCTCAGGATGCCTACGTCTTCGACTCGACGCTGCGCGGGAACCTGCTGCTCGCCCGCGCTCGCGACGACGCGCCCGACGATCAGGACATGCGGGATGCCCTGAGCCGCGTCGGACTCAGCTCCCTTCTGGGCTCGCTCGCAGCTGGTCTGGACACCCGGGTCGGCGCCGGCGGCTCGGCGCTGTCGGGTGGGGAGCGCCAGCGCCTGGCCGTGGCGCGCGCTCTTCTCACCCGGTCGGACGTGATCCTGCTCGATGAGCCCACCGCGCACCTGGACGAGCCGACCGCGGCGGCGATGATGGCCGACGTCCGGGGCGCGACGGCGGATCGGATCGTGCTGCTCGTCTCGCACCGCGTGGCCGACCGACACGGCGACGACGAGATCGTGCGGCTGAGTGATGGCATCCTGGCCGCGGCGACCTGACTACGACGCTGAATGCGCGGGTCAGGCCGCGAGCCGGCGGAACCGGTCGCTCACGCGCGTGGACCCGGACATCGGCTGATCGGTCACGGCGCCGGAGACGCCTGCGGCGCCGACCTGCAGGATCGCACGGGCGAGCACCTCATCGCGCACTTCACGGCGGGCGTGGTCGTCCGCGAGCATCTCCACGAGCGCGGCGACCTCGACCTCGGCGCGAGCGGCGATCGGAAACCACGGCAGCGCCGACCGCCAGGCCCGGAACGCCAGCAGCAGCAGATCGTGCCGCTGCTCGACGTGCGCGCGCTCGTGCGCGATCACCGCGACGAGTTCGTCGGCGTCCAGCCGGTCGAGAAGCCCCTGCGAGAGCACGGTGACCGACCGCGCGCCGTTCGGCAGGCAGTACGCCACCGGCACCGCGTCATCCAGCACCCTGGTGCGCGCGCGGGTGGGATGCGGTGAGGTGAGCATCTCCAGAAGCGCGAGGTGCCTGTGACGCAGCCGCGTGACATGCACGATCGTGACGGCCAGATGAGCGAGCAGATACAGTGTGAACGCCAGTGCAGGGATCAGCGCGAGCCACGGATGCTCGGGCAGCGCGGCGTACCCGGCCAGCGCGAGGGCGCCGATCATAGACAGGCCGCCGGCCAGTCCGATGGCCTGCCACAGCAGCAGCGCCAGCACCGGCATCCGCATCGGCCAGCTCGCCCGCGAGAGGATCACTGGTGCCGGCCAGGCCAGCGCCAGCGCGAGCGCGCCCAGCAGCGCAGCGGCCGCGATCAGCACGCCGTGCGGGATCACCAGTGCGCCCGCCAGCGTGGCGTCGGCGTGTGTGAACCCGATCATCCGCGAGGACTCAGCTCGAGCGTCCGAGCAGCTGGCGCAGGATCGCGGCATCCTCCGCGGACACCCCGCCCACGAACCGCTCCAGCACGGCGGTCCGGTCGCCGGCGTCGCCCAGCACGGAGTGCATGAGCTCGGCGACGTGATCGGCGCGCGAGGCGATCGCGGTGTAGTGGTGCGGGCGCGAAGAGCGGTCCGAGCTGACGAAGCCCTTCTTCTCCAGGCGCGAGAGCACCGTCAGCAGCGTGGTCGCGGCGAGCGTGCGTCCGTCGGATTCGAGTCGGTGCTGCACGTCATAGGCGCTCAGCGAGCCGTCGGCATCCCACAGCGCATCCATGACCGCGCGTTCCAGTTCTCCGAGCGTTCCCACGATGGCCTCCTCCGACGCGGCATCCTGCGCACCGCAACCATGATTCTACCAGCTGTCGAAATTGTTCTATGCTGTGTCGAAGTAGTTCTACGTGCCGTAGAATTGAGACGTGCCGGCGTGACCCGCCGACCGCAGCCCGCATCCAGAAGGAGATCTCGCGTGGACCCGCTCGACATCGCTCGATGGCAGTTCGGCATCGTGACCGTCTACCACTTCCTGATGGTTCCGCTCACCCTGGGGCTGGGCATGATGGTCGCCATCATGCAGACCCGGTGGGTGCGCTCCGGGGACGAGAAGTTCCTGAGGATGACGAAGTTCTGGGGCAAGGTCTACCTGATCAACTTCATCATCGGCGTCGCCACCGGGCTCGTGCAGGAGTTCCAGTTCGGCATGGCCTGGAGCGAGTACTCGCGGTTCGTCGGCGACGTGTTCGGCGCACCGCTGGCGATGGAGGGCCTGCTGGCGTTCTTCGTCGAATCGACCTTCCTCGGCATCTGGATCTTCGGCTGGGGGCGCCTGCGCAAGGGGCTGCACCTGGCCGCGCTCTGGTGCGCGGTGATCGGCTCCTGGATCTCGGCGTTCTTCATCATCGCGGCGAACTCCTGGATGCAGCATCCGGTGGGCGTCGAACTGGGCGCCGACGGCCGGCCGGTGATGACCGACGTGTGGGCCGTGCTCACCAACAGCACGGCGCTTGCCGCCTACACGCACACGATCCTCGGCGCGCTGGTCGTGGCGGGCATGTTCCTGATCGGCATCTCCTGGTACCACCTCTGGCGTCGCCGCCACGACGGCATCGACACGGCCGACGAGACCGGGCACGTGATCATCGGGCAGACGGATGCCGCTCCTGGCCGCGACCGCGCCGACCACGGCGTGTGGCTCTGGTCGCTGCGCGTGGGCGCGGTGGTCGCCGTACTGGGCTTCCTCGGCACCGTGGCCACCGGCGACATCCAGGGCAAGCTGATGTACGAGCAGCAGCCGATGAAGATGGCCGCCGCCGAGGCCGCCTGTCACACCGGCTCGTCGTTCTCGGTGCTGTCGCTGGGCGACCCCGGATCGACCGACTGCGGCGACGTCGTCACGCTCATCGAGGTTCCCGGCGCGCTCGGCTTCCTCGGCACGGGGGAGTGGGGCGCCGACATGCCCGGCATCCGCGACCTGGAGCCGCGCTACGTCGACCAGTACGGTGCGACCATCCCCGACGACGCGCTGTACGGCGCGCACGCCGGTACCGAGGTGAACTACGTGCCCCTGATGTGGGTGACGTACTGGGGCTTCCGCCTGATGATCGGCCTGGGCGCGGTCGTCGCCTTCGGCGCGGTGGTGGCCGTGTGGCTGACACGCAAGGGCACCGTGCCGCGGTCGCCGTGGATCATGCGGCTCGCTCTGCTCGGCATCGTCGCGCCGTTCGCGGCGAACATCGCCGGGTGGATCTTCACCGAACTGGGCAGGCAGCCCTTCGTCGTGGCGCCCAACCCCGACCCGACCGGCGTCGACGGCGTGTTCATGTTCACCGCCGCCGCGGTCTCGCCCGGAGTGACCGCGGGCGAGATGCTGTTCTCGGTGATCACGCTCGCCGCCGTGTACGGCGTCATGCTCGTGATCGAGGGCTACCTGATGGTGAAGTACGTGCGCGGCGGCGTCGCCGCCGCCATGCCCGAGCTCGCATCCGCGGCATCCGATTCCGGTGGCGACGGCTCCGGCGACGGCGACGGACGAGACGCCGACCGACAGGGCGACGTGCTCGCCTTCGCCTACTGACCGGCTGAGAGGAACAAGGAAATGGAACCGCTCCCCGTCGTCTGGTTCACGGCGATCGCCGTGCTGTGGACCGGCTACCTGCTGCTGGAGGGCTTCGACCTCGGCGTCGGCATGCACATGCTCTTCTCCACGCGCTCCGAGCGCGACCGCCGGGTGATGCTCAACACGATCGGCCCCGTCTGGGACGGCAACGAGGTGTGGCTGATCACCGCGGGAGCCGCGATGTTCGCAGCCTTCCCCGCCTGGTACGCCTCGCTGTTCTCGACGCTGTACGTGCCGCTGACCATCACCCTCGTGGGGCTGATCGTGCGCGCGGTGGGCATCGAGTACCGCGGCAAGATCCACACCGGGCGCTGGCGCACGTTCTGGACCCGGATGATCGGGCTGGGCTCGCTCATCGTGGCGTTCTGCGTCGGCGCGGCACTCGCCCTGACGACCACCGGACTGCCGATCGACGCGAACGGCGACCGCGTGGGCGGCCCCTTCGTCTGGCTCACCCCGCCCGCCGTGCTCGGCGGACTCGCTGTGGTCGGATTCGCGCTCGCGCACGCCGCCACCTTCCTCGGTCTGAAGGCCGACGGGCCCGTGCGTGAGCGCGCCGGCCGGTTCGCCGCGCGCTGGGCGCCGCTGTGCCTGGTGCCGGCGGCGATCTGGGCGATCCTGGTGCAGTTCGCGCACGGCGGCAGCGTGCTCTCCTGGGCGCTCATCGCGCTCGCCGTGGTGGCCGCCGGGTTCGGCTGGACTGCCGCGCGCCGTCGCAGCGAGGGCTTCGCGTTCATCGGCTACGCCGGGTTCGGCGTGTTCGGTGCGGGTGCGATCTTCGCCGGCCTGTTCCCGCTGGTGCTCCCGTCGACGGTGGATGCCGCGTTCGACCTGACGATCTGGAACGCCGCCAACGGCGCGTACACCCTGGGCGTCATGACCGTGGTCGCCGCGGTCTCGCTGCCGGTGATCGTGCTGTACCAGGCATGGAGCTACTGGATCTTCCGCAAGCGGGTGACCCCAGGGATGATCCCCGAGGTGCACATCGTGCTGCCGGCGGTGCTGCGCGCTCGCTGAGTCGCACGCGCTGAGTCGCGCTCGCTGAGTCGCACGCGCTGAGTCGCGCTCGCTGAGTCGCGCCCGAGAGGCGCCGCACCGTGAGGCGCTACCGGGCCTCACCGCAGCGCGAAGCCGCCGTCGCTGCTGAGCACCTGCCCGACCACCCACGAGCCGGCGTCCGTGCACAGCCAGCCGATCAGGCGGGCCGGATCCTCGGGCCGCCCGAACCTGCCGAAGGGAGTGGATGCCAGGAACTCCGGCACCCAGCTCAGGTCGCGGTCGGTCGTGGCGGGATCCAGGTACCCGGTGTCCACCGGACCGGGGTTCACGGTGTTGAGCACGACCCCGGCATCCAGCAGCTCGGCGGCGACGGTCTTCGTGACACCGGCCAGTGCGGCCTTGCTGGCGGCGTAGGCGACCTCGCCGCGCATCGGCCCATCCAGCTGGCCCGAGGTCATCCAGATCACGTGCCCGGTGGGCTTCTCGAACGGCCGCGACGACGCGCCGCGATCGCCGGGACGCGCCGCTTCCGCGGCGTCAGGCCCGCCGAGTCGAGCGCGGGTACGGCGCGCGAACTCCGCGGTCAGCAGCAGCGTGGCTCGCGCGTTCGCCTGCCAGTGCGCGTCCAGGCCATCGGCGGCCATGTCGAAGATGCTGCCGTCGGAGCCGCTCAGCGCCTGGTTGCACACGAGGATGTCGAGCTGCCCGGTGAGTGCCGAGGCCGCGTCGATGAGCGGTCCGATCGTGCTGGCATCACGCAGATCGGCGTGCAGATCGCCCTGCTGCGCGCCGGGGACGAGGGCATCCCGGACGCCCTGGCGCACGGCGTCGAGATCATCGCCTCCCCACGGCTGGTCCAGGTCGTGCGGGCGGTAGTGGTGGATGAAGACGCCGGCTCCGAGAGAGGCGAGCGTCGTCGCGACGGCGAAGCCGATTCCCGCGCGGCGCGAGACGCCGGTGACGAGCGCGGTCCTTCCGGACAGGGACAGGTGCATGATGAGTCCTTCGATCTGAGGATGCCGCGGAGTGCGGCGGATGATTGCGACGGGCTCACCTGCATGGCATGCCTGACACGATAGCAACGTCGGTCGCTCGGGCATCGTGGGGACCGCTACCGGAACACGGCGCCGGGGTCAACGCCCTGTGCATCTCTCGCCGAACGACGCAGATTGGGCGCATGTGGACTCTGCTGATCGTACTGCTGGTCATCTGGCTCGGCTTCTCGGTGCTGGGCTTCGTCGTCAAGGGCCTGCTGTGGCTCGCCATCGTGGGGATCATCCTCTTCCTCGCGACGCTCGTGTTCGGCTTCATCCGCAACGGGCGCTCCCGCACCTGACCCGTTCTGCGGACCGTCGGGCTAGTCTGGCCGCATGATCTACGAGCACCTCGGGGCTCGGCCCCGCATCCACGACACCGCCGTCGTGGCCCCGACCGCAGTCATCTCCGGCGACGTGGAGATCGGGCCGAACTGCCAGGTGCTGCATGGCGCGGTGATCACGGCCGAGGGCGGGCCCATCGTGCTCGGCGAGCACGTGATCGTGATGGAGAACGCGCTCATCCGTGCGACGGCGGCGGACGCCGTGCGCGTCGGCCACCACTCGCTGCTGGGGACGCTGTCGTCCGTGGCCGGGGCGAGCATCGGGGAGGAGTCGTTCCTGGCATCCGGTGCCCGCGTCTTCAACGGCGCACGCGTCGGCGCGCGCTGCGAGGTCCGGGTCAACGCGATCGTGCATCGGCGCTGCATCCTGCCGGCCGACAGCGTGGTCCCGATCGGCTGGATCGCGGTGGGCGAGCCGGCCCGGGTGCTCTCACCCGACCACGACGAGGAGATCGCGGCACTGCAGCCCGAGCTCGACTTCCCCGGCTACGTGTTCGGGGTCGACCGAGACACCCCCGACCTGATGGTGCAGCTCACCGAGCGCTACGCCAGCTCGCTGGCCCGTCACGCCGACGACCGCCGGCTCTGAGGACGACCGTCCGCTCTGAGAAGGGCGCGGGTCAGATCACGCCCTGCGCGAGCATCGCGTCGGCCACGCGCTCGAAGCCGGCGATGTTCGCACCCGCGACGTAGTCGCCGGGAGTGCCGTAGCGCTCGGCGGCGCGGAACGACGCGTCGTGGATGTCGGACATGATGTCGCGCAGCTTCTGCTCGCTGTTCGCGAAGTTCCAGCGCTGACGCGATGCGTTCTGGCTCATCTCCAGCGCCGACGTCGCGACGCCGCCGGCGTTCGCGGCCTTACCCGGGGCGAAGAGCACCTCGGAGTCCTGGAACGCCCCGACGGCCTCGGGGGTGGAGGGCATGTTGGCGCCCTCGGCGACCGCGCGCACGCCGTTCGCGATCAGCATCCGCGCCGAGTCGAGATCGAGCTCGTTCTGCGTGGCCGACGGCACGGCGATGTCGACCGGAACCTCCCAGACGTTGCCGCCCTCGATGAACCGCGCACCCGGGCGGCGGTTCGCGTACTCCACGATGCGGCCGCGCTCGACCTCCTTGATCTGGCGCAGCAGGCCCAGGTCGATGCCGGCGTCGTCGACCACGTAACCGGAGGAATCGGATGCCGTGACCGCGCGCGCGCCGAGCTGCGTGGCCTTCTCGATGGCGTAGATCGCGACGTTGCCGGAGCCCGACACCGCGACCCTCTTGCCCTCCAGGCTCTCGCCGTGCACGGCGAGCATCGACTGCACGAAGAACACCGCACCGTAGCCGGTGGCCTCGGTGCGCACCTGCGCGCCGCCCCAGCCGATCCCCTTGCCGGTGAGGATGCCGGACTCGTGGCGGTTCGTGATCTTGCGGTACATGCCGAACATGTAGCCGATCTCGCGGCCGCCCACGCCGATGTCGCCGGCCGGAACGTCGGTGTGCTCGCCGATGTGGCGGAACAGCTCGTTCATGAACGACTGGCAGAAGCGCATGACCTCGGCCTCGCTCCTGCCGTGCGGGTCGAAGTTGGAGCCGCCCTTGCCGCCGCCGATGCCCTGGCCGGTGAGCGCGTTCTTGAAGATCTGCTCGAAACCGAGGAACTTGATGATCGAGATGTTCACCGACGGGTGGAAGCGCAGACCGCCCTTGTACGGGCCGAGCGCCGAGTTGTACTGCACGCGGTAGCCGCGGTTGACGCGCAGCTTGCCGGAGTCGTCGATCCACGGCACCCGGAAGATCACCTGACGCTCGGGCTCGACGAGCCGCTCGAGGATGCCGTTGTCGACGTACTCGGGGTGACGCTCCAGCACTGGGCCGATCGAGTGCAGCACCTCGTGCACCGCCTGGTGGAACTCCGGCTCGTTCGGGTTGAGCGTGCGCACGGTGTCGAAGATCGGCTGTGCGGCGGTGCTGAGCGGATGGAAGTCGGCAGTGGTATCGGTCACGCGGGAAGCTTTCTCGGAGTGTGAATGGGATGCGAGCGATCGTGTCGCAGGATGCTTCGCCGGATCAGGCTGAGTTTTCACCTTACAACGATCGGTAGGGACCCCTAGCAATCGTGTCGACAGGCCCTGCGGACCCGGCCTCACCCGGTGTTCTGCAGACCTGCGGCGACGCCGCTGACCGAGAGCAGCAGCAACCGCTGCAGGTCGGCGTCCGGCATCGGCTCCGTGGTCGCGGTCGTGCGCAGCGCCCGCAGGGCGCGCAGCTGCAGCAGGGAGAGCGCGTCCACGTACGGAGTGCGCAGCTGCACCGCGCGCTGCAGGATCGGCTTGTTCTGCAGCAGGGCGTCGCCGCCGGTGAGACGGATCACCCACTCGCGGGTCAGCCGCAGCTCGTCCAGCACGATGTCCGCGAGGTCGTCGCGGTCGCCCAGCTGCAGGTACTCGCGGGCGATGCGCTCGTCGGTCTTCGCCAGGCTCATCGCGACGTTGTCGACCATGGTGTGCAGCAGCGGCCATTCGCGGTACGCCTCGCGCAGGGCATCCTCATCGCCGACGGCCTGCAGCGCCGAGCCCAGGCCGAACCAGCCGGCCAGGTTGATGCGGGCCTGGGTCCACGCGAACACCCACGGGATCGCGCGCAGATCCTCCAGCGACTCCACCGACAGGCCGCGCCGCGCCGGGCGGGAGCCCAGCGCCAGCAGGCCGATCTCCTCCATCGGGGTGACCGTCGCGAACCACGGGGCGAAGCCGTCGGCCGCCACCAGCGAGAAGAACCTCTCGCGCGATGCGGTGTCCATGGTCGCCGCGATCGGCGCGAAGCGCTCGGCGGCGCCGCTGGTGCGCTGCTCGACCGTGGGAGAGGACGCCAGCAGCGTGGCGGCCGCCACCTGGTCGATGTGCCGCATCGCGATGGCGGGCTCGCCGTAGCGGGCGAAGATCACCTCGCCCTGCTCGGTGAGCTTGAAGCGGCCGTCGACGGAGTGCGGCGGCTGGGCGAGGATCGCCGAGTTGGCCGGGCCGCCGCCGCGGCCGAGGGCGCCGCCGCGGCCGTGGAAGAGGGTGAGGCGGATGCCGGCATCCAGCGCCCACTGCGCGATGTCGCGCTGTGCGTCGTACAGGGCCAGCGTCGCCGCGACAGGGCCGACGTCCTTCGACGAGTCGGAGTAGCCGAGCATGACCTCGAGCCGGTTGCCGGTCGCCTCCAGGCGGGAGCGGAACTCGGGGAACTGCACGACCTCGGCCATGATCCCCGGTGCCGCCTGCAGATCGGCGAAGGTCTCGAACAGCGGCACGACGTCCAGCACCGGCGCGTCATCGCCCAGGGCGTACGCGGCCAGGCGATGCACGTTCTGCAGGTCGGCGGCAGAGCGGGTGAACGAGACCACGTAGCGTCCTGCGGCACGAAGGCCGTAGCGACGCTGGATGTCGGCCACGGCGCGGAAGACCTCAAGCACCTCCTGAGTGCGCTCGCTGAGCTCGCCGCCGGCGTCCAACTCGGCGAGAGCCTCGGCGTGCACCTGCGAGTGCTGGCGCACCTCGAGCTCGGCGAGGTGGAACCCGTAGGTCTCCACCTGCCAGATCAGGTGCTGCACGCCGCCGAACGCGTGCCGCGCGGCCCCGGCATCCGCCAGCGACGACTGCACCGCGCGCAGGTCGGTCAACAGCTCCTCGGGAGCCGCGTAGGCATCTTGCTCACCGAGCCGGGTCGCGCGCACCCGGTGCGCGAGCGACAGCACCGCGCGGCGGTGCGGCTCCGCGGGGGAGCGCTTGGCGATCTCTGCGGCAAGCTGCGGCTGCGACCGCTCGAAGCGCGTCCACAGCGCGATCACCTCGGTGCTGGGCGGTGTGACCTCCGCATCGAGCGTGAGCGTACGGCCGATCCGCTCGATGGCGCGCTCCAGCCCGCGCAGCACGTGGTCGGCGGCGATCTCGGCGGCCTCGCGGGTGACGGACGCGGTGACGAACGGGTTGCCGTCGCGGTCCCCGCCCACCCACGATCCCACTCTCACGAATGCCGGGACGAGGGGGGCGCCGTTGCCCGACTCCTCGCCACGGAGCGCGTCGTCGATCCGCCGGTACACGTGCGGGACGGTGGTGAACAGGGTCTCGTCGAACACGCCCATCACCGTGCGCACCTCATCGGTGGGCGAGGGCTTCTGCGCTCGCAGCGGGGCGGTGCGCCAGAGCGTGTCGATCTCCTCCAGCATCCGCCGATGAGCGCGCTTCTGCTCGGCCCCTCCCGTGCTGGCGGCGTCATGCTGGGTCAGCAGGTCGGACAGGCGGCGGATGCTGCCGGACACGGCCCGTCGGCGAGCCTCGGTGGGGTGCGCCGTGAACACGGGGTGGAAGCGCAGGTCGGCCAGCCGCTCGTGCGCCTCGTCATCGCCCAGTTCGCGGCGCAGCTGCGCGAACGCTCCGGCCACGGTGTCGCCGGCGTCCTCCCGACCGGGCTGGCCGGCGCGCTCGCGCAGCACGCGGACGCGCTGGTGCTCCTCGGCGAGGTTGACCAGGTGGAAGTAGCAGGTGAAGGCGCGCGCCACCTCGTCGGCGCGCTCGATCGTGAAGGAGTCGGCGATGGATGCCGCCCGCTCGAACGCATCGTCATCGGCCTCGGCAGCCTGGATGGTCGCCAGGCGCAGCCGCTCCACGTCCTCGAACAGCCCGGGACTGCCGGATTCGCGCAGCACCTGGCCGAGCAGGCCGCCCAGCATGCGCACGTCTGCGCGCATGCTGTCCGGAATGCCGTTGGAGGCCTCGAAACGGGTGATGACGCGGATGGCTTCGGTGTTCGTCGGCTCGAGGGGCATTCTTCGAGCGTAACGCCGGCGACCGCGGCATCCGTTCTTCGTGACAGGCGATCGGATGCCGTCTCCGGGGGCCGCGGAGCCCGACGACCTACGATGGAGGGGATGCGCATCTCGGCAAACCCCCTTCGTGGTCAGCAGTTCCCCTCCGCCCTCCTTCTGGCCGCTGCGGCCCTCGGGCTGCTGCTGGCCAATCTGTCCACCCACGACGGGATCGCCGCGGTGCTGGAGGCGCACATCGCGATCCCCGGCACTGCCCTCGACCTGTCGGTCGAGGAATGGGTGGCCGACGGACTCCTGGCGATCTTCTTCCTGGTCGTCGCGATCGAGCTGAGGCATGAGCTCACCCACGGCGAGCTGAACTCGGTGCACAAGGCCGTGCAGCCCGCGATCGCCGCCGCCGGTGGCGTCATCGTGCCGATCATCGTCTACCTGCTCATCGCCGGCGGCGGTGAGACGCATGTCGGCTGGCCGATTCCCACGGCGACCGACATCGCCTTCGCGCTGGGCGTGCTGGCCATGTTCGGCAAGGGGCTGCCGGCGGCTGTGCGCGTGTTCCTGCTCGCCCTCGCGATCCTCGACGACATCATCGGCATCATCTTCATCGCCGTCCTGTTCGCCCACGACGTGAACTGGCTGATGTTCGGGCTCTCGGTGGTCGCCGTCGCCGTGTTCTGGGCGCTCAGCCACTGGCTGCACGCCACGGGGCACTCCGGCATCGCCGTGACCATGGGCGTGGTCGGCGTGATCGCCTGGGGCCTCATGGCGGTCTCCGGCATCCACGCGACGATCGCCGGCGTGCTGCTCGGACTCGTGATGGCACCCGTCCCCGCGGAGCGGGTGCGGCATGCGCTGGAGCCGACGGTGAACGGCCTGATCCTGCCGGTGTTCGCGTTCGTGGCCGCCTTCGTCGTGATCCCGCACGTGTCGCCCACGCAGCTGTCGCCCGCGTTCTGGGGCATCCTCGTCGCCCTGCCCGTCGGCAAGGTCATTGGCATCACGCTGTTCGGCTGGCTGAGCCTTCAGCTGCGCCCGCGCGGAACGGCGCCCGCTCTCGTGCTTCCCGATCTGATCGCCGCCGGCGTGCTCGGCGGCATCGGGTTCACGGTCTCGCTGCTGCTGGCCAACCTCGCGTTCGCCGGGGACGGCGCCGTGCGCGACGAGGCGATCCTGGGGGTGCTCGGCGGATCGCTGATCGCCCTGGTGCTCTCGGGTGCGGTCGTGTCGGTGCGCGCACGGCACTACCGGATGCTGGCGAAGACCGCCTGAGGAGGATGTCGTGACCGACCCTGATCCGCTGCGCGACGTGCCTGATTCGTTGCGCGCCGCGGCGGAGACCATGCGACAGGTGCGGGAGCGCTGCGTGTGGTCGCAGCGGATCACGCACCGGGACCTCGTGCCGTACCTGATCGAGGAGTCGCACGAGGTGATCGACGCCGTCGAGTCCGGCGATCGTGCCGAGCTGCGCGAGGAACTGGGAGATCTGCTCTGGCAGGTGCTGTTCCACTCCGCCGTCGCCGCGCAGGACGCCGACGACCCGTTCGACATCGACGACGTGGCCCGCGGCCTCACCGAGAAGATGGTGCGCCGGCATCCGCACGTCTTCGGGGATGCTGTCGCGACCACGCCCGAACAGGTGCTCGTGCACTGGAACGCGGCCAAGGCCGCGGAGAAGCGGGAGCGCCGCAGCGTGCTGGACGGGGTACCCGCCGGCATGCCGGCGCTGGCCCGCGCGCAGAAGGTGCTCGGGCGGGCGCCACATGCTCTCGGTGACACCTGGGGCCCTGAGCCCGTCGAAGGGTCGACCGTCGCATCCGAGTCCGAACTCGGCGATGCCCTCCTCGCCCTCGTCGACCGGGCCCGCCAGAACGGCTGGGACGCAGAGCGCGCCCTGCGCGAGCGCCTCCGCCTGCTCGAGGACCAGGTGCGCGCCGCCGAGGCCGGCTGAGGCGATCATCCGACTTCGAATCGCTCAAGTTGCTGTATCGGGCGCCGAAATGCAGCAACTTGAGCGATTCGAAACCGCTCAGCGGTGAGTCGGTGCCCAGTACCGGCGCATTCCATTGTGGGAGTCCTGATAGATCCCGCCGTTCCGCTCGATCATTCGTGCCGAGGGGATATTGTCCTCATCGCAGGTGATCAGGCACGCGCCCCAGTCCGATCGCGGAGGCCTCGACCAGCGCATCGGCCAGT
Source organism: Microbacterium sp. ARD32 (assembly GCF_031844385.1). Lineage (NCBI taxonomy): Bacteria > Bacillati > Actinomycetota > Actinomycetes > Micrococcales > Microbacteriaceae > Microbacterium > Microbacterium sp. ARD32. The sequence goes on from NZ_JAUZVD010000001.1 coordinate 652,973, forward strand.
GCTCGGCCAGCGAGGCCTTCCCCGCGTCGCGAAGGGCGGATCGAGTAGCCGATGTGCCCGCCGGTTTCGAGGAGCGCGGCGTTCAGACTGCGTCGGAGGGCGAGGAACCCGACCCACGCGCCGTCGTCATCGAGAACCCAGAACCACGAGCTCTTGATCCTTCCCGGGTGGGACGGAAGAGACTCGTCGGCCTCCTCGGCGAGCATCGCGAGCCAGGTCGAGTAGCCGTCCCGGGTGAGCACGGGGATCCGTGGTTCCCGGTTGCCGTGGAATCCGGAGCCCACGAGCTCGGTCGACTCCGGGCCGCCGTAGTCCTCGACGAGCTGGACCCATTCGGCGAAGCGATCGGCGGAGGGAACAGTCAGCGGCACGGCCGATCCTCTCGGTCTGTGGTGCGCCAGTACTGCGTCCCGGCGGCATCGCGATCCAGGATGCCGTGGTCGACGAGCATCCGGCGCAGGAGGGCGACATCCGCGGTGAGCGCCTCGAGCCTCGCCCCCAGCTCCGGCTCGCTGAGCGTCTCGTCCGCGCCGATCACCCGAGGTACGAGGAATCGCAGGAAGGGGTCCCGCTCGCCGTGCTGTGACGGGTAGCGATCGATGCGCCCCGCGGCGGTGAGGAACCGCTCGGGCCCATCTTTCGGTCGGCGCTTCGCGCCCTGCTGCAGAAGTGAGCGGAGGTGCGCCTCGTCGACGGTCCAGCCGCCCGTGGTCCCCGTGATCAGCCCGGCGGAGGCCAGCTGCTCCAGTGCACGATCCTCGCGCCGCGCCGGAGAATCGGATGCTGTGCCCAGCACGACTCGCGCGAACGCCTCCCGTGCGGCAGGGTTCGCAAGCGCCGCGAGGATCGGGCGAACGTCCTTCTCGGGCATGTCCTTCACTATGCCAGCCGAGACCTGACCGAAACTCCGCGGTGCACGCTGCGACCTGGAAAGATGGACGGGTGGCAAACGTGAACCCGCCGCGCGGAATGCGCGACTTCCTCCCCGCTGACAAGGCCCGACGCGAGCGCGTGCTCGCCGTCATCCGCGAGCGCTACCGCGCGCACGGCTTCGACGAGATCGAGACCCCCGTGGTCGAGGAGTACGACCGGCTGCATGCCGGCATCGGCGGCGACAACGAGAAGCTGTCGTACAACATCCTGCGCCGGGGGCTCGACGCCGATGCGATCCGCGAGGCCGCCGACGACCCGGCGGCGCTCAGCGACCTGGGTCTGCGTTACGACCTGACCGTTCCGCTCGCGCGCTTCTACGCCACCAACCGGGGTCAGCTGCCCACGGTGTTCCGCTCGATCCAGATCGGTCCCGTCTGGCGCGCCGAGCGCCCGCAGAAGGGCCGCTACCGCCAGTTCGTGCAGTGCGACATCGACATCATGGGCGACGACAGCGCCCGCGCCGAGGCCGAGCTGATCGTGGCATCCCTCGACGCCATCGACGCGCTCGGGCTCGAGGGCGGCATGGTGCGGGTCAACGACCGGCGCGCACTGGAGTGGATGCTCGACTCCTTCGGCTTCACGGCGGACGAGCGCCCCGGGGTGCTCATCACGATCGACAAGCTCGACAAGATCGGGCCCGACGGCGTGGCCGCCGAACTGCGCGAGCGCGGTGCGACCGCATCCGCGGTCGACGCCTTCGCAGCGTTCCTCAATCGTCCGCAGACCCTCGAGTACAACCCCTACGGCGAGCGACAGATCCGCAAGGCGCTGCCTGAAGGAGCGCCCGACGAGCTGGTCGCGCACCTGGTCGGCCTCGGTGAGGCCGTGGTCGCCGCCCTCCCGGATGCCGGGGAGCCGCCGCTCGTCTACGACCCGTTCCTGGTGCGCGGCATGGGCTACTACACCGGCACGATCTTCGAACTCGCGCACCCCTCGGTGAGCTATTCGCTGGGCGGTGGCGGGCGCTACGACGGCATGATCGGCCGGTTCCTCGGCCAGCAGGTGCCCGCGGTCGGCTTCTCGATCGGCTTCGAGCGCATCGTCGACCTGGTCGCCGAGCAGGAGGCGGATGCCGCGCAGTCGATCGTGCTCGTGCACGACCGCGACGTGCCGGTGCCCGAGCTGCTCGCGCACAAGGCCGCCCTGGTGGCGAACGGTGCCCGGGTGCGCCTGGAGCGTCGCCCGAAGAACCTGAAGGCGCTGCTGGAGCGCTCCGCCGCTGACGGCTACACGTCCTTCGCGATGGTGCGCCTCGGCGATCAGCCGGGCACGGCGGAGCTGAAGCCCCTCGGCTGAGCAGCATCCGCGGTTCGCCGGGTTGCATTCCGGGGGCCGACACGCCAGTTGTCGGACGGATTCGCGGAAGACGCCCGTGATCTGGCGTGTTGGCCCCCGATCTGTGCCACCGGGCTGACGTCAACTCGAACTTGACACCCGTATCGCGTCAAGCATAGATTGACAGCATGAGCACTCACGGCACATCGAACGTGACATCCGGCATGATCGGCGGGGCCATCACGGGCATCGTCCTGGGTATGGTCCTCGTCATCCTGTCGATCGGCTTCGACTGGAGCGGGTTCGTCGGAGGCCTCGCCTTCGGCGCGGGTGTCGGAATCGCCCTCGTCGGCGCGTTCTTCTGGGGCCTCGCAGTCGGACTTCGGCGCGCAGGGCGCCCGATGTGGCGGCCCAGCGCGGACTCCGCGGAATGAGCGCGCTCGCCGACGACATCGCGCGCGCAGTGCTCGCCGACGCGGGTCTCGCGCAGGACGACGGGGCGGACGCTCCGCCGCCCGACGCCGAGGCCTTCCTGGCGCTGATCGCCTCGAGCGCCGCCGCCGAGCGCGAGATCGCCACGCTGCTGCAGCGGTCGGTGGCCTCGGCCCGCGCGGCGGGCGTCAGCTGGGCGCGCATCGGCGGCGAACTGGGCATGACCCGGCAGGCGGCGCAGCAGCGGTTCGGTCGGGGTGATGCCGTCGAGGCGCAGGGCGAGCGCTGGCTCGGACCCGTGACGGCTTTCGACGAGATGGCAGAGCTCGAACTCGCCGGGCGGCAGGGCTGGCACTCGGTGGAGGTGCAGCTCCTCTCCCACCGGCTGATCCGTTCGGACACGCAGTGGCAGCATCGCCGCATCCTGTGGCGAGGATCACTGGCCAGGGAGCGCGCGGAAGGCTGGGAGGTCGGCAGCCGGGCGTTCCCGTGGATCTACCTGGTCCGGGACACCGGGATGCCTGCCGAGCCGTCGGCCTGAGGCTTGGGCCCATTCACCGCGCGCGCGACTCGGTGACGCGCTTCTTCTCGCGAACGTACACTTCGCGGCGCACGCGTGCGACGGTGTCGCCCGCGGCATCCGTGATCTCGGTCTCGAACCACTCCAGCACCTTCGCTCCGCCACGGGCGCGCTCGCGCAGCTCCTCGGCCTTCTGCTTCGGCACGGAGAACTCGGCGGTCAGCACGCCGCGGCCGGGCTTGATGAACTCGATCTCGCCGCGGGTGTCCCAGACGACGTGGTCGCGGCCCAGCTGGTGCATCACGAGCATGAAGAAGTACGGGTCCGTCATCGCCGACATCGAGCCGCCGAAGGCGGTCTTCACGTAGTTGCGGGTGAAGAGGTTCACGTGCAGTTCGACGGTGGCGTGCGTCCAGTCGTCGCTGAACCGGCGCACGCGGATGCCGCTGAACAGGTTCGGGATCCACAGACTCATGCCGATGGCGAGACGCCGAGGGGTGATCTTCATGCTGCAAGTGTCCGCGAAGCGCTCCGGCGAGCGAATTGTTTGCAGGGTTTCCGCAAAATAGTTATAGTTGTTCTATAACTATTTGGAGAGTGACGTGCTCATCAGAATCGACGGCGACAGCACCACCGCCATCTTCGATCAGGTGGCGGCCTCGGTGCGATCGGACATCCTCGCCGGGCAGCTGGTTCCAGGCGATCGGCTGCCGCCCGCCCGCGAAGTGGCCGCCGCGCTCGACATCAATGTGCACACCGTGCTGCGCGCCTACCAGCAGTTGCGCGACGAAGGACTGATCGATCTGCGTCGTGGCAGGGGAGCGGTGATCTCGGCATCCGCCGGGCCCCTGGTCGATCTCGCACACGACATCCACGCCCTCGTCGCCCGAGCCGCCGCCGTCGGCGTCAGCCCGGCCGCACTCGCCGCACTCGTGAAGGAGACCACGTCATGAACAACGACGTCCGCCGCAGCCGCACCGCCTTCGTCTGGGTGGGACTGATCGCACCGATGGCGCTGCTCGTCGCGGCCGCGGTCGCCATCCTCGCCTGGATGCCGCTGCTGCCCGACCCCATGGCGATCCACTGGGGCGATGACGGCGTCAACGGCTTCGCGTCGAAGGGGGCGTACATCCCGCTGGTGCTCGGCATCGGCGCCGCGGTGATCGCCATGACCGCGCTGCTCGCGGTGTTCGCGCACCGCCTGCCGCAGAGCAGCGCCGCACCGGCGATCGGGCCGTGGTCCTCGACCACGCGGTTCATCGGGGCGCTCAATCTGGGGCTGGCCGCGCTGATCGCGATCATCGGCGTCTCCGGCGCCTGGATCCAGCGCGGACTTCCGGATGCGGCGCAGACTCCCGGCATCGGCATCCCGACCCTCATCGGATTCATCGTGATGGGCGCGCTCGCCGTGCTCGGCTGGTTCGTGCAGCCGCCGAGTCCGGCGACCACGACGGAGGCTGCGCCGGCAGGCAGCATCACCCTGACGGCCACGCAGCGCGCCGCCTGGTTCGGCACGGCGACGATGGCGCGCAGCGGCGTGATCGTGCTCATCGCCGCACTCGCGCTGCTCGCACTGACGACCGTGTTCTTCCTTGCGCTCGGTGAGGACGGGTCCTGGATGCTCCTGATCGTCACGATCGTCCTGGCACTGACGATCGGGGCCATGCTCGTCTTCCGCGTGCGGGTGAACGCCGACGGCCTTCGCGTGCGCTCACTGCTGGGCTGGCCCGACACGCGCATCCCGCTGGATCGCATCGACAGGGTCGAGACCGTGCAGCTGGACCCGTTCCGCGAATTCGGCGGCTGGGGGTGGCGACTCGCCCTGGACGGGAGGCGCGGCGTCGTCCTGCGCGCCGGAGCGGCGCTGCAGGTGACGCAGACGGACGGGCGCGTCTTCGTCGTCACCGTCGACGGAGCCTCCGCCGCCGCCGCCACGCTCGAGACGCTGCGCGCGCACGCGGGGCGCGATTGAGCAGTGGCGTCAACCGATCACCGATGAATCAGAGGAGACGATCATGATCCGCATCCGCCCGCTCGCCACCATCGCCTACGTCGTGCTGGCGGTGGGGCTGGCCTGGCTGGTCGCTCTGCCGCTGTGGCTGGGCGACGGGCTGGCCACGCCGGGCGCCGGTCTGCTGCTGCCGGTGATGATGTACACGCCGGCGGCCGCCGTGCTGATCGTCATGCTCGCGCTGCGCCCGGTTCCCCAGGGGCAGCGGCTGCGATTTCTCGGGATGTGGCCGCTGCGCCCTGCGAAGCGGGTGATCTGGACGAGCGTGATCGCCGTGTTCGGGGCGTTCGCGGTCGTGATCCTGTCGCTCGCGGTCGCCTCGCTGTGCGGCTGGATCACGCTCGACCTGGTCGGCTTCTCCGGTTACGGGCAGATCCTGCAGGCCAACCCCGCCGTCGCTGCCAGCGGGCAGGCGCTTCCCCCGCTCGGCGTGCTGGTCCTGGGTCAGCTGATCATGATGCCGTTCGCGGCCATCACCGTCAACGCGCTCGCCGCGTTCGGCGAGGAGCTGGGCTGGCGCGGCTTCCTGGTGCCCGCGCTGCGGCAGTACGGAACCTGGACGGCGCTGCTGGTCAGCGGGGCGATCTGGGGGCTGTGGCACGCGCCGGTCATTCTGCTCGGCTACAACTTCGGGCGTGCCGACCTCACCGGGGTGCTGCTGATGACGGGTGGATGCATCGCCTGGGGCGTGCTGCTCGGCTTCCTGCGGCTGCGGTCCGGGTCGATCTGGCCAGCGGTGTTCGCGCACGGGGCGATGAACGCCTCCATGGGCCTTCCCATGCTGCTCTTCGCGGCGGGCACGCAGCCGGACCCGGCGCTCACGATCGCGCTGGGCGTGTCGGGCTGGATCGTCTGCGCCGTCGTGGCGGTCATCCTGCTGCTGACCGGTCAGTTCCGCCGTCAGCCCGCGCTCGCCCAGCCGCGCCCCACGGCCGCTTGACTCGATCGGAAAACCCAGACCGTTCAGCATCCGACCGGCGCGTCGCGGGCTTCCTGTGCGCGACCCGCCGAGGATGTCTGGGTTCTCCGTGCACGGGAGACTTGACCGCGTCGGGGCCTCGGGGTTGGCTGGGCGCATGGACTCCACCCCGGCGGCCTGGCGGGCCGCAGACGACTTCCTCGCCGATACGCTCGTCGACCACGATCCCGCTCTCGCGGCGGCCCTGTCCGCGCAGCGGGCGGCTGATCTGCCCGCGATCGAGGTGGCCCCGGTCGCGGGCAAGCTGCTGAACCTGCTGGTGCGGATCGCGGGCGCGCGGCGCGTGCTGGAGATCGGCACGCTGGGCGGCTATTCCACGATCTGGATGGCCCGCGGCGTGGGCGAGCAGGGCCGAGTGGTCACGATCGAGGCGGAGGCCGCCCACGCCGACGTCGCCCGCCGGAGCATCGATGCGGCCGGGGTGGGAGAGCGGATCGACATCCGGGTCGGACGCGCGGCAGACGTGCTTCCGACCCTCGTCGGCGGATTCGACCTGGTCTTCATCGATGCGGACAAGGAGTCGAACACGATCTACCTCGACTGGGCGGCGAGGCTCGGGCATCCGGGCACGGTCGTCGTGGTCGACAACATCGGACGCGAGGGCGAGATCGCGAACGACGACACGACCGACCCGCGCGTGATCGGCACGCGCGACGGACTGCGGATGCTGGGGGAGGACCCGCGGTTCGACGCGACGGCCCTGCAGACGGTGGGCGCGAAGGGCTGGGACGGCTTCGCTCTCGCGGTCGTCGTGTGATCGGCCTCCGCCCCTTCGCGCGCGCGAGCGGAGATCATCTGAAACGCCGGATGCCGGTTGGCTAGACTGGCCGAGGACCGACGTCGCTCCACCACCCTTTTCTCCCTTTCGAAGGAGCACATCTGTGGCACTTATCGAGGCTGTAGGCGCACGCGAGATCCTTGACTCGCGCGGAAACCCGACCGTCGAGGTGGAGGTGCTCCTCGACGACGGCATCGTGCAGCGGGCGGCTGTCCCCTCGGGTGCATCCACCGGCGCCTTCGAGGCGTACGAACTGCGCGACGGCGACAAGGGCCGCTACGGCGGCAAGGGCGTGCTCAAGGCGGTCGAGGCGGTCATCGACGAGCTCGGCCCGGCCATCGAGGGCGTGGAGGCCAGCGAGCAGCGCGTGATCGACGAGATCCTGATCGACGTCGACGGCACCGAGAACAAGAAGCGCGTCGGCGCGAACGCCATCCTCGGCGTCAGCCTGGCCGTGGCAAAGGCCGCAGCCGACTCGGCCGACCTGCCGCTGTTCCGCTACCTGGGCGGACCGAACGCCCACCTGCTGCCCGTGCCGCTGTTCAACGTCATCAACGGCGGATCGCACGCCGACAACGGCATCGACATGCAGGAGTTCTTCCTCGCACCGATCGGCGCCGACACGTTCTCCGAGGCGCTGCGCTGGGGCACCGAGGTGTACCACGTGCTCAAGGGCGAGCTGAAGGCCGCCGGCTTCGCCACCGGCCTGGGCGACGAGGGCGGCTTCGCCCCTGACCTGCCCAGCAACCGCGAGGGCCTGGAGTTCCTCGTCAAGGCGATCGAGAAGGCCGGCTTCACCCCGGGCACCGAGATCGCGCTGGGCCTGGATGCTGCCGCCACCGAGTTCTTCAACGACGGCGTGTACCGCCTCGACGGCAAGGACTGGGACGCCGCATCCCTCACCGACTACTACGTGGGCCTGGCCGCCGACTTCCCGATCGTCACGATCGAGGACGCGCTCGCCGAGGACGACTGGGACGGCTGGAAGGCCCTCACCGAGAAGCTCGGATCGCAGATCCAGCTGGTCGGCGACGACCTGTTCGTCACCAACCCCGAGCGCCTGCAGAAGGGCATCGACCTCGGCGTGGCGAACTCGCTGCTGGTCAAGGTGAACCAGATCGGCACCCTGTCCGAGACGCTGGACGCGATCAAACTCGCGCACCGCTCGGGATACACCACCATGCTCTCGCACCGCTCGGGCGAGACCGAGGACACCACCATCGCCGACCTGGTCGTCGCCGTGAACTCCGGCCAGATCAAGAGCGGCGCGCCCGCCCGCAGCGAGCGGGTGGCGAAGTACAATCAGCTTCTGCGCATCGAGGAGGAGCTGGGCGACGCCGCGGTGTTCGCCGGCCGCTCCGCCTTCCCGCGCTTCAAGGGCTGAACCCGGGAGCGCGACAGCACGAACCGTACGACGAAGGGGGAGCCATGGCGAGACGTCCGGCTCCCCCTTCGCCGTCCCCGGCCAGGGCATCCGGCGACTCACAGGGCGCGCGCGGACCTGCCGAGCCGCGCGCCGCGCGTTCCGCGGAGCGCTCGCGCCGCGTCGATGTGCGGGAGTGGGCCGGCGGCATCCGCCTCTCCGGCTTCGCCGTGATCATGCTCTCGCTCGTCGTGCTCGGAACGTGGGTGCTCGTCCCGTCGATCGGCACCTACCTGGACCAGCGGCAGAAGATCGCGGCGCTCGAGCAGTCCGTGCAGCTCACCAAGGACCAGATCGCCGCGCTCGAGCAGGAGCGCACCCGCTGGTCGGATCCCGCCTACATCACCACGCAGGCGCGCGAGCGGCTGTACTACGTCAAACCCGGCGAGGTGATCTACCTGGTCGACAACGATCTGGACCCCGCCGACATCCCGCCCGAGCAGCATCAGGTCAGCGAGAAGATCCAGGAGCGTCCGTCGGATTGGATGCCGCAGCTGCTGCGCAGCCTGACCTCCGCGGGGCTGGCGAAGAACGCGGTCGCGTCGCCCGCGGACTGACCGCGCGCCGAGCCATCGCACAGGTCCCGCCGCGTAGTCTGGAAGGGTGACGACCCCGCCCTTCGAGACGCCGACCGCCGCTGAGATCTCCGTCGTGTCGGCCCAGCTCGGCAGGCGGGCTCGCGGCGTCGTCGGCATCGCCGCGCGCTGCGTGTGCGGCAACCCGACCGTCGTCGCCACGGCGCCCCGGCTGGCGGACGGATCGCCGTTCCCCACCTTCTACTACCTGACGCACCCGGCTGCCACGGTGGCGATGTCCACGCTCGAGGCCGAGCACGTCATGCCCGAGCTCGCCGAGATGCTCGACGATGAGGACGTCGCCGCCGCGTACGCCGCCGCGCACCGCGCGTACCTCGCCGATCGCGGACGATTCGGCGACGTCCCCGAGATCGCCGACGTGTCCGCCGGCGGCATGCCCACCCGGGTGAAGTGCCTGCACGCGCTCGCGGGGCACGCACTCGCCGCCGGTCCCGGCGTCAACCCGATCGGCGACGCCGCGCTGGCGCGCTCCGGCTGGTCGCCGGAGCGGTGCGCGTGCGCCCATCCCGGTGCGGCGTCAGAGACGAGCGCGGCAGGATGATCCGCCGTCGGATGCTGTCCGCCATCGCCGTGTCGACGGCGCTGGCGGCATCCGCTGCTCTCGCCGCCGCTCCGGCCGTCGCCGCGCCGGTCACGGCCACCGCCACCGGGTCGGTGCAGGCCGCGACGCCGTCGCCGACAGCGCCGCCGGTGCCGGACGACCCTGCCGATCCCATTCGCGCGCAGGAGTACTGGCTCGATGGCGCCCGCATCCGCGATGCCTGGAACACGACTCTCGGCGAGGGCGTGACGATCGCGGTGCTCGACACCGGCATCGGCCGCGCGGGCGGTGCGTTCGGCGATGCGGTCGTCGACGGCGTCGACGAATCCGGAGTCGGAGGCAAGAACGGCCGCACCCCGGTCGGCGTGATCAACAGCGATCATGGCACGCTGGTGGCATCCACCGCGGCCGCCCCCGGCAACTCCGACGGCACCGGCATGATCGGCGTGGCGCCGCGCGCGAAACTGCTCTCGGTGTCGCTCGGCTTCCCCGGCTCGTCGGCCACCGTGCCGTTCGCCGAGCAGGTGGCCAAGGGCATGCGCTGGGCCGTCGATCACGGCGCGGACATCATCAACCTGTCGTTCACGACGAACACCCTCGACTGGGACAAGAGCTGGGACGACGCCTTCCTGTACGCCTACGAGCACGACGTGGTCGTCATCGTGGCGGCGGGCAACCGCGGCAGCGGTACTCCCATCGTCGGTGCACCCGCCACCATCCCCGGGGTGCTCACCGTCGGCGGGGTCGATCAGACCGGGACGGCCAGCGTCGAGGCGTCGACGCAGGGGATCACGATCGGCGTGATGGCGCCGAGCGAGCAGCTGATCGGTCTGACTCCCGACGGCGCGGTCGTGGGCTGGAGGGGTACCAGCGGTGCGGCGCCGATCGTCGCCGGTGCGGCGGCGCTCGTGCGCGCGGCGCATCCCGAACTGGATGCCGCGAACGTCATCAACCGGATCATCAGGACGGCCATCCGCGTGCCCGAGATGTCGGCGAACACGCCCGACGTCGAGTACGGCTACGGGTTGCTGGACGCCCATGCCGCAGTCACGGCATCCGTGCCGAAGGTGGACGCCAACCCGATGGGCGACCTGAAGGAATGGGTCCGCCTGTACCGTCGGGCCTCATCGCCGGCCAAGCCGACTCCGGAGGCCACCGCGACTCCTGTCGCGGTTCAGCCGCTGCCCGCCGCAGACCCGCCCCGCAAGCCCGGGTCACCGCTGCTGCCGTCGGCCGAGACGCTGCGGTACGGGACTCTTCCGCTTCTGGCGCTCACCGTGCCTGGTACTCTGATAGCGCTTGGCGTCACCGCAGCTGCCCGGCGCATCCGAATGGAGCGCGGTCGACGCACTCCCACACCCTGACGACGAGGAGTTGTCCCCCTGTGCCTCAGAACAGCACTGCACCCCGCATTCTGATTGTCGGTGGAGGCTACGCAGGTTTCTACACCGCATGGAAGCTCGAGAAGCACCTTCGCAAGGGTGAGGCCGAGGTGACGATGGTGGATCCGCTGCCGTACCTCACCTACCAGCCGTTCCTGCCCGAGGTCGCGGCCGGCTCGGTGGAGCCGCGGCATGCGGTCGTCGCGCATCGCCGGCACCTCAAGCGCACCAACGTGATCACCGCGAAGGTCACCGGCATCGATCACGCGAACAAGATCGCGACGATCTCGCCCGAGGCCGGTGAGCCGTACGAGTTCGCCTACGACCAGATCGTGGTCACCGCCGGTGCCGTCTCGCGCACCTTCCCGATTCCCGGCATCGCCGACAACGCGATCGGGCTCAAGACCATCGAAGAGGCCGTCGCCGTGCGCGACAAGCTGATGTCCAACTTCGACCGGGCCGCGTCGATCCCGGCCGGTCCCGAGCGCGACCGCCTGCTGACCGTGGTGGTGGTCGGGGGTGGCTTCGCCGGCATCGAGGCGTTCGCCGAGCTGCGCTCGCTCGCGTCGGCCCTGGTGTCGAAGTACCCGCAGGTCTCCTTCGAGGACACCCACTTCCACCTGATCGAGGCGATGGGCCGGATCATGCCGGAGGTCTCGCTGAAGACCAGCGAATGGGTGCTGAAGGACCTCGCCAAGCGCGGTGCCAGCGTGCATCTGGACACCCAGGTGACCGGCGCGGTCGACGGCAACGTGGAGCTGTCCACGGGCGAAGTCATCCCGACCGACCTGATCGTGTGGACGGCCGGCGTCATGGCCAACCCGACCGTCGTGCGCGGGGGAGACCTGCCCGTCGAGGAGCGCGGGCGAATCCAGACCCGCGCCGACCTGCGCGTCGGCACGGACGAGGAGCCGGTCGAGGGCGCCTGGGCCGCTGGCGACGTGTCCGCGGTGCCCGATCTGTCCGGCGGCGGCGTCGGCGGATTCTGCGTGCCCAACGCACAGCACGCCGTGCGCCAGGCCAAGCGCCTGGCCAAGAACCTCACCGCCGTGCTCCGCGGCGAGGAGACCAAGGACTACTTCCACAAGAACCTCGGAGCCGTCGCGGGCCTGGGGCTGTACAACGGTGTCTTCCAGTCCGGGAAGATCGCCTTGAAGGGCTTCCTCGCGTGGGTCGCGCACCGCGGCTACCACGGTCTGGCCATGCCGACCTGGGAGCGCAAGTGGCGCGTGCTCTGGGGCTGGTGGAACAACCTGTGGCTCGGTCGCGACATCGTCAGCCTCGAGGCGGTGCAGCAGCCGCGGGCCGTGTTCGAGCAGTTCGCCGCGCGTCCGCGTCCGGCTGCGGCGGCGCCCGCGCCGAAGCCCGAGACGCCCGCCGAGGTGCCCGATGAGAAGGACGTCCCGGTGAAGGACGACGCCGTCAAGAAGGTCACAGCCAAGCAGGCGGCCGAAGCGAAGGCCTGAGCAGCATCCGGCTGAAGGGCCCGGCCGAGAGCAGCTCTCGGCCGGGCCCTTCGCCGTGCACGCGGCGGGCGCGGAGCGTCCTCGCGGTGATGACGCGGTGCGGGTTGCGGGCTGGCGCGGTCAGCGGATGCGGATGCCCTCGGTCAGGTGCGTGATCAGACGCCGCGCGTGCCGCAGCGCCAGGTGCTCGGGTGCGGCGACGGTCACGGAGCCGAGCGCCACCAGGATGATCGTCATGTCGTCAGCGCCGAAGTCGTCTCGCACCAGCCCCGCCTGCCGCAGCCGCTCCGCCAGCGTGCTCAGACCGGCGACCGCACGGGAGCGGAACTCCTCGTAGAGCGGAATCGTCTCCCGTCGCTCGGCGATGGCCTGAGCGACGCCCGGGTTCTCGATCTCCAGCCTCACCACGGTCTCCAGGGACCGGATGAATCCCCGCCAGCGGTCCGCATCTGCCACCGCGTCGTCCAGGATCGCGATGCGGTGGGCGATCTGCTCACCGAACATCTCGGTGAGCAGCGCCTCCCGAGAGGGGAAGTGACGATACAGCGTCGCCGCACCCACGCCGGCGGCGCGCGATGGCCGTCATGGGGGCATCCGCGCCGTGAGCCGCGACGGATCGTCGCGCCGCATCGAGGATCCGCGCACGATTGCGCAGGGCGTCCCTTCGGGCCGAGACCGCGGTCACAGTCGCTCCGTGCGCTGCGCGTTCGCCGGATTCGAGAGCTCCACGGCGGGCTTCTTCTCGGTTCGGTCCGAAACGGCGGGCCATGCCCGCTTCGCTGCCTAGCGTAGTCCTCATGCCTGACCAGATGAGAGCTGCGATGTTCGACAGCTACGGCGCACCGGAGGTGCTGTACGTGACGCAGACGGAGCGGCCGGTTCCGCAGCCGGGTGACGTGCTCGTGCGGGTGAGCGCGTCGTCCGTGAACGGCGGCGAGGTGATCGCGCGTCAAGGCCGGTTGCGCCTCGTCACCGGCAGGCGCTTCCCGCAGCGCGTCGGCATCGACTTCTGCGGTGAGGTCTCGGCGGTGGGGCTGGGCGTCACCGACCTCGCCGTCGGCGACCGGGTGTGGGGTGCGGTCGACGAACGCGGTCCCAGAGGTGCGGCCGCGGACTACGTGACGGCCCCGGCGGGGAACGTCGCGATCGCCCCCGCGTCGCTCTCGCCCGCCCAGGCGGTGTCGCTGCTGTCCGGCGGCAGCACCTCTCTGGTCGCGCTGCGGGATGTCGCCGGCCTGCGACCGGGGGAACGGCTGCTCGCGCGCGGAGGAGCGGGCGGCGTCGGCTCGGTCGGGGTGCAGATCGGCGCCATGATGGGTGCGCACGTCACCGCCCTCGCGAGCGCGGCGACCGCGGCCTTCGTGCGCGGTCTGGGGCGGCCGAGGTGATCGACTACCGCACGCCGGCCGCCGCGCTGGGAAGGTTCGACGTGATCCTCGACACCCGCGGCACCGACCTCCGGGCGTTCCGGCGACAGCTGTCGCCCGAGGGCCGGATGATCACCATCGCCTTCGATCTGGAACGGGCGGTGCGCAGCCTCGGCGGCATCCTGGGCTCCCGGGTGCACGGCTCGCGCCGCATCCGCCTCTTCTTCGGTCACCCGCGCCGAGAGCTGTTCGACGAGCTCGCCGGGCTCGCCGACCAGGGACGCCTGCGATCCGTCGTCGATGAGACGTACCCGCTGGAGCGCATCGCCGAGGCGCACGCACGACTGGAACGCGGCGGCGTCGAGGGCAAGGTCATCGTGCTCGTGGCCCCTTAGGACTTCGTGCCCCACCGGGATTCGAACCCGCCCCGTCGGCTCTCCGCTCGCCGCTTCGCGTCGTGCGGAGCCTCGGCCGACGCGGTTCCGTTTCGGGTTCTCACCCGGTGAGGTCACTCCGTGCCCCCACCGGGATTCGAACCCGCCCCGTCGGCTCTCCGCTCGCCGCTTCGCGTCGTGCGGAGCCTCGGCCGACGCGGTTCCGTTTCGGGTTCTCACCCGGTGAGGTCACTTCGTGCCCCCACCGGGATTCGAACCCGGACTGAAGCGTGTTTAAGACGCCTGCCTCTGCCGTTGGGCTATGGGGGCCGCGCCGCAATCCTAGTCGGATACCGGTGCGCGCCTGCCTGCTCCGGCAGTGGCGGCACCGCGGACAAGCGCGGCGATGGCGGGCGAATGCGCGTCCTCGTGCCAGGCGATCACGAGCGACGCAGGCGGAGCGTCCGCGATCGGCACGTAATGGATACCCGGTCGCGGGTAACGCGCTGCGACCGAGCTCGCGAGCACGATCGCAGCGGCGTCGCCCAGCGAGATCAGCGTGAGCAGCTGCGCGAGATCGGCGGCCGGGTGGATGCCGAAGGAGCGCTCGGCGTGCCGATCGATGCTCTCGGCGGAGATCCCGAGGGCGCCGAGGGTGATCGCATCCCGTGATCCGAGCGGGTGGCCTGCGGGCAGGGCGGCGACCCTCGGCTCGGTGTGTATCGTCTCGGCATCCAGCCCGCGCAGATCGTGCGGATCGTAGATCAGCGCGGCATCGACCTCTCCGCGGCGGATCAGGTTCGCGTGCTCGCCCCAGCCGCACAGCTTCACCGCGACCGGCTCCGAGCCCGGCTCCCTCGAGGTCGCAGCCAGAACGTCGTCCAGCAGGCCGCCATCCGCGTCCGCCTTCACCGCGAGGACGACGCTCCTCGCCGGCGCGGCGGCACGGCGCGCACGCAGGACGGCTGCATCCAGACCTTCCAGCGCCCGCACCGTGTCCACGAGGAGCGCTTCGCCCGCGGGGGTGAGTGCGACCGAGCGGGTCGTCCTGCTCAGAAGCATCACTCCCAGTTCGGATTCGAGCGCGCGCACGGTGCGGGAGAGCGCTGGCGAGGCGATTCCGAGCTCCTCCGCCGCACGCGCGAAGCTGCGGTGGCGGGCGACTGCCGAGAAGTAGCGCAGCGACCGCGACTCGATGGGCATGGAGAGCAGTCTATGAGCGAAACGGCACGGCGATTGATGCCGTTGCGGCACGGATCATTGCCGAACCGGACCTTCAGTCTGCGAAGCGCGACCGCGACTCTGGAGGCGACGGATGAGCGTCACCCAACGAATCGGCATCAGAGGAGCACCACATGCAGGGAATCGGCATCGAGCACTACGGCGAGCAGCCCCGCCTCATCGACATCCCACTGCCGGACCCGGCAACCGGCGAGATCGAGGTGGAGCTCTTCGCGGCGTCCCGGAACCCGCTGGACGAGGCAGTCGCCGCCGGGCACCTCGCGGGGCACGGCGAGTTCCGCTTCCCGCTGATCCTCGGCTTCGACGGAGCGGGCGTGATCCGGCGGACAGCAGGCGCCTCGGCCGGCTTCTCCGCGGGCGACCGCGTATTCGGTCAGTTCTGGGCAGCCGCGATGCAGTTCGGGACCTTCGCCGAGGCGACGGTCGTGCAGGCCCGGCCCGCATTCGGTGCGCTGCGCCGCATTCCGAACGGCGTCTCGTTCGAGGATGCCGCGGCGGCGCCGACCGCGGGCATGACGGCGGTGGGGGCCCTGGACAGCAGCCGCGCCGCCTCGGGGGACACCGTGCTGATCCTCGGTGCGAGCGGCGGAGTCGGAGCCTTCGCCGTCCAGGAGGCGAAGGCCCGCGGCATCCGGGTTCTGGCCGGCGTCAGCCCGGAAGCCGCCGATGCCCTCCGGGCGCTGGGAGCCGACGATGTCCTGCCCCGCGACGCGGACCTGCCAGAGGCGCTCGCCGCCCTCGGCGCGGCGGAACTCGCCGCCGTTCTCGACTTCACGGGAGCGACCGACGCGGTGGATGTCGCCGCCGAGAGCGTGCGGGGCGGCGGCACGGTCGTCTCGACGGCCTACGGCGTGTCCGACGCGCTCCGGGCGCAGAACCGGATCGTCGCCGTGGAGTACGTGCTCGACGAGAAGCCGGCACGGCTCGAGCGCCTCGCCGATGCGCTGTCCGCCGGCGCCGTCCGTCCGGTCGTCTCGCGTGAGATCGGGCTTGAGGATGCCCTGCACCGCCCCGCGCCGCCGCGCGACGGACTCCGCGGCAAGACCGTTATCCGCCTGCGGTGACCGTGTCGGCGATCGGGAACGGCGCTGCCCTCGGACTCAGCGTCAGCGGAAGTGAGTCCGAGTCCCGAACGTCATAGGGTAGGGGAGTGCTCGACCTCACTGCCGAAAAGAGCCCCATCGCCGGCCAGGGCAGGCTCGCCCGCGCAGAGCCGTGGCGCGATCCTGAACGCTACTGGCGCACGCTCACCGAGGCGACAGCGCATCTGCCTGCACCGGTGGCGGTGATCGAGCGCGAAGCTCTGCGCCACAACGCGATGGATCTGCTGGTGCGCGCCGGCGGGCTGCCGATCCGCGTCGCGACGAAGTCGGTGCGGGTGCGCTCGGTGCTGGACGCGGTGCTCGCGATTCCCGGCTTCCGCGGCATCCTGTCCTTCACCCTGGCTGAGGCGCTCTGGCTCGCCGAGGACCACGACGACATCGTGCTCGGGTACCCGACGGCTGACCGGAGCGGCCTGGCGGCGCTGCTCGCCGACGAGCGGCTCGCCGCGCGCATCACCCTCATGGTCGATGATCTCGCGCAGCTCGACCTGATCGACTCGATCGCGGCGCCCGGCTCCCGTCCCGAGGTGCGCATCGCCATCGACGTCGACGCGTCGTACCGGGCACCGGGACTCGGGCACATCGGCGTGCGCCGCTCCCCGCTGTTCACGGCGGCGGATGTCGCCGGCTTCGCCCGGCAGGTGGTGCGCCGTCCCGGCTTCCGCCTGGTGGGTCTGCAGATGTACGACGCGCAGATCGCCGGGCAGGGGGATGCTGCAGGGCCGGATGCCCCGGTCATCCGCCTGGTGCAGTCGCGCTCGCGCGACGAACTGCTGCACCGTCGGGCCGAGATCGCCGACGCCATGCTGGGCATCGCGCCCCTGGAGTTCCTCAACGGCGGCGGCACGGGGTCGCTCGAGTTCACCGCACGTGACGAGTCGCTGACCGAGGCCACGGCAGGCAGCGGCCTGCTCGCGGGGCACCTGTTCGACGGCTATCGGTCCTTCCGCCCGGCGCCGGCGACAGCCTTCGCGTTCGATGTGGTGCGCCGGCCGGCCCCCGACATCGCGACGGTGCTCGGAGGCGGGTGGATCGCATCCGGTCCCGCAGTGGCCTCCCGCCAGCCCGTCGCGGCGTGGCCGCCGCGGCTGCGCACCATGCCGCGCGAGGCGGCGGGCGAGGTGCAGACTCCGCTGCAGGGCCAGGCGGCGCGCGAGCTGAGAGTCGGCGATCGCGTCTGGTTCCGTCACGCCAAGAGCGGCGAGCCGGCCGAACGCATCCTCGGCTATCACCTCGTCGCCGACGGCTCCGTCGTCGACGAGCTGCCCACCTACCGCGGCGAGGGGAAGGCCTTCCTGTGACCAGACCAGGCGGCACATGGCAGAACTGGGGACGCTCGGCTTCGGTGCGTCCGGTGCGCGTGGAGCGCCCGCGCTCGCCGGAGGGTGTGCAGCGCGCCGTCAAGGCCGCGACCGCCCAGGGGCTGACGGTGAAGGCGATCGGCGCCGGGCACAGCTTCACCGGCATCGCCGTGGCACCCGGCGTGCTGCTCGAACTCGACGACCTGCAGGGTCTCGTGTCGGCGGATGCGGCGACCGGCCGCGTCACGCTGCTCGCGGGCACGCGCCTGCACCGCATCCCCGAGCTGCTGCGCCCGTACGGACTCGCCATGGAGAACCTGGGCGACATCGACCGGCAGTCCATCTCCGGCGCGATCTCGACGGGCACGCACGGCACCGGCGTGCGCTTCGGCGGCATCGCGACGCAGGTGCGCGGTCTGACGCTGATCACCGCCGAAGGCGAGTTCCTGCGCATCGACGAGACGCACGAGCCCGGACTGCTCGCCGGCGCGGTGGTGGGCCTGGGGGCGCTCGGCGTGATCGTCGAGGTGACGCTGCAGTGCGTGCCGGCGTTCGTGCTGCACGCGATCGACGCCCCGGCACCGCTGGATGCGACGCTGGAGACCGTGCACGAGCAGGCGGCGGCCGCCGACCATCTCGAGTTCTACTGGCATCCGCACACCGATGTCGCGCTCATGAAGACGCAGACCCGGCTGCCGGAGTCCGCGAAACGGCATCCGATCCCCGGGGCACGGCGCTGGCTCGACGAGACCGTGCTCTCCAACGGCGTCTTCGGAGCCTTCTGCGCCCTCAGCCGCTTCGCCCCGGCGATCATCCCGTCGTTCAACCGCCTGGCTGTGCAGCTGACCGGTGACGCAGAGTACTCCGACCGCTCGCACCGCGTGCTGATCCACCACCGCGATGTGCGCTTCCGCGAGATGGAGTACGCGATCCCGGCCGCCGACCTGGTACCCGCCTTCGACGAGCTGCGCCGGCTCATCACCGATCGCGGCTGGCGCATCGAGTTCCCCGTGGAAGTGCGCTTCGCGGCATCCGACGACCTCTGGCTGTCCACAGCCTCGGGGCGCGACAGCGCCTACATCGCCGTGCACCGCTACTGGCGCGTCGACCCGCGCGAGTACTTCGGCGCCGTCGAGCAGATCATGCTCCGCCACGGGGGCCGCCCGCACTGGGGCAAGCTGCACAGCCTCACGGCAGATCAGCTGCGAGAGCGCTATCCGCGCTTCGACGACTTCGTGGCCCTGCGCGATCGCCTCGACCCCGAGCGGGTGTTCGGGAACCGCTACCTGGAGCGCGTGCTGGGCGCGTGATCACGGCCCGCCTTCCAGGCGATGTGCAGAGTCACGCGCATAGGATGGACGAAGACTCAAGAGGGGGAATGGCATGGAATGGCTGTGGCCGGTACTGATCGTCGTCGGAGTGCTCGTGCTCGTCGGCATCTACCTCTGGTCGACCTACAACTCGCTCGTGCAGCTGAACGTGCGCGTGGACGAGGCGTGGAGTGGCATCACCGTGCAGCTCAAGCGTCGAGCGGATCTGATCCCGAACCTCATCGAGACGGTCCGCGGGTACGCGGCGCACGAGAAGGCCGTCTTCGAAGGCGTCACCCGCGCCCGCGCCGAGACGCTCTCGGCCAGCGGACCCGCAGAGGCCGGCGTCGCGGAGGGGCACCTGCAGCAGGCCCTGCGTAGCCTGTTCGCGGTCGCTGAGGCGTACCCGCAGCTGCAGGCCAGCCAGAACTACCTGCAGCTGCAGCACGCCCTCGTCGACACCGAGGACAAGATCCAGGCCGCACGTCGCTTCTACAACGGCGGCGTGCGCGAACTGAACACCAAGATCAAGGTCTTCCCGAACAACATGTTCGCCCGCGGGCTCGGCTTCAGCGAGCGGGAGTTCTTCGAGGTCGCCGACGACAGCGCGATCTCAGAACCGCCGAGGGTGCAGTTCTGACACGGAACGACTCAATGCGACGAAGGAGCGTTGAGTCGTTCGCGTGTCAGGGTTGAGCGAGCTTGCGAGTCGAAACCTCTCGCGGCGTCCTCAATGCGACGAAGGAGCGTTGAGTCGTTCGCGTGTCAGGGTTGAGCGAGCTTGCGAGTCGAAACCTGCGCTCTACTCGCGCGGATGCACGTGGCGCTGGACGTCGGCCTCGCGGCCGCCCAGCGCGCGCGCCACGGCATCCGCGGCATCGCCCCAGCCCGACACGCTGATGCGCTCCAGCCCCTGCCACGCGGCCGCGCGCGCGAGCTCCTCGGCCACCCGGGGTGCATCCGCTTCGGGTGTCGCGTGCCCCTCCCACCAGGCCGACTGCACCCGCAGCACGGATGCTGCGCGGTCGGCCTTCAGATCCACGCGGCCCACGATCCTGTCGCCCACCAGCACGGGCAGCGAGTAGTAGCCGTAGCGGCGCTTGTCGGCCGGCACGTAGATCTCGATGCGGTAATCGAAGTCGAACACCCGCAGCGCGCGGTCGCGGAACCAGACGACCGGGTCGAACGGCGTCAGCAGCGCGGCGCGATCGATCCGGCGTGGGAGCACGGCATCGCGATGCCGCCAGGCGGGCAGGGGCCGGCCGGAGCGCTCCCAGCCGCGCACGACGACGGGCTCGAGCTCTCCGGTCTCCACGAGATCGGCGACCGCGTCGCGCACGGCGGCCTGGTCGCGCAGCCGGTAGTAGTCGTTCAGATCCGAGATCGTCGCGACGCCGTAGGAGCGTGCGGCGCGGCGCACCAGCTCGCGCACCGCGTCCCGCTGCGGTACCGGCGAGGCCAGAATCCGCGCCGGGACGATCTGCTCGGCGAGGCCGTAGCGCCGTTCGAATCCGGCGCGGCCGGCGATCGCCACCTCCCCGCTCCGCCAGAGGTGCTCCAGCGCCGTCTTCGCGACATCCCAGTCCCACCACTGGCCCCGCTCGCGGGGCGCATCGTCGCGCAGATCCGCCGGGCGCAGCGGTCCGCGCTCCCGCAGCTCCGCACGCACCCAGTCGAGCGTGCGCGCGTTCGCGTGCATCCACGAATCGGGGTCGGCCGCGCGCCGTCGCCACGCCGCCATGCGGAACTCCCACAGCGCCCAGTCCTCCACGGGCATGAACGCGGCCTCGTGGGCGAGGTACTCGACGTAGTGCGTGGTGCGGGAGAGGAAGGTGCGGTCCAGCAGTTCTGGCGCGTATGCGCCCAGCCGGGAGAACATCGGCATGTAGTGCGAGCGTGCGAACACGTTCACCGAATCGATCTGCAGCACGCCGAGGCGCTGCATCGAGCGGTGCAGATGCCGGGAGGCGACCGCATCGGGCATCCGCCGGGAGAACCCCTGCGCGGCGAGTGCGATGCGGCGGGCCTCCCCGGCGCTGAGCGCTGCAGTCGATGTCACGCACCCAGGCTAATGCCGACCTCCGACATGCGGCGGGCGCAGCGGGGGCTCATACGTAGAATTGGACGATGAGCGACAACCCCGCACCGAGGTTCCGCAATCCGTTCCGCCACCACCCGCCCGTGACCGACCGGACGATCACGACCGAGGTCGACGAGGCCGTGCCCAAGCCGCTGAGGGTCACCGCCGCCTACTCGTGGCGCCTGCTGGTGATCGCCGGTGCCATCGCCCTGTTCATCTGGCTGGTCATGCTGCTGAAGGCGCTGGTCATCCCGCTGATGGTCGGCATCCTCATCACGGCACTGCTCTGGCCGGCGTTCCAGCTGATGCTGCGGGCGCGGTTCCCGCGCTGGCTGGCGATCGCCGTGAGCCTGATCGGCACGATCGGCATCGTCACCGGGCTGCTGTGGCTGGTCGTCTGGCAGGTGCGCGAGCAGTGGAAGGACGTCCAGGAGAAGACCGCTCTGGCCGTTGCGCAGTTCAAGGACGTGCTGCTGGACAGCCCGCTGCACCTGACCGCGGGCGACATCGACGCGTACATCGCCCAGCTGCAGACGCTGATCACCGAGCAGCAGGACTGGCTGCTCAGCGCGGCCGGCGCGGTCACGGGCACCGCGGCCGAGGTGGTCACGGGCGCTCTGCTGTCGCTGTTCATCCTGATCTGCCTGCTCGCCGACGGCGGCGGCATCTGGAAGTGGACGCTGCGCCTGTTCCCGCGCACGGCGCGCCCCGCCGTGGATGCCGCGGCCCGCAACGGCTGGGACACCGTGATCAACTACGCACGCACGCAGATGCTCGTGGCCGCCATCGATGCGGTCGGCATCGGCATCGGCGCCGTCGCGCTGGGCGTGCCGATGGCGATCCCTGTCGCGGTGCTGGTGTTCCTGGGCTCGTTCATCCCGATCGTCGGTGCAGTGGTGACCGGCGCGGTGGCGGTGTTCCTCGCACTGGTCTACAACGGCATCTGGATCGCGATCGCGATGCTGGGCGTGGTGCTGCTCGTGCAGCAGCTGGAGGGCCACATCCTGCAGCCGATCCTGATGGGATCGGCGGTCAAGGTGCACCCCCTCGCCGTCGTGCTGGTGGTCGCGGGAGGCGCGATGATCGCACGTATCCCCGGCGCCCTGTTCGCGGTTCCGCTCGCGGCCTTCATCAACGTGGCGGCGGTGACCATCAGCACCGGCGCCTGGCGGACGGGCGAGGAGCCCGCCGCCGATCTCATCTGGAGCACAGTACCGCGTGAGCGGACGAGGAGGAATCGATGACCGAGGTCCCGAGCCTGGCGGAGTTCTCAGCCGCCGCGGAGAGTCTTGCCGGGGTGATCTCGCACACGCCCACCGAGCTGTCGCGCGCCCTGAGCGACATTCTCGGATCGCCGGTGCTGCTCAAGATGGAGAACCTGCAGCGCACGGGCTCGTTCAAGATCCGCGGCGCGACCTACCGGCTCGCGCAGCTCACCGACGACGAGCGCGCACGTGGCGTCGTGGCGGCGTCGGCCGGCAACCACGCACAGGGGGTGGCGCTGGCCGCCCAGTCGCTGGGCATCCCGGCCACCATCTTCATGCCGCTGGGCGTGCCGGTTCCCAAGCTGCTGGCGACCCGCGGATACGGCGCCGAGGTGGTGCTGGAGGGCGAGACCGTGGCGACGTCGCTGCGGCTCGCGGCGGAGTTCGCCGAGCGCACCGGGGCCGTGCTGATCCCGCCGTTCGACCACCGCGACGTCATCATCGGCCAGGGCACCCTCGGGCTGGAGATCATCGCGGACGTGCCGGACGTGGACACCGTGGTGATGGGCATCGGCGGCGGGGGACTGATCGCCGGAGTCGCCGCGGCCATCAAGCAGGCCGCGGCCGAGGCCGGACGCACGGTGCGCGTGATCGGCGTGCAGTCCGAGAACGCAGCCGCCATGCCGCCGTCGCTGCAGGCCGGGCATCCGGTCGAGATCACCACCCTTCCCACCATCGCCGACGGCATCCTGGTGGCGCGTCCGGGGCAGGTTCCGTTCGAGATCATCCGCGATCTCGTGGACGACGTTGTCACCGTCTCCGAGGACGACATCGCCCGCGCCCTGCTCGTGCTGCTCGAGCACGCCAAGGTCGTCGTGGAGCCGGCCGGCGCGGTCGGCGTCGCGGCGATCCTCGCAGGCAAGGTGAAGAGCACCGGCACGACGGTCCCGATCCTCTCCGGCGGCAACATCGATCCCATGCTGCTGCAGCGGGTCGTCTCGCACGGGCTGGCAGCCTCCGGGCGCTACGCGACCGTGCGCGTGCCGCTGCCCGATCGCCCGGGACAGCTCGCAAAGGTCTCCGAGATCCTCGCGCAGGTCGGTGCGAACGTCATGGAGGTGCTGCACACCCGGCACGGGCACGGGCTGCAGATCAGCGAGATGATCCTGCAGCTGTCGATCGAGACCCGCGGCCCGGAGCACACGCAGCTCGCGCTGGACTCGCTGCGCGCCGCCGGGTTCGACCCCGTGGTGGTCGAGGACTGATCCCCGCGCCCACTCGACGCATCGCTTCGCGCTGCGCCGAGCCTGCTGGCGTGGCCCCTGGTGAGCGCCCGTATGGAGACGAGATCGTCAGGGCGCACAGCAGAAGGCGGGATGCCCGATCCGGGCATCCCGCCTTCTGCGGCACCGGCAGCGCTCAGCCGGCGTAGGTCTCGACGCCGGTGATCTCCACGGAGATCGCGCGTCCGTTGGGCGCCTCGTAGCTGGCCTTCTCGCCGACCTTCAGACCGAGGATCGCCTTGCCCAACGGGCTCGCCTCGCTGTAGACGTCCAGATCGCCGCCGGCCGAGATCTCGCGGCTCCCGAGCAGGAACACCTCTTCGTCGCCGGCCACGATCGCGGTGACCACCGTGCCGGGCTCCACGATGCCGCGGCTGGTGGGGGCCGCGCCGACCTTCGCGGTCTTCAGTAGCTGCTGCAGTGTGGCGATGCGCGCCTCCTGCTTGCCCTGCTCGTCCTTGGCCGCGTGGTAGCCGCCGTTCTCCTTGAGGTCGCCCTCTTCGCGTGCGGCTTCGATGCGCGCCGCGATCTCGTCGCGACCCACGGTGGAGAGGCGTTCGAGCTCGTCGACCAGCCGATCGTAGGCCTCCTGCGTGAGGAACGGAACCTGAGCGTCTGTGGACACAGCGTGCTCCTTCGGTGTGGGCCCCTTCAGGGGCTGAGGGATCCGGGCCGTCTGCTGCGGACCGGGGGGATATGCCAAGACGCCCCGGCGTAGGCCGGGGCGTCGGTCGTCTTGCGGACGAGTCTAAGCGACCCAGCAGGACTTCACCAAACCGGTGGTCGCGGCTGCGACCGTCGGAATGCGCACGTCCATCACCGAGGTGTGGTCCTGACTCGCGGGGATCTCGAGCACCTTCCAGCCCACCACGCCGAACTCCTTGTCGAGCGCCTGCACCACGCACACGACGCCGGATCCGCGCGGCGCGGTGTACTGGAAGCGCAGGTCGACGCTGTGCTCGTCGGTCAGCGTGAAGCCGACGTCGTCGGCGCTGACCGCGCTCAGCTGGCTCGTCACCGTCATCCATCCGAACGCGCCCACGGCCAGCACCGCGAGCGCGCCGGCGACGATCCAGGGCAGTCGCCGTCGGCCGGTACGGCCGTAGCGCTCATCCAGTTCGCGTGCGGTGGTCACGGGTCTCTCTGTTCTTCGGGAGGTCGGGTCGGCCGATAGGCTGATACTCCCAGGTTATGCGACCTGAGAGGAAAGGCGCCCCATGATGCTGCTCGGCGAGAACACCCCGATGCCGACGCCGACGTCGACCGTCCCGCCCGAGCTCGTGACGCCGGGTTTCGCGGGGTTCGCCGTCGTGATCGTGGTCGTCGCCGCCGTCGTGCTGCTGATCTGGGACATGAATCGTCGCATCCGAAGGGTGCGCTACCGCGAAGAGGTGCGTGAAGAGCTGGATGCCGAGCAGGCCGCGGCCGCGGCATCCGATTCCGCGCCGGGAGCCGGGACGGATGCCGAACGCGGGACGGATGCCGATGGTGAGACCGGCACGGGCGACGCCGACCCGGGGAGCGCGAAGCGCTGAGCCGACGGCGGCGTCCTCAGACGCCGACGCGCTCGAAGGCGTCCTGGCTGATCCCCTGATCCAGGATGCGCCGAGCCCACTCCTTCGCGCTGTGCAGGCTGTGGTCGCGGTAGTTGCCGCACTCCACGGCCGAGACGCCGGGCACGTCGCTCCACTGGGCGGGACCGGCGATGAACTCCAGCCCAGCGCGCACCGCAGCCACCACGTCGGCGACGGCGGGCTCGCCCCACATGATCAGGTGGAAGCCGGTGCGGCATCCGAACGGCGAGAAGTCGATGACGCCGTCGATCTCGTCGCGCAGCACGCTGGCCATGGTGTGCTCGATGGTGTGCAGTCCGGCGGTGGGGATCTCGCCCTCGTTGGGCTGCACGAAGCGCACGTCGAAGTTCGAGATCGCATCGCCCTTCGGGCCGTGGTCGACGCCGATCAGGCGCACGTACGGGGCCTTGACGGCGGTGTGGTCCAGGGTGAAGCTCTCGACATCGGCCATGGTGGTCCTCCAGATCGTCTGCGCTGTCAGGATGCCATGCGAGGCTGTGCGCCGAGCCGCGGATGACGGCCGGTTTCAGCCCGCCAGGCCGAGTGAGGGCGCGTGCGGAGCGAGCGAGATCAGCAGGCACGCCGCCCAGTGGCACAGGAACGCGAGCACCGTGCACACATGGAAGATCTCGTGGAAGCCGAAGTGCCCTGGCCACGGGTTCGGCTTCTTCATCGCGTAGATGACGGCGCCCACCGTGTACAGCACGCCGCCCACGCACACGAGCACCATCATGGCGACGTTCGCGTTGACCAGATCGACCATGTACATCACGGCCGCCCACCCCAGCACCAGGTACAGCGCGACGTAGAGCCAGCGCGGCGCGTTGATCCAGAACACGCGGAACAGGATGCCCAGCAGTGCGCCGCCCCACACCAGGAACAGCAGCAGCCGTCCCTTCTCGGGTGCCAGCGCCAGCACCGCGATGGGGGTGTAGGTGCCGGCGATGAGCAGCAGGATGTTGGCGTGGTCGATGCGCTTGAGCACGGCCTTGGTCTTGGGGCCCCAGTCGAACCGGTGGTACACGGCGGAGTTGCCGAACAGCAGCAGTGAGGTGGCCATGAACACCGCGGCGGCCCACTTCGCCGGCGCACCCTGGGCGAGCACGATGAGCACCACGCCCGCGGCGATCGCCACCGGGAAGGTGCCCGCGTGGATCCACCCTCGCCAACTGGGTTTGATCTCGACGACGGCGTCCTTCTTCGCCGCGTCGAGCAGCGGCAGCTGCGGAACATCTGGACGTCGTGCGGCTCGGGTGCTCACCCCGCCCACTCTAGGCTCGGTCGCATGCCGTGTGCAGTACATATCCTGTGCGGGCCGGTGCGCGGGCGGCGGGCGCGGTAGCGTGGGAAGCGTGAGTGCGCGCGAGAGCTCGGGGCGGGGACCCCTCTATCGGCTCTACGGAAACCGGCTGCGACGCCGGATCGATCCGGCGACCGTGCCCCATCACGTCGCGATGATGATCGACGGGAATCGGCGCTGGGCGCGCCAGCTCGGCTACGAGTCCGCCGCCGACGGACACCGTGCCGGCGCCGCCAAGATGCGCGAGTTCCTGGGCTGGTGCGACGAGCTCGGCGTGAGCGTGGTCTCGCTGTACCTGCTCTCGGCCGACAACCTGACCAAGCGCGATTCGAAGGAGATCGGCGACCTCATCGAGATCATCGCGGAGCTCGCCGACACGCTCTCCCAGCACGGCGACTGGCGGGTGCAGCAGGTGGGACGGTCCGACATCCTGCCGCCCGAGCTGTCCCGGGTGCTGGCGGATGCCACCGAGCGCACCCGCGAGCACACCGGGCTGCACGTGAATCTGGCCGTCGGCTACGGCGGGCGCAATGAGATCGTCGACGCGGTGCGCAGCATCATCGCACAGCACAACGCCTCCGGCGGCACGCTCGAGGACCTTGCGGCGCGGCTCACCCCCGAGATGATCGGCGAGCACCTGTACACCGGCGGCCAGCCCGACCCCGATCTGGTGATCCGCACCAGCGGCGAGCAGCGGCTGAGCGACTTCCTGCTGTGGCAGAGCGCGCACAGCGAGTTCTACTTCGTCGAGGCCCTCGGTCCCGACCTGCGCCGGGTCGACTTCCTGCGAGCGATCCGGGACTATGCCGACAGGGATCGGCGTTTCGGTCGCTGACCACGTGCGCGAGACTGGAGTCATGAGCGCTCTGGAGGAGTACATCGCGTCATTCGCAGGCGAGACCGGCTACCTGAACTGGGCGGCATTCGGACCGCTCTCGCCAGAGGTGCGCACGAGCATGCACGAAGCCGTCGAGGTGATCGGCGGGTACGACCCTCGCGAGCATCTGGCGGTCAACACGAACACCGACAGGGCCGCCGAGCTGGTCGCCGAGCTGCTGGGCGTGGGCCGTTCCGAGGTCGTGCTGCGGCCGAGTTCGACGGACGCCCTGCAGCACGCCTTCACCGGGCTCGACGGCGCCGTGATCGCCGGTGCCGGGGAGTTCCCCAGCATCAGCCTCACGCTGCAGCGGGCCTCCGCCGCGTCATCCGGAGCGGTCTCACCGCGCTGGATCGACCCTGTCGACGGTCGTGTGACGACGGACGCCGTCGCAGAGGCGCTGGACGACGACGTCACGGCCGTGGCGGTCAGTCACGTCGACTACCGCACCGGGTACCGCGCCGACCTGCCGGCGCTGCGTGATCTGCTGGGACCTGATCGGCTTCTGATCGTGGACGCGGTGCAGTCCTTCGGCGTCGTCGACGAGGACTGGACAGCGGCCGATGTGATCGCGGGTCACGGCTACAAGTGGCTGCGCGCGGGCCGCGGCACCGGCTTCGCGCGGTTCTCGCCACGGGCATCCGAGTGCATCCGGCCGGTGCTCAGCGGGATCACCGGCATCGCATCCGACGGACCGTTCACAGGAGCGGTCCCGCCGCCGGCATCCGGTGCGCGCGCGTACAGCACGAGCGTGCCCGACCATCTGGCGGCGGTGCGCCTCGCCACCGCGCTGGACGAGGTGCGGCGGGCCGGCGTGGCGACGATCGCGGAGCGGGTGACGCGCAACGTCGACGAGATGCTCGCGGCCGTGGAACGCCACGGCATCCCGGTCGGCACCCCGCAGGACCCCGTCCGGCGGGCCGGCATCCTTTCGCTGACGCCGGCCGATCCCGAAGGCCTGGGAAGAGCGCTGTCCGATGCCGGGCTGTCGGTCACCTCGCGCGGGGGAGCAGTGCGCGTCGCCGCGCACGCGGGCACAGGTGCGGAGACGCTGCGGATGCTGGAGGACGGGCTGACAGCGTCCGGCAACCGAACGTTCACCCTCTGACGACGACGCGCCCGCGTGTCGATCGCGGCACTTCGATCATCGGGTCGTACGGTCAAGGCATCGGGCACCGTGCCCGATCGAGTCGGCCTCCAGGATCGCGACTCGTGGCCCTCGGTCGACTCGCAGCAGAGCCGGGATCATCCCGGGTTGGAGTGGATCGTGACCACACGTTCAGCGCAGCAGCAGTCCACCCGCAAGGCAGCCGCAACCGGAGCCGTGTCACACGATGACACGGCTCTTCGCACCTATGTGCTCGACACCTCGGTGCTGCTCAGCGACCCGCAGGCCCTCTTCCGCTTCGCGGAGCACTCGATCGTCCTGCCGGTCGTGGTGATCACCGAGCTCGAGGCCAAGCGGCACGATCCCGAACTCGGGTACTTCGCCCGGCGTGCGCTGCGGCACCTGGACGACCTGCGCATCGAGCACGGGCGGCTCGACTTCCCCGTCGAGGTGGGGGAGGGCGGCACGCTGCGGGTCGAGCTCGGTGCGACCGACCTCTCGATCCTCCCCGCCGGCATCCGCCTGAGCGACAACGACAGCCGCATCCTCGCCACCGCCGCCCAGCTGGCGCAGGACGGGCAGGCGGTGACGATCGTCTCGAAGGATCTGCCGATGCGGGTCAAGGCCGCCTCTCTGGGGCTGCAGGCCGAGGAGTACCTCGCCGAGCAGGCGATCGATTCCGGCTGGACCGGGATCGCGCCGCTCGACCTGTCGGGCGATGACATGAGCGATCTCTACGAGGCCGAGGTGGGGCTCAGCGACGCCGTGCGCGGGATGCCGCTGAACACCGGGCTGATCATCCACTCCGAGCGCGGCTCGGCGCTGGGCCGCGTCGTGGGCGATGGCGAGTACCGGCTGGTGCGCGGCGACCGCGAGGTGTTCGGGCTGCATGGGCGCTCGGCCGAGCAGCGCATCGCGATCGACCTGCTGCTCGACCCCGACGTGGGGATCGTGTCGCTGGGCGGACGCGCCGGCACCGGCAAGTCGGCGCTGGCGCTGTGCGCGGGCCTGGAGGCGGTGCTGGAGCGTCAGCAGCAGAAGAAGATCATCGTCTTCCGTCCGCTGTTCGCCGTCGGCGGTCAGGAGCTCGGCTACCTGCCCGGCGACCGCGAGGAGAAGATGAATCCCTGGGGGCAGGCGGTGTTCGACACACTCGGCTCTGTCGTCTCCGGAAACGTCCTCGAAGAGGTCGTGGAGCGCGGGATGCTGGAGGTGCTGCCGCTCACGCACATCCGCGGCCGCTCGCTGCACGACGCCTTCGTGATCGTGGACGAGGCGCAGTCGCTGGAGCGCAACGTGCTGCTGACCGTGCTCAGCCGGATGGGGCAGAACTCCCGCGTCGTGCTCACCCACGACGTGGGCCAGCGCGACAACCTGCGGGTGGGGCGGCACGACGGCATCGCGAGTGTGATCGAGACGCTGAAGGGCCACGACCTGTTCGGCCACGTCACCCTGACCCGCTCCGAGCGCTCGGCGATCGCGGCCCTGGTGACGGAGCTGCTGGAGGGCGGGGAGATCAGCTGACGGCATCCGGCCGCGCCGAGCTCGGGGCCGTTGATGGGGTACACCTGCACGACCCGGGAACGGATGCACGATCAGATCACCGACTCGGTCGTGCAAGTGTTCCCGCGTCGTGCATCTGTACCGGGCTATGCGCGCGCGTACGCGCGCCGAAGCGCGGCGAGGATCGCAGGTTGCACGCTCTCCCAGTCGTAGATGATCTGGGCATAGTCGAAACGCAGCGACTCATAGCCCAGGGCGGATGCCGCAGCATCGCGAACCAGGTCCTTGTGACGCTTCACAGGTCCGTCGTGGTTCTCCTTGCCGTCCACCTCGATGATCAGACGGCCTCCGGCGACGAAGTCGACAAGGCCAACACCGTCGATGTCCACCTGTCGCCGGAGTTCGATACCCAGCAGGTGGAGGCGCAGCCGAAGCAGCGATTCCAGACCGCTGTCGGCGTCGGGGCGCGCCAAGTCCACGAGCCAGCGTGCGGACTCGGGCATGGCGGCGCGGATGCGAAGACGAGCAGCCTTCGAGACCTTGCGCCTGCGCCATGCGGACTCGAAGGCAGCGAAGAACGCCTCCTCCCCGGTGCAGAAGAACACGTGGACGAGCGCGGTCTCCACCGACGCCACACCGAACCGGGTGGGACCGCCGAAGAAGTGGGTCACGCAATCGCACTTCGGATGCGGATGCCTGCGGCCGTTGGCACCCAGCCAGACGTGCGGGTCGGGCTCCTCCGACATCGTCCAGATACCGTGCAGCTTCAGCGCCGCCTCGCATGTCAGCATCCCGCCGTGCTCAGCGGCGCGCACCACCTGCGAGTTCGTATCGTTCGAGGCGAAGACGCCGGGGCGAACGCGCTGTATGGAGCCGGCAGCTGCGTGGGCTGCGAGCGCCTTGCGCGAGATACCATGCTTCTGCAGCATCCGGCCTCTCGCGATGCCACCGGCGCGTCTGATGAGGACTGAGGGATCGAGCATCCCCTTACCCTGCCTCTTCGCTGGCGCGTGGCATCCCGGAATTCCGCGACCTGTGAATAACTCGCCGCGAGTCGCGAACTGTGCAGGGCGAATGTGTCGGGTACAGATGCACGACCCGGGAACGGAAGCACGATCAGATCAGCGGATCGGTCGTGCAAGTGTTCCCGGGTCGTGCAAGTGTGCCCGGCCAGCCGCGAGAACCGGTCACGCCCCGGCAGGCGTCAGCCCGGGTGGGTCATGCTCAGCAGGTCGAGCTTCTCGTCGAGCTGCGCCTCGGTGATCTCGCCGCGCTCGACGTAGCCCAGGTCGATCACCGCGTCGCGCACTGTGATGCCCTTGGCGACGGCGTGCTTGGCGATCTTCGCGGCCGCCTCGTAGCCGATGACCTTGTTCAGCGGGGTCACGGTCGACGGGCTCATGCCGGCCAGCGCCGCGGCCCGCTCGACGTTGGCCTCCAGGCCGTCGACGGTCTTGTCGGCCAGCACGCGGGTGGCGTTGGCGAGCAGACGGATCGACTCGAGCAGGGCGGTGCCCATCACGGGGATGGCGACGTTCAGCTCGAACGCGCCGGATGCTCCGCCCCAGGCGACGGTGGCGTCGTTGCCGATCACGCGGGCGCAGACCATCAGCACGGCCTCGGGAATGACCGGGTTGACCTTGCCGGGCATGATCGACGACCCCGGCTGCAGGTCGGGCAGGTGGATCTCGGCCAGGCCGGTGTTGGGGCCAGAGCCCATCCAGCGCAGGTCGTTGTTGATCTTCGTCAGCGACACGGCGATCGTGCGCAGGGCGCCGGATGCCTCGACCAGGCCGTCACGGTTGGCCTGAGCCTCGAAGTGGTCCTTGGCCTCGGTGATCGGCAGCTCGGTCTCGGCAGCCAGGAGGGCGATGACCTTCTGCGGGAAGCCGAGCGGGGTGTTGATGCCGGTGCCCACCGCGGTGCCGCCCAGCGGAACCTCGGCGACCCGCGGGAGCGCCGCCTGCACGCGCTCGATGCCAAGACGCATCTGACGGGCGTAGCCGCCGAACTCCTGACCGAGAGTGACGGGGGTGGCATCCATCAGGTGCGTGCGACCGGACTTGACGACGCTCTTCCAGGCATCCGCCTTCGCCTCGAACGCGACCGCCAGGTGGTCGAGAGCGGGGATGAGGTCGTCGATCAGCGCCTGGGTGACGGCGACGTGCACCGAGGTCGGGAACACATCGTTCGACGACTGCGACGCGTTGACGTGGTCGTTCGGGTGCACCGCGGAGCCGAGAACGCGGGATGCCAGCGTGGCGAGCACCTCGTTCATGTTCATGTTCGACGAGGTGCCCGAGCCGGTCTGGTACGTGTCGATCGGGAACTCGCCGTCGTGCGCGCCCGAGGCGACCTCGTCGGCGGCCTGGGCGATAGCATCCGCGATGGCGCCGTCGAGCGTGCCGAGCTCCTTGTTCGCGAGCGCCGCCGCCTTCTTGATGCGCGCCAGGGCTGCGATCTGCGCGGGCTCGAGGCCCTTGCCGGAGATGGGGAAGTTCTCCACCGCGCGCTGGGTCTGCGCGCTGTAGAGCGCGTTCACCGGGACGCGCACCTCGCCCATGGTGTCGTGCTCGATGCGGAACTGCGTGTCGTCGCCGCTGTGCTGGTTCTCAGTCACTTCTGCTCCTTCGAGAGTGAGGGGATGTCGGAGTCGGCCAGGCCGACCTGCGCGATCGG
The DNA here is from genome assembly GCF_031844385.1 of Microbacterium sp. ARD32. Classification (NCBI taxonomy): domain Bacteria; kingdom Bacillati; phylum Actinomycetota; class Actinomycetes; order Micrococcales; family Microbacteriaceae; genus Microbacterium; species Microbacterium sp. ARD32. Next base: position 685,615 of record NZ_JAUZVD010000001.1, read on the forward strand.
GACGGCGCTGCCGTCGGTGAGCCGGTACTTGGCGCCGACGATGGCCAGGCGGCCCTCGGCGACGGCGTCGCTGATGATCTCGGACGACTCCATCAGGCCCAGAATGGTGCCGCGCAGATGCTCGCGGCCGACCTCTTCGGGATCGATGTCGTCGACCGAGGTGCCGCCACCGGCCTTGAGCACCTCACGTGCGGCGGGGACGATCGGCGCGATCAGCTTCCAGATCTTCGGCGGGATCGGCTCGGCGTCGATCGCGGTGCCGCGCACGGCGGCGGCGACCGCGCCGCACGAGTCGTGCGCGAGCACGATCAGCAGCGGCACGTCGAGCAGTGCGACGGCGAACTCGATGCTCGCCACGGCGGAGTCGGTCACCATGTGGCCGGCGTTGCGGGTGGTGAACAGGTCGCCGAGTCCCACATCGAAGAGCGTCTCGGCGGCGACTCGCGAGTCGGAGCAGCCCAGGAAGGTGGCGAAGGGGTTCTGCCCGTTCGCGATCTCGGCTCGGCGGTGGGCGTCCTGATTCGGATGCCGGGATGTGCCGGCGACGAAGCGCCGGTTCCCCTCGATCAGCTTGGTCCAGGCCTCGACGGGGGTGAGTGTCGTGGTCATCCGGCCTCCTTCAGGTCGTTCAGTTGTGCGGTGAGTGATTGAGCAAGCTTCTTGGTGGACTCCGCCGAGCGGGAGCCGTACAGCAGGACGTAATCCGACCCGGCCTGGGTGCCCAGCGCGTAGGTGACGTTGGCGGTGCCGCGGTCGCCCATGTCGAACACGTCCCATTCCACGCCGTCGATCCGCTCGGTGCCGTTGGGTGCGAGCCCCCCGGTCACCCGCGGCGCCCAGGTGACGTCGGCGTCGAACGCCTGCCCGAGCTTGACGAAGCCGCGCTCGCGGTCGCCGGCGGGGGCGAGCGTGATGCTCCACACCTTCACGGCCCCGCCCTCGAGCTGTGCCGCGTTGACGCGCCAGAAGTCATCGAGATCGGGCACGATGACGGGGCGCTCCAGGGCGGACGACACGTCGGAGGCGACCGCCGCCACGTCGATGGTCGGCCTCGGGGTCGGCTCGCCGCGCGGGACGGCGAGCACGATGATCACGACCACCGCGACGGTGACGACCAGGGCGGCGATCAGATTGCGGAAGGTCTGGCTCGACCGGTACACGCGGCTGGACTCCGCCTTGCGGTCGGCTGTCTCCTGCGGCGTCTCGGGACGGCCGAGCTCGGCGACGATCCCCGGCTTGCGGCTCATGCGTCGTCTCCGCCGGATGCCGCATCGCGGGCGGCGTCGAGGCGGCACTTCGCGCCGAGCAGCCACTCCTCGCAGCGGGCCGCGAGCGCCTCGCCGCGCTCCCAGAGCGCCAGGGAGTGCTCCAGCGTGGGCGAACCCTGCTCGAGTTCGGCGACGACGCGGACGAGCTCGTCGCGCGCGGCCTCGAACGACAGCGAGTCGACGGGGGAGTCGTTGGACGCAGTCACGGCATCCATCCTACCGGCGGGCGCCGACGCGGCCGTCCCGGGTCAGTCGCCGGGATGACCCTCCCGGGTCAGTCGGCCTCGGGGACCTCTCCCTCGGACCGGGCGCGCAGCGAGCCGCGGTCGACCGTGACCGTCAGCGCGGTGCCGGCCGGCGCGTCCGCCGCATCGCGCACGATGCGTCCGTCGTCCAGGTGCACGATCCCGTATCCCCGCGCGAGGGTGGCGGCGGGGGAGAGGGCGCGCAGGGAGGCGCGCAGCTCGGCGGTGCTGCGCTGAGCGGCATCCAGCCCCCGGGTGAGCGTGTCGCGGCCGCGGGAGGCCAGCAGCCACACCTCCTGCGCGCGGTCGTCGATGATCGGGTCGGGCGTGCGAAGCACGGGGCGGGAGCGCAGCTGCTCGAGCTGGGCGATGTCGTGCGAGACGCGCTGCGTGAGGCGGCCGGTCGCCCGGGCCCGCAGCTGCGCGATCAGCGCGCGCTGCTCGCCCACGTCGGGGACGACGCGCTTGGCGGCATCCGTGGGGGTGGAGGCGCGCAGATCGGCGACGTCGTCCAGCAGCGGGTGGTCGTTCTCGTGCCCGATCGCGCTGACGACGGGGGTGGATGCCGCAGCCACGGCGCGCACGAGTCGCTCGTCGCTGAAGCCCAGCAGGGTCTGCGGGTCGCCGCCGCCGCGGGCGATGATGATCACGTCGACCTCGGGATCGGCATCCAGCCGCTGCAGGGCCGCGAGCGTCTCGGGCACGCAGCGATCTCCCTGCACGGCGACGTGCTCGGTGCGGAAGTGCACCTGCGGCCAGCGCAGCTCGGCATTGCGCAGCACGTCCTTCTCCGCATCCGACCTCTCACCGGTGATGAGGCCGATGCAGCGCGGCAGGAACGGGAGCGGCTTCCTGCGGTTCGGGTCGAACAGTCCCTCGGCGCGCAGCTGAGCCCGCAGCTTCTCGAGCCGCTCGAGCTGGTCGCCCAGGCCGACGTGCTTCATGGCCGAGACGATGAAGCTGAAGTCCCCGCCCTTGACGAAGTAATCGGCCTTCACCGCGGCCACGACGTGGTCGCCGATCGCCAGGTCGGCCGGCACGCGGGCGCGCACGCTGGACCACACCCGGATGGAGATCTGCGCGTCGGATCGCGCGTCCTTCAGGCGACCGAACACGTTGCCGGCCCGCACGTTCCAGGAGGTGATCTCGCCCTCCACCCACACCGTGTTCCACCGTGCGATGAAATCGCGGATCGTGCCGTTCAGGCGGGCGACCGAGGTGGGGGCGTCGGGGGTCGAGTCGCGCGGTGCGACCGAGTCGGGCGGCGGCGGCTCACCGGGGAGCACGGCGGCTGCGAAGACGGTCATGCGTCCATTGTCGCGGATGCCGCCGACACCTGCCGGTTTCGGTCGTTCCGGGCCGCCCGCCCCGTACAGATGTCGGCTCAGATCACGGATGTCAGCCCGTAGCGGCCGTTTCGGCTGACATTCGTGTTCTCGGCTGACATCTGTGCGGAACGTGGGAGCGGGGAGGGATGACGGATGCCGCCGACACGGCCCTTCATCAGGTGCCCTCGGTAGACTCGAGGGTGTGAGCGCAACCATCGTCAGGCTTCCCGACCCGCCGCGTCCGGCGCGTCGTTCCGCCCCGCTGCAGGACCGGCCGGTGGACGGCGCCAAGCGCGTGCTGCTGGCCGCGCCGCGCGGATACTGCGCGGGCGTGGATCGGGCCGTCGTGGCCGTCGAGAAGGCGCTGGAGCGGTACGGCGCACCGGTGTACGTGCGCAAGCAGATCGTGCACAACATCCACGTGGTCACCGAGCTCGAGAAGAAGGGCGCGATCTTCGTCGAGGAGGTCGAGGAGGTGCCCGAGGGCGCTCACGTCGTCTTCAGCGCGCACGGCGTCTCGCCGACGGTCGTGAATGCGGCATCCGACCGGGGTCTGCACGCGATCGACGCGACCTGCCCGCTCGTCACCAAGGTGCACCGCGAGGCGGTGCGCTTCGCGCGCGACGACTTCGAGATCCTGCTGATCGGTCACGACGGGCACGAGGAGGTCGAGGGCACCGCGGGGCACGCGCCCGACCGCGTCACCATCGTGAACAGCCCCGACGAGGCCGACACCGTGCAGGTCGAGGACCCCAGCAAGGTCGTCTGGCTCTCGCAGACCACGCTCTCGGTCGACGAGACGATGGAGACCGTCAACCGGCTGCGCACCCGCTTCCCCGAGCTGCACAATCCGCCGTCGGATGACATCTGCTACGCCACCCAGAACCGTCAGGTGGCGATCAAGAAGGTCGCCAGGGATGCGGATCTGGTGATCGTGGTCGGGTCGGCGAACTCCTCCAACAGCGTCCGTCTGGTGGAGGTCGCCCTGGAGTACGGCGCCAAGGCCGCCTATCGCGTGGACTACGCGCACGAGGTGCGCCAGGAATGGCTCGAGGGCGTGCGCACGGTGGGCGTCACCAGCGGCGCGTCGGTTCCCGAGGTGCTCGTGCGCGAGGTGCTCGAGGATCTCAGCCAGGCCGGCTATGCGGATGTGGAAGAGGTGCGCACCGCCGAGGAGGACCTGATGTTCTCCCTTCCCAAGGAGCTGCGGCAGGATGCCTCGGGCAAGCGCGACGCGCGAGCCCTGGGCGGCCGGTCGGCGCACTGACCGAGCCCACGGCCCGGCGCAAGGCCTGGCCGGCTCACGACGCGGCCGGCTCACGGCCCGGCCCAAGGCGCGCCCGGTAGCGTAGGGGCCATGAGCATGGACCGGCCGCAGTACGGCGAATACGCCTCTCCGGAGGAGCAGCGCGCCCGTGCCGGGCTGCCGCCGCTGGAGCAGACGCCCACGGCATCCGCTCCACCTCCGGCGCCCCCGGCGGCGCTGTCGCCGCGGCACACGCAGCAGCAGGCGCACGTCGCGACGCAGGCGCGGCGCCCGGCAGGGCGGGCGGACCGGCTGATCGCGATGGTGCTGCTGGGGATCGGCCTGGTCAACGTGCTCACCTCGATCCCCGGCTTCCTGCAGCTTTCCGACTCGCTGGATCAGTCGCTGAAGATGCTCGGCGTCGACGCCGACTTCTCCAACTTCCAGGCCGCTCGCGTCTGGGGCGTGATCGCCGTGGTGGCGCTGATGGCCGGTTACGCGACCACGCTGTGGCTGACGGTCCGCCGCATCCGAGCCGGTCGCAGCGCCTGGTGGGTGCCGCTGCTGGGGTTCGTGGCGACCATGGTCCTGGTCTCGGTGTGCATCTCGGTGCCGATGTTCGGTGATCCGGCGTTCGTGTCGAATCTCGGGACGCCGCCCGCCGGGTAGCCTCGAGAGGTGTCAGCAGAGCAGATCGCGTTCCAGATCGCATTCGCCTCGGTGGAGTCCGCCGACGGCTCGGACCCGCGTGTGCGCGCTGAGGGCATCCTGCGATCGCAGCGCGTGCTGGCCGCGATCCGTCCCGGCGAGCCGGAGCTGATCGTGCTGCTGCCGGTGACCGAGTCCGCCGATGTCGTGGCTCTGGATGCCGAGGGCGCGCTGCGCTTCGATCTGAGCGCCGCGCGGCTGGGTGAGCTGTTCGCGGCGGCCGGACTGACGCTGCTGCTCGGGCTCGCCGATGACGGTGGCGACGACGGGGATGCGGAGCTGGAGCAGGAGTTCGCCGACGCGTTCGAGCAGCTGGACGATCCGGCCGAGGCGCCGCACGAGTTGAGCGCGTTCGGGATGCCAGAGGGCGCCGAGGGCGCCGACGACCCCTTCGCGCCGGATCCCGTGCGCGTGGTGGAGTTCTCGCGACGCGGCCCGTGGGCCGCCCGGCTGACCGCGCAGCTGCTGGACACGCCCGTGGAGTACCTGGAGGACCGCACCTGGTCGGCGTACCGCTACGCGACCGGCCGCGTGCATACCGCGATATCGGGCGGAGCATCCGACGGACCGATCATCGAGGTGAACGTGCCGCACGACGGCGACGCGTGGGTCGAGGTGAGCGGACCGCACGGCCGCACGGCGATGTTCTGGCCCGACGCCGAGCGGCTGACCCGCCCCGTGCTCGAGATCGACGAGATCGCGCTCGCCTCGAGTGCCGAGGTGTATCGACGGATGCTGAGCGAGATCGACGGCGCGCGCGAGGAGCTCGCGGAACTGGCGATGGCGGATGCGGTGGACGCGGATGCCGTGCGGCGGGCCTGCCTGCCCGAGTCCCTGGGCGGCGTGGCGGGCGAGCGCGAGCGCCTGCACGCGCTGGTGACCGCCTTCGGCGTTCCGGAGTCGCTGGTCACCGCAGCGCTCTCCGAGGTCGGGCTCGGGCGTCGTTACGCGCCGCGCGGCTGGCCGCACGCCATCGGCGAGCTGCTGCTCGGCGGCATCGGCGAGATGGTGCCGCTCACGCGACGCGACCGCCCCGTTCCGCGAGCGGCCCGGCTGCTGCGCAAGCGTCCCCTGCTGGGCATCGCGCTGAGCACCGCGGAGCTCGCCGTCGGCGTCGGGCTGGGCCGCGGGCGTTCGCGCGCAGGGCGCGCCATCGGCATCCTGCTTCTGATCGACGCGATCGTCGATCTCACGATCTGGGCGATCCGCATCAGACGGCGCTGACTCAGACGGCGCTGACGCGCCGAGCGACCCGCCCGCCCGGGGTCACAGCACGGCGGCGAGGAAGTCCTTCGTGCGCTGCTCCTGCGGTGCGCTGAAGATCTGGTCGGGGGAGCCCTCCTCGACGATCCGTCCGCCGTCGAACATCAGCACCCGGTTGGACACGTCGCGGGCGAACTGCATCTCGTGCGTGACGATCAGCATGGTGACATCCGTGTCGCGGGCGACGTCGCGCAGGATGTTCAGCACCTCGCCGACGACCTCTGGGTCGAGCGCGCTGGTGACCTCGTCGAGCAGCAGGATCTCGGGCTCCATGGCCAGCGCCCGCGCGATCGCGACACGCTGCTGCTGGCCGCCGGAGAGCTGGGTGGGGTGGGCGTCGGCCTTGTCGGGCAGGCCCACCATCTCGAGCAGCTCGTGCGCTCGGGCGATCGCCTTGGCCTTCGGCTGTCCCAGCACGTGCACGGGCGCTTCGATGATGTTCTCCAGCACCGTCATGTTGGGGAACAGGTTGAACTGCTGGAACACCATGCCGATGCGCTTGCGCATCTCGTTCTTGTGCTTCTCCTTCAGCTCGACGCGCCTGCCGTCGCGCTCGGTGTGCGTGAGCGGCTGCCCGTCGATCAGGATGTAGCCGGCGTTCGCCTCTTCGAGGGTCATCACCAGGCGCAGGATCGTGGTCTTGCCCGACCCGCTGGGGCCGATCAGCGTCACGCGGTCGCCCTTGCGCACGGTGAAGTCGAGGTGGTCCAGCACGACGTTGTCACCGAAGCGCTTCTCGACCTTGTCGAAGCGGATCGCGGGGACGATGCCGTCCTCCAGGCTGATGGCGCCGGTGTGGGGCTGGTGGTCAATGGAAGGCAAGGCGCTTCTCCAATCGGGTGACGAGGAGGGACGTCGGGTAGCTCGCGATCAGGAACAGGATGCCCGCCATCGTGATCACCTCGATGTACCGGAAATGATTGCCGCCGTAGGTCTGCGCCGCGCCGAGCATGTCGATGACCGTGATGGCGGCGAGGAACGGCGTCTCCTTGAACATGGAGATGACGTAGTTGCCCAGAGCGGGGGCGGTGGCCCGCACGGCCTGCGGGATGATCACGGCGATCCAGGTGCGGCCGGGCGACATCGACAGCGCTGTGGTGGCCTCCCACTGCCCCTTCGGGATCGAATCGATGCCGGCCCGGTACACCTCAGCCATGTAGGTGGCGTAGTGCACCCCGAACACGACGATGCCGATGGTGAGCGGGTCGATGCTCGTGAAGGTGAAGTAGATGAATAGCAGCTGCACGACGATCGGCGTCATCCGCACGAAGTTCATCGCGAACGTGATGACCGCGGCGACCGGGCGTGGAGCGCTGCGCCGGGCGAGGGCGATGAGCAGCCCGAGCACGGCGGCGATGGCGCTGCCGACGAAGGTGACCAGCAGCGTGACGGTGAGGAACTTCCAGAGCATGTCGGGAAGCGCCGCCCAGACGTGGTCCCAGTTCCAGAGCGAGTTGTCGATCATGCGCCTGCACTCGCCCCCTTGAGGTCGGGAACGGCCGAGGAGGTGGTGCGCGGCTTCTGGCCGAGGCGGTGCTTGGCGCGCCGCTCGAGAAGCGTCATCAGGCCGGAGAACGCGTAGGCGATGGCGAAGTAGACAACCAGCGCGAGCGAGTAGGTGAAGAAGACGTCGCGCGTCTCCTGGCGGAGGTCGTTGAACACGGCGGTGAGGTCGATGATCGTGATCAGGTACACGACGGCGGTGCCCTTGATCAGCTGGATGAGCAGGTTGTTCAGCGACGGCAGCATCAGCGCCCACGCCTGGGGGAAGATGATCCGCCACATCCGCTGCGCCCGGCTCATGCTGAGGGCGGTGGTCGCCTCCCACTGGCCGGCGGGCACCGACTTGATCGAGCCGCGCACCACCTCGGCGCCGTACGCGCCGTAGTTCAGTCCCAGCCCGACGATGCCGACCACGATGGCGGGCAGCTCGACGTTCATCGGCGGCAGCGGCAGCACGAAGAAGAGGAAGAAGAGCTGCACCAGCAGCGAGGTGCCGCGGAAGAACTCGATGATCGTGCGGGCGATGCCGCGCAGCACGATGTTGTCGAGCCCGGCCATGAGGCCGAGCCCGACGGCGATGAGGAACGCCAGGAGGGCGCCGCCGATGCTGAGTTCGAGGGTGATGATCAGCCCGTCGAACAGCCGCGGCAGCGCTCTCCCCAGCGCGTCGAGGTTGTCGCTCACGAGAGTAGGCTCAGCCCCTCGTCACTGCAGGTCGTCGAGGTCGCCCGCGCAGAGCTTCTCGGTGGTGACGTTCTCGGGCGGCAGGTTCTCGGCGGTGAAGCCGAACGGCTCGACGAGGTCGAGGTAGGCCTGCTCGTCGCCGGTGATCTTCGCGAGCTCCTTGTTGTACGCCTCGAGCAGGTCCTTGTCGGCCTTGCGGAAGACGGTGGCGCCGGCGCCGATCTGCTTGACGCCGTCGATCTCCTGCACGAACGCCTCGGTGGTCTCGAGGTCGTCCATCTTCTCGGTCATCCAGTTCAGCGACACCGCCGTGAGGGCGAACGCGTCGGCGCGACCGGATGCGACGGTCTCCAAGCCGTTGGCCGCGCTGTCGACCTCGACGGTGTTGTCGTAGCCGCCGAGATCCTTGACGTAGCCGGCCTCGATGGCGCCGGACTGGAGGGCGAGCTTCACATCGCCGCCGGTCGCGAGCACGGAGTCGAGGTCGCTCAGGCCCTTCGGGTTGCCCTTCGGCACCGCGAGCGTGGTGGTGTACATGATCTCGGGATCGCTGAACGCGGCCTGCTCGCAGCGCTCGGGAAGGATCGACATCCCGGCGCTGACGACATCCCAGCGACCGGCGTTGAGCCCGGGGATCAGGTTGTCCCAGTCGACCTGCTCCACCTCGATGTTGTCGATGCCGAGGTTCTTGAAGATCTGCTTGTGGATCGCGATGGTCGCACCGGTGGGGCCGTCGTCGCCCTTCCACGAGTAGGGCTGCTCGCCGTTGATCGCGAGCTTGATCGTGCCCGACTCCTGCGCCTTCTCAAGGGTGGTCTGGCTGCCTGCGCCTTCGGAACCCCCGTCGCCGCCGGACGTGCAGCCGGCGAGCGCGAGCGTCAGCACCCCCATGGTCGCGAGTGCTGTGAGTGCTGCTTTACGCGTCATGATGCTCCCTGTTCGTCGTGGATCGGAGTCCTCGTCGTGGATGTGGCCGCGTTCGGGTGTGCGACCCCGGAACACGATACGGGACTGTGTCGATCCACGTACAATCGGACGTGCAGATTGTCGACAATGAGACAGAAACGTTGCCAAAGCGTCGTGACCGTGTGCACGGGTGCGGCGGGGCGACAATGGATGCGACGCACTGCGCGTCGTGACGTGAGGAGACCCGTATGGCCCGTGACCTGCCCCGATCCGTCGGACGGGCGTCCGTGCTGCGCGTTCCGCGCCTGTCGACGGTCGATCTGATCACGATCGAGCTGCGCAAGGCGATCTTCTCGGGCGCGCTGCCCGTGGGCGCCCCGCTCGGAGAGGTCGAGATCGCGTCGCAGCTCGGGGTGAGTCGCAGTCCGCTGCGGGAGGCCGCGCAGCGGCTGGTGCAGGACGGCATCCTGGTGGCCGTGCCCGGCCGCGGGATGAGCGTGGCGGTGATCGCGGGCGATCAGGTGGCGGATGTGTACGAGATGCGGCTGGCGATCGAGGCCCAGGCCGCGCGCCGGATCGCGCGGAGCCGGGATGCCGCGGCGCTGGCCCGCATCGATGCGGCCTTTCAGGAACTGGTCGTCGCCAGCGAAGGGGACGACCCCAGGGCGATCGGCGACGCCGACCTGGAGTTCCACCAGGTGCTGGTGGATGCCGCGGGCAGCGACCGGCTGACGCGCAGCATGTCGGCGCTGGTGATGCAGACGCGCATCGCGAGCTTCAGCGCGCCCGAGGGGTACTCGGTGCGCCGCTCGATCTCGCCCACGTACCGCGTGCTGCTCGATGCGCTCAGCGCAGGGCAGGAGGCGGACGCCGTCGCGGCGTTGGAGGAGCAGTTCGCAGAGGCCGTCTCGCGTCTGCGCGGCGACGACCTGACCGTGGACACGGTCGAGGTGGAACTGGCGGACCAGGCGCAGGTGTTCGACCCGATCGACGCCCGCGCCGCTCACGACGTGCACTGAGGGGCGTCACCGCAGACGGGGCGTGGACGTTGGCGGTGCAATAGTCCTGGAGAACCAGCGAAGCGCCGCCGGAATGGATCCGACGGCGCTTCACTGCGTCTCGCTGGCGCTCGCTCAGTACAAGCGACGGGCTCAGCGACCCAGGAGAGCGGGGCACAGCGCCCCAGGCAGGGTGCCGCAGCGACCCGCCGTCAGCTCTGGGACTGGCCGTACGAGCCGAGCTGGCGGGTCGACTCGACCACGCGGGCGGCCATCGCGGTCTCGGCGATCTTGCCCCAGGCGCGCGGGTCGTACTGCTTCTTGTTGCCGACCTCGCCGTCCACCTTCAGCACGCCGTCGTAGTTCTTGAACATGTAGTCGGCAATCGCCCGGGTGTACGCGTACTGCGTGTCGGTGTCGATGTTCATCTTGATCACGCCGTTCGCGACAGCGGTGGCGATCTCGGCATCCGTCGAACCGGAGCCGCCGTGGAAGACCAGGTCGAGCGGCTTGGCGCCGGTGTTGTACTTGGCGGCGACCTCGGCCTGGATCTCGCCCAGCAGCTCGGGGCGCAGCTTCACGCCACCCGGCTTGTACACGCCGTGCACGTTGCCGAAGGTGAGGGCGGCGATGTAGCGACCCTGCTCGCCCAGACCCAGCGCCTGCACGGCCTGGTCGACATCGGCGAAGGTGGTGTAGAGCGCTTCGTTCGAGCCCTCGTGCGCGACGCCGTCCTCCTCGCCGCCGACGACACCGATCTCCACCTCGAGAATGGCGTTGATCGCCTTCATTCGGGGGAGCAGCTCCTTGGCGATCTCGATGTTCTCCGCCAGGGGAACGGCCGAGCCGTCCCACATGTGCGACTGGAAGATCGGGTTGCGCCCGGCCTTGACCTCTTCCTCGGATGCGGCGATCAGCGGCTCGACGAAGCCGGCCAGCGCGTCCTTCGGGCAGTGGTCGGTGTGCAGCGCGACGGTGACGGGATAGTTCTTGGCGACCTCGGTGGCGTAGCGCGCGAAGGCCAGGGCGCCGGTCGCGCGCGCCTTGACGGTGTGGCCGGCGAAGTAGTCGGCTCCACCCGTGGTCACCTGGATGATGCCGTCGGAGCCGGCCTCGGTCAGCCCCTGCAGCACGGAGTTGATCGTCTGCGAGCTGGAGACGTTGAAGGCGGGGTACGCGAAGCCACCGGCCTTCGCGCGGTCGAGCATCTCTGCGTACTGTTCCGGAGTGGCGACGGGCATGAAATCTCCTGCTTCTGAAGTGCGGGGGTCACGTTCACTCTATCGGCGCGGATGATCCTTCTTCTGTGCTGTTGCGCGCCGCCGGGCCGCTGTTCTTGGCCGCCTGTTAAGAACCGCCGATCCTTCATGGCGTAGACGCCAAAAGTCCCCGGTTTCGATCGCGTCGATCGATACCATGACCGCATGGTGAGCCTCACAGCCGATCTCAGCCCCCTCCGACCCGACCGCAACCTGGCGTTGGAACTGGTGCGCGCCACCGAGGCGGCGGCCATCCGCGCCGTGCCGTTCATCGGCCGCGGCGCCAAGGAGGCGGCCGACGGCGCCGCCGTCGACGCGATGCGCGCGTTCCTCGGAACCGTCGACTTCCAGGGCCGGGTGGTGATCGGCGAGGGCGAGAAGGACAATGCGCCCATGCTCTTCAACGGCGAGCAGGTCGGCACCGGACGCGGCCCGGAGTGCGACATCGCCGTCGACCCGATCGACGGCACCTCGCTGACCGCGGCCGGCCGGCAGAACGCCCTGTCGGTGCTGGCCGTCTCCGACCGCGGCTCCATGCTCGACGCGTCCAGCGTCTTCTACATGGACAAGCTGGTCACCGGGCCCGCGGGTGTCGGCGTCGTCGACATCCGCCTTCCCATCGGCGAGAACATCCGCCGCCTCGCCGGGGCGCTGGGCAAGCCGGTCGACGAGATGGTCGTCTCGGTGCTGCATCGTCCGCGTCACGAGAGGCTCATCCAGGAGATCCGGGATGCCGGTGCCGGCACCCGCCTGATGAGCGACGGCGACGTGGCCGGCGGCATCAACGCCGCCCGCCACGACGCGCGCACCGACATGTGCGTCGGCGTCGGCGGCAGCCCGGAGGGCATCGTCACCGCCTGCGCCATCAAAGCGCTCGGGGGTCACATCCAGGGCATCCTGTGGCCGCGCGACGATGAGGAGCGCCAGCGCGGCATCGACGCCGGCCTGAAGATGGACACCGTCTACGAGGCCGACGACCTGGTCAAGGGCAACAACACGATCTTCGTCGCGACCGGCGTCACGGACGGCCAGCTCGTCAGCGGCGTGCGCCGCGACGGCGGCTACCTGTACACCGAGAGCATCGTGCTGCGCAGCGCCTCGGGCACGCTGCGCCGGATCACCTCCGACCACCTGGTCTCGAAGTGGCTGTGAGCGCCCGCGATCGGCTCTGCTGAGGACGACGGCGCCCCGGCTCCCGGCGTTCTCAGCCGCGGCTGGCACAATGGGGTGGACCCGGTGCCGTTCGCGCGCCGGGAGGACGCAGAACAGGGGAGCTCGGGATGACAGCGCGCGAGCAGTCGAGCCACGGTCAGCAGATCACCACGAAGACCGGTCGCATCGTTCGGGTCACCGAGGAGCAGCTCGCCGCAGCCGCCGCCGCGAAGGCCGCGGCCAACGCGTTCCCGGACCCCGCTCGCCGCAAGGACGTGCTCTTCCGGGTGCGCCGCGAGGAGGGCCACGAGATCAGCTCGTGGTGGATGATCGGCGCCTTCCTGCTGACCTCGAGCATCGTCGTCATGCTGCTCTCGGGAGTGCCGGGCGGAGCCTGACCCCGCTCCTGCGTCGCTGACCCCGCCGCTCAGGCGACGGCGCGCTGCGGCGCGGATGCCGCCGGTGCCGACAGACGGACGCCGAGGGCCGCGGCGAGCGACTCCACATCATCCGCTGCGGCACGGCGCGCGGCATCGATCACGATCTGCGCGCACGCGCGCGCGTCGGCGAGGGCGTCGTGGTGCGGGAACTCGCCGAATCCGGCGGCCGCTGCCGCCTTGGGCAGCCGGTACGAGTCGAGGTCGTAGGTCTTGCGGGCCACCGCCAGCGAGCACAGCGAACGATACGGCGGCGCCTCCAGCCCGGTGGCCTCGCACGCACGGCGCAGCACGTTCAGATCGAATCCGGCGTTGTGCGCGACCAGCACGTCCGCGCCGGCGAAGGCGCAGAGCCTGCCGAGCTGCTGCACCCAGGTGACGGCATCGGCCACATCGTGAGCGCGGAGGCCGTGGATCTTCGTGTTCCACTCGTTGAACTCGTCGTGCCCGGCCGGCGGCCGGATCAGCCAGCCGGTCTGCGCGACCACCCTGCCCTCCCGCACCCTGACCAGTCCGACGGAGCAGGCCGAGGCGGGGCTGGAGTTCGCCGTCTCGAAGTCGATCGCGGTGAAATCCAGTGGCACGTCTCCACTCTGCGCCCGGGTCCCGCACGGCCGTCGCAGGCTCGCCGTAGGCTGACGACATGAGCGATGCGCGAGCGACATCCTTCGGAGCGGAGGCCGACAGCTACGAGGCGGCGCGGCCGGACTACCCGTTCGAGGCGGTGGCGTGGATGCTGGAGCGCCTGCCCCACGGCGCACGGCGGGTGGCGGACGTCGGCGCGGGCACCGGCAAGCTCACCCGCGTGATCGCGGACGCGCCGGACGCCGAGGTCGTCGCGATCGATCCGGATGCCGGGATGCTGGCGAAGCTGCGCGAGACGGTCCCCGGCGTGCCGACCTTCGTGGGCACCGCCGAGGCATTGCCGCTGCCGGATGCGAGCGTGGATGCCGTCGTGCTCGGCCAGGCCTGGCACTGGGTGGACCCGGCCGCGGCATCCGCCGAGATCGGCCGCGTCGTGCGCCCGGGCGGCACGCTGGGGCTGATCTGGAACATCCGCGACGAGCGGGAGGAGTGGGTGCGGCGCCTGACGCGGATCATGCACTCCAGCCCCGCGGAGAACATGGTCAACGGGCCGACCTCCCGCGGGCCGCGCATCGCCGAGCCGTTCGAGGATGTGCAGATCGAGCGCTGGGAGTGGCTGCGTCCCATGACCCGCGCACAGGTGCATCGCATGGCCGACTCCCGCAGCTACCTGATCACGGCGCCTGCGCAGGAGCGGGCGGACATCCACGCGGGAATGGACGAGCTGTTCGATGAGCTGGGCGTGCAGGACGAGCAGACGATCGATCTGCCGTACGTCACTCACGCGTTCCGGGCGCGACGGCACGACTGAGCCGGCATGTGCGCCGAGCGCCGTCAGGAGCGGGGGAGGATGTCCTTCTCGAGGTCCTGGAAGTCGATGAAAGACGCGCCGTGGGGTATGCGAACGCAGGGCTTGTCGATCGTGATGCCGAGTGTCATCTCGTCGGCGCCGTAGTGCGTCTTGCCGACCGTGAACCCGCCGGTCTTGACATCGACGGTGATGTCATCGCGCTCATAGCGCCCAGCCGGCTTGCCAGGGTCGAGTTCGACGTCCCGATAGGCATCCGTCTCCTCCCACCCCGATGCCGTGAGCTGCTTCACCAGCGAGTCGAATCCGGCGACGAGGTCTTCGCCGACTTTCACGGAGATTCCCGCCCGGTACGACACGCCGGGAAGGGGCTCGCTCTGGCACACGTCGACCGCGCTGCCTGCCGAGGCATCCGTCAGGCCGGCGGCGTCAAGGGCGGCCAGCAGATCCTGAGCCGCGGCGTCGACGGAGGCGGCCTTGGTCTCGAGCACCGCGTGCGGATCGGCAGGTACGGCCGAGCATCCGCTCAGCAGGAAACTGAGAAGCCCCACCGCGATCACCACGCTCCGTCTGAGTCTCATGGAATGTTCGTCCCCGTATCGGATCGACCCGGCACATCCGCAGTGGGCGTGCGATCCTTCTCCGGATCGACGGCCAGCCGCCACCACGGATCGTACGACTGCGAGGCCGCGTTGACGTCGCCGCCGTGCCCGTCCACGATCCGCCCCAGGTTGTAGAGCGACTCGCTGTCCCGATCGTAGTACCGGCTGTGGTCGTCGAAGTTGCGCCCGTCGCCGCGGTGCACCGACTCGGCCTCGAAGCGCTGGGCGCCGAAGTCCTCGGATGACGGGTCCACGCCCAGCCCGCCCTCGATCCAGTCTTTGCGGGCCCAGCCCTCGTCGCCGAAGAAGGCGACGGCGTCCCTGCTGTTCCGCCCGTCGTACACGTGAGCGGCGCCGACGCTGAAGTCGGAGGCGTGATCGGCGGGCCCGGCGCCGGGGCTGCCGATCAGGGCGATGTCGTCCACGGCGAGATCGTGATCGGTCGCCGCATAGGACGTCGCCGTCGACCCGTAGCTGTGCCCGATCGCGGTCATGTGGGCGGGGCTGTCGGGCCGGGAGGCGCGCAGGCCGTCGACTGCGGTGGCTAGTCGTTCACCGCCGTCCTTCGCGCGCCCCTCCGTCAGCGTGGCCGGATCCACGGCGCTGTCCGGTGTGTCGTAGCCGAGCCAGAACATCGTCGCCACGCTCGAGCCGTCGCCGCCGTAGCGGGCGCTCTCATACAGGCGGGTGGCCGCGGCGGCGCCGCCGGGAGCATCCGTCATCTCGGTCTTGATGCCGGGCACCTGCACCGAGACGTCATCCGCGGTGTCCAGATCTCCCACGGCGATCGCGACGCGGCCATCGCCCCCGAACGCATCCGGATCGTAGAGCCAGAGCTGGCCTCCGGGATGGTCTTCGCCATCGGTGCCTGGCACCGTGTAGTCGTCGGCGTGCTTCAGCGCCTTCTGCGTCGCCTCGGCGTTCTTCAGGCGCTGCCTCTCCTGAGCGGTCAGGGTGCCGTCCGCCTCCTTCTGGTGCAGCTCGGCGAGGTCGGATTCCAGCAGCTGACAGTTCGCGCGATCGCGAGCGGATGCCGGAAGGCCGTCGGCGCTGCCGATCTTCTCGGGGTATGCGGCGATCACGGCGTTCTGCTCGGCCTCGGACAGGCTGTTCCACCAGTCCGCCATCGCCTTGGGCGTGGCGAACAGCGGCCTCTTCAGCAGCGCGATCGCCGCCAAGCCGTCGACGCCGCCACCGGGCGCCCGCGCCTCGGCAGCGGTGTCGGCCCCCGTGAAGAGCCGCACCAGGTAGTCCTCGTTGTCGGCGGTGCGCGCGCGGAAGCCGGTGATGTCATCGATGATCGAGGTGCGCTGCGTGCGGAGCCGGCGAGCGCGGTCCTGCAGCGCCGGCGCATCCTCTTCGGTCCCTGCGTCGGCATCGGCGACCAGCGCGACCCGGTCCCGCTCATAGGCGGTGACCTGCCCGGAGAGAGTGGTGTGCTCGCTCTGCAGCTCGCGCAGCTGCTCCGCGAAGACGTCGATGCCGCGTGCGACGCGCTTGAGCGTCTCGCCCATCGGATCGTGCTGCTTCGCGAATCGCTGGGCGTGCGCGGCATAGGCATCCGAGGCGGCACCGAGCCAGAACGCGCCGGGGCGCGAGAGCCGGTCGGCTTCGTCGGCGAACTCCGCGATGCTCGCGGATCCGTGCAGCAGCGTGCTCGCCAGCGCTTCTGCGCCGGACGGATCGCCGTCGGGGCGCTCGGGATAGTCGATGGCGGCGGGGATCTGGATCGTGATCATCGTGCATCCGGCTTCATGGCATCCATCCGGCGCGCGATCTCGGCGTCGATGCTCTGGTACGACGTGCCGGTGGAGGTCAGCTCGTCCGCGTACACGTCGGCGGCGATGGATGCCTTGCGGGCGGTGCTCTCCCACATGTCCAGAAAGGTCTGCGCAGCGCTGACGGCGTCGGCGGGGAGCGCCGTCGTGGTCGCGGCGGCGAGCGAACTGGTCGCACGGCGCATCTGCGACGCCTGCGTGCGCCAGCGCGAGACCAGGGCGCCGGCGCCGAGCGGGTCGTAGCTCACGCCGCCGGTCATGCTGCACCGCCGAGCAGTTCGTAGGCGATGCGCTCGCCGACGGGAACTCCGGCGGACTCCAGCCGCAGGAACAGGTTGCGGTTCGCCGGGGCGTGGCCGAACAGCAGGTGCGCGTCCCCGAGCTCGCCGTCGCGGTCGGCCATCACGCGCGGCGTTCCGGTGGGCGGGAGGAAGACCCGCCAGCCGTCGGCGGTCAGCCGTTCCGCCGCGCCGCGCAGGTGGCCGAGGGCGATGCCCTCGTCGACGTCGCCGAGGGTGAGCGTGACGCTGTGGCGCACGGAGTCGACGGCCGGGCCCGGGATCCAGCGCGCGTCGCTGCGCGGCATCCCGTGACCGACCAGAGCGGCCCAGAGCCGATCCGTCTCGCCGATGTGCTCCTGCGCGAACGCCTCCGGCGCCCGGGGCGGGAGCTGCGGAGCCTGCGGAGCCGGATGCTGCGGGGGCAGCAGCACGATGTCGATGTCGGGATGCCGGCGGCGCACGACCGACCAGAACGGGTCGTCGATCTGCTCTTCGCTGACCTCGTCTGGCACCATCGGCTCCTCTGCTCGGCTGGCACCATGCTAGGGCGATGCCGCGGTGGGGCCGAGGGGGACAACTGCCCATCGCCGGTAGACTGGATGCCCGTGGCCCTAACCATCGGAATCGTGGGACTGCCGAATGTCGGCAAGTCGACCCTCTTCAACGCGCTGACCAAGAACGACGTGCTCGCGGCGAACTACCCTTTCGCGACCATCGAGCCGAACATCGGCGTCGTCAGCCTGCCCGATGAGCGCCTCGGCGTGCTCGCCGGCATCTTCGGCAGCGAGCGCATCCTGCCCGCCACGGTGTCGTTCGTCGACATCGCCGGCATCGTGCGCGGGGCGAGCGAGGGGGAGGGATTGGGCAATCAGTTCCTCGCCAACATCCGTGAGGCCGATGCCATCGCGCAGGTCGTGCGCGGCTTCGTCGACGACGACGTCGTGCACGTCGACGGTGCCGTCAACCCGCAGAACGACATGGAGACGATCAACGCCGAGCTGATGCTCGCCGACCTGCAGATGATCGAGAAGGCCCTTCCGAGGTACGAGAAGGAGACCAAGCAGAAGAAGATCGACGGTTCGGTGCTCGAGGCGGCGCTCGGCGCGAAGGACGCCCTCGAGCGCGGTCAGCTGCTCTCGACCGCAGGCATCGACCTGGCGCCGGTGCGCGAGCTGGGCCTGCTGACGGCCAAGCCGTACATCTACGTCTTCAACGTCGACGAGTCCGTGCTCACGGACGACGCGAAGAAGGTCGAGCTGCAGGCGCTGGTCGCCCCCGCTCAGGCGGTGTTCCTGGACGCGAAGATCGAATCGGAGCTGATCGACCTCGACCCGGAGGACGCGCAGGAGCTGCTCGAGGCGACCGGTCAGACCGAGTCCGGCCTGGACCAGCTCGCGCGCATCGGCTTCGCGACGCTGGGACTGCAGACCTACCTGACCGCCGGACCCAAGGAGTCGCGCGCGTGGACCATCCCGCAGGGCGCCAAGGCCCCGCAGGCGGCCGGCGTGATCCACACCGACTTCGAGAAGGGCTTCATCAAGGCGGAGGTCATCTCTTTCGAAGAGCTGGTCGAGGCCGGGTCCGTCGCCGAGGCGCGCGCCAAGGGCAAGGCCCGCCTGGAGGGCAAGGACTACGTCATGCAGGACGGCGACGTGGTGGAGTTCCGCTTCAACGTCTGATCTGTCCCGGTCGTTGAGCGACGCTTCGTCTCGCTTCGCTCGCTCAGTGCGGGTCTCCGCGAGACGAAACGCAGCAACGTAGGCTGGAATCCAGCCACGGCCGGAGGTGGAGATTGTCGACGATCACGGACGATGCCGGATTGCGGATCGCGTGAGTGGTCATCTTGTCGTGATCTCCGGCCTTCCCGGGGTCGGAAAGACCAGTGTCGCCGAGATCGCTGCTGCACGCATGGACTCCGTTCACCTGTCCATCGACGCGGTGGAGGAATCGATGCTCTCCTGCGGACTGCCCGCGAGTTGGCAAGTCGGCGTGGCGGCGTACGAAGCGACACGCGCGATCGCGGAGTCGAACCTGAAACTCGGCCGCAGCGTCGTGGTCGATGCGGTGAACGACAGTGACGAGGCCCGGCAGACCTGGCGGACTGCGGCGTCGCGCACAGGCGCACGGCTCGACTTCGTGCACCTCGTGATCGAAGACGAAAGAGTGCACGAGCAGCGGCTTCGCAACAGGAATCGGGGTCTCGCCCACGTCGGCGAACCTGCCTGGGCGGAGGTGCAGCGGCGTCGTGTCGATTACGCGGCATGGTCCGATGAGGTCTTGGAGTTCGACACGACCGTGCGAACGGCGGATGAGGTCGCGAACGCGCTCGTGTCCTGTTTCGCTGCGGAGTAGGAGCGGTCGGAGTCAGGCGGCGAGGCGCCTGTCCGCGACGCAACCAGGTGGAGTTCCGCTGCAACGTCCGGTCCTTTCCCGGTCGTTGAGCGACGCTCACCGTCCGGCGAAGCGCGCCTTCGCCTCGTCGGTGCAGGGCGCGTAGAGGTTGACGCGATTGCCGTCGGGATCGACGAGCATCATGGCGCGGTTTCCCCACGGCATCGTCGTCGGCTCCTGCACCACCTGCACGCGGTCGCCGAGGCGGGCTCTCTCGTCGTCGACGTCATCGACCTGGAACTCGAGGATCGCGCTGGTGTTGGAGGCGACGGTCAGCCCCGTGCCGGGGAAGAGCGGAAGGGTGGCGTCGCCGCCGATGGCCAGAGTCCCGCCGGCAGTGATCAGCTCTGCGAACACGGGGTTGGGGCGTTCGAACGTCGCGCCGGTGACCAGTTCGTAGAACTCCACGAGTTCGTCGAGGCGGCTGGTGAGCAGGCGAATGGAAGCGAGTTTCACGAGTGTCCGTTTCTGGTCGGCGCGTCGGGTCGGTGAACCCAAAGATGTAAGGTGCCTGATATTATCAGAGTCCGGAACGGAGGGGAACATGGCTGAGGACTTCGGAAGACGGCTGCCCTACCTGCTGCGACGCGTCAACGGTGCGCTGTCGCAGCGGCTCGACGAGGATCTGCGCGAGTTCGACCTGACGCAATCGCAGCTGTCCGCGCTCGCGATCCTCGCTGTCGAGCACCCGGACGGCTTGTCTGGAGCGACGCTCAGCACGCGATCCGGCGTGACGCCCCAATCGATGTCCGCGGCGGTCTCGGATCTGGCGCGGCGGGGGCTCATCGAGCGGTCTCCGCATCCCTCCCACGGCAGGATCCTGGAGTGCCGCATCACTCCGGAGGGCACGGACGTGCTGCTGCGCGTGCAGCAGGTCACCCGCGACAGCGGCCGGTACGACGCCGGCCTCAGCGCATCGCAGCAGGAGACGCTTCGCCGGCTGCTCACCGAGATGATGCGCAACCTCGGGCTCCACCTCCCCGCGGTCGAGGCGCCCGCGACTGATGTACGCGGGGATCGTTAACCTCCGGCGCAAGTGAGGTTGCGCGACTGGCCGTTGTTCGGGTGACGCAGTGCGCAGAGAGTGAGATGTACCGCAACCACCGCAGCAAGGAGAGACGAATGTCCGCATTGACCGTGACTGCCACCCCGCGCATGTCCAACCCCACCGCGCTCCTGGACGGAGCATCCAGCGCGATCTTCGCGCTCATGAAGGCGGCGCACCAGACCGACCTGTCGCACAAGACGCTCGAGCTCGTGCACCTGCGGGTCAGCCAGATCAACGGCTGCAGCCCCTGCGTCGACTCCGGCGTCACGTCCGCGAAGAAGGCGGGCGAGACGGATCAGCGACTGCACGCCGTGGTCGCCTGGCGCGAGACGCCGTACTTCACCGACGAGGAGCGGGCGGCGCTCGCGCTCGCCGAGAGCGCCACCCGCCTGGCCGACCGGCCGGATGCCGTTCCCGACGAGGTGTGGGATGAGGCCGCGAGCTTCTTCGACGAGCGTCAACTGGCGGCGCTCGTGCTGTACATCGCGACCACGAACCTGTTCAACCGACTGAACGCGACCACCCGGCAGCTCGCCGGCGGGTCCTGGAACTGAGAAGAGGCACGATATGACGTCTGTACGCACCCACCGCTACGCCGTCGACGCGGGCGACGTGGACACGATGCTGGAGCGCCGCGGGAACCTGCTCGACGGCATCCGCTCCGCCAACCCCGCTTTTGCGGGCGCGACGCTGATCCGGCTCGACGACGGCTCCTACCTCGACATCTGGAGCTGGAACTCCGCTGAGGACATGCAGCGGGCGTCGCAGGCCGCCGCCGAGGTGCCGCTGGTCGGCGCGACGATGTCGCTGACGTCGGATCACACGAGCATCGACGGCGAGGTTCTGGATCAGCGATGAGACCGGACGGGCGCCGACGGTGGCCGCAGAGCGCGAACGCCGTCGGCGCGCGTCTGTCCTGAGAGCGAGCAGCAGAGGAAGGATGCACGGATGAGCAGCGACCACAGCAGTGCGGCGGAGGAGATCGACGCGATCATCGCGAAGGCCGGCGGATGGCGGGGCGATACCCTCGCCGCGCTGCGCCGGGCGGTGATCGGAGCGGATGCCGGGATCGTCGAGGAGATCAAGTGGCGCAAGCCCTCCAAGCCCGAGGGTGTGGCCACCTGGGTGTGCGAGGGGAACGTGTGCCTGGCCGACGTGCTCAAGAGCGCGGTGCGGCTGACGTTTCCCCAGGGGGCGCGACTGGATGACGTCGACGGGCTGTTCAACTCCCGGCTCGACGGAGCCACCGTGCGGGCGATCGACTTCTCGGAGCAGATGTCGGTCGACGAACAGGCCGTGCGCCGACTGGTGCGCCTGGCGGTCGAGCGGAACCGAAAGGGTGCCGGTGTGGCAACTACTTGAATGATCGGAAAGTATATGCTTCACTGGCAAGTGCAAGCTCGTCCGCCGCGGACGGGTTCTCACCGACAGGAGGCATCATGACGACACCAGACAGGCCCGGCGCCCCGACGACGGCGACCGCGGCGGAGACGCTCGGCACCGTGGACGCGATCGCACGTCGCATCCGCTCGCACCGGCGGTGGTACGTCTTCGGCGCACTGGTGATGGCACTCGCCCTGGCCGCGTTCACCGTCGCCTTCGCGTCGTGGCCGGATCGCCTGGCCGAGGTGCTCATCCCGGGCATCCTGGTCGTCGGCGCGATCCTCGCCGTGTTGGCCTGGCGCGGGCGCACCGTGCCCGCCGCCGCGGCATCCGCCAACGTCACGATCTATGTCAGCGCCGGGCTCATCATCGCCGCGCTGGCGCTGATCAAGCTGCTGCTTCCCGCGGGATTCTCCGGCTGGGCCGTGCTCATCGCGCTGCTGCCGGCCCTGCCGTTCCTCCACCTCGCCTGGCGGGTGGGGCGCGCGTGACGCACCCGCGCATGCGCCTCGACGACGTCATCCACTCGCCGGTGCGCCTGTCGATCATGGCAGCGCTGCGCGCAGCGGATGCCGTGCACTTCGGACTGCTGCGAGACGAGCTGGAGGTCAGCGACTCGCTGCTCTCCAAGCACCTCGCCTCGCTGGAAGCGGCCGGCTACATCCTGGTCACCAAGGGATACGAGGGCCGCCGCCCGCGCACCTGGTACACGCTGACCCCCGAGGGTCGCGCGGCGTTCGACGCGTACATCGCGGCGCTGCGCGAGATCGTGGACGCCGCAGGGCAGTAGCTCGCAGCCGTTCGGCGTGCTGTGCCGACCGACCTCGAAGTAGGGTGGTTGAGGCGCGCGACGCCCCGCACACCTCCGAGGAGCATCCAGTGGCAGAGAACAGCATCTTCGAGCCCGACGGCCGTGCCGT
Organism: Microbacterium sp. ARD32; assembly: GCF_031844385.1. NCBI lineage: Bacteria > Bacillati > Actinomycetota > Actinomycetes > Micrococcales > Microbacteriaceae > Microbacterium > Microbacterium sp. ARD32. The sequence goes on from NZ_JAUZVD010000001.1 coordinate 708,408, forward strand.
CCCGTACGTCGACGAGGGCGAGGGCCCCGTCGGCCTGGTGCTGATCCACGGCATCGGGCGCACCGGCGAGGCGCTCGGCGTGATCGCGCACTACCTCGCCGAGGAGGCAGGATTCCGGGTCGTGCAGATCGGTGCGGATGCCGTCGAAGACGTGGTCGCGGTGATGGACCACGTCGGGCTCGAGGACGCCTGGATCGGTGGTCATGGCACGGGAGGGACCCTCGCTCGCCGGGTGGTCGATGCCCACCAGGAGCGTTCCAACGGCCTGCTGCTGCTCGGCGTCGAAGAGGAGGACATCCCGCTCGCGCCGGCGCTGCCCGTGCTGATCATCCAGGGCGCGGACGACCAGGTCGCTCCGCCCGCGAACGGCGATCGCCTGCAGGCCACGGCACCGGAGCGCGCGAGCGTGAAGACCCTCGCGGGGGCCGACCACCACTTCCCGATGACGCACCCGATCGAGACCGCCTACATCATCGAGGAGTACCTGGACTGGGACTGACCGCATGACCGGCCAGGAGGAGCCCCGCAGCGCCGAAGCGCTGATGCGCTCGCGGTTCGCCGCCTTCAAGGCGGCCGACGCCGCGTGGCTGCTGCGAACCTGGCATCCGTCCACCCGTCCCAAACGGCTGGACCTGAGCGAGAATCCGCGCTGGCGCGGCCTGCAGATCGTCGACGTCGTCGACCAGGGAGCGGATGCCGGTGTCGTCGAGTTCCGCGCCACCTACCTGGACGATGACGGCGAGCTCGGCATCCTGCACGAGCGCTCCCGGTTCGTGCGCGAGGCGAGTCGCTGGTTCTACCTGGACGGCGACCTGCTCGGATAGCGCCGCAGCAGCACGGGATACTGGAACGGGCGGCATCCGCCGCCGACACCACGACAGGAGCGGACGATGACCGGGACGGCGCAGGTCGACGCGGCGCCGCTGTCGCCGATCCGTCACGCGGTCGCGGAGCTCTCTCCCGGATACTTCGCCGCGGTCATGGGCACGGGCATCGTCTCCATCGGGCTGCGGGCGGCCGGGATCACGGCGCCGTCCACTGTGCTGATGTGGATCGCCGGCATCCTGTACCTGGCGCTGTGGGCGCTCTACCTGTGGCGGGCGATCGCGTACTGGCCCCGGGTGGTCGCCGACCTGCGCGACCCGCAGGTCGCCTTCGCGTACTTCACCGTCGTCGCGGCCAGCGACGTGCTCGGAGTGCGGCTGGCGCTGGAGGGCGCGCACCCTCTTGCAGCCGTGCTCTTCCTGTTCGCCGCGCTGATCTGGTTCGTGTTCGGCTACGCGCTGCCATGGCAGGTGCTGATGGTCAGAGACGGGCGGACGATCCTGCGGCACGCGAACGGGACCTGGTTCGTGTGGGCGGTGGCCAGCCAGTCCCTGGCGATCGGCATGGCGCAGCTGCGCCCGCAGGTGGACAGCGTCTTCGCGCAGGGCGTCGGCCTGCTCGCGGTGCTCGCCTGGGCCGTCGGCCTGATCCTGTACGCGGCGATGGCCATGCTCGTGCTGCTGCGGGTGGTGCACTTCGGCGTGACGCCGCAGCAGTTCGACCCCGCGTACTGGGTGGCCATGGGCGCGCTCGCGATCGCCGTGGTCGCCGGGGCCGGCATCGTGCAGATGGAGCACACGCCGCTCGTCGACGCGGTCCGTCCGCTGATCGCGGCAACCGTGGTCGTCTTCTGGGTGTTCTGCCTGTGGTTGATCCCGCTGCTGGTCGGCGCGGGCATCTGGCGTCACGCGCTGCATCGGGTGCCGTTGCGCTACGTGCCGACGCTGTGGTCGATGGTGTTCCCGATGGGGATGTTCGCCGTGGCGTCGCTGTCGCTCGGCGAGGCCGACGCGCTGCCTGCGGCCGGCGCCGTGGGCGGGGTCGCACTGGTGGTCGCCGCGCTCGTGTGGGCCGTGGTGCTGATCGGGATGCTGCAGCGCCTGGTGAAGGTGCTGTGGGCGTCTCGGCGCTCAGGAACGCGCTGAATCCGGGCGTTCAGGCGCGCGGGGCATGCGAAGAGCCGCCGCCCCGAGGGGAGACGGCGGCTCGTCGCGAAGCCGGGGATCAGGCCGGCTGAGGAAGCAGGCTGAACGACACCGCACCCTGCTCGTCGACCGTGGCGTCGAGCACCTTGTCGGTCAGCGCCTCGGCGGCCGCATGCTCGAGGAACACGCGGATCTCCTCGTCGCCGATCACCTCATCACCGGGTTCGGGAGTCGGGGCGACGGTCACCGAGAACCGCGGCTCCTTCTCCGTGCCCGACGTGTGGATGCGCAGTCCCGCATCCGGCGTCGTGCTCTGCTGGGCGACGATGGTCGCCGCGATCGTGTTTGCGTTCTCGGTCAGGGTGAGCATGTCGCTCTCCTTCCGGTTGCGGGCACCGCACCGTCCAGTACGGTGTCCGGGCCACGATTCCGCACACAGCGGGCCGAGGGCAACCCGTGCGCGAGGACTCGGAGGCCATTCACATCTCGCGACGATCGCAGCGGTACCATGCCGCCCGGGCCGGCTTGGCGACGACCGGCGGACGGCATCCGGCGGTCAGTCGTAGCGCCGGCGCAGCAGCCGAGGCAGGGCGACCCACAGCAGCAGGATCACGATCACTCCGAGGAACGCCGCGACGATCGCGCTCGGTCGATTCACCGTGACGTCGAGGATCAGGGCCACCACCCCGACGGTCACCGCGCCGATCACCACGAGGTTCGCCTTCACGAGCCGGTCCGCCATGCGCACCAGCTCGATCTTGCGGTGCTGGTGGAACAGCATCCGATGCAGCCCGACCGGGGTCAGCGCCAGCACCGTCGCGGCCGCGGCGAGCAGCACCAGCGAGATGTAGAGCGTGCGCTGCACGGCATCCAGGTCCGCGAACCGCGGCTGGAACGCGACCGCCAGAAGGAAGCCGGTGAGGATCTGCGTGCCGGTCTGCATGACCCGCAGCTCCTGCATGAGCTCGTTCCAGTTGCGGTCGGCCCGCTCTGCGGGAGTCTCGCCGGGACGCTGCTGGGCTGCTTCCATGTGCGGAACGGTAGCCGTGATCGGCGGCCCGCGGAAGAGGGTGGCGCTCGTGGTCGATCGCCACCTGGATCCGGGACGGCGGCGCGTGCGGCCCGCGAGGGTCCTGCGAGGCGTACCATCGAGGGATGCCCGAGAACCCGCTGTCCGCGACGCCCGCGACCGCACCCGTCCCCGCCGCGGCCGAGACGGGCGCTCCGCACGCGCTGCGCCTGCTGCAGGAGGGGACGACGGCGGGGATGTGCACCGGCGATCACTGCGTGATGCCCACCGGCGGCGGCGCGACGGCCGGCTGAGACGCAGCGGGTGAGTCACGCCGCCCGGCGGGCGCTCGCCCGGGCGAGGAGTTCCAGGGCCTCCGCCGTGGCGTCCCAGCCCATGCACGCGTCCGTGATGCTCTGACCGCGCACCAGCCCGCTCGGCCCCGCCGCGACGTCGTGCTTCTGCGCCCCCGCGATCAGGTTGCTCTCCAGCATCACGCCGGCGACGGCACGCCCGTCGTCGGCGATCTGCGCGGCCAGCTCGGCGGCGACCTGCGCCTGGCGCACGTGGTCCTTGCCGCTGTTGCCGTGGCTGGCATCCACGATCAGCCGGCTCGTCAGTCCCGCCGTCGCAAGCCGTTCTGCGGCCAGACCCACGTGAGCCGCGTCGTAGTTGGGGCCGTCCGCACCGCCGCGGAGGATCACCGAGACGTCAGGGTTGCCCGTCGTGGTCACCAGGCTCGCGCGGCCGTCGGCGCCGATGCCCAGGAACGCCTGCGGAGCGGATGCCGCGGCCGCGGCATCCAGGGCGACCTGCAGTCCGCCGTCGGTGCCGTTCTTGAATCCGATCGGCATGGACAGGCCGGACGCCAGCTGCCGGTGGATCTGGCTCTCGGCCGTGCGCGCCCCGATCGCGCCCCACGCGATCAGATCGGCGGTGTACTGCGGGCTGATCGGCTCGAGGAACTCCGTGGCGCACGGCAGCCCCAGGGCTGTCACATCGCGCAGGAAGCCGCGCGCCAGCTGCAGGCCCGTCTCGATGTCGTGACTGCCGTCCAGCCAGGGGTCGTTGATCAGGCCCTTCCAGCCGACCGTCGTGCGCGGCTTCTCGAAGTAAGTGCGCATCACGATCAGCAGATCGTCGCCGTGCCGTTCCGCCTCGGCTGCCAGCAGCCGGGCGTACTCGAGGCCGGCATCCGTGTCGTGGATCGAGCACGGGCCGACGATGACGAGCAGACGGCTGTCCAGCCCGTTCATGACCGCGCGCACGTCGTCGCGGGCACGACTCACGGTGGCGGAGAGCGCGTCGTCGACGGGCAGCCGGTCGATCACCTCGGCCGGGCTGGGCAGCGTGGCGAAGCCCGATACATGCACGTCGGCGGTGCGGTCAGTCGTCTGGCTGGTGGGCATGGGTCCTGTCCTCTCGAAGGCGGACCCCGTGCAGAGCCCGCCGAAACGGCACGGGGCTTCGCCCCGAAACGGCACAGGGCAGAGCGGATGCTCTGCCCTGTCGGCTCTGAAGGTGTCGGTGCGCGTCAGCTTCGCGCCGGCTCCTCCAGAGCCGGCCGAAAATACGCGAACCAACGGGTCATGTCCAGCACACTACCGCACGGAGACGAACGCCCGCGCCAGTGTCTGTGAGAGGCGGCGGTGATCAGTGCCCGGCGTGCGCCGGTGCCTCGTCGTTGTCCGCGGGCTTGCGGATCAGGAAGGCGCCGATGATCGTGATCGTGGCGATGACGGCGCCGATCGTGACGGCGGTTCGGGTGCCCGCGGCGACTGCGGCGGGCACCTCGGTGCCACCTGTGGAATTCGCGACGGCGGTGAACACGGCCATCATCACGGCGATGCCCGCGGCACCCGCCACCTGCTGGATGGTGCCCAGCACCGCACTGCCATAGGAGTAGAACTTGGGCGTGAGCGATGCCAGCGCGGCGGTGAACAGCGGCGTGAAAGACAGGGCGAGTCCGACCGACAGCAGCGTCTGCGCCACCAGCACCAGCCACACCGGCGACCCCACGTTCAGGGTGGTGAAGAGCCAGAGCATGGCAGCGGCGAGGATCGAGCCGGGGATGAGCAGGATGCGCGTTCCGCGGCTGTCGTAGATGCGGCCGATGACGGGCCCCAGCAGTCCCATCGCCAGGGCGCCCGGCAGCACGACCAGACCGGCATCCAGCGCGGGCAGCTCGAGGGCGTCCTGCAGGAACAGCGGGATCACGGTGATGCTGCCGAAGAAGGCCAGGGACAGCAGGAACATCTGCGCCATCGACAGCGAGAAGTCCCGCGAGGCGAACACGCGCAGATCCAGCAGCGCGTCGTCCTGCTTCTGCAGTGTCACCTGACGCCACAGGAACACCGCCAGGCCCACGACGCCCACCGTGAGGGAAACGATCATCGGCATCCAGCTGACGCCCTTGCCCAGGCCGCCGATCTGGCTCAGCCCGAACACCAGCCCGCCGAACCCGAACGCCGACAGCACGATCGAGAGCGCGTCGATCGGCGCGTGCGTGGTCTCGCCGACGTTGGTCAGCCAGCGCCAGCCGATCAGCATCGCGACCAGTGCGATCGGAAGCACGACCACGAAGATCGCGCGCCAGCCGAAGTGGTCCAGCAGGAAGCCCGACATCGTCGGGCCGATGGCGGGGGCGAGCGAGATGACGACGCTGACGCGGCCCATCATCCGCCCGCGGGAGGCGGCGGGGACGAGATTCATGATCGTCGTCATCAGCAGCGGCATCATGACCGCGGTGCCGGATGCCTGCACCACGCGCGCGCCGAGCAGCATAGGGAAGCCGGTCGCCAGCGCTGCCAGCAGCGTTCCGACCGAGAACAGCGTGATGGCGCTGAGGAACATCTGCCGCGTCGTGAACCGACGCAGCAGGAACCCGGTGATCGGGATGACCACGGCCATGGTGAGCATGAACGCGCTGGTCACCCACTGCGCGGCGACCGGGGTGATGCCCAGGTCCGAGATCAGATGGGGGATCGCCATGCCCATCGTCGTCTCGTTGAGGATCGCGACGAAGGCGGCGGCCAGCAGCACCCAGATGACGGCCATGTCCTTCGCGGGGATCATCCCGGAAGACGCTCCCTGAACGGGGGTGGTGCCGGTGTCGGCGGTGGTCATGAGTCTCCCAAGGGCTCGAACTGCGTGTGGATCTGTGCGAATGCGATGGATCAGCGTTACAGCGTAACCGCTGCCGCCGACGTTTCATTCCGGGTCGCGGGAGATGCTTCAGGATGCGTCCGATCGCGTGCCGAGGTCGGTGGCGCGCACTAGCCTGAAGCGATGAGCATGGGTGGCGTTCGGGGTGGTGGACGCGGCTTCCGCGGTGTGGACGAAGCCGCTCAGAAGAGACTGAATGCAGAGGCGCCGAGGATCGCCGGCCTCGGCAGGCGGGTCATCGCCCTGTTCCAGCCGTATCGCGGGCGCATCCTGCTGACGGTGGTCCTTGTGGTGCTGGGAGCGGCGGTCGCCGTGATCCCGCCGCTGATCGTGCAGCGCGTGTTCGACGACGCGCTCTTCCCGGTGGACGGCGGCGGCCCCGTGCTCGGGCTGCTGCTGCAGCTGGTGCTGACCATGATCGGGTTGTTCCTGCTCTCGGCGGGGCTCGGGGTGGCGCAGACCTGGTTGACCTCCACGGTGGGCAACAGCGTCACCGGCGACCTGCGCGTGCGGCTGTTCGAGCACCTGCAGGCGATGGAGCTGGGGTTCTTCACCCGCACCAAGACCGGCGTCATCCAGTCGCGCCTGCAGAACGACGTCGGCGGCGTCTCGGGGGTGCTCACCAACACGATCACCAGCATCCTCGGCAACGTGGTCACGGTGATCGCGTCGCTGGTGGCGATGATCCTGATCGACTGGCGGCTCACGCTGATCGCCGTGGTGCTGATGCCGCTGCTCGTGCTGGTGCAGCGCCGGGTCGGGCAGGTGCGCGCCCGCATCGCCGGGCAGACCCAGGAGTCGCTTTCCGAGCTGACCGCCATCACGCAGGAGACCCTGAGCGTGTCGGGCATCCTGCTGTCGAAGTCCTTCAACAGGCAGCGCACCGAATCCGCCCGCTACCAGCAGGAGAACCGCAACCAGGTGCGCCTGCAGGTGCGCCAGGCGATGAGCGGCCAGGGATTCTTCGCCGTGGTGCAGGTGCTGATGGCTTCCGTGCCGGCGGTGATCTACCTGGTCTCGGGCTATCTCGTCGCAGGCGGCACGGGGGCGATCACGGCGGGGACGATCGTCGCGTTCACCACGGTGCAGGCGCGCCTGCTCATGCCCATGATGGGGCTCATGCGGGTGGCGCTGGACCTGCAGACCTCCTCTGCGCTGTTCGCCCGCATCTTCGAGTACCTCGACATGGTGCCCGAGATCCAGGACGCACCCGACGCGATCCCCGTCTCGCAGGCACCCGGCCCCAGAGGACGGGTCGAGTTCCGCGACGTGGTGTTCCGCTACCCGGATGCCCCGGCGGACGCCAGGGCGACTCTGCAGGGTGTGTCTTTCATCGCCGAGCCGGGGCAGCAGGTCGCGTTCGTCGGCCCATCGGGCGCGGGCAAGACCACGATCCTGTATCTGGCGCCGCGGATGTACTCCGCGTCATCCGGCGAAGTGCTGTTCGGCGGTGCGGACGTGCGCACGCTGACGCAGGAGTCGATCATTGACGACGTCGGGATCGTGTCGCAGGAGACCTACCTGTTCCACGCGACGATCCGCGAGAACCTGCTGTACGCCAAGCCGGGCGCCAGCGAGCAGGAGCTCATCGCGGCGTGCACGGCCGCCAACATCCACCACATCATCGCCGGCTTCGAGCAGGGTTACGACACGGTGGTGGGCGAGCGCGGCTACCGGCTGTCCGGCGGCGAGAAGCAGCGCATCGCGATTGCGCGGGTGCTGCTGAAGGATCCGCCGGTGCTGCTGCTGGACGAGGCCACCAGCGCTCTGGACACCGTCTCGGAGCGCGTCGTCCAGCAGGCACTCGATCACGCCGCCGCAGGGCGCACCGTCCTCACCATCGCCCATCGGCTCTCCACGGTGATGGGTGCGGACGTGATCCACGTCGTGGAAGCGGGCCGCATCGTGGAGTCGGGCACGCACTTCGAGCTGCTGGCCGCAGGCGGTCTCTATGCAGAGCTGGCGGCGCAGCAGATGGCCGCCTCGAACGTGCTGGATGACGCGCCCGCGCTGCCGGAGCGCCGCGCCGACCAAGCACCGCACGACTCGGCGGCGGCGGACGCGGTGCAGGCGCTCACCTCGCCGATCCCGACGCCGGACGCCGCGCCTCTTGATGACGGCCCATACCGCGATCACGGCTGACCGGCACAGCAGAGACCGGGCGCTCCTAGTGGGCGGACAGGCCGCCGTCCACGAACAGCGAGTGGCCCGTGACATAGGCCGATCCGGCGCCGGCCAGGAACACGGCGGCCCCGGCGAAGTCGTCCGGCAGGCCGTTGCGACCGATCATGGTGCGCGCCGCGAGCTCGGCGACCTTCGACGGATCGTCCTGCAGCCGCGCGTTCAGCGGCGTGAGCACGAAGCCGGGAACCAGCGTGTTGCTCGTGACGCCGGTGCCGCCCCAGGCCTCGGCCTCCGAGCGCATCAGCGACTCTACCGCGCCCTTGGAGACGCCGTAGATGCCGCTGGCGACGAAGGCGCGATGCGCCTGCTGCGAGCTGATGTGGATGATGCGGCCGTAGCCGCGCTCGGCCATGCCCGGCGCGAAGCGCTGACCCAGCAGGAACGGCGCGTGCGTGTTGACGGTGAGGGTGGCGTCCCAGTCGGCATCCGTGATCTCGGTCATCGGCGGGCGGATGTTGATGCCCGCCGAATGCACCAGGATGTCCGGCTCCCCGAACGGCTCGGCCACGGCCTCCGCGAGCGCCCGGATGCCCTCGCGGGTGCTGAGATCTCCGATCACGCCGGCGGCCCGGCATCCGGCATCCGTCAGCTCCTGCACCGTGCGATCGACGCGATCCCGCCCGCGCGCGGCGATCACGGTGGCGGCGCCCGCCTTCGCGAGGGCGGTGGCGATGCCGCGGCCGATCCCCGAGGATCCGCCGGTGACCAGCGCGGTGCGGCCGCGCAGCGAGAAGAGCGAGTCGAGGTAGGCGGTCATCGGATCTCCTGTCGTGCTCACCAGGCGAGGGCGGCGGCGAGAGCGGGGTCGGGGCGGGCATCCGCGAACTCGGGCAGGGTGCGCAGCTCGGCCTCGAATCCCTCCAGCGCGGCGGCGTAGGCGGGGTCGGGATGCTCGGCGGCGATGCGTCGCAGCGGGGGAAGGTCCATCGCGAGGATCAGGTTCAGGCGCGCGACGACGGCCGCGCGCTGCCCTGCCTCGTGCAGCACGCGGATGCCGCCGCGCAGCGCCGTCAGGTAGTCGTGCAGCACGGGCAGTCTGGCCTTCCCCTGGGTGATCGAGGTGCCGTCGGCGCGCAGCCGCCAGTGCACGACGATGTCCGGGATGACATCGAAAGCGCGGGCCTGCGTGTACATCCGCTGCGCGACGATCTGGTCCTCGTAGGCGACGTTCTCGGGAAAACGCAGACCGTCCCACATCGGCGTGCGGCTCAGCTTCGACCACGCGACGATGTTGGCGGAGGCGTCGGGATGCTCGGCCAGGGCCACACCCAGCCGGCGCGGCGAAGTCGCGCGCGCCACCCACGGCTGCACGCGGCCGGGCAGGTAGGTGCCGTCGGCATCCGCACGCGAGCGCACGTAGGCGCCGACCACGAAGTCGCTGCCGGACTCCTCGAGCGTCCCCAGCCAGAGCGCGAGTGCGTGCGGGGTCAGCTCGTCGTCGGCATCCAGGAACCCGACGAAGGGCGTGTCCACGCGGTCCAGGCCCAGATTGCGGGCGGCACCCAGACCGCGCGCCTCGACGTGGTGAAGCACCTCGAAGCGCGGATCGGAGTCGGCGGCAGCCGCGAACACCGCGCGGGTGTCGTCGACCGATCCGTCATCGATCAGCAGCGCGCGCCAGCGCGGTTCGCTCTGCGCGCGCAGCGAGGCGACGGCGGCGGCCGCGAAGACGCCGACATCGCGCCCCGGGACGATGACGGTGACGAGCGGATGCACGAGACGATCCTACTTTTCCCGCGGCTCCCCGCGGTCGGCACGGGGGAGGGCGGCGGATGTCGCCGGCACGGAGTACCGTCACTCGCATGTCTTCACTGACGCAAGAGACGACGGACTGGCTGCTGGATTCCGATCCGGCGCTGCGGTGGCAGGTCGAACGGGACCTGGTGAGAGCCCCCGAGTGGGTGTACGAGACGACGCGGAGCCGCATCGCGACGGAGGGGTTCGGCGCGAGCATCCTGTCGCATCAGGACCCGGACGGGCAATGGGCGGGCGGCGCGTACTTCCCCGAGCGCGACCGCGACTACTCCGGGCTCGGGATCATCGAGCGCGACGAGGACGCGCAGCCGTGGATCGCCACCACCTGGGCGCTCAAGGACCTTCGGGATCTGGGGTTGCCTGCGGCCGCGCTGGCGGGAACGGCGGAGAAGCTCGCCGAGAACAGCCGGTGGGAATACGACGATCTGCCGTACTGGGGCGGGGAGATCGATGTGTGCATCAACGCGTTCACCCTCGCGACGGGCGCCTGGCTGGGCGCGGACGTGTCCGGACTCGTCGCCTGGTTCCCCGCGCACCGGCTCGCCGACGGCGGCTGGAACTGCGAGGCGGAGGAGGGCAACTCGCATCGCTCGTCGTTCCATTCCACGCTCAACGCGCTGGTCGAGATGCGGGTGTACGAAGAGCTCACCGGCGATCGGTCGCTGCGCGATACGCGGCACGCCGGCGAGGAGTACCTGCTGGAGCGCCGGCTGACACGCAGGCTCTCCACGGGCGAGATCGTCGGCCCGTGGGTCGCGGACTTCATCGCGCCCAGTCGCTGGCAGTACAGCGCTCTGGCCGCACTGGATCATTTCCGGGCGGCGTCCGCGCTGGAGGGAACGGCGCCGGATGAACGGCTGGCCGAGGCCGTGGAGATGGTGCGCGCGGCGCGCCGGACCGACGGCACCTGGCTGCAGGGCGACGTGCCGGGCGGCGCCGTCTGGGTCCAGCTCGACGTGGAGCAGGGCAGCCCGTCGAAGTGGCTCACTCTGATCGGCACACGGGTGCTGGACTGGTGGGATGCGGCCCACTGAGCGCTGCAGGGGTCGACGGCTGTCGGGAGGACCGCATCCGGCCGGTGGAGTCACCGCACGGGCGCGGGCCGTTCTACTGTGGCAGGTGGGGATCACGTGCGCGGCGACGCGTGCGTGTCGCCGCCACCCGACCGGCCGTGATGACAGGAGCGTGAAGCCATCCACGTCGACACCCCCGCGACCGGCGCCCGGCAGGCCGGGACGCCCGGCATGCTGCGCGCACACAACGACAGGCTCACCCTGGACCTGATCTTCGATCGTGGTCCGATCTCGAAGACCGAGGTCGGGGCGGGCACGCGCATCTCCAAGCCCACGGTGGGACACAGCCTGCGCCGGCTCACCGAGCTGGGCCTGGTGACCGAGAGCGGCACCCGTGTCGGCGGGGTGGGCCGCGCGCCCACGCTCTTCGAGGTGGATCCGCGCGTCGGCTCGATGATCATGGTCGAGGTGGGTCCCGAGCTGGTGCACGGCATCGGCGTCACGATCGCTGGACAGTACACGCCTGAGGCGCAGGTGCAGCCCGGAGGACGTGACATCGTCGAGGTGATCCGCGAACTGCGCGATCAGGTGGTCGCAGGCCTGCCCGAGACCACCTTCGGGCACACCCTGGTTCTGGGTCTCTCCGGCGCCTACGATGCGATCGCCGACCATGTGCGCCACGGCGCGCACATGGTTCCCCGCGTCGGGGGGCTGGAGCGTCCGGGCCTGGGTGCGCGACTGCGCGAAGCCTTCGGGCCCGTCGTCGCCGTCGAGAACGACGTCAACCTCGTCGCGCTCGCCGAGCACACCGAGGGAGTGACGGCGGGCACCGCGACTTCGGTGCTGTTCTGGGCGGACACGGGGGTCGGCGCGGCATCGATCATCAACGGCCGCATCCACCGCGGTGCCACCGGCAGCGCGGGGGAGATGGCGTTCCTCCCCGTCGCGCGCGCCGAGCGCACCCCCGATGACGGCGAGGGCGGCTTCCAGCGCTGGGCGGGCGGTGTGGCACTGGCGGCGCTCGGCGAGAAGCTCGGGCTGAGCGGGAGAACGCGGCAGATGATCGCGGCCGCGGTCGCCGACACCGCGCAGTACGGGCTCTTCCTGGATGCGATCGCAGAACGGTACGCCCAGGCGATCGGCTCGCTCATCGCCGTGCTCGACCCCGACGTGGTGGCGCTCTCGGGCGCCTACGCGATCGTCGGCGGAGAGGAGCTCGCCGATCGGATCCGCACCGCCGTCGACGCGCAGGCGATCCGTTCCGTGCCGGTGCGGCTCGGTGCCTTCACCGAATCACCGGTGCTCGCGGGAGCGGAGGTTCTGGCGCGACGCCTGCACCGGGAGGCACTGCTGAATCGCGTCGGGTCCGCCACCTGAACGGGCCCGTGCCCCGACCCCTCCCGCCGTCGGTCCTGTCGCTGCGTCACCCGGCGACTGCGGCGACGGATTCCGCGACGAGTGCGACGAGCTGTGCCGCGGCACCCGCCGGCAGGGGCACTCTGCCGAAGGTGAAGCGCACGGCCGTCTGAGCGACTTCGGGTGTCACACCGCAGGCAAGCAGCACGTGGGACGGCTCATCGGATCCCGCCGCGCACGCTGATCCGCTCGAGCTGATCACTCCGCGTCGCTCCAGCTCCAGCAGCACCGCCTCGCCGCTGGTGCCCGCGAACGTGAACGCGACGGTGCCGGGCAGGCGGTGCGTGGGATGTCCGGACAGGCGCGCCTGCGGCACAGCATCCAGCACACCCTTCGCGAACTCCCGCGCCGTGTGCGCCACGGCCACGATCGCGCGTTCGCGCTCCGCCTCGCTCAGGGCCAGAGCCGTCGCGAGAGCCACCGCGCCCGCCACGTTCTCGGTGCCGCTGCGCCGGCCGCGCTCCTGCCCGCCGCCGTGCAGCAGGGGCTCCAGCGGCACGCGGGAGCGCACCGCCAGCGCGCCGGTGCCCTTCGGAGCGCCGAGCTTGTGCCCGGCGATCGAGACGGCGGACACACCGGCATTCCGCCCCAGTTCTCGCAGATCCAGCCAGCCGGCCGACTGCACGGCATCCACATGCAGCGGCACGCGCTCCGCAGCCGCGACCGCAGCCAGCGCGCCGATGTCCTGCACCGTGCCGATCTCGTTGTTGGCGTGCGCGATCGAGACCAGCGCGGTCTGCGGGCGCAGGGCGGCAGCCAGATCGCCGGCCAGCACCTCGCCCGTCTGCGAGACCGGAAGCCGCGTCAGCTGCACGTCGTGGAACCGCTCCAGATACCGGGCCGACTCCAGCACGGATTCGTGCTCGATCGGCGTTGTGATCAGCTGACGGCGGCCGGAATCGGCGTGCAGTGCGGCCAGCACGACGCCCTTGACTGCCAGATTGTTCGCCTCGGTCCCGCCCGAGGTGAAGATCACATCGCCAGGTCTCATGCCCAGCGCGGTCGCGACCGCGGTGCGAGCGCGCTCGAGGGCCTGTGCGGCTGCCCCTCCGGCGGTGTGATGGCTCGAAGGATTGCCGAACACGTCGGTCAGGTACGGCCGCATGGCCTCGAGCACCTCTGGACGAACCGGCGAAGTCGCAGCGTGGTCGAGGTACAGCACGTCAGCCGATCCGCACGTCGAGACCCAGATCCAGCGCACGGGCGGAATGCGTCAGGGCGCCCACCGAGATCACCTGCACGCCGGTCTCGGCGATCGCGCGCACGCTCTCCAGTGTCACCCCGCCCGAAGCCTCGGCCGTCGCACGACCGGCCATCAGGGCCACGGCGGTGCGCAGGTCCTCCAGCGAGAAGTTGTCGAGCAGCACGGTGTCGGCGCCGCCGTCGAGCACGGCGGTGAGCTGGTCGAGGCGGTCGACCTCCACGACGACATGCGTGGTGTGCGGCAGCCGCGCAAGTGCCTCGCGCAGGGCGGTCGCCAGGTCCTGACCGCCCTGGCGCAGCACTTCGAGATGGTTGTCCTTGGCCATCACGGCATCCGACAGCGTGCGCCGGTGGTTGGAGCCGCCGCCGCTGAGCACCGCGTGGCGCTCGAAATCGCGCAGCCCCGGAGTGGTCTTCCGCGTGTCGGCGATGCGCACGCCGGTGCCCTCGACGGCGTCCGCGTAGGCCGCCGTGAGGGTGGCGATCCCGCTCATCCGCTGGGTGAAGTTGAGCGCGACGCGTTCCGCCGTCAGGATGCCGCGCGCCGGGCCCGAGACCGATGCCAGCGCGTCGCCGGACTCGAACCGGTCTCCGTCGGCGAGATGCAGATCCACCCGGATCGCGGGATCGGTGAGCGCGAACGCCGCGGCGAACACGTCACCGCCGCTGAACACCCCGGGTTCGCGGGCGATCAGATCGGCCGTGGCCCGGGCGTCTTCGGGCAGCAGCGCCTGACTGGTGATATCACCCCACGGGGCGTCCTCCTCGAGCGCGGCCGCGACGGTGCGGTGCAGGGTGGCGCGGGTGATCATGCGGCTCCGATCAGGGCGGGGGAGAGGCGGAAGTGCGCGCCGAGCGACTCGGTGCGCTCGAGGGCGGCGGATGCCATGGCCCGCGCCACCACGAGCAGGTTCGCGTCCTCCTGCTCGGCCGACGTGCGCGGCGAGGGCGCCTCCCACGCGTGCAGGGTGCGGACAGCATCCGTCAGCCCCTCGTCATCGCGCAGCAGACCGACCCGCTCCCACATCAGCTGCTGCAGCGCGTGCCGCGAGAATCTCCCAGCCTTCTTCGAATCGCTCGAATTGCTGCATCTCGAGGCAGAACCGAGCAACGTGAGCGACTCGAAAGCGCGCGGCGCCTCCAGCGCCTCCGCGAGACGGGCGCCGAAGACGGCGCCCTCGAGCAGCGAGTTGGATGCCAGTCGATTCGCGCCGTGCACGCCGGTGCGGGCGGTCTCGCCGACCGCCCAGAGCCCGGGCAGCGAGGCGCGGCCGTCGACGTCGGTGACCACGCCGCCCATCAGGTAGTGCGCGGCGGGTGAGACCGGTACCGGCTGCCGGGACCAGTCCAGGCCGCGCCGGCGCAGCTCGGCATCGATGGTGGGGAAGCGGTGCGCGAGCTCCGGCGCGCCCAGGATCGTGGCATCCAGCACCACGGGCGAGCCCTGCTCGTCGGCGCGCCGTGCCACCGCCCTGGCCACGATGTCGCGGGGCGCGAGCTCGGCGTCCGGATGCTCGTCGACCATGAAGCGCCGGCCGCCGGCGTCCCGCAGCACTGCCCCCGCACCGCGCACCGCCTCGGAGATGAGGAACGGCGTGCCCACGGCCAGCACGGTGGGGTGGAACTGCATGAACTCGAGATCGGCGACCGCGGCGCCGGCGCGCAGCGCCATGGCGATGCCGTCGCCCGTCGTCTCCGGCGGATTCGTCGTGTGAGCGAACAGCCGGCCCGCCCCTCCGGTGGCCAGCACGACGGCATCCGCCTCGATCTCGGAGCCACTCACCAGGCGGATGCCGCGCACCCGGCCCTCGTCGATCAGCAGGTCGGCCGCGAACGCGCGCTCCCGCACCCTCACCTCGCTCGCACGCAGCCGCGCGACCAGGGCGTGCGAGATCGCACGCCCTGTGGCGTCGCCGCCGGCGTGCGCGATGCGCGGCCGGCTGTGCGCGGCTTCGAGTCCGCGGGCGATGGATCCGTCCGCGGCCCGGTCGAAGGCGACCCCGGCTGACACGAGTGCGTCGAGAGCAGCGGCGGCACCGTCCACCAGCGTCGCGATCGCGAGTGGACCACCGTGTCCGTCGCCGGCGTGCATCGTGTCCAGTGCGTGCAGTGCGGGGGAGTCGCCCGCCCCGTACGCGCCCGCGATGCCGCCCTGCGCGTGCGCCGTGCTGCCCCCGCCGAGCTCGCCCTTCACGATCAGCTCGACGTCGTGGCCGAGGGCGTCCGCGCGCAGCGCCGTCGTCAGTCCGGCGATGCCGGAGCCCGCGATCAGCACCTTCATCGCGGCTTCGCCGCCAGCATCCGCTCCAGGGCGAGGCGCGCCGGTGCTGCGACCTCGTCCGCGACGCGTATGCGGTTCTGCACCCGTCCGGCGACCAGCTCCTCCAGCACCCAGGCGAGGTAGCCGGGGTGGATGCGGTACATCGTCGAGCACGGGCAGACCACCGGGTCGAGGCAGAAGATCCGGTGCTGCGGATGCTGCGCCGCCAGCCGCCGCACCAGGTTGATCTCGGTGCCGATCGCGAAGGTCGTGGGCTCGGTCGCCGCGGCGATCGCCTTGCGGATGTAGTCGGTGGAACCGGCTTCGTCGGCGGCGTCCACGACCTCCATCGGGCACTCCGGATGCACGATCACGCGCACGCCCGGATGCTCGGCGCGCGCCTTCTCGATCTGGTCGACGCTGAACCGTCGGTGCACCGAGCAGAAGCCGTGCCACAGGATCACGCGGGCGTCCTGCAGCTCGGCGATGCTCGACCCACCGAGCGCACGGCGCGGGTTCCACATCGGCATCTGCTCCAGCGGCACGCCCATGGCCTTGGCGGTGTTGCGCCCCAGGTGCTGGTCGGGGAAGAACAGCACGCGGCGACCGCGCGCGAACGCCCACTCCAGCACGGTGCGCGCGTTCGACGAGGTGCACACGATGCCGCCGTGACGCCCGACGAACCCCTTGATCGCGGCGGACGAGTTCATGTACGTCACCGGGATCACCGGCACGCGACCCTCGGCATCCGCTTCGTCGAGCGGGCCGTAGACGTCGGCCAGCTGCTCCCAGCAGTCCTCCACCTGGTCGATGTCGGCCATGTCCGCCATCGAGCAGCCGGCGGCGAGGTTCGGCAGGATCACCGACTGCTCGGGCCCGGAGAGCAGATCAGCGGTCTCGGCCATGAAGTGCACGCCGCAGAACACGATCGCCTCGGCATCGGGATGCTCCAGTGCGGCGTTCGCGAGCTGGAAGGAATCGCCCACGTAGTCGGCGTGCCGCACGACCTCCTCGCGCTGATAGAAGTGCCCGAGCACGACCACCCGTTCGCCCAGCGCCTGCCTGGCGGCGCGGATGCGCTCGTGCAGTTCGTCCTCGGGGGCCTCGCGGTACTCCGAGGGCAGCTCGCCCTGGCGGGGCGCTCCGGTCGGGATGACGTCGCCCATCGACGAGCCCGGGCCGTAGCCGGGGCGGGTGTCGAAGTCCCAGGGGCCCGCGGCGAGGTCGGTGGTGCAGGTGGATTCCGTCGACTCCCCGGCGACGATCGCCTGCAGGGCGTGGTCGACCGAGGGGTCTACCGGGGTGAGGGACAGGGTGGACATCGGCCGCCGCCTTCTGGTCACTTCGACACTTACTGGGCGGGACCAGATTATGTCGATCTGACCAGAAGTGCAATCCGGCGACGTTCGTGCACGGATGTCGGCTCAGATCACAGATGTCGGACGAAAAGGCCGATTCTGTCCGACATCCGTGTTCTCGTCCGACATCCGTGCGCGCGCGTGCGGGCCGGGGCGGGACGCGGGGTGGATGCGGGGCTCAGGCTTCGGCGTGGTACCGGTACAGCCGCGCGGGCCGATGCTTGCCCGTGCGGAACGACTCGGTCGGGACCAGTTCGTCGGAGCCCTCGAGCAGGCGACGGAAGTTCGACGGGTCCAATCGGCGCCCCAGCACGGTCTCGTACACCTCGCGCAGTTCCGTGAGGGTGAACTCGTCGGGCAGCAGCCCGGCCGCGATGCGGCTGTAGGCCACCTTGTTGCGCAGCCGGTCCAGGGCGCAGTCCGCGATCCGGTTGTGATCGAAGGCCAGGGCGGGCAGTGCGTCGACGTCGAACCACTCGACGTTCTCCGGCGCCCCCACGGCCGCGCGCTGCGCGTCGACGAGGTCGGAGCGCAGCAGCGCCCAGTACACGATCGAGATGGCCCGGGTGGGGGATCGGCCGAGGTCGCCGAACGTGTAGAGCTGCTCGAGATAGCTGGGCTTCAGCCCGGTGGTCTCGGCGAGGGTGCGGGATGCCGCGGCATCCAGATCCTCCGCCGGATCCAGCCACCCGCCGGGCAGCGCCCACGCGCCCCGATGCGGGTCGCGGGTGCGCCGCACCAGCGGCAGCATGAGCCGGTCGCCCTCGGCGGCGGTGCGCAGCGAGAAGATGACGGCCGACACCGCGACGCGGATCGCGTCGTTCTCGCCTGTCGTGCCGGTCACATCATGAGCCTAGAGCAGAGCGCCTAGTAGGCGATCTTCACGGATTTCGCGCGAACCGTTGATTGCATTAGGTTAATTAGGCTACTATCCTAACAAATCCCGAACGGGATGGCCGTGACCGGCCAGCCCTCCTGCAGTGAAGCACCGAGAGGAAACACAGCAATGAACCGTTTCGGCAGGCGCGGCATCGCGCTCTCCGCACTGGCCGGTGCCTCGGCACTCGCCCTCGCCCTGACCGGCTGCTCCGGCAACGGCGCGGGAACAGGTGACACCGACGCCACCGGCTTCGACGCCGAAGGCGCGAAGGATCAGAACATCACCTTCTGGGTGATGGGCGGGGACACCCCCGACGCGCTGCGCGAGTACCTCATCGAGGAGTACAAGGCCGCCACCGGCGGCACGCTGACCATCAAGCAGCAGGACTGGGGTGACGCTCTCACCAAGCTGACCAACCAGCTGCCCGACGCGAAGAACACCCCCGACGTGACCGAGATCGGCAACACCTGGTCGCCGACCTTCACCACCGCAGGCGCCTTCGCCGACCTCTCGCCCATCTACGACGATCTCGGCGGAGACAAGCTGCTGCGGTCCTTCGTCGACGTGGGCACGGTGGACGGCAAGCAGTACGCGCTGCCGTACTACTTCGGATCGCGTTACATCACCTACCGCAAGGACATCTGGGACGCCGCGGGCCTGTCGGTGCCGACCACCCTCGCCGAGTTCAACGAGGACGTGGCCAAGCTGAGGACGGGCGACCAGTCCGGGTTCTACATCGGCGGCCAGGACTGGCGCAACGCCGTCTCGTGGGTCTTCGCCAACGGCGGCGATCTGGCGAAGAAGGACGGCGACAAGTGGGTCTCCACGCTGTCCTCCGACAAGACGGTCGCCGGCCTCGAGCAGTTCCAGGAGCTGTTCCAGAGCGCGTCGAACGCACCGGTCACCGAGGACGACTCGACGCCGTGGGTCAACATCAACAACGACAAGAACGGCGCTGCGCCCACGACCGCCACCATGATCGCCCCCGGCTGGGCGCACTGGTCGGTGGGCGACTACAAGGGCGACAAGGACGGCAAGGAGGTCCGCGAGTGGAACGACGCCAACTTCGGCGTGTTCCCGCTTCCGGGCGTCGAGGCCGGTTCCGTCGCGCCCGTGTTCGCCGGCGGGTCGAACATCGCGATCTCCGCGAAGAGCACCAAGAAGGAAGGCGCCAAGGAGCTGCTGCGCATCATCTTCTCGGATGAGTACCAGCAGATGCTCGGCGAGAACGGTCTGGGCCCGGCGAACACCGACTTCGTCAGCTCGCTCGGCGACGACCAGTTCGCGAAGGCGCTCATCGACTCGGCGCTGGACTCCAAGCTGACCCCCGCCGCGCCCGGCTGGGCGGCCGTGGAGGGGCAGAAGATCCTCGAGGAGTTCTTCGGCAAGATCGCCGACGGCGGTGACGTCGCCGCACTCGCGAAGGAGTACGACGCCAAGATCGATCCCATCATCAACGGCTGACCCGCCGAGCGGGGGCCGGGCGCACGGCTCGGCCCCCGCACCCCGATCTCCGCAGCACCCGACCGGCAAGTGAGCAGAATGACCACCACCGCAGCCCGCGCCCAGACGCGGCCGCCGACGCGATCCGCACCCGAGCGGATCGCAGCCCCCGCCCGACGCCGCGGGTGGGCGCCCTACGCCCTGATCACGGGGGCCTCGCTCGTGCTGCTGCTCGGCATGGGGTACCCGATCGGCTGGCAGATCGTCACCTCGTTCCAGAAGTACGGTGCCATGCAGCAGCTGGGTGGGAGGGCGCCCGACTTCATCTGGTTCGACAACTACATCGCCATCGCGCAGAACCCCGCCTTCTGGGAGGTCACCGTCCGATCGGTGCTGTTCTGCATCGTCACCGCGTTCATCACGGTGATCATCGGCGTGCTGATCGCCCTGCTGATGACCCGGATCCCGGCGGTGCTCCGCCTCATCCTGCAGCTGGCGCTCCTGCTGGCCTGGGCGATGCCGGTGATCGCGGCGATGACGGTGTGGATCTGGCTGTTCGACCGACGTCGAGGCGTGATCAACTACCTGATCAACCTGATCCCGGGTGTCGACATCGGGAACTTCAACTGGATCGGCACCACTCCGATCCTGTTCTTCTTCGTCGCCGGCGTGATCATCACCTGGATGTCGGTGCCGTTCGTCGCCTTCTCGGCCTACGCGGGGCTGACTCAGGTCTCCGGCGAGGTGCTCGAGGCGGCGCAGCTGGACGGCGCCGGTGCCTGGCACCGCTTCCAGCACATCATGTATCCGGTGCTCAAGCCCGTCATCGCGATCGTGCTGCTGCTGAACCTGATCTGGGATCTGCGGGTGTTCGCTCAGATCACCCTGCTGCAGGATGCCGGGCCGAAGGCGACCGATTACGACCTGCTCGGCACCTACATCTACAAGACCGGCGTGGCCGGCATGGACTTCGGCGGGGGAGCGGCGATGTCGATCGTCGTGCTCGCCATCACCATCGCGCTGAGCTGGTTCTACGTGCGCAGCCTCATCAAGGAGGAGGCCCAGTGACAACGGCATCCCGCACCCGCCGCCGGTTCCGTCCGAGCACGTGGCTGTTCAGCATCCTGGCGATCATCCTCACGGTCATGTGGGCGTTCCCCGTGTACTGGATGGTCAACTCGTCGATGCTCTCCGCTGCGACCCTCGAGTCCGCGACCCCGACCTTCCTGCCGATCGGCGGATCGCTGGAGAACTTCGGGCGCGTGCTCACTCCGCAGTTCTTCGCCGCGCTCGGCGTGAGCGTGAGCGTGACGCTGCTGTCGGTCGCGGTGTGCCTGGTGTTCGCCTTCCTCGCCTCGGTCGCCATCAGCCGGTTCCGCTTCCGCGGCCGGGTGAGCTTCATCGTGACGATCCTGCTCATCCAGATGCTGCCGGCCGAGGGGCTGTTCATCGCGCAGTACAAGATGATGTCGGCACTCGGACTGCTCAGCAACGTGCTGGGTCTGAGCATCCTGTACGTCGCCGCCGTCGTGCCGTTCACCATCTGGATGCTGCGCGGATTCGTCGCCGGCGTGCCGGTGGAGCTCGAGGAGGCCGGCATGATCGACGGGCTCAGCCGCACACAGGCGTTCATGCGCATCACCTTCCCGCTGCTGGCTCCCGGCCTGGTTGCCACAGGGGTCTTCGCGTTCCTGCAGTGCTGGAACGAGTTCACCGTCGCGCTCGTGATCATGGAGAACAACCGCACCCTGCCGCTGTGGCTGCGAGGGTTCGTGCAGCAGAGCGCCACCCAGGCGATCGACTGGGGGCAGGTCATGGCTGCATCGACCATCGTCGCCATCCCCGTGATCGTGTTCTTCGTGATCGTGCAGGGGCGCATGACCAGCGGCCTGGTCTCCGGCGCGGTGAAGGGCTGAGAAGGACTGAGAAGGACGAGAAGGACGCGATCCGAGCATCCGGAATCCCGGCCCAGCCGGTATGCTGTCGGATGCAGTGCCACAACTTAACACAGGCCGAACGACCTGTGCGGGAGAGTCCGGTGATCGCAGCCGGGCACCGAAGGAGCAAGCCTCCCCGCCAATCTCTCAGGTATCCATACCGTGCTGGTCCGGCCGCTCTGAAAAGCGAGATCGAGCGACGCGGTCCACCCGCTGCGATCTCCGCCGACGGTGAAAGCCCCCTCGTTCTCGAGACAGGGCGAAGCTCTCAGGCCCGATGACAGAGGGGGAGTTCCGCGGACGCCGATGATGGCGTCCGGCCCGATCCTGACCGGGAGAACTCCGTGACCGAAACGCCCCCGACCGATTCCGCGGCGCAGCCGCGCTACACCCCACTCCGTGCGCGCCACGAGGCGCTCGGCGCCTCATTCACCGACTTCGGCGGCTGGCAGATGCCGGTGCGCTACACGTCCGATCTGGCCGAGCATCACGCGGTGCGCCAGGCCGCGGGCGTGTTCGACATCTCGCACATGGCCGAGTTCACGGTGCGCGGGGCCGACGCCGCCTCCTACCTCGACTACGCGCTCGCCGGTCGTCTGTCGGCGATGGCGGTGGGCCGGGCGAAGTACTCCCTGCTGCTCGCCGAGGACGGCGGCATCGTCGACGACGTCATCGTCTACCGGCTGGCCGACGACGACTTCCTCATCATCTCCAACGCCGGCAACCGGGACGCTGTGCGCGAGGCGCTGCGCGCCCGCACAGCGGGGCGGCAGGTCGACGTCGCCGATGTCTCGGATGACTACGCGCTCATCGCCGTGCAGGGCCCTGCCGCCGAGCAGATCCTCACCGCGGTCGACGGCATCGACGATGTCTCGATCCCGTGGGGCGAGCAGAAGTACTACTCGTGGGCGGGCGCCACCTGGAACGGCCGACCGCTGCTGCTGGCGCGCACCGGGTACACCGGCGAGGACGGCTTCGAGCTGCTGGTCGCCGCCGATGACGCCGAGTCGCTGTGGGATGCCGTGCTCGCCGCCGGCGCGCCGCATGGTCTGGTCCTGGCCGGTCTCGCCGCGCGCGACACGCTGCGGCTGGAGGCGGGCATGCCGCTGTACGGCCACGAGCTGAGCCGCGAGATCAAGCCGGCGCAGGCGGGGCTCGGACGGGTCGTGGTCGCCGACAAGGAGCGCTTCGTCGGCAAGGATGCGGTCAACCCGGCCGGCGGCTCCCGCGTGCTCGTCGGCCTGACCGCCGACGGCCGCCGCGCCGGTCGCGCGGGCTACGCCGTGGTGGATGCCGATGGCGCCGCGATCGGCGAGATCACCAGCGGTGCGCTGAGCCCGACGCTCGGGCATCCCATCGCGATGGCCTTCATCGATCCCTCTTCCGCCGAGGAGGGAACCGCAGTATTCCTTGATGTGCGCGGGACCAGGATCCCCGCGACCGTGACCGCCCTGCCTTTCTACCGGAGGAAGAAATGACCGATCTGAACGCCCTCAAGTACAGCGAAGAGCACGAGTGGGTGGCGCTCGACTCTTCGACGGGCTCAGCGACCCAGCTCGCGACCATCGGGATCACCGACTTCGCTGCCGACGCGCTCGGTGACATCGTCTTCGTCGAGCTGCCCGAGGTCGGCACCGAGCTGAGCCGCGGTGACGTGTTCGGCGAGGCGGAGTCGACCAAGTCGGTCTCGGAGCTCTACGCGCCGGTCGCCGGCACCGTGGTGGAGATCAACGACGCCGTGGTCGATGACCCGGCGCTGCTGAACTCGTCGCCGTTCGAGGACGCCTGGCTGATCAAGGTCGGGGTCGCGGACGGTGCGCTCGACGGCCTGCTCGACCGCGACGGCTACGTCGCGATCACGGAGGCGTGAGAGTGACCTCATTCGCCGACCGCCACATCGGGACGACGGCCGACGCGCAGCGGGACATGCTGCGCGCGCTCGGCGTGGAGGGCGAGGAGCCGGTCGAGGCGCTGATGCGCCAGGCCGTGCCGGCGTCGATCTTGTCCCCTGCATCCACATCGGTCATCCCCGCCGCGGCATCCGAGGCCGAGGCGCTCGCCGAGCTGCGCGCCCTGGCCAACCGCAACACCGTGAACCGGGCCATGATCGGCCTGGGCTACTACGGCACGTTCACCCCGAGCGTGATCCAGCGCAACGTGCTCGAGAACCCGTCCTGGTACACGGCGTACACGCCCTACCAGCCGGAGATCTCGCAGGGGCGCCTGGAGGCGCTGATCAACTTCCAGACCATGGTCACCGACCTCACCGGGCTCACCACGGCCAACGCGTCGATGCTCGACGAGTCGACGGCCGTCGCCGAGGGGATGCTGCTGGCGCGGCGCGCCTCGAAGGCGAAGACCCCGGTGTTCGTCGTCGACGCCGATGCGCTGCCCCAGACCAGGGCGCTGCTGCGCACGCGGGCGGAGGCCGTGGGCATCGAGCTCGTCGAGCGCGACCTCGCGGGCGGCGAGGAGCTGCCCGCCGAGCTGTTCGGCGTGTTCGTGCAGTACCCCGGTGCATCCGGGCGGGTGTGGGACCCGACCGCCGTGATCGAGGCGGCCCACCTCGCCGGCGGCATCGCCCTGGTCGCCGCCGACCTGCTCGCTCTCACCCTGCTGCGCTCGCCGGGCGTGATGGGCGCCGACGTCGCGGTGGGCACCACGCAGCGCTTCGGCGTGCCCATGGGCTTCGGCGGTCCGCACGCGGGCTACATGGCCGTGCGCGCGGGGCTGGAGCGTCAGCTGCCTGGCCGCCTGGTCGGGGTCTCGCAGGATGCAGTGGGCTACCCCGCGTACCGGCTGTCGCTGCAGACCCGCGAGCAGCACATCCGCCGCGAGAAGGCCACCTCGAACATCTGCACCGCCCAGGTGCTGCTGGCGGTGATGGCGTCGATGTACGCGGTGTACCACGGACCGGACGGTCTGCGCGCGATCGGTCGCGAGGTGGCCTCGAACGCGGCGCTGCTGCGCGACTGGCTGGTCGAGGCCGGTGCGGAGGTCGTGCACGACGCGTTCTTCGACACCCTGAACGTGCGAGTGGCGGGCGGCGCGGCCGCGCTGGTCGAGAAGGCCCATCGAGCCGGCATCCTGCTGCGGCTGGTGGATGCCGACACCGTCGGCGTCGCCGTGGACGAGACCACCACGGTCACCGACCTGCACCGCGTCGCGGTGCTGTTCGGCGGCAAGGAGGAGCGCGTCTTCGGGCGCGTCGACGGCGGGTCCACCGGGGCGCTGCCGACCGGCCTGCTGCGGGAGGACGAGTACCTCACGCATCCGGTCTTCCACGTGCATCATTCCGAGACGGCCATGATGCGCTACCTCAAGCGGCTCGCCGACCGCGACTACGCGCTCGACCGGGGAATGATCCCGCTGGGCTCGTGCACGATGAAGCTCAACGCCGCCACTGAGATGGCGGCCATCAGCTGGCCGGAGTTCGCCCAGCTGCATCCGTTCGCCCCGGCGGAGGATGTCGAGGGGTCGCTGGCCATGATCGACCAGCTGGAGGCCTGGCTGGCCGAGGTGACGGGCTACGATGCTGTCTCGCTGCAGCCGAACGCCGGATCGCAGGGTGAGCTGGCGGGGCTCCTCGCGATCCGCGGCTACCACCACGCGAATGGCGAGACGGAGCGGGACGTGTGCCTGATCCCGTCCTCGGCACACGGCACCAACGCGGCATCCGCCGTGCTGGCAGGCATGAAGGTCGTCGTCGTGGCGACTGACGAGCTCGGCAACGTCGACCTCGACGACCTGCGCGCCAAGATCGAGAAGCACGCCGAGAGCCTCGCGGCGCTGATGATCACCTATCCGTCCACGCACGGCGTGTACGAGGAGCAGGTGGTCCAGATCACCTCCGCCGTGCACGACGCGGGCGGTCAGGTATACGTCGACGGCGCGAACCTCAACGCGCTGCTCGGCTACGCGCGCTTCGGCGACCTGGGCGGCGACGTCTCGCACCTCAACCTGCACAAGACGTTCGCCATCCCGCACGGCGGCGGCGGTCCCGGCATCGGCCCGGTGGCGGCGAAGGCGCACCTCGCGCCGCACCTGCCCGGGCATCCGCAGGCGCAGAGGGACGTGCACGCGGGCGGCCACGTGTTCGAGGGCGGCCCGGTCTCCGGTGCGCCCTACGGTTCCGCCGGCGTGCTGCCGATCTCGTGGGCGTACGTGCGCATGATGGGCGCCGAGGGATTGCGCGACGCCACCGCGGCTGCCGTGCTGTCGGCGAACTACGTCGCCGCACGCCTGGCGGACCACTACCCGGTGCTCTACACGGGCGAGCAGGGGCGCGTCGCGCACGAGTGCATCCTGGATCTGCGTCCGCTCAAGGAGTCCACGGGCATCACGGTCGACGACGTCGCCAAGCGCCTGATCGACTTCGGATTCCACGCGCCGACCATGTCGTTCCCGGTGCCGGGCACGCTGATGGTCGAGCCGACCGAGTCCGAGGACCTGGACGAGCTGGAGCGGTTCGTCGAGGCCATGATCATGATCAAGGCCGAGGCGGATGCCGTGGCAGCCGGTCGCTGGCCCGCGGACGACAACCCGCTGGTGAACGCGCCGCACACGGCGGAATCGCTGATCTCGGGGGGGTGGACGCACGCGTACACCCGCGAGGAGGCCGCGTACCCCGTCCGCGCCCTGGTGGCCACGAAGTACTGGCCGCCGGTGCGCCGCATCGATCAGGCCTACGGTGACCGCAATCTGGTGTGCGCCTGCCCCCCGGTGGAGGCGTTCGCCTGACCAGCACGGGGATTCGGTTAAGAGGGGATAACACTTGCACCCATGACGCACGTTGCCGTGGCAACCGACGTACCATCGAACCTGAGCGCGCTCGAAGCGGAGCGCGCGCTTGACCCGGTCCACAGGAGGACACAGTGAAGCACAACAAGATCACCCTTGCGGGCGTCGCGCTGCTCGCCGTGAGCGCACTCGCGCTCGCCGGCTGCGCGAGTTCGGGCGACAAGCCCGAGAAGGGCGGCGGCGGCTCCGACGTCGACGCCAGCGCGATCATCAAGGTCAACGGCTCTGAACCGCAGAACCCGCTGATCCCGACCAACACGAACGAGGTCGGGGGCGGCAAGATCCTCGATTCGATCTTCGC
Organism: Microbacterium sp. ARD32; assembly: GCF_031844385.1. Lineage (NCBI taxonomy): Bacteria > Bacillati > Actinomycetota > Actinomycetes > Micrococcales > Microbacteriaceae > Microbacterium > Microbacterium sp. ARD32. The sequence goes on from NZ_JAUZVD010000001.1 coordinate 735,102, forward strand.
GGGCCTGATCGGCTACGCGGCCGACGGCTCGGTGTACAACGACGTGGCCGAGGACATCAGCGTCGACGACCCGCAGCACCTCACCGTCAAGATCCGCAAGGGGCTGAAGTTCACCAACGGCGAGGAGGTCACCGCCGACAACTTCATCAAGGCGTGGAACTACGGCGCACTCGCCTCGAACAAGCAGCTCTCCAGCTACTTCTTCGAGGACATCGAGGGCTTCAGCTACGACGAGGACTCCGAGCTGACCGGTCTGAAGCAGGTCGACGACTACACCTTCACGATCGCGCTCAACAAGCCGGCCTCCGACTTTGCGCAGCGCCTGGGCTACTCGGCGTACTTCCCGCTGCCCGACGTGGCGTGGGATGACCTGAAGGCGTTCGGTGAGAACCCGATCGGCAACGGTCCGTACATGCTCGACGGCGACGGCGCGTGGAAGCACGAGGTCGGCATCGACCTGGTGGTCAACCCCGACTACGACGGCCCGCGCAAGACGGCGAACGGCGGTCTGAACATCGTCTTCTACGCCACGCAGGACGCGGCGTACAACGACCTCCTCGGTGGCGAGCTCGACGTGCTCGACGCGATCCCGGACTCCGCGTTCGGCACCTACGAGTCCGACCTGGGCGACCGCGCGGTCAACCAGCCGGCGGCCATCTTCCAGTCGTTCACCATCCCGGAGAGCCTCGAGCACTTCAGTGGCGAAGAGGGCCAGCTGCGGCGTCAGGCGCTGTCGATGGCCATCAACCGCGACGAGATCACCAAGGTGATCTTCCAGGGCACCCGCACTCCCGCCAGCGACTTCACCTCGCCGGTGATCGACGGCTGGAGCGACTCGCTCAAGGGTGCCGAGGTGCTGGATTTCAACGAGTCCAAGGCCAAGGAGCTGTGGGCCGAGGCTGACAAGATCAGCCCGTGGAGTGGCAAGTTCCAGATCGCGTACAACGCCGACGGCGGCCACCAGGCCTGGGTCGACGCCACGGTCAACTCCATCAAGAACACGCTCGGCATCGAGGCCTCGGGTGCTCCGTACCCGACGTTCAAGGAGCTGCGCGCGAAGGTCACCGACCGCACGATCACCACGGCGTTCCGCACCGGCTGGCAGGCCGACTACCCGGGTCTGTACAACTTCCTCGGACCGCTGTACGCCACCAACGCGGGCTCGAACGACGGCGACTACTCCAGCCCCGAGTTCGACAAGCTGCTCTCCGAGGGCATCTCGGAGACCGATCCGAAGGCGGCCAACGCCAAGTTCCAGGAGGCGCAGGAGGTCCTGCTGAAGGACCTGCCCGCCACTCCGCTGTGGTACTCGAACGTGGTCGGCGGCTTCGGCGAGGACGTGAAGAACGTCCAGTTCGGCTGGAACTCGGTCCCGCTGTACGGGGAGATCGAGAAGACGAAGTAACCCTTCGCGACGAGGCGGTGGTGCCGCGCACCACCGCCTCGTCATCTCTGTCCGGAGACGCCGACGCGTCTCTCACCCGAAGGGAGGTCGAGGGTGGCCTTCTACATCCTCAGACGGATCCTGCAGGCGATCCCCGTGTTCTTCGGCGCGACCCTGCTGATCTATTTCATGGTCTTCGCCATGCCGGGCGACCCGATCGCCGGCCTGTTCGGCGACAAGCAGCCCAATCCCGCGCTGCTCGAGCGGCTGCGCGCCGAGTACCACCTGGATCAGCCGTTCATCGTGCAGTACTTCCTGTACATCGGCGGCATCTTCCGGCTCGACTTCGGCACGAGCTTCTCCGGCCAGCCGGTGATCGAGATCCTGGCGCGCACATTCCCGGTCACGCTGCGCCTGGCGGTGATGGCGGTCGCCATCGCCTTCATCCTCGCGATCATCGTGGGACTGTTCTCGGCGCTCGACAAGGGCGGCCTCTTCGACAACTCGATGCTGGTGCTCGCGCTGATCTTCCTGGCCGTGCCCATCTTCGTGCTCGCGTTCCTCGCCCAGTACTTCCTGGCCGTGCAGCTGGGCTGGTTCAGACCCACGGTGGGCGGCAACAACGACTGGGGTGATCTCTGGCTGCCCGCCTGGGTGCTCGGCTTCAGCGTCTACGCCACCAGCATGCGGCTGACCCGGGCATCCACCATCGAGACGCTCGGTCAGGACTGGGTGCGCACCGCGTACAGCAAGGGGCTGCCGCGGCGCCGCGTGATCCCCGTGCACGTGCTGCGCAACTCGCTCATCCCGATGGTCACCGATCTGGGCACCGTGTTCGGCGTGCTGATGGTCGGGGCGACGGTCACGGAGGGCATCTTCAACGTGCCCGGCGTCGGCAACACCCTGTACCAGGCGATCATCCGCGGAGAGAACCCCACGGTGGTGTCGTTCGTGACGGTGTTCGTCGTGGTGTACGTGCTCATCAATCTGCTCGTGGACCTGCTCTACGGGCTACTCGATCCGAGGATCCGCTATGTCTCGAACTGATCGGAACGCGGAGCACTACGTCGCTCCCGTGGACACCACATCGGTGCCCGTCGATGTCGTCCGCATCGACGAGAAGCCCAGCAACCTGTGGCTGGACGCCTGGCGCGACCTGCGCCGCCGGCCGCTGTTCTGGGTGTCGGCCGCATTCGTGCTGCTCGTGATCGTCGTCGCGGTCGTCCCCACGCTGTTCACGCAGGTGTCTCCGACACTGCATTGCAGCCTGACCAAGAGCAATGGCGGGTCCGAGTTCGGGCATCCCATGGGCTTCACCCGCCAGGGCTGCGATGTGTACGCCCGGGTGATCTGGGGAACGCGCACGTCGTTGATCGTGGGCGGGCTGGCCACCGTGATCAGCACGGTCATCGGCATCGTCATGGGCGCCTTCGCCGGCTTCTACGGCGGCTGGCTGGACTCGGTGCTCTCCCGCGTGGGCGACATCTTCTTCACCATCCCCTACATCATCGCGGCGATCGTGGTGATGTCGGTGCTGCCGCAGCGCAACGAGCTCGTGCTGGCCTTCGCTATCGGCGGCTTCGCCTGGGCATCCACGGCGCGCATCATGCGCGCCGAGGTGCTGCGGGTGAAACAGGCCGATTTCGTGATGGGCGCCGAAGCGGTGGGCATGTCGCGGTTCCGCACGATGCTCGTGCACGTGCTGCCCAACGCCATGGCGCCGGTCATCGTGGTGGCCACGCTCTCCCTGGCCAGCGCGATCGTCGCCGAGGCGACGCTGTCCTTCCTCGGTGTCGGCCTGGGCGGCGACACCATGTCGTGGGGTCTGGACATCAGCCAGGCGCAGACCAACCTCCGCACCGCGCCGATGGCGCTGTTCTGGCCGTCGCTGGCCCTGACCCTCACCGTGCTCGCGTTCGTGACGCTCGGTGAGCTGCTGCGCGACGCCGTCGACCCGAAGGCGAGGGCACAGCGATGAGCGAACCCCTTCTCAGCGTGCGCGATCTGCGCATCGCGTTCCGCAGCGGCAAGAAGGTGCGCGAGGTCGTGCACGGCGTCAGCTTCGACCTGTTCCCGGGCGAGACGCTCGCGATCGTGGGCGAGTCCGGTTCGGGCAAATCGACCACGGCATCCGCGATCATCGATCTGCTGCCCGGCACCGGGCACGTCACCGGCGGCAGCATCACCCTGGACGGGCGCGAGCTCACCAAGGCCAGGCGCGCCGAGATGGAGCACATCCGCGGGCGCGAGATCGGCTACGTGCCACAGGATCCGATGTCCAACCTCAACCCGGTGTGGTCGATCGGCTTCCAGGTCAAGGAGGCCGTCAAGGCCAACGGTCTGGCGCAGAGCCGAAGTGAGGTGCACGACCGCGCCGTCGAGGTGCTGCAGCAGGCCGGGCTCGCCGACGCGGCACGGCGGATGCATCAGTTCCCGCATCAGTTCTCCGGTGGCATGCGTCAGCGCGCACTGATCGGCATCGGGCTGGCGGCGGATCCGCAGCTGCTGATCGCCGACGAGCCGACCAGCGCACTCGACGTCACCGTGCAGCGCGTGATCCTGGACCACCTGGCCAGCCTCACCGCCGAGCGCGGCACCTCGGTGCTGCTGATCACGCATGATCTGGGACTGGCCAGCGATCGCGCCGACCGCATCATCGTCATGAATCAGGGCGAGATCGTCGAGGCCGGCGACAGCACCGAGATCCTGACCAATCCGCGGCATCCGTACACCCAGCGGCTCGTCGCCGCCGCGCCGAGCCTCGCCTCCAAGCGGATCGGCGCGCACGCGCACGAGGTCGACGAGAAGATCTACGACGCCCCGACCATGGTCGAGGTGCGCGATCTGGTGAAGGAGTACTCCATCCGGTCGGGTGGTCTGCGCAGCGAGAAGTTCCTCGCTGTCGACGGCGTCTCGTTCTCGATCCCGCGCGGCAAGACGCTCGCGCTGGTGGGCGAGTCCGGATCGGGAAAGTCCACGGTCGCCAAGATGCTGCTGCAGCTGGAGAAGCCCACCAGCGGCGAGATCGTGATCGACGGCGAGTCCGCCGGCACGATGTCGCGGGTCGGGATCTTCAAGCTGCGCCGGCGCATGCAGCCGGTGTTCCAGGATCCGTACGGATCGCTCGATCCGCTGCGCAGCATCGGCAACCTGATTGCGGAGCCGTTGAAGGTGCACGGCATCGGCACGAACGATGAGCAGCACAAGCGCGCGCTCGAACTGCTGGACCAGGTGGCGCTGCCACGCGAGTTGGCGTCCCGATACCCTAACGAGCTCTCGGGCGGCCAGCGCCAGCGCGTGGCCATCGCCCGTGCTCTGGCACTCAAGCCCGACATCGTCGTGCTCGACGAGGCGGTATCGGCGCTCGACGTGCTGGTGCAGGACCAGATCCTGCACCTGCTGTCGGACCTGCAGAACGAGCTCGGCCTGACGTACCTGTTCATCACGCATGACCTCGCCGTGGTGCGCGTCGCCGCAGATCTCGTGTGCGTCATGGAGAAGGGGCGCATCGTCGAACAGGGAACGGTGGATTCGATCTTCACCGATCCGCAGGAGGAGTACACCCGCCGCCTGCTCGACGCGATCCCGGGAGCATCGCTGCCGCTCGGCGGTGCCACCCTGTGACATCCGAACCACCGGCCGGCACCGCCACCCCGTTCCGCAACAGGGGCGGGGTGGCGATGCTCGTCATCTGCGCGGTGCTCGTGGCGGCGCTGCTGATCGACGCGGCGGTGCGCGCGGGCATCGGCAGGGCGCTGCTGCTCGCGCCATGGCCGCTGCTGGTGCTGTGGGTCGTGCACGTCGTGGGTGTCGCCTCACGGGTGCGGCCGTCCCCGGACGGCCTGTTCGTGCAGAACCTGCTGCGCACCACACGTGCGCCGTGGGCGCGGGTGGAGCAGATCCGGATGCGCTGGCAGATCGAGGCGACCCTTGACGACGGCACCGTGCTCACCTGCTTCGGCGGCCCCGCGCGGCGCAGGCCGCAGCGGCTGGGCCCGGGCCGCCGGCTGGAGGATGCCAATGGCGGCGCCGATGACGCGGTCGCCGCGCTGCGCCGCGCCAAGAGCGAAGCGGATGCCGGGGCGGCAGCATCCGCCGATCCGATCCGGCGCGGCTGGGACCTGCCCGCGCTCGCGGTGCTGGCCGTCCTGATCATCTGGGCGGTCGTCGCCGTCCTCGTCACCCGCTGACCCCGCTCCCTGGGTCGCTGAGCCGGGCTGAAGCGCGCCTCAGCCCGGCAGCCCGAACAGCGCCGGCCACATCGCCGCCGCCCACGGGTAGCCGACGAACGCCGCGGCGTCGATCAGGAAGTGCGCGACCAGGAACGGCATCAGTCGCCCCGTGCGCGCGAAGAGCCAGCCGAACAGCATCCCCATGGCGAAGTTCCCCACGAACGCTCCGGGACCCTGGTACAGGTGGTAGCTGGCGCGCAGCGCGCTGGTCGCCACGATGATCGGCCAGACGCCCCAGCCCAGCTCTCGCAGGCGCGCGAACAGGTAGCCGAGCACCACGAACTCCTCTTGGATCGATGCGCGCGCCGCCGACAGCAGCAGGATCGGCACCGTCCACCAGTGCGCGCCGAGGCCGCCGGGATCGACGGCGACGAACCAGCCGAGCGCCCGGCCCAGCAGATACAGTCCGATGCCCGGGATGCCGATCGCCAGCACCAGCAGTGCGCCCCAGCCGGCATCCCGTCCGTACCGGCGGCCGTCCAGCCCCAGCTCCTGGAGGTGCGGGCGGCGCGATTGCCACAGCAGGAAGCACACCAGCAGTGTCGGCACGATCGCGAAGCCGATCGAGAGCAGCTGGTAGATCAGGTCGAACACCTCGCGGTCGCTGCGCGACGGGTTCAGCGTGGTCGTCTGCTGGGACAGGGGAGTGCTGGCGGTCAGCCGGTACGCCAGCTGCACGATCGCGTACACCGCGGACTGGCCGAGCCCCAGCGCGAGCACGATCGCGATCTCCCACCACGTTCTCGCTCGCGTCACCCTCCGATCGTAGGTCAGGGGGCGTTCAGAGAGCGTGCGCTATCCTGGAACGTCGCCCTTGGACTCTGTCGGGGTCGGCCGTTCACTTTCCCACAACTCCGCATAGGACCCCTTGAATGGCGCACGCCCTCCGCTCTGACCTCCGTAACGTCGCGATCGTCGCACACGTCGACCACGGCAAGACCACTCTCGTCGACGCGATGCTCCGCCAGACCGGCTCGTTCGGCGAACACGCGCACGTCGAGGAGCGCGCGATGGACTCCAACGACCTGGAGCGTGAGAAGGGCATCACGATCCTGGCCAAGAACACGGCCATCACCTACAACGGTGCGCACACCGAGACGCCCGTGACGATCAACGTCGTCGACACCCCGGGTCACGCAGACTTCGGCGGCGAGGTCGAGCGCGCGCTGTCCATGGTCGACGGCGTCGTGCTGCTGGTGGATGCCTCGGAGGGCCCGCTGCCGCAGACCCGCTTCGTGCTGCGCAAGGCGCTCGAGGCCAAGCTCCCCGTCATCCTGCTGGTGAACAAGACCGACCGCGCCGACGCGCGCATCGCCGAGGTCGAGGCCGAGGCGCAGGACCTGCTGCTCGGCCTGGCATCCGATCTGGTCGACGACGTGCCCGACCTCGACGTCGACGCTCTGCTCGACGTGCCGGTCGTCTACGCATCGGGCCGTGCCGGCGCGGCATCCCGCACCCGCCCCGCCAACGGCGAGCTGCCCGACAACGACGACCTCGAGCCGCTCTTCGAGGCGATCCTCGAGCACGTGCCCGCACCGTCCTACGACGACGAGGCACCGCTGCAGGCCTGGGTCACCAACCTCGACTCCTCCTCGTTCCTGGGCCGCCTGGCACTGCTGCGCGTCTTCAACGGCACGCTCAAGAAGGGGCAGACCGTCGCGTGGGTGCGCCAGGACGGCACCACCCAGAACGCGCGCATCACCGAGCTGCTGATGACCAAGGCGCTGGAGCGCTACCCGGCGGAATCCGCGGGCCCCGGCGACATCGCAGTGATCGCCGGCTTCTCCGACATCATGATCGGCGAGACGATCGCCGACCCCGACGACGTGCGCGCGCTGCCGCAGATCGAGGTCGACGAGCCGTCGATCTCGATGACGATCGGCACCAACACCTCGCCGCTGGTCGGCAAGGTCAAGGGCCACAAGCTCACCGCCCGCATGGTGAAGGACCGCCTCGACCGCGAGCTGATCGGAAACGTGTCGATCCGCGTCAACGAGATCGGCCGCCCGGATGCCTGGGAGGTGCAGGGCCGCGGCGAGCTGCAGCTGGCCATCCTGGTCGAGAACATGCGCCGTGAAGGCTTCGAGCTGACCGTGGGCAAGCCCCAGGTGGTCACTCGCAAGGTCGACGGCAAGGTGCACGAGCCCTACGAGCACCTCACCATCGACGTGCCAGAGGAGCACCTCGGCGCTGTGACCCAGCTGATGGCGAACCGCCGCGGTCGCATGGACAACATGATCAACCACGGCACCGGCTGGATCCGGATGGAGTTCATCGTGCCCTCGCGCGGTCTGATCGGCTTCCGCACCGAGTTCCTCTCGATCACGCGCGGCACCGGCATCGCCAACGCGATCTCGCACGGCTACGACGAGTGGGCCGGCTCCATCGTGGCCCGTCAGAACGGTTCGATCGTGGCCGACCGCGCCGGGGTCGCCACGCCGTTCGCGATGATCGCGCTGCAGGAGCGCATGTCGTTCTTCGTGCGTCCCACCGAGGAGGTCTACGAGGGCATGGTCGTCGGTGAGAACTCCCGCTCGGACGACATGGACGTGAACATCACCAAGGAGAAGAAGCTCACCAACATGCGCTCCTCCACGGCCGACACGTTCGAGTCGATGACGCCGCCGCGCATCCTGTCGCTGGAGGAGTCGCTGGAGTTCGCCCGCGAGGACGAGTGCGTGGAGGTGACCCCGGATGCCGTCCGCATCCGCAAGGTGATCCTCGACCAGACGGTGCGCGGCCGCGAGGCATCCCGCCTGAAGCGCCAGGACGCGAACGCCAACGCCTGACCCACCTTCGCCGAGACCCCTCCGGGTCGCCGAAACCCCTCGTGGGTGACGCGAATCCGGAGGGGTTTCGACGTTCAGGAGGGGTTTCGGGACGGGGCTGGCGGGATGCACAGAGCCCGGGATAACGAACTCATAACACATCTACTTGGGAGTGCCAGCCCGGGATTCCCACGAATCGGGTACGGAATGCCCAGGTCGGTGGCATCTTCCGTCCAGACGGCGGGTGAAGACTGGTTCCCCGTGCCCGGGATGCGCTCCCGAAGAGCGGCCCCGCGCGGGCTCCGGGCCGACGAAGCCACATCGACGACCCGAAAGTCGAACCCACATGCATTCCTCCTCCCACACCCGTGCCTCGCGCCGGGTGGGCGCAGCCGCGTCCGCCCGCACGGCCATGCGCCGTCCGCTGATCGGCATCGCCGTCGGTGCCGTGCTCGCCGCCGTCGCCGCAGGCGGCATCGTCGCGGCCCCTGCTCTCGCCGCCCCCTCCGAAGCGGATCTGCACCGCGCAGCCTCCGCCGAGAAGGACGGCCGCATCGCGCTGACCAACGCCGTCGCGCTCAACCATGTCGCAGCTGACGCCGAGCTTCTGCCCGGTACGACGCTCGACGATGTCGTGATCGCCGATCTGAGGCACGACGTCAGGCTGCTGTCGGTCGCTGACGAGGCCACAGCCGAGCAGCTGGGCGACTTCACCGACGACGTGGTCCGCAGCACCGTGCTCGTGCAGCAGGACACTGCGGCGCTGCAGGAGTCCCTGACCGCCGCGAAGGAGGCCAAGGCCGCCGACGACGCACGCAAGAAGGCCGAGGCCGAGCGCATCGCCGCGGAGAAGGCGGCAGCCGAACGCCGCGCGGCCGCGGCGGCGCTCGCCGCCGCGAACACCCCGGACGGCGCCCGGGCGACTGCGCGCAGCATGGCGGCGGGCCGCTACGGCTGGGGCGGCGGACAGTTCTCCTGCCTGTCGAGCCTCTGGCAGAAGGAGTCCGGCTGGAACTACCAGGCCTACAATCCCAGCGGCGCCACCGGCATCCCCCAGGCGCTTCCCGGCGGAAAGATGGCATCCGCCGGAGCGGACTGGAAGACGAACGCCGCGACGCAGATCTCGTGGGGACTGGACTACATCAAGCGCGCCTACGGCACCCCGTGCGGCGCCTGGGCGCACTCCCGCGCTGTGAACTGGTACTGAGCCCCTGCGGTTCGCGGGGGTGCTGATCACCGCAGCTCGGTGATCAGCACGGCACTCGTGCCCGGTTCGCGGGTCTCGAACACGTGCGGCGCGTCGCCGGGATACGACAGGTAGTCGCCCGGATGCAGCAGCTCCGGCGCCTCGGCGGGGCCGACCAGGGCCTCGCCCGAGACCAGCACCACGTGCTCGGTCGTGCCGGGATGGTGGGGGAGCGAATGCCGGGGTTCGCCCGGCTCCGCCTGGATCAGATAGATGTCGCGGCGCGTCCCTGGCGCCGCAGCCGACAGCAGCGTCGCCAGGTAGGGAGCGGCCGCGGACGGGACGCCGGCGTGGTCGCCCACGCGGATCAGCCGTGGGGCGCTCGCGCTCTGGTCCACGAGGGTGGAGAAGGGGATGCTCAGAGCATCGCCCAGCGCCCACAGCGTCTCCACGCTCGGATTGCCTGCTCCGCTCTCCAGCTGCGACACGGTCGCTTTCGAGACGCCGGCGCGGCGGGCGAGTTCCGAGACCGACAGCCCCGCCGCTTCGCGCTCGCGGCGCAGTGCATGGGCGATGCGTTCGCGCAGTTCCATGTGTTCAGTATGGCAAACGATCGTTCGACTTGACGCACAGCCTTGCCCTGTTCAGAATGATGGACATGCGTTCGATGAAGCGAACAGACGTCGGTGCCGGCACCCGAGCCGAGGTGTGGCGGGAGGGGCTCGGGGTGGCGATCGCCACCAGCGCCTACGGCATCTCGTTCGGGGCGCTCGCCGTGGCTTCCGGCCTGGATGTCTGGCAGACCTGCGTGCTGAGCCTGCTGATGTTCACCGGCGGATCGCAGTTCGCCTTCATCGGCGTGCTCGGCTCCGGCGGGGTCGGCGCGCTGCCCTCCGCGGTCGCATCCGCGGCTCTGCTCGGGGTGCGCAACGTCGCTTACGGCATGCGGATGTCGCCGATCATCGGCCACGGGTTCTGGCGGCGCACGGCCGCAGCGCAGGTGACCATCGACGAGTCGACGGCGGTCGCGATCTCGCAGGAGTCGCCGGCGCTGGGCCGGCTGGGCTTCTGGATCACCGGCGTGGGCATCCTGATCGGCTGGAACCTCACCACGCTCGCGGGAGCGCTGCTGGGCGACGTGCTCGGCGATCCGAAGGCGTGGGGTCTGGATGCCGCGGCCGCAGCGGCGTTCCTGGCGCTGCTGTGGCCCCGGCTGAAACAGCGCCAGGCGATCGCCGTCGGCGTCGCAGCAGCAGTCGTCGCCGCGATGCTCACGCCCGTGCTGATGCCCGGCCTGCCCGTGCTGGTCGCCGCCGTCGTCGCGATCGTGGTCGGGTGGTTCAACTGGCTCGGCCGCACACAGGCCCGCAGCACCGAGGGGGCGTCGCTGTGACCGTCTGGAACGCCGTGCTGCTGGCAGCCTGCATCTGCGTCGCACTGAAGGCGGCGGGCTACCTGGTGCCGGCTCACGTGCTCGAGGCGCCCCGGCCCGCGCGGATCTCGGACCTGCTCACGGTCGCCCTGCTGGGCGCGCTGGTGGCCGTGCAGACGCTGGGTGCCGGGCAGGGGATCGTCGTGGATGCCAGGGTGCCGGCCGTGCTCGTGGCGGCCGGCCTGCTGTGGATGCGGCAGTCCTTCCTCGTGGTGGTGTTCGCCGCGGCGGCCGTCGCCGCGCTGCTGCGCCTGCTGGGCTGGGCGGCCTGACTGTCTCGGCGAGGCTCGTGCGTGGACGCAGCGGGCGCGCGGCACAGCATCCGCGAGTACGCTGGTGCGGTGCGCTCCGTGATCTCCCGTGGTCTGTCCTGGCTGGCTGCCGTCCTCATCGGCGCTGTGTACGGCATCGCCGCCACCATCGCGCACAGCTACACGCTGGGCCGGTTCCCGGTGGGCCTGGTCCTGGGCGGGATCGCCTGCGCGGCGCTGCTGATCGCGCTGCGTGCGCTGACCGGCGATCGCTGGGCGGCCCTCGCTGCGGGCCTCGGCATGCTGACGCTCATCCTGGTCATCTCGCAGCGCGGCCCCGGCGGGTCGATCGTCGTGCCCGACACGCCACTCGGCAACATCTGGATGTACGTCGCCGCCGGCATCGTCGTGCTGGTCGTGATGTGGCCTGACCTCTCCCGGCTGCAGCACGCGTCGCCGCGCCCCGTCACCGCACCGGGCGAACGGGACTCGCGCGCGTCGTAGACTGGTCGTGTGACGTATGTGATCGCCCTTCCCTGCGTCGACGTCAAGGACCGCGCCTGCGTCGACGAATGTCCCGTGGACTGCATCTACGAAGGCGAGCGGATGCTGTACATCCACCCCGACGAGTGCGTGGACTGCGGTGCGTGCGAACCGGTCTGCCCGGTCGAGGCGATCTTCTACGAGGACGATCTTCCCGGCGAGTGGGCCGACTACTACAAGGCCAATGTCGAGTTCTTCGACGAATTGGGCTCGCCGGGCGGCGCGGCCAAGGTGGGCGTGCTCCCGTACGACCATGCCGTCGTCGCGGCGCTGCCTCCGCAGGGGGAGTGAGTGGGCGTCCACGAGCTCGCGGACTACCCCTGGGACGCCGTCGAGCCCTACCGGGAGCGGGCTGCCCGGCATCCTGATGGACTCATCGACCTCTCGATCGGCTCGCCGGTCGACCCCACGCCGGAGGTGATCCGCGTCGCGCTCGCCGAGGCGACCGACGCGCACGCCTATCCGCAGACCGTGGGCACGCCCGCGCTGCGCGAGGCGATCGTCGACTGGTACGCCCGGCGGCGCGGCGTGCCGGATCTCGGCGTGCAGAACGTGCTGCCCACCATCGGCTCCAAGGAGCTGGTGGCGCTGCTGCCGCTGCTGCTGGGGCTCGGTGAGGGCGACATCGTGGTGCATCCGCGCGTCGCCTATCCGACCTATGCGGTCGGCGCGACCGTCGCGGGCGCCACGCCGGTGGCGGCCGACGACCCCGCCGAGTGGCCCGACGGCGCGAAGCTGATCTGGATCAACACCCCGGGCAACCCCGACGGACGCACCTGGAGCGTCGACGAGCTCGCCTCCGCCGTCCGCCGCGCGCGCGAACTGGGCGCCGTGCTCGCCAGCGACGAGTGCTACGCCGAGCTCGGATGGGACGGGCCGTGGGCGTCCGAGCTGATCCCCTCCGTGCTCGACCCGCGCGTGACCGGCGGCACCCGCTCCGGTCTGCTGAGCGTCTACTCGCTCAGCAAGCAGTCCAACCTCGCCGGCTATCGGGCGGCGCTGGTCGCCGGCTGCGCACGTGTCGTGGGCGATCTGCTGGCCGCTCGCAAGCACCTCGGCCTCATGCCCCCCGCGCCGGTGCAGCACGCGATGGCCGTGGCGCTGCGCGACGACGCGCACGTTGCCGCGCAGAAGGCGCTGTACCGACAGCGCCGTGAGCTGCTGGTGCCCGCGGTGACCGCGGCGGGCTTCCGCATCGACGGCTCCGAGGCCGGCCTGTACCTGTGGGTCACCGAGGGGCGCGATGCCTGGGATTCCCTGGGGCGCCTCGCCGATCTCGGCATCCTGGCCGGCCCGGGGCACTTCTACGGCGACCACTCCGCCGAGCACGTGCGGATCTCGCTGACCGCACCACTGGAGCGCGTCGCGCAGGCCGCGGGACGTCTGACGACGGCCGCTGGCTGAGATGTTGTCGGAATCCGTAGCGAATCCGCGCATCTCTTGGCGGATGTCACAGTAGGCCGAGGGCGCGACTAGGCTGTAAAGGCGATGCGGTCCACACCAGGCAGGCGCTCTGCGCCAGACATCGTCCCAGACGACACAGACGCAGCAGGAGGTAGGCGTGAGCGCAGCTCAGCCGGGCAAGGCGACTCTTTCGATCGGTGACACGACCGCGGAGTTCCCACTGCTGGAGTCAGTGAGCGGCGTCAGCAGCATCGATTTCTCGACGTTGACCCGTCAGACCGGTTACACCGGACTGGACTACGGCTTCGTGAACACGGCCTCGACCAAGTCGGCCATCACCTTCATCGACGGTGACAAGGGCATCCTGCGCTACCGCGGCTACCCGATCGAGCAGATCGCGAAGAACTGCAGCTACCTCGAGGTGGCCTGGCTGCTCATCTACGGCGAGCTGCCCACCGCGTCCGAGCTGGCCGAGTTCGACGAGAAGATCCGCCGGCACACGCTGCTGCACGAGGATCTGAAGCACTTCTTCTCCGCTCTGCCGCACACCGCGCACCCGATGTCGGTGCTCTCGTCGGCCGTCGCCGCTCTCTCGACCTACTACGAGGGGCAGACCGACCCGAACAACCCCGAGCACGTCGAGCTGAACATGGTGCGCATGCTCGCCAAGCTCCCGGTCATCGCCGCGTACGCGCACAAGAAGAGCGTCGGCCAGGCGTTCCTCTACCCGGACAACTCGCTGAGCTTCGTCGACAACTTCCTCAAGCTGAACTTCGGCGTGCTCTCCGAGGAGTACGAGGTCAACCCCGTCATGTCGAAGGCGCTCGAGCTGCTGCTGATCCTGCACGAGGATCACGAGCAGAACGCCTCCACCTCCACGGTGCGCCTGGTGGGCTCGACCGGTGCGAACCAGTTCGCGTCGATCTCGGCCGGCATCCAGGCCCTCTCCGGGCCGCTGCACGGCGGCGCCAACGAGGCGGTGCTGACCATGCTCGGGCAGATCCGCGAGTCGGGTCAGAGCGTGCAGCGCTTCGTGGAGCGGGTGAAGAACAAGGAGGAGGGCGTCAAGCTGATGGGCTTCGGCCACCGGGTCTACAAGAACTACGACCCGCGCGCCAAGCTCGTCAAGGAGGCCGCCGACGAGGTGCTCGCCTCGCTGGGCGTCAGCGACCCGCTGCTGGACCTCGCCAAGGAGCTGGAGGAGATCGCGCTCGCCGACGACTACTTCAAGGAGCGTCGTCTGTACCCCAACGTCGACTTCTACACCGGCGTGATCTACAAGGCGATGGGGTTCCCCACGCGCATGTTCACGGTGCTGTTCGCCATCGGCCGCCTGCCGGGCTGGCTGGCGCAGTGGCGCGAGCTGAACCTCGACCCGCAGACCAAGATCGGCCGCCCGCAGCAGCTGTACGTCGGCTCGCCGGAGCGGCAGTTCCCGCGCCGCTGATCGCGTGTCCGGGCCGTCCAGAATAGGATGTGCTCATGGATGATGCCTTCTTCGACACCGGGCCCGATCTGAGCGGGGTGTTCGTGCTGTTCGGCCTGCTGTTCGTGGCCGTCGTGATCTTCATGATCGTCACCGTCGTTCGCAAATGGAACGTCGCCAAGAAGGCCGGTTACGATCCGCTGGCCATGGACACGCAGATCGCCGCGCAGATCGGTCAGAGCGCGTTGCTCCGTCGGCCGGATGCGGCGCCCGAGCGTCCGTCGATCGAGCAGCGGCTCGCCGAGCTGGATGACCTGCATGCCCGTGGTGTGATCTCGGATGTCGAGCACGTCGCCGCGCGCGCCAAGGCGCTGGAGAGCTGACGATCTGACGCAGGAGCGGCCCGCCACGAGTTCATGGCGGGCCGCTCTTCTGTGTGCTCAGCGGGACAGATGCACGACCCCGGCACGGCTGCACGATGGATCGGGCGATCCGACCGTGCAGGTGTTCCCGGGTCGTGCAGGTGTTCGCGGGTCAGTTGCCCTGGGGGCGGCTGGCACGGCGCGAGCCGCTGCGCGAGCGGCCCTGCGCGGCGGCGGGGGTGCCCGAGGTGGTGCTGTAGACCTGTGCGGTGCGGCGCGACTGGCCCTGACCGGCGCCGCGCTGGCGCGGCTGAGCCTGGTCGCGCTGTGCGCCGGCGCCCTGGCCCTGTGCGCCTGCACCACGGCCACCACGGCCACGGCCGGCGGCCTGTGCGTTGCCGCGGCCCTGGCCGGACTTGGCCTTCGGCGTGCCCTGCGGCTGCGCCGGAGCCGGAACGTACTTCACCTTGGGGGCGCGCTCGCCGACGAGCTCGGCGACGATCGCCGGGGTGACGTCCTCCAGGCCCACGGCGATCTGCGCCTTGCGCAGGATGTCCTTCACGTCGCGGCGCTGCTCCGGCAGAGTCAGCGTGACGACGGTGCCGGCGGCGCCGGCGCGGGCGGTGCGGCCCGAGCGGTGCAGGTACGCCTTGTGCTCGACCGGCGGGTCGACGTGCACGACGAGCTCGACGTCGTCCACGTGCACGCCGCGGGCCGCCACGTCGGTGGCGACCAGCACGCGCACGCCGCCGTCGGCCGGATCGGCGCTGAAAGCGGCCAGGTTGCGCTCGCGGGCGTTCTGCCCGAGGTTGCCCTGCAGATCCACGGCCGGGATGCCGGCAGAGGTCAGCTGCTTGGCGAGCTTCTTCGCGTGGTGCTTGGTGCGGGTGAACATGATGCGGCGCCCAGTGCCGGAGGCGAGGTCCTGCACGAGCTGCTTCTTGGCGTCGGCGTCGGCGGCGATCAGCACGCGGTGCGTCATCTCGCCCACCGGCACGCTGGCCTCGTCCACCTCGTGGCTGACGGGGTCGTGCAGGAATCGCTTGGCGAGCGCGTCGATGCCGCGATCCAGCGTGGCGCTGAACAGCAGCCGCTGGCCGTTCTTGGGCGTCGCGGTCAGGATGCGGGTGACACCGGGCAGGAAGCCGAGGTCGGCCATGTGATCGGCCTCATCGAGCACGGCGACCTGCACCGAGTCCAGCGAGACGACGCCCTGCTTCATGAGGTCTTCCAGGCGGCCGGGGCAGGCCACCACGATGTCGACTCCCGAGCGCATGGCCTGCTCCTGCGGGCGCTGGCTGACGCCGCCGAACACGGTCGTGACCCGCAGGCCGACGGCCTCGGCGAGCGGCCGGACGGTGGCGGCGATCTGGGTGGCGAGCTCGCGGGTCGGCGCCAGCACGAGGCCGCGCGGGTGGCCGGCGCGGCTCTTCGATGGGGATGCCGACAGCCGGGCGACCAGGGGCAGAGCGAACGCGATGGTCTTGCCGCTGCCAGTGCGGCCGCGACCGAGCAGGTCGCGGCCGGCGAGGGAGTCGGGGAGCGTGTCGCGCTGGATGGCGAACGGCTCGGTCTTGCCGTCGGCGGCGAGCACGTTCGCGAGGGCGGCGGGCACGCCGAGATCGAGGAAGGAAGGCATGGTTGTCTCCGGGGGAAGGCGCAGGGATACTGCGGAAAGGGCGACGGCGCGGGTTCGCGCATCGTTTCGCCGCTCGAGGTGGGCCCGCGAACCGGATGCCGGTGCGGAAGCGTGTCGACGACGCAGACGTCTCGCTTGGCGAGGAGCGTCGGATCAACAGTAGCAGTCGCCGACGGCCCCGACTGTACGAACGCCGAGACCGGGTCAGGCGTGCAGGGCGTCGTTCAGGGCGACGCCGTGCCCCTGGCGGCGGACCACCTCGACGGCTCCGCTCAGGGAGTTGCGGCGGAACAGCAGGCCGTTCTCGCCGGACAGCGCGGCGGCCTTGACCGCCTGCCGGCGACCGTCGGCGGTGGGCGCGGCATCGGCGAGCTGCACCTTCGCTCCTGCCGTGACGTAGAGGCCCGCCTCGACGATGCAGTCGTCGCCGAGCGAGATGCCGACGCCGGCGTTGGCGCCCAGCAGCGTGCGCGCGCCGATCGAGATGCGGTGGGTGCCGCCGCCCGACAGCGTGCCCATGATGGAGGCGCCGCCGCCGATGTCGCTGCCCTCGCCCACCACCACGCCCTGGGAGATGCGTCCCTCCACCATCGAGGCGCCCAGCGTGCCGGCATTGAAGTTCACGAAGCCCTCGTGCATGACCGTGGTGCCGGGCGCGAGGTGCGCGCCCAGGCGCACGCGCGACGCATCGGCGATGCGCACGCCCTCCGGCTGCACGTAGTCCGTGAGTCGCGGGAACTTGTCCAGGCCCTGCACCTGGATGCCGTGACGCTGCAGCTCCGGGCGCAGGCGCGCCGCGTCGGCGGGCAGCATCGGCCCGGCATTCGTCCACGCCACCGTGGGCAGATGCGCGAAGATCCCCTCCACACTCACCTCGTTCGGCTTCACCAGCAGGTGCGAGAGCGCGTGCAGGCGCAGGTAGGCATCCGGGGTCGAGGCGACCGGCGCATCCAGATCGATGCTCAGCGCGACGGGCTCGATCGTGACGGCCCGGCGCTCGTCGGCACCCTTCGACAGGCTCAGGGACCTGTCCGGCAGGCTCAGCGACCCATCGCCGAGCGCGCCGGCGACGTCGGGCAGCTCGCCCAGGCCGAGCTCGGGAAACCAGGCATCCAGATCGGTGCCGTCCGATGCGATGGTGCGAAGGCCGATGCCCCAGGCGGTGCGCGCAGTGCTCATGGTGCAACGCTAGCGCCGTTCGCACGGTGGCCACCCGGCGTGTGACGCACGGTTTAGTGTGGAGAGCATGGTGCTCGATCTGACCGCATCCTCGTCCGAGATCACCCGGGCCATCTGCGACATCCCCAGCGTCTCCGGTGACGAGGCACGGCTCGCCGACGAGATCGAGCAGACGATGCGCGCCTACCCCCATCTGGAGGTGACGCGGCACGGCAACACGATCGTCGCCCGCACCGACCTGGGGCGCGCGCAGCGCGTGGCGATCGCGGGGCACATCGACACGGTCCCGATCAACGCGAACGTTCCCACCCGCGACGTCGAGATCGACGGCGTCCCCTTCCTGTGGGGCCGCGGCACGGTGGACATGAAGTCGGGCGTGGCGGTGCAGCTCAAGCTCGCCGCCGAGCTGACCGAGCCCGAGGTCGACATCACCTGGATGTGGTACGACAACGAAGAGGTCGATGAGTCGCAGAACGGCCTGTTCCTGCTGGCGACCGCGCGTCCCGACCTCTTCGACGCCGACTTCGCGATCCTCGGTGAACCCTCCGACGGACGCGTCGAGGGCGGCTGCAACGGCACGATGCGCGCCGTTGTGCGCACCCGCGGCGTGCGGGCGCACAGCGCGCGCTCCTGGGTGGGCGAGAACGCCATCCACGGCGCCGCGCCGATCCTGATGCGGCTGGCCGAGTACCGGGCGCGCGAGATCACCGTGGAGGGTCTCGGATACCGCGAGGGTCTGAACGCCGTCAGCATCCGCGGCGGGGTGGCAGGCAACGTCATCCCGGACCTGTGCGAGATCGAGGTGAACTACCGCTTCGCACCGAGCAAGAGCGTGGCCGATGCCGAGGCGCACATCCGCGCCGCCTTCGACGGCTTCGAGGTGGAGATCACGGATGCCGCGGCCGGTGCGCGACCGGGGCTCGATGCCCCCATCGCGCAGCGCTTCCTCGCCGCGGTCGGCGGCGAGGCGCTCGCCAAGTACGGCTGGACCGACGTCGCGCGCTTCTCGGCACTGGGCGTTCCCGCCGTCAACTACGGGCCCGGCGATCCGCATCTCGCGCACCACGACGAGGAGCGCGTGCCGCTGAGCCAGATCGAGGCGGTCGAACGCGGACTGCGGGCGTGGCTCACAGCATCCTGACTCCGGCGCTGCGCGGCTGGGCGCGGATGCCGGTGCTCGGGCGCATCGCGGTGGTCTACCTGCTCGCCCGGCTGGCCACCACCGGCTTTCTGCTGATGGCGGCACAGGTGTCCACGTCGCTGTCGCGGTTCGGCGCGAACGCCGGGCTGCGCGACTTCGTGCTGGGCTGGGACGCGCAGTGGTACTGGTGGGTGGCCGTGAACGGCTACCCGTCGACCCTGCCGCTGACCGACGCGGGCGGGGTCGGCGAGAACGCATGGGCATTCATGCCGGTGTACGCATACGTCTCGGAGTGGATCGGGCGGGGCGACTGGGGCACCGGGGCCATGCTCGTCTCGCTCGTGTCGGGGTTCTTCGGCTGCGTGGTACTGCATCGCCTGCTGCGCCGGCGCATCGGATCGGCCGCGGCGATGTGGGCGGTCGCGTTCTTCGCGAGCGGGCCGCTGGCCGCGCTGTTCCAGGTCGGTTATGCCGAAGCGCTGTTCGTGCTGCTGCTGCTGCTCGCGCTCGACCTGGTCGCCACACGCAGATACAGCTGGCTGTACCTCGTGCTGCCGATCATGGGATTCACCCGCCCCGGCATCCTCGCCTTCGCGCTGTTCCTCGGGCTGCACGGCATCCTGCGATGGCTGCGCCGCGACCGCGAGCCGCTGCCGGCGAGCCAGATCCTGCACATCGTCGGCGCGGGCGTGCTCGCGGTGGTCGTGGGCTTCGCGTGGCAGGCGATCGCCGGGATCGTGACGGGGGACCCCGGTGCCTACCTGAAGACGGAGCTGGCGTGGCGGCGCAACTGGCTGGCCGAGCCGAGTTCGCAGTTCCTGCCGTTCGAGGGGTTCGTACGCGGCGCCGAGTTCTGGGTGGGGCAGTGGGGGCTGCCAGCGTGGGGCGGCTGGATCCTGCTGACCGTCCTCGTCGCGGGAGCCGCGATCCTGCTGCTGCGCTCCCGGGCCGTGCGAAGGCTCGGCCCGGACATCCGGCTGTGGAGCGCGAGCTATCTGCTCTACCTGCTCGCGGTGTTCTTCCCGCAGTCCAGCACGCTGCGGCTGCTCATGCCGCTGACGCCGCTGTGGGGTGCGCTCGCCGTCCCGCGCTCGCGCGGATTCCGGTGGGGGATGCTGGGGGTGTGCCTGCTGGCGCAGTGGCTGTGGATCCTGTCGATGTACGGCCTGGCATACACGTACTTCCAGGTTCCGTAGCGGCGCGGCGGCGTCGGGTCGGGACCTCCGATCGGTGATCGTGTCGCGCGGCACGCTGGTGTCGCTCGCTGGCGATAAACTTGACGCATACCACCGAGGGAAAGGAAGCCACGATGGCAGCGATGAAGCCGAGGACCGGCGACGGACCGATGGAGGCCGTGAAGGAGGGGCGACTCATCATCGTGCGTGTTCCGCTCGAAGGAGGCGGACGTCTGGTCGTCTCCGTGAACGATGCTGAGGCGAAGGAGCTTCACGACGTGCTCGGCGCGGTCGTGACCGCCTGATCACACGAACGCAGGAGGGGCGATGGGTGCACACCCATCGCCCCTCTTGCGCTCCCGGAGCTCAGTCGGTGATGCGGGCCAGCTGCAGCAGGCCCTCCCCGGTGGTGGAGAGCGCAGCGAGGACGGCCGGCGACTCCTGCGTCTCCTGCACCAGCGAGCGGTAGGCGGAGGTGACCTTGTCGCGCTGCACCGGGTCGGCCGCGCGTCCGCCGGCGAGCACGCGGGGCACGAGCACCAGCCCGCCCGGCCGCACCAGCCGCAGGCCGTGCTCGACATACTCGATGACGTTCTCGGCGTCGGCGTCGATCAGGACGATGTCGTACGAGGACTCGTTCATGCGGGGGAGCACATCCGCCGCACGGCCCGTGATGAAGCGTCCCTTCGCCGCGGGGATCTTCGCGTCGGCGAACGCCTGCCTGGCCGCGGCGAGGTGCTCGGGCTCGTTGTCGATCGTGGTGAGCACGGCCTGAGGCGCACCACGCAGCAGCCACAGGCCCGAGACGCCGGCCCCGGTGCCGATCTCCACGATCGAGCGCGCGGCGACCGACGCCGCGAGCACCGCGTACTGCGCGCCGACGGCCGGGCTGATCGGGTCGGCTCCCAGCTCGAGCGCGTGCGTGCGGGCGCGCGAGATGGTCGCCGGCTCCACGATGGTCTCGCGGACGAATCGGGCGTTCGCGTCGTGCTCGCTCATGGCTCTCTCCTGAGGTATCGGTCACTGACAGCGTACGGGCCCGCGGTGCATCCGGAAGGGAGGCGCGGCGGGTAGCCTGGGGGGATGGAACTGGGCCTGACCTTCGACAAGCTGCTGCTGATCGGGCTGGTCGCTGTGCTCATCATCGGTCCGGAACGGCTTCCGAAGGCCGCTGAGACGTTCGCGAGGTTCGTGCGCAGGGCGGGGGAGTACCTGCGCGACACCAAGACCAAGATGAAGGATGAGCTCGGCCCGGAGATCGACGAAGTCGACTGGCGCAAGCTGGATCCCCGTCAGTACGACCCGCGGCGCATCATCCGCGATGCGCTGTTCGAGGAGCCCGCGTTCGACACGGCGCGGGCGATGTCGAATCCGTTCACCACCGACCCGGTCAGCGCCGATCCCGTCGCCACCGATCCGGTGGGTGCCGCTCCGGCGCGCGCTCCGAGGGCCCGCGAGGTGTTCACCCGCTTGAGTCCGCCGCCGTTCGACGCCGAGGCCACCTGAGCCGCAGTGCTCACCCGAGCCGCGGTGCTCACCCGAGCCGCATCGGCAGCGGGCGGCCCGCCAGACCGCGCCCGCGGTGCGCGATCGTGCGCGCCAGCTCGTCGATGACGAGCGCCGCAGCATCCTCCGGAGCGCCCAGCACGACCGGAAGCCCGGCATCCCCGCCCTCCCGCAGCGCGGGGCTGAGGGGGACGGATGCCAGTAGCGGCACGTCCTCGGCGACCGCCGTCTGCTCGCCGGCGCTCTGGTCCGGTGCGCTCTGGCCGGGTGCACTCTGGTCCGGTGCGCTCAGCGCCCGGGCCACCTCGGCCCCGCCGCCGCTGCCGAACAGATCGATGACCGTGCCGTCCGGCAGCGTGTACGCCGCCATGTTCTCCACCACGCCGATGACGCGCTGACCCGTGCGCCGGGCGACGAGCGCGCTGCGGATCGCCACCTCCGATGCCGCCGGCTGCGGCGTGGTCACCACCAGCACCTCGGCGTGCGGCAGGATCTGCCCGATCGAGATGGCGATGTCGCCGGTGCCCGGTGGCATGTCGATCAGCAGCACGTCCAGGTCGCCGAAGTACACGTCGGTGAGGAACTGCTGCACCGTGCGGTGCAGCATCGGACCGCGCCAGGCGACGACCGACTCGCCCTCGCGCAGGAACATGCCGATCGACACCGTCTTCACGTCGTGCGCGACCGGCGGCAGCATGAGGTCGTCGATGCGCGTGGGCTGCGTGCCGGGCGCGATGCCCAGCAGGCCGGGGATCGAGAAGCCGTGCACATCGGCATCCACCAGCCCGACCCGCAGGCCCTGCCGCGCGAGCGAGACCGCGAGGTTGGCGGTGACGGTGGACTTGCCGACGCCGCCCTTGCCGCTGGTGACGAGGATCACCCGTGTGAGGGAGTCGGGGCCGAACGGCATCTGCCGCGCGGGCCGACCGGCGCGCAGCCGCTCGGTGAGCGCCCGGCGCTCGTCCGGCGTCATCACGCCGACGTCCACGACCACCTCGTCGATGCCGTCGACGGATGCTGCGGCGTCGCGCACGTCCTGCTCGATGCGCTGCGCGGCCGGACAGCCCACGATCGTCAGCACGATCCGCACGTGCGCCGTCGCACCCTGCACCGTCACGTCCCGCACCATGTCGAGGTCGCCGATCGGACGCCGCAGCTCGGGATCGGTGACGTTCGAGATCGCCTCGTGCACCCGATCGGACGTCGTCATGACGGCGTCTCGTCTGCCGCGTCGCCGTCCAGCTCGGCGAGCAGAGCCTTCAGCTCCTGGCGCAGCACCTCGCGGGTGACGATGTGAGCGTTGCGCTCCTCCAGCGCCTGCCGCAGAGCGACGATCTCTCGCGCGAGGTACTCGGTGTCGGCCAGGTTGCGCTCGGCGCGCTGCCGGTCCTGCTCGATCTGCACGCGATCGCGGTCGTCCTGCCGGTTCTGCGCGAGCAGGATCAGCGGGGCGGCGTACGACGCCTGCAGCGAGAGCATCAGCGTGAGCGCGGTGAATCCCAGAGTCGCGTCGTCGAAGCGCAGCGAGTCTGGCATGAGCGTGTTCCAGGTGATCCAGGCCGCGCAGAACAGGGTGAGGATGATCAGGAACGTGGGTGTGCCCATGGCGCGGGCGACCCATTCCGTGAAGCGCCCGAACCGGTCGCGGGATGGTGCGGACGCGCGCCCCCCGCCGCTGCCGGAGCGGGGCGTGTCCAGGCGGGCTGTGCGGGCCATCATCGACCGCCGCCCGTCTCGGCGTCGTGCACGTCGTGCGTGCGCCAGTCATCGGGGAGCAGGTAGTCCAGCACGTCGTCCACGCTGATCGCGCCCACCAGACGGTGCGCGGCGTCGATCACGGGAAGGGAGACCAGGTCGTAGCTGGCGAGCATGCGGGCGACCTCGGCGGCGGATGCCGTGACCGAGGCGGGCTCGATGTTGTCGTCCAGGATCGCGCCCAGATGCTCGTGCGGCGGATAGCGCAGCATCCGCTGGAAGTGCACGACGCCCAGCAGGCGCCCGGTGGGCGTCTCGAAGGGAGGCAGCGTCACGAACACGGCGGCGGCCAGCGCCGGGTGCAGCTCGTGTCGACGGATCAGCGCGAGCGCCTCCGCCACCGTCGCGTCGGCCGAGAGGATGATCGGCTCGGTGGTCATCAGTCCGCCGGCGGTGTCGGGGCCGTAGCGCAGCAGGGTGCGCACGTCCTCGGCCTCCTCGGGCTCCATCAGCGCCAGCAGCTGCTCCAGGCGGTCGGGCGGCAGCTGCGCCAGCAGGTCGGCGGCGTCGTCGGGCTCCATCTCGTCGAGCACGTCGGCGGCGCGCTCGTCGCCCAGACGGTCGAGAATGCCCACCTGGTCGTTCTCGGGCATCTCCTCGAGCGCGTCGGCGAGACGCTCGTCGGGCAGCTCCTCGGCGACCTCGATCATGCGCTGCTGGGGCAGGTCGAGCAGAGTGGTCGCCAGATCGGCGGCGTGCAGCTCCGAGTAGGTGGCGACCAGCTGCTCGGCGGACTGCGACTCCCCGGGCTGCTGCTGCTCTGTCACATCGTTCCAGCCGGCGAACGCGGTCGCGCCCTTCGCGAACGGCGAGGCGCTCGTCTTCGGCTTGCGCAGGAACAGCTGGCCGATGGCCCATTCGCCGTGCCGGTCCTGCTCGATCGCGGCATCCTCGATCACCGCCGTGCCGCTGCCGTCGACAAGGCTGACGCGACGACCCAGGTACTCGGCCAGCACGCGCACCTCGCCCGGGCGCGGCTGGAAGCGGCGCACATTGATGAGCCCGGTGGTGATGACCTGCCCTGCCCGGATGGAGGTGACCCGGCCGATCGAGAGGAACACGTGGCGGCGGCCGGGGATCTCGATGACCAGGCCGATCACGCGCGGCGCGGCGCTCTTGCGGTAGACCACGACGACGTCGCGGACTCTGCCGAGCCGGTCGCCCACGGGATCGAAGACGGCGCAGCCGGCCAGGCGCGCGACGAAGACCCGTTGTGTGCTCACGTGCTCCAGCGTAGTCGGCGCGTCAGGCCCGGACGCCTTCTGATGACCAGTCGCAGGAGGGTCTGGGACAATGGGGCGATGAGCATGTTGAATCGGCCCGCGAACGGCACCGATCTGGGCGAGACGGTCGCGTCGACGCGTGACTACGAGGTCGCCCAGAAGACGGTGTCGAAGCTGATCGCGGGCGAGGTGCCCGCGCGCGAGATCGCGATCGTGGGTGAGGGCGTGCGCACCGTGGAGCGGGTGACCGGCAGGCTCGGATACGCCGCCGCCGCGCGCTCGGGGGCGATCAACGGCGTGCTGATCGGCCTGGTGCTCTCGGCGATCATGCTGTTCGGCAACTCCGAGGCACCGACGTCGCTGTTCCTCGGATTCATCCTGATCGGCGTCGCGCTGGGCATGGTGATGAGCCTGGTCACCTATTCGATCGTGCGGCGCCGGCGTGACTTCGCCAGCATGACGCAGATGCTCGCCGACCACTACGAGGTGCGCGTGCAGGCGGCCTCGCTGGCGAAGGCGCGGCAGGTGATGGGCGGCGAGCGTCAGCCGGCGCCGCGGCCGGCCGTCGATCTGAGCAAGCCTCCTCAGTACGGTGAGCGGATTCCGGCGCCCGACGCCGCCGAGCCGGGTCCTGCCGCCGAACCGGGTCCTGCTGCGGAGCCGGATGCCGCCGAGCCGGATGCCGCTCAGCCGGGTCCTGCCGCTGAACCAGATGCCGTCGAGCCGCCCGCCGCACCGGAGCCCGGGCGTCCGGGCGAGGGCCCGGAGCCCGAGACCCGGTGACCGGGCGGCGCAGCGAGGCGACCGGCGTCTCCGCGTGGGCGCTGGGCCTGCTGATCCTGCTTCCCGTGCCGATGCTCGGGTCGCTCGCCGCGGGCGGTGCGATGGTCGCCGCGTACGGCTCGCTGTCGCGCCAGGGCCCGCTCGCGAAGGCGAACGCGGCGTCGGCGCGGCGATGGGGTGCGCTCTTCCTGATCGTGTCCACCGCACTGCTGGTGATCCAGCTGATCATCGGGCTGGTCCGGCTGACGACGTCCGCGGGCGTGACATCCGGCTTCTTCCCGCAGGGCATCCCGATCACGCTGTACGCGCTGGTGTGCATCGTGCACCTGGTGGTCGTGATCATCGGCACGCTGCGCGCGCGCCGCGGCGAGGTGGTGCGGATGCCCTTCGTGCGGGGGAGCGCATGAGCATCGCCGTGGAGCTGCCTGCGGGACCCGTGCAGGTCTCCGCGGTCTGGGAGCACCCTGCCGCCGACTCCCGCGGAGTGGTCCCGATAGCGCACAGCGCCGGCACTCGGCTGGATCATCCGTTCCTGATCGGGTTCGCCGGCGCGCTGCGCGCTGAGGGCTTCACCACGCTGCGGTTCAACTTCCCGTACGCGGAGGCCGGAAGACGGATGCCGGGGCCCGCCGCTCACGCGGTGCTGACCTGGCGTGCGGTGGTCGACCGCATCCGCGCCCAGGCGCCGGATGCATCGGTGTTCGCCTGCGGCAAGTCCTACGGTGGCCGGATGGCGTCGATGGCGGCGGCTGAGGGACTGCAGGTGGACGGGCTCGTGTACCTCGGCTATCCGCTGCATCCGCCCGGCCGACCGGACAAGCCGCGCGCCGCGCATCTGCCCGGCGTACGCCCACCGCAGCTGTTCGTCGAGGGCACGAACGACCCGTTCGTGCAGCCCCCGACGCAGCTGGAGGAGGCGGTGCGGACGTGTCAGGATGCCGCGATCTCCTGGTTCGAGGGCGGCGGGCACTCCTTCGAGGTAAAGGGCCGCAAGCACGCGGCCGACGAGGTGGGCGCGTCGGTCGCTCCGGTGGTGGCGGAGTTCCTCGGGCGCGTGCTGAACGCAGGCTGATGCCCGGATCCCGCACGCGACGCCGGTTGCGGGCGTGAGGTCAGGACGACGCCGAGTCGAACTCGTCCTTGCTGTTGTCGCTGGTGCTCTCCTTGGTCTCCAGCCCCACGGCCGCGCGCAGCTCCTGCGCATCACGGGTGGCGTCGTGCTCGAACATCAGGTCGGCCAGCGCATCCGCGATCGCGTTGAGCTTGTGCTGAACGGCCTGGTCCGCCCTCATCTGGCTGTTCTGCAGCAGCGCCACCATGAGGAACGTGACGATGGTGGTCAGCGTGTTGATGATCAGCTGCCACGTGTCGATGTTGCGGATCAGGAGGATCGAGGGGGCCCAGAGCAGCACGAGCAGCACGCAGAAGCAGAAGAACCACGCTCGGCTGGCCAGGCGCGACGCGCTCTCGGCGAATCGATCGAAGACGCCGAGGCGATCCGAGACATCGGTCGGCATGACGGGATTGTGGCTCATGGTGGGGCTCCTTGCTCGCTCCATGCGCATCCGGCCGGATGCGACCATTCCATCAGGCCGCACGGCGGCGACTTCCGCCAGGCCCTTGACTGCAGCGTGCGCGCACGGGAGTGTTCCGCACTCGGGCGCGACCGCATGCGCGGAGGCGGGCGCCCTGCCGCCCGTGGCACGATGGTCGGATGACGGACCGCATCGCTCTCATCTCCGATGTGCACGGCAACCTGGGAGCGCTCGAGGCGGTGCTCGCCGACATCCGCGCGCGCGGGATCGAGCAGATCATCAACCTGGGCGACACGGCGGGCAAGGGGCCGCGCGGCGAGGCCGCCGTGCGGCTGTGCCGTGAGGTGTGCGCGGTGAACGTGCGCGGCAACTGGGACGACTTCCTGCCCGGGATCAGCGACGACGCGTCCGAGGGGCTGGTGTGGTGGCGGGACGAGCTGTCCGCGTCCAGCCGGGCCTGGCTCGGCTCTCTGCCGCTGAGTCACGATCTGGTGATGAGCGGCCGCCGCATCCGCCTGTTCCATGCCTCGGCGGAGAGCCCGCACGTGCGGGTGCATTTCCACCACACGCCCGAGCAGTTCGCGGCCATGTTCGAGAACACGGCGATGACCGGTGACGGACCTGTGCCGGATGTCGTCGGCTACGCCGACATCCACGACGCCTACATCGAGTCTTTCGAGGGCAGGACGCTGTTCAACGTCGGCAGCGTCGGCAATCCGCTGGACGAGCCGACACCGTCGTACGCCATCCTCGAGGGAACTCTGGATGCGGCGGATGCCGCGCCGTTCGGCATCCAGTTCGTGCGCGTGCCGTACGACGTCGAGGCCGAGATCGCGGTGGCCGAGGAATTGCGGATGCCGGAGTGCGACGTCTGGGCGGTCGAGCTGCGCACGGCCGTGTACCGCGGGCGGCAGTGATGGCCACCGTCACCAGCTGAGCGCCGGCCGTCAGCGGTTACGAGCCGCCGCATCCCATTCGCCGGTCAGCTTCGCCTGCACCACGCGCAGGGCGCCGAGGATGGTCATCACCGGCGTCGCGCCGAAGCGGTGCTCGGCACCGCGCACCAGTCGCGCGGCGAGGTCGGGGCGCTGCAGCCACAGGAGCTCGCGGCCGCGTTCAGCGTGCGGGGCGTTGGAGACGATGGCGATGGTGTCGGCGTGCTCGATCATCGGAATCGCGTTGGCGATGTTCTCGCGGGTGGAGCGGCTGGTCTCGTCCAGTTCGATGGGGCCGCGGAAACCGAGATCGCGCGCGCAGCGCTGCATGATGACAGCCTCGGGTGTGGCGCTGTGCACGGGGCCGCCGCACAGGACCAGCACGTTCTCGGCCGTGGGGTCGAGTGAGCGGATGCCGGCGCGCACCCGGAATCGGTTGACGAAGTTGGCGCGCTCGCCGCGGTTGCCATAGCCGAGCACCACGACGGCGTGGGTGTGCGGTGCCGCGGTGCCCTGGGCGGTGCCGGCCGAGTGGCGGGCGGCGGAGGCCGCGCCGAGCCGACTGCGGCTGGCGCGCGCGTCGAGGGTTTCCGCCCACAGCCACAGCGCGATCAGGCCGGACGCGGCCACGGCGGCTGCGCACGCGAGAAACCCTCGGCTCATGGGCACGCCAATCACACTAGCTGTCGAGGAGGTGGCTCACCGACCCTCCGGTTCATGCGGCCGAGTCCGCGTCACGTCTTCACAGCCGGTCGACGAAGCGCATCACCTCGTGCACGTAGGCGGCGGGCTGCTCGACGAAGGCGAAGTGACCGGCATCCGCGACCGTCGCGACCTGGCCGCCGGTGAGTTGGCGATATGCGTCCACGACGACCGGCGGTGCCACCAGGTCGTCCTCGCCGTGGATCAGCGTGGAGGGCACCTGCAGAGAGGGCAGCGCCGGGCGCCGATCCGTGTACATCTCGCCGATGAGCGCCAGGTGCGCCATCCCCTTGCCCCAGTCCAGTCCCTCGGGTGCGGCGTTCATCACCTCGTCGTACCGGGCGCGCGTCTGCGCGTCGTGGAAGAACAGGTCGAGGTAACGGTCGCCGAGCGGCAGCATCGCCTCCCAGGTGCGATCCTCTCCGGTCAGTCGGCGCTCGAGCCCGGCCAGACGGCGACATTCCGCGGCGGCATCCGCATCGCCCGCCTCGTCGAGCATCGCCGCTGCCCTCGGCAGCCGGTGCCGGTCGGTGGCGTCGGTGTCCAGGGCCGGGCAGTCCAGGATCAGGCCGCTGATGCGCTCGGGATGCCGCAGTGCGTAGTCCAGCGCATAGGCGCCGCCGGAGGAGTGCCCGATGATCGTCCAGCGTTCGATGCCCAGCGCCTCGCGGAGCTGCTCGAAGTCGCGGATCAGCAGATCGACGCTCAATGGCGGCTCGGCAGGCAGGTCGTCGGAGCGCAGCACGCCGCGCTGGTCGACGCCGATCACGCGCACGCCCTGCTCGGCGAGAAGGTCGCCGACACTCGCCATGAAGTCCCAGGAGGGGTTGCCCGGTCCGCCGTGGATGAACAGCAGGGGCTGCCCGTCGGCGGGACCGCGTTCGTCGACGAAGAGGCGGGTGTCATTGATGTCGAAGATGCGATCCACAGTCGAATCGTAGGGGGCACCGCGGACATCGTGAAGAGCTCTTGTACATCTCCGACCGAGCGGGTGCTGTCCTCCTCGCCGCCGATGTCGGTGACCCGAGCGATGATGGCCGGGTGAACAGATCAGCAGCATTGGCAGGTACCGAGATCACAGGGCGAGGGCAGTCGCTGAACCCGTTCGTCATCGTGCAGGACGCGGCGGGCTTCATCCGCTTCGCGGAACGCGTCTTCGGCGCTGAGGAGGTCGAGGCGGCCCGCACGCCGACGCCATCGGGCGGACTCATCCACGCCGAGCTGCGGATCGGCGACTCGCTGCTGCTCCTGTCGGATCCGCAACCGGGCTGGGCGCGCAGGCCGGGACTGTTCCAGCTCTGGGTCGACGACGTGGATGCGGTGATCGAGCGTGCCGTCAAGGACGGTTCGACGGTGGTCACCCCACCCACGCCGTTCTACGGCGCGCTCACGCTCGCACGCGTCGAGGATCCGTGGGGCAACCTGTGGTGGCTGTATCAGCCGGTGGCCGGCCAGCCGGACCCCGTCCCGTCGTGGGAGGGCGGGTCGGACGTCGTCTTCCGGTCGCTGGACGAGCACCTCCGAGGTGCATCTTCTGCGTGACCGACGCAGCCAGCGGTGCGTGGCATGCTGAGATCATGATCCGCGCCGTCGTCTTCGACCTGGACGGGGTGCTGCGGCATTTCGATCCGGCGCACGTCGCCGCGATCGAAGAGCAGCACGGGTTGCCCGACGGCAGCGTGCACCGGGCGGCGTTCGCGCCCGAGCTGCTCGACCCGGTCGTGACCGGACGTACGAGCCGGGCCGCGTGGGTGCGGAGCGTGGGGGAGCAGCTGGGAAACCCGCGGGCGGCGGAGGAATGGGGACGGCATCCGTCCGTTCCGGATGCCGGGATGCTGGCGCTCAGCGACGAGTTGCGCGCCGTCGGTATCCGCACGGCCATCCTCACCAACGGCACGGACACGATCCCCGCCGAGCTGCGCGAGTCGGGCATCGATCGTCACGTCGACGCGGTGTTCAACTCCGCAGAGATCGGGTTGGCCAAGCCCGACGTCCGCGCCTTCCAGCACGTGCTCCATGCGCTGGTCCTTCCGCCGCACGAGGTGTTCTTCACCGACGATTCCGTGTCCAAGCTCGCCGGCGCCGACGCCCTCGGCATCCGCACTCACCACTACGCGGGCATCACCGGCCTGCGCGCCGCCCTGCGGCTGGCCGGAGCGCCCGTCAGCGGCTGATGACTTCAACCGCGAACTGCGGCACGTCGCCCACCACCAGGTCGGCCGCCGTCCCTGCACGGGGACGGTCGGTGACCCAGGCCGTGCGCAGTCCAGCTCTGCGGCCGGCCTCGACGTCCGTCTCGAAGCCGTCGCCCACCATCCAGCCTTCCAGCGGCGCGTCGAGGCGCTCTGCAAGCGCGATCAGCAGACCGGGATCCGGTTTGCGGATGCCGATCTCCGAGGACACGATCCAGCCGTCCACCAATGCGTCGAGGCCGGTCCGCTCGATCTTGCCGATCTGATTGTCGGCCATTCCGTTCGTCGCGATCCCCAGCATCCATCCGGCTTCTCGCAGGTCGCGCAGCGCCCGGGCGACGTCGGGGAAGAGCGTGACGAGCTGTGGCATCCGACTGCGGTAGTCATCCCACAGCGTGGACGACTCAACCGCTGCCGCGGATCGATCGACGATGCGCGCGAACGCCTGGTCCTTGGGCATGCGTGCGGTCAACTGGTCGACGATCCAGGTGCGCAGCGCGTATTCGGCGTCGTACTCGCGGATGAAGTCGTCGACCCACTGTTTGACCGCAGCCTCCTGATCGACGAGCGTGCCGTCGAGGTCGAAGATGACCAGCCCGGTGCTGCTCATCCGCGCAGATCCGGATCGTCCAGCACGCGTGCGACCGTGCTGCGGCCCAGCTCGGTCATGACCGGATTCGAGGTCTCGTAGTACCAGACCAGCCCCATCGCCTGCTGCAGTGCCCAGGCTGCCCCGCGACGCCACTCGTCATCCGAGGCGCTGACGATCTCACGCAGGCGGCGCCGCGGCCCCGCGGAGAGCAGATGCCAGGCGCACACGAGGTCCAGGGAGCGATCGGCCGGGCCGAAGCCGCCGCCGTCGAGAACGCCCGTCAGGCGCCCGGCCTGGACCAGCAGGTTCGACGGCGTCAGGTCGCGGTGGCTCATCACGTGTGCACCCGCCTGCGGCGTGTCACGCAGACGACGCCAGGCGCGCGCAGCACCGACGACGTCGACCAGTCCCTCGCTCCGCGTGAGGCAGTGAGTCATCCATTCGTCGTGGTCATGCAGCACGCCACCGCGGCCGCGGCCGTCGAACTCGCGGTCGCCCGCGGGCACTGCCCGCAGCGCGAGGAGCAGCGCACCGAGATCGGCAGCGAACTCGTCCGAATCGGCGGCCGAGAACGGGTCGGCCGCTTCGCCGGAGACCCAGCTCTGCAGTGTCCACGCCGATGGGTAGCGCTCATGCGCGCTTCCGATCCCCAGCGGAACCGGAGCCGCGAACGGGCAGGCCGCGGCGAACTCCGCCAGCGCGGATGCCTCGGAGTCCAGCTCCTTGCGAGAAATCACCGCCAGCGGGAACCGCGCGGCGACAGTATCGCCGACCCGGAAGATCGCGTTCACGGTTCCGGATCCTGGCACCGCAGTCACGGGCGCGCCGGCGAGGGCAGGGAACTCGCGGGCGATCAGCTCGCCCGCGAGTTCCTCGTCGACGGAGAGCTGTCCGTCGTGCATCCGCGCCGTCACGCTCAGAGCTTGCCCTGATCCACCCACCGGGTGTGCGCCTTCAACGCGTGCTGCACGGCCAGGCGCACCACGAAGTAGAGCGCGACACCGACGACGCCGATGCCCACGAGAGCGATCGTCAGCGTGAGCAGCAGGTGCAGCCCCGCGAATCCGACAGCCATCATCAGGCTTTCGTGCGCGCGATCCAGGCCTCGACGTCCGCCACCGTGCGCGGGATGTCGGCCGAGAGGTTCACGGGGCCGTCCTCGGTCATCAGGATGTCGTCCTCGATGCGCACGCCGATACCGCGGAGCTCTTCCGGGACCGTGAGGTCATCGATCTGGAAGTACAGTCCGGGCTCGATCGTGAAGACCATGCCGGGCTCCAGGATGCCGTCGTAGTACATCTCGCGACGCGCCTGCGCGCAGTCGTGCACGTCGATGCCGAGATGGTGACTCGTGCCGTGCACCATGTACCGGCGCTGCTGGCCGCCCTTGTCGGCATCCAGCGCCTCTTCGGCGGTCACGGGCAGCAGTCCCCACTCGGCCGTGCGCTCGGCGATGACCTTCATGGCCGCCTCGTGCACGCTCCGGAAGCGCACACCCGGCTTGGCGGCGGCGAACGCGGCATCCGCCGCCTCCAGCACGACCTCGTACACGCGTCGCTGCACGTCCGAGAACGTGCCGTTCACGGGCAGCGTGCGGGTGATGTCGGCGGTGTACTGGCTGTCGACCTCCACGCCCGCGTCGATCAGGATCAGATCGCCCGGCACGACGGCGCCGTCGTTGCGCGTCCAGTGCAGGTAGCAGGCGTGCGGGCCGGATGCTGCGATGGTGTCGTAGCCCTCCCAGTTGCCGTCGCTGCGGGCGCGCTGGTGGAACACGCCCTCCACGATGCGCTCGCCGCGCGGATGCGCGACGGCGCGATCGAAATCGCGGATGATGTCGTCGAAGCCGGATGCCGTGATCGCCACCGCGCGACGCATCTCGGCGATCTCGAACTCGTCCTTCACCAGGCGCAGCTCCGAGACGAAGCGGGTCAGGTCGTCGTCCTCGTCCACCACCAGATCCTCGGCACCGGCCGCGAAGGTGTCGATGTGCGCTGTCGCCACGTCCAGGTCGGCGGCGACGGCCTGCAGCGACGGGCGCGGGCCGATCCAGAACTCGCCGATCGTGGCATCCGAGTAGAACTCGCTCGTGGTGCGGTCGGCGCGCTCGCGGAAGTACAGCGTGACCTCGTGACCGGCGTCGGTCGGCTCGAACACCAGCACGGAGTCGGGCTCGGCGTCGTTCTCCCAGCCGGTCAGATGCAGGAACGCCGAGTGCGCGCGGAACGGGTAATCCGTGTCGTTGCTGCGCTGCTTGAACGATCCGGCGGGCACGACCAGGCGCTTGCCGGGGAACGCGGCCGAGACCTTCGCCCGGCGGGCGGCGGCGTACTCAGCGTGGGCGCGCGCCGACGGCAGCGACTCGGGACGGTCCGCCCATCCGGTGGAGATGGTGTCGAGGAATCCCTGCGGAAAGGGCTGCTTGCGGGCGCTCTTGGCGTCTTCAGTCGTGGCCGTCGGGGTGTCGACGACGGTGTCGTTCTCTGCGGTGGTCATGAGACCCATTGTCTCATCGACGACGGCCCTTCGACACGCTCAGGGACCCAGAGAGTGCGGGGTCAGGGACCCAGAGGGTGCGGGGTCAGGGACCCAGAGGGTGCGGAGTCAGGCACCCAGGGGGTCGGACAGGGGCGTCACCGCGCGGCGGGCTCCAGCTGCGCCACGAGCGCGCGGTGGTCGCTTCCGCCGGCATCCTCCAGCACCTGCGAGCCGGTCGCTCTCCAGCCATCGCTGGACATGATGTGATCGATCGGCGCGCCGACGAGCGCCGGCAGCGTCGCCGGCCACGTGCCCAGCATCCCGTTGCCGGTGCTGCTGGCCGCATCCCGGCAGCGCCCGACGGTGCCCCCGTCGACGCCGAACGGCGCCAGGTGGTCGAGCGTCGCGTTGAAGTCGCCCGCGAGGATGAAGTCCCCGGCCGGACACTGGTCGGCGATCCAGGCCAGGTCGGACTGCCATCGGCTCATCGCGTCGCGACGCGGGGCGACCGCGTGCACGGCGACGATCGTGGGTCCGGAGCCGTCCACCGGCATGGCCACCACGCTCGGCACGGAGCCGGTGTTGCTCGACCCGTCGCGCGACGACGTGATCACCGAGTACTCGCCCAGCTTCGCCGAGATCAGGATGGTGGTCTGCCAGGCCTGCGGGCCGTTGACGACGTCGGGACGGATGTTGACGTTGTGCACCCACATCGGGTTGCCCGCTTCGCGCATCAGGATCGCGATGCGCTCGCCGACCTTCTCGGAGGTCTCCGGCAGTGCGACGATGTCGACGTCCTGCTCCTCGACCACCTGAGCGATCTTCTCGGCGGGCACGGCTGCGCCGTTCGTGTTCCAGGTGAGCACGCGCAGCGCCTGATCGGTCTTCGCCGGCAGCGACTCGGAGCCGATGCCGCGCACCGCGCCGACCGCCGCGGTCGCTCCGGCGCCGAGCAGCGCCACGATCAGCAGCGAGGCGGCGAAGCCGCGCAGCGGCCTGGCGATCAGCATCAGCAGCGCGAGCAGCGCGACCACCAGGAACCCGCCGATGACGAGTGCGCGCGAGGCGATGAGCTGCGCGATCGGGAACGTGCCCTCCAAGTGGAAGAACTGCGGCCACACCAGGATCGCGGCGGCGATCGCGAAGAGCACCGTGACGAGGATTCCGAGCAGTCGTAGCATCGCTGGAAAGCCTAGGGGAGCCGGCTGTGACACCCCTGGCGGTACGCTCGGAGAATGACCCAGGGCGCGCTCTCCTTCAGCGAACCCGGTTTCAGCGGACCGAGTGACCTGCATCTGCACTCCGACCACTCGGACGGCACTGAGAGCCCCGCCGAGGTGGTCCGTGCCGCTCATGCCCACGGCATCCGCACCCTGGCCCTGACCGACCACGACCGCACGACGGGCTGGGCCGAGGCGGGAGAGGCCGCCGCAGCGCTCGGAATGACCTTCCTGCCCGGCATCGAGCTGTCATCTCGGCATGAATGGCGCAGCGTGCACGTGCTCGGCTACCTGTTCGACCCGGATGAGCCGCAGCTCGTCGCCGAGACGGAGCGCATCCGACTCGACCGCGTCGGCCGCGCCGAGCGGATCGTCCGCAGCATCGCCCGCGATTACGACCTCAGCTGGGCGGACGTGCTCGCCCAGACCACGCCGGACGCCACGGTCGGGCGTCCGCACATCGCCGACGCCCTGGTGGCGCGGGGCATCGTCGCAGACCGTACCGCGGCGTTCGCCGGCATCCTGCATCCGCGCAGCGGGTACTACGAGCCCCACTACGCGCCCGATCCGCTCACGGCCGTTCGCCTGATCACCCGCGCCGGGGGAGTGGCGGTCATCGCCCACCCCGTCACGGCGGGCCGCGACCGGATGCTCCCCGTGCCGTACCTGGAGCGTCTGATCGCCGAGGGGCTGGGCGGGTTCGAGGTCGATCACCGCGAGAACACCGAGGACGGCAAGCGCATGCTGCGCGACATCTCAGCCCGGCACGACCTGATCATCACCGGCTCCAGCGACTACCACGGTGCGGGCAAGCCGAACCGCCCCGGCGAGAACACCACCTCCGACGAGATGGTCGCCCGGATCATCGATCGCGCGACCGGCACGCCGCCGCGATTCCCGTAGCCGGGAAGCACGGGGCGAGATGCGGTCTCAGGCCCCGGTGGGTGCGGCACCGCCGGAGCGGCGACGACGGCGCCGGCGCTGCGGGGCCGACTTGCCGTCGCGGTGCTCGTTGGTGGCGTCACCGTCATGGGTTCCTGCGCCGTCCGCGTCGCGGGAGGCGGAGGAGTCACCGGTGGCAGCGGATGCCTGCGACTCGGTGCCCTCGGCGAACGTCGCTCCGACCTTGTCGCCCCCGGAGCTGCGGCGACGGCGCCGGCGGCGGCGCGTGGTCCCCTCGTCGCTCCCCTCGGCTGCGGCGTCCGCGGCCCGCTGCGGCTGGCGCTGACGACGCTCGGACGGCGCCTTCTCGGCCTTCGGCGCGGTGCGCAGGCGTCCCTTGGTGCCCTCGGGGATGCCCAGGTCGGTGTACAGGTGGGGGCTGGAGGAGTACGTCTCCACAGGCTCGGGCTGACCGAAGTCCAGCGCCCGGTTGATGAGGGCCCACTTGTGCAGGTCCTCCCAGTCGACGAACGTGACCGCGATGCCGGTCTTCCCGGCGCGGCCGGTGCGGCCGGCGCGGTGCAGGTAGGTCTTCTCCTCGTCGGGGATGGTGTGGTTGATGACGTGCGTGACGTCGTCCACGTCGATGCCGCGCGCGGCGACGTCGGTGGCCACCAGCACGTCGCGCTTGCCGGCCTTGAAAGCGGCCATCGAGCGCTCGCGCTGCTCCTGACCCATGTCGCCGTGCACGCCGCCCACGTTGAAGCCGCGGTCACCCAGCTCGTCGACGAGCTTCTGCGCGGCGCGCTTGGTGCGCGTGAAGATGACCGTCTTGCCCCGGCCCTCGGCCTGCAGGATGCGGGCGATGATCTCGTCCTTGTCCAGCGAGTGCGCCCGGTAGACGATGTGCTTGATGTTCGCCTGCGTGAGCCCCTCGTCGGGGTCGTTCGCGCGGATGTGGATCGGGTTGGTCATGAACCGGCGCGCCAGCGCGACGATCGGGCCCGGCATGGTCGCCGAGAACAGCTGGGTGTGCCGCACGGCGGGAACCTTCGAGAAGATCTTCTCGATGTCGGCGAGGAAGCCGAGATCCAGCATCTTGTCGGCCTCGTCGAGTACGACCTCGGTCGCGTTCGACAGATCGAGCAGTCGCTGGTTCGCCAGGTCGATCAGCCGGCCCGGCGTTCCGACCACGATCTGCGCGCCCGCCTTGAGCTGGTCGATCTGCCCCTCGTACGCCTTTCCGCCGTAGATCGCCACGACGCTGGTGGGACGGTTCGAGGTGAGCATGTCGATGTCCTCGTACACCTGCACCGCGAGCTCGCGGGTGGGCACGACGATCAGCGCCTTGACGCCGGGCTCCGGATTCCGTCCGAGTCGCTGCACCACGGGGATGCCGAAGCCGAACGTCTTGCCGGTACCGGTCTTGGCCTGACCGATGATGTCCTGGCCGGGAAGACCCAGCGGGATGGTCTGCTCCTGGATGGGGAACGCGTCGACGATGCCCTTCGCGGCCAGTGCGTCGAGGATGTCCTGATCGATCCCCAGATCAGCGAATGAAGTCACGGTATGTCTTTGCCTGTCCGGCGCATGCGCGGCGGTGAGCCCGGCGCGCGGCGCCTCGTAACGGATCCACGCCGTCACGTGTGCCACAGGCGCGGGGCCCTGCTCCGATGGCAGGACAGGAACAGCCTACCGGAGGCGCGCTCCGGGCACCCGCGGCCGGGACCGCGGCCGGTAGTCTGGGCGGGTGGTCAACTGGTTCTGGAAGCGCAAGCCGCAGCGGCGGACCCTCATGCTGCGCAGCAGGGGCGACAACGGCGGCGCGCAGCGCGTGGACTTCGCCGAGCTCGCGCCCGAGCTGAACCGCTTCCTCGGACAGGCCGCGTATCTGCAGCTGGGCTACTTCGAGACGCTCAGCCGCAGCATCCGCGGAACGCCGTCGCTGGCGCGCAAGGAGGCGCTCTCCCGTGCCGCGGGCGCGGCGCTGGACAAGCACCGCGGCATCGTCGCGGTGATCGCCGAGCAGGGTGAGGACCCGACCGACGTGATGCTGCCGTTCCGGGAGAACCTGGACGCGTTCCGTCGCAAGACGATCGGCGAGCGCCAGGAGGAGACGCTGCTCGCGGTGCATCTCACGGCCGGGATGCTCGATGACTTCTATCTGGCGCTCGCCTCGAGCTACGACCGCACCGGCGAGCAGGTCGCCGAGATCCTGCGGCAGCCGGATGCCGGTGACGAGATCGTGGCGATCATCCAGGAGACCATCGAGAGCGACGACGAGTGGCGCTCTCTGCTGTCGATGTGGGGCCGTCGCCTGGTCGGCGACACCCTGCTGGTCTGCCGCGACGCGCTGCGCCCTGGCCGGCTGGAGGCGGACGACAAGCGCATCGAGCCGGTGTACACCGAGCTGATGGGGGCGCATTCGCGCCGGATGGATGCCATGGGGCTCGCCTCGTAGCATCCGCTCAGCGTCTCGGCATCCGCGGATGCTGCCGAGCAGGCCTCAGATGCCGAGGGCCTGCTTCTGCTCGGCGTCGCGCCGGGTGCGCACCGCGCTGATCGCGATCGTCGCGAGCGCAGCCAGCACGAGTGCGCCGCCGATGCTGATCACCCACAGCCAGACGCTGCTCTCGGCGATCCCCGACCACTGCAGCAGCGTGTAGAGCGCGGCTGCGGCCGCCGTCGCGATCGCCGGCGTGACGGCCACGCCGCGCAGCGCGCGGTGCGGCAGCAGGAAGTGCAGGGCGATGCCCAGGGCGCACGCGGCGATCAGCGCGAGCAGGATGTACATGTCAGGCGACGAAGCCGACGCGACGGGACTCCTCGGTGCCCACCTCGATGTAGGCGAGGTTCGCAGTGGGGACGATGTACGAGCTTCCCTTCGCGTCGGTGAAGCTCAGGTGGCTGGCGTTCTGCTCGAGCGCGCCGGTGACCTGCGCGCGAACCTCGTCGGCGCTGGTGCTGCTCTCGAAGCTCAGCTCACGACCGGTGTTGACGATGCCGATGCGGATTTCCACGCGTTCTCCTCAGATGTCTGCGAACACGCTCGACTCTACCCGCTGGCCCGCGGCCGGGCCGGGCGCGCGGGCCGATTTCGCCGTGGGCGCACAGCGGCGCCGACCGGCGATGTCCGACGCCGCCGCTAGCGTGGGATGCATGACCCAGGACGCCGCTCAGCACGTCGTCGTGCACGCCGACGCCGCAGCATCCGGCGTGGTGATCGGCGCGCCCGGCACGGGCAAGACGACCGCGCTCGTGCAGCGCGTCGTGCACCTGCTGGACGAGGGGCTGCGGCCCGAGGAGGTGCTGGTGCTCACCCCCAGCAGGCAGGCCGCGACCGCGCTGCGCGACCGCGTCGGCGTGCTGGTCGCCCAGGCGACGCCGGGGCCGCTGGCGCGCTCGGTCGGGTCGTTCGCCTTCCAGCTGGTGCGCGGCGCCATGGTGCACGCCGGGGAGGAGCCGCCCGCGCTGCTCACGGGCTCCGACCAGGACCGCATCATCGCCGACCTGCTCGCCGGCGACGCCGAAGACGAAGCGGTGCGCTGGCCCGCCGCGCTCGGACCGGCGGTGCGGGCGTCGAAGGGCTTCCGCTCCGAGCTGCGCGCGTTCCTCGCCGAGTGCACCGAACTGGGCGTGCAGCCGGGTGAGCTGCGCGATCAGGGTGACGAGGTGTGGGCGGCAGCCGGAGACTTCCTCGACGGCTACCGCGAGGTGCTGGGCCGGCTGAGGTCGGCGCACCGTGACGCCGCCGACCTGCTCAGCGAGGCGACGGCGGTCCTGCGCACGGCGGACGCCGCGATGCTGGGGCCCCTCGCAGCGCTGCGCGTCGTGCTGATCGACGACGCCCAGGAGCTCACCCGGGGCGGCATCGCGCTGGTGCGCGCCCTGCGCGGGCGCGGCATCGCGGTGCTGGCGTTCGGGGATCCCGACATCTCCTCGGGCGCTTTCCGCGGAGCGAGCCCCGAGCTGTTCGCGCGGCTCGCCGGGGAGCTCGGCGACGTGCACGTGCTCGACACCCCGCATCGGCAGGCACCCGCGCTGACAGCGCTCACCCGGACGGTGACGCAGACGATCGGCGCGTCCGGCCGGGTCGATCATCGCCGTCCGCCCGTGGTGGTCGACGACTCCGCCGCCCTCACCACGTTCATCGCCCCCTCGCCCTACGAGGAGATCGATCGCATCGCCGGCGTGCTGCGCGAGTGGCATCTCGATGACGGCATCCGCTGGGATCGCATGGCCGTCATCGCGCACGACACCCGTCAGGTCGCTCAGCTCGAGACCGAACTGGCCGCGCGCGACGTGCCCACCCGCGCCGCCGGGGTGCAGCGTCCGCTGGGCGACGAGACCGTGGTGCGCGACCTGGTCGGCATCGTCGAGCTGGCGCTCACCCCGATCGAGCAGCGCACGCCGCAGCGGCTCGAGGAGGCGCTGCGATCGCCGTTCGGCGGGATGGATGCCATCGGCCTGCGCCGACTGCGCGCGCGGCTGCGCCACCTCGAGCTCGAACAGGGCGGCTCGACCCCGGCGCGGGAGCTGCTGCGGCAGGCGATCGCCGCGCCCGCCCACCTGACCCTCATCGACTCCGGCGAGGCCAGGGCGGCGGCGCGCTTCGCCGAGACGCTCGCCGAGATGACGGTCGCCGCCGCCGAGGGCGAGACCGTCCACGACCTGCTGTGGCGGGCGTGGGATGCCGCGCGGGGAGTCGACGGGCGCAAGCTGCAGATCTCCTGGCGGGAGAACGCCCTGCAGTCGACAGGCGGCGAGACGGCACGGGCACTGGACGCGCTGGTGGCGCTGTTCGACGCCGCCAAGCGCTCCGTGGAGCGCGCGCCCAACCAGCGACCCGAGGTCTTCGTGCGCGACATCCTCGGCAGCGAGGTGCCCGAGGACACCCTCTCGGCCCCGGAGCGACCCGGGCGCGTGACCCTGCTGACACCGGCGACGGCTCTGGGCGCGGAGTTCGACGCGGTGGTCATCGCCGGCGTGCAGGACGGCGTCTGGCCCAACGTGCGACTGCGCGGTGGGATGCTGCAGACCTGGCGACTCGCCGACGCCGTCACCGCCGCGCGCACCGGCGTCGACGCGGTCGTGCCCGGTGCGCTCGACCGCCGTCGCAGCGCTCTGCACGACGAGTTGCGCCTGTTCGTGAGAGCCGTCTCGCGGGCGCGGTCGCGGCTGCTGATCACCGCCGTCGACGATGACGACTCCACCCCGAGCCCGTTCTTCGGGTTCCTGCCCGCACCCGAGCCGCCGGAGCGCCACGCCTCCGCCGAGCATCCGCTCACTCTGCGCGGGCTGGTCGCCCGCCATCGGCGCACGCTGACGACCTCGGCCTCGCCCGCGGTGCGCGCCGCGGCCGCCGGGCAGCTCGCCGTCCTCGCCCGCGAGGGCGTGCCTGGTGCCGCGCCCGACGAATGGTACGGGGTGATCCCGCCGTCGACAGACGCTCCGCTGCACGACCTCGACGTCGAGTCCGCCCGGGTCTCGCCGTCGCGGATGGAGGCGTTCGAGGAGTGCGGCCTGAACTGGGCCGTCTCGGCGCTCGGCGGCGACACGGTGCTGCCGCCGTCGGCCGGGATCGGCACGATCGTCCATGCGGCGCTCGAAGCCGCGCCGGACGGCGACCTCGAGCGCATGCGCGAGGTGGTCGCGCAGCGCTGGCCCGAGCTGGACTTCGACACCGAGTGGATCGGCCGCAAGGAGCGCCGTCGCGCCGAGCAGTACGTCGATCGCGTGCACTCCTACCTCGATCGGGTCGCGAAGGACGGCGGTCGGGTGCTCGCCAGCGAGGTGGAGTTCCGCCTGGCCGTCGACGTCCCGGCCGACGAGCACGCCGCGCCGGGCGCCCACCCGGCGGGCGAGGAGACGGCGCGGCAGGCGATCATCCACGGCTACATCGACCGGATCGAGGCGTACCCCGCGGGTTCGGGAGAGCACCCCGAAGCTCGCGGGCGCGGCTGGCAGCCGATGGCCGGAGAGAACGAGAGGGTGGTCGTGGTCGACCTGAAGACGGGCAAGTACGAGCCCGAGAACGATGAGAAGGTGCTCGCGCACGCGCAGCTGGCGACGTATCAGCTCGCCGTGCAGCAGGGCCTGATCGAGGGCGCGGACCCCGCCGCACTCGGGGGTGCGCGGCTGGTGCTGGTGGCGAAGACCCTCTCCAAGAGCGACTACCGCGTGGCGCACCAGCATCCTCTCGACGGCGAGGCGCGCGACGAGTTCCTGCGGCGCGTGGCCGAAGCGGCCCGGGGCATGTCCGCCAGCAGCTTCACGGCCCAGGTGGAGGCGCACTGCGCCGACACGCAGTGGCGGGTGCAGCCGTGCCGCATCCACACCGTTCCGGCGGTCAGCGCGTGACCGGGTGGAATGCGGCGGCCGGCCCCGGCATCTCGGCGACCGACGTGTCCGCCGCACTCGGGCTCCCGACTCCGACGCCGGCGCAGCAGAGCGTGATCGAGGCGCCGCCCGGCCCGGCGCTGGTCGTCGCCGGTGCCGGCAGCGGCAAGACCGAGACGATGTCGGGACGCGTGGTCTGGCT
Organism: Microbacterium sp. ARD32; assembly: GCF_031844385.1. Lineage (NCBI taxonomy): Bacteria > Bacillati > Actinomycetota > Actinomycetes > Micrococcales > Microbacteriaceae > Microbacterium > Microbacterium sp. ARD32. Next base: position 777,568 of record NZ_JAUZVD010000001.1, read on the forward strand.
GGTCGCCAACGGTCACGTGCGCCGCGACGAGATCCTGGGCCTGACCTTCACCCGGAAGGCCGCCGGCGAGCTGTCGGAGCGCATCGCCGCACGCCTGTCGCGGATCGACGACTTCGGCCGGCGCGGCCTGCTGCCGCACCTTCCCGAGATCGTGGCGTCGGGCGCGCTGCAGCGGGTGGACGCCGCCGCCCCGGGCCGTCAGCGCGAGCTGGTGCGTGCGCACGTGCTGGACGAACTCGCCGGCGCGTACGCGACCGGCTGGGATCCCGACGTGCCGCGCACCGCGGAGGAGCTGATGATCCGTCCGCGCGTGTCGACGTACAACGCCTTCGCCGACGGCATCGTGCGCGAGCACGGCGCGCGGATCGGCCGCGATCCCGACGTGGCGATGCTGAGCCAGGCCGCATCGTGGATCCTCGCCCGGGACGTGGTGCTGCGCGCCGACCTCCCCGGTCTCGAGTTGATCGACCGTGCCCTGCCGGGTGTCGTGGATGCCGTGCAGAAGCTGGCCGGCGATGCGCTCGACCACCGGGTCGACCTCGACCGGGCCGTGCGGATCGCCCTCGACCAGGCGGCGGCCTTCGAGCCCTGCCTCGGCGTCGAGGCAGTCGACAAGGCATCGGCGAATCTGCTGGCGCTGCCGGTGCTCGTCGAGCTGGTGCGCGACTACATCTCGGAGAAGGCGCGTCGCGGCGTGCTCGACTTCGCCGACCAGGTGTCCGGCGCCTACGACATCATCGAGTCCTCGCCCGACGTGCGCGACGAACTGCGCGAGCAGCACCGCGTGGTGCTGCTGGACGAGTACCAGGACACCTCGGTCATCCAGACGCGGTTCCTGGCCGATCTGTTCCGCGACTCGGCCGTGATGGCGGTGGGCGACCCGCACCAGTCGATCTACGGCTGGCGCGGCGCGAGCGCCGACAACCTGTACGCGTTCTCGCGCTCCTTCGCCGCCGAGCAGCCGGCCCGCACCTACAGCCTGATGACCAGCTGGCGCAACGACGAGCACATCCTCGAGGTCGCGAACGAGGTGCTGCGACCGCTGCAGCGCGAAGGGCTCGACGTGCCGCCGCTGGAACCCCGTCCCGGCGCCGGGGCGGGCAGCGTGGGCGTGCGCTTCGCATTCACCGTCGACGACGAGGCGGCGCAGGTCGCCGAGTGGTTCGTGGATCGCCGTGCGGCGCATCGGGGCGGCTCCCCGCATACCGGCGCGATCCTGTTCCGCTCGAAGCGGCATATGCAGACCTTCGCCGGCGCGCTCGCCGCCGCCGGTGTGCCGCACCGGATCCTGGGCCTGGGCGGGCTGCTGGCGACGCCCGAGGTGGTCGACGTCGTCTCGACGCTGCGGGTGATCCACGATCCCAACTCCGGCTCGGCGCTGATCCGCCTGCTCACCGGCCCCCGGTTCCGTGTCGGGGTGGCCGACATGGCGGCGCTGTACGACCTGGCATCCGAGATCTCCCGGCGCGACAGCGCGCTGATGCCGCTCTCGGACGAGGTGCGCGCGCTGGTCCGTTCGTCGAGCGGCGCCGACGAGTCGGTGTCGATCATCGACGCCGTCGACGTCGTGCGGGGCATGCGCGACGACTACCGCCTGATCGAGCGCATCACACCCGACGGCAGGGCCCGCATCCGCGCCGCGGGGGAGATGCTCGAACGCCTGCGCCGGGCGGTCACCCAGCCGCTGCCCGAGCTGATCCGCCTCATCGAGTTCGAGCTGCGCCTGGACATCGAGCTGGCCGCCAACGAGACCCGCGGACCCGCCCGCCTCGCCACCACCCAGCTGCGCTCGTTCAGCGACGAGGTGCGCGCGTTCCTCGCGGCCGACGAGCGCGGCACCATCAGCAGCCTGCTCGCCTGGCTCGACAAGGCCGAGGCCACCGACGAGCTCATGCCGCGGCCCGAGCCGCCCGAGCCCGGCGTGGTGCAGCTGCTCACCATTCACGGCTCGAAGGGACTGGAATGGGATGCCGTCGCCGTGGTGCGCCTGGTCGACGACGAGCTGCCCTCCCGTGCCACCGACACCGCCGGCTGGTTCGGGTTCGGCTCGATCCCGTTCCCGCTGCGCGGTGACGCCGACGCGCTCCCCGGGTTCGAGTGGGATCCGGAGGGGGCGATGGATGCCGTCGGCCAGGATCCCGTCAAGCGCAGGCGCGAGCTGCAGCGCTCGCTGTCGGGCGGCATCACGAAGTCGTATCCGGGCGGGGCGCTGACCAGATTCAAGAAGGAGTACTCCGACTATCAGAAGCAGGAGGAGCGTCGATTGGCGTACGTCGCGGTGACCCGGGCGCGCAGCGACCTGCTGCTGACGGGCGCGCACTGGGCGGGGCAGAAGAAGCCGCGCACGCCCAGCCCCTACCTGCTCGAGGCGATCGACGTGCTCGGTCTCGATCCGATCGCGCAGGTCGACGCCGACGAGAACCCCTACGACGGACCAGGCATGACGAGGAGCTGGCCGCTGGACCCGCTCGGGGCGCGCCGCCCGCTGATCGAGCGCGCCGTCGACGAGGTGCGCCGCGCGCAGGAGGCGCCGCCCGAGCCGGATGTCGCGCTGCAGCGTCTGCTCGATGAGCGCGAGGCGCGTCGCCGGGGTGCGGATGCCGAGGCGCCGACGCGCGTGCCCGCCTCGCGGTTCAAGGACTACGTCACCGACTACGCCGGCGCGCTCGGGCGGATCGTCCGCCCGATGCCGGAGCGTCCCTACCGGCAGACGCGGCTGGGCACGCTGTTCCACGCCTGGGTCGAGAGCCGCTCCGGGCTGGTCGGCGCGGGGACGCCGCTGGACGACGGGCTGTGGGAGATCGACGACGACGCGCCGGGCGGTGCAGACGTCTCGGATGCCGACGCGGCCGACCTGGAGCGTCTGCGCGAGATCTTCGAGCGGAGCGAATGGGCGCCGCTGCAGCCGATCGCCGTCGAGATCGAGATCGACTTCGCATTCGGTCCGTCATCCGGCGCCGCACCGTCGGGCACCGGGGCTGCGCCGACGGACGAGGAGCACATCGTCATCTGCAAGCTCGACGCCGTCTATCGCCGCGCGGACCGCGGCGGTCGCATCGAGATCGTCGACTGGAAGACCGGTCGCGCGCCGCGCACCGAGAAGGAGCGGGAGGAGCGGATGCTGCAGCTCGCTCTGTACCGGGTGGCGTATCACCGGCGCTTCGGCGTGCCGCTGGAGGAGATCGACGTGGCGCTGTACTACGTCGCGGACGACCTGGTGATCCGTGGCGACCGGGTCTACTCGGAGGCCGAGTTGGTCCAGCGCTGGAGAGCTGCCCGCGCCGCGCGCTGAGCCTCCTCGGCGGAGTCGATGTCGCTCGGCGGCGCCGACTGCGACTGCGCGTCGGGGCGTTCGCCCGCGGGGTGCTCGACTCCAGAGCGCTCGCGACCGGCGCCGCCGCGCACGGTGCTGACCTCGCTGAGATCCTGAGTGGGCTCGTCCCAGGACGGGTGAGCCTCCGTGCCGGCCTCGGCGGTCGCAGCATCCGAACGATTGCCGTGCTCGGCGGCACCGGAGACATCCGTCTGACCGGCGACACCCGCCTGCTCGGGCGCTTCCGCCCGGTCGGGCGCATCGTCCTGGTCGCCGTCCGTCTCGTCCTGCCAGAGCTCCTCGGCACGGTACGCATCGGTCTGCATGGAGGTGTCGACGCCGCCGCCCGGGGTATCGGGCGTCCGGTCGAGCACGTCGAGCGCCGAGTCCACCCCGCCCGTGTACGCGGCCACCACGCGCAGATCGTCGCTGCGCAGCCCGTCGGCCAGCGACTGGAGCAGTCCGGCCGCGTCGTCGACGATGTCGGGACGGCGCAGCTCGTCGCCGTGCACCAGCCAGCGCACGAACTCCAGCTCGGCGTGCAGGCGCGCCCGCACGCGCAGTGCTTCGTCGCTCGCGCGCGAGGAGGCCGCCGCGTACGACGAGAACACGTCGTCGGCGGCCTCGCGTGCGCCGGAGAGCCATCCCAGATCCTCGGCGGGGTCGCCCACGGTCAGCCCTCGCCAGCCGATCATGCCGGTCACCTGCGGGCCGTCGTCCGGGTCGTCCTCGAAAAGGAAGGACTGCGCCTGCACGCCGGCCAGCGTGACGGCGGTCTCGAAGCGCCACAGCTCGTCGTCCGCCGCCGCGGAGCGCCACCGCGAGGTCAGCCTGGCAGGCACGCGCCCCGTGTCGGCCGCCCGGTCGATGAGCTGCTGGATCTCGTCGCGCACGGCGGCCGCATCGCGCACGCTCAGCCCGGCCGCGCGCACCACCGAGGTGGGCAGCGCGTGCACTGCGGCGATCGCCGCGCCGACCGAGACCGCGGCGCCCCGGCCCGCGGGGATGTCTCCGGCGTCGATCTGGAAGCCGGGCATCAGGTCGGTCACCAGGGCCCGGTCGATCCCGAGGGTCGTCTCGCCGAGGTGAGCGGGGGCGCGGAACGGCAGCATCTCGCGCGCGCCGGCGGTGAGCGCCCGCAGGGCGAGCGACTCCTCGCTCAGCTCGCGCGAACCGGCGTCGTCGACGGCTGCGCGGATGACGACCTCTCGGCCGTCGGCGAGCGTCGCGATCGCCGAGTCGAACCTCCCATCCCCGTCCGAGGTCAGGGCGCGAGCGCCGGTGACCTCCGCCCCGGGCAGCGCGGCCGTGACCGCCGCCGCTAGAGTGAAAGGTGAGCGTGCCATGTCCTCCAGGGTAGGCGTGCACCGCACCGGTGCGCCCGCGCCACGCCCTTGCTCCGGTATGCGGCGAGTGAGCGCACGAGGCATGAGAGCGGGAGGAGCGCGATGAGGTCGGAGCCGGACATTCTCGATCGGGCCGCCGAGCTGCGCACGGAACCCGACGTGCTCACGCGACTGCGCGCAGCCGCGGACACGCGGGTCGTGGTGATGCGCGAGGGCCGCGTCCGGGTGGCGGACGGCGCCGTTCTCCGCGTCGGCGTCGAGAGCGTCGGCGAGGCGGAGTGGGCGCTGCTCGGGCGCGACGGCGACGGCGCGGCACTGCTGCTGGCATCCGCGCCCGCCCTCACCGCCAGCCTCGACAGCGCACCGGAGGAGACGTGGCTGGGGCTGCGCGACGTCGGCGGGATGCTGGACGCGCACGAGTCCGAGCTGTTCGTCACCGCGGTGGCGCTGTCGGCCTGGCTCACCGACGCCGTCTTCTGCGCACGCTGCGGTGACCGGCTCTCCCTGCAGGGAGCCGGCTGGTCCCGGCGCTGCGCGGCCTGCGAGATCGAGCACTTCCCTCGCACCGATCCCGCGATCATCGTCGCAGTGGAGAGCCCGGACGGCGAGCGGCTGCTGCTCGGCGCCAACGCCACCTGGCGCGGCCGCATGCACTCCTGCTTCGCGGGCTTCGTCGAGGCGGGGGAGTCCGTCGAGGACACCGTGCGTCGCGAGCTGCTGGAGGAGGTCGGGGTGCGCGTGCGCGACATCCGCTACGTCTCCTCGCAGGCGTGGCCCTACCCGCGTTCGCTCATGCTCGGCTTCCGGGCGGTCGCGCGGGATGAGGACGTGCGACCCGACGGTGAGGAGATCATCGACGCACGCTGGCTCACCAGGGCCGAGCTGCGCACCGCGCTGGCGGGTGACGGGCCGGTGGGGCTTCCCGGGCCGGCATCCATCGCACGCAGGCTGATCGCGGACTGGTGCGACTCTCATCCCGCTCCGCTTGCTGAGGAGCCGCCTGCGAGTGTCGTGCCGAGCGGGTCGAAGTGAGCGCGCTGGACGGACTCGACGAACGTCAGCGCGAGGCGGCCTCGGTGCTGCGCGGGCCGGTCGCGGTGCTCGCCGGCGCCGGCACCGGCAAGACCAGGGTCATCACGCACCGCATCGCGCACGGCGTCGACACCGGCGCGTACACGCCCTCGCGGGTGATGGCGGTCACCTTCACGGCGAAGGCGGCCGGAGAGCTGCGCGGGCGCCTGAGGGCACTGGGCGTCGGCGGGGTGTCCGCCCGCACGTTCCACAGCGCGGCTCTCGCGCAGCTGAACTTCTTCTGGCCGACGGTGGCCGGCGACACGGCGCCGAAGATCATCGACAACAAGGTGCGGATGCTGGGGCAGGCCGCCGACGCCATGGGGCTGCGGCCGAGCACCGCGACCCTGCGCGACATCGCCGCCGAGATCGAATGGCGCAAAGTGTCGATGCTGTCGATCGAGCAGTACGCCGAGCAGCAGCGCCCGATCACCGGCATCCGCTCCGAGCAGCTGCTCGAGCTGCAGGCCGGCTACGAGCTGCTGAAGGACGAGCGCCGCCAGCTGGACTTCGAGGACGTGCTGCTGGCCTGCGCGGGCATGCTCGAGACGGAATCGCGGGTCGCGGCGGCCGTGCACGAGCAGTACCGGCATTTCACGGTCGACGAGTTCCAGGACGTCTCTCCGCTGCAGAATCGCCTGCTGGAGCTGTGGCTGGGGGACCGGCGCGACATCTGCGTGGTGGGCGACGCCAGCCAGACGATCTACTCCTTCGCGGGTGCCCAGCAGCGCTACCTGCTGGAGTTCGAGAAGCGCTACCCGGATGCCACGGTCGTGCGCCTGGAGACCAACTACCGCTCGCGGGCGCCGATCCTGGCCGCGGCGAACGCGCTCATGCGCGGCCGGCCGGGTGCGCTGGATCTCGTGCCCGCTGGCGGTGCCGCCGCCGGACCGGAGGAGGGGGCGGATGCGAGGCCGGGCGTCGCGGAGGCGCCGACGGTCACCGCGTACGACAGCGAGCGCGACGAGGCCGACGGCGTCGCCGCCGCGATCGCCGATCGCATCGCCTCGGGGATCTCGCCCGCCGACATCGCGGTGCTCTACCGCGCGCACGCGCAGTCCGCACCGCTGCAGCAGGCGCTCGCCGCGCGGGGCGTCGCGACCAGCGTGCTGGGCGGCACGCGGTTCTTCGACATGCCCGAGGTGCGCCAGGCGGTGCTCGGTCTGCGCGGTGCGGCGGTCGCGCCGACGGATGCCGGATTCCTGCCGACTGTGCGCGATGTGCTGCGCGGGCTGGGGCTGACCGACGAGCCCCCGGCTGCGGGAGGCGCGCAGCGCGACGGCTGGGAGGCGCGCCGCGCCATCCTCCGCCTGGCAGAGGACGCTCCCGACGGCACGACGCTGCGCGTGTTCGCTGACGAGCTCATGGCGCGCGCGAAGGATCAGCACGAGCCGGCCCTGCGCACCGTGACGCTCTCCACGCTGCACGCGGCGAAGGGACTGGAGTGGCCGCACGTGCTGCTGGCGGGCTGGGCGGAGGGGGCGCTGCCGATCTCGTACGCGTCGACGTTCGAGGCGGTGGACGAGGAGCGGCGCCTCGCCTACGTGGGGATCACGCGGGCCGCGCGAACGCTCGCGATCTCGTGGTCGCGGAGCGCGGGACGAGGCGAGCGGGCTCCGTCGCGCTTTCTCGCGGAGATCGGGACGTCGGATCGAGGCACAGGCATTCTTCGTGACGTCGCACCGAGCCCCAGACGTGCCGCTCGTCGGGGCTGACGCGCACCAGCGCGCCGGCCTGCTCGACGGGGGTGCGCAGCAGGCGCGCCACCAGCGTCGCGGCGTGCGCGACCCGCGCGGCGCTGATCTGCACCCGGCGCCCCACCAGCTGGGCGTGCAGCGTCGGCCAGGCGGGGTTGCGACGCACCTCGTGCGCATCCCGGCACGCCAGGCAGGGGGTGCGCCCCGGGATCACGAGCGGTCCGATCGTCGCGGCCTGCTCCTCGAAGGCCACCGGCAGGTGCGGGCGGTCCTCGCGCAGATACGGCGCGAGCTGCAGCGCGGCGGCCGCACCCTCGATCAGCACCACGGCCACCGCGCCGGGCTCGTCGGCATCCGCCGTCACGATGTCCTCGTCCTGCAGGGCCTGACGCATGCGCGCCTGCGCTCGGCCGTCGGACAGGTTCACTCCCTCCACGCACACCGGCGGGGCGGGCGCGCGATCGCCCACCACCACCGGCTGCAGCGCCGCGAGCAGCGCGCGGGCCTCGGCGCGCGGCGCTCCGACGCCGTGTGCGACGACATCGAAGGAGACCTTGCGGATGCCGGCGCTCAGACGCGCCAGCAGCGGCTCCGCCCACGGCTCGGATACGTCGACCGTGACGATCGCCTCCAGGCCGAACTGCACGGTCTGCTCGTCGCGCCAGAGCATCGGGTAACGCGCGTCGAGGCGGATGATCGGTGCGGGCGGTCGCGGACTCATACCCTCGATTGTGGACATCCGGACGCGTCCGCGGGCCGTGTCCGCCCGATCTGTGGATGAACTCCCCGTTTCCACAGCCCGCGCAGCCGAAGTGCCGCCGGCCGGCCCCCGGATCAGACCGGCCGGTCGCCCTCCGGGCGGTCGTCCCCGGGTGCGTCGTCTTCGGGTGCGCTGTCTTCGCCGGGTGCGTCGTCCTCGGGACGATCTTCAGACGCGCCGCCGGGCGCCTGACCGAAGTCGTCGCCGTCCAGCAGGCGCGCGAGGGCCTCATCGAACTCGTCGGCGGCGGGAGCCTCGCCGCGCTCGCTCGCCTGCAGGCGCTCCACCAGCGCGGAGGGGTCGTCGATGTCGGACGACGAGGGCATCAGGTCGGGGTAGTCCCACAGCGAGTCCCGCGCGGCGACGCCCACGGCATCCGTCACCGTCTGCCACATCGCGGATGCCTCGCGCAGGCGGCGCGGGCGCAGCTTCAGGCCGACCAGTGCGCCCAGTGCGTCCTCCGCCGGGCCGCCGACCGCGCGACGGCGGCGGGCCGCCTCGCCCAGTCGCGCGCCGTCGGGAAGCCGGGCGATGGCCTGGCTCGTGACCACGTCCACCCAGCCGTCGATCGTGGCGATGAGGTTCTCCAGCCGTGTGAGCGCTTCGCGCTGTGCATCCGTCTGCGCCGGCAGCAGCGCGCCGCCTTCGATCGCGGCGCGCAGCTCCTCGGGATCCGTCGGATCCAGGCGTGAGGCGAGGTCCTCGAGGGCGTCGATGTCGACGGTCACGCCGCGAGCGAAGTCGGTGATCTGCGACAGCACATGCAGGTGCAGCCACTTCGCGTGCCGGTACAGCCGCGCATACGCCAGCTCGCGCACCGCGAGGTACAGCGCGATCTGGTCATCCGGGATCTCCAGCCCCTCGCCGAAGGCCGAGATGTTCTGCGGGATCAGCGCGGCGGTGCCGGCGGGCAGCACCGGGATGCCGACGTCGCCGCCGGAGACGACCTCCAGCGACAGCCGGCCGAGCACCTGCCCGAACTGCCCGGCGAACAGTGAACCGCCCAGCCCCCGCATCAGCTGCCCGGCGCCCTGCACCATCCCCTGCATCTCGTCGGGCACCTGCGTGCGCAGGGCATCCATGAGGGCATCGGCGATCGAGGTCGACACCGGCGAGGCGATCTCCTTCCACACCGGCAGGGTCGCCGCCACCCATTCTCCGCGGGTCATCGCCTGCGGCGGCGTGGACAGCTCCGAGATCGTGGTGGCCTCGCTCAGCCACAGATTCGCCAGGCCGAAGGCATCCGCCAGCGACGCCTGCGCGCCCGCGGCGATGCTCTGACCGTCCTGATTGGCGATGTGCAGGGCCTGCCGCTCGGCGCTCTGCCACGGGTCGGCGGAGAACATGCCCTGCATCTGCGCCATGAAGCCCTGCAGCTGCGCGGGGTCGAAGGACTGACCCTGCATGCCGGAGAGCGCGTCGCGCAGCTGCTCGGGATCGATCTGCCCGCCGGACATCATGCGGCGCAGCATCTCCTCGAAGTCGGACGGATCGCGGTCGTCGTCTGTCATGCGAATGGCCCTCTCAGCATGCCCGTAGCGTGTGCGCTCTACGCTAGTCACACGATCCTGTGGTCCGACCCTGGGAGCGTGGATATCTGTACGCCGCTCGCGAACGCCGGAGGTCACGTGTCATCACGCCGCAGCAACGGCACGATCGTCGGCGTCGTCGCGCTGAGCGTCGCGCTGATCGCGCTGGTCGGGCTGACCTTCATCCCGACGCAGTACGTGATCCAGCGGCCGGGCCCGGTGTTCGACACGCTCGGCACCGCGAAGGGCAGCGATGGCACGGAGGTGCCGCTGATCGAGGTGCCCGACGCCAAGACGTATCCCACGGGCGGGACCCTCGATCTGACCACGGTGCAGGTGATCGGCAACCGGCAGCGCACGCCCACCTGGTTCGAGCTCGCGCTCGCCTGGTTCGATCCGTCGCGTGCCGTGGTGCCCATCGACGCGGTGTTCCCGGAGGGCGTGACCAGCGAGCAGCGCGACGAGCAGAACGCCGCGCTCATGATCGACTCCCAGCACGAGGCCACGGCTGCGGCGCTCACCGAGCTCGGCTACGACGTGGGCGCGCAGGTCGAGGTGGTCAGCGTGCTGGAGGACTCGCCCGCCGAGGGGAGGCTCGCCGCGGGCGACCGCATCCTCGCCATCGACGGCGTCGACGTCGACTCCGCGACCGCGCTGCGCGATGCGATCCAGAAGGCGAAGGGGGACGAGGTCGTCCTGAGCGTCGAGCGCGACGGCCGGCCGGCCGACGTCGAGATCGCGCCGCAGAAGACGAAGGATGCCGACGGCAAGACCGTCTGGCTGATCGGAATCACCCTCACCACGGACTACACGTTCCCTGTCGACGTGGAGCTGCAGCTGGACAACGTGGGCGGCCCGAGCGCGGGCATGATGTTCGCCCTCGGGATCATCGACACGCTCACTCCCGGCGAGCTGAACGGCGGCGAGAAGGTCGCCGGCACGGGAACCATCGACGCCGCCGGCGACGTGGGGCCGATCGGAGGCATCCGGCAGAAGCTCTACGGTGCGCGGGATGCCGGGGCGAGTGTGTTCCTGGCCCCGGAGAGCAACTGCGACGAGGTCGTCGGCCACGTGCCGGACGGGCTCCACGTGTACAGCACCTCGACCCTGGAGCAGTCCCTCGACATCCTGAAGGTCATCGCCGACGACGGCGACACCTCGATGCTGCCGGTGTGCACTGCGGCATCCGCGAAGTGACGCGGCATCCGCGAAGTGATATTGGGCAGCCGTGCCGCACCACCGCGTCGCTGAGCCCGTCGAAGCGTCCGCGGTGAGCGGAACCCCGGACGTCTCATAGAAGCCCTGCATAGGATGGGACGGTGACCACCTCCTCTCCTCGTCCTGCGGCCACACGCAGCGCTTCGCGTCGGATCCTCGGGGTCTCGGTGGCGATCATCGTCGCCCTGATCGCGGCGTTCTTCGTGTTCGCCTCGCTGTTCACCGACTACCTCTGGTTCGACCAGCTGAAATTCACGAACGTGCTGACCACGCAGTGGATCGCCACGGTGTCGATGTTCGTCGTCGGCTTCCTCGGCATGGCGCTGCCGATCTTCCTGTGCATCCAGCTGGCCTACCGGCTGCGCCCGGTGTACGTGCGGCTGAGCTCTCAGCTGGACCGCTATCAGGAGGTCATCGAGCCTCTGCGCCGGCTGGCCATGTGGGGGATGCCGGTGTTCTTCGGGATCTTCGCCGGCTTCGCCGCAGCGGGCAACTGGAAGACGGTCTGGCTGTGGGCCAACGGCGTCACGACCAAGACGGTCGATCCCGAGTTCGGCGTCGACACCGGGTTCTACCTGTTCGCCATGCCGTTCTACTCCACGCTGCTGGCATTCGTCTCGGCCGTGCTGCTGCTGTGCTTGGTGATCACCGCGCTGGTGTCCTACCTGTACGGCTCGGTGCGCGTCGGGCAGCGTGAGCTGCGCATCTCCAAGCCCGCCCGGATCCAGCTGGCGGTGCTGGCCGGCCTCTACCTCGCCGTGCAGGCCGTCAGCCTCTGGCTGGACCGCTATCTGACCCTGGTGCAGCCGGAGGGACGCATCACCGGAGCCGGTTACACCGGCGTCAACGCCACCATCCCCGGGCTCGCGATCCTCGCGATCATCGCGGCCGTCGTCGCGGTGCTGTTCCTGATCACCGCGGTCATCGGGCGCTGGCGCTTCCCGCTGGCGGCTACCGCGCTGCTGATCGTGGCGTCGCTCGTGGTGGGCATGGGGTATCCGTGGGTCGTCACCACTTTCCAGGTCAAGCCGAACGAGAACAGCTACCAGGCGCAGTTCTACGACCGCAACATCAAGGCCACCAAGGAGGCCTACGGCGTCGCCGACATGAAGGTCACCTCGTTCAAGGCCAGCACCGACACCGCCGCCGGTCAGCTGCGCGCCGACGCCGACACCACGGCATCCGTGCGCATCATGGACCCGGCCGTGATCGGACCCACCGTGCGCCAGCTCGAGCAGTACCGCTCCTACTACCAGTTCGCCGACGACATGGACGTGGACCGCTACACGATCGACGGCAAGAAGCAGGACACCGTCGTCTCGGTGCGCGACCTCGACATGACCAAGCTCGGCGGGGGCGACAGCTGGAACAACCGCACCGCGGTGTACACGCACGGCTACGGCCTGGTCGCCATGGCCGGCAACGAGCGCACCTCGGACGGCGAGCCCGTCTTCCTCGAGCAGGGCATCCCGACGTCCGGGTTCCTCAGCGACAGCGAGCACTTCGAACCGCGGGTGTACTTCGGCGAGACCTCGCCCGACTACTCGATCGTCGGGGCACCCAAGGGCACCAAGCCCGTCGAGATCGACTACCTGCGCGGACAGGGCGACGAGAGCGACGACACCACGACGGTGAAGACCACGTTCACCGGCGACGGCGGGCCCAGGATCGGCAACACCTTCACCAAGCTGCTGTACGCGCTGAAGTTCCAGTCCGAGCAGATCCTGTTCTCGAATCTGGTGAACTCCGAGTCGCAGATCCTGTACGACCGCGACCCGCTCACGCGCGTGAAGAAGGTGGCCCCGTACCTCAAGCTGGATCACGACCCGTACCCGAGCGTCGTGGACGGTCACATCGTGTGGATCGTCGACGGCTTCACCACCAGCTCGACCTACCCGTACTCCAAGACCGTCAGCCTGCAGGACGCGATCGCCGACTCGAAGACCCCGGCATCCGCCGTCGCCTTCGACAACGTGAACTACATCCGCAACTCGGTCAAGGCCACCGTCGACGCGTACGACGGATCGGTCAAGCTGTACGCCTGGGATGACGAGGACCCGATCCTGAAGGCCTGGCAGAAGATCTATCCGGCCACGATCGAGCCGATCAGCGAGATGTCCGCGGATCTGATCAGCCATGTGCGCTATCCCACCGACCTGTTCAAGGTGCAGCGCGACATCCTCGGCGTCTACCACATCGACGACGCCGGCTCGTTCGCCCAGGAGGACAACCGCTGGCAGACACCCGAGGATCCCCGCGTGAAGGGGCAGCTGCAGCCGCCGTACTACCTGTCGATGAAGATGCCCGGTCAGGATGAGCCGCGCTTCTCGATGTTCTCGACCTTCATCCCGGCTGACGGCGCCGGAGACAGCCGTCAGGTGCTGATGGGCTACCTGGCCGTCGACTCGGATGCCGGAAGCAAGGCCGGCGTGAAGTCTCCGGACTACGGCAAGCTGCGGATGCTGGAGCTGGACACCTCCACCACCGTGCCCGGTCCGGGACAGGTGCAGAACACCTTCGACTCCAACGCCAGCGTGGCGGAGAAGCTCAACGTGCTCACGATCGGAAAATCCGAGGTGAAGTACGGCAACCTGCTGACTCTGCCCGTGGGTGGCGGACTGCTCTACGTGCAGCCCGTGTTCGTGCAGTCCTCCGAGGGTACCAAGCTGCCCACGCTGCGCAAGATCCTCGTCGCGTTCGGCGATCGGGTGGCGTTCGAGGACACCCTCACCGAGGCCCTGGACGCGCTGTTCGGCGGAGACGCCGGCGCGCCGGGCGGCGATGAAGGCGTGACACCGCCGGACGACGGAGAGGGCGACACCCCGCCGGAGCAGGGCGAGGGCGAGACTCCTCCGGATGACGGCGGCACGCCGGCGCCGTCGGATGCCGTCGCGCAGGCGCTCTCGGATGCCAAGGACGCGCTGGCGGCTCGCGAGACCGCGCTGAAGGCGGGCGATCTGGGCGAGTTCGCCGTGCAGGACAAGAAGCTCACCGCCGCGATCGAGAAGCTTCTCGAGCTGGAGGGCGGCGCCTCGGCCGAGTAGCCGCCGGCACATCGGCTTCGCGGGGCCCATATTGCTGCCTCTCCCGCATGGGAGGGCACAATATGGGCCCCGCGAACTGTGTCCGCGCCGGGAACGTGGCCCTGTAGGGAGTGCGGCATGGGGGTCGAAGGGCCGACACGCCCGCGGGCGCGACCTCCCGGCTCGATTCGCCTCCCGTCCGGGGCCGTGTTAGGCTTTAAGACGTGCCGCGGGGTGGAGCAGTTCGGTAGCTCGCCGGGCTCATAACCCGGAGGTCGCAGGTTCAAATCCTGTCCCCGCAACAAGAAGATGAAGGCCTGGTCCGCAAGGATCAGGCCTTCATCGTTTCCGGGTGGATGCGAGGATGGGCACATGCCAGCATCCGCTCCGCTCGTCGCCGTCTGCCAGTTCGCGCCGCAGGATGACCGCGCGCAGAATCGGCGGCGCATCGCCGAACTGGTCGCCGAGGCCGCGCGCCGCGGCGCACGGGTGATCGTGCTGCCGGAGTACTCCAGCTTCTTCGTCGATCCGATGGATCGCTCCCTCGCCGTGAACGCCGAGGCACTGGACGGCGAGTTCGTGCAGGCGCTGCAACGCCTGGCCGCCGAGCACGGCGCGGTGATCGTCGCGGGGCTGGTCGAGCGGGCGGATGCCGGGCGGGTGCGCAACACGCTGGTGGCGGTGTCGGATGCCGGGGTGCAGGCCGTCTACCGCAAGCAGCACCTGTACGACGCGTTCGGGCAGACCGAGTCCGACTGGATCGAGCCGGGGAACACCGGGCAGACGTCCGTGTTCGAGGCCGACGGCATCCGGTTCGGCATGATGACCTGTTACGACCTGCGCTTTCCCGAGGTCGCCCGCACGCTGATCGACGCCGGCGCGGATGCCCTGATCGTGCCCGCCGAGTGGGTGCGCGGCGCACTGAAGGAGCACCACTGGTCGACTCTGCTCACCGCGCGGGCGATCGAGAGCACCGCCTACGTGATCGCCGCCGACCACCCCGCGCCCATCGGCGTGGGGCTGTCGCAGGTGATCGACCCGCAGGGCGTCGCGGTGGCCGGCGTCAGCTCGGGGGAGGGGATCGCCGTGGCACCCCTCGATCCAGCCCTGCTCGCGCGCACCCGCGAGGTCAACCCTGTGCTGCGGCTGCGCCGGTACCGCGTCGTCCCGCGCGACTGAGTCCTCAGGCCAGGGCGGCCAGCCGCCGCGCGGCCTCCTCGAGCACCTCGACCCGCTTGCACGCCGCGAACCGCACCAGCCCGGCGTACTGCGCATGATGCTCCGGCGCCACGAACGCGGTGATCGGAATCGCCACCACTCCGGCCCGCTCGGGAAGCGCGCGGCAGAAGGCCGCGGCATCCGCTCCGCCCAGCCCCGTGGCATCCGCGACCGTGAAGTACCCGCCCTGCGGCGCGTGCACCTCGAATCCGGCGGAGCGCAACGCGTCGCCGAGCAGCTCGTGCTTGTGAAGCAGCGCCGCGCGTGCGTCGTCGAAGTACGCATCCGGGAGTCGCAGCCCGACGGCGATCGCAGGCTGGAACGGCGACCCGTTGACGTAGGTGAGGTACTGCTTGACGGTCAGCACGGCGGTGATCAGGTCGGCCGGGCCGTGCACCCAGCCGATCTTCCAGCCGGTGGCCGAGAAGGTCTTCCCGCCGGATGAGATGGTCAGGGTGCGCTCGGCGGCACCGGGCAGTGTCGCGATCGGGATGTGCGGGGCGTGGAAGGACAGATGCTCGTACACCTCGTCGGTGACGATCACCGCGTCGTGCTGGTTCGCCAGGCGCACGATCTCGGTCTGCACCTCGGATCCGAACACGGCACCGGTCGGGTTGTGCGGGTCGTTCACCAGGATGATGCGGGTGCGGTCGGTGACGGCCGCCGCGAGCTCGTCCAGGTCGGGTTGCAGATCCGGCAGTCGCAGCGGAACCGTCCGCAACCGGGCGCCCGCCAGCGCGACCGCTGCGGCATAGGAGTCGTAGTAGGGCTCGAAGACGACCACCTCGTCGTCGTGGGAGTCGATCAGCGCCAGCAGCGTGGCCGTGAGCGCCTCGGTCGCGCCCGCGGTGACCAGCACCTCGGTGTCGGGGTCCACCTCCAGGCCGTAGAACCGCCGCTGATGCTCGCTGATCGCCCGCCGCAGATCGGGGATGCCGCGCCCGGGCGGGTACTGGTTGGCGCCGTGCGCGATCGCCTCGCGCGCAGCCTGGAGCACGGCATCCGGCCCGTCCTCGTCGGGAAAACCCTGCCCCAGGTTGATCGCATCGAATCGCACAGCCGCGGCCGACATCTCTGCGAAGATGGTGGGCGCCACGTCGCCCTGTGGTGAGAGCAGACCGGCTCCCGCTGCGGTGCGCCGCCAGGCGCCGGGAATGACATCCATGCAGAACAGGCTAAGACCATAGGAGAAATCCAACCCGGCCATATGAAAAGCACAGATTGTCTTGTCAGTCTGATGGTGCGCCTGGAAGGAGCAGATCATGAACGACGACAACACCAACGGTGAGGGTTTCACGCCCGGCACTCCGGCCCCACAGCAGCCCGCCGCGCAGCAGCACGCTTCGCAGCAGCCCTCCGCGCAGCATCCCACCCCGCAGGTGCAGCCGCCGCAGCCTGTGCATCCCTCGGCATCCCACCCGGGGTACAGCGGGCCCGCGCACCTCGCGCCGCACCCCACCGGCTCCGCGTTCGGCGGCGCGGCGCAGGCCGCCCCGCAGCATCCGGCCCAGCACCAGACGGCGCCGCAGGGCGGCGCGCCGACGCTCCCGCTCGACCCGACCCTGCTCGCGGCGCCCGCGGACTCGTCCGCCGGTGCTTCGCAGCCCCGCGGCAACGGGCCGCTGAAGGTCGCAGGTCTCCTGCTCGCGGCCGCTCTCGTGGGCGGTGTCGCCGGTCTCGGCGGCAGCGTGCTCGGCAGCTCGATGACCAGCGCGCCCACCTCGCAGTCCGCGACGGGACCGCAGACCGTCACCGTGAACAACCCGGGCTCGGTGAACGAGACCACCGCCATCGCGGCCGACGTGCTGCCCTCGGTGGTCACGATCAACGTCAACGGCACGCAGCAGGCCGGCAGCGGATCCGGCGTCATCCTGAGCAAGGACGGCTACGTCATGACGAACACGCACGTGGTCACCCTCGGCGGCTCCGTCGCCGACCCCACCATCAGCGTCACCACCTCGGACGGCCACATCTACTCGGCGACGGTGGTCGGCACCGACCCGATCTACGACCTTGCCGTCATCAAGCTCAAGGGCGCCAGCGGGCTCAAGCCGATCGAGTTCGGCGACTCGTCCAAGCTCAACGTCGGCGATGCCGCGGTCGCGATCGGCGCACCGCTGGGGCTGTCCAACTCCGTCACCGACGGCATCGTCAGCGCGCTGAACCGCAGCATCCAGGTCGCCTCGTCCGCCGTCCCGGACGACTCGTCCGCGCAGAGCGAAGAGGGCGGCGTCGACAACGGCAACCCGTTCCAGTTCGACCTGCCCGGGATGCCTCAGCAGCAGCAGCCCAAGCAGTCCATCTCGATCGCCGTGATCCAGACCGATGCGGCGATCAACCCCGGCAACTCCGGCGGGGCGCTCGTCGACAGCAGGGGACGGCTGATCGGGGTGAACGTCGCCATCGCGACAGCGGGGCAGTCCTCGTCGTCCTCCAGCGAGCCCGGCTCCATCGGCGTCGGCTTCGCGATCCCGGCCGACATCGCGCAGCGCGTCTCGTCCGAGATCATCGATGACGGTGCGGCCACCCACGGACTGCTGGGCGCCCGCGTGCGCGACGCGTCGTCGCTGCGGAACGCGTCGATCGCCGGCGCCGTGATCTCCTCGTCCGACGGGGAGTCCGGCGTGGTCGAGGGCGGCGCGGCCGCGGAGGCGGGCCTGAAGGACGGCGACATCGTCACCGAGTTCAACGGATCCCCGATCACCGGCGCCACCGACCTCACCGCGCAGGTGCGCGCGGAGGCCGCGGGATCCACCGTGAAGATCACCTATGTCCGCAACGGCAGGACCTATGAGACCGAGGCCACTCTGGGCACGCTCAAGCTCTGACGCGCGGCCGGCGCTCGTCGCCACGCGCACGGCCGGGACGCCACCCCGCGATAGGCTCGCGGGGTGGCGTCCTTCTCGTTCGGAACCGGCAACGCGGCCAAGCTGCTCCGGTTGCCGATGTATGCCGCCGGTCGCCTCGGCACCCTGATCGTGCCCCGCGGCGACACGTGGGTGTTCGGCTGCGGCGCGGGGATCGGCGACGGCGCGCTCGCGCTGCTCCGCGAGGCGCAGTCCCACGGGCACCGCACCCTCTGGCTCACCCGCTCACCGCGCGAGGAGGCCGATGCCAGGGCGCTGGGCATCCGCACTCGACCGCGCGACGGCCTCCGCGGCTGGTGGGCGACCGCACGCGCCGGCGTGATCGTCGTCACCCACGGACTGGGCGATGTGAACCGCTACGGCAGCACCGACGGCTTTGTCGTGCAGCTGTGGCACGGCATCCCGCTCAAGCGCATCGGACTCGACTCCCCGGTGACCGCGCAGGTGCCGGCAGGTGTTCCTGCGGCGCGGATCCTGCGCAGGATGCTGACGGTCGCCTACCGCGCGGCCGCGCAGCGCATCCGCGTGTTGCCGGCCGCATCGCACCGATCCCGCGGACGGCTCGAATCCGCGTTCGGACTGGGCGGCGATCGGGTGGTCGTCACCGGCGAACCGCGCGTCGACGTGCTGTCGGCGGGCACCCCGGAAGAGCGGCGGGGCACGGCATCCGCCCTGCTCACCCGCACCGGCCCGCTGCTGACGAGGCAGCGCGCGCTGCTGTACGCGCCCACCTGGCGCGACGGCGCCGCCGATCCCGCCGTGCCGACGGCGGAGCAGTGGGTGCGGATCGTGCGGATGCTGGAGCGGCACGACGCGATTCTCTTCGTCCGCTCGCATCCGCTGGGCGAGGGGTCGTACTCGCCGCCCTGGTCGAGCGGGCGGGTGCGGATGCTGAGCTCCGAACTGCTTCCCGACGTCACCCCCGCACTGCCGCGGGTGGACGCGCTGATCACCGACTACTCGTCGCTGGCGTACGACGTCGGCCTGCTGGCGATGCCGGTCGTGTACCTGGCTCCGGATGCCGAGCAGTACGGCCGCGAGCGCGGCTTCTACGGTCGCTACGAGGACGTCGCCGGCTCCGACCCGGCCCTCGACTGGGACCAGGCGATCGATCAGCTCGACGCGCTGCTGGGCGACGATGCGGTGCGCCGGGAGCGCGCGGAGCGCTCCGCCGCGCTCAGCGCCGACATGCACGCCCATCGCGACGGGCGCAACGCTCTTCGCGTCTACCGGGCCATCCGCGCGCGGGGAGTCCCCGCGCCGAAGGGAGCACGATGACCACCGCTCGCATCGATGAGCAGGCACAGGCGCTGATCATCGCCGGCGCCGGACCGCGCCCGGCATCCGCAGTCCTCTCCGGACCGCGGGCGCAGGTCGCGGCGAAGGTGACCGGCGGCGGGAAGACGTGGCGGGCGGTCTTCCCGCTGCGCGCCGCGCGCTGGGGCGGTGCCCCGCTGCCGCTGCCCTCCGGCGAGTACGAGCTCGACGTCGCCGGCGCCGACCTCTCCGACATCGCGGTCGAGCCCGCCCTGCTGCCGATCCTGCGCGTCCAGGTGCGCGGCTCACGGGTGACGATCTCGCCGCCGCTCGACCCGGTGTACGAGACGCCCGAGGGTCAGCGCACGCTGGAGGAGCGCTACGTCTCGCAGATCGGGGGCGGCGAGAACGCGGTGTTCTTCGAGAGCTTCTACGGACAGACGTCAGGGTGCAACCCGCGCGCCATCGATCGCGTGCTCGCGGAGCGCGCTCCCGCGGTGACCCGGTACTGGGCGGTCGCCGATCTGTCGATCGAGATCCCCGAGGGCGCGATCGCCGTCGTCGAGGGCAGTCCGGACTGGTGGCGCGCCAGGGCCGAGGCGCGGATGCTGATCGTGAACGACTGGCTGCGGCGGCGCTTCGTGCGCAAGCCGGGCCAGCACGTGCTGCAGACCTGGCACGGCACCCCCCTCAAGCGACTGGCGCTGCATCGTCCCGGCTTCGACCCGCGGCGCATGGCGGCGGTGGTCAAGGAGTCGCGCCGGTGGGACGCGCTGCTGGCGCAGAACGTCTACGCGGAGCGCGTGCTCAAGAAGGCGTACGCGTTCTTCGGCAAGCCGATCTGGACCGACGGCTATCCGCGCAACGACATGCTCGCCGGCGGCGACCCCGCTCCGATCCGCGCCGCGCTCGGGATCGGCGCCGACGAGCGCGTGCTGCTGTACGCGCCGACCTGGCGCGACGACCGTGCCGAGATGGTCGACTTCATCGATCCGGAGGAGCTCGCCGCGCGCACCGACTCCGTCGTGCTGGTGCGCGGGCACTCCCGCACGCTGCGTCCCGGTCGCGACCGCTCCGGCGCGCGCGTGATCGACGTGACCGGCTACCCGGAGACGGCGCGACTGCTGCTGATCGCGGATGCCCTGATCACCGACTACTCGTCCGTGATGTTCGACTTCAGCGTCACCGGCCGGCCGATGTACTTCCTGGTGCCCGATATGGAGCACTATCGCGGCCAGCTGCGCGGCTTCTACTTCGACCTGGCGCAGCGGGCGCCCGGCCCGCTGGTGCGCACGCAGGACGAACTGGTCGCGGCGCTGTCGGACGACGACGCGACGGCCGCGTATCGCGAGCGCTACGCCGCCTGGTCGGCGCAGTTCAACCGGCTCGACGACGGCGCCGCCGCCGACCGCGTGGTCTCCCGCATCCTCGACCAGGGATGGCTCACGCCCTGACGTCCGTGCTCGAGGGCCCCTGAACCTCTCGACGGGTCCGTCAGGGCAGCGGGGTGTTGCGCGATCCGAGTCGCGACGCGTCGACCGTGTCGCCCGCGCCGTGCAGCACGCCCGTGAGGAATCCGAGCCCCCAGGCGATGTGCATGGTGGGCAGCACCGCGAGCGTCCAGAGCCGTTCGCGCAGACTGCGCCGGCCGCGGGCGATGCCCGCGCCGCCCAGGCCCACGGCCAGCACCAGCACCGCGTAGGCGACGAGGGGCAGGTAGACGACCGATGCCAGCACGGCGACCAGGCCGTGCAGCACGCCGGTGAGCTGCAGGATGCCGACCACGACGGCAAGTGCGAGCAGGACCACCAGCGCCGGAGGCGCGAAGAAGCGGATGCTGTTGCTGCGCCCGTAGCGACGCACGAGCTCGCCGCGCCACGCTCCCGTCGCACGGAACTGGCGGGCCAGCCGCGACCAGCTCTCGCGCGGCCAGTAGGTGACCGACAGCTCCGGATCGAACCACACCCGGTGACCGGCCTGGCGGATGCGCAGGTTCAGCTCCCAGTCCTCACCGCGACGGATGCTCTCGTCGAACAGCCCCACTTCGTCGAGCACGTCGCGGCGCATCACCCCCAGGTAGGCGGATTCCGCCTCGCCCTCGGGCGCACCGCCGTGATAGGCGCCCCCGCCCAGGCCGACGGGCGCGTTGTACAGACGCGCGACGGCGCTCTGGAACGGCGTGCGGCCGTCCGCGCGCATCACGCCGCCCACGTTCGCGGCTCCTGTGCGGCGCAGCGTCTCCAGGGCGCGGCGGGCATAGCCGGGGGAGAGCTCGGAGTGCGCGTCCACCCGGATCACCGTGGGGTGCCGGCTGGCACGGATCGCGGCGTTCAGCCCCACCGGGATGTGCGCCTGCGGGTTCTCGACCAGCCGCACGCGGTCGTCCGCGGCCGCGAGCCGGCGCGCCAGCTCGGTTGTTCCGTCGCTGGAGGGGCCCAGTGCGAGCACCAGCTCGGTCGGGCCGTCGACATCCTGCGCCAGCACCGAGCGCACCGCGTGCTCGAGGTAGTCGATCTCGTTCAGCACCGGCATCACGAAGGAGACGCCGCCGGGTTCGGGCCTGTCGCTGTGCTGCACCCGTCGATCATGTCATGCATCCCGCACCGTATTCTGGAGGGATGGGTGTCGTTTCGGACGGGAAGAAGGCGTATCGGCTGCTGCGGAAGGCGCTCAGCTCCCGCGCGTCCGTGCAGCGCGTCCGCCGCACGCTCCGGGCGCGCGGGCCGCATGAACGGGGACGCTACCGCATCGCGGTGTACTTCGCCGACGGCGCCGTGAACATGTACCAGATGCGGCAGTGGTACCGCCCGCTGCAGGAGCTGTCCAGCCGCTGGCCGGTGATCGTGCTCGCCCGCAACGCGACCGGGGCCGAGCAGCTCATCGACGAGGACGGGCTGCCGGTGGCGTTCGTGCCCACCGTGCGCAATCTGGAGAAGTTCCTGGCCAAGCAAGACATCCGCATCGTGCTGTACGTGAACCAGAACACCCGGAACTTCCAGATGTTCCGCTACGGGCGGCGCTGGCACGTGTTCATCAACCACGGCGAGTCCGACAAGATGTACATGACCACCAACCAGTACAAGGCCTACGACTACGCGCTGGTCGCAGGCCAGGCCGCCCGCGATCGCCTCAGCCGCACGCTGTGGGACTACGACATCGACCGGCGCACCATCGACATCGGCCGTCCCCAGGCCGATCACTACTCGGGCACCCTGCCCTACACGCCCGATGAGCGCACGGTCGTGCTGTACGCCCCCACCTGGGAGGGCGACCGTCCCTCGGCGCACTACGGCTCGATCGCCACGCACGGCGAGACGCTCATGCGCGCTCTGCTCGCCAGCCCGGCTCACCGCGTGATCTACCGTCCGCATCCCCGCAGCGGGGTCGTGAGCGACGAGTACGGCGCGGCGCACCGCCGCATCCTCACCGCGATCGCCGAGGCGAACGCGGCCGACCCGAGCGCGCACCACGTGCATGACGACGGAGCGGACCTCGGCTGGCAGCTGGCGGCCGCCGACGTCGCCGTCGTCGACATCTCGGCGATGGTCTACGACCGGCTGGCGGCGGGGAAGCCGCTGCTGATCACGCGTCCGGCCGACGAGCGGGCATCGATCGACACCTCCGGATACCTCTCGGCCTGCGAATGGCTGACCGTCGACGGCGCGCGCGACATCGTCGCCGAGGTCGAGCGCGTCAGCGCAGACGCGGATGCCGTGACGCGACTGCACACCTGGGTGCAGCACTACTTCGGCGACACGGCGCCCGGCGCCGCGACGGCGAAGTTCCACGCCGCGATCGAGCAGCTGATGGCGAAGTGGGACGAGTGGCACGCCCGCGACGCGGTCGATCCCCAGCCCGACGATGATGACGTGAGCGACGACGACGGCGACGATGACGACTGAGATGCGGTGGAACGCGGCATCCGCCATCGCCTCCCGTCTGCTGGTGCTCGACGAGTGCGGGTCGACCAACGCCGAGCTGCGCGGGAGGGTCTCGGATGCCGAGGCCTGGCCGCACCTGTCTGTGCTGCTCACCGACACGCAGACCTCCGGCCGCGGGCGGCTGGATCGCACCTGGACCGCCCCGGCCGGTACGGCGCTCGCCGTCTCGGTGCTGCTGCGCGAGCTGCCCGACGACGCCGGCACGCGGGGCTGGATCCCGCTGGCGGCGGGAGTGGCGATGACCGACGCGGTCGCCGCCCGGCTGCCCGGCCACGAGGTGGGCCTGAAGTGGCCCAACGACGTGCTGGTGGACGGCCGGAAGATCTGCGGCATCCTCGCCGAGGTCGCCGGCGGCGCGATCATCGTCGGCACCGGTGTCAACACAGCGATGCGCGAGGAGCAGCTGCCGGTGCCGACGGCGACCTCGTTCGCAGCGCTCGGCGTCGACGTCGAGATCGACGGGTTGCTCGCCGACTACCTCTCGGGCCTGGCGGAGATCGTCACCGCGCTGACGCGGACGGCGGATGCCCGGGCTGGGGGGCTGCACGCCGCAGCGACCGCGCGGTGCCTGACGCTCGGGCAGGACGTGACCGTGTCTCTGCCCGGCGGCGACACCCTGACAGGCCGGGCGGCCCGCCTGGCGGCCGACGGCCGCCTCGTCGTCGACGACGGTCGCGATGCGCATGCCGTCGCCTCGGGCGACGTCGTGCACGTGCGCCCCGGCGGCGCGTGAAACACCTGAGTCCGTCGAAGGGCTGAGCCGTGGGACACACCTGGGCGCCTGAGCCTGTCGAACCGGCGCCCGGGCACAATGGACGTGTGACCCAGCCCGTGACGCTCGGCGGACGGCCGATGATGCCGCCGCCCGGCGCGCCCGTCGAGGAGCTGCTGGTCGCGCGGTTCCGCAGCCACGCGCGACGCCTGTTCTGGTCGGCACTCGTCCTGATCGGCGTGTGCGGAGCGACGGCGTATCTGTACGGGAACCTGCTGGATCCGCTCGAGAACTGGATGCTGGTGGCGGCCGCTGCCGCCGTGGTGCTGCTGCTGGTGGTCGTCCCGTACGTCATGTGGGCGTCGCGCACCTACACGATCACCACGCGCCGCGTGATCGTGCGCGAGGGGCTGCGGACGCGCAGCCGGCGCGAGCTGTCGCACACCCGCGGGTACTCGATCGCCGTGCGCCGCGGGCTGATCCAGCGGATGTGGGGAGCCGGGACGATCACGCTCAGCAACGGCGTCGACGCACCGCTGCGGCTGGTGAACGTGCCCAGCGTCAACCTGGTGCACGAGGCGCTGGCCGACCAGATCGAGGTGAATCAGATCCTGGCGCACCGCGACGCGCAGTCCGGCGTCGTGGCCGACTGAGCACCGGCTTCGACGCGATCGCCGCGCAGCGGTTGCGCATGCGGGACAATGGTCCTCGACGAAAGGGGCGGCGGATGACCGTGCGCGTGGGTGTGATCGGCGGAGGCCAGCTGGCGAGGATGATGATCGCCCCGGCGGTGGAGCTGGGCATCGAACTGCGAGTGCTCGCCGAGGATCAGGGGATGTCGGCGCAGCTGGCGGCCACTGCGGTCGGCGACTATCGCGATCTGGAGACGGTGCGGGAGTTCGTGCGCGACGTCGACGTCGTCACCTTCGACCACGAGCACGTTCCCCAGGAGGTGCTGCGGGCTCTCGTCGCGGAGGGCGTGCAGGTTCATCCCGGGCCCGATGCCCTGCAGTTCGCGCAGGACAAGCTCGTCATGCGCGCGCGCCTGGCCGAGCTCGGCGTGCCGCAGCCCGACTGGGCGGCGGTGCACGACGCCGACGAGCTGCAGCGCTTCATCGACGACCACGGCGGCGGTGCGGTGGTCAAGACGCCGCGCGGAGGGTACGACGGCAAGGGCGTCCGCGTGGTGCGCGCCGGGGACGAGGCGTCAGACTGGTTCGCCGCGCTCGCCGAGGGCGACGCGCTGCTCGTCGAGGAGCTCGTCGCGTTCACCCGCGAGCTGGCGCAGCAGGTCGCCCGCCGACCGAGCGGCGAGATCGTCGCGTACCCGGTCGTGGAGACCGTGCAGCGCGACGGCGTCTGCGCCGAGGTCATCGCGCCCGCGCCGGGGGCCGGAGCGCGACTGACCGAGCTGACCGAGCGGATCGGCCGCACCATCGCTGAGGGCGTGGGCGTGACCGGGATGCTGGCCGTCGAGCTGTTCGAGACCGACGACGAGCGCGTGCTCGTGAACGAGCTGGCGATGCGCCCGCACAACAGCGGCCACTGGAGCCAGGACGGCTCGGTGACCGGGCAGTTCGAGCAGCATCTGCGTGCTGTCGCCGACCTGCCGCTGGGGCGCACCGAGCAGCGCGCGCAATGGAGCGTGATGATCAACATCCTCGGGGGACCCGCCGAGGGTGCGCTGGAGGACCGGTTCGCGCGGGCGATGACCGCACATCCCGAGGCGAAGATCCACACCTACGGCAAGGCACCGCGCCCCGGTCGCAAGGTCGGTCACGTGAACGTCGCCGGATCCGACCTGGATGATGTCGTCTACGCCGCCCGCGCCGCCGCAGCGCACTTCAGCTGAGCAGCACCCGCGCGGGCACGGGCGCGTGCCGCTGCGCGGTTCTCACAGACGCGCCCCGTAGCCTGTCAGGGTGACTGAGCTGCTGCATTCCTCCAGTGCGCCCCTGGTCGGCGTCGTGATGGGTTCCGACTCCGACTGGCGTGTGATGAGCGACGCATCGCAGGCGCTCACCGACTTCGGCATCCCGCACGAGGTCGAGGTCGTCTCGGCGCACCGCACACCCGACAAGCTGATGAGCTACGGGCGCGAGGCGCGCGGCCGCGGCGTCCGGGTGATCATCGCGGGAGCCGGGGGAGCAGCGCACCTGCCAGGGATGCTCGCCTCCGTCACCGCTCTTCCGGTGATCGGTGTGCCCGTGCCGCTCGCCTACCTCGACGGCATGGACTCACTGCTGTCGATCGTGCAGATGCCCGCGGGCATCCCGGTCGCGACGGTCTCGATCGGCGGGGCCCGCAACGCCGGCATCCTCGCCGCGCGGATTCTGGCGGCCTCGGATGCTGCGCTGGCGGACCGCATCGAGGCGTACGCCCGCGACCTCGAAGGTCAGGTGGAGCAGAAGAATCAGCGGCTGAAGGACTCGCTGTGACCCTGGCGGCTCCGCGGGCTCCCGAACGGAGCGCGCGTCCGCTGATCGAGTCGAAGCCGATCCGGCATCCCGACCCGCAGGACGCGCACGGCATGGGACGTCGCGCGTGGTGGCTGGTCGTGCTGAACGTGCTCGTGCCGGGCTCCGCGCAGGTGCTGGCAGGCAACCGGCGACTGGGCCGCTTCGGGCTCGGCGCGACGCTGCTCAGCTGGGCGCTGGTGGTGCTCGCGGCGGGTCTGGCGCTGTTCGCCCGTCCCGCCCTGATCTGGCTCGGCACGGGACCGCTGTCGTGGTTCGTGCTGACCGCGATCCAGGTGTTGCTGCTCGGGTACGCCGTGCTGTGGGTCGTGCTCACCGTCGACACGCTGCGGCTGCTTCGTCTGGTGAGGCTGCCCGTACTCACCCGCTGGATCGCGCCGGTCGCCGCCCTGCTCGCGCTGGTGCTGGTCGCGTCGGGTGCGGTGACCGCGTCGAATGCCGTGGCGTCCAGTCGCGGCGCGCTCGATGCGATCTTCAAGAGCAGTGGGCCGAGTCTGCCGCCCAGCGACGGCTACTACAACATCCTGCTGCTCGGCGCCGACAGCGGCGACGGCCGTGACTCCATGCGGTTCGACAGCATCTCGGTGGTGTCGGTCAACGCGACCACCGGTGCGACGACGATCACCGGCATCCCGCGCGAACTGCCGCACCCGCCGTTCTCCGAGGACAGTCCGATGCACGGGCTGTACCCCGACGGCTTCCAGTCGCACGGAGATCAGACCTGCGGCTGGAACGCGTGGATGAACCAGATCCGCAACGCGGCCGAGGTGTGCCGCGAGGATCGCGGCAAGGGCCTCTATCCGGATGCCGCGGCGCACGGCTCCGCACCGGGCATCGAGGCCACGAAGGATGCTGCCGAGGCGGTGCTCGGCATCCAGATCCCGTACTACGTGTTCGTGGACATGAACGGCTTCGCAGACTTGGTCGACGCGCTCGGCGGCGTGGAGATCACCGTCAGCGAGCGGCTGCCCAAGGGGGGACCCGCTCCGGGGCAGGGTGCCGAGGATGTGAACGACTGGGCGATCGGATGGATCGAGCCCGGCGAGCAGCGCATGAACGGCGACACGGCGCAGTGGTACGCCCGCTCGAGATACACCACCAGCGACTACGACCGCATGAAGCGTCAGCGTCAGCTGCAGCAGGCGATCCTGGACCAGTTCACGCCCGAGAACGTGCTGACGCATTTCAGCGAGATCATGAACGCGAGCACGGAGCTGGCGAGCACCGATCTGCCCAGGGACAAGCTGTCGGAGTTCTTCGACCTGATGATGAAGGCCAAGCAGCAGCCGGCCGCCCAGCTGGAGCTGACACCCGAGAACGGCATCGAGGAGAAGAACCCGGACTACGACCTGATCCGCTCGATGGTGAAGGACGCTCTGCATCCGCCGACGAAGACGCCGACGGCGGAGTAGACCAGAGCGGGACGACGGCGGCACGGCGTGCGCGCGCACCGCAGTCCGAGTGCACCGGTCAGGAGGCGGGGCACCCGGGCTGCGGGCGGACCGGCGGCGGCTGACGAGGGGGGAGGTCAAGCCGTCGCCGGTGGCGCGGAAGGCGGGATCAGCCCCGTCGTGCGCGGCGCACCATGCTGATGCCGACCAGCACGCTTCCGAGCGCGAGGGCCGCCGCACCGCCGCCGACCATCCACGGCGACACATCCGCGCCGGTGATGGCGAGCGTGTCGGCGTCGCCGGACGCGACCCGTGCCGCGGTGACGTTCGGGTCGTGGTCGCAGTTCGCGACCGCGTCATGCCCGTCCGACACGGTGATCGTCGCGACGTACGGGCGCGAGCCGCCGAACGACAGCTCGTACGCGCCCTGTCCGTGTGCGGGCGGCCGGAATGACGCGACCATGCTGCCGTCGGAGCGTGCCGTGTTGTCGGTGATCGTCGCGTCCGCGGCCGCGGTGCCGGCGATCGAGACCGGCACGTGCTCGCCGGCCTGGAAGAATCCCGCGCCGAAGATGACCGACGACACCTCGCAGACGCCGATGCTCGGATCGGCGACAGCGGCGTTCGGCCCGTCGGCGTAGGTCGCCGCGGATGCGGCAGATGGACCGGCCAGCACGAGTGCGGCCACAGCGATGCCGAGTGCGATCGGCGCCTTCTTGTTCAGCATGATTCTCCCCAGTGGAATTCACGCGGAATCACATCCCAAGGCTCCCCAGCCCTCGAATGCTCGGGCCCCTCCTGCCCCCACGGCAGAATGAACGGACCCGGTAATCCCCAGTTACGAGAAATCTACCTCATCGTGCTCGGATTGTCACGACCCGCAGACGAGTTTCCCGGATGCGACGTCCGGGCCGAACGCCATCGGGGTGTGTACGACGGCGGTGGAGCGCACGCCCGCGCCCGCTCCGATGTAGTCGACGGTGATGGTCGTGGACTCGCCCGGCGCGAGCAGGACGTCGTGCTGCACGGCGATCCGCCCGTCCAGACCGGCCGTCTGCACGGGCTCCTGCGCGCCGTCGCGCTCGATTCTGGCGGGCGTGGCGCCCTCGGGTCCGTAGACGGCGATCAGCGACCGGATGCTGCCGGCGGGCACGCCGTAGTGGCCCCCGGCGGTCACGTACTCGGGCAGCGTCGAGGCGGCATCCGCCGGTGCCGTGCTGCGCCAGGTGACGGTGACCCGGGTGGTGGCGTCGCCGTGGCACACGCCCGTGGCGACGACGATGTCGGCGCGGGCGTAGAAGTCCATCTTGCCGCCGGTGGTGTCGTTGATGAGCACTCCGACGACGGGCTGCTCGGCGGTGTCGCGCGGCAGCGCGCCCCCGAGCGAGGATGCCGCGAGGATCCGCTGCTCGTCGGCGTGGGCGCTCCAGAGCCGGATGCGGTTCTGGTCCGCGGCATCCGTCATCGCCGCGAGCAGCGCGCGCGGGTCGTCCGTCCGCATCGCGGCCGAGAACAGCTTCGCCGCGGTCTCGGCGAACACCGCGTCCTGCGCCCGCGGATCGGGGAGGTCGCGATACACGTCGGAGAGCAGGACCGTCAGCGCGTTGTCCGCGTCGAGCCGCAGCGGGCCGACCTGCTGCGGCCCGGTGACCCGCAGCAGACGCTGCGCGACGACCGTGTCGACCGCGATGACGCCGTCGACATCGCCGCCGAACGCGCCCCGCCAGCGTTCGGCGAGCAGGGGAGCGCCCTCGGTGAAGTCGGGGATGCTGGCGATGTTCTGCACGTAGCGGCCCGGGCCGTCGCCGAACAGGGCGTTCGTGGCCGCGCTCACAGGCAGCGGCTCGACGAGCGGGGGGAAGTCCACCGTGGAGGCATTGCCGACGATGCTGATCCTGCCCTCGTCGGCGCGGACCACGGCGAGTGCGCCGATGATGCCGCCGGCGGACTTCAGCTCTGCGTTGTTCAGCATCGCGACGATGTAGGTGCGCGGACCGTCGCCACCCAGCATCGGCGGGATCAGTGTCGCCGAGTCGTGCAGCGTCGCCATCACGGAGTCCGCCTCGCCGATGGCATCCCGCAGCTCGGAGACGGCGTCCGCCAACGGCGGGAGCAGCCCGTCGACGCGGATGCGCCCGGCGTCGGCCACAGCGCGGGAGAAGGCTGCGGAGGCGGAGCTCAGCGGCTTCTGCGCCTTCTCGAAGGGCGCGAGGTCGACCGCGCCGTCGCGCAGGCCGAAGCCGGTCAGGTCGATGCCGTCGGACGCCTCCAGGAGCGGCTGCACGCCGTCGGCGGCGATGCTGTCGGCGATGCGGGATACCTCCCGCACGGCGGTGAAGTCGGCGCCGATCCAGGGGAGGATCTCGAAGGCCCGCCAGACGGGGTCGGAGGTGAGCGCGTGAGCCGAAGACGCCTCGCGCTCGAGATCGTGCGCCCGGTCCGCGGCGCGGGTGAGGTCCCCCGACGCGACGTCCGAGCGCAGCTGCGCCGCGGCCGTCCTCACGGTCTGCAGGCTCGACACGGCGCTCAGGCCGCGCACCACCACCCAGCCGATCGCCAGCAGCAGCACGAGGGCGATCGCGGCGATCGACCACCGGATCCACCGTCGGGGCGACGCAGGCGGGAGCGGTGCGGTGCTGTCGGTCACCGGAGCATTCAAGCACGATTCCGTCGCCGGCGGTCCCGGTCGCCCCGGCGGCGCTCCGGGGATGCGGCCCCGCCTCGGCGGCATAGCCCGATCGCGCGCTTAGGCTTTCCTCATGAGTGTGCAGCTGCGGGTGGTGCTGGATCAGGCATCCCAGATCGTGGATGCGGATCAGGCGGATGCCGCCCTGTCGCTGACAGCCGGACTGGTCGCGACGGCGCCCCGGGGGTGCGTGGTGTCGGCTCTGGTTCCGCGCGGCGCGGAGCCGAAGGTGCCCGGGCTGCACGACGTGCGTGCGCTGCCTTTGGCGCGTGCGGAGCTGGCCGCCGCCTGGCAGCTGGGCGTCGCGCCCGGGGTCGGTGGCGGGCTGATCCATGCTCCGGGACTGATGGCGCCGCTGGTGCGCCACGACCGCAGCAACGACAACGACCAGACGACGATCACGCTGTGGGATCTGTCCGCGTGGGAGCGGCCCGAGGCGCTGCCCAAGGCGCAGGTGGTGTGGCAGCGCGGAATGCTCAAGCGCGCGGTCAGGTACGCGGATGCCGTGGTCGTGCCCTCGCACGAGATGGCGCAGCGCCTGGGCGAGATCGCCCGCCTGCGCGATCGCGTCCGGGTGATCGCGGGTGCGGCACCGGACGGCTTCCGGGTGCCCGACGACGCGGCGGCACGGCGCCGGGAGCTGCAGCTCCCGCAGCGCTACGTCGTGCTCACAGGCGACGCCGACTCGCTGGCGACCGGGTTCCGCGCCGCAGCACGCGCCGACCTGGATGCGGTGGTGCTGGATGCCGCCGAGGGGGCCGAGCCCGCGCTCGCCGAGGTCGCGGCGGCGGCCGGGCTGCCCGAGCGTCGAGCGCACATCCGCGGAGCGCTGGATGTCGCCGAGCGCGGCGCCGTGCTCGGCGGCGCGGCGGCGTTCGTGGCGACGTCGACGGCGTCGGTGTGGCCGTGGCGGGCGATCGAGGCGATGACGCTGGCGGTGCCGGTCGTCGCGGTCGATTCCGGCGTGCATCGGGACGTGATCGCCGACGGCGGTGCGGTCGTCGACTCTGATGAGGTGACGGATGCCGTGGTTGACGCGCTCGCTGCGGGGGAGCGCCGGATGCGGGTGCTGGCGTCCGACAGAGCGCGCGCGTTCTCGTGGGCGAGCGCCGCCGAGCGGTTGTGGGCGCTGCACGCCGAACTCTGATCCTGCGCTGTGAACCTGGCGACACGCCGCGCCGGATGAGCGAATATCCTGCCGCGCTGGCATCATCCGGCAACTTCAGTCACACTGGTCACATGCATTCCCGCGGTATCCCCAACGCGCGCGCGTTCCGCTCGACTCGGCTGATGGCCACTCTGATCGCTGTTCTAGCGCTGGTCCTGGGCACCGCTGTGCCCTCTTTTGCCTCCAGTGCGGTGCCGGCCGTCGCAGGCGGTCCGGTCAAGACCTCGCTGGAAGGATTCTCGGCCGGCGACATCATCAGTGATGCGGTGTTCACCGACAAGAGCACGATGACCGAGGCTCAGATCCAGAAGTTCTTCGACTCCAAGGTCAAGAGCTGCCGCGGTGGAAGCGACAAGTACGGCCCGATCGTCTGCCTCAAGGACTACCGCACCGATTCGGCGAACCGCCCGGCCGACGCTTACTGCAAGGGCTACACCGGCGCCAAGAACGAGTCCGCGGCCCGCATCATCCACCGGGTGTCGCTCTCGTGCGGCATCAACCCGCAGGTGCTGATCGTCATGCTCCAGAAGGAGCAGAGCCTCATCACGCACACCTGGCCCAGCGCATGGCGCTACGACAAGGCGCTCGGGCAGGGCTGCCCGGACGACGCCGGGTGCAACCCCAAGTACGTCGGCTTCTTCCAGCAGATCTATGGCGCGGCGCGGCAGATGCAGTTGTACATGGAGGGGAAGTACTTCACCTGGTACGCCCCGGGCAAGACGTGGAACATCCAGTACCACCCCAACAAGTCCTGCGGCACGGCGCCGGTGCACGTCGCCAACAAGGCGACCTCCGCGCTCTACTACTACACGCCGTACCAGCCCAACGCCGCCGCGATCAAGGCCGGCTACGGCACGGGCGACTCGTGCTCCAGCTACGGCAACCGCAACTTCTACAACTACTTCACCTCCTGGTTCGGAGGAACGCAGAAGGCGACGTTCAAGATGGGGGCGGTGAAGGTCACCGGGAAGGCGCAGGTCGGACAGACGCTGCGCGCTTCGGCTGCTGTCTCGCCGCAGCCCGCCACGCTGGGCTATCAGTGGTTCCGTGACGACAAGGCGGTCAGTGGTGCGACGAGCGCCGCCTACCCGCTGACGAATGCCGATCGGGGCATGACGGTGAAGGTGAGTGTCACTGCGAAGTCCACTGGATACAGCACTGCAGTCGCGACGTCGGCGAAGGCGACGGTCGCGCAGGTGACCATCGACCGCATCTCCGGCGAGAACCGCATCGCGACGGCTGTGGGCGTATCGCGCGAAGCGTGGCCATCCGGTACTCGCACGGTCATGCTCGCGACCAGCAAGGACTTCCCCGATGCTCTCAGCGCCTCGGCCGCTGCGGGCAGGGCAGGCGGATCATTGCTGCTCACCTTCCCCGACTCCCTCGCGCCCGCGACCGCGGCCGAGATGAAGCGCCTCGGTGCGACACACGTGGTTCTCATCGGCGGTGAAGGCGTGCTGTCGAAGAAGGTGGTCGCGCAGGTGCGAGCGGCGCTGCCGAAG
Organism: Microbacterium sp. ARD32; assembly: GCF_031844385.1. NCBI lineage: Bacteria > Bacillati > Actinomycetota > Actinomycetes > Micrococcales > Microbacteriaceae > Microbacterium > Microbacterium sp. ARD32. The sequence goes on from NZ_JAUZVD010000001.1 coordinate 810,744, forward strand.
GCGAAGCTGCAACGCGTCTCAGGGATCGACCGATACGCGACGTCGCGTGCTGCAGCGGAGCTGAACGGGACTTCTTCGAGGCTGCTCATCGCAACGGGCCGCGACTTCCCTGATGCGATCAGCGCGGCCGCAGCCGCGAACAGCATCGGAGCCCCGGTGCTTCTCGTCAACGGCGGGTCGGCCCGACTGGACGCCGAGACGATCGCCACAGTGAAGAAGGTCGGCGCGAAGAGCATCAGCATCGTCGGCGGAACCGGTGTGGTTCCTTCGAGCATGGTGAAGCAGCTCAACTCGCTCGGACTGAAGACGGTCCGGCTGTCTGGGGGCAACCGGTATGAGACGAACGCGGCTGTGGTGAAGAGCTTCTTCCCCGGCACCGCGCTGAAGGTGCTTCTCGCTTCCGGACAGGATTATCCAGACGCCCTGACCGGCTCCGTGTTGGCAGGTCGTTGGAAAGTTCCGCTCATGCTCGCCATGCAGTCGTGTGTGCCTCCCGAGGCCGCTGACTACATGAAGAACGCCGGAGTCGAGACGACAGTTCTCATCGGAGGGCCGGGCGCGCTCGACGACGAGGTGGCGCGACTGCGGCGCTGCTGACCGGCGCCATCCCCTCGTCGGTACCCGAGGCGCAACCGGCAGTCAGCGGAGAATCGGCAGCCGGGCGGTAACATGATCTGCGACCCCTCGGCTGGAGCACCCGTGACACCCAACGATCATTTCGCTCTCGTGCCGCGCACCGAATTCGATGTCCCCGGCAAGAGCCATGGGCTGATCGACGTGGTGCGCTGGCGGTATCTGCTGCGCCTGCTGGTGCGCACCGGCGTGACCACCCGGTACCGCAACTCGGTGCTGGGATGGCTGTGGTCGTACGTGCGGCCCGCCGCGCAGTTCCTTGTGTTCTGGGTGGTGCTCGGCATCTTCATGGATCTCGATCGCGTGCCGAACTACGCGGTCTATCTGTTCTCGGGGATCGTCATCATCAACCTGTTCTCGGAGGGGTTCAAGAACGCGACCACCTCGATCGTCGGGAACGCGGCGCTGGTGCGCAAGGTGTTCCTGCCCCGCCAGCTCTTCGCCGTCTCCGCGGTGCTGGTCTCGTTCGTGCACTTCCTGCCGCAGGTGGGACTGCTGCTGTTCGTCTGCCTGCTGATGGGCTGGGCAGTGCACGTCACCGTCCTCGGGGTGCTCGGCGCCCTCGCGGGCATGGCGATCGTCATGATCTTCTCGCTGGGACTCGGGCTGTTCTTCGGGGCCATGAACGTGCGATTCCGGGATGCCGAGAACATCGTCGAGCTGCTCCTGCTGCTCGCCACCTGGGCGTCGCCGGTGCTGTACGCCTGGACGATGGTGCACGACGCTGTGGTCGGCAAGCTCGGCTGGCCGAAGTGGGTCGTCGAGGTCTACCTGCTGAACCCGATCACGCAGGGCGTTGAGCTGTTCCACTACGCGTTCTGGCGTCCCGCCAGCCAGGCGGTGGTGGACGCCGCGGACTACGCGGGCGACCCGCTCACGCCCGTTCCGCCGGAGCTGCTGATGAACACCTTGTGGACCTCGGTCATCGCCGTCATCACGCTGCTCGTCGGCCAGCTCGTGTTCCGCCGCCTTGAAGGAAAGTTCGCTCAGGACCTATGACGCAGCCAGTGAAGCGCCCCAGCATCGTCATCGACGGCGTCCGCAAGACGTTCACCCTCAACCACGCCTTCTCGCTGAAGGACACGGTCGTGTCGTGGATCCGGCGGCGCAAGCTGTCGTCGACCTTCGAGGCGCTCAAGGGCGTCGATCTGGTGGTCAACGAGGGCGAGTCCGTCGCCATCCTCGGCATGAACGGATCCGGCAAGTCGACGCTGCTCAAGCTGATCTCGGGAGTCATGGAACCGGATGCCGGCGAGGTGCTCACCCGCGGTCGCGTCGCCGGACTCATCGAGGTGGGCGCCGGCTTCCACCCGGAGCTGTCGGGTCGTGAGAACGTGTTCCTCAACGCCGCGATCCTCGGCATGAAGAAGCACGAGATCCAGGCGCGCTACGACGAGATCGTCGCCTTCAGCGAGATCGAGGAGTTCATCGACCAGGAGGTCAAGCACTACTCATCGGGCATGTTCCTGCGCCTCGCATTCGCCGTGGCGATCCACGTCGAGCTCGACGTGCTGCTCATGGACGAGATCCTCTCCGTGGGCGACGTGCCCTTCCGTGAGAAGTGCCGGCAGAAGTTCGATGAGCTGATCGCGCGGGGCAAGACGCTCATCGTGGTCAGCCACGACATGGAGATGGTGCGCGAGCTGTGCACCCGCGGTGTGGTGATCAGCAAGGGCGAGGTCGTCTACGACGGCGACGTCGAGGGAGCGATCGCGCTGGTGGACCGATGAGCGGCTGGGTCACCCACGCGCCTGCCTTCCTGGCGACGCTGGCGCTGCTGATCCTGCCCGGCCTACCCACGGCGCTCCTCACGCGCACACGGGGCGTCCTCCGCCTCGGCATCGCGATCGTCCTGTCCGTGGCCATCATCGCGGCCGCCAGCATCGCCGCTCCCCTCGTGGGCATGGCGTGGTCGCCTCTCCCGGTCATCGCAGTGGCCGTCGTGGTCACGGCGATCGCGGCGGTGATCCGCTGGGCGGGCCGACGCGGCGCGCCCGCGCGGCAGCCGGCGGCGCCGAAGGCGATCTGGGCGACCCTCGCTGCGGGCTTCCTCGGCTGGACGGTGATCCTCGTCCTCGCGATCGTCGACCCAGCGCACCCCTCGCAGCTCTACGACGGCATCTTCCACATCAACGCCGTGGAGTTCATCGCGCAGACCGGCAGCGCCTCGCCTTTCGACATGACGATGGCCTACCCGGGGCGTGCGAGCATCTTCTATCCGACCGGGTGGCACGCACTGGTCAGCCTGGTCCTTCCGCTGACGGGATCGGCCGTCGTGGCGACGAACGTCGTCACCGTCGCCCTCATCGCCCTGGCCTGGCCGGTTGTGCTCTCCGCACTGACCCTCGTGATCCTCCCGACGCACCGAGCCGCAGCGGTGTGGGCGCCGTTGGTCGCCTTCGGGTTCAGCGTGTTCCCGCTGGGCTTCCTGAACTGGGGAGTGCTGTATCCCAATCTCATCGGCGACCTCATGCTGCCGATGCTCATCGCCCTCGTCGTGCTCGCCTGCCGGCGAGGAGAGAGTGCCGCGGATCGCATCCTCCTGATCCTCCTCGCCATCGCCGCGGCGGGAGCGACGGCCCTCGGGCATCCCTCCGCGCTTCTGGCTGGCATCGTGCTGCTGATGCCCTTCGGTATCTGGCACGCCTGGCGCGGATGGCGGATCGCGAGCGCGCGGTCGCGCGTCGTGCTCGTCGTGGCCGTCGTGGTCGCCGCGGCGATGCTCGCGGCCACGTGGCACGCGGCCAACGTCACGACCGAGGAGTGGCTGCCCTCGTCGACGCTGGCGCAGGCGCTGGGAGAGGTCGCCTTCCTCAGCCCGGTGGGCCGCACAACAGGCCTTCTGATCGGACCGCTCGCCGCGCTGGGCATCTGGCGCCTCGTGCGGGACCGGCGCTGGTGGGTGCTTGGGATGTACGGCGTGAGCGTCCTGTTCTTCGTCATCGCCGCCTGGATGCCCGTTCTCCGGGTGCGCAGCGCCTTCGTCGGCATCTGGTACGACGACACCACCCGGGTCGCGGCGATCCTCGCGGTCTCGGCGCTCCCGATCGCCGCACTCGGCGCCTCGATCGTCGTCTCCTGGCTGGGCGAGCTGCGCCAGCGCCGGGGGAGCGCGTGGTTCGTCGCCGCGCTCCTCGTCCTCGCCATCGCCGCTGCGACGCACCTGCTGGCTCTCCGCGCGGATCTGCGCTTCGCGCGGGACGTCGCCTTCCGCTTCGACGAGGAGTCGCAGGGGCTGTCGCCGGACGAGGCGGCGCTGTTCGAGGAGGCCGCCGCGATCGTGCCCGATGACAGCCCCGTGGTGGGGGATCCGCTGACCGGTGCGGCGTTCTTCCTCGCGTACACCGGCCACGACGTCGTGTTCCCGCACGCCGGGGGCGCTTATGGGGACGATGCGAAGGTCCTCGCGCTCGGACTCGCCGACGGCGGCGCCGCGGTGTGCGCGGCCGCGGAGCGCATGGGAGTGGAGTACGCCTTCGACTTCGGCGATCGGGTCATGTTCGAGAACTTCGGCTATTCCTTCGCCGGCCTGCATGAGCTGGCGGGCAGCGACGCCGTCACCGAGGTCGCCCGGGTCGGCGACGCGGCGCTCTATCGGCTCACCGGCTGCCTCCGGTGACCCTCAGCGTCGATCGGTAGGATCGCAGTCGATGCGCCTGGTTGATCAGTCCGTCCTCGTCGTGATTCCGGCGTTGAACGAAGAAGCGACCGTCGCGGACGTCGTCCGTGATGTGCGCGCCGCGTACCCCTCGGCGCACTGCCTGGTGATGGATGACGGCTCCCACGACCGCACGGGCGATCGGGCGAGGAGCGCGGGAGCCGACGTGCTTCGCCTGCCCTTCAATCTCGGAGTCGGCGGCGCGATGCGCACCGGTTATCGGTTCGCCCGTGCCCACGGCTATGACGTGGTGGTGCAGGTGGATGCCGACGGGCAGCACGACCCGTCGATGATCCCCGCCCTCATCGACGGTCTGAACCACGCAGACCTGATCATCGGTGCACGATTCGCCGGTGCGGGCGACTACGGCGTGCGAGGCCCCCGCAAGTGGGCGATGAGATTGCTGTCCACGGTCATCAGCCGGGTCGCACGCACCGCGCTCACAGATGTCACCAGCGGCTTCAAGGCCGCCGGTCCGCGCGCCGTGGAGCTCTTCGCCGACGAGTTCCCCGCGGAGTATCTCGGCGACACGATCGAGGCACTGGTCATCGCCTCGCGAGCCGGGATGACGATCCGCCAGGTGCCCGTCGCGATGCGACGCCGGCAGGCGGGCGAGCCGTCACACCGTCCGGTCAAGGCCGCCGTCTATCTCGTCCGCGCCTGCGCGGCGTTCGGTCTGGCCATGCTGCGCCCGCGAGCGAGGACGGGGATCTCGGGATGAGCATGATGAGCACCATGACCTACATCTTCGGCATCGTCGCGGCCGTGCTCGCGCTGGTTGCGATCATCGAGCTCATGCGGCGCGGTACGCTGCGCGAGCGCCACGCGCTGTGGTGGTTCATCGGCGGTGTGCTGGCGCTGGTCATCGCGGTCTTCCCGCAGACCCTCGGGTGGGCGGCCCGCCTGCTCGGCATCGCCGTACCCGTCAACCTCGTCTTCTTCGTGGCGATCGCGCTGCTGTTCCTGGTGAGCCTGCAGTACGGCGCGGAGCTCACCCGCGTCGAGGAGAAGCTTCGGGTTCTCGCGGAGGAGTCGGCGTTCCACGAACGGCGCCTGCGATCACTCGAGGCGTCGTCGGGTCCGGAGCCCGTCGCCGAGGAGGAGCGCGATGTCGAGGAGGGGGGATCAGCGCCGTGACGTCCGGCCGCCGCTTCGTCATCGCCTCGCGCCTGTTCCCACCTGAGGTCAGCGCGGGCGCCTTCCGGCTGGGTGCGCTCGCGCGTGCTCTGCGACACGGCGGCGCGGACGTGCGTGTGCTCACCACTCGGCCGCCGGCGCATGCTCCTGCGATCTCCGATCCCGACGGCGTCGAGGTGCGACGCTGGCCGGTGCTGCGTGACGCGGGAGGCAACGTGCGGGGGTACGTGCAGTACATGAGCTTCGACATCCCGCTCGCTCTCCGGATTCTCATCGGCCGCTTCGACGTGGCGGTGGCGGAGTCGCCGCCGACCACCGGACTCGTCGTCGCCGCGGCGTCGGCGCTGCGACGACGTCCGTTCGCCTACTACGCCGCGGACGTCTGGACGGACGGCGTCATCTCCATGGGCGCACCCCGACCCGTGGTGGCGGTGATGCGCTGGATGGAGCGGGCGGTTCTCCGTCGTGCGCGGACGATCATCTCCGTCTCGGACGAGGTCACCGAGCGGCTGATCCTGCTCGGTGCGCCGCCCGAGGCGATCGTCACGGTCGGCAACGGCATCGACACCGACGTCTTCAGCCCGCAGGTCGTGCCGGCCTCCGAGGAGAAGTACTTCGTCTACACCGGCACGATGTCCGAGTGGCAGCAGCCGGACGTGTTCATCCGAGCCTTCGCGCGGATTGCCGCAGACGACCCCTCGGTACGGCTGAGGTTCTTCGGTCAGGGAGCGGTCGAGCGCGAGCTGAAGCGACTCGCGAGCGAACTCGTCCCGGGGCGGGTCGAGTTCGGCGGCGTGGTCAGCCCCGCTCAGTCGGCCACCTGGATCCGCGGGGCGATCGCGTCGCTCGTCAGCATCGTCCCCGGCATCGGCTACGACTTCGCCAAGCCGACCAAGACCTACGCCGCCGCCGCGACCGGCACCCCTGTGCTGTTCGCGGGCCCGCGAGCCGGCGCGGAGCTGGTCGCCGGCGCCGGACTCGGCTACGCGGCGGAGTTCTCCGTGGAGGCCGTCGCGAACGCCATGCGACGGCTCATCGCGGATGCCGCAGACGGCACGACCGAGGCGCAGCGGAGCCGCCGAGCCGAATGGGCCGCGCAGCACGTCTCGCTACGGGCTGTCGCGCAGCGCGTCGCCGAGGCGGTCTCGCAGGCTTCGCAGACGCCCGCGGGTAGAATCGCATCCGGTTCCCGTGCCGTTCCCGGCGACGGAGAAAGGCCCTCATCGTGACTTCTTCCTCCTCGGTGCGCATCGTCGACACCGCTGATGTCTCGCCTGAGGCAGTCATCGGCGACGGCTCCTCGATCTGGCACCTCGCGCAGGTGCGCGAGGGCGTCAGGATGGGCCGGAACTGCATCGTCGGCCGCGGCGCCTACATCGGCACGGGAGTGCAGCTGGGTGACAACTGCAAGGTGCAGAACTACGCCCTCGTCTACGAGCCCGCCAAGCTGGCCGACGGCGTGTTCATCGGCCCTGCGGTGGTGCTGACCAACGACACCTACCCGCGCGCCATCAACGCCGACGGCACGCTCAAGAGCGCCCACGACTGGGAGCCGGTGGGCGTCACCATCGAGACCGGAGCATCCATCGGCGCACGCGCGACCTGCGTGGCTCCCGTGACGATCGGCGCGTGGGCGACGGTCGCCGCAGGCGCCGTGGTGGTCAAGGACGTGCCCGCCCACGCCCTCGTCGCCGGAGTCCCCGCCCGCCGGATCGGCTGGGTGGGGGAGTCCGGGGTGCCGCTCGCACCCGGCGACGACGAGTCGACCTGGATCTGCCCCACGACGGGCGACCGCTACTTCGAATCCAATGGAACCCTGACCAAGGAGGCCGCGTGAGCGAGTTCATTCCCCCGGCGAAGCCGATCATCGGCGACGAGGAGCGCGAGGCCGTCGATCGCGTGCTCCGCAGCGGCATGGTCGCGCAGGGACCCGAGGTGGCGGCTTTCGAGACGGAGTTCGCCGAGCACTTCGTGCCCGGTCGCCCCGCAGTCGCGGTCAACTCGGGAACCGCCGGACTGCACCTGGGCCTGCTGGCCGCGGGCGTCGGCCCGGGCGATGAGGTCATCGTCCCCTCGTTCACGTTCGCCGCCACCGGCAACTCGGTCGCCCTCACCGGCGGGACACCGGTGTTCGTGGACATCGAGCCGGAGACGTTCACGCTCGACCCCGAGGCCGTGGCAGCAGCGATCACGCCGAAGACGAAGGGCATCCTGCCCGTGCACCTGTACGGGCACCCGGCACGCATGCGCGAGCTGGAGAAGCTCGCCGCCGAGCGCGGTGTGGCGCTCTACGAGGACGCCGCGCAGGCCCACGGCGCGTCACTGGACGGCCGGCCGGTCGGCTCTTTCGGCGACTTCGCGATGTTCAGCCTGTATCCCACGAAGAACATGACCAGCGGCGAGGGCGGCATGGTCACGACGGCCACCGCCGAGCTCGCCCGGCGGGTGAAGCTGCTGCGCAATCAGGGGATGGAGCGGCAGTACGAGAACGAGATCATCGGGTTCAACGCGCGCATGACCGACATCCACGCCGCGATCGGGCGTGTGCAGCTGACGAAGGTGGATGCCTGGACGAAGACGCGTCAGAGCAACGCCGCGTTCCTCGATGCCCATCTGCGCGGTGTCGTGGTGCCGCCGGTCGCCGTGGGCGCGGTGCACGTTTACCACCAGTACACGGTCCGGGTGCCGGAGGATCGCGACGGCTTCGTCGCGGCGCTGAAGACCGAGCACAACGTCGGCGCGGGCGTGTACTACCCGATCCCGAATCACCGTCTGCCGTCCCTGGCGCCCTACGCTCCCGGGCTGGACCTGCCCGAGACCGAGCGCGCGGCGCGCGAGGTCGTGTCGCTGCCGGTGCATCCCTCGCTCTCGCAGGACGACCTGGACCGCATCGTCTCCGCGGTGAACGCCGTGGCCGGGGCCGGCGCCTGATGGCCGAGGTGCTGCGGGCCGGACTCCTCGGGGTCGGCATGATGGGCCGGCACCATGCACGGGTGCTGCGCGAGCTGGACGGGGTCGAGCTGGTCGGGATCGCCGATCCGGGCGGTGACCCGCACGGCGTCGCAGGCGACCTGCGCATCCTTCCGGACATCGACGCGCTGATCGGCGAGGGGATCGATGTCGCCGTCGTCGCGGTGCCGACTCGGTTCCACGAGGAGGCGGCGCTCAAGCTCGCAGCCGCCGGCGTGCACACCCTGGTGGAGAAGCCGATCGCGCACTCGCTGGAGGCCGGACAGCGGATGGTGGATGCCTTCCGGGAGGCCGGCCTGGTCGGCGCGGTGGGGCACATCGAGCGGTTCAACCCCGCGCTGCAGGAGCTGCGCCGGCGCATCGAGGCCGGCGAGCTCGGCGCCGTGTACCAGGTCGCCACCCGCAGGCAGGGGCCGTTCCCCGCGCGCATCGCCGACGTGGGGGTTGCGAAGGATCTCGCCTCGCACGACGTCGACCTGACCGCCTGGGTCGTCCAGTCGGACTACGACCGGGTGTTCGCGCAGACGGCGTTCAAGTCGGGCCGCGAATACGAGGACATGATCACGATCACCGGGCGCACCAAGTCGGGCGTGATCGTGAACAACATCGTGAACTGGCTCTCGCCGATGAAGGAGCGCGTCACCGTCGTCACGGGGGAGAAGGGCGCGTTCGTCGCCGACACCTCCACCGGCGACCTCACCTTCTACGCCAACGGCACGATCCCGCTCGAGTGGGAATCGGTGTCCAGCTTCCGCGGCGTGTCCGAAGGCGATGTCACCCGCTACGCGTTCGCCAAGCGCGAGCCGCTGCGGGTCGAGCACGAGGCGTTCCGGGATGCCGTGCTCGGCCACGACACCGACGTGGTCACCATGGAGCAGGGCCAGCGCACCCTCGTCGTCATCGAGGCCGCCCTCGATTCGGCGCGCACCGGCTCCGTCCGATCCCTGGCCGAGCAGCCATGAGACTCCGGCGGGGGAGGACGCCTCTCGAGGTGCTGCTGAGCATCCTGCTGACCACGGGCGTCCTCACCGCCGCGCCGGCGACCGCCGCCACCGGGCTCGCGACGACCGCGGTCGCGACGGCGGTCCGGACGGGTGCGAGTGTGCCGGCGAAGGTCACGCGGCTGGCCGGCGCCGACCGCTACGAGACCGCCGTGGCCGTGTCGCGCAACTTCGCCCCGGAAGCCCCGGTCGCCTACGTCGCCACCGGGCAGGACTATCCCGATGCGCTCTCCGCGGCCGCTGCAGCGGCCGCAGCCGGGGCGCCCCTCCTCCTCACGCAGCGCACGCTGCTTCCCGCCGCCGTCCGCGCGGAGCTGCGCCGGCTGCGGCCCGCGCGGATCGTCGTCGTCGGCGGGACGGGCGTGATCTCGGCGGCCGTGGCCTCCGCGCTGTCCGCGATCGCGCCGACGAGCCGGCGCTCGGGAGCCGATCGCTACCTCACCTCCGCGGCGCTCGTCTCCTCGGCCTTCGGCGCGAAGGGCGCTGAGCACGTCTTCCTCGCCACCGGGCGGACCTTCCCCGACGCACTCGCCGCCTCGGGGGCGGCCGGCGCGGAGGCCGCTCCCGTGCTGCTCGTCGACGGCGCCTCTTCCGCCGTGCCCGCCGCGACGATGAAGCTGCTCTCGGCGCTGGGAACGCGACGCGTCTCGATCGCGGGCGGATACGGCGCCGTGAGCGCCGGCCAGCAGGCGCAGCTGCAGAAGGCGGGCCTGACGGTCGAGCGCTATGCCGGCTCGAGCCGCTACGGGACGGCCGCCGCGATCAACGAGGCCTTCTTCGCACCCGGAGACGCCTCTCAGATCTTCCTCGCCACGGGGGCGGACTTCCCCGACGCGCTCGCCGGGGCCGCGCTCGCGGGCGCGCTCGGAGCACCGATTCACGTCGTCCAGCAGAAGTGCGCACCTCCGGCTGTGCGCTCGGCCGCCCGCGCTTTCGGCGCGAAGCAGCGCATCGCCCTCGGGGGGACCGCCGTGGTCTCCGACCGTGCGGCGGCGCTGACCTCCTGCGCTCCCGGCGATGCGCGCGGCCTGCCCGCCGACTACGCCACCACCGGATGGACCCTGCCCGCCGACGCGCCGACGCCCTATGCGGATCGCTCGCCGATCGACGTCCGATCCGCTGCTCAGCGGGTGGATGCCACCGGTCTGCGGATCTACGAGCGTCCCGGCCTCGGTCGCGTGGACCATCCGGTCGTCTACGCGCAGTACGGCATCTCCGCTCTCGCCGAGTACCAGCGCACCGGGGAGAGGCTCTGGCTCGACCGCGCCGTGCGGCAGGGCGAGCGCCTCATCGAGATGCGCACGCTGCGCGGGGACGCCTGGTGGTTCTCGTACCGGTTCCCCTGGACCTACGACACCCGCACGTTGTCTGCTCCCTGGTGGTCGGCGATGTCGCAGGGGCAGGCGCTGTCGCTGTTCGTCCGTCTGGCGGAGGAGACCGGAGCGCAACGGTGGGACGTGGCGGCGGGGCACACCTGGCAGAGCTTCCTGCAGGCGCGCTCGAAGACCGATCCCTGGTCGAGCACGATCATCGGCGGCGAGCTGTATCTCGAGGAGTATGCGGGGAACCAACCCCCGCTCCAAGTGCTGAACGGGCAGATCTTCGCGCTGTTCGGTGTGCACGACTACTGGCGCCGCACGGGCGACCCGGCTGCGGCGCGCGTCTTCGACGGCGGGGCGACGACGGTATTGGCGATGATGCCCAGCATCCGCGTCCGCGGGGGAGTGTCATACTACTGCACGCAGCCGGGCTTCTGTCAGCGTCCCCGTTGGCAGGACACGAAGTACCACGGCATCCACTCCTGGCAGCTGGGCACCCTCGCGGGGCTCACCGGTGACGCCGAGTTCAGCCGCTGGGCGACGCTGCTGCGCGAGGACTGGAGTGCTCCGTCGACGCATTCGCTCCTGCGGAGCGCGCCGCCGGCCCCGGTTCCGCTCGACGCCGATCCGCTCGACCCGGAGGACGGGCATGTCGGGGGCTGATCCGTCGACGCTGGGATCCTCGGCGATCCGCGGAGTGCTGTGGAAGCTGCTCGGACTGCTCCCCGAGGCCGCGCAGCTCCGACTGCGGCCGTCGAAGTTCGGCTTCGCGCCCGCTGACGTCCCCGCCCCCGTGGAAGCCCCGGATGCCGGCATCCGCCTGTACCTCGGTCCGGCGAACTCCGCCGGGCAGGGATGGGCCTGGGCCCGCGCCGCCGAGCGGAACTCCGACGTCGGCGCGGTGAGCATGCAGTACCGCGCCGAACGCGACCTCGGCTACCCGAGCGACAACGACGTGCCCCGCGCGGTCGTGGCGCGCTCCCGCACCTGGGGGCGCCGGCAGTTCCAAGCGGTGGCCGGGCGGTTCACACACGTCATCGCGGAATCGCAGCTTCCGCTGTTTGGCCTCGCTTTCGACAACGACCCGGTGCGCGAGGCGCGGGCGCTGCAGGCGGCGGGTGTGCGGTTCGCCTCCCTCTGCCACGGCAGCGACATCCGCCTGCCCTCCCGCCACCGCGTGCACGAGCCGGACTCGCCCTTCCACGCGGATGACGCGCCTCTGACGCTGCGTCTCGAGGAGGGCGCGCAGCGGCGCGCACAGATCCTCGACGAGCTCGACGGCGTGGAGTTCGTCTCCACCCCGGACCTGCTGCGCGACCGTCCGCGGGCGCTGTGGCTGCCCGTCGTCGTCGATCCGCAGCGCTGGGCGGCGGCGCGGCCGCCCCTCGAACACGAGCGGCCCGTGGTCCTGCACGCCCCGAGCGATGTGGGCCTGAAGGGCACCGAGCTGGTGCGCGAGACGCTGGAGCGCATGCACGAGGCCGGCGAGATCACCCTCCGGATGCCCGAGCGCATGCCCGCCGACCGCGTGCCAGCCGAGGTCGCGGCCGCGGACATCGTGCTGGACCAGTTCTCGCTCGGGATCTACGGCGTCGCCGCCTGCGAGGCGATGGCAGCGGGGCGCGTCGTCGTCTCGCACGTCAGCGACTTCGTCCGGGGTCACGTACGCCGGGCGACGGGATCCGATCTCCCGATCGTCGAAGCCCCGGCGGCCGAGCTGGAGGCCGTGCTCCGGGAGATCATCGCCGACCGGGGGCGGTTCCGCATCCAGGCCGAGAACGGCGTCGACTTCGTCCGCCGCATCCACGACGGCCGGCGCTCGGCGGAGGTCCTCGCCGCATTCCTCACCGCGCCCGAGGGCTCATGAGTTCTCCAGCCGGTCCGCGTAGAATCGGGCCCATGCTTGTTGACGGTACCGACGCATGAGCGGCAAGCCCCGTCTTCTCATCATCTCCTTCTCCGTGATCGAACGGGATGCGCGCGTCCTCCGGCAGATCCGGCTCTTCGCCGACGACTACGAGGTCACCACGCTCGGTCACGGCGAGGCTCCCGCCGGCGTCGCGCGGCACATCCGTGTCCCGGACGGACTGCGGGCCAACGACGTCAACGGGCGTCTGATCACGCTGCGGCAGTACACGCCGGCGTACTGGCGGACCTCGGCCATCTCCTGGGCGCGGAAGAACCTCGAACCGGGGGGATGGGACATCGTGCTCGCGAACGAGGCCGACGCCGTGCCCCTCGCGCTGCGGCTGAAGCCGCGTCGAGGCGTGCACGCGGATCTGCACGAGTACCATCCGCGGGTCAAGGAGGAGCTGCCGCTGTGGAACCGGCGCATCCGCCCGTACGTCGAGCACCTCTGCCGGCGCTTCGTCTCCCGCGCCGACTCCTGGACGACGGTCGGCGAGGGCATCGCCGCCGAGTACGAGCGCATGTTCGGCTTCCGTCCCGAGGTCGTCGCGAACGCGGCGCCGTACCAGGAGCGCGAGGCCGAGCCGGCGAGCACGCCGCTGCGCCTCGTGCACTCCGGCGGCGCCGTCCGCGCCCGTCATCTGGAGCTCACCGTGCAGGCCGTCCGGGACTCCGACCTCGACGCGACCCTGGATCTCTATCTCACGCCCAACGACCCCGCGCACCTGCAGGAGCTGAAGGATCTCGCGGCGCAGTCAGCCGGCCGGGTCCGGGTGCTCGATCCGGTGCCCTACGCGCAGCTGGCGGACACGATCGCGGCCTACGACGTGGGCATCCACGTCCTCCCGCCCGTGAACTTCAACCACCTCTGGGCTCTGCCGAACAAGCTCTACGACTACGTGCAGGCGCGGCTGGCGGTCGTGATCGGCCCCTCGCCGGAGATGGCGCGGATCGTCTCCGAGCACGGGTTCGGCGTCGTGGCCGATGGCTTCGAGACGGCCGACCTCGTGCGCGTGCTCGACGCGCTCACCCCCGAGAGCGTCACCCGCATGAAGCACGCGGCGGCCGAGGCGGCGCCGGCACTGGCATCCGACGCCGAGGACGAGGGATGGCGACGCGCGATCGACGCGCTCGCGCAGAAGGGCGCGGTGACGCGATGAGACTGATCTGGCGCACCTATCGGCGCATCCTGCCCTATCTCCCCGGCGACGCCCAGCGGTACATCCGCTTCTACATGATCGCCACGAGCCTGCTCGCACTGCTCGACATCGTCGCGCTGCTGCTGCTGACGACCTCGCTGGCGTCGATCGTCGCCGGCCTCGAGGTGAACATCCCGGTCATCGGCACGATCGGGCAGGACGGCTACGTCTGGATCCTCCTCGGGGTGTCCGGGCTCATCATCCTCAAGTCGATCGCGGCGATCATCTTCCAGTGGATCGCGACGCGGCGGATGGCGACCTTCGAACTCGAGATCGGCGACCGGCTCTTCGAGAGCTACATCCACGCGCCGTGGACCGAGCGGATGCAGCGCAACCGGGCGGAGCTCGTCCGTCTGGCCGACGTCGGCATCGGCAACGTCACCGGCGGCTTCCTGCTGCCGTTCATGCAGCTGCCGACGCTCGTGGTGACCTCCGCCTCGGTGCTCCTGGTCATCATCGTCGCCCAGCCGCTGACGGCGCTTGTCACCGTGGCCTACTTCGGCATCATCTCGGCGATCCTCACGCTTCTCATCTCCAAGCGCGCGGTCCGGGCGGGGCGGGTGAATCGGGACTACTCCTTCCGCGTCGCCTCGCTGCTGACCGACATGATGGGCGCGATGAAGGAGATCACCCTGCGCGGCAAGTCCGAGGACGTCGCCCGCACGGTCCACGAGAATCGGGTGCACACGGCCCGCGCGCGCGCGCATCTGAGCTTCCTCGGCGCCGTCCCGCGGTTCGTCCTGGACGCCGCGGTGATCGGCGGCTTCGTCCTCGTCGGCGGGCTCGCCTTCCTCGTCGGCGGCTACGAGCAGGCCATCACCGCCCTCGCCCTCTTCGGCGTCGCGGGCCTGCGCCTGGTCCCCTCGCTGACGAGCTTCCAGAGCTCGATGACGGTCCTCACCTCCAACAGCCCGCACGCCGACGCCGTCATCCGGGACATCGAGGCGTCCAAGCGCTACCGGGAGAACCCTGAGACGCTCGGCCGCGAGCCGATCCATGGGGAGCCGACCATGCTCACTCTCAGTGAGATCTCCTTCACCTACCCGGGGTCGGATGCTCCGGCCGTCGACGGGCTGAGCGCCGAGATCCCGCTGGGATCCAGCGTCGGAATCGTGGGCTCCTCCGGCGCCGGGAAGTCCACGCTGGTGGACCTCCTGCTCGGTCTGGTGACCCCGACCTCCGGCCGGATCCGGCTCGGCGAGCAGCCCATCGAGGAGATCCTCGCCGCGTGGCGCCACCGCGTCGGCTACGTCCCGCAGGATGTGGCGCTCTTCGACGGTTCGGTCGCGCAGAACGTCGCACTCTCCTGGGACGACGACATCGACGAGGAGCGCGTCGAGGATGCCCTGCGCCGTGCGCAGCTGCTCGACGTGATCCGGACTCGTGCGGGGGGCATCCGTGCCACGATCGGCGATCGCGGCGTCGCGCTCTCCGGCGGCCAGCGCCAGCGTCTGGGCATCGCCCGCGCCCTCTACGCCGACCCGCTGGTCCTCGTCATGGACGAGGCCACCAGCGCCCTCGACACGAAGACGGAGTCCGAAGTCGCCCGCGCCATCTCGCAGCTGCGGGGCGAGGTGACGATCATCTCCGTCGCGCACCGTCTCTCGACGATCCGCGACCACGACCAGCTCTGGTTCATGAAGGACGGACGCCTCGCAGCGCGAGGCACGTTCGAGGAGGTCGTGCACGCGGCTCCTGAGTTCGGCGAGCAGGCGAGACTGGCGGGCCTGGCATGAACGCGGTGGTCCTGACAGTGACGGGTCTGATCTCGGGCGAGCCGCTCGCCGAGCTTCCCTCCGGCGTCCGCATCCGGCAGATCACCGCCGCCGGGGAGACGGATGATCCGGACGTCCTCGTCATCGGCCTGCCCAACGGGCCGCTCGCGCGGTGGGCGCGCCGGCTGCACGACCGCTCGCGAAGCAGCGTCGCGCTGCGGATGCTGCTGCGCATCTCTCCGCTGGACGCGGGTGCCTCATTCTGGCGCGCCGTGCGCCGCGATGCCCGCGTCCCCGGCTTCCTCGCCGGCACGGACCTGCTGATCGCGGGGGAGCGGGACGCCAACTTCACCACCTGGCAGCTGGCGCGCCGGACGGGCCTCCCGGCGGTCAGCGGCTATGCGGCCGGCCGCACCGAGCTCATCGGCACGGGGGCGTCATGACCCGCCCTCACTTGCTCTACACGGCGTGGAGCTTCCCACCCAGTCGCGCCGGCGGCGTCTACCGCGCGCTGGCGACCGTCAACGCCTTCGCCGAGAACGGCTGGGACGTCACCGTCCTCACGGTCCCTCGCGACGTCTTCGAGACGAGCACGGGCATCGACCCCTCGCTCGAGGAGAAGGTGGCGCCGGGCGTCCGGATCGAGCGCGTCGACCCGGGTGCCACGGCACACCGCAACGACTTGCGGCAGTGGAGCCGCTTCCGGGCGCGGAACATCGAGCTCTGGCGTGGAGTCGATCGTCTGCGGGATCTGCGCCGGTTCCCCGAACTGACCTACGGCCGCTGGCGCACGGAGCTCGAGCGAGCCGCCGCCGGTGTGCACGCGGTGAAGCGGGTGGACCTGGCGATCGGCACGGCCAACCCGAACGTCGACTTCGCCACCGGCTCCTTCCTGTTCCGGAGGTTCGGCGTCCCCTACGTGATGGACTATCGCGATGCGTGGGCTCTCGACGTCTTCAGCGGCGAGCGTCAGGGCAGCTGGATCCCGGGCCGCGAGCGCGTCGAGAGGCGGCTGCTGTCGCACGCTGCCGAGGTGTGGTTCGTGAACGAGCCGATCCGGGCCTGGCATGCGCGCACGTTCGGCGGAGCCGACCGGATGCACGTCGTCGCGAACGGATACGACGAGTACGAGATCCCGCTCGCCGTGCCGGTGCGACCGCAGCGCAGCGAAGGGCTGATCTTCGGCTACATCGGAACGCTTTCGGACCAGGTGCCCGTTCAACCGCTGATCCGGGCATGGCGGCTGGCGCGCGAGCGCGGCGCGATCGCGAACACCGACCAGCTGGTCATCCACGGGTACGTCGGACACTCCGGCACCGGTGCGGCGGCCGACGCGCTCGCTGAGGCCGCCGCCGACAACGTGGTGTTCCGCGGACCGGTGACCAAGTCGCGCATCGGCGAGATCTATGCCGGCTTCGATGCGCTGGTGCTCGCGCTCGGGACGGGCCTGTACGTGACCAGCGGGAAGGTCTACGAGTATGCCGCGACCGGCATCCCGATCGTCTCGGTGCACGATCCTCGCAACGCCGCGACGGAGGTCGTGAGGGAATCGCCGGGCTGGGTGGGTACGCGGTCGCTCGCCCCGGCGGACATCGCTGACGCGCTCGCGGAGGTCGCCCAGATCGCCGCGACCCAGACGGATGAGGAACGCTCTCAGGCGCAGAGATGGGGCAGCCAGTACGCGCGCCGCGCGCAGCTGCAACCGCGCATCGCGGCGCTGCGACGGCTGGTGGAGGGAGACCGGTGACACGCATCGCGCTCACGAAGGGCTCTCTGAGGATCCCGCCGACCTACTTCGCCGTCCAGCATGCGATCGAGCTGGCCGAGGAGTTCGACTTCGAGTTCTTCACGATGGCCGCGCACGTCACGGACCCCGAGATCTCCGCCGCCATCCGCATCATAGATGCCTCGGCCGGGACTCCGTTCGCAGACGGGCGCCGATCCTGGCGGCAGCGTGAGAGAGCCCTGCCGCTGCTGTTCCGGCGCATGCATCGCGACATCCGCGACTGGGATCCAGGGCTCATCCACCAGCACTTCGCCAATTGGTCGCAGCCTGCTGTCGCGGCGTCCCGCAGCACGGGAGCGCCCTTGCTGCTCACGGTGCACGGTGCGGACGTCTACGTACCGCTGACGCCGTCGTCCGAACGCAACGTCTTCGGCAAGCCCATGCTCCGCTGGCACCAGCGCACGGTGGCCAGGGCGTTCGACAGCGCCACGCGCATTCTGGCCGTCAGCGAGTACCTCGCCGGCATGGCGGTGCGTGCAGGCGCGTCGGCCGAACGGGTCGTCGTGCACTATCAGGGCGTGGACACCGACCTCTACCGGCCGCATGGCGCACGGCCGAGCGCGCCCCCGCGGGTGGTGTTCGTCGGTGCGCTGTCGCAGGCCAAAGGAGTGCGGGACCTCATCGAGGCATCCGCTGCGCTGGCTTCTCGCGTCGAGCACGAGCTTGTCATCGTCGGCGACGGACCTCTGCGCGCGGAGGTCGAGGCGCGCGGAGCCGAACACGCTCACGTCGACGTCCGAGGGCCGTTGGATCGTGCGGGCGTGCTCGAGGCGCTCTCCGGTGCGACGGTGTTCGTGCTGCCGACCCAGCGATCGGGGCGGTGGCGGGAGGCAGCCGGTCTGGTCTCGCTCGAGGCGCAGGCTTCGGGCGTCCCCGCGATCGTGTACGACTCCGGTGGCGCCGCGGAGATGCTGGAAGATGGCAGCACCGGGCGGGTCGTCACAGAGAGCGACATACCCGCACTGGCGGATGCGATCCGCTCGGTGCTGACGCTCCCGGACGCCGAATGGCAGGCGATGAGCGCGCGCGCGCGGGAGTTCGTCGTCGAGAAGCGCAGCCTGCGCGCCAGCGCCGGGCAGCTGGCCGCTCACTACCACGACCTGATCGAGGAGGGCCGATGAGTCGACCCCGGATTCTCTGCATCTCCTTCTCCGACATCCGAAGTGACGCCAGGGTCCTCCGCCAGCTCGAGGTGCTGGCGCGGTTCGGTGACGTGACCACGTTGTCCTACGGTGCCCGTCCGGATGCGGCCGCGGACCACCTCGAGCTCGACCGCGCGCTGCCGTCGCTCCCGCAGACGCCGCTCGGCGTGGCGAAGCTTGCGCTCCGGCGCTTCGCGTCCGTCGCGTTGGATGCACCGGCCATGGTCGCCGCGAGAGGGCTCCTCGCGGATCGGGAGTTCGACGTCGTCGTCGCCAACGAGGCGCGCGCGCTGCCACTGGCATTCGCGGTGGCCGGCTCACCGAAGATCTGGTGCGATCTGCACGAGTGGGCGCCCGCCGAGCGCACGCACGTGCTGTCCTGGCGGCTGCTCGTCGCTCCGTTCATGTACTGGGTGTGCGCTCGGTACCTGCCGCGGGTGGATGCCGCGACCACCATCAACACGTCCATCGCCGACATGTACGCCGAGCAGTTCGGCGTGCGTCCCGAGATCGTCCGCAACGCCCGGCCGTTCGTTCCGGAACTGTCGCCGAGCCCGGTCACGGAGGGGCTCACGAGACTCGTGCACAGCGGAGGGGCGGTGCCCGGCCGCAACATCGAGGCGATCATCGACGCCGTCGACCGGCTCGGCGAAGGCTATTCCCTGGACCTCTTCCTGATCCCCTCCCGACAGGGGGACGCGTACTGGCAGAAGCTGACCGAGCGAATCGAGCGCTCGCCGAGGACCACGCTGCATCCTGCTGTCCCCCCGGACGATCTGCCTGCCGCCCTGAATCCCTTCGACCTGGGCGTCTTCCTGCTCCCGCCGCATACGCCGAATCACCGGCTGATGCTGCCGAACAAGTTCTTCGATTTCGTGCAGGCGCGGCTGGGGATGGTCTACGGGACGTCAGTCGAGACCGACCGGCTCATCGGCGATCACGGGCTCGGCGTCGTCACGCCCGGGTACAGCGCCGAGGACCTCGTGCACGCGCTCCGCGGGATGACGGCCGCCAGGATCCGCCAGTACAAGGAGGCCGCCGACGGGGTGGCCGAGTCGATGTCCTCCGACGCCGATGTCCTGGTCGAGGAGGGCATCCTCGTACGACTGACCGATGGCGACACGACCGCGGGAACGGGGGTGGGAGAGGCGCGCGGCCCGGCCTGAGCCGCGCCATAGGATTGATCGCGTGAAGATCGTCAGTGTGGTGGGCGCTCGCCCGCAGTTCGTCAAGCTCGCTCCCATTCACAAGGCCGCGAAGGCCGCCGGGGTGGAGCACGTGATCGTGCATACCGGCCAGCACTACGATCCGATGCTCTCGGACGTCTTCTTCGAGGACCTCGGCATCGGCGCGCCTGATGTGCATCTGGGCGTCGGCAGCGGCACGCACGGTGTGCAGACCGGCGCGATGCTCGCGGCGCTGGACGCGGTCTTCGAGGAGCATCGCCCGGACTGGGTGCTGGTGTACGGCGACACGAACTCGACTGTCGCGGCAGCGCTCAGCGCCGTGAAGATGCACATCCCCGTGGCGCATCTCGAGGCCGGTCTGCGCAGCTTCAACCGCCGCATGCCCGAGGAGCACAACAGGGTCATGACCGACCACGCCGCCGACCTGCTGCTCGCCCCGACGCAGGTGGCGGTCGATCACCTCTCGCACGAAGGGCTCGCCGAGCGCACCGTGCTCGTGGGCGACGTGATGACCGATGTGCTGTTCGAGGTGCGAGATCAGGTCGGCTCAGCGCCGTCCGCCCTGCTGACGGAGCTCGACCTCGAGGCGGGCGGCTACTACCTCGCCACGATCCACCGCGCAGAGAACACGGACGACCCCGAGCGCCTCGCCGAGATCGCCGAGTCGCTCGGCGGACTGGACCGCCCCGTGGTGCTCCTCGCGCACCCGCGTGTGGTCGCCAAGGCTGCGGCGCACGGCATCGAACTCACTCACGGCACCCTCATCGTCCACCCGCCGCTGGCCTACCCTGACCTGATCGCGGCTGCACTCTCCAGCGCCGGCGTCGTGACCGACTCCGGTGGCCTGCAGAAGGAGGCCTTCCTGCTGCGCGTCCCGTGCACGACCGTGCGCACCGAGACCGAGTGGGTCGAGACCGTCGAACTCGGGTGGAACGTGCTGGCGAACACGGCCGACGAGATCGCTGCGGGAGTGATTCGTCCCCGGCCCGCGGACACGGATGCCGCTCCGTACGGCGATGGTCATGCGGCGGCACGCGTCGTTGAGGTGCTTTCAGGTGGGGCATGAGACACACTCGATACGACAGATGGGCTGGTGACGCGTCGCCTCCGACGCATGGGCTCAAGGTCAGCGAATGCCTTGACCATCGACGTGGGGCGGGCCAGACTTGCGCGACAGGTAGCGTTTCGGCGTAGCGATCGCACATATCTGTCCGAGGGGGAATCGTGAGACGGAAGCGTTGTATCGCCGTAGGTGGAGTCTCCTTGCTGCTGTTGCTGATGACTGCGGGCTGTGGGTCTGTGGACTTGGAGCCGATCGGAAGCGGACGTTCACTCACCACAGAAGCTCTTGAGCGGACTGACACGCTTGAAGTGAGTCGGATCAAGGATTATGAGGAGATCAGGCAGCTGGAGATGGATAGCGATCTTGTGATCGTTGCCGCGGTCAGCGAAGACCGACATCTCACACAACTGAACGGGACGCCAGTCACTGAACGTGTTGTGCGCGTTCTCCGCACTTTGAAGGGGGACCCGCCAGCTGAGGTGGTGATCTCCGAGTTAGGGGACGGTGCAGGTGCCCTTGCTCTGCAACCCCGAACCACGCACCTGCTCTTCCTCACCGAGTACGAGCTGCAGCGCGGCGTTCCGACCGGGCAGTTCGTCGTCACGGGCGTCTACGCCGGTGATTACGAGCAGGCCGCAGATGGCTCATTCGTTGCGGTAGACCCGGAGTCTCTGCGACTGCCTCGCACACTTGAGAAGGACTTCTCGCTGTAGTCCAGCCGCTGACGGCGCTCTGCCGCCGGCAGATGAAGCGCGCGGCCGTGTGCCCAGCCGCGCCCCCGTAAACTGGACGCATGCGCATCGCTGTCGTCGCCCTCGGAAAGATCGGGCTTCCCCTCGCCGTCCAGTTCGCCTCCTCCGGTCATGACGTGATCGGCGTCGACGTCAATCAGAAGGCGGTCGATTCGATCAACGCCGCGGTGGAGCCGTTCCCCGGCGAGGCGCAGCTGCAGGAGAGGTTGGAAGAGCTCGTTCCCGCAGGAAGGCTGCGCGCGACGACCGATTACGCCGAGGCGATCCCCGGAGCGGATGCCGTGGTGCTGGTCGCCCCGGTGTTCGTGAACGACGAGACGTGGGAGCCCGACTTCAAGTACATGGATGCGGCGACGACGTCGCTGGCCGAGCACCTCACACCGGGAACGCTGGTCTCGTACGAGACGACGCTGCCGGTCGGCACCACCCGCACGCGCTGGAAGCCGATGCTCGAGCAGGGCTCCGGTCTGGTCGAGGGCGAGGACTTCCACGTCGTGTACTCGCCGGAGCGCGTGCTCACCGGCCGGGTGTTCGCCGACCTGCGCAAGTACCCCAAGCTGATCGGCGCGCTCTCCGAGGAGGGCACCCGACGTGCACGGGAGTTCTACGAGGCGGTGCTGCAGTTCGACGAGCGGCCCGATCTGCCTCGCCCCAACGGCGTGTGGGACCTGGGCTCGACCGAGGCATCCGAGATGGCGAAGCTCGCCGAGACCACCTACCGCGATGTGAACATCGGACTCGCCAATCAGTTCGGGGTGTTCGCCGCGAACCACGGCATCGACGTGTACAAGGTGATCGAGGCCTGCAACTCGCAGCCCTACAGCCACATCCACCGCCCCGGCATCGCTGTCGGCGGACACTGCATCCCGGTGTACCCGCGGCTGTACCTGTCCACCGACCCGGATGCCGACATCGTGCGTGTCGCGCGTAACTTCAACGCCTCGATGCCCGAGCGCCTGGTCGCGCAGGCAGCCGGCATCCTCGGCGATCTGACCGGCCGCCGTGCCGTCGTGCTGGGCGCCGCGTATCGCGGCGGCGTGAAGGAGACCGCGTTCTCGGGGGTCTTCCCGACGGTCGCCGCGCTGAAGCAGCGCGGCGCGGAGGTCTTCGTGCACGACCCGCTGTACACCGACGACGAGCTGCGCGCGCTCGGGTTCGAGCCCTTCGCCATCGGCGACGAGGCGGAGCTGGCGATCCTGCAGACCGACCACGCCGGCTACCGCACGCTCGCGCCCGCGCAACTGCCCGGCATCAAACTGCTGGTCGACGGCCGCAACGTCAGCGATGCGGAACTCTGGGCGGGCACGCCGCGCATCGTCGTCGGTACCGCAGGCTGACGTCCCCGTGCAGTCAGGTCCGATCGGCTCCTGTCAGACCTTCGAGCGACGGTAGCCTGCGCTGCGAGCATCGCCCTCGCTGCGGAAGCACTCCTCGGGATCGGTCCTGTCGTAGTAGCGTCCGCCAGGCAGATGGTAGATGTACGAGTCGGCGTTGCCCTTGATGGGCGCCCAGGAGGGGCACGTGCGGTATCCGCTCGGTGCTGTGCGGCCCGGGTACGCCACCTTCTTGGTTCGAACTGAGGTCGTGACGCTGGACGTATAGCCGCTCTTGCGGCCGGTCACCGCGACCGAGATCTGTCTTCCGGCCATCGCAGCTGTGAGAGTCAGGGCCTTTCCCGACACCCCCTTGATGGCATGACCGTCAGCGAGCCAACGGTACGTGAACGCGGTGGCGGCTGTCCAGTCTCCCGGCCGCGCCGTGAGAACCGAGCCCACCCGAGCCGAGCCCGAGATGGTCGGGACTGCAGTGGTCAGACAGCCGAGGTTCGCGGCCGCGTCATCCGAGACGACTGTCGTACCGCCGAGTACGATCGTGCTCGGCGCACCGAGTGCGACGAGTCCGCGATGCGGCTCTTCCGGTACGCATGCCGCGCGTGTCACGTATACGGGCGCGCTGGATCGGCCCGCCAGTGCAGCCCCTGCCAGCGCGTCTGGGAAGTTCTGGCCTGTGGCGAGGAACGCCGTCGACGCGGCGCCGGCGGGGAAGTATGCAGTGTTGATCCTCGCAGATGTCTCGTAGCGGTCGATGCCCGCGAGCCGGTCGACGCGATAGCCCTGCGCCCTGAGCTGATGGTCGATGCCCGCAGACACTGCGCCGGTGCCTCCGACGAGCGTCACAGACCGAACATCCAACCCGCGCAGCAGCGCGAGCGTTGTGGTCGGCACCGCACGCTGCGTGCCGTCCACCAGGATGACGGGGCCGTGCACCGATCCGGCGGCACCGGTAGCCGCCAGCGCATCAGGAAATGCACGCCCTGTGGCGATGAACACGTGCTCGGCACGGTCGAACACCTCTCGGACGATCCTGTCGCCGGTGTCGTACCGAGTAGCGCCGCCCAGCCGCTGGACAGGCGCGATGTGACGCAGAGCGGACTCGACAGCACGGCTCACAGCGCCGGTAGCACCCGTGACATAGATCTTCTTCGGCTTCAGGCGCACGAGCTCTTCACGAATCGCCGCTGGTAGGGAACCTGTGCTGGTGAGAAGCAGCGGACCGCCCAGGTGCGCTGCGGCGGCCGCAGCTGACAGCGCATCGGGGAAGCTCTGTCCTGTGGCGACGAAAGCCGCGGGAACTCCGGGAGAGTATCGCTTGGACACCGCGACGGCCGTGCCATAGCGGTCTGCGCCCGACAAGCGTGTGATCCCGGCCGGCGGAGAGGTCGTCGCCGTCTGATGCGGAGGTGTATCGGTCGGCGATGACACCGGCCGCTTATCGGGGAGCGTCACGGGAGTCGTTCCGCACGCACCAGACAATTGACGCTCGAGCGCGGCATGCTCAGCAGGGTCGACTGCGAGTGACCAGCGAAACTTCACGAGCGCCCATGAGATCGCATACTCGCAACGGTATGCGGTGTTGGTCGGCATCCAGAGCGCGGGATCCTTGTCGGACTTGGACTGGTTCGCCGTATTGGAAGCCACGGTGAGGGCGTACGGCACCGTGAGATCATTCGCGAACTCACGCCGTTGGGAGTCCGTCCACGCCCATGCGCCTGATCGCCAGGCCTCCGCGAGTGCGACGACATGGTCGATCTGGATCTGCGTCGTCTCGTGCGTGTTGAAACCGTCGTATGCCGAGACCCAGGTGCCGCCTGACAGCCGACAACGGTCGTCGATCGTCACAGGTGTCGTGCTCGCGGTGATGAGCACCTCGTAGCGCGTGTTGCACCCGTCGCCATCGGCATCGATCCAGTGCTCGAAGGCGCTGCGCTCGTAGGAGTGAGTCGTGTCGGCTGCGGCGACGGAGAGCAGGGAGGTGAGGTCTGACGCTGTGGTGACAGCCGCAGAAGCAGCGGGCGCGGTCACGGACGCGGCGACGACCACAGCCGCCGAAAGCGCGCTTGCAAGGACACGATTGAGCATGACGAAGTCCACTCTCGAAGCGGGTCCAGGCGCTGCGGGTTCATCGCCTGTGTCCACACAGTAGCGCATGCCACGCGCTAAGTTGTACGGGTCGTCGATGAAATGGGGAGCATGATTTCCGCAGCACGAGGAATCCGTTTGGCCGTGGTGGGAGCCGTCCTCGCGGTGACGTCTGTGTTGGTGGTGCCCGCAGCACCAGCCGCTGAGGCTGCGGCTTCGAGCCGTGTCTCCGGCGATGACCGGTACGAGACTGCGGCGGCCATCTCGAAAGCGAGCTTCCCCGACGCCTCGAAAGTGGAACGCGTGTTCATCGTCTCGGGCAACGGCTTTGCAGACGGCCTCAGCGCCGGGCCGGCGGCTGTTGCGACGCACGGGGCGGTGCTGCTGAGTGGAGTCGGCGATCTTCCGGCCGCGACAGCGGCAGAAGTGCGCCGGCTCGCACCTGACGAGATAGTGATCGTCGGGGGCACGGGGGCCGTCTCCTCGGCGGTGCGGAAGAAACTGGAATCGCTGGCACCCCACGTGCGGCGCATCGGCGGCATCGACCGCTACGAGACTTCGCGCAACGTCGCCGAGTACGCGTTCGCAGCGGGATCGAGTCAGGTGTATCTCGCCACGGGAAGGGATTTCCCTGACGCTCTGTCCGGGGGCGCGCTCGCCGTCAAGAACGCGGCGCCCGTGCTCCTGATCGACGGCGGGCGGACCGGAATCGATGCTGCTACACGGGACACGCTGCGTCAGCTCGACGCCGAGCGCATCACGGTCTTCGGCGGTACCGGTGTGCTCTCCTCCGAACTCGTGAGCGCGGCATCTGCAATCACAGGCGCTAAGAAGAGCAGGCTGGGCGGAGCCTCGCGGTATGAGACCAGCGCGAGGATCGCGAAGGCGTTCGGCAGCAGTCGAACCGCAATCGTCGCCACCGGGCGGGACTACCCGGATGCGCTCTCGGCGATCCAGCTGTCGGCTGCTCGGGGCGCCCCCATCGTGCTCACGATTCCCCAGTGCGTCTCCGCCGAGACGAAGCAGGCGCTGTCAGGTGCGCGATCACTGATGATCGTGGGCGGTGTCGGTGCCGTGCGCGGGCTCGTGGCCTCCCGTGCTGCCTGTCAGCCGACCACTTCGGCAACCAGCCCGTGGACGATGGTCAACAAGAAGAACACGCTGCGTCCGCTCACCTACGCACCCTCGGATCTGCGTACCGTGGCCGGCACCAACCAGCTCATGCGACGCGAGGCCGCAACTGCTCTCGAGAAGATGATCGCCGCCGCGAAGAAGGAAGGCGCCGGTCGCATCAAGCCGGGCAGCGGCTACCGCTCATACAGCACGCAGAAGTACATGTTCAACAGCGCGGTCGCGTCGAAGGGCAGGGCGAAGGCCGAACTCGGCACGGCACGGCCAGGACACAGTGAGCACCAGAGCGGCTGGACCATGGACGTCGTCGCGTGCACCACGACGAACTGCAGCGGAATCGACTACTTCGGCGGATCCCCGCAGGGCCGATGGACCGTCAAGAACGCGCACAAGTACGGCTTCATCGTTCGCTATGAGCCGGGGTACACGAAGATCACGGGATACGCGAGCGAACCCTGGCATCTGCGCTACGTAGGCAAAGCGCTCGCCACGGACTACAAGAAGGGTGGCTTCCACACGTTGGAGCAGTACCTTGACTTCCCCGCGGCCCCCTCGTACTGACAACCCCGGCGCGCCCGG
Source organism: Microbacterium sp. ARD32 (assembly GCF_031844385.1). Taxonomy (NCBI): domain Bacteria; kingdom Bacillati; phylum Actinomycetota; class Actinomycetes; order Micrococcales; family Microbacteriaceae; genus Microbacterium; species Microbacterium sp. ARD32. Next base: position 837,343 of record NZ_JAUZVD010000001.1, read on the forward strand.
CCTTTCAGCATCCTGCCGATACGATTAACGCATGGATCTTCTCGTCGTCGGGTCGGGTTTCTTCGGCCTCACCATCGCCGAGCGCGCCGCGGATGCCGGTCGCAGGGTGACTGTCATCGACCGCCGCTCGCACATCGGAGGCAACGCTTACAGCGAGGCGGAGCCCGAGACCGGCATCGAGGTCCATCGCTACGGCGCGCACCTGTTCCACACCTCCAACCCGACCGTGTGGGAGTACGTCAACCGCTTCACCGCGTTCACGAACTACGTGCACCGCGTGTACACGAACCACAAGAGCGTCGTGTATCCGATGCCGGTGAACCTCGGCACGATCAACCAGTTCTTCCAGGCCGCGTACACGCCGGCCCAGGCGCGCGAGCTGATCAGGGAGCAGGCGGGGGAGTTCGACGTCAAGACCGCGCAGAACTTCGAGGAGAAGGGCATCGCCCTCGTCGGGCGTCCGCTCTTCGAAGCCTTCTTCCGCGATTACACCGCCAAGCAGTGGCAGACCGATCCGCACAAGCTCTCCGGCGACATCGTCAGCCGCCTTCCCGTGCGCTACACGTACGACAACCGCTACTTCAACGACACCTGGGAGGGACTGCCCACCGACGGCTACACCGCCTGGCTGGAGCGGATGGCCGACCACCCGAACATCGAGGTCGAGCTCGATGTGGACTACTTCGACGAGTCGCAGCCGCTGAACAAGCGGGACACGGTGGGACAGCTGCCGATCGTCTACACCGGCCCTGTCGACCGCTACTTCGACTACGCGGAGGGCGCGCTCAGCTGGCGCACGCTGGACTTCGAGCAGGAGGTGCTGAACATCTCCGACTTCCAGGGCACCAGCGTGATGAACTATCCCGACCTGGACGTGCCGTTCACCCGCATCCACGAGTTCAAGCACTTCCACCCGGAGCGCAAGGACGTCTTCAACTCCGACAAGACCGTCATCATGCGGGAGTTCTCCCGCTTCGCCAAGCGCGAGGACGAGCCGTACTACCCGGTGAACACGCCGGCCGATCGCGACGGCCTGCTCGCCTACCGCGAGCTCGCCAAGGGCGAGCAGGATGTGCACTTCGGCGGACGCCTGGGCACCTACCAGTACCTCGACATGCACATGGCGATCGGATCGGCGCTGTCGATGTGGCGCAACGAGCTCGCCGGCGCGGAGAACTGACCCGCCGATGAGCAGGATCACGGTGGCGGCGCCAGGGACGACGCAGCGCTATCTGCACTCGCTGTGGCTGCTCTCCGCGCGCGATCTCAAGGTGCGCTACGCCACCAGCGCCCTCGGCTACGTGTGGTCGGTGCTCGACCCGCTGGTGATGAGCGCGATCTACTGGTTCGTCTTCACGCAGATCTTCCACCGCGACGTCGGCGAGGATCCGTACATCATCTTCCTGATCAGCGGACTGCTGCCCTGGGTGTGGTTCAACTCCTCGGTGTCCGATCTGACCAAGGCGTTCAAGCGCGACTCCCGTCTGGTGCGCTCCACGGCTATTCCGCGCACGATCTGGGTGAATCGCATCGTGCTGACGAACGGACTCGAGTTCCTGTTCTCGCTGCCCGTGCTCGCCCTGTTCGTCCTCGCGAACGTGCTGTTCGAGTCGCAGCCCGATCAGCTGGCGCACCTCGGCTGGGGCGTGCTGTGGGTGCCGGTCGCCATGCTGCTGCAGGCGGTGCTGCTGGTGGGGATCGGGCTCATCGTGGCGCCGCTGTGCGCGCTGTACTCCGACCTGCAGCGCACCACAGGGCTCATCCTGCGCGCGCTGTTCTACGCGACGCCGATCATCTACAACGTGTCGAACCTGCCCGAGGCCGTGCAGACGCTCGGATCGTTCAACCCGCTGGCGGGCATCTTCACGCTGTACCGGATGGCGTTCTTCCCCGACCAGTGGCACACGACGACGGTCATGATCAGCGTCGTGATGAGCCTGCTGATTCTCGCGCTGGGTGTGTGGGTGTTCCGCCGGCTCGAGCGCACCGTGCTGAAGGAGCTGTGATGACCGCGGCCATCGAGGTGAAGGGCCTGGGCGTGCAGTTCCGCCGCAACAGGCGCGGACGGCGCAGCTTCATGGACCTGTTCGGCGGGGCCTCCCGGCGCTCGCGCCCGGGGGAGTTCTGGGCGCTGCGCGATGTGAGCTTCACAGTGCAGGCGGGGGAGTCGATCGGGGTCGTGGGGCGCAACGGTCAGGGCAAGTCCACGCTGCTGCGGCTGGTCGCCGGCGTGCTGCTGCCCGACGAGGGCACCGTCGACGTGCACGGCGGCGTGGCGCCGCTGATCGAGCTGACCGGCGGCTTCGTCGGAGATCTGACCGTGCGCGAGAACGTGAGGATGACCGCAGGGCTGCACGGCATGTCCCGCGCGCAGATCGCCGGGCGCTACGACGACATCATCTCCTTCGCCGAGCTGGCAGGCTTCGAGGACACCCCCTACAAGCACCTCTCCAATGGCATGAAGGTGCGCCTGGCGTTCTCGGTCGTCTCGCAGCTGGATGAGCCGATCCTGCTGGTCGACGAGGTGCTCGCGGTGGGCGACAAGGCGTTCCGCGACAAGTGCTATTCGCGCATCGATGAGCTGCTCGCCGACGGTCGCACGCTGTTCTTCGTCAGTCACAACGAGCGCGACCTGCGCCGCTTCTGCACGCGCGGGCTCTACCTCGACAAGGGCGCCCTGGTGCTGGATTCCTCGATCGACGCCGTGCTCGACCGCTACGACGCCGACTACAGCACGCGCTGACCGGCGGGCCTCAGCGGCCCACCAGGCCGTTCAGCGTGCCGAGCGCGCTCGTCGCGGCCGCCGACTCGCTCTGCGCGGCGCCGCCCTGCTCGTAGGCCGCGCGAAGGCTCGCCAGCGCGTCCGCGTAGTCGTGCACGGCCGTGTTCCAGTTCGAGGCGATCGAGCTCGGCGCCACGAGATCCGCCAGACGGCCCGCGTCGTCCTGCAGCAGCCCCACATCCTGCGCCGCCTGCTGCGGATCCTCATCGGCGGCGTACTGCAGGCCCTGGCGAGCGGCGTCCAGCACCGGGGAGACCTTCTCGCGGAACGCGTCCACGTCCGGGTCCTTCGGCTCCGGCGGCGTCGTCTGCGTCGGCAGCGGCGTCGGAGCCGATGTGGGCGTCGGCGTCGATGTCGGTGTCGGCGTCGGGGTGGGCGTGGGGGACGCCGAGGGCGAGTCGGATGCCGTGGGCGTCGGCGTGCCGGAGCTCACCGGCGACGGCGCCCCACCGCGGGTGAACAGGAACAGCAGCACCGCCCCGACGATCAGCAGCGCGACGATCGACAGCGCGACGATGAGCCAGACGCGTCCGCGCCGCGGCCGGTCGGGAGTGGGAGCCCACAGGTACTCCTGCTGCGGTTCGGTCATCATGCCTCCAATGCCGGCATCGGCTGCCAGGATCTGTCCCGTCCGATTCTTCCGCCATCGCGGAGTCCCCGGACCAGGTTGCTCGTGCCGCGCACCGTCCGCTCCACGAAGAGCAGGCGGATGATCTCCTTGACGAAGGTGGCGGTGGTGCCCAGGCCGAACAGCACGGGGCTGTACACGCCGTTGAGCCGGTAGTAGTGCTTGATGTACGCGCGGTTGCGCATGATGTAGTAGCGGTACGCGTTGCTGGACGCGTTCATGTGGCGGATGCCCATGTCCCACTGCTTGATCTCGCGCGTGCGCCGCAGCACGAACTCGTTCACGATCACCGCGGTCGTCAGCCGCGACGCCAGCCAGCCGTACAGCTGGTCGTCCCAGTAGATGAAGAAGCGCGGGTCGGGCAGGCCGATCTGCGCCACGATCGAGCGGTGGATGAACATCCCCTCGAAGCAGCCGCTGTTCATCTCCTTGAACCCGGATTCGTCGAAGCCCGACGGCGCGAACGGGATCGGGATGCCCATCCGGTCGGCGATGCGGTACTGCCAGTAGAACTCGCTGCCGTCGTAGTCGTAGCGGCGGCCCTGGATGCTCTTGAACCGGCGGGACCAGTGCCCCATGCGCGCGAGGCCGTCGGGAAGCACCTCGACGTCGTCGTCCATCATCCAGATCCACTCGGCGCCGAGCTCGTAGGCGGTGCGCATCCCCTCGCTGAATCCGCCGGAGCCGCCCGTGTTCGTCTCCAGGCGGCGGTAGACGATCTCCGCGCCGAGGTCGGCGCGGAAGGAATCGACCACGGCAGGGGTGTCGTCGGAGGAGGCGTTGTCGATGATGACGACGCGGCCGGGCTTCGGGTCCATCGTGCGGATGCTGGTGAGCAGGCCGCGCAGCAGCTGCGAGCGGTTGAAGGTGACGATCACGATCGCCGCGGACGCGGGATCGAACTCGGCGACGGTCATGCCTGCTCCTCGAAGATCCGCTGCCAGGACGAGTCCGAGACCAGGTCGGGGAGCGCGCTGCGGTACTGCTGCTGCAGCCTGCCCCAGTTCCGGCGCAGCCTCCGGTGCAGCACCCAGCTCTCCCGCAGCATCCGGCGGTACCGGGCGCGATCACGGGTGTAGACGTTCTTCCCCGACCCGTCGGCAGAGCTGACGAGCGCGCTGTCGAAGTACGGCACGCGCCACCACATCGCGTCGTTCTTCCCGAACTCGACCTCCGGCTGGGCGAGGTTCGCCGGGTTCGGCGTGCGCAGCCAGTGGGTCACGAGGGTCCGCAGGGTGAACCAGCGCAGCCGCAGTCCGGTCGGGCTGTCGAACTCGTGCAGCTTGGACTGCTTGTACACCTGACGCCCGTGCCGGGAGTGCAGCACGCGCGTCGGGTCGCGGTGCACCACCGTCTCGGGGAAGTCGCCCGCGAGCCTGCGCGCGTCGGGCATGGCCGTCGCGAGGTTCCTGCGCATGTGGTCCGGGCCGGAGAGCACGTCGCGCAGCGCCTTCGTCCGCAGCGCCACGGGGTAGTACTGCATCATCATCAGGTGCTTCAGATCGACGCGCAGGCTGTGCTTGAGCAGGCGGCCGCCGTGCGGAGCACCGGAGTGCAGCAGCCCCGCGACGATCCGGTTGCGGGCGTGGAAGTACGCCTGCCAGTCGATGGTGTCGTCTTTGTTGACCCAGGAGACGTGCCACAGGGCGACACCGGGCAGGGACACCGTCGAATAGCCGGCCTCGCCCGCGCGCAGGCAGAACTCCGCATCGTCCCACTTGATGAAGGCGGGAAGCGACAGCCCCACCTGGCGGATCGCCTCCAGCGGGATCAGGCACATCCACCAGCCGTTGTAATCGGCATCCATCCGCATGTGCAGCAGTGGCGACTGCCGCAGATTGGCCACGCCGAAGTCGTGCGGCATCCGCTCCTGATAGAGGTTGCGCCACATGAAAGGCGCCTCGTCGACGACCTCCGCCCAGCCGTGCAGCTTGGGACGGTCGAGCAGGTCGAACATGTGCCCGCCGACGAGCACAGGTGCGGTGGCGAAGCGCGCGAACACGATCGAGCGGCGCAGCGACTCGGGCTCCAGGCGCACATCGTCGTCCAGCAGCTGCACGAAGTCGCTCTCGGGGCGCTTCAGCGTCTCGTGCATGGAGCGGGCGAATCCGCCGGAACCGCCGAGGTTGGGCTGCCGGATCACCTGCAGCGTCTCACCGAGCTGCTCGGCGACCTCGGCGAATCCGTCCTCGTCGGCCACCAGCTGCGTGCCCTGATCGATCAGGAAGACGCGGTCGACGAACTCCAGCGCGTCCGGAGACGCGGCCAGCGCGCGCAGCGTCTCGACGCAGTAGTCCGGCTTGTTGTAGGTCGTGATGCCCAGGGACGCCTTGCCGCGGCGCGCCGGCTCCTGCTCGGTGGTCCACTCCGCGCCCTCGAGCACGGCGTTCTTCTCGTCGGCCACGACGTCGAACCAGATCCACCCGCCGTCGCTGTACTCGGTCAGCGCGAGGTCGAACGAGGTGACTGCGTCGCCGGTCACCTCACGGGTATCGATCCGCTGGCGGATGCCGCTGCCGTTGGAGCGGTACACCAGGATCGTGGCGGGTCCGCTGGTGCGCACGGTGAGGCGCACCTGCCGGACGCTGGTCCAGTGCTGCCAGTACGACGCGGGGAAGGCGTTGAAGTACGTGCCGAGCGAGACGCGGCGGCCGGAGAGGATGCGCGCGCGGTGCCGGCCGAGGATGTTCCCCAGGTGCGCGCGATTGGAGACCCGCACGGGTTCCTCGTCGATGACGGACCACGTCTCCGGATCGGCGTAGAGCGGAAGAAGATCGGGATCCCTGTCGAGCGGGAAGACGACGTTCTGCAGCACATGGGTCACGAGGTGACAGCCTACCCGTGCTGGCCCTGGGAACCCCGAAGACGCTCGGTGGTCCCGGCTACCTCTCGGCGCCCAGCGTCGGCACGGCGCCGGTCTGCGCGTCGTCGATGTTCTGCCGCCAGGACCTGGTCTGTCCCGCACGCAGCGCGCACAGCACCAGCAGCAGCCAGCCGGCCCCGCTGAGCGTGAAGCTCTCGAACATCGACTCGACCGCCAGCGTGACCAGCAGCAACGGCGTCCAGGCATACACCACCGAGCGGCGCACGCTGGCCACCAGCCAGGACCGCACCGTGGCCACGCCGCCCAGCACGAGGAAGAGGGCGAGTCCCAGCACGCCCAGCTGCAGCAGCACGTCGAAGTACGCGTTCAGCGCCGACTGGTGGTGGTCGGAGAGCTGGAAGTTGATGTACTGGAACGGATACTCCCCGCCGGTCCACGATCCGAACCACCCGTAGCCGGTGACCGGCTTGCCGGCCACCCAGTCCAGGATCGCGTTCCACAGGTCGGCGCGCGTGGAGAAGTCCGAACCGGCATCCAGCAGCCGGATGATCCGGTGCCGCTGCGCGAACGCGAACGCGAGCGCGGCGGCCACCAGGGCGCCCAGCACCCACTGCACCGTCGCACGCCGGGCGGGCGGGGTGTGCCGCACGATCGTCAACGCCACGGTCGTGACTCCCACCGCGGCGGCGAGCACCACCACGGTGGGCGATGCCGACAGCAGGGCGAGAAAGCCCCCGAGCGCCACCGAGAGAACGCCCACCCCGCGTCCCACGGACTGCGTGCGCCACTCGATCACGAAGGTGATCAGCGCCACCACGCACACGAAGCCGAGCATGTTGCGGGTGCCGAAGATGCCCTGGATGGGCCCGCCGAGGGCCAGGTTGCCGTCGATCCCGAAAGCGGCGAAGGGGATGTCCAGCAGGATGCCGGAGAGCACCTCCAGCGCCAGGGAGAGACCGAGCAGCCACCGCAGGACGTCGCCGATCGCGCGCACGGTCTGCAGCGTGTCGCGCACATGCCCGATCGTGATCGCGACGATCGCGACCCCCAGCAGCGACAGCCAGTCGAGCACGGTGTGCGAGCGGTGAGACGACCACAGCACGCTGATGATCGCCAGGGCGAGGAAGCCGATCAGCGATGTCGGCGCGAACCGCAGCAGCGAGAGCTCCTCGCGTCGCGCCATCAGCACGGCGGCGCCGATCACCGCCAGCAGTCCGAGGATCGTGACGAGCGTCGGCGTCGAGGTGAGCCGCTCGATCAGGAACGAGGCGAAGACGGCGGCGAGGGCCGTGAGCGTGTACGCGCGAGCGAACTCCGCCGAGGCGAGCAGCGAGACGACCAGCCGCCGCGGCGTCATGGCACCTGCCGTGCACGCGGTCCGTGCGAGATCACCGGCGTGCGCTCGCCGACGCCGACGCCGATCAGCGGCACGGACTTCATCTTGAAGGACAGCAGGATCAGCAGCATCCATCCCCAGAGCATGATCGGAGCGGATTCGGCGAGCCCTTCGAACAGCAGGGCCGCCGTCAGCAGCAGCGGCATCAGCGCCAGCGCCGAATAGGGACGATCGGCATCGAGATCCCACCGCGGCCGGTCCACGGCGAAGAACCACGCCCGCCACGCCAGCGCCAGCCAGGCGACGGCCATCAGCGCGACTCCGACGGCGCCGAGCTGCAGGAACACGTCCAGCCACATGTCGTGCGCGTGGAACACCGTGATGCCGTGGTTGAGGATCCAGCCGTCGAAGGCCGGGTCCCACGGCACCCACGGCGACGAGAAGCCGTTTCCGAGCACCGGGCGGGTGATCGCGCGCTCCCACACCGCCCGCCAGATCTCCACCCGTCCGGTCAGGTCGGAGTTCTTGCCGAACAGGCCGAGCACCTGATCGCGCAGCAGCACGGCGGTCTTGATGCCGGCCGCGAACACCGCCGCGGCCACGAGATACACGGCACGGCGGGCCGCGGGGGTGCGCGCGGCCCGGGCGACCAGCGCCGCGGCGGCCACGGCCAGCAGCACGACCACGCTCAGGTAGACGGTGGCGGAGGCCGCCTTGACCAGCAGCAGCACCGCGAGTGCGCCCCACGCGATCAGCATCCCTCGCCGCCTGACGCGCGCGGCGTACAGCACGGCGAACACGATCAGCGCGAACAGGCACATCATCGCCAGCGCATGCGCATTGCCCACCACGCCCTGGATGCGCCCTCCGTTGAACAGGTTGCCCCGCACCCAGTAGCTCACCGGGTCGATCGGGCCCGGCGGCGGCTCGGCGAAGTTCGGCAGGATCGGATGCCGCAGCACGAGCGCCACCCACAGCTCGATCAGCAGCGAGAGCCCGAGGATCGCCTTCAGCGCGGTGGACAGCGCGCGGACGATCTCCTGCCAGGTCAGGATCGTCGCCACCATCAGCGCGGTCACCGTGACCGCCGCCATCAGCGCCCAGGTCAGCAGCGTGGCGCCGGGCCAGCGCGACCACAGCACCGAGACGAGCGCGAGCGCGCCGTAGCCCAGGGCGGTCCACGGCAGCCGTCGCCACGGGAAGCGTGTGGGACGGCTCGTCACGATGGCGGGTATCCAGACCGCCAGCGCGCCGAGCGTGAGCACGGCCAGGACGATCGCGGCACCCACCGGGCCGAGCAGGTCGTAGACGGCGGTGTGCGCGAGCACGCAGAACAGGCAGAGCACGCTGTAGGCGCGCACCAGCAGGTGCCCGGTCGTCTCGCGCGCGGGTGCGGCGAGCGGCGCAGCCACGGGGTGCTTGGTGTACACGGCCATCGCGTTCAGGCTACCTCGCGAAGTCCGTCGACGTCCCCGGACCCGCGGTCAGGACGACGGGCGCCTCCGAGGCGTCCGCGTCCTACGCTGGAGGCATGCTGCTGACGATCACGAACGCGCCGCGCGACTACGCCTGGGGATCGACCACACTGCTGGCGGAGCTGGAGGGGCGCGCCCCGTCCGGGTTGCCCGAGGCCGAGGTCTGGTTCGGCGACCACGCCGGCGACCCGGCCGACGTGGCGGGCGGGGGCACGCTGGACGCCATCACGGGCGGCACGCTGCCGTACCTGCTCAAGCTGCTGGCCGCCGCCGATCCGCTGTCGATCCAAGTCCACCCCACGCGGGAGCAGGCGCAGCAGGGCTTCGCGCGAGAGCGGGGGATGGATGCCGATGACCCGACGCGCAACTATCGTGACGAGAACCACAAGCCCGAGCTGATCGTCGCGCTCAGCGACCGCTTCGAAGCGCTCGCAGGGCTGCGCCCTGTCGCCGAGACCCTGGAGCTGCTGTCGGCGCTGCCGGACGCGCCCGGGGTCGTCGCGCTGCGCGACCGGCTCACCGGGGGAGCGGATGCCGAGGTGCTGCGCCGCACGATCGCCTGGCTGCTCTCGGGCGGCTCCGGCGACGCGGTCGACGAGATCGTCGCGGCGCTGCCGACGGCGCGGCCGGGGCGCTTCGACGGGGCCGTCGCCGCCGTACGGGCGATCGCGGAGCGCTGTCCCGGCGACCCGGGCGCAGTGGTCGCCCTGCTGATGAACTTCGTGGTGCTGCGACGGGGCGAGGCGATCTTCCTGCGCGCCGGCATGCTGCACGCGTACCTCGCGGGCCTGGGGGTCGAGATCATGGCCGCCAGTGACAACGTGCTGCGGGGCGGCCTCACCCGCAAGCACCTGGACGTCGCCGAGCTGCTGGCGATCGTCGACACCGCGCCGGGGGCGGTGCCCGTGCAGCCGGCCGGCGGGGCCGTGCGCGGCTACGACATCCCGGTGAGCGATTTCGCGCTCCGGCGCATCGAAGTGGCGGGGGAGCGGACCGTCTCCGTCTCCGTCTCGGGCCCGGCGATGGCGCTCGCCACGGCCGGCGAGGTGACCGTCTCGGGGGCGGACGGCGAGCCGGTCGACGTGCGCGTGGGCACCGCGGTGTTCGCCACTGCCGACGAGATCTCGCTGGTGCTGCGCGGCTCCGGCGAGATCTTCCTCGCCGAGCCCGGTCGCGCATGAGCGGTGCTGCGGCACGGTCCTGCGCCACGTGCCGCGACACGCCGATGGCGGGGTCATGAACCTTAAAGCCGCCATTGAGGGTTTACCATCCGCGACTTGACCGGAGCGAATGACACGGGTGTAATTATCTGAAGAACGGCCCGCGGGGGGCACGAACAGGGTTGGAGGATCGAGATGACGGGTTACCGCTCAGACGTTCCTGAGAATTGGTTCGTCGATCCGGTGAACCTCGGGGTTCCCGGGGTCCGTCGGGCCGATGCCGACGACGACGGGGCTCTCGCCTGGCAGGTCGACGCGCTGTGCGCGCAGACCGACCCCGAGGCCTTCTTTCCCGAGAAGGGCGGATCGACGCGCGATGCCAAGCGCATCTGCACCTCGTGCGACGTGCGCGGCGAGTGCCTCGAGTACGCCCTCAACAACGACGAGCGCTTCGGCATCTGGGGCGGGCTCAGCGAGCGCGAGCGCCGCAAGCTGAAGCGCCGCGCGAGCTGACGGCGACGCCGCGGCGCGCCGCCGCGGCGAACATCTTCGCGAACGCGCCGACGCGGTGAGCCCGCGCACGCGTCGCCCTGCATAGGCTGACATGGCCATGCCAGCACGCGCCCACGTCATCATCGTCGCCCGCGCGGGGAGATCCGCGAGTTCCCGACTCAGCCGCACCCTCGACGCCCTCTCCGCGCAGAGCGCGCCCACGGGGGCCGTCACGGTCGTGGTGCTGGGGGATGCCGCCTCCATCCGCGGGCTCGGCGGCATCGGGCGCACCGTCGAGGGCATCATCGAGGCGCGTCCCGGTACGACCTTCTCCGAGGCCGTGGCGCTGGCGCGTCCGCGCGTTCCCGCCGGCACGCCGGTGTGGCTGCTCACTGACGGGGCGGTCCCCGATCCGGAGGCGCTGGCACTGCTCTCCGGCGCGCTGGAGCGGTCGCCGTCCGCGGCGATCGCCGCCCCGAAGCTGGTGCGACGCGACGACGACCGCGAGATCGTGTCGATGGGCGTCAGCATGACCCGCTGGGGGCGCGCTGTCGAGCTGGCCGCCGGAGAGCTCGACCAGGGACAGCACGACGACCTCGAGGACGTGCTCGGCGCCGACGTGCGCGGGATGCTGATCCGGGCGGAGGCGCCACTGGTGCTGCGTCCCGACATCGCGCTCGCCGACGCCGATGAGGGCCTCGACCTGGGCGTCCGCGCGCGCCTCGGCGGCGCCCGGCTCGTGGTCGTCCCTCGTGCGCGCGTGGGCGTCGATCCCGGAGCGGAGCCGGCGCGCGGCCGTGCGACGATGGCGCGCGCGTGGGCCGCACGGCGGTCGCAGCTGCATCGCCGGCTGGCCTACGCTCCGGCGATCGCCGTACCGCTGCACTGGCTGTCACTGCTCCCGCTGGCACTGTGGCGCTCGATCACGCACCTGATCGGCAAGCGGCCGGGCAACGTCGCGCCGGAGTGGGGGGCAGCCCTGACTGCGATGGTGCGGCTGCGGGCCCTGGCCCGATCCCGGCGCGCGATCCGCTCGTTCCGGCGCGCCTCCTGGGCGGAGATCGCTCCGCTGCGGGTGAGTCGCACTCAGCTCAGGCAGCGTCTCGATGACGGGCACGGCACGGAGCGGGGAGCGACGAGCGAGCTCAACTTCTTCGGCGGCGGCGGCGCGTGGGCGGTGCTCGCCGCGCTGGTCATCGGTCTGGCCGCCTTCGTCGCGATGCTCGCCTGGCCGGCGATCGGCGGCGGAGCGCTGCTGCCGCTGCGGCGCACGGTGGGTGCGCTGTGGGCGGATGCGGCGTGGGGGCTGCGCGATGTCGGTCTGGGCGTGATCGGCCCCGCCGACCCCTTCGCCGGAGTCCTCGCCGTGCTCGGCACACTCTCGCCGGCGGCTCCCTCCTTCGCTCTCGTGATGCTCTGGCTGACGGCACTGCCGCTGGCGGTGCTGGGCGGCTGGTTCGCCGCCACGCGCGTGACCGACAGGGCGGGACTGCGCATCCTGGGCGGCGTGCTCTGGGCGCTGGCTCCCACTTTCCTCACCGCGCTCATGCAGGGGCGGCCGGCTGCGGTGCTGGTGCATCTGCTGCTTCCCTGGGTGCTCCACAGCGCCGCCGTGGCGCACCGCTCCTGGGGCGCGGCCGGTGCGGCATCCGTGCTCACCGCGGCGACGCTGGCCTGCGCGCCTTCACTCGCGCCCGCGTTCGCCGCGCTCTGGCTGATCACCCTCGTGCTGATGCTCGCCGGCCGGCGTCTGCGCGGGGCCGCACGCGTGTTCTGGCTGCTGATCCCGAGTGCGGCGCTGTTCGCACCGCTGGTCGTCCGCAGGATCCGCGACGGCGAGCCGTGGGCGCTGCTCGCCGACCCCGGCGTGCTGCTCGCACTCGATCCGGCCGCCCGCACCGACATCGCCACCGGCTTCCCCTCCGGGGATCGGTCGGGCTGGGGCTGGTTCGCCGACGGTGTGCTCGCGCCGTGGGCGCCGCTGCTGCTTGCCCCGGTCGCGCTGCTCGCGCTGCTGTCCGCGCTCTCGCCGCGCTGGCGCGCCGGCTGCGTGCTGCTCGTGACCTCGCTGGCGGGCCTGTCGACGGCGCTGTTCATGGCGGGGATCGTCGTGGCGTTCACCGGCGGCACCGGTGTGGCGGTCTGGCCGGGCACCGGCCTGAGCCTGGCCTGGCTGGGCGCGGTCGGGGCGGCACTGGTCGCCTTGGACACCGTCGTCGTGCTCACCCCGCTGCGCACCGGCGCGGCGCTGCTGGCGGGAGTGACGGTGGCGGTCTGCGCGGTGCCGGCGCTGCTGTCGCTGCACCAGGGCCGCGCGCTGGTGCAGAACGGCCCCACCAGCACGCTTCCCGCGCTGGTGGCAGCCCAGCCCGACGACGGCGACGGCCACGGGACGCTCGTGCTCACGCCGTTGAACGACGGCAGCCTGTCCGCACGGATCATCTGGGGCTCGAGCGACACGCTCGGAGCGCGCAGCACCCTGATGAGCACAGCGACCGCGCCGCTGGGCGAGGACATCGCCCCCGTCGCGGTGGACATGATCTCGGGTCGCGACTTCGATGCCGCCGCGTCGCTCGCCGACGACGGCATCAGCTTCGTGCTGCTCGCGACCACACCGCAGGAGCAGGATCGCGCCCGCGCACTGCGCGACCAGGCGACGACGGCCATCGATCAGCGCACCGGACTCGTCAAGGCGGGCGACACCGCACGAGGCATGCTGTGGCGCATCGACGGCGACATCGCGCCGCGCGCGCAGCTGACCGCCGGTCAGCACGCCGTGCTCACGCTGATCAGCGCCGTGCAGCTGATCGTGCTCCTGGCGGCGCTGCTGCTGGCCATCCCGACGCGGGCCTCCCGTCGCGCGTCCCGCTCCCGCTCGCGCATCGTCGGCCGGATGCCGGACGAGCCGATCGTGCTCCCGCGGCGCAGGATCGCGGATCACCAGGATCCGCAGGCGCCGCCGGTCACCGCGCACCAACCCGCCCACGACGATGACGAGGCCGAGACGGAGGTCAGCCGATGAAGCAGCGCAGCATCCGCCTCGCCGCGACGGGCGCCCGCCTCGCCGCCGGCGCGATCGTCGCCGCAGCCTGCGCACTCGCGGTGGTCGCCGGGTCGGTGGCGCCCTGGCCCGAGGTGCGCACCGAGCCCGCCACGAGCACGGTCACGCCCGTGCCGAGCGACTCCGTGCTGGTGTGCAGCGGTTCCTTCCGCGTGCTCGGCCGCGACGCGACCAAGGCCGACCTCATGGTCTCGGCCGCCGCGCTCGAGCTGCGCGTCGACGGCGACCACGACGCCACCGCCTCCGCGCCGCTGGAACTGCCCGACCTTGCCGGCGGCAGCGGGGCCCAGGCCATCACCGGCGCCGTCGAGGGCCGGAAGGTGCCGCGGTTCTCGGCGGTCGAATCCACGCGGCTCTCCGACGACGACGCCACCGGCTTCGCAGCCGCACCCTGCCGTGAGCCCTCGCTGAGCACCTGGCTGGTGGGCGGGGACGTCTCCACCGGAGCATCCGACATCATCGTGCTGTCCAACCCCGGAGCGGTGACCGCCACGGTCCAGCTGGACAGCTACGGCGCGTCACGATCGGCATCCACCGTCGTCGTTCCCGCCGAGACGCAGCTGGGTGTGCCGCTGGCGTCGGTCGCGGCCGGTGAGGACTCGCCGGTCGTCCGGGTGCGCTCCTCGGGCGCGCCCGTGCGCGCCAGTCTGCAGTCCACCATGGTGCGCACGCTGGATCCGGTCGGCATCGACCTGCAGGACGGTGTGAGCGGGCCGCAGGACCGCCAGATGATCCTCGGGGTGCACTCGGCGCCGGCGACCGTGGGCGACGACACCACCGGCATCGTCGTCCGGATGCTGGCGCCGGATGCTGACGCGCACGTCACCGTGCGGGTGCGCGCGGTCGGCTCGGCGACGGCGCTCGACGAGTACGCGGTCGACCTCGTGGCCGCGACTCCGGGCGAGATCGGCCTGACCGGCCTGAGCGATGGCGCCTACGACATCGAGATCGCCTCGTCCGAGCCGGTGGTCGCCGCCGCACGGCAGACCACGAGAGCGGGCGATCGCCAGGACTTCGCCTGGTCGCTGCCCGCCCCGGAGCTGACCGCCAGCACCGCGACGATGTTCTCGGTGCCGTCCGGGGCGCCTGCCACGCTGTACCTGCGCAACCCCGAGGATCACGAGATCACGGTCGCGCTGAGCGGGAAGGACGAGAAGACGGCGCGGCTGCCGGCCGGCGGCTCGGCCGCGGTGCGCGTGCGCTCCGGCGGCTACGTGCTCGAGGCCGACGGACGCGTCAGCGCCGCCGTCGGGATACTGGGCACCGGCGACGACGCCACGATCGCCGGATGGCCGCTGTGGCCGGTGGCGGCGACCCAGCGTCCCATCCTGGTGCGTCCCTGACCGGACATCACCGCTCAGCGGTCGGGACCGTCGGGGCCGAGTTCCCACGGCTCGCGCCCGACGTACTCCGCGGCGGCGTGGAAGACGGCGCTCTCGATCGCGACCCGGCGGTGCAGCGCGTCGTCGTGGCCCTTCGGGAGCAGCCTCTCGATCGGCACGCGGTACAGCGAGACGCACCGCGCGGCATGGTCGACGCGCCACCGGGGCACGCCGTCGTCGCGGTCGTGCACGGGCATGGCCGAGATCTCGAAGCGCACGTCGCGCAGATCCTCCCAGGCGCCGCGCAGGTACTCCACCGCGCTGCCGACGGTGATCTCGAACCTGTCGAGCCTGCCGTCCAGTGGCGGGAAGGGCGGGCGCACCACTTCGCTGCGCCCCAGCCGGCCGTGGCGCCCGTGGCGGGCGCTCCGCCTCGCGGCGGGACGGGCGGTGCGGCGACGGGGCATGTCTGAGAGTCTAGGCCGGGTCGGCGGCCGGTGCGATGAGCGTGCCGACGGATGCGGGGAAGACCCGCGCGGCAGCCGGGCGTCCGGCGTCCGTCGTCCTAGGCTGAACGCGATGGACGACTCACTCCGCATCGACGAACGGCTCTGCTCCAAAGTGGCGTGCGCGCGTGAAGCCGTCGCCACCCTCACGTTCGACTACGGCGACCAGATGGCGGCACTCGGTCCGCTGGGGCCGGGGGGAGACCCGCACGCGCACGACCTGTGCGCCCAGCACGCCGAGCGGCTGTCGGTGCCGGCCGGCTGGCTGGTCGTGCGCCACGAGGCGCTGCGGGGCTGAACGATGGGCGCGGAGCGCCTCCCGCGGGCCACTCCTGGTCGCTGAGCCTGTCGAAGCGCCGCTCAGACCCGCACGCGGCGTCCGCTGAGCCGCTCGGCGCGCTCATCGGCGATCATGAGCGCGCGCTGCTCGCGCCGGCGGCGCAGCACGGTCACGCCCCGCAGCAGGTCCTCCGCCGGGACCGGCGGCAGCGGAGAGACGAAGTCCGCGACCTCCGCGGCCAGCTCCTGTGCGACGCGCAGGCGCGCGGCGGGCGTCAGCTGGTCGGCGCCGGAGAGGAACTGCGAGATGCGGCGGGCGAGGCGATCGGGAAGCCGCGTGACATCGGCGATCGTGGCCCAGGCGGTCAGCGATGGCGGCAGGAAGGGCGTGTGCGGTGCCAGCCGCGGTGTGCGCACGCGCTGGGAGTACGTGCCGGCCACCAGATCGCCGAGCCGCTGCGAGCGCGCTGTCACCGCACCGGCGATCACCGCGCCGCCGCCGAGGGTCAGGTAGACCTCCAGCACGCCCACCAGCGCGCGGATGAACGTGTGCCGGAACGTGATCGCGCCGCCGTCGACGCGCACGATGCGGCCGCCGACCGCGAGCTTGCCCGCACTGCGACCGCGCGTGGCCGCCTCGACCGTGACCGGCAGCACCAGGAAGCTGATCACGGAGGCCCACACGATGAGCATCGGCAGGGTGTGCGCGTCCAGGAGCCCCTCGCCCAGCATCCACACGCCCAGCAGGGCGAACGCGGCGAACACCAGGAAGCCGATCACCATGTCGATGAGCGCGCCCGCCGCGCGCAGCACGAAGCCGACCGGCTGCACGTCGATGGCGACGGCCTCGCCGGAGAGGATCTCCTGCTCGGCGGAGATGGGTGTCGACATGAGTACAGTGAATCACGTGGATGCCGATGCCCTCGCCGACGCGCGCCGACCCGAGTGGGAGCGGCTGGACGAGTTGAGCCGGAGCCGGCATCTCACCGGTGCGGAGATCAATGAGCTGATCGTGCGGTACCGCGCAGCATCCGCCGATCTGGCCGAGCTCAAGACCTCGGTGGGGGACACTCCGCAGGGCGCCTACCTCTCCACCATCCTCGCCGCGGCGCGGCTGCGGTTCACCGGGGCATCCGAGAACATCGTCGCGCAGGCGGCGCGCTTCTTCACGCGGCAGCTTCCGGCGGCGCTGCACCGCCTGCGCTGGACGACGGCCGTCATCGCCGTCGTCTTCGTGCTCATCGTGCTCATCAGCGGCGCGTGGATCTCCGCGGATCCGGCGCGCGTGGCGACCCTGGGCGCACCGGCCGCACTCGCGCAGTACGCCGAGCACGATTTCGTGGACTACTACGAGCCGATGGCGTCGTTCGCGGGGATGGTGTGGTCGAACAACGCCTGGATCGCGCTGCAGTGCGTGCTCTTCGGCGTCACCGGCGTGTGGCCCGTGTGGGTGATCATGCAGAACGCGATCGGGCTGGGGCAGGCGGCGGCGATCATGGCCGCGCACGACCGGCTCGACGTCATGCTGCTGCACATCCTTCCGCACGGGATGCTGGAACTGACCGCGATCTTCATCGCCGCCGCCGCGGGCCTGCACATCTTCTGGGCCTGGGCTGTGCCGGGGCCGCGCACGCGCAGCCAGTCCCTGGCGGCAGGCGGACGCTCGCTGGCGACGGTCGCGATGGGCCTGGTCTTCGCGCTGCTGCTGTCGGGGCTCGTGGAGGGCTTCGTCACCGGATCGGCGCTGCCGTGGCCGGTGAAGATCGGGATCGGCGCGCTCGCGCTGGGCTGCGTGCTGTTCTACATGCTGGTGATCGGCGCGCGCGCCGCACGGGCGGGCGAGACCGGCGACCTGATCGAGTACGAATCAGGCACCCCCACCCTGATCGCCGGCTGAGCCGGCTGAGTGCATGAGAAGGGGACGGCCGCAGCCGCCCCCTTCACTCGTGCGTCAGGATGTCGCCGTCGGATGGACTCAGCCCCGGTCGGTGCCGTCGAACAGCGCCTTGTACGCGTAGCCCGCGATCAGGGCGCCCACGATCGGGAACACCAGGAACACCCAGACCTGGGCCAGCGCCTCGCCGCCGCCGTACACGGCCGCCGCGATGGAGCGGGCCGGGTTGACCGACGTGTTGTCCACCGGGATGGCGATCAGGTGGATCAGGGTGAGCGTGAGCCCGATGGCGATGCCCGCGTGCGCGGAGCCGCGGGTGGGATGCGTGGATCCGAGGATGACGATCACGAAGAACCCGGCCAGGATGACCTCGATGATGATCGCCGACATCATGCCGAAGCCGCCGGGGGAGTGCGCTCCCCAGCCGTTGCTCGCGAAGCCGGCGTCCTGCGCGCTCGTCAGCCACTTGTCCGGGCCGAACAGCCCGATCAGGACCAGCGCTGTCGAGGCGATCAGGCCGCCGACCACCTGGGCGATGACGTAGGGGGCGACGTCCCGCCACGGGATGCGGCCCGCGGCGGCGGCGCCGACGGTCACGGCGGGGTTGAAGTGGCCCCCGGAGATCGGTCCGAAGGCGTAGACGCCGGCGAGCACCGTCAGTCCGAAGGCCAGGGCGACCGCGACGTAGACGGCCGAGGCCGTGCCGGGCTCGGTGAAGTGGTTGGAGGCGAAGACCGCTGTGCCGACGCCGCCGAACACGAGCAGGAAGGTGCCGAAGCCCTCGGCGGCGAGCCTGGCGCCCAGCGTCGGCTTCGCTGTGGTGGGGGATGACTCAGACATCTGCATGTCCTTCCGGTCGGATGCCGCGACGGTCGTCGCGCGAGGCAATGATGGCGGCAAGGCTGAGCGTCCCCTGTGAGGCGCGCCGTGCGCCGCCGCCGTGGTCATCCGCTTTTCTTGATTCAGTCAAAACAAGGTACACTGGAGTCATGCGACAGGATCGGACGACGGATGCCTCGAGCGCGGCGATCCGCGCTGCGGGGCTGCGCGTGACCGATTCCCGTCGAGCCGTGTACGACGCGTTGCGCGCGCATCCGCACGCCACCGCCGATGCTGTGCACGAGCTGGTGCGCGAGGTGGTCGCCTCCACCAGCCCGCAGTCGGTGTACAACGCCCTGGGCGACTTCGCCGCCGCGGGCCTGGTGCGCAGGATCGAACCCGCCGGGCACCCGATGATGTTCGAGCTGCGCGTCGACGACAATCACCACCATCTGATCTGCACCGCCTGCGGTGCCGTCACCGACGTCGACTGCGCCACCGGCCACGCTCCCTGCCTCGCCCCGTCCGACGCTCAGGGCTATCGCGTCGTCGTCGCCGAGGTCACCTACTGGGGCCTGTGCGCCCCATGCGCGGCATCCGCCGTCCGCACACCCGCTGAGACCACCTCCACCGGAAGGACATCATGACCGACAACGTCATCGACGAGAACGAGGGCGTCATCCCCACGCCCACCGACCACGAGCAGAGCGCCGCCGATGCGGGCGCCTGCCCCGTCGTGCACGGCGGCCCCACCCGCGCCGGCGGCTCCGCCGCGAGCAACTGGTGGCCCGACCGCCTCAACCTGCGCGTGCTCGCGAAGAACCCGTCCGAGACCAACCCGTACGGACCGGAGTACGACTACCGCGCCAAGTTCGAGACGGTCGACCTGGACGAGCTGCGCCGCGACATCGAAGAGGTGCTGACCACGCCGCAGGACTGGTGGCCGGCCGACTTCGGCAACTACGGTCCCGCCATGGTGCGCATGGCCTGGCACAGCGCCGGCACCTACCGCGTCACCGACGGACGCGGCGGCGGCAACACCGGCCAGCAGCGCTTCGCCCCCCTGAACAGCTGGCCCGACAACGCCGGCCTCGACAAGCCGCGCCGCATCCTCTGGCCGGTCAAGAAGAAGTGGGGCGACCGGATCTCCTGGGCCGACCTGATGATCTTCGCCGGCAACGTGGCCATGGAGCAGATGGGCTTCACGACCTTCGGCTTCGCCGGCGGGCGCGTCGACGCCTGGGAGCCGGACGACGACATCTACTGGGGCTCGGAGAGCACCTGGCTCGGCGACGACAAGCGCTACACGCCCGGTCAGGAGCGCGACCTGGAGAACCCGCTCGCCGCGGTGCAGATGGGTCTCATCTACGTCAACCCCGAGGGCATCGGCGGCAACCCCGACCCGGTCGAGCTGGCGGCCGACATCCGCGAGACGTTCGCGCGCATGGCGATGAACGACGAGGAGACCGTGGCGCTGATCGCGGGCGGCCACACCTTCGGCAAGACCCACGGCGCCGGCTCCGCCGATCTGGTGGGACCCTCGCCCGAGGAGGCTCCGATGGAGCAGATGGGGCTGGGCTGGAAGAACGCCCACGGCACCGGCAAGGGCGACGACCAGACCGCGAGCGGCCTGGAGGTCACCTGGACCTATCACCCGACGCGGTGGGACAACGAGTTCTTCCACATCCTGTACGCGTACGAGTGGGAGCTGATGGAGAGCCCCGCCGGTGCCAAGCAGTGGCGCCCGAAGCACGGCGCCGGCGCTGACATGGTGCCGATGGCGCACGACGCGACCACGCGCCGTGAGCCGCGCATGCTCACCAGCGACCTGTCGCTGCGCTTCGACCCGATCTACGGTCCGATCTCGGCGAAGTTCCGCGACGACCCGCAGGCTTTCGCCGACGCGTACGCCCGCGCGTGGTTCAAGCTGACCCACCGCGACATGGGTCCGTCCAGCCGGTACCTGGGCAAGCTCGCCCCGACCGAGGAGCTGCTCTGGCAGGACCCGGTGCCCGCCGTCGATCACGAGCTGATCTCCGACGCCGACGCCGAGACGCTGAAGGCGAAGATCCTGGAGTCCGGCCTGACCGTGTCCGAGCTGGTGGCCACGGCGTGGGCGGCGGCGGCATCCTTCCGCAACAGCGACAAGCGCGGCGGCGTCAACGGCGCGCGCCTGGCGCTGGAGCCGCAGAACCGCTGGGAGGCCAACAACCCGGAGCGCTCCGCCAAGGTGCTCGACGTGCTGCGGGCGGTCAAGGCGTCGTTCGAGGAGTCCGGCAAGCGGGTGTCGCTGGCCGACCTGATCGTGCTCGCCGGCAACGCGGGCGTCGAGAAGGCCGCGAAGGATGCCGGTCGAGACGTGTCGGTGCCCTTCCGCGCCGGGCGGACCGACGCGACGCAGGAGAAGACCGATGTGGCCTCGTTCGAGTACCTCGAGCCGGTCGCCGACGGCTTCCGCAACTACCAGGGTCCGCTCGCCAGCGCTGCCGGCCTGAAGGCGGAGTACCTGCTGGTCGACAAGGCCAGCCTGCTGAACCTGACCGCACCCGAGATGACCGTGCTGGTCGGTGGCCTGCGCGCCCTGGACACCAACTGGGACGGCTCCAAGTACGGCGTCTTCACCGATCGCCCTGGCGTGCTCACCAACGACTTCTTCGTGAACGTGCTCGACATGGCGTACGAGTGGAAGCCGCTGGACCCGGGATCGCACGCGTTCCAGGCGACCGAGGTGGCCACCGGGGAGCTCAAGTGGATCGGCACCCGTGCCGACCTGGTGTTCGGCTCGAACTCCGAGCTGCGCGCCGTGGCGGAGGCCTACGCGTCGGATGATGCGGCCGACCGCTTCGTCGCCGACTTCGTCGCGGCCTGGACGAAGGTCATGGAGCTGGACCGCTTCGACCTGGTCTGAGCAGTGCGCTGACGGCCCTCGCCCCTCCCGGGGCGAGGGCCGTTCCCTTCTCGCCGCTCGCTTCTCACCGTTCGCGGGTCCCACTCTGCGGCATCCCACCCGGCGACCCCACAATCCAGGACCCGCGACACGCCCGGCCCCCTCGTGCCCCATTCCTCGCGGGTCCCGCTCTGCGGCATCCCACGCCCTTGACACCGCAATTCGGGACCCGCGAAGCGCGAGATCGTACCCCGCAGCTACAGGCGGCCGGCGGCCTTGAGTTCCAGGTAGCGGTCCGCGATGCGCGGTGGGAGGATCGCGGGGTCCGCGGCGATCGCCTCGCCTCCGGCACGGCGGACGGCATCCGCCACCACCTGCGCGTCGCGGATGGTCTGCTCGGCAGCGGCGGCGAGGTACACGTCCATGCGGGAGTCGCGTCGCCTGGCCAGCTGGGAGATCGCGTCGTCGGTCGCCGATCCGACCAGCAGCGTCGTCGATCGGGATGCCTCGGGGAAGGCCCCCAGGAACCCGCGCGCCGACTCCGCGGCGTCCTGCGCGGTGAGCACGACGACCAGCGACGGACGGGTGGTCAGGGTGCGGACGGAGGCGAACGCCCCTGTCCAGTCCGTGTCGATCAGCCGTGCGTGCACGGGCGCCATGGCGTCGGTGAGCGCGGGCAGCAGCCCTGCGCCGTCGATGCCGGTCACCCGGGCGCGGGCGACCCGGTCGTACATCAGCAGGTGCACGTGGTCGCCGGCGCGCGAGGCGAGCGCGGCCAGCAGCAGCGCGGCCTCGAGCGCGGCGTCGAGCCGGGTGCTGTCGCCGACCCGCGCGGCGGCGGTGCGGCCGGTGTCGATCAGGATGACGACGTGCCGGTCGCGCTCGGGGCGCCAGGTGCGCAGCATGGTCGTGCCGGCCCGTGCGGTGGCGCGCCAGTCGATGGAGCGGATGTCGTCGCCGCGCACGTACTCCCGCAGCGAGTCGAACTCGGTGCCCTGGCCTCGCACCTGGACGGACGTGTTCCCATCCAGCTCGCGCAGCCGCGCCAGCCGCGAAGGCAGGTGCTTGCGGCTGGTGAACGCCGGCAGCACGCGGATCGCGCCGCGCACATCGTGCCGTGCCTGACGGCCGGCCAGCCCCAGCGGCCCGCGTGAGCGGATGACGGCGAACTCGCTGCGCAGCTCTCCGCGGCGGCGGGGGAGCAGCGGCACCGGCATCCGTCGTCGCTCGCCGGCTGGGATGCTGACGCGCTCGCGCCCGGCGGGTGCACCCGCCGTGGGCTGCCAGGCGTCGCGCACCCAGCCGTGCAGCGTGCGCCGGCCGTTGTTCTGCACGGCGAGGCTCGCGCTCACGGGTTCGCCGAGGCGCGCGCGGGCCGGCACGCTGCGCGTGACGACCACGGTTCGCGGACTGGCGGCCAGCGCGACGTCCAGCCCCGCGAGCAGTGCGCACAGCGTCATCCACGCGGCGAAGACCGCCCACGCCGGGAGTCCGACCGCGCTCAGCAGCACGATCGGCACGACGCCCAGCGCGACCAGCGGCGCCAGCAGTGCCGTCACGAACATGTCAGATCGGCACCCGCGTCTGCTGCACGACCGACTGCAGCACGGCATCCGCCGAGACGCCCTCCATCTGCGCGTCCGGGCGCAGCTGCAGGCGGTGCCGCCATACCGGCATCAGCATGGTCTGGATGTGATCGGGGGTGACGGCGCGGGACGCGTTCAGCCAGGCCCACGCGCGGGCCGCCGCCAGCAGCGCCGTCGAGGCGCGCGGACTGGCGCCCAGCTCGACCGAGGGCGACTGCCTGGTGGCGCGCGCCAGGTCGACGACGTAGCCGAGCACCTCGTCGGTGACCTGCACGCCGGCGGCGGCCTGCTGGGCGGCGCGGATCTCGTCGCCGGTGACAGCCGCCTGAACGCCGGTGAGCAGCCGGGGCGAGAAGCCCTCGGCATGCAGCCGCAGCACCGAGACCTCCGCATCGCGCTCGGGCATGCCGACCACGAGCTTCATCAGGAAGCGGTCCAGCTGGGCTTCGGGCAGGGTGTAGGTGCCCTCGTGCTCGACAGGGTTCTGCGTCGCGGCGACCAGGAACGGATCGGGCAGGGTGCGGCTGACGCCATCGGCGGAGACCTGTCGCTCCTCCATGGCCTCCAGCAGCGCCGCCTGCGTCTTGGGCGGGGTGCGGTTGATCTCGTCGGCGAGCAGGATGCTGGTGAAGACCGGACCCTCGCGGAACTCGAACTCGCCGGTGCGCGCGTCGTACACCAGCGAGCCGGTGACGTCCCCCGGCATCAGGTCGGGGGTGAACTGCACGCGCTTAGTGTCCAGGCCGACGGCGCGCGCGAAGCTGCGCACCACCAGGGTCTTCGCCACGCCGGGCACCCCTTCCAGCAGCACGTGGCCGCGGGCGAGCAGCGCCACCAGCAGTCCGGTGACGGTGCCCGCCTGCCCGATCACGGCCTTGTCGACCTCGGTGCGCACCCGGTGCATGGCCTGCCGCAGCGCGTCGTCGTCCGTCGCGGGGCGTGGGGGGATCTGCTGCTCGTCGCTCACGGGCGATTCCTTTCGATGCGGATGGTGTTCCCGACCGCGTCCTCGAGCTCTGCGAGGCGGCGGGCGAGGGCGATCAGCTCGCGGTCGTCATGCGGGGGTGCGCCACCGAGCAGGTCGTACAGCGACGTGCGCGGCACGCCGACGCGGTCGGATGCCGCATCCGCGACCTCCTCCACGGACGAGCGCGGACCCAGGCCGAGACGCGCCGCGAGCCGCGCGATCGTTCCCGCGCGGATGGGTTCGGCGGCGTGCGCGGCGTCGGCGGCCCTGGCCGTGAGCCGGGCTCGGCCCTGCATGGTCTCGGAGGCGCGGACGGTGACCGGCAGGGACTCGGCGACCAGCGGTCCGAAGCGGCGTCCGCGCCACCACACGGCCGCCAGACCGGCCAGCAGCAGCAGGAGCAGCGCCGGGGTGACCCACTCGGGCGTGAGGTCGCCGAGGGTGGTCTCGCCGGACGAGATGTCGCCGTCGGCCAGGTTCGGCACGTACCAGACCACGCGCGGCTCCTGAGCGAGCAGCGCGATCCCCAGAGCCGCGTTCCCCCGCTGGGCGAGCGCGTCGTTCGAGAGCAGGCGGGTGCCCTCCAGCAGGCTGACCGTCCGTCCGTCCGCCGTGCTGCGCAGCAGTGCCGCCGCGCCGGACTCGTCGGCGAAGCATCCCTCGGAATCCGTGGCGGGCAGGAACATCCTGGTCGCGTCGATCGTGCCGACGCGGTCGAACTCGGCCGGCCTGCAACCGGCGGAGACCTCGCCGCCCGCACCGGGCGCGTCCTCGCCGAGCCGGAGCAGGCGCAGCATCCGAGCGCTGCTGCTGAGCAGCACCACCCGATCGGCCCGATCGAGCAGCGCGCGCACGGCCTCGTCGCTGAGCGGGTACGGGTCGGTGAGCACCAGCGTGGCGTCCGAGGAGAGAGCGGATGCCGCATCCCGCCGGCTGCGCGTGATCTGCACGTCCACGTCCTTGTCCCGCACCAGCTGCGCGAGCGCCTTCGCGCCGGTGGGACCGGGACTGCGCGGGTTGAGCACCCCGCCGAGGTCGGGATTGCTGACGATGAAGCGTCCCGACAGGAGCGCGATCCCGAGCAGCAGCGCGATCACGACGGCCCGGCCGACGATCCGGCCGCGGCGACCCGGTGCGGCGGCGGCAGCGGTGGAGCCCGCGTTCCCGGCATCCGCCGCGCTCGTCGCCGGTGATGGCGCGAGCCGCGCCCCGCTCACGCCGGCACCGCCGCAACAGGGGTGCCGAGCGCGGGTGCCGCGGAGCGCAGCGCGTCGTCGGTGGCGGCGAGTTCGCGGTACGCGCGCTCGTCGGCCGGGGCGCGCAGGTAGCGCACGGCGTCGAAGGCCGTCGCGGCGGCGTGCAGGCGCTCGGCGGACGCCGGGAACGGCGCACTGCCCTCGCGGGCGATCGCCTGCGCCGTCGCACCCGGCGACGGATCGATCAGATCGCGCTCGAGCAGGTCGCGCGCGAGCGCCCGGTAGCGCATCACGACGGCGCTGTCCCAGTCCTGCTCCCGTGCGCTGCGCTCGGCCGCGGCGCGCAGCTGCGCGGCGGTGCGATCGTCGTGCTCGCCGAGCAGCTCGCGTCGTCGCGGGACGGCACGCGAGGCGCGCGGACGGCCCCACACCAGCAGCGCCACGACGAGAGCGGCGATCACCACCACGACGATCACCGTCGTCGCCAGTGGGGCGAAGCCGGCGGCGCCCCGGGCGGTGAACAGATCCAGGAACCACTGCACCACCCCGGCCGCCAGCTCGTCGAACCACGTCGGCTTGGCCGCCTGGTACTCCCGCTGGGCGAGCTCCTCCTGAGCCCAGCGGCGCGCCTCGTCGCCGTCGGGGATGAGGATGTCGGTGAGCGGGAGGACGTTCATGCGTCCGAGCCCGGCGCCGCCCAGGGGCTGGGCGAGGAGGGCGGGATCACCTGCGCGGGCGGGACGGCCGGAGGGGCGGGCTGGGCGTACGGGGGCTGGCCGTATCCGGGCTGGACGTATCCGGGCTGGGCGTACGGGGGCTGGCCGTATCCGGGCTGGGCGTACGGGGGCTGGCCGTATCCGGGCTGGGTGTATCCGGGGCCGTACGGGGGCTGCCCGTAGCCGGGATCGGGATGCGCCGGCGGTGCCGTCGGCTGCAGCGGCGGGTTCTTCGACACGGCGCGCGCCGGGTCGACCGGCCACGGGTCGACGAGCTGCGCGTCGGGCACGCCCTGCGCGCTCTGCTCCACCCAGCGGATCAGGCTCTGGTCGAGCCCCTCGTACCGCATCCGCGAGTCGAGGTAGATCAGCGTGGCACCGGTGCCCTGCACGACGATCGCGATGGCCTGCACCGCCAGCACCAGCACCTGCGGGGCGAGGTTGGCCACGATCAGCGTGATCGTCGCGGTCGCCTCGTCGGCCCCGGTGGGCGCCAGCACGCCGCTGAGCACGCCGGCGACCAGCGATGCCGGCAGCGCGACGACCTGCACGGCGGCGCCCATGATCAGCTGGATCAGGAACATCACGCCGAACGCCGACCAGAAGCGGCCGCGGATCAGCCGCCACGACCGCACCAGCGCGACGCGCAGCGGCGCGGTCTCGAGCACGAGCACGGCGGGAACGACCAGCAGCTTCGTGGTGAGCCAGACCGCCAGTGGGACGCTGCCCAGCAGCAGCAGGATGCCGACGATCACGGCCAGGGCGATACCGCCCCCGGCGAAGCCGGTCGCGACGAGCAGACCGTAGACGATCCCGCCGAGCAGCAGCATCCAGATCAGCACTGCCAGTCCCTGCAGCAGCGAATACAGGAACAGCCGCCAGAACGCCGGCTTCACGCGCATCCACAGCAGCCGCAGCGAGGCGCGCCTGCCGACCGCGGCATACGACACGTCGGCGGCGACCAGCCCCTGGACGACCGCCGTGAACGCGACCGTCACGAGCGACATCACGATCATGGCGACGCCCGCCAGTGCCATCGAGCCGAAGAGGATCGGCAGGTAGTCGGGCGATGATTCCGGCACCGACGCCACCCGGACGGCGACGAACCAGGCCACCAGCAGCAGCACGCCCACGGTGATCAGGGTGATGACGAACTGCATCACCACGGCGAACCCGAACAGCACCTTGGGGTTGTGGCGCAGCGCGGCGAACGCCCGGCCGAGCAGGGTTCCGAACGTCATCGGATGCAGCGGGATCGCGCCCTTCCTCGGCGCGGGCGTCCAGCTCTGACCGGTCACTCGGCACTCCCTCCCCGTGCGTCACGACGTTCGTGCGCTCCCATCGTGGCACACGCGGTGGCCCGCGTGCGCGGGCGCACCGCGGGTTTCCGGGCGATGCGGGGATCGTCAAGTAGGCTGATCCGAGTTGGGGACACATGACGGCGTCGTGGTTCGCATCAGAGAGAGATGAGGCTGGGCAGAAGATGACCTCACGGATCCTCGTGGTCGACGATGACACGGCACTGGCCGAGATGATCGGCATCGTGCTGCGGACAGAGGGGTTCGACGTGCTGTTCTGCGCCGACGGCGCCGAAGCCGTCGACCAGTGGCGCGAGTCGCGGCCCGATCTCGTGCTGCTGGACCTGATGCTCCCCGGCATGGACGGGATCGAGATCTGCACGCGCATCCGCGCCGAGTCGGGCGTGCCGATCATCATGCTCACCGCTCGCAGCGACACCGCCGACGTCGTCCGCGGCCTCGAAGTCGGCGCCGACGACTACATGGTCAAGCCCTTCAACCCGAAGGAGCTCGTCGCGCGCATCCGCACCCGGCTGCGGCCCGCACCGCAGGCGACCGCCGAAGTGCTGCGCGTGGGCGACCTGACCATCGACGTCGACGCGCACGAGGTGCGCCGCGGCACCGCGCCGATCGCGCTGACGCCGCTGGAGTTCCAGCTCCTGGTCGCACTGGCATCCAAGCCCCAGCAGGTCTTCTCCCGCGAGATGCTGCTCGAGCAGGTGTGGGGGTACCACTACAAGGCCGACACGCGACTGGTCAACGTGCATGTGCAGCGGCTGCGCGCCAAGGTCGAGCTCGATCCGGACAACCCCCGCATCGTGATGACCGTGCGCGGCGTGGGCTACCGTGCCGGGAGCGTCGGCTAGGAGCTCCCGGTGATCGCGACAACCGCGACGCGGGTGCGGGCGACGTCCTGGCGGTCGCCTCGGGCGTGGCCCGAGCTGCTGATCGCCGACTGGCGGGGATCGATGCGCTTCCGCGCCACCGCGATCACGCTCCTGGCGACGGCGCTGACGGTGCTCGTGATCTGCATCGTCATGGGACTGGTCATCCGCAACGACCTCTTCGAGGCGCGCAAGGACGACGCGCTCCAGAACGCCAGGGCGGCGGTCGCGCAGGCGCAGAAGGTCGTCGACTCCGGGGTGGCCGGAGATGACCGCGCCACTCTCACCGCCGTGTGGAACGAGGCGCAGCGGGAGCTGGGTCGCGCCGCGTCCTCCAATCGCATCGTCGGCATCCTGCAGAAGCGGCTGGGCGACGGCTACATCCCCGGCGGGTTCGGCAGCCAGCAGCAGCTCACCTCCGATCAGCTCAGCAACGAGCTGCGCACCCGCGTGCGCGACGTGCCCACGCGGCAGGCCTGGCAGTCGATCGCGCTCCCGCACGGCGACTCCGCCGAATCGCCCGGCATCGTCGTCGGGCAGATGCTGATCATCCGCGATGTCGCGCGCTACGACGTGTACATCGCCTACGACTTCGCGGATGCCGATGCCACTCTGCTGTTCGTGCAGCGCACCCTCTGGCTGGCCGGCGTCAGCCTGGTCGCACTGATCGGCGTGATCTCGTGGGTGGTGCTGCGGTCGGTGTCCACGCCCATCATCGAGGCCGCCGAGACCAGTGCGCGGCTGGCCGCGGGTGAACTGGGCGTGCGGCTCCCGGTGCGCGGGGAGGACGAGCTGGCGAGCCTGGGCACGTCGTTCAACGCGATGGCGGACAGCATCGAGCAGCAGATCAAGGAGCTCGCCGAGCTCTCGCTCGTGCAGCAGCGCTTCGTCTCCGACGTCTCCCACGAGCTGCGCACCCCGCTGACGACGATCCGCCTGGCCGCCGAGATGATCAACGATCAGAAGGACGGGTTCGATCCGACCACGGCGCGCACCGCGGAGCTGCTGCACACGCAGGTGCAGCGCTTCGAGACGCTGCTGGCCGATCTACTGGAGATCAGCCGCTACGACGCCGGCTCCGTGCAGTTGGAGGTGGAGGCGACCAGCCTCGCCCAGCTGGCCGAGGAGCTGGTCGATCAGATGCGGCCGCTGGCGGCGACGCATGGCTCGGAGCTGCGCATGGTGGCCCCGGGCGGATATTCACCCGTCGACATGGACCCGCGCCGCGTGCGTCGCGTGCTGCGCAACCTCATCGGCAACGCCATCGAGCACGGCGAGGCGCAGCCGGTGGTCGTCACGGTGGACAGCAACCAGTACGCGGTCGCCGTGGGCGTGCGCGATTTCGGCCTGGGGATGCGACCGCAGGATGCGGAGCACGTCTTCGACCGGTTCTGGCGCGCCGACCCCTCCCGCAAGCGCTCGATCGGCGGCACGGGCCTGGGGCTCTCGATCGCCCTCGGCGACGCGACCCTGCACGGCGGGACGCTGCAGGTGTGGTCGGAGCTCGGCGTCGGCAGCAACTTCGTGCTCACGATCCCTCGTGCCGGCGGCGCGTCCGCCGGTCAGGGTCCGATCGCACTCGAGCCGCCCGAGACGCTCGCCGACCTGGGCAGCGTGACTCAGCCGATCGTGCTGGACCGGCCGGCGGATGAGAAGGGAGGGCGACGGTGAGGACCACACGCGCACTCCGGCTGGCCGCGGCCGCCGCCATCGCCCTGCTGCTGGCGGGCTGCTCGGGACTTCCCACCTCCGGCCCGCCGAACGCCGGCCTCACGCTCGGCGAGGAGGACGAGGGCCCGGTCTTCATCCAGACGGCACTGGACCCGCAGCCCGGAGACAGCCCCGAGAACATCGTCAAGGGCTTCCTCGAGGCGTCGATGACACCGACGGGCAACTGGGAGATCGCGCAGAAGTTCCTCACCGACGACTTCCGGCAGGTGTGGAAGCCGGACGCGACCGTGACGATCGACACCTCGATCGACGATCGCGCCTTCTCCTCGTCGGTCCCGGAGGACGACGAGACCGCGACGTCCGCGCAGGTGCAGGCCGAGTTCGCTCAGGTGGCCAGCGTCGACGCCGCAGGCACGTACAGCGCGGACGCGAGTCCGGCCAAGGCGACCTATCAGCTCGAGCGCGATGCGCGCGGGGAGTGGCGCATCTCCAAGGCCAAGGACGGCATCGTGCTGGACGCGCCGACGTTCCTGCGGGTGTACCAGAAGTACTCGCTGAAGTACTTCGACGCCTCGTGGACCCACCTGGTGCCGGACGTGCGCTGGTTCCCGCGACGGCCGGCGATGGCCACCACCATCGCGCGCGCGCTGGTCACCGGTCAGCCCGCCGAATGGCTCGCGCCTGCCGTGCACAACGCGTTCTCGACGGACATGTCGCTGGCAGGCGACGCGGTGACGGTGGATGCCTCTCAGGTCGCCTCGGTCGCGCTGTCGCGGGGCGCGCTCACGGCCTCGCCGACCGATCTGGCGCGCATGCGCACCCAGCTGGAGGCGAGCCTGTCCGGAGCGGGCGTGTCCGAGGTGCGCCTCACGGTCGACGGGGCGGAGCTGGATGCCGGTCTGGTGTCCGTCGATGACTCCATCACCGATGCGGGCGTGCTCGTGCAGACCGACGACGGCTTCGGCCGCACCGTCGCGGGCGACACGGTCGAGCCTGTCGGGGCGCTGAGCGCTCAGCTGGCCAAGACGGTCGACCCGATCGGTGCCGTGGACGTGTCGCTGGATGCCTCGCTGGCGGCGATGCAGCTGCGCGACGGACATGTGTTCGCCGTGACGGCTGGCAACATCGCGCTGCTCGACGATCGCGCCGATCTGATCGAGCCGTCGCTGGACCCGTTCGGGTTCGTGTGGACCGTGCCGCGCAGTCTGCCGGGGGCGCTGGAGTACTCCAACGCGCAGCTGGATCGGAAGGCGGTGATCGCGAAGGCCTGGCAGGTCGCCGATTCGATCAGCCAGCTGCGGGTCTCCGCGGACGGAGCGCGGGTGGCCGCGGTGGTGACCTCGGGCGGCCAGCGCCGGGTGATGGTCGCCGCTGTCATGCGCGGCAAGGACGACGAGCCCACCGCGCTGGGCGAGCCGCAGGAGATCGGAAGACTCGCCGGACCGGCGCAGGGCCTGGCCTGGATCGGCACGGACTCCCTCGCGGTGCTGACCAGCGCACCCGACCCGGTGCTCACGACCTTCGTGGTCGGCGGACCGTCGTCATCCACGCCGGCGCCAGACGGCGCGGACGCGCTCGCGGGCGCGAAGACGACGACGGGGCTGCGCGTGCTCGGCTCGGACGGGGCGCTGTACGCCCAGCGAGGATCGTCCTGGCAGGTGTCGATGGAGCACGTGCTGGTGCTCGGCAGACGTGCCGGGTACTGACTTCTGTGCACAGGAGCGACTCGCGGCTGAGTCCTCCACAGCTGCGGTGATCCGGGTGCGCGCCGGTCCGCTGCATGCGCGAGCATCGTGGGATGGCAGGCGCTCGGATGATGACCGCTATCGGCGCTGAGGCGCTGGCGCTGCTGCTGGCCGCAGTCTGTCCCGGCTGCGACAGCGTGGGCACGCTGCTGTGCGGCGAGTGCCGTCGGATGCTGATCGCCGACCCGCTCGAGATCCGCACCGACGGCGGTCTGGTGGTGCATGCCGCGCTGCGGTACGAGGGTGTCGTGGCGCGCAGCATCCGCCGGGTGAAGGAGGACGGCGCGACCATGCTGACGCGGCCGCTGGGAGATGCTCTGGCGCAGGTGCTCGCGCGGCACGCCCCACTCGATGCGCTGGTGGTTCCGGTGCCGACCAGCCGGGCGGCGTTCCGCCGACGCGGCTACCGCGTGCCCGAGCTGCTGATCCGGCGGGCCGGGTACCCGGCCGAGCGGATGCTGCGCCCGAGTCGGCGCACGCGCGATCAGCGCGGCCTGGATCGGGAGGAGCGGGCGCGCAACGTCGCCGGAAGCCTGCGTGCGGTCGGAGCGCCGGGGGAGGGGCGCCAGGTGGTGATCGTCGACGACGTGGTGACCACCGGGTCGACGCTGGACGAGGCGGCACGGGCGCTGCGGACGGCAGGATTCCGGCCGGTGTGCGCGGTCGCGCTGGCCGCCACGCCCGGGCACGGCGACACGCGCGAAATGCCGGTGGGTGGATAGTGACATGTCCGGTCGCGGCGACTAGCGTAGGGGGTCACAAGGCGACCACGGTCCGCCCTTGGCCGGGTGGACCGGGACAAGGAGGCAGTGATGGAAACGAGCATCGTCGGCGTCGGAGTGAGCATCTCCGATCGGTTCCGCACGGTTGTCGAGGAGAAGACAGCGCGTATCCAGACGCTCGCGCCGCGAGCGCTCCGACTCGAGGTCAAGGTCACGCACCGCGCCTATCGCAACGGCCGGATTCCCGATGAGACCGTGGAGCTCACACTCCTCGGAAAGGGGCCCGTCGTACGCGCGGAGGCGGTCGACGGCGACAAGTTCACCGCTCTGGACATGGCACTCGACAAGCTCACCGAGCAGCTGCGCCGCGCGAAGGAGAAGCGCATCGACGGGCGCAATCATCCGCGCGGACCGCACTTCGAGAAGGGCAGCGGCGCGCTCGCCGGCATCGACGTGCAGCCCGCTTCCGCCGACGTGCTGCAGGCCGTCGCGACCGGAACGATCCCCGTGGTCGAGGATGAGGAGGAGTCCTACTCGCCCGTGGTCATCCGCACGAAGAACTTCGATGCGGAATGGATGACCGTTGAGGAGGCCGTCGACCGCATGGAGCTGGTCGGACACGACTTCTTCCTGTTCGTCGACGTGCGCACCGACCACCCCAGCGTCGTGTACCGCCGCAAGGGCTGGGACTACGGCGTGATCTCGCTGACGACAGCAGCACCGCCGGCCGAGGCGCTGGCATCCTGATCGCGTGACGCAGATCGCTTCGGCAGGCTCACCGGCCCGGGTCGCTGGGCGGGTTCCCGCCCTTGGGTCGCTGAGCCTGTCGAAGCGTCGCGCCTTCAGTCGAAGATGCCGTCCAGGATGCTGCCGATCACCAGGCCGCCGAGCACGCCGCTGACGATGTCGCCCCCGCCGCCGCGACGTCCGCCGCCCCAGCCGCCCCCGCCCCACGGCTGCGGGTCCTGCGGACGCGAGGAGTCGATGTCGCGTTGCGCCAGCTGCAGCGCCTCGGCCGCCAGCTGCGCCACACGTCGAGCCGAGGCCAGCGCGTGCTCCCGGGTCTCCTCTGCCGGGAGCATCGTCGGCACGTCCACGCGCAGCCGCTCAGCCTCGGCGAGGCGGGTGCGGGCGTCGGCTCCGATCCAGCCGCGGTGGCCGGAGATCAGCCCGCGGGCGACACCCAGCTGCCGGTCGGCGTCATCGAGCGCGTTCTGCACCTGGGCCACCGAGGGCAGCGGGTGCTGGATGCGGTAGTGAGCCTTCGCGATCACCTCGTCCAGCGCAGTGTTGGCGGAGCGCAGCTGAGTGAGCTCGGCGAACGGATCGTTCAGCGTGCCCGCCGGGGCCAGCGCACCCAGCGCGGCCTCCAGCGCGGCTGCGGCCTGGGCGACCTCGGGGGTCTGCGGCGCGCTCCGTGCGGCGACGATGTCGCCGCGGGAGTCGGCCACGACGTTGGCGAGGGTGGACTCCGCGCGCAGCGCCTGGATCTCGAAGTCCTCCACGGCGTCGAGCATCGCCGCGGCGCGACGAACAGCCTCGGTCGCGGTCTCCAGGGCGAGGTTCGCCTCTTCGTTCTGCTTGGCGGCGCGCCGGCGCTCCGACACATCGGCGCCGTGCACCGCGAACTCGATCAGCTGCTCGGCCTCGTCGCCGGAGGAGGCGACGCGGCGCATGGCGCTCTCGGCGTAGCGCGAGGAGAGGCGTGTGATCGTCTCACGCGCCTGGGGGATGCGGGCGCTCAGCGCCTCGGCATCCCGACGCACCTGCGCGATCACCTGTGGAGCGCGACGGACCTTGGCGACGGTCTCGGCCAGGTCACCGGTCTTCTCGTCGAGCAGGCTCTCGGCCCACTCGCACAGCTGCACGATGCGTGCATTGCGGGTGCGCAGCTCCTCGTCGGTGTCGGGGATCTCGTCGTGGTTGAGCTGGTGCAGCTGGAAGGCCTCCTGCATGTGCAGCCGCACGGCATCCAGCGCCGCCTTCAGATCTGCGGTGAGCGAGTCGCCGAGCTCGGCCTGGGCGAACGCGAGTTCGTCGGAGGTGGTGCGGATGCGCTCGTCGGTCGCGACCAGCGACTGCTCGGCGCGGCGCGCGAGATCCGCGTCCTGCGCTGCGAGCGCCTCTTCTTCACGTCTGCGTCTGCCCCAGAAACCGGCCATGCGTCGATCCTACGAGTCTCGTGCGGCGTTCGCGCTGTGCGCCCGATGCGCCTTCGGCGAACACGCCTCCCGCCGAGACCCCTCCTGAGCGCCGAGACCCCTCGTGGTTGGCGCGATTCAGGAGGGGTCTCGGAGGTGATGAGGGGTCTCGGCGAATTCGGATGCGGTGTGGGAAGGCTGCTGGTGCGGTCAGGCGATCGCGGTGCGGCGGGTGACGACAGGGCGGCGGCGCGAGGTCAGCGCGTTGACCGCGGCGACGAGCAGCGGCAGCCCCACGGCGATGGTCGCGATCGCCCACCACGGGATGGATTCCGGGCGGTAGTACCCCTGCTCGGCCGGGACGATACCCCACACCGGCAGCAGTCCGATCGCGGCCCCGGTCACGGAGCCGAGCAAGGCGATGATCAGCCCCTGCCAGAACGAGATCCCGCGCCGCAGCGCGGGCGTCGCGCCGACGGCCGCCAGGGTCGCGTCGTCGGCCGCTCCGTCGATGCGGGCGAGTCCCAGCACGATCGCGCTGGTGCCCAGCATCAGGATGCCGGTGGCCGCGAGCAGCAGCAGGATGCCCACCATCGGGCTCGGCGGACCCTGCTCCGCGCGCACGTAGAGGCCGGCTTCGAAGCCCGCGGAAGCGTTGATCCGCTCCACCAGCTGCTGATCCGCCGGCTGCTCGAAGACTCCGACCAGGGTGAGCGAGTCGGTGAGGATGTCGAGCCGCTGCGCGGTGCGCTCGGAGATCAGCGCGGAGTACTGGTACCGCTCGGGCGCATCCACGACGACGGTGTCGAGAACCTCCTGACGATCCGCGTCGTCCTGCGCGACGACCGCATCCTCGCCGAGAGCCACCGAGCTGGTGCCCGAGTGCACGGTGCCGCCGGATTCGTACGCCTGCTGCGCGTTCCAGAAGCCCAGCACGAGCCGTCCGTCATGCAGCAGGTCGCGATCGAGCACCACGGCACCGCCGTCGCGAAGCGCGCGCTGAACCTTCTCTCCGCCCGCCGTCCCGAGCAGCATCGGCAGCGACTCGGGCGTGGTGATGCGCAGCCCGCTCAGGGCATCCAGCCGGCGGGAGCAGCCGGCATCCTGCTGCGCGGACCCGTCGCCGCGGCAGATGACATCCTGCGGCCAGACCGGCATCGTCACCGCAGCCTCCGGTCGCTCCTGCGCGACAAGGTTGAACGCGTCGGTGGGCCGGAGGAGCCGTGCCACACCGGTCGGCGACTGCGCCTCGAGCACGGCTTCCGCCCGCTCCACGATCGGGGACTCCGCTTCGGCGCCGCTCTCACCGAAGACCTCCATCGTCAGGGCGCCCCGCGGCGCCTGGGCCACGTAGTCGTGTCCCTGCGCTCCCACGGTCATGCCGGTCACCGACACCGCGAAGGTCGCGATCATCACCGCCGCGCCGATCGAACCGAGCGCCGCGGCCGAGCGGGTGCCGTTGGCCGCCGCATCCCGGATCGCCAGCCGGGGCGCGAGGCCGAGGCGGGACAGCGGCCGGACCAGCTTCGTCAGCAACCAGT
Organism: Microbacterium sp. ARD32; assembly: GCF_031844385.1. Lineage (NCBI taxonomy): Bacteria > Bacillati > Actinomycetota > Actinomycetes > Micrococcales > Microbacteriaceae > Microbacterium > Microbacterium sp. ARD32. The sequence goes on from NZ_JAUZVD010000001.1 coordinate 873,275, forward strand.
GCCCGCTGACGATCACGCCGATCTGCACGACCACCGGCCCCGCGAACACGCCCACGTACGAGGCGATCGCGCGGATGTCATCCGAGCGCACCATGGCAGTGCGCACCCACAGCAGGCCCGCCACTGCGGCGATGCTGATCCCGACGCCCACGAGCATCAGCGCGATGCCCCACACCGGCCGCGACCGCCGCACGGTCTGCGGCCGACGCCCGCCGCGCAGCATCGAGAGCACGTCGACCTTGGCCGCCGCCCGGGCGGGCAGCATGGCCGACGCGGTGCCCACGAGCACCGCGAGAGCACCGATCGCGGCGACCAGCCACGGCACCGCCGAATACCCCCAGTACATCGTGCGGTTGCCGTCGTCGAGCATCCGCATGGCCGCCCACGCCCCGCCGAGTCCGAGCAGCACCCCCAGCAGGGCTCCGATGCCGCTGAGCACCAGTCCCTGCAGCAGGACGATGCGCGACAGGTCGCGCCGGGCCGAGCCGACGCTGGCCGCCATGGCCAGCGACCGCTGCTGGCGACGAGCGCTCACGCTGAACGCCGCGCCCGCCAGCAGCACGATCTGATACGCGACGAACGCGAAGATGATCCCGCCGATCGCCAGGATGCTGCCGAGGGTCGCCCCCGGGTTCACCAGCCGTGCCTGGTCCACCTGCGTGCCGGTCACCGGCGGGTCCAGCGCCACCGGCCGCGACAGCGCCGTCGCGCCCTGCGCGTTCAGCGCTCGGATCTGCTCCCACGTCAGCGCCGTGTCAGGCAGATACCACAGCGGCGTGCCCACGAGCTCGCTCGCCTCGGCATCCGGCAGCACCACGGTGCGCGTCGAGTCGGGCTGATCGACGATGTCGATCACGCCGACGATCGTGAACTCCCGGTCCGGATTCCGCAGCTCGAGCGCACCGCCGACCTTCTCGCCGATGCTCTCCAGCGCCGAGCGCGTCACCAGAGCCTCATCGTCGGATGCCGCGGCCCGCCCCTGCACGACGTCGTAGCGGCCGGTGAAGGCGGAGTCGCCGGCCGGTCCGACCAGCGCCGACATGGATGCGATGCCCGCTGCGGTGCGGGCGATGACCGTCGCCTGCTGGAGGCGCAGCGCGGCGGTGCCCGGCGGGAGCAGGCTGGTGATGTCCTGAAGCGGCTCCTGATCGGCGTTCAGCGGCTCCCCGGATTCGGGGTCGCGGTCGATCTCCCACCACTCCGGCTCGACGGGCGCCTGGATCAGGCTCTGATCCGGCCCGCTGACGATCTGCACTCGGGTCTGCGTGCTGCCCAGCCGCGCGTCCAGCACCTGCTCCGGCGTCGGGATCGTGCTGGTGGCCAGCGTCGCCGCCGTCACGAGGCCGGCAACCGGAAGCGCGATCAGCAGCACGATCAGCAGGCTGGATCCGCGCGAGCGCCAGGCCTGCCGCCTGGCCAGCCGTGCGGCGACGCGCCAGCGCGCGCCGCCGCCGCTGAGGTCGCGGAACATCACCGCGCCCCGCTCAGCAGGGCATCCGCGCTCTCGCGCGTCGACTCGTCCACCACCCGGCCGTCGCGGAGGAACAGGATGCGGTCCGCCCAGGACGCGTGCCGGGGCTCGTGCGTGACCAGGATGCCGGCGGCACCGGCATCCACGCGCTGGCGGATCACCTGCATCACCAGCTCGCCGGTCTCCGAGTCAAGGGCTCCGGTGGGCTCATCGGCCAGGATCAGCCGCCGCGCGCCGACGATGGCTCGCGCGATGGCCACGCGCTGCTGCTGCCCACCGGAGAGGTCGTCAGGATAGACGTCCAGCCGCTCGCCGAGTCCGACGCCGGTCAGCGCCTCTTGCGCGGCGCGGCGGACCGCGCGGCGAGGGACGCCGTCCAGCTCAAGTGGCAGGGCGACGTTCTCCATCGCGGTGAGCGTGGGGATCAGATTGAAGTCCTGGAACACGTATCCGAGCGAACGGCGCCGCAGCCGGGCGATGCCGTTCGGATCCAGTGATGACAGATACGTGCCCTCCACCACGACCTCGCCGGCGGTCGGAGTGGCCAGGCCGCCCGCCATCGCGAGCAGGGTCGACTTGCCCGAGCCGGACGGGCCCATCACCGCCACCAGCTCGCCCGGGTGCACGCTCAGATCGACGCCCGCCAGCGCGGACACCGACGAGGCGCCGTGCCCGTAGTGCTGGGAGATGCCGATCAGCTGCAGCACCGGGTCGCGGGCGTCGCGCTGCCGCTCCTGCGTCTTCGAGGCGGGGCGACGGGCCGCGCGCTCGCCGGCTCGCGCCGCCCGGTACTCCGCGCGCTTCATGAGGCCGACCCCGAGGTCGCGGTGGCAGTCGTGCGCGGGGGACGGCCCCGGCGCGGTGTCTGCATGCTGAGCTCCAGCTCCAGTGCCTGCGGCGTGTGGCGCGTGAGCCTCGACTCCACGTGATCGAGCCAGCGCACCTCGGCCTCCGCCTGGAAGATGAGCGAGTCCGCCACCAGCTGCCAGGCGAGCTCCTCGCCGCCCGCTGCGCCGGCGAACTGCACCCGGCGCAGCTCCTGCAGAGCGGCGAGGGATGCCTTGCGCTGCCGCTGCACGATGGCCGCGACGTCCACGCCCGGGAGAGTGGCGGCCAGCGCCAGCTTGATGGGCAGCTCGTCGCGGGTTCCGGCCTGTCGCAGCACGGGGGAGTCCAGCCAGTCGCGCACCTCCGCCCGCCCGGCATCCGTGATCTCGTAGTAGACGTGACCCTGGTCGTCGATGTCGCCCTTGCGCACCAGACCGTCGCGCTCGAGGCGCTCCAGGGTGTTGTAGATCTGGCCGACGTTCAGCGGCCACGTGGAACCGGTGCGGCGGTCGAACTCGGCGCGCAGCTGGTACCCGTAGCAGGGGCCCTGGTCGAGGATGGCGAGCAGACTCTGGCGGACGGACATGAGGTCTCCGATCATTTCCCGGTATTGCGTTTCTGAGTATATGCATATCCGGAAACATGCCGCCGGCATTCGATTCCCGCGTGTCCTGTTCGCGCTCAGCGTGCTCCGCGCGGCCGCTCGTGCACAGCGGATGCAAGTCGCGGGCCGCTAACATGGCACGGTATGTCCGGCGGCCACCCTCGCCGGAACCCGAGATCCAAGGGAGACATCCGTGGCGAATCCTCTCGAGAAGATGCTGCGTGCCGGCGAAGGACGCATCCTTCGCAGGCTCAAGCAGGTCGTCAAGGCCGTGAACGCTCTGGAGGACGACTTCGAGAAGCTCACCGACGAGGAGCTGCGGGGCGAGACCGCCGAGCTTCGAGCACGCCACGAGAAGGGCGAGACCCTGGATCAGCTGATGCCAGAGGCTTTCGCCGCGGTGCGCGAGGTCGCCAGGCGCACCCTGGGAATGCGCGCCTACGACGTGCAGATCATGGGCGGCGCGGCCCTGCACATGGGCAACATCGCCGAGATGAAGACCGGTGAGGGCAAGACGCTCACCGCCGTGTTCGCCATGTACCTGAACGCGATCCCGGGCAAGGGCGCGCACCTGGTCACCGTGAACGACTTCCTCGCCAGCTACCAGGCCGAGCTCATGGGTCGCGTCTACCGCGGCCTGGGCATGACCACCGGCGTGATCGTCTCCGGTCAGACGCCCGAGGTCCGTCGCCAGCAGTACGCCGCCGACATCACCTACGGCACGAACAACGAGTTCGGCTTCGACTACCTCCGCGACAACATGGCGTGGCGCAAGGAGGACCTGGTCCAGCGCGAGCACTGCTTCGTGATCGTCGACGAGGTCGACTCGATCCTGATCGACGAGGCCCGCACGCCGCTGATCATCTCGGGCCCGTCCTCCGGCGAGGCGAACCGCTGGTTCACCGAGTTCGCCAAGATCGCGCGCACCCTCGAAGCGGGCGTCGACTACGAGGTGGACGAGAAGAAGCGCACCGTCGGAGTGCTCGAGCCCGGCATCGAGAAGGTCGAGGACCACCTCGGCATCGACAACCTCTACGAGTCGGCGAACACCCCGCTGATCTCCTTCCTGAACAACTCCATCAAGGCCATCGCGCTGTTCAAGCGCGACACCGACTACGTCGTCATGAACGACGAGGTCATGATCGTCGACGAGCACACCGGCCGCATCCTGGTCGGGCGCCGCTACAACGAGGGCATCCACCAGGCCATCGAGGCCAAGGAGAACGTGCCGGTCAAGGCCGAGAACCAGACCCTCGCGACCGTCACCCTGCAGAACTACTTCCGCCTGTACGACAAGATCGCCGGCATGACGGGTACCGCCGAGACCGAGGCGGCGGAGTTCATGTCCACGTACAAGCTGGGCGTGGTGCCGATCCCCACCAACAAGCCGATGATCCGCAAGGATCAGCCGGATCTGGTCTACAAGAACGAGCAGGCCAAGTTCGCCCAGGTGGTCGAGGACATCGCCGAGCGCCACGCGGCCGGGCAGCCGGTGCTGGTCGGCACGATCAGCGTCGAGAAGAGCGAGTACCTCTCCCGCCTGCTGGCGAAGAAGGGCATCAAGCACGAGGTGCTCAACGCCAAGAACCACGCGCGCGAGGCGGAGATCGTCGCGCTCGCCGGGCGCCTGGGCGCGGTGACGGTCGCCACGAACATGGCCGGCCGCGGAACCGACATCATGCTCGGCGGCAACGCCGAGTTTCTCGCCGTGCAGGAACTGCGCGCCCAGGGGCTGGACCCCGAGGAGACGCCCGAGGAGTACGAGGCGGCCTGGGATGACACCTACGAGGCGATGAAGACCAAGGTCGCCGAGGACGGCGTCAAGGTCACCGAGGCGGGCGGCCTCTACGTGCTCGGCACCGAGCGGCATGAGTCGCGCCGCATCGACAACCAGCTGCGCGGCCGCTCGGGCCGTCAGGGCGACCCCGGCGAGAGCCGCTTCTACCTGAGCCTGACCGACGACCTGATGCGGCTGTTCCAGTCGGGCGCCGCCGAGGCGATCCTGGCGCGCACGAACTTCCCGGACGACGTGCCGATCGAATCGGGCCTGGTCAGCCGCGCCATCCGCAGCGCGCAGAACCAGGTCGAGGCCCGCAACGCCGAGATGCGCAAGAACGTGCTCAAGTACGACGACGTGCTCAACCGCCAGCGCGAGGCGATCTACACCGACCGGCGTCAGATCCTGCACGGCGACGACATCGCCGACCGCGTGAAGCACTTCATCGAGGACGCCATCGGAGGCGTGGTCGACGACCACACCGCCGAGGGGCACACCGAGAGCTGGGACTTCGACGCCCTGTGGACCGAGTTGAAGACGCTCTACCCGATCGATGTGACCATCGACGAGGTGGTGGCCGAGGCCGGCGACCGCAAGGGCGGGATCACCTCCGAGGGGCTCAAGCGCGAGCTGCTCTCGGATGCCCTGATCGCGTACGAGAAGCGCGAGGCGAGCCTGGGCGAGGCGGCCACCCGAGAGCTGGAGCGTCGTGTCGTGCTGCAGGTGCTGGACCGTCGCTGGCGTGATCACCTCTACGAGATGGACTACCTCAAGGACGGCATCGGCCTGCGTGCCATGGCCCAGCGCGACCCGCTGATCGAATATCAGCGCGAGGGCTACGCGATGTTCCAGTCCATGATGGGCCAGATCAAGGAGGAATCCGTCGGCTACCTCTACAACCTCGAGGTCGAGGTGCGCCGGGCCGACGCGGACCAGACCGAGGTCGAGGCCAAGGGTCTGGCGGACCAGCAGCCCGAGCAGAAGCTCGAGTACTCCGCCCCGAACGACTCCGGCGATGTCGAGGTGCGCAACGAGCGCGGCCAGGTGCAGCAGGCGGCGACCGCTCGCCTGCGCAAGGCGGCGGACGCCGACGCTGCCGAGGAGCCGGCCGCACGTGGTGCCTTCGGCCAGCGGACGGATGCCGCCGAGCCCGCGCCTGCGAATCGGGAGCAGCGCCGCGCGCAGAGCCGGGCGAAGGGCAAGAACAAGTAGCACGCCGCCGGCCCGTCTGCGGCCGGCACAGGATGCCCTAGGATCGGGCTGTCCCGACGTTCCGGCCGCAGCGAGGTGAAGGTGGCATCCGTGCGCATATCGGCGTCGAGCGCGCCTTCCGCTCTCGATGCGGTCGCGAACGATCTGCAGACGCTGCGCATCGAGAGGGGCGCGGTCTCGTATTCCGAGCTGGCGCTGCGCATCGCGGCGGGTCGAGAGGCGCAGGGGGTGGCGCCCAGCGCAGCGCGCATCGCGCGATCGACGGTGTTCGACGCGTTCCGGATGGGGCGTCGCCGGATCAACGCCGGTCTGGTCGCTGAGATCGCGATCGCTCTGGATGCGACGCCGGAGGAGGCGCAGCACTGGCGACAGCGGTGTCTGGATGCGCTGCGAGCCGACTCCCGAACGGCGAGGACCGAGCAGGCGACGGGGTCGACATCCGTGCCCGCGATGACACCCGCGCCCGCGTCCGTGCCTGGGCATGCCACGCCTTCGGACGACGTCGTCCCCGATGTGACCGTGCTGCGCACCGCGCTGCTCGTCGCGGTGCTCGTCGGGTGCGTCGGCTTGAATCTCTTCGGCGGCACGGTGATGGGACGGCACTCCCTGCCGCTGTTCCTCGACATGGTCGGCACGACGACTGCGGCCTTCGCGTGCGGCCCCTGGTGGGGCGCTCTCGTCGGAGCCACGACGAACGTGCTGGGCGCTGCCAGCGACACCCCCGAGACCGTCCTCTTCGCCCTCGTCAACATCGCGGGCGCGGTCGTGTGGGGACACGGCATCCGCCGCCTGCCGCGCACGATCCCGTGCTTCCTGCTCATCACCGTGGTCACGGCGATCGTCTGCTCGATGATCGGAACACCGCTGAACGTCCTGCTCTACGGCGGTGCGTCAGCCGGCCACGCCGGCGAGGCGGTGCTCGCCGCGTGGAACCTCGATGCCGAGCACCTCTGGACCGCTGCCTTCGCGGTGAACAGCACCGTGTCGATCGCCGACAAGATCATCTCCGGGCTCGTCGGACTGGCGATCGCGAGGCTCCTGGCGCCGCTGCGCCTGGGCAGCGAGGTGCCCGCGTCGGTCCGGGCCGCATTCCGCCCGCGCCGCTCCGGCTGATCCTGTCCCACGCGCCTTCGGCGGCGGATCGCCCTTCGCTCCGCTGCCGAAGAGAGTGCGAGGCGGCTGTCCGGGGTCGTCCGGATTCGGCGCATCCCTCTTCGCATCGCTTCGCCCGTCAATAGCATCTGGGTGGCCGCAGACGATCCGGCCGCACTGTTCCCTCGACGGAAGGTCATGATGAGTCCTCGTCTCCTGAAGCCCGTGGCCGTGATGGCCTGCGTGGCGATCCTGGCCACCGCACTCACCGCATGCGAGGCGCATCAGCGGCCCGGAGGGACGCGGATCGAGACGACGAGTGATATCGCGCTGCGTTCGGAGATCCCCGGGGAGGATTCGGCGGCGATGGCGGCGGACGAGAGCGCGGTGCCCGCCGTCGCGCCCACCGACTACTTCATGCTCCGGCCGATGGAGCTCACGAGCGATGAGATGCCGGCGGAGGGAATAACCCTGCGGGCCGAGCTGCCGGCCGAACTACCCGAGGGGGCACAGGCGCGCTTCGCCTATTTCGACGAGGGCACGGCCTCCTGGACGCCCGTGGAGACCGAGACGGACGGGAGGACCGTGACCGCCACGACGACGCACCTGTCGATGTGGTCGATCGTCGTGACGTTCCTCGACGACGTCTCGAGCGTGGTCAAGGACCGCTGGGACGCGGCAGGAGCTGTGTGGAAGGAGGTCGGCACGCGAATCGGGGACTCCTGGGCTGCCTGGAGTGCGAAGGGACCGGGGTCCTGGGTCTATCGCCAAGCCGGTCTGCTGCTGGGACTGCAGACGGAGGCGCCTCAGTGCGAGGGCGACTGGACTCAGGAGCCCGGTCTCGCATGGGTCGACACGGCAGTGATCACGCAGCTCGACGGCATTCCGGTCGAGAACCAGAGCGTCCTGCGCTGTGTCGGCGTCGATCCCGAGGACGGCACGCGTCTGCAGATCAAAGCCGCTGCGAACCGCGGGTTCGGCTTCCGGGTGCAGTTCGCCGCGGGGCTGGAGCCGCACGTGAGCTGGTCGTATCTGGCCGATCTCGCGACGGCTGACGTCGCCGCCCTCAGCGAGCTGCTGTCGGAGGAGCTGGCCGACGTCGGCCCGGCGGGCCCCGTCGGAGCGTTCCAGAACCTGCTCGTGGGAACGACCGAGATGTCGTTCTCGGTCTCCGAGAGCGAGGTGCGGCAGGCGCAGGCCACGGGGGAGCGGCTGGTCTCGTTCGTCCGTCCGGATGAACTCCAGCTGGCGACATCCGTGCTCCTCAAGATGGCATTCGACCTCGTGGAGGGCGTGGTCTCCGACGAGATCGTCTGGATGACCGTCGCGCTGGCCGTGCGGGAGTGCATCGGCGCCAACCTTCCCGGCGAGGGCGCTGATGCCGCCACCGTCGCGAGCTGGGCCGTCGGATGCCTCCAGTCGATCGTGGATCAGGACTTCCTTGAGGCGGTCGACGACGTCACAACCGAGATCGCGACCAACAAGGACGCGCGGTTCTCGCCCAAGACCAAGGCGCTGTTCGAGGCGAAGGATGCACGGACGCTGTTCGGCAAGGTTCTCCACGCGCTCAAGTGGATCGACGTCGTCACCTTCACGCTGACGATGACCGACTACAGCGGCGAGCGACTGGACGACCCCTGGGGCGTCGACGTCACCGCCGCGCCTCTGCGGCCGCGCTGGGAGGACCTCGAGGGCACCTGGTGCCATGCGGACGGGAACTGGTGCCGTCGCGTCGCGCCCGGCACGCACGACGGCGTCATCACGGTCTTCGACGCCATGATGGGGGACTGCATCCAGGGCACCTCCTCCAGTGCGGAGGGCGGCGGAGTGATGCTCGTCTACTGCCCTGCGGGGGCCGCTACGCCCGCTGACGTGCCCGGAGCGGCGCCCGGGCTGCCACCCGTGGACGACGACGCCGATTTCGACCGGCTCTTCGCCTACCAGGGCTACGGAACGATCACGGAGTTCCGCCACGAGGACATCCGCGCCCTGGGCGGTGCGTGAGGTGCCGGCCTGCCGGAACGCGCTCGGAGCGGTCACTAGAATCGGGGAATGACCCACACGCGCGCCTTCGATCAGTCCTCGAAGCTCAAGAACGTCCTGTACGAGATCCGGGGCAAGGCGCTGGTCGAGGCTGCGCGCCTGGAGGCGGAGGGCCATCAGATCCTCAAGCTCAACACCGGCAATCCCGCCACCTTCGGCTTCGAGGCCCCCCACCAGATCGTCCGGGACATGCTCGCGGCCGTGCCCACCGCGCACGGCTACAGCGACAGTCAGGGAATCATCTCCGCGCGTCGCGCCGTGGTGAGCCGTTACGAGGAGACGCCCGGCTTCCCGCGGATCGATCCGGATGACGTCTTCCTGGGCAACGGCGTGTCCGAGCTGATCACGATGGTCATGCAGGCGCTGCTGGACCAGGGCGACGAGGTGCTCATCCCGGCGCCGGACTATCCGCTGTGGACGGCGATGACCTCGCTGGCCGGCGGCACGCCGGTGCACTACCTGTGCGATGAGCAGAACGGATGGCAGCCGGATCTGGACGACATCCGCTCCAAGGTGACGCCGCAGACCAAGGCGCTCGTCGTGATCAATCCGAACAACCCCACCGGGGCGGTGTACTCCCGCGAGGTGCTCGAGGGGCTCGTGCAGATCGCCCGCGAGCACCAGTTGCTGCTGCTTTCAGACGAGATCTACGACCGCATCCTGTTCGACCAGGCGCGGCACATCCCCACGGCCACGCTGGCTCCCGATCTGCTGTGCCTGACCTTCAACGGCCTGTCGAAGACGTATCGGGTGGCCGGCTACCGCTCCGGCTGGCTGGTGATCAGCGGGCCCAAGGCACACGCCAAGGGATTCCTGGAGGGGATCACGCTGCTCGCCTCCACCCGGCTGTGCCCGAACGTGCCCGCCCAGCACGCCGTGCAGGCCGCACTGGGCGGCGTGCAGTCGATCGATGCGCTCATCGCACCGTCGGGCCGGCTGCACGAGCAGCGCGACATCGCCTGGCAGGGGCTGGAATCGATCCCCGGCGTCAGCTGCGTCAAGCCGGAGGGGGCGCTCTACGCGTTCCCGAAGCTGGATCCGAACGTGCACGAGATCCGCGATGACGAGAAGCTCGTCTACGATCTGCTCGTCTCGGAGAAGATCCTGCTGGTGCAGGGGACGGGCTTCAACTGGCCCGAGCCCGACCACCTGCGGGTGGTGACGCTGCCCGAGGCGCGCGTGCTCAGCGCCGCCGTCGAGCGGCTCGGGAACTTCCTCGCGAGCTACCGGCAGTGACCTGCTCCGTCGCCCCCAGACCGGACGCGATCCGCCGCACCGCGGCGACGAGCTGAGAACGGGGCACCACGTCCGCGATCGCTCGCGCGTGCAGCGCGGCGGCATCCGTCGCGCGCTGATCCTCCGGCACGAACACCACCTCGTCGATGCCGGCGAACCGGTCGAGAGTGCGCCGCAGCTGCCCGCGCGCGTCGATTCCGAGCGGCCCCGGTCGCACGCGGTTGGCCACCACGGTGACCAGCGTTCCGCCCAGCAGGTGACGCAGCTCGGCGTGCGCGCGCACGAAGCGACTCACGCCGAGCGGGTCGGCGGAGAGCACCGCGACCACCGCATCCGCCTCCAGCAGCGCGGCGGCCGTCGCGGCGTGACGGGACGGCGCGCCGGCATCCAGCTCGTCGTCCTCGGCGTCCAGCTCCGCGGCGACGTCGACGACGGTCTCGTCCACCCAGATGCGGCACGCGGCCAGGGTGGCGCGCACGCGGCCCGCACCCAGCTCGGGCCAGCGCGTGGGGCGGTTCAGCCCGCTCAGGACCTCCACGGTGCCGCCGGAGGTCTCGACCGGGCTCGCCAGGCGGGACAGCTCCGCCGTGTCCAGCGTGCCGAGCTCGGCGCGTCGGCAGGCCGCCGCGAGCCCGGGAGCGTCGTCGCCCAGCCCGAGCTGCAGCGCTATCGAGGGGGCCACGGCGTCGGCATCGACCAGCGCTGTGCGCCGTCCGGCGCGCGCCAGCTCCACGGCGAGCTGCACGGCGATCGTCGAACGGCCCGGGGCGCCGTGCGGACCCCACACGGCGATGACCCGCGACGAGCGCGCCGGCGCGGCGGCGGGGGCCGATGAGAGGGCGTCGAGCACGCGGGAGGCCGGAGTGTCGTAGGGCAGCGGTGCGGGCAGGCCGAACTGCGCCGCCAGCCGCGAGTCGGCGTCGCCTATGGGCAGCACCCGCACGCCTGCGCGGTCGCAGGCGCCGATCAGCTGCGCGGTCAGCACCGCTCTGGTCGCGGCGATGAGCAGCGCGTCCGCGCCGTCGAGCGTCGCGGCGGAGAGATCGGATGCCGGCAGCTGCCGCACCCCGACGCCCTCCAGCTCCAGGTCGGATGCCAGCATCGCGGCCTCCTGCGCCGGCGCGCACAGGATGACGCTCGTCACGAGCCCGCTCCCGCCGGGACGATCGAGATCACGGCGTCGCCGGTGATCGCAGCCAGCACGTCGGCGACATCCGATCGATCGACCACGACCTCCACATCCGTGCGGCTCTCGCTGAGCATGCCGTCGGCCTCGGCGACGCGGCCCACCACGGCGTCGCCGACGAGCACCCTCGGCTCGTCCCGGGTGCGGCCATCCTTGAGCAGCGGCGCCTGCCACAGCTCGACGACGGATCCCGCATCGACGCCGGTCGGGATCGCGGTGCTGCTGACCACGATCGTGGTCGTTCGGGAGTCCTTCTCATCGCCGACCCCGGCCGCGGCGACGAGCTCGCCCTTCGCCAGCGTGCGCGTCGCGACCGCCCCGGGTTCCAGGTCCTGCGGAGCCAGGTACGTCCCGGTGAGCGGGCCGAGCCCGACTTCGACGACCTGGAAGTCCGCCGAGGTGACCGGCTGCCCCGGCACCACGGTGTGCGTCGCCTGCAGCACGGCCGTGGTCTGCCGCGAGGACGAGACCAGCAGCCAGACTCCCGCGATCGACACCACGACGAGGACGAGCCCGATCAGGAAGCGGAGGTCGCCGAAGAAGGGCCGGCGTGCGCGCGAGGAGATCATGCACACATCGTCACAGATTCCGCGTTCGAGCCCGAAAAGTTATCCACAAGGCTGATTCCCAGTCCCCGCCGAGGCGGGTCCGGGAGAGAATTGATGCATGCCCGAAACATCCGACATGGCGCCTCGCTTCCTCGCTCCCTCGCAGGTGGCCGAGCTGCTGAGCATCGAGGTCGATGAAGTCATCGACCTCGTGCAGCAGGGACGTCTGCGCGGGTCGCAGCTGGGCTCCCCGCCGCGCTGGCGCGTGGAGGAGGCGAGTCTGGCCGACTATCTCGACGAGCAGTCCGAGGACGCCCGCCGCCAGGCGCTGTGGCGCCAGGCGAACGAGGCCAGCTTCCCGGAGCTGTGGGGCACGACGCCCTACCGTCGCGGCTGACCCTGCGGGCTCAGGATGCCGCGGTCCGACCGCTCTCCACCCGTACCCACACGACCGCGTCGAATGGGATCACGCGGAAGCCGCGCACGGCGCGGGACCGCCGCGGCTCGCCCGGATCGTGCAGCGCCAGATCCAGGTGATCGGCGCCGGCCCTGTCGATGCTGCCGTGCTGCGGGTCGGCGCCGCGATGTCCGACCGTCACCGGGGTGCGGCGTCGGGCGAGATCGCGGAGTACGAACCCGAACGTCATCCGGCTGCGCAGGGAGCTGCCGTCGCCGGCGGCATCCTCGTCCAGCGAGGAGAGCAGCGTGCCATGGTCGACGTCGATGGCGGCGTCGCTCGTCAGCGGGACGATGCGCAGCCGTGGATCCGCGGGGAGCGCCACTCCCGCCCAGTCGGCTCCCGTGGCGCGCAGCGTGCAGTCCCAGCGGCTGCCGTCGGCGAGTTCGAGGGAGATCCGGGCCGCCGCCGCGGCCATGCTGCGCAGGCGGTCCCGCATCGTCAGCCTCGAGATGCGCAGCCGTTCGGACTCGGCATCCAGCGCCGCGCGTTCGGCTTCCCACTCGGCGGCCAGCTGGCCCTCGAGATCTGCGAAGAGGTGATCCCATTCCACCCGAACGAGCGTAGGCGAACCGTGCATGCGCCGTACGAGTTATCCACAGATCTGCGCGAGAGCCTTCCGACGCGGCCCCTCGCGTGCTGTACTTCTGATGTTCGAAACCGACACGCATACATCACGGAACAGCCACGGCCCGGGGGGATCGCGGAAAATGACGACGACGCTGACCGAATACTTCGCACCGCAGCCGACCTCCACCTCCGCGCTTCCCGATCCGGTTCCCCTGCTGCGCAGTCTGACGAACGGTGCGCTCGAGGTGCTCGCCGGCAGCCGGAAGGTCGATCAGCTCGCGCGCTGGCTCAGCGAGGACGCGTTCCGCGCGCTCGCCACCCGCGCCAATCTCTCGGCCAGGGCACGCAGCGCCCGCGGCATCGCACCCGCGAGGTCGAGCTTCCAGATCCTGTCCATCCGCACCAGCGAGCCGGTCGACGGCGTGATCGAAGCGGTCGTCATCGTGGCAGGTCCGGGCCGGACCCGCGCGGTGGCCGTGCGCCTGGAGGGCCTGGACGGCCGGTGGCGCGCGAGTTCGTTCGCCGTGCTGTGAGCGGTGCTCGCCGGCGCCGCCAGTAGGCTGAACGAGTGTCAACGCTCAGTGATCTCGTCCACGCCCAGGGCCGTCTGAACGACGCCGACGTCGAGTGGCTGCATCGCCTGGCCGGGGACGGTCAGCTGCTGGCCGATCTCGCCTCTGCGGACATCGTGATGTGGATCGAATCCGCGGACGGTTCCTTCACTGCCGTCACCCACTCCCGGCCCAGCGGTGCGGCGACGCTCTTCTACCGAGACATCGTGGGGGAGAAGGTGCGCCCGCAGTGGCGCACTCAGGTGCAGTCGGCCTTTGAGACCGCCGGGATCGTGGACTCGTCCTCACCGGACTGGTTCGAGGAGACGCCCACCAGGGTGCGCGCGGTGCCGATCGTCCCCAAGGACGGCGGCGGCGAGGTCATCGGCGTGATCACCCGGCACACGAACCTGGGCGAGGCGCGGATGCCGTCCCGGCAGCAGATCAGCTTCGACGAGTGCGCCAACGACCTGTTCCGGATGATCGCGTCAGGGGAGTTCCCCGACCTCTCGGCTCCCACCGCGCCGCGGCGCGGTGCCCCCCGGGCATCCGACGGCCTGATCCGGCTGGACGTCGACGGGATCACCACCTTCGCGAGCCCCAATGCGCTCTCCGCGTTCAACCGGATGGGCTTCGACGACGAGCTCGAGGGGGAGTCGCTCGCCGAGGTGACCACCCGGATCGTCCCGCCCTCGCGCCAGGTGGACGAGTCGCTGCCGGTGGTCGTGACCGGTCGGGCCCCGTGGCGCACCGACATGGAGGCCCGCGGGGTGACCGTGTCGGTGCGGGCGATCCCGCTGAAGGACCACGGCACGCGCATCGGCGCGATCGTGCTGTGCCGTGACGTGTCCGAGCTGCGCCATCAGGAGCAGGAGCTGATCACCAAGGACGCCACGATCCGCGAGATCCATCACCGGGTGAAGAACAATCTGCAGACGGTCGCCTCGCTGCTGCGCATCCAGGCCCGCCGCACGCGCTCCGACGACGCGCGCGAGGCGCTGACGCAGGCGATGCGACGCGTGGAGTCGATCGCCGTCGTGCACGACACCCTCGCCAGCGGCCTGGCGCAGACCGTCGACTTCGACGAGGTCTTCGACCGCGTGCTCAAGCTCGTCGCAGAGGTCGCGGCAGCGCCCAACACCCGTGCGCGCACGCAGCTGGAAGGGCGCTTCGGCGTGCTCCCGAGCGAGTACGCCACACCGCTGGCGCTCGCGCTGACCGAGGTCGTCACGAACGCCGTCGAGCACGGCCTGGCCGGCCAGGAGGGCATCGTGCGCATCGAGGCGACCCGCACCTCGGAGCTGCTGACCGTCACCGTGACCGACACCGGGCACGGACTGGCCGAGGGGCGCGTGGGGCAGGGCCTGGGCACGCAGATCGTGCGCACGCTGATCCAGGGCGAGCTCAGCGGCACGATCGACTGGAAGGGCGCCGAGGGTGAGGGCACGCAGGTGACCATCGCGATCCCGATGCGCTGGATCGCGCCCTGACCGCTGCGACGACCTGGCACGGCGTCGGGACCGGACAGCGAGAAGCGCCGGCCGGATCCACGGGATCCTGCCGGCGCTCGTGACGTCGGGGTCAGCCGGCGCGGCGCGCGCGGGCGGCGCGACGCTTGAGAGCGCGCCGCTCGTCCTCGGAGAGGCCGCCCCACACGCCCGAGTCCTGACCGGACTCCAGGGCGTACTGCAGGCAGATCTCGGTCACCGTGCAGGTGGCGCAGACGGCCTTCGCCTTCTCGATCTGGTCGACAGCGGGTCCGGTGTTGCCGACCGGGAAGAACAGTTCGGGGTCGACGGTAAGGCAGGCCGCTTTATCGCGCCAGTCCATTGATGGCTCCTCAGCTAGGTGTTCGGTGTGGTGGCCGCAGACGCGGCACTCGAGTTCGGGGAGCGGATCGGGAGTCGGCTACCCTGGTCATGCGGACGATTCGCCCGCCCCACTCCGATGTGGGAGCACATGGCTTTGACTATTCTGTTACAGGAAACAAGCGAAATCAAGGGTTTTCACACAACTCTTGAGAGGAGTGCGCATGCGCCGATCCGGACCCGCCGTCGTCGCCGCCGTGCTCCTCGGCCTGGAGGGCGCCGCGCTCACGGCGATAGGACTGAGTGAGCTGCTCGCCCTGGGAGCGGGGGACGCCTCGTCGATGGCGAGCGGGATCGCGCTGATCGTGCTGACCCTGCTGGGTGCGTTCGCGCTGGTCGCCTTCGCGTTCGGTGTGCTGCGCAGGGCTTCCTGGGCGCGCTCGGGGGGAATCGTCTTCCAGGTGCTCGCCATCGCTCTGGCCCTGGCGGCGTTCAGCATCCGGCCCACGCCGTGGCCGTTCGTGCTGGTCCTCGGAATCGCCGGGACGGCGGGCCTGGTCGCGCTGATCGCGACGGTGCGCCGCGAGGGCGCGGAGGACCGGCGGCTGCAGCGGCCACCGTCCGACGACTGAGCCGGAGGAGCCCGCTGAGGCGGCCACCCGCTGAGCCGGACGAGGCCGCGACAGCGCGAGCCGATCAGGCGTCGACGCCGAGAGTCCTGCGCAGCCGTGCCACGTGCCCGGTGGCCTTCACGTTGTACTGGGCGAGGTCGACCACGCCCTGCTCGTCGATCACGAACGTCGAGCGGATCACGCCCTCGATGACCTTCCCGTAGTTCATCTTCTCGCCCCACACCCCGTACGCCGTGTGCACGGCGTGATCGGGGTCGCTGAGCAGCTCGAAGTCCAGCCCGTCCCGCTCGCGGAACTCGCGCAGCTTCGCGGGCTCGTCGCGGGAGACGCCGATCACCGTGTACCCGGCGCCCTTCAGGGAGGAGATGCTGTCGCGGAAGTCGCACGCCTGCGTCGTGCACCCCGGTGTCATCGCCGCGGGGTAGAAGTACAGGATGACCTTCTCGCCGCGATGGTCGGCGAGCGAGACGCGTCGACCGTCCTGGTCGAGCAGGGAGAAGTCGGGTGCGGGGGTACCGGGTTCCAGGCGCGTGGTGGTCACGTCACCAGCCTATCCGCCGAAGGTCTGCAGCAGCCGCTGCAGCGATTCCAAGCGAGAGCGCCCCGTCTCGCCCAGCGCGCCCGCGCGCGCTGCGAGGTTGAGCGCGCAGTCGTCGGCGTCGGGCAGGTGGGTGCAGCCGCGCGGGCAGTCCTCGGCGATCTCGGCGAGCTCGGTGTACGCCGCGAGGATGTTGGCGCGGTCGACGTGCCCGAGGCCGAACGAGCGCACGCCCGGCGTGTCGATCACCCAGCCCCGTCCCGCGGCCGAGGTGTATCGCAGCGACACCGTGGACGAGGAGGTGTGCCGTCCGCGACCGGTGACCTCGTTCACGTGCCCGGTGGCGCGTCCTGCGCTGGGCACCAGGGCATTCACGAGGGTCGACTTCCCGACGCCGGAGTGCCCGACGAACACGGTGGAGTGGCCGATCAGCTCGGCTCCGATCTCATCGACCGGCATGCGCCCGCGGGCGCTGGAGAACACCGTGAGCCCGAGCCCGTCGAAGTGGGACAGGAAGGCCGACGGATCGGCGAGGTCGGTCTTGGTCACCACCAGGAGCGGGCGGATGCCGGCATCCAGCGCCGCGACCAGATAGCGGTCCACGAGTCGTTCCCGCGGCTCGGGATCGGCGGCGGCGACGACGATCAGCATCTGATCGGCGTTGGCGACGATCACCCGCTCCACCTGATCGGTGTCGTCGGCGCTGCGTCGCAGCAGCGAGGTGCGCTCGACGATGCCCACGATGCGCGAGAGCGTTCCCTGATCGCCGGTCGTGTCGCCGACCACGCGGGCGCGGTCTCCCGTCACGATCGGAGTGCGGCGCAGCTCGCGGGCGCGGGCGGCGATCACGGTGTGCTCGTCAGGCCGGTCCTCGGCGATCAGCACGCTGTAGCGACCGCGATCCACTCCCAGCACACGGCCGACGACGGCATCCTCGTGCGCGGGCCGGCGCTTGGTGCGCGGCCGGTTCGCCTTCGGATTCGGGCGGGTGCGGATGCTGCTCTCGTCGTACTCCTCGAAGTCGTCGAGCTCGTCGTCGCCGCCCAGCCAGCTCACGCGGTGGCGCCCGTCAGCATCCGCTCCCACAGCAGGGTGAACTCGGGGAGCGTCTTGGCGGTCGTTCCGATGTCATCGATCTCCACGCCCGGCGTCCGCAGGCCGACCAGGGCGCCGGTGGTCGCCATCCGGTGATCGTGGTGCGCAGGCCAGCTCCCGCCCTGCAGGCGCCGCGGGGTGATGCGCAGACCGTCGGCCAGCTCCTCGACCTCGCCGCCGAGCGCGCGCAGATTGCCCGCCAGCGCCGAGATGCGGTCCGTCTCGTGCGTGCGGATGTGAGCGACGCCGCGGATGGTCGTCGGCCCGTCGGCGAATGCCGCGAGCCCGGCGATCGTCGGGGTCAGCTCGCTCGCCGCGGACAGGTCGAGCTCCAGCCCGCGGATGCCGTCGCCCGCTCTCACCGTGAGCGCACCGGCGTGCCGGCCGGTGTGCGCACCCATGGCGTGCAGGATCTCCGGGAGCAGTGCACCCGGCTGCGTGGAGTGCAGCGGCCATCCACTGATCGAGACCTCTCCGCCGGTGAGCATGGCGGCGCCCAGGAACGGTGCCGCGTTGGAGAGGTCAGGCTCGATCGCGACGTCCTTGGCCCGCGGCACGCCGGCCTCGACCAGCCACTCGCCGACCGCCGGGCGCTCGATGCGGATGCCGCGCCGGCTGAGCGACTCGATCGTCATGTCGATGTGCGGCAGGCTGGGCAGGTGCTCGCCGGTGTGCACGAGATGCAGCCCGACGTCGAATCGCGGCGCCGCCAGCAGCAGCCCCGACACGAACTGGCTGGACCCCGAGGCGTCGATCTCCACGCGGCCCCCGCGGATGCGCCCGCGCCCGCGCACGGTGAACGGCAGCGACCAGGTGCCCTCGTCGTCGACGTCCACCCCCAGGTCGCGGAGCGCGGTGATCAGGGTGCCCATCGGGCGGTGCAGCGCGTTCTCGTCGGCTGTCAGATGCACATCCTCGGCCGCCAGCCCCGCCAGCGGTGCGATGAACCGCATCACGGTTCCGGCCTGGCCGCAGTCGATGGTCGTCCCACCGGTCAGGTGCGCCGGTGTGACGAGCAGATCGGGGCCGAATTCGCCGTCCGATGGCACCTCCTCGATCCCGACGCCGAGCAGCCGCAGCGCCTCGATCATGCGTCGGGAGTCGTCGGAGTGCAGCGGTCGCAGCAGCCGCCCCGGTCCGTCGGCGATCGCGGCGATCATCAGCTCGCGGTTGGTCAGGGACTTCGAGCCCGGGACCGTCACCGACGCGTGCACGGGCGATCCGCTCTCCGGCGCGCGGTACGCGCCGCGGGCAGGGGCGGGGGAATACCGGTCGTTGCTCATCGGTTCTTAGCCTAGTGAAGCCTGCGACACGCGGAGAGGAAGAGGTCACCATGCCTGCGACGCTGATGATCGACGACGCCCCTGCGACGCTCGTCAACCCCACCGTCGACGAGTTGCTCAGCGGCCTAGACTGGCCGGTGATGGACGAGACGACAACCGCAGACCCTCGACGGGAGTTCGAGGAGCAGGCGATCCCCTTCATGGATCAGCTCTATGCGGCGGCGATGCGCATGACGCGCAATCCCGCCGACGCGGCTGACCTCGTGCAGGAGACGTTCGTGAAGGCGTATGCGGCGTGGTCATCGTTCGCGCAGGGCACCAATCTCAAGGCGTGGCTCTACCGCATCCTCACGAACACCTACATCAACATCTACCGCAAGCGCCAGCGCGAGCCGTTCCAGGGCACGATCGACGAGCTCGAGGACTGGCAGCTCGGCGGAGCGGAGTCGACCACCGCGTCGCACAGCAGATCCGCTGAGGCGGAGGCGATCGACCGGATGCCGGCGTCGGCCGTGAAGGACGCGCTGCAGCAGGTACCGGAGGACTTCCGCCTGGCCGTGTACCTCGCGGATGTCGAGGGCTTCGCGTACCAGGAGATCGCCGACATCATGAAGACCCCCATCGGCACCGTGATGAGCCGTCTGCACCGTGGCAGACGGATGCTGCGGGAGCTGCTGGCAGACTACGCCGCCGAACGAGGCATCGTCGCGGCCGAACCGAGGAGCAGGAGATGACGGACTGCGGCTGCGAGAAAGCGCGGAAGGACCTGGAGGAGTACCTCCGCAACGAGATCTGCACGACGGAGCACTCCGAGATCCGCGAGCATCTGGAGAACTGCGAGCTGTGCCGCAGCGAGGCGCTGGTGGCCACCACGCTCACCGAGGTGATCGCCAGGGCCTGCAGGGAGACCGCACCCGAGGAGCTGCGCGCCCAGGTCTTCGCCCGGCTGCGCGAGGCGCAGGCCGCGGCGCACTGACCGGCCGCGGCGCACTGACCGGTCGGCGCCCCGGCGGCCGATCAGCGCCCTCGTCCCGGCGTGCCGCGTGAACGCACGTAGGCTGGGACGATGAGCGCATCGAACGAACGCATTCCCGCCGTCGATCGGCGATCGCACAGTCGGCTCGCCGAGCTCGGCCTGGAGTACCGCCTCGTGGACGCGTCATCGGATGCCGATCTGGACGGCTTCCTGCACGCCGATGCGCGCGGCTTCCTCGACGACGACCCGACGCAGGCATCCCTCGCGCAGCAGCGGGAGCACATGCGCGACCGCCGCAACGTCGGCGTGTACGACCCGTCCGCCGGGGCCTGGCCGGTCGCGACCGTCAACAGCTGGGTGACTCCGCTCACCGTGCCCGGCGGTGAAGTCGACATGTGGGCGATCAGCTCGGTCACGGTGGCCGGAACGCACCGGCGCCGCGGCATCGCGCGCAACCTCCTGGAGGGCGAGCTGCGCGCCGCGGCCGACGCGGGGATCGCCGTCGCGGGGCTGACGGTCTCGGAGGCGACGATCTACGGTCGCTACGGCTTCGCCTCCGCCATCCCGGTGGCGCGCCTGACGATCGAGACCCCGCAGGCCGGCTGGGCGGGAGCGCCCGTGCCCGGCAGGCTGCTGTACACGGACAAGCCCATGCTCGTCGACGAGCTCGACCGGCTGCACGACGAGGCGCGCCGGTTGCGCTCCGGCCAGATCGCGGGCTGGCGCGGGCGGTGGCTGCGCTCAGCGGGCCTGGCCGAGGGCGACCGGAGCGCCGCCGCGGTGCGCGGCGTTCGCTACGTGGATGCGGAGGGCGTGGTGCGCGGAGCCATGGCGTTCACCCTCTCCGAGGTGAGCGGGACCTTCCGGTCCGAGCTGAAGATCCGCGCGCTGATCACGACGACCGATGAGGCGCTGCGAGCCCTCTGGCAGTTCGTGATCCAGCACGACCTCGTGCTGCGGGCGCACGTGGACCTGCGCCCGGTCGATGACCCGCTGCCCTGGCTCGTGGCCGATCAGCGCGCCGTGAAGGCCGAGGTGCACGATCACGGCTGGCTGCGCATCCTGGATGTGCCGGCCGCGCTGACGTCCCGCACCTACGCGGCACCGGCAGATGCCGTGATCCGCGTGGACGATCCGCTGGGGCTGGCCGGCGGCAGCTGGCGGATCGCGGTCGACGAGTCGGGCGCGGCATCCGTCGAACGCGACGATGCGGCGCCCGATCTCGAACTGGGCATCGCCGAGCTGTCTGCGATCTACGCCGGGGGAGTGCCGCTGACCCGACTGGCATCCGCCGGGCGGGTGCGGGGCGACGCCGAGACCGTGGCCGCCGTCAGTCGCGCGTTCCTCGCCGACCCCGCCCCGACACTCGGTATCTGGTACTGACCGGCTGCGGCGGGTGCTGACGGGGCAGCCGGTGCTGACGCGCTGCGGCGGCCCCGCACCGCAGACGCGGATGCCGCCCCCGGCGACGGGGACGGCATCCGCGTTCTCGGGACGGCGGATCAGCTCAGTGTCAGCACCTGCTTGAGCAGCGCCGACTGCTCCGCGGCGTGCACCTTCGACGAGCCCGTGGAGGGCGACGCGGATGCCGGCCGTGAGAACACCCGGAACTGACGATCTCCGGGGACATCGGCGAAGGCGAGCGCGAGGAAGGGCCACGCGCCCTGGTTCTCCGGCTCGTCCTGCGCCCACACCAGCTCCGCGTTCGGGTAGGAGTCGGTGATCTGCTTGAGCGCGTCGATCGGCGTCGGGTAGAACTGCTCGAGCCGCACCAGGGCGATCTCGGGATTCGGGTTCTTCTCGAGCTCGCTGGCCAGGTCCCAGTGGATCTTGCCGGAGTGGACGACCACGCGCTTGACGGCGGCGCGCTCGAGGGAGCGGTCGTCGTCGATCACCGGCTCGAAGCGGCCCTGCGTGAAGTCCTCGACCCGGCTGGTAGCCCCGCGCAGGCGCAGCATCGCCTTCGGCGTGAAGACGATCAGCGGCTTGCGCGGACGGGCGTACGCCTGGCGGCGCAGCAGGTGGAAGTAGGAAGCCGGCGTCGACGGCCGCGCGACGATCATGTTCTCCTGCGCGCACAGCTGCAGGAAGCGCTCCATCCGGGCGGAGGAGTGGTCGGGACCCTGACCCTCGTAGCCGTGCGGCAGCAGCATGACGACGCCGGACTGCTGACCCCACTTCTGCTCGGCGGCCGAGACGTACTCGTCGATCACCGACTGGGCGCCGTTGACGAAGTCGCCGAACTGCGCCTCCCACAGCACCAGCGCCTCGGTGTTCTCCACCGAGTAGCCGTACTCGAAGGCGAGCGCCGCGTACTCGCTGAGCAGCGAGTCGTAGACGAAGAAGCGACCCTGGTTGGCGGAGAGGTTCGTCAGCGGCAGCCATTCCTGGCCGTTGCTGCGATCGTGCAGCACCGCGTGACGCTGCACGAACGTCCCGCGACGGGAGTCCTGACCGGCGAGGCGCACGGGCGTGCCCTCCACGAGCAGCGAGCCGAAGGCGAGCAGCTCGCCGAAGCCCCAGTCGATGCCGCCTTCGCGACTCATCGTCACGCGCTTGTCGAGGGCCTGCTGCAGCTTGGAGTGCACGGTGAAGCCGTCGGGCTTGTTCGCGTGCGCGTCGCCGATGAGGTGCACGACCTCCAGCGGCACGCCGGTCACGTCCGGCTCGCCGATCTGCGCGTCCACGGGCGACAGCTCCGGGGCGATCGGCGTGGCGCCGGTCTCAGCGGCGTGCGTCTCGGCGAACGCGATCTCGAGCCGGTTCTGGAAGTCGGCCTTCGCCTTGTCGTACTCCTCCTCGGTGATGTCGCCGCGACCCACCAGCGCCTCGGTGTACAGCTTGCGCACCGAGCGCTTGGCCTGGATCAGGTCGGTCATCAGCGGCTGCGTCATCGACGGGTCATCGCCCTCGTTGTGCCCGCGGCGCCGGTAGCAGACCAGGTCGATGACCACGTCGCGGTGGAAGCGCTCGCGATACTCGAACGCCAGCTGCGCCACGTGGATCACCGATTCCGGATCGTCGCCGTTCACGTGGAAGACCGGTGCCTGGATGGTCTTGGCGACGTCGGTCGCGTACACCGAGGAGCGCGAATCGTTGGGCAGGGTGGTGAAGCCCACCTGGTTGTTGACGACGACGTGCACGGTTCCGCCGGTGCGGTAGCCGCGCAGCTGCGACATCTGCAGCGTCTCGACGACGACGCCCTGACCGGCGAAGGCGGCATCGCCGTGCACGAGGATCGGCAGCCAGGCGAACGTCCCGATCGGCTTGCGGTCCTGCTTGGCGCGCACGATCCCCTCGAGCACGCCGTCGACGGTCTCCAGGTGCGAGGGGTTCGCCGCCAGGTACACCGGCAGCTCGGCGCCGTCCTCGGCGACGAAGGTGCCCTGGGTGCCGAGGTGGTACTTCACGTCGCCGGAGCCGCGCTGGTTGCCCGGAGTCAGCGAGCCCTCGAACTCGCGGAACACCTGACCGTAGGTCTTGCCCGCGATGTTGGTGAGCACGTTCAGCCGGCCGCGGTGCGCCATGCCGATCGCAGCGCCGTCCAGGCCCGCGTTCGCCGCGCCCTGCAGGATCTCGTCGAGCAGCGGGATCAGCGACTCGCCGCCCTCGAGCGAGAAGCGCTTCTGGCCCACGAACTTGGTCTGCAGGAACGTCTCGAACGCCTCGGCCTCGTTCAGCTTGCTGAGCACGCGCAGCTGCTCGTCGTGGCCCGGCTTGACGTACTTGACCTCGAGCTTCTCCTGGAACCAGCGCCGCTGGTCGGGGTCCTGGATGTGCATGTACTCGATGCCGAGCGTGCGGCAGTACGAGTCGCGCAGCACGCCGAGGATCTCGCGCAGCTTCATCACGCGCTTGCCGCCGAAGCCGCCGGTGACGAACTCGCGGTCGAGATCCCAGAAGGTCAGGCCGTGGCTCTCGATCTCGAGGTCGGGGTGCGAGCGCTGCACGTACTCGAGCGGGTCGATGTCGGCCATCAGGTGGCCGCGCACGCGGTAGGAGTTGATCAGCTCCTGCACGCGGGACTGCTTGTCCACGCGCTCGGCGAGGTCGACGGCGATGTCCTCGTTCCAGCGGATCGGCTGGTACGGGATGCGCAGGGCGGCGAAGATCTCGTCGTAGAAGCCGCGCTCGCCGATCAGCAGCTCGTGCACCTTCTTGAGGAACTCGCCGGAGCCGGCGCCCTGGATCACCCGGTGGTCGTAGGTGCTGGTCAGCGTGATGACCTTGCCGATGCCCAGCTGGGTGAGCACCTTCTCGCTGGAGCCCTGGAACTCGGCGGGGTAGTTCAGCGCTCCGGCGCCGATGATGCAGCCCTGGCCCTTCATCAGCCGCGGCACCGAGTGCACGGTGCCGATGCCCCCCGGGTTGGTGAGCGAGACGGTGGTGCCGGCGAAGTCGGCGGCGGTGAGCTTGTTGCCGCGGGCGCGGGCGATGATGTCCTCGTACGCGGCGAGGTACTCGCTGAAGGACAGCTTGTCGGCGCGCTTGATGCTGGGGACCAGCAGCGCGCGGGTGCCGTCCGGCTTGGGCACGTCGACCGCGATGCCCAGGTTCACGTGGGCGGGGGCCACCACCGAGGGCTTGCCGTCGATCTCGGCGTAGAAGACGTTCTGGCTGGGGAACTCGCCCAGCGTCTTGATCAGCGCCCAGCCGATCAGGTGCGTGAAGGAGACCTTGCCGCCCCGCGTGCGGGACATGTGGTTGTTGATGACGATCCGGTTGTCGATCATCAGCTTGGCGGGCACGGTGCGCGCACTGGTGGCGGTCGGGACCGTCAGCGACTGGTCCATGTTCGCCGCGAGGGTCTTCGGCATGCCGCGCAGCGGCGTGACCCTGTCCTCGTCCTCCTCGGCGACGGCGTCGTCATCCTTCGTCTGCGGCTTCGGCGCCTGCGCGGGGATCGGCGCCTGCTTGGCCGGCTTGGCCGTGGTGCGCGCGACCGGCTGCGCGCCGATCACGGGGACGGGCGCGGTCACCGGGCTCGTCGTGGCGGGCGGCTGCGTCGCGGCGGCATCCGGGGTGTAGTTCTCCAGGACGGGCCACCACTCCTTGTCGACCGAGTCGCGATCCTGCTTGAACTGCTCGTACAGCTCGTCCACGAGCCACGAATTGGCTCCGAACCCCCCGTCGCCCCCGACGCCGGTCACCTGGTTCGACACGCTCTACCGCCTACTCTCATCGCTGAAGATGTGCGTGCGGCTCGTCGGCGAGAACGCGTCGGGTCGCACGTCTGTAACTGCCTACAAGCCTAATGCCATTCCCGATGCGGAAAGCCGTGCTGTCAGGCGGTTCGGCGATCGCCAGGGGGTAGCGTGACGATATGAAGTTCTCCGGCTCGCAGCCCGCCGTCGACCTGACCTATTCGGATGTGTTCCTGGTGCCGCGGCGGTCGGCCGTGTCCAGCCGTCTGGTGGTGGATCTCGCCCCGCAGGACGGCACGCCGGCGACCATCCCGCTGGTGGCCTCGAACATGAACTCGGTGACCGGCCCCCGACTGGCCGCGACCCTCGCCAGGCGCGGCGGACTCGGAGTGCTTCCTCAGGATCTGCCGCTGCAGGAGCTCGACGGCGCGATCCGCTGGGTCAAGCGCCAGCCGGTGCGCTGGGACACCCCGCTCGTGCTCTCGCCGCGCGCCAGCGTCGCCGACGCGCTGCGACTGCTGCCCGCGCTGCCCGGCCACGGCGTGGTCGTCGCCGAGCAGCGCGGCGGTGAGCCGCTGACGCGCGCCGACGTGCTCGGCATCCTGCCGGCACCGCGCCTGGCGACGGCGCTGCCGGACGCCGCGCTCGGAGACCTCGTCCACGCCGAGCCCGTCTCGCTCGCCGCCGAGGACATCGGAGAGGGCCGTGCCGCGTTCGACACCATCGACGCGGCGGATGCCGAGATCGTGCTGGTGCTCGACCGCGGACAGCTGGTGGGCACGCTCACCCCGCGCACCGCGCTGCGCTCGAGCCTGTACCGCCCTGCGGTCGACGCGGAGGGCCGCCTGGCGGTCGCCGCGGCCGTCGGGATCAACGGGGATGTCGCGGGCAAGGCCGCCGCACTGGTGGGCGCGGGCGTCGACGTGCTCGTGATCGACACCGCGCACGGCCATCAGGAGGGGATGCTGCGCGCCCTCGAGACCGTGGCTCGGCTGGACCTGGGCGTTCCGCTGGTCGCGGGCAACATCGTCACCGCCGACGGCGTGCACGACCTCGTGCGCGCGGGCGCGTCCATCCTGAAGGTCGGGGTCGGACCCGGTGCGATGTGCACGACGCGCATGATGACCGCCGTCGGGCGCCCGCAGTTCTCCGCAGTGCTCGAGACCGCTGAGGCGGCGGCCGGGCTCGGTGCGCACGTGTGGGCTGACGGCGGAGTGCGCTACCCCCGCGATGTCGCCCTCGCGCTGGCCGCGGGCGCGGCATCCGTGATGGTCGGCTCGTGGTTCGCCGGCACGATCGAGGCGCCGGGCGAGCTGCTGCACGACCGCGAGGGACGCGCGTACAAGGAGTCGTGGGGGATGGCGTCGACCAAGGCCGTGCAGGCGCGGTTCGACCGGCTCGACGCGTACGAGCGCGCTCGCAAGGAGCTCTTCGCCGAGGGCATCTCCTCATCGATGATCTACCTGGATCCGCTGCGCCCCGGCGTGGAGGATCTGCTCGACATGATCACCTCCGGCGTGCGGTCCTCCTTCACGTACGCCGGTGCGTCGACCGTGCCGGAGTTCCACGATCGCGCTCTGGTCGGCCTGCAATCGGCCTCCGGCTACGAGGAGGGCAAGGCGCTCCCGGTCAGCTGGTAGCCGCGCCGCCGCGCAGCTCACAGCAGGATTCTGTAAGATCTTCCCACCATGGACGACCCTCCTTCTTGCAGTCCCTCGCCCCACCGCCCGCTTCTCGCGCACAGCGAGGACGTCAGCTGATGGAATTCGTGCTGCTGGGCGTGGGGCTCCTCCTGATCGTCGGGACCGGCCTGTTCGTGGCCAGTGAGTTCGCGCTGGTCAATCTCGATCGCGCCGAGCTCGAGGCGCGTCAGGCGCGCGGCGAGTCCCGGCTGATGCTCACCATCCGCGCGCTGAAGATCACCTCGACGCACCTGTCGGCCGCGCAGCTGGGCATCACGCTGACGACCCTGCTGACCGGGTACACGATGGAGCCGGCGATCTCGCATCTGCTCGCACCCCTGCTGGAGCTGTGGGGCGTACCGGACGCCGCGGCGGTGCCGGTCTCGGTCACCGTCGCCATGCTGATCGCCACGTTCCTGTCGATGATCGTCGGCGAGCTGGTCCCCAAGAACTTCGCCCTCGCGCTGCCGGTGCAGACGGCCAAGCTCGTGATCCCGTTCCAGACCGCCTTCACCGTCGTGTTCAAGCCGGCGGTGGTGCTGCTCAACGGCAGTGCGAACGCGGTGCTGCGAGCCATGGGGATCGAGCCGAAGGAGGAGCTCTCCGGCGCCCGCAGCGCTGAGGAGCTGTCCTCGCTCGTGCGGCGCTCGGCGAGCCAGGGCGTGCTCGAGGAGGACACCGCCACGCTGCTGGATCGCAGCCTGACCTTCGCCCGTCTCACCGCCGACGACATCATGACGGCGCGCCCCAGCATGCACGCGATCTCGGTGGGGGATTCCGCCGACGACGTCATCCGCCTCGCCCGCAGCACCGGCCACAGCCGCTTTCCCGTCTACGACGACGATCTCGACGACATCACCGGAGTCGTGCACGTGAAGGCCGCTGTGTCGGTGCCGCGCGAGAAGCGCGCCGAGGTGCCCGTCGGCGCTCTGAGCACCGAACCGCTGCGCGTGCCCGAGACCGTGCATCTGGACGTGCTCGTGGCCGAGCTGCGCTCGAAGGGCTACCAGATGGCGATCGTGGTCGACGAGTACGGCGGCACGGCCGGGATCGTGACGCTGGAGGATCTCATCGAGGAGATCGTCGGCGAGGTCTTCGACGAGCACGACCGTTCGCGTGCGGGAATCGTCCGTCGCGTCGACTCCGTCACCTTCCCCGGCGAGCTGCGCCCGGACGAGCTGCTCACGCGCACCGGCATCGAGGTGCCCGAGGGCGACGTGTACGACACCGTCGGCGGCTACATGATGAGCCTGCTCGAGCGCGTGCCCGCGCTCGGCGACGAGGTGCGGATCGAGTCCGGCACGCTCACCGTCGTGCGGATGGACGGGCGTCGTGTCGATCGCATCCGCTACGTGGCGGATCCGCCCGCGGCATCCGACGACGGGACGGAGGTCGGGCGATGAGCGACTGGGCTGGGCTCGTCTGGCTGATCGTGCTGCTGCTGGCGAACGCGTTCTTCGTCGGCGGCGAGTTCGCGGTGATCTCCGCGCGCCGCTCGCAGATCGAGCCGCTGGCCGAGCAGGGGTCGCGTGCGGCGAAGACGGCCCTGTACGCGATGGAGCACGCCACGCTGATGCTGGCGACCTCGCAGCTGGGGATCACGATCTGCTCGCTGCTGATCCTGAACGTCTCCGAGCCGGCGATCCACCATCTGCTCGAGGTGCCGATGCACGCGGTGGGCTGGGACCCGGCGGTGATCGCCGTGCTCGCCTTCGTGATCACCCTCGCCCTGGTGTCCTTCCTGCACGTCGTGTTCGGCGAGATGGTGCCGAAGAACCTGGCGTTCTCGGTCCCCGACCGCGCGGTGCTGATCCTCGCACCGCCCCTGGTGTGGGTATCGCGCGCGTTCCGGCACGTGATCGCGCTGCTGAACGGCTCGGCGAATCTGTTCCTGCGGCTGTTCCGCGTGGAGCCGAAGAACGAGGCGGCCTCGACGTTCACGATCGAGGAGGTCGCCACGATCGTGGACCGCTCACGTCGTGAGGGCGTGCTCACCGACACGTCGGGCGCGGTAGCGGCAGCAGTGGAGTTCACCGACAAGAAGGCGCGTGAGATCGCCGTGCCGCTGGCCGAGCTGGTCACGCTCCCCGACTCGGCGACGCCCGACGAGGTGGAGAAGGCGGTGGCGCGCTACGGCTTCTCCCGGTACGTGATCGTCGACGACCAGGGCGCCGCGATCGGCTACGTGCACCTGAAGGACGTGCTGCGAGCGGGGGAGGATGCCGACGGCCATGCCCACGCCCCGCTGCCGGCCAAGCGCATCCATCACATGGTGCCCGTGCAGGAGGAGACCGACCTGGAGGACGCGCTGGCCGCCATGCGCCGTGCCGGGAGGCATCTGGCGAAGGTCCGGGATGCCCGTGGCGAGACGACCGCGGTGCTGTTCCTGGAGGACATCCTGGAGGAGCTCGTCGGCGAGGTGCAGGACGCCACGCGTCGCGGCCACGGGCGCTGACGCGCCGGCCGCTGACGCGCCGGGCGGGAGCGGCGACCGCTGAGCGCGCCCGCCGCGAATGCGCTCAGCGCCAGCGCGCCCGCAGGTACTGGGCGGGCCACTCGACCTCGCCGCCCAGCTCGTGCGCCGCACGCAGGGCGAAGTGCGGGTCGCGCAGCCACTCGCGGCCGGCGAACACGACATCCGCCGCTCCCGAGGCGAGCACCTCCTCCGCCTGGACGGCGGTCGTGATCAGTCCCACCGCGCCGGTGGGCACCTCGCCGCCGGAGCGGATCGTCGCGGCGAACGGCACCTGATATCCGGGCCGGAGGTCGATCCGGGGCCTGGCGACCGTTCCGCCGCCGGAGACGTCGATCAGGTCCGCGCCGTGCGCGACGCACCAGCGGCCCACCGTCGCCGCCTCCTCCGGCATGAAGCCGCCCTCGGCGTAGTCGGTGGCGGACAGCCGCACCAGCACCGGGAGGTCGGGGCCTGCCGCATCCCGCACGGCATCCACCACCCGCAGCAGCAGCCGTGCGCGGTTCTCCAGCGAGCCGCCGTACTCGTCGGAGCGGTCGTTGGACAGCGGCGAGAGGAACTGGTGCAGCAGGTAGCCGTGCGCGCCGTGCACCTCGAGGGCGTCGAAGCCGGCGTCCACCGCCCGTCGCGCACCGGCGGCGAAGGCGGCCACGACCTGCTCGATGCCCTCGGCATCCAGTGCGACCGGCGCTGCGAAGCCCTCGAACGCGATGGCCGACGGCGCGACGGTCGGCCAGCCGCCCGCAGCCGCCGGCACGGATCCGCCCTCGGCCGCCCAGGGCCACCAGGTGGACGCCTTGCGGCCGGCGTGGGCGAGCTGCAGACCGATCATCCCGCCGCGGTCGTGCACGTCTTCGACGATCCTCGCCCACACGTCGCGCTGCTCGTCCGTCCAGATCCCCGTGTCACGCGGCGAGATGCGACCCTCCGCGGCGACCGCGGTGGCCTCGGCGACGATCAGCCCCGCCCCGCCCGAGGCGAACTGCGCCAGATGCGTGCGGTGCCAGCTCTGGGGCACGCCGTCGACGGCGCTGTACATGCACATGGGCGACACCCAGAGCCGGTTGCGGAACGTGCGCGAACGCAGGACGAGAGGGGAGAAGAGCAGAGCCACACGTCGACGCTACGCGAAGCGAGCGCGGCGCGGCGCGATACCGTGGTCTCATGACGCGCGAGTGGACGCAGGCCGACGCGGCGCGGTTCGTGCGCGCGCCATCCGCCGATGATGACAAGTACTCGCGCGGGGTGGTCGCGCTGCGCACCGGCTCCGCCGAGTACCCCGGCGCCGCGGTGCTGGGCGTCGAGGCCGCCTGGCGCGCGGGCGCGGGATACGTGCGATATCTCGGCGGCGCCCCGGATGCCGTGCTGGCACGGCGCCCCGAGACGGTGGCCGGCGACGAGCTCGGGCGCACGCGCGTGGGCGCGTGGGTGATCGGGTCGGGATCGGATGCCGCGCAGCGCAGCGCCGCCGAGAGCGCCGCGCTGCGGCAGGTGCTGGGCGGCGAGGCGCCGGTGGTCGTGGATGCCGGAGCGCTGGACCTCGTCGAGGGCGCCGCGGCGCCCCTGGTGCTCACACCGCACGACCGCGAACTCGCGCGGCTCCGCGACCGGCTGGGGGCGGATCCGGTGCCCGATTCCGCGGAACGGCGCGTGGCGGAGGCGGTGCAGGTCGCGCGGATGCTGCAGGCCGTGGTGCTGCGCAAGGGCGCCAGGACGATCATCGCCGCCCCCGACGACGAGCCCCTCGTCGTCGCGAACGGGCCGGCCTGGCTCTCCACAGCCGGCACCGGCGACGTGCTCGCCGGTGTGCTCGGCGCGGTGCTCGCCGCCAATCCGCGGGCGCCCCGGAATGAGGCGGCCGCCGCGGCCGCGTGGCTGCACGGACTCGCGGCGCGGATCGCATCCGGCGCCCGCGGCGATGCTCCCGGACATCCGATCGTCGCGCTGGATGTCGCGGCCGCACTGCCGCGGGCGATCGAGGAGCTGGTCACGGGCACGCAGAGCGGCACGGGCCGGGCCGAGAGCACGGGACGTCCGTGACGCGGAGGACAGGCGGCATGCGGAGGGCGGCGCGCTCGGCCGTGCTCTGGAGCGCCTTCGTCGCCGCGCACGCCCTCGTCGGGTGGCTCGGCTGGGTGCTGCCCGGCCAGCCGATGGGCGACGTGGTGCTGGTGTATCAGCCGTGGTCCGCGGCGACCCTCGGCGGCGGCGCCGTGGTGGGGGTGACCGAGGCATGGGTGTATCCCCAGCTCGCGCTGCCGCCGATGCTCCTGGCGCAGCTGCTCGCGTTGCCGTTCACCGCCGCGCTCGGTCCGCTCGACGGCTATCTGATCGGCTGGGCTCTGCTGGTCACCGTCTGCGACGTGCTGGGCTTCGCGGCGCTGATCAGAGGCGGCGGCACGCGCCGCCGCCGGGTGGCGGCATGGTTCTGGATCACCGCACTCGTGCTGCTCGGGCCGATCGCGATGTACCGCATCGACGCCATCACCGTGCCGGTCGCCGTGGCAGGCGGGCTCTGGCTGGCGCGGCGCCCCGTCGTGGGGACCGCGCTGCTGACCGCCGGCGCGTGGATCAAGATCTGGCCCGGCGCCATCGTGCTCGCCGCAGTGGCCGCGGGACGGCGGGCCGGACGGGTGCTGCTGACGGCGGCATCCGCGACGCTCGCGATCGTCCTGACGCTGCTGCTGATGGGTGCCGGGAATCGCCTGCTCGGGTTCCTGGGCATGCAGACCGGACGCGGACTGCAGATCGAGGCCGTGGCGGCGACGCCCTTCCTGTGGCTCGCCGCCGTCGGCGGCGCGCGCATCGAGTACAGCCGCACGATCCTCACCTTCCAGATCCACGCACCCGGCGCCGACGTCGTCTCGGCGGCGCTCACGCCCGTCATGGTGGTGGTGGTCGCCGGCATCCTGATCCTCGGCCTGCTGCGCGCGCGGGCCGCCGCGCCCTGGCAGCGCCTGCTCCCGCCGCTGGCGCTCGCACTCGTCGTCGCGCTGATCGTCACGAACAAGGTGGGCTCGCCGCAGTTCCAGACCTGGCTCATCGCCCCGGTGATCCTGTGGATCGTGTTCGACCGGGTCCGCGCCGGGACCGCCACCGCACTCGTGCTGGCGCTGTGCGCGCTCACGTTCGCCGTCTACCCGCTCACCTACGACCGGCTGCTGGGGGCGGAGCTGCTGCCCGTGCTCGTGCTCACCGCGCGCAACCTGCTGCTGGTCGCGCTGCTCGTGCTCGCGGTCCGCGCCGTCGCGCTCGCGCCCCCGGCATCCGCCGGCGCGTCCCGCCCGCACCCCGCCGCCCAGCGACGCACCGTCGCCCACTGACGCTCCATCACCCACTGAACCGCCGCCAGCGACGCACCGTCGCCCACTGAAGCACTCGAACCGGAGGAATCATGCTCATCGCCTTCTCAGTCGCCCCATCCGGGAACGGTCGCTCCGGCGACTCCGTCCACAATGCCGTCGCCGCCGCCGTGCGCGTCGTGCGCGAGTCGGGCCTGCCCCACCGCACCACGAGCATGTTCACCGAGGTGGAGGGCCCCGACTGGGACACCGTGATGGACGTCGTCAAGCGCGCCACCGAGGCCGTCATGCCGTTCGGATCCCGCGTGTCGCTGGTGCTGAAGGCCGACATCCGTCCCGGTTACAGCGGCGAGCTCGACGCCAAGATCGATCGCCTCGAGGCGGCGATCGACGCCTCGGAGCAGAACTGACGGCCATGACCGGCGAGCAGCCCGAGCGGGTGGCGGGCACGGCGGTCGTGCTGCGCGACGGCGCGGCCGGCGTGGAGACGCTGATGCTGCGCCGCCCCGCCCGCGGCTCGTTCGCCGGCGCCTGGGTGTTCCCGGGCGGGCGGGTCGATCCCGGCGACTGGGACGGAGCGGCCACGCAGGCACAGGCGGCGCGCGCCGCAGCCGTGCGCGAGACCCGCGAGGAGGCGGGCATCCGCATCGCCGACGCCACGCCGCTGTCGAGGTGGACGCCGCCGCCCGAGCAGCCGGTGCGGTACGTCACCTGGTTCTTCCTCGCTCGCGATGTCGGCGACGAGGTCGTGCCCAACCCCGGCGAGATCGAGCAGGCCGAGTGGATGGCGCCGGAACAGGCGCTGGCCGAGCACGTGCGCGGAGGGATGACGCTGTTCCCACCGACGTGGGTCACGCTGAACGGACTGCTCGGCTGTGCGAGTGCGGATGCCGCGCTCGCCGCGGCCCGGGAGCCGGCCTTCTTCCGCACCCGGATGGGCGGCGGCGATGACGGCGGATTCGTGATGTGGGCCGGGGACGAGCAGCATCCGGATGAGCCGGGCGAGCCCGGGCGCAGGCACCGCCTGCTGATGGGCGAACCGCCCTGGACGTACCTGCGCGACTGAGCGGGCTCTGCCTGCGCGACCGAGCGGGCTCTGCCGGCGCGACGAGACAGGCCGCGGCGCCGCGACACGCGCACGGTGCGTCAGGTCGTGAGCAGCCGCCGCAGATGCATCCCGACCTCGTCGGTCTCGATCAGGAACCCGTCGTGACCGAAGTCGCTGGTCAGCACCACGGCCTCGTCGTCGATCAGGTTCGGGATGCTGCGCGCGATGCGCTGCTGGCCCTCCACGGGGAAGAGGCGATCGGTGTCGATCCCGATCACCAGACTCTTCGCGGTGACGGTGTGCAGCGCCTCCTCGACACCGCCGCGGTCGCGGCCGACGTCGTGCGAGTTCATCGCCTCGACGACGGTGATGTAGCTGTTCGCATCGAAGCGCCGGGTGAACTTGTTGCCGTGGAAGTCGAGGTACGACTGCACCGCGAAGCGGCCGCCGTGGCCCAGGGGCGACACGCCGGACTGCCACGAGCGCTGGAAGCGCTGGTTCAGCTCGACCGGGCTGCGGTAGTTCAGCAGCGCCATGCGCCGGGCCAGCGCCAGGCCGCGGTGCGGACCCTCACCGAGGGCGGCGTCGTAGTATTCGCCGCCGGCGAAGCGCGGGTCCATCCGCACGGTCTCCAGCTGCACGAAGTTCTGCGCCAGCTGATCGGCGGTGGTCACCGGGGGAGAGGACAGCACGGCCAGACGCTCAACGCGCTCGGGCTGCATGATCGCCCATTCCAGCGCGTGCATCCCGCCCATCGAGCCGCCCACGACGGCCGCCCAGCGCGCGATGCCCAGCTCGTCGGCCAGCCGGATCTGGGCGGCGACCTGATCGCGGATCGTCAGGTATGGGAAGCGGGACGCCCACTCCCGTCCATCCGGTGCGATGCTCGCCGGTCCCGTCGATCCCTGGCATCCGCCGAGCATGTTCGGCGCGATCACGAACCACTCGTCCGTGTCGATCGCCGCTCCCGCGCCCACGACCGCATCCCACCAGCCCGTGTTGGGGTGTCCTGCGCCGGCTTCGCCGCGCACGTGGCTGTCGCCGGTGAGCGCGTGCAGGATGAGCACCGCGTTGTCGCGGGCCTCGTTCAGCTCGCCCCACGACTCCCACGCCAGGCGCATCACCGGGAGGCGCTGACCGCTCTCGGTGCGCAGGTCGCCCAGGAACGTGAAACGGCGGTCTCCCACGGGGTCGCCGTCGCGCCAGGCTCCGGTGGCCGGCGGGCGGGCCCGCAGCAGACGCTCGTCCGCCTCGGTCACGGGCGCGGAGGGCACCGTGTCCTCTGAGGTCGTCTGCCAGTCCATGGCTCCCATTCTCACCGGTGGACCGCCCCGCGGGCGGCACGTTACGGGTTCCCGCGCCCGCGTCCCCTCGTTCCCGCCGCCGAAACCCCTCGATGTTGCCCAAACCCCTTCACAATCGCGTCAGCACGGAGGGGTTTGGATGCTCACGAGGGGTTTCGGCGATGTGGCCGCGCATGCGGGGCAGATGCGGCGCGGTCAGCCGGGAGGACGGATGCCGAAGGACTGCAGCCGGTGGGCGAAGACCTCCGGACTGAGGATGTGCTCCGACAGCCAACGTGCGGTCCGCCATCCGGTCACACCGCGCACGGCGTCCTCTCTGCGCTTCTCGTCGAGCAGAGCCTCCTCGAGTGTGCGCCCGGCGCGCATCCCGGCGTCGAGGTACTTCTGCCTGCCGTCGAACTCGCCGAAGCAGCGGCTGCGGGGAAATCCGAAGTCGACCCAGTAGTCCTCGCCCGCCGGGCCGGTGACATGCACCTGGAGTTCAAGGTTCCGGTATCCGAGTCGAGCCAGCTGCAACCGGCTCACGCTCTCGCCGGGGAGCTGGGCCCGTCCGTCGGCGAAGGCGATCAGGCGTCGTGCCCGGCGCACGCCGCGCGTGCTGAGCCGGTTGGCACGCATCTCCAGGCGCAGGCGCCACTCCGCGGCGCGGTCGGCGTCCTGTTCGTGCCCGTCGACGGCCTCGCGCCGCAGGGCCGCGTCCGCCACCGACAGGCCGACCTCCTCGTTGAAGGATCTGGTCATGTCGAGGATGGTCCGATCCGGAGACGTGCAGCGGATGCCGTCGACTTCGACGACATCCGCTTCGTCGAGCGGCACGTCATGCCACGCGACCCCTGCGCGGGACCGGCTGTGGCGCTCGCCGTGGATCACGACGTGAACGGCGGCGGGCGCGAGCCGGTACAGCGGCAGCCCGTGCAGCACTGCCGCCGACGGGCCCCAGAACACCTGCCCGGGTGCAGGTGCGTTGAGGTGGAAGGCGAGCACGCGAAGCAGGTGCCGGCCCTCGTTCCACAGGTCGGCCCACTGCCCGGCATCCACGTATCGGCCGCGCCTCACGCGGATCAGCTGCTCAGCGGCGATCTGACCCGCGATGTCCCTGTCGGTCAGGCCCCGCAGCGTCAGGTCGTCGCGCGTGGCCAGCATGGCGCGGGCGCCGGCGATATCGATTGCTCTCGGCATGAGATCGAGAGTGCACTCTCCTGCATCCGCCGTGCGCGCGATTCACCTCGATGTGGATAACTTCTGCCGATGCGGCAGATGTGCAGGAAGATCGATCACGCGCGCCGAAACCCCTCAGGAATGTCGAAACCCCTCCTGATTCACGCGAACCAGGAGGGGTTTCGGCGACCAGGAGGGGTTTCGGCGCAGAGAGTCAGGCGCGCAGCGCCTCGGCGACCTCGCGGGCCGCGACGAGCGCCTGCTCGAGGTCGGCCTTGAGGTCCTCGACGTTCTCCAGACCCACCGACAGGCGCACCAGGCCGGGAGTGACGCCGCTGGAGAGCTGCTCCTCGGGGCTCAGCTGCGAGTGCGTGGTCGAGGCCGGGTGGATGACCAGCGAGCGCACGTCGCCGATGTTGGCGAGGTGGCTGAACAGCTTGAGGTTGTCCACGAAGGCGCGGCCCACGTCGACGCCGCCCTTCAGCTCGAACGACAGCACGGCGCCGACGCCCTTGGGTGCGTACTTGTTCGCCAGCGCGTACCACGGCGAGGACGGCAGGCCCGCGTAGCTGACCGAGGCGACGTCATCGTGATCCTCGAGCCACTCGGCGATCTCCTGCGTGTTCTGCACGTGGCGCTCGATGCGCAGCGACAGTGTCTCGATGCCCTGGATGAGCTGCCAGGCGCTGGCCGGGGCGATCGCGGGGCCGGTGTCGCGAAGCAGCTGCACACGCGCCTTGATGATGTACGCGATGCCGTCGCCGAGCACGCCCGAGTAGCTGACGCCGTGGTAGGACGGGTCGGGCTCGCTCAGGCCGGGGAACTTGTCGGCGTGCTCCGACCACGGGAACGTGCCGCCGTCGACGATCGCGCCGGCGATGACCGTGCCGTGACCGCCGAGGAACTTCGTCGCCGCGTGGATGACGATGTCCGCGCCGTGCTCGAACGGCCGCACCAGGTAGGGGGTGGCGATGGTGTTGTCCACGATCAGCGGCACGCCGTTCTCATGCGCGATGTCGGCGACCGTGCTGATGTCGAGCACGTTGATCTTCGGGTTGCCGATGGTCTCGGCGAAGAACAGCTTGGTGTTCGGGCGCACGGCGTCACGCCACGCCTGCGGGTCGTCCTGGTCCTCCACGAAGGTGGTCTCGATGCCGAGCTTCTGCAGCGTGTAGCGCAGCAGGTTGTACGTGCCGCCGTAGATGGCAGAGGAGGCCACGACGTGGTCGCCGGCGCCGGCGATGTTCAGGATCGACAGCGTCGCCGCCGACATCCCCGAGGCGACCACGAGCGCGGCGGTGCCGCCTTCGAGCGCAGCCAGGCGCTGCTCGACGACGTCCTGCGTCGGGTTCTGGATGCGGGTGTAGATGTTGCCCGTCTCGGCCAGCGAGAACAGGTTCTGCGCGTGCTCCGTGTCGCGGAACACGTACGAGGTGGTCTGGTAGATCGGGGTGGCACGTGAGCCGGTGACCGGGTCGGGAGCTGCGCCCGAGTGGATCTGCTTGGTCTCGAATCGCCAGTTCTCAGCGGTCATCGGGAATCTCCCCTGGTACGTGGATGTCGGGTAATCGGGCGGGTGCCCTTCTGCGACAGTACGGATGCCCGGAGCGCCCGGACAAGCGGCGGGAAATGTTACGTAACACAGTGCGGCGCCGGAATAACACAGTGCGGCGCTCGAAAGGCCTTACGGTGGAGGCATGCTGAACAGACGTGCCGTGGTGACCGGGGCGAGTACCGGTATCGGAGAGGCGACCGTGCGCGCCCTGCGCTCGAGCGGATGGGACGTGGTCGGCGTCGCGCGTCGCGCCGAGAGACTGGAGACGCTGTCGGCCGAGACGGGATCGACGGCGATCACGTGCGACCTGACGGATGCCGATGACGTCAGCGCCCTGATCGACCAGCTGGAAAGCAGCGGCCCGGTGCACGCGCTCGTGCAGGTGGCAGGCGGCGCGCGCGGCACGGACAGCGTGGAGAACGGGTCGATCGAGGACTGGCAGTGGATGTACGACGCGAACGTGCTCTCGTCGCAGCGTCTGGTCGCAGGCATCCTGCCGCTGCTGCGCCGCGCCGCGCACGAGAGCGGCCACGCCGACACCGTCTTCGTCACGTCCACCGCGGCGCAGATCGCCTATCCCGGCGGGTCGGGCTACAACGCCGCGAAGGCCGCCGAGTCGATGCTGGTGAAGGTGCTCCGGCAGGAGCTGAACGGCGAGCCCATCCGCGTGGTCGAGGTGGCGCCGGGGATGGTGCACACCGAGGAGTTCACGCTGAACCGGCTCGGCGGCGACCGGGTCGCGGCCGAGGCCG
The DNA here is from genome assembly GCF_031844385.1 of Microbacterium sp. ARD32. Lineage (NCBI taxonomy): Bacteria > Bacillati > Actinomycetota > Actinomycetes > Micrococcales > Microbacteriaceae > Microbacterium > Microbacterium sp. ARD32. The sequence continues at coordinate 911,600 of NZ_JAUZVD010000001.1, forward strand.
TGTACTCGGGCGTGGACGAGCCGCTGGTGGCCGAGGACGTCGCCGACGTGATCGCCTACGCGCTGAACGCGCCGCGGCGTGTCAACCTCGACCTGATCACGATGCGGCCGGTGGCGCAGTCCGCCCAGCACCTGCTGGCCCGCGGGCCGCTGCACGTGCGGACCGACGTCGACTGATGCCGCGGACGCTCGCCGAACTCGCCCACGACGGGCGCATCGATCCCGGCTGGGCCGCCGCCCTCGAGCCCGTGCAGCCGCTGATCGCTGAACTCGGGGAGCGGCTGCGCGCCGAGAGCGCCGCGGGTCACGGTTATCTCCCGGCCGGGGCGAACGTGCTGCGAGCCTTCCAGCGTCCGCTGGCCGACGTGCGCGTGCTGATCACAGGTCAGGACCCGTACCCGACGCCCGGACATCCGATCGGGCTCTCCTTCGCGGTCGACCGCGACGTGCGGCCGCTGCCGCGCAGCCTTGGCAACATCTACAGGGAGCGCCAGGACGACCTCGGCATCCCGCCCGCCCCGCACGGCGACCTGACCGCCTGGAGCGACCAGGGCGTGCTGCTGCTGAACAGAGTGCTCACGGTGCGGCCGGGCACGCCCGCCTCGCATCGCGGCTGGGGGTGGGAGAAGGTCACGGAGCTCGCGATCCGCACCCTGGTGGCCCGCGAGCAGCCGCTGGTCGCGATCCTGTGGGGAGCGGATGCCAGGGGCGCGAAGCCCCTGCTCGGCAGCACGCCGATCATCGAGTCGGCGCACCCCTCCCCGCTGTCGGCGAGCCGCGGCTTCTTCGGGTCGAAGCCGTTCTCCCGCGCCAACGCGCTGCTGGAATCGCAGGGGGCACGGCCGGTCGACTGGCGCGTGGCGGGCGAGGAGTGAACGCGCTGCGCATCCGGCCGGTGACGCATGCCGATCTGCCCGCGATCCGCGACATCTACAACCACTACGTGCGCACCTCCACCGTCACCTACGACGAGGTCGAGTCCACGAGTGCGGGCTGGGCGGACAAGGCAGCCCGGATCACGGGTGCCGGCATCCCCTTCCTGATCGCCGAGGAGGGCGGGGTGCTCCTCGGGTACGCGCTCGGCCAGCCGTGGTCGCCCAAGTCCGCGTACCGCTTCACCATCGAGAACTCGATCTACCTGGCGCCCTCGGCCGCGGGGCGGGGCATCGGCCGGGCGCTGCTGGCCGAGTTCCTGGATGCCTGTCGGCAGGCGGGTCTGCGTCAGATCATCGCCGTGATCGCCGATCGCGGCACCGACGCGTCGCTCGCGCTGCATCGCAGAGCCGGGTTCGTCGACGCCGGGCGCCTCACCGAGGTGGGGGAGAAGTTCGGTGAGCCGCAGGGAGTGCTCCTGCTGCAGAAGACCCTCTAGCTGCCGGGGATGACCGGGATCGCCGCCAGCAGTCGGCGGGTGTACTCCTCGGACGGATGCCTCAGCACGGCATCCGTTCCGCCGCGCTCCACGATCCGGCCGTCCTTCATCACCGCGACGGTGTCGGCGAGGCTCTGCACCACGCCGATGTCGTGCGAGACCATGATCAGCGTGAGCCCCTCCTCGCGCCGCAGGCGCTCCAGCAGCTCGAGGATCTGCGCCCGCACGGTGACATCGAGCGCGGACAGCGGCTCGTCGCCGACCAGGATGCGCGGCCGGTGCGCGATCGCACGCGCGATCGCGATGCGCTGACGCTGCCCTCCCGAGAACTCGTGCGGATGCCGGTCCGCCATGTCGGCATCCAGCCCCACCTGCCCGAGCACCTCCCGCACGCGGGAGCGGTGGTCGCCGGGGACATCCAGCGCCCACAGCGGCTCCGCGATGATCTGCCCGGCCGTCATCCGCGGATCCAGCGACGCGTACGGATCCTGGAACACGAGACCGCTCTGCCGGCGCAGCCAGTGCAGCGAGCGCGCGGGTGCTGCAGCATCCACCTGCCGGCCGTCCACGACCACGCGTCCGGTGGTGGGCCGATCCAGCCCGAGCAGCAGCCGCACGAGCGTGGATTTGCCGGAGCCGGACTCGCCGATCAGGCCGACGGACTCGCCCTCGTCGATGGCGAGGTCGGTGGGGTGCAGCGTAGTACTGGTGCGGCGCGTCTCGAACATCGTGCGCCGGGGGAGCGGGAACGAGCGGCTCAGTCCGACCGCCTCGATCAGGTTCATCGCGCGCCTCCCTCAGCATCCGGCCGCCACAGCGTCGCGGTCGCATCGCGCAGCAGCGCCTGAGTGATCGGGGATGCCGGGGTGCTCAGCAGCGTCCGCACAGGCCCCTGCTCGACGACCCGGCCGTGCTCGAGCACCACCGCGTGCGTGGCGACCTGCGACAGCACCGCGAGATCGTGCGTGATGAACACCATGGACATGCCGTGCTCCTCCACCAGCGAGAGCAGCAGCTTCAGCACCTCGGCCTGGATCGTCACGTCCAGCGCGGTGGTGGGCTCGTCCGCGATGAGCAGCTTCGGACCGCACGCGAGCGCCATCGCGAGCGCGACCCGCTGGCGCTGGCCGCCGGAGAGCTGATGCGGATAGCGGTCGATCACCGCAGCCGGGTCGGGCAGCCGCACGCGAGCCGCCTCGGCGACGGCCCGTTGGCGGGCCTCACGGCGCCCGATACGCTCGTGGATGCGCACCGACTCGGCGATCTGACGGCCCACGGTGCGGATCGGGTTCAGCGCGGTGCGCGGCTCCTGGAACACCATCCCGATGTCGTCGCCGCGCAGCTTCGCCAGCTCGCGATCCGGCATTCCGAGCAGCTCGACTCCGTTCCAGCGGATGCTGCCGCTCGCCGCGGCTCCGGCAGGCAGCAGCCCGATCACGGCCAGTGCGGTGAGCGACTTGCCCGAGCCGGACTCGCCGATCAGCCCGAAGCGCTGGCCGTCGGCGACCGTGAACGAGACGCCGTCCACGACACGGCGGCCGTCGATCTCGATCACCAGCTCCCGCACCTCGAGGCTCATGCGACCACCGCCGGCACGTGGGTCTCGGCGCTGCGATGACTCAGGGTCGGGTCGGTCGCCTCGCGCAGCGCGTCGCCGAGCAGGTTCAGCCCCAGCACCGTGATCGTGATGGCCAGTCCGGGCCAGACGACGGTGAGCGGATGCACGCCGATGTAGCGCTGCAGATCGGCGAGCAGCGTGCCCCAGGAGGCTTCGGTGAGCGTCGCACCGAAGCCGAGGTAGGACAGCCCCGCCTCGGCGAGCACGGCTACCGCCATCGACCAGGACAGCTGCACGATGAACACCGGCGCCACGTTCGGCAGCAGGTGCCGCAGGAGGTTCTGCCCCGTGGTCAGCCCGTTGGCGCGTGCCGCGGTGACGAAGTCGCTGCGCTGCACGCGGCGCAGCTCGGGGCGGGTGACGCGGGCGATGCTGACGCCGAACCCGATTCCCACCGAGAACACCACGACCCACAGCGATCCGCCCCAGACGGCGGAGATCATCATAGCGATGATCAGCACGGGGAAGGCGATGAGGATGTCCACGAGTACGGCGACGGTCTCGCGCACCCAGCGCGCCGTCAGCGCACCGAGGGCGGCGAGGACGACGCCGACCACGGTGGCCACGATCCCGGAGCCCACCGCGACGAAGAGGGTCGTGCGGGCTCCGGCCATGATCAGGCTGAGGATGTCGCGCCCGGTGCCATCGGTGCCCAGCAGATGCGGCAGCCCCGGCGCGGCCCAGCGCCCGCGGATGTCGGAGAGCATCGGGTCGAACGGCGTCCAGAACACCGAGACGAGTGCGATCACCGCGATCAGCAGCACCACGATCACGCCGAACAGCCCGGTGGCGGACGAGAGCAGGGCACGGAGCCAGCGGGGCATCAGACCGCCTCCTCGCGCTGTCGGGGGTCGATCGCGTGATGCAGCAGGTCGACGAGGAAGCCGATCACCAGCACGAAACCGGTCAGCACGAGCAGCTCGCTCTGCACCTTCACCAGATCGCGGGTGCCGACGTCTGTGACCAGCATCCGCCCGATGCCGGGCAGGGTGAACAGCTGCTCGATCACCACCGAGCCCACGATGATCCCGGCCACCTGCACGCCCAGTACGGTCACGATCGAGAGCCCGACGGCGGGGATGCCGTGACGGATCAGCGCCTGACGGCGAGTGAGGCCCTTGGCCGCGGCGGTGCGGACGAAGTCCTGCCCCGCGGCCTGCAGCGTGGCGCTGCGGACGAAGCGCATGAGCATGGCGCCCTCGACGATGCCGATGGTCAGCGCCGGCAGCAGCAGCGATTCGAAGGCCTTGGCCGGCGTCGACCACCCCGTGCGCGGGAACCCCTGAGCGGGCAGCCAGCCCAGCCAGTGCGCGAAGACGACGACCAGCATCATCCCAGCCCAGATCACCGGGACTGCGGCGACCGCCTGCGCGGCGACGCTCATGCCCGTGCCGCCGGCGCGCCCCCGAAGCAACGCGGAGATCACGCCGAAGGGGGCGGCGATCAGCATCGCGATCACCATGGACATCAGCGCCAGCGGCCAGGTCACCCTGGCCTTCTCCGCGAGTTCGGCGCCCACCGAGGCCCCGCTGAGCTGGGAGGTGCCCAGGTCGCCGTGCAGCAGCCCGCCGAGCCAGTCGGCGTACTGCGCAGGCAGCGGCCTGTCCAGGCCCAGCGACTGCCGGATCGCCTCCACCTGCTCGGGGCTCGCCTGAGTTCCGGCGATGAGCTGGGCGACGTCGCCGGGGAACACGCGCAGCGTGAAGAAGATGATCACGCTCGACACGAGGAGCCCTGCGATGAGCAGGGCTCCTCGGGTGAGCGCGTAGCGGAGCATCTGTCAGTCAGCGGTCTTGGTGACGCCGGCGAGGTCGATGCGCGAGTTGATCGAGTCCTTCGGGAAGCCCTGCACGCCCGCGCTGAGCGCCGTGAGGGTCTCACCGGTGTACAGCCAGTCGGCGGCGTCGTCCTGAGCGACGATGCGGGCGGCCTTCTCGAGCAGCTCGGCGGACGCGGCCGGGTCGAGCTCGAGCTGCGACTGGGCGTACAGGTCCTGCACCTCGGCGTTGTCGTAGCCGAAGTAGTAGTCCGGGTTCGCCCAGTTGCCGAAGTCGCGCGGTTCGACATGCAGCACGAAGCTCAGCTCGTAGTCGTGGTTCTTGTAGACGTCCTCGAGCCAGGTGGCGAACTCGACGCGGTCGACCTCGAGCGACACGCCCACCTTCGCGAAGTCGGAGACCAGCACCTGCGCCACCGTGGTGCCGTAGAACGACGGGATCGTGAGCGTCAGGTCGAGGTCGGACGCGCCGGCCTCCTTCAGCAGCTTCCTTGCCTCGTCGGGATCGTACGGGGTCAGCTCGGAGAGATCCTCGTACCCCGGATCGAGCTCGGGGATCGGGCCGTACTGGGTCTGGCCCGCTCCGACGGCCTCGACGAGCGCCTCATGGTCGATCGCCAGCCGCAGCGCCCTGCGCACGCGCTTGTCGTCGAACGGCGCCTTCGCGTTGTTGAAGGCGAGCGTGGCCTTGTCGGTGGTGCGGCCGGTGGTGATCGTGAACTCGCCGCTGTCCTCCAACTGCGAGACCAGGTTCGGGTCGACCGCGGTGAGCACGTCGACGCTGCCGTCCATCGCGGCGTTCACTCCGGCGGTGAAGTCGGGGATGTACTGGAACGTGACCTCGGCGATCGTCGCCTTCTCGCCCCAGTAGTCGTCGTTGCGCGCGAAGGTGATGGCGCTGCCCTTCGCCCAGCGCTGGAGCGTGAACGGCCCGGTGCCGTTCTCGGCGGTCTTCAGATCGGTGGTGTCGCCGGTCTTGAACACCAGCCCCGCAGGTCCGGTGAGGTTGAACAGGAAGTTCTGGTCGGACTCGCTCAGCGTGATCTCCACGGTGGCAGGATCGGGGGCGGTGATCGCAGCGACGCCGGCGAACTCGGAGTTGCCCTGTACCGTCGCGTCGGCCTTCACGGTCTGATAGGACGAGACCACGTCGGCAGACGTCAGCGCTGTGCCGTCGTGGAAGGTGATGCCCTCGTTGAGCGTGAACGTGTAGGTGAGTCCGTCGGGCGACACCTCGTGCGAGGCGGCCAGGCGATCCTCGATCTCGTTGTCCTGCGTGCGGCTGACGAGGCCCTCGTAGATGTTGTCGATCAGCACCTGCTCCAGAGCGGCGCCGCTGGTGTGCCGGATGTCGAGGTTGGTCGGCTCGAGCACGAGACCGACGGTCAGCTCGGCGTTCGGGTCGGCCTTGCCCGTGACAGCCGGCTTCGGCGCGGACGAGCCGCCGCAAGCGGTCAGGATCAGGGCGCCGACGGCGAGGATGCCGACCGCCGCCAGGCGTGCGGATCGGCGCGTGCTGCGGATGGGAGACAAGGAGTGTCCTCTCGTGAAGGGTGCTGAGCGGCTCCGTTCGGGCGGAGCGGGCGTCGGGTCAGTCGGTCAGTGGGAAGGTCGGTTCAGTGCATCGGTGATGGTCGAGGCGAGGGATGCCGGATCGGTCTCCTGCACGTTGTGGCCGGCGTCGACGACGATCGTCGCGGCGGCGGGCAGCTGCCGGGCGAACGAGGCCGCGTCGGAGTCGTGCAGGAAGCCGCGCGCGCCGCGCACGAGCGTGACGGGGGCGGCGACTGCGAGCAGATCCGCCCACGGGTCGGGTGCCCCGGCGGCGCGCTTCGCGCCGTTCAGCGCGTCGAAGGCGTGTCCGATGATGTGCGCGAAGTGATGCTTCCACTCCACGCGGCCGTCCTCGCGCACGCGCGTGTTGAAGAAGACGCCGCGCTCGGTGTCGGCCCGAGTGCCCCCGAAGCCGAACTCCTGAGCGCGGTCCGTCGCCTCCTCGCGGGAGGCGAAGTCGGTGACGCGGTAGAACTCGCGCAGGATCGCCGGTGCGGCATCCGTGTCCATCCCGGGGACGATGTCGACCAGGATCAGCTCGCGCACCAGTTCCGGATGCCGTGCGGCGACGGTGGCCGCCGTCAGTCCGCCCAGCGAGTGCCCGACCAGCACCTGCGGCGCGCGCGTCCACGCGGCGACGGCGGCGGCGACGTCGTCAGCGAGCGCGGCGGGGGAGTAGTCCAGATCCACTCGCCACGACGAGTCGCCGTGACCGGCCAGGTCGATCGCCAGAGCGGGACGGGACAGCAGCAGCTGCACGGTGTCCCACGTGTGCGCGTTCAGTCCGGCGCCGTGCAGCAGGGTGACCTCGGGGTCGCCGTCTCCGAAGCGCAGTGCGCTTAGCATCCGCCCATCGGCCAGGGGCAGCCGGACCCGTTCGGCGCGTGGGACGGCGATGCCGAGGTCGCTCGCCTGCGCCGGCAGGTAGCGGAACTCGCTGGAGTCTTCGGTCACGGCGATATTCTCCTATCGGGAGGAGGATCACAGGAAATGCGAGATCAGTATGACAAGTAACATTCGCTCGATGCCTGTGCGTCTGCTCATGATCTGCGGTGTGTGCTTGTCGATCTGCAGGTGCGGGTGAATGACGGCGCTCGCTTAGGCTGGAACGGTGACGGTCATTCGGATCCCCGGCGTGAACAACCTGCGAGACGTCGGCGGCATTCCCGTCGGCTCCGGCCGAGTGCGCTCCGGGATGCTGCTCCGGTCGGGTCACCTCGCAGCATTGAGCCCCGAGGGCCAGGAGCTGCTGGGCGGCCGCGTGCGACGCGTACTGGATCTGCGCGATGACACCGAGGTGAGTTCCGAGCCGTCGATGCTGCGCGGGGTTCCCACGACGCGCGTGCCGCTGTTCCTGGGGTCGGTCGGGTCGTTCTTCGAGCAGGACCTCGATCTCGCGGGAATGTACCGTCACCTGGTCGACGACTGCTCGGCTCGCCTGGTCGACGCCGTCCGGGTGATCGCGGCGGGGGACCCGGTGCTGGTGCACTGCACCGTGGGCAAGGACCGCACCGGTGTGGTCGTCGCGCTGGCGCTGAGCGCGATCGGGGCGGATCGGGATGCCGTGGTCGCCGACTACGCGCTCACCGCCTCGCAGCTGCCCGAGGAGCGCAACCGCGCGATCGCGCGCTACTTCCGAGCGCACATGCCGGATGCGCGCAATGCGATCCAGCTGGCCACCGAGTCGCCCGCGCCGGTGATGGCGGGACTCCTCGATGGGCTGGACCGCAGCCATGGCTCCACAGCGGCATACCTGCGAGCGGCCGGGCTGTCGCAGGCGGAACTGAATGCGCTGGCCGACGCGCTCGTCGCATGATCCGGGGCTCGGCGCACTGGAGCGCGCGTCGACATAGGTAAGGCAACCCTACATCGGTGCTACGATGGTCTCATCATGAGCACGGTCGAGACGTCTGCAGGCGCACGCGCCGCACGCCGGGCATCCCGTCGTCCGCGCGTGCAGCACCTGATCACCGCCGACGAGCACTCGCTGACTGACCTGCAGATCCTGCTGACGACTCTGCCGCTGTGCGCGGTGGGTCGCGTGTTCATCGAGGTTCCCGATGCCGATCACATCGGCACCGTGAGCGCGCCGGCACGGATGACCGTCACCTGGCTGCCCCGCAAGCGACGTGACGGCGTGCGCCGCGCCGCTGGCGTCGCGCTGACCCGCGCCGCCGTCGCCTGGGCCGACGAGATGCTGTGCGACGAGTCGGAGGGCGCGCTGCGCACCGAGGTCGTGCTGCTCGGCGACTATGTCAGCACCGCCGACATCGCCGAGCACCTCACGCGGCGCCTCGAGATCGACGCGGCTGCGATCCGCACGCCTGCGCGCTACGGCATCGCCCGCTTCTGACTCGCGCGCTCGTGAGGGCGAGGCGAGCCATCACCCGCGCACGTAGCCGCCGTCCTCCAGCCCGGCCTCGATCTCGAACCGGTTGCGCAGCGCGTTGCGCCCGGCGAGCAGGTACAGCACGGGCATGAGGAACCCGTAGCGCAGCCACTGCTGCTTGTGCACGCCCTCGTGGCGCAGTACGGCGTCGGAGGGACTGGCGTCGCCGGTCAGGTAGCATCCGCCCACGCACACGCCGCCGCGTCCGTACGCCCAGCCTGGCAGACCGCGGAACACCCACAGCCCCGCGCGGCGCTCGACGGCGCCGGTGCTCCAGAGCGAACCCCAGACCCAGCCGACGGCTGTGCCCCACCAGTAGCCGACCCGGCTGATGGGGGAGCGCAGCAGGAACGCCGGGATCCCGCGGTCGAAGCGCCGCCCGCGCTGCAGCGCGTGCGCGGCGGCGAGCCGCCAGTCCTCGCTCCTGCGCTCCTTCACGCCACGGATCCGATCAGGCGCAGGATCACGCCCAGGTCGCGCACGGCATCCAGGGGAGTGCGCGGTGCGAAGCCCGCGATCGTCGCTCCCGCCAGCGGAAGGTGCTCGCGCAGCTGCCTGACGGCTGCGGCCAGTGCCGCCGCGCGCACGCCGAACGGCTCGGCATCGGACACGCCCTCCAGCTCGGACGGATCGATCACGTCGACGTCGATGTGCACCCACACCCGCGCTGCGCCGGTGGCGCGCACGGCCGCGACGACGGCATCCGGATCCTCGGCGTCATCCGCGCTGATCGTGCGGACCGCGCCGAGCCGGGAGCGCTCGCTCGCGTCGACGCTGCGTGCGCCGAGCAGCACGACCCGCTCGGCGGGGACGCCAGGCTGCAGCGCCAGCTGCGGTTCGCCGTCCCCGAGGATGGCTGCCAGCGCCATGCCGGAGAAGGCGCCGGACGGCGAGGAGCTCGGATCGTTCAGATCCGGATGCGCGTCGCACCACAGCACCGCGAGGTCGGAGGTGTCCACGGCCGAGAGCGCGGCCACGGTCACGCTGCAGTCGCCGCCGATGACGACCAGCTGCTCATCGGCGTCGCCCGGGTGCTCGGCGTGCAGGTGCTCGGCGACCAGTTCGCGCACGCGCCGCAGCGAGCTGAGCCGGCGCACGTCGGTGCCGAGGGCTTCGCCCGCCTCGAGCGGCACGTCCAGCATCGTGGTCTGCCTGCGCGGCAGGTCGCCGGCGATCGCGGAGGCGCCGTCGACCAGGAGCATCGCGCGCGCCGACGGCGAGCCCTGCCACTGCGGGACGATGAGGAATCGGGTCATCTCTGTCGTTCGGGGGATGGGGGCGGATGCCGGGAGTGCGGCATCCGCCCCTCGGGTCACTCTGCTTCGATGGCGGCCGGTGCCTTGCCGGCCTTGAGCTCGGCGAGCCGGGCCTCGACCTCGGTGAGCTCGCCGAGGTCCTCCAGGCTCTCGAACTGCGCGTCGAGCGAGGACGCCGCGATCTCGGCCTTGCCCTGGGCGATGGCCTCCTGGCGGCGGATCTTGTCCTCGAAGCGGCCCAGCTCGCTGGTCGGGTCCATCACGTTGATGGAGCCGATCGCGTCCTGCACCTTCGTCTGGGCCTCGGCCACCTTCGCGCGGGCGAGCAGCTCGCTGCGCTTGTTCTTCAGGTCGCCCAGCTTCTCCTTCATGCCGTTCAGGCCCGACTTGAGCTTCTCGACGATCTCGGTCTGCGCATCGATCTGCGGCTCGGCGGCCTTGGCCTCGCGCTCGGAGCTGATCTGACGCTGGAGCGCGATCTTGGCGAGACTGTCGAACTTGTCCGCGTCGGCGGTGCTGCCTGCGGCGCGCAGCTCGTCGGCCTTGCGGCTGGCGGCGATCGCCTTGTTGCCCCACTCCTTGGCGGACTGCACGTCCTCCTCGTGGTCGCGCTCGAGAAGGCGCAGGTTGCCGATGGTCTCGGCGATGGCCGACTCGGCGTCCGCGATGTTGTTGGTGAAGTCGCGGACCAGCTGGTCGATCATCTTCTGCGGATCCTCGGCCTGGTCGAGGAGCGCGTTGATGTTGGCACGGACGAGCGTGGAGATGCGTCCGAAGATGGATTCCTTGGCCATGGTGTGGTTCCTTTTTCTTCTCGGATGGGTGTCTTGCCGTGTACGTGTCTGGTCAGATTAGCGGTCGGGGTGAGGAGTCGGCGGTCTGGGACGGATGCCGGTCAGAAGTGGCCTCCGCTGCTTCCGGAGAACCCGCCTCCGCCGCCGCCGAAGCCGCCGACGGAGAAGCCGCCTCCTCCGCCACCGCCGCCGCCGAAGAAGCCTCCGCCGCTCCCGCTGATGCCGCCGCCTCCGCCGCCGAAGATGCCGCCGCCTCCTCCGCCGCCGAACATTCCGCCGCCGCCCCAGCCACCGCCGTGGTGACTGCTCGACTGCCCGATGAGGATGCCTCCCAGCAGCGCGCCCAGCGTGTCGTCACCCCCGCCGTTCCATCCGCCGTAGTCGTTCTGGGCGAGGCGCAGCGCCTCGGCGGCGAGGGAGTCGGAGCGCTGGGCGAGTGAGAGCGCGCGCACGGGGTCGGACTGCGCGAGCGCCTGGGCCTGGCCCAGGATCCCCTGCGCCTCGGAGAGCCGGGTGCGGGCAGTGGACATGATCGAGCCGCGGCGGGCCGATATGTATCTCTCGGCCGCGGAGATCTGCGCCTGGGCGCGCCGCATGGCATCGCCGAGCATCGCCGCGGCGCGCTGGAGCCTCGCCTGCTCGTCGCGTACGCGTGCGATCACGCCGTCGATCGCGACGTTCGCCGCCTCGAGCACCCGCAGCGCCTGGAGCGGATCGCGCCCCGAGGAGCCGAGCACGCTCTGCGCCTGGCGGATTCCCTGCTCCGTGGCCGTGACGGCCTGGGTGACCGCGCCCTGCGAGTCGGGCAGCGCGCGGGCGGTCTGCACGTCGCTGCTGAGCTCGGCGATGAGTGCGGCGGCACGATCATCGGCATCCCTGAGGTCGGTCTGCAGCTGCTCGACCGCGTCCTCCAGCTGTGTGGCCTGTTGCACGGCGCCCTCGGCCGCACGCACCGCCACCGCCGCGTCGCCGGTCTCGCCCTGGGCGATGAAGCCGTCGGCCGCCTGGATCTGGGCGTCGGTGAAGGTGAGGCGCGATCGCGCGTGCGCAGGGTTGTCGACGACGGCCGACACTGCGGCCGCGGAGTAGGACGAGGTGAGCGCGGCGAGGATCTGCTCGGCCCGGTCCACCTCGGCGCCCGCCGCGGCGCGGAGCAGGCGCACGTTGTCCAGCGCGGCGGGGGCGTTCTGCTCGAGCTTGCGCAGTTCATCGAAGTCGGCCTTGCGCTCCTCGAGCACTTTCGTCGACTCCGAGCACAGCTCCAGGATCCGCTGCGACCACTCCAGCCTCTGCTGATCGGTGTCGGGGATCTCGTCATCGAGCTTCTGCTGCAGGGAGAAGGCCTCGTCGAGGTTCGTGCGAGAGGTCTGCAGAGCGGTGACGAAGTCGCCGATCACCTCGTCGCCGAACTGGGCACGGGCGTACTCCAGCTCCTGCTCACTGGAGCGCACCAGATCGTCCGTGCGCACGAGCGCGATGTTCGCCTGCTGCGCGACCTCTGCGAGCTCGGCCTCGCGCTTCGCGCGCTCCGCCGCGTGCTTGCGCGCCCGGCGCACCAGCAGCACGATGACGAGCACGACCACTGCGAGCAGCACGATGATGCCGAACACCGTCCACCCCAGCGCGGTGCGCGCGGGACCGTCGACGAGCATCTCCTGCACCTGATCGGCTGCGGCGTCGATCGAGCCGACCCAATCGCTGTTGCGCAGCGCGGGCAGCATCGCATCGGTGATCCGCGTGCGGTCGGAGGCTGAGATCAGGCCGCCCTGCTTCGGCCCCGCGATGGCGAACGACCGGCCCTCCGTCGCGATGCCGATGAGGTACTGAGAATGGTCGTTGAAGCCATTGCCCGCAGCCGTCCGCGCGACCCAGTCGGTGTCGCCGTCGGCACCGGTGAACTGGGGGACGAAGACCACGAACAGGTCCAGGCCGGTGTCGTCCCTCAGCTTCGACAGCCGCGCGTCGGCGGCCGAGACCTGCTGGTCGGTGAGCACTCCGCTGACGTCGGTGACATTGCCCTCCCCGGTCAGCGGCCCCGGATCCGTCGCGGAGGCTGCACTCAGCGAGAACCCGCCGAGGATCACCCCCAGCAGCACGGCGACCCACGCCAGCGACCGTTTGCGCATAGTGTTCCCTCCGAACGGCAGCCGTGCCCCCATGCGACGAGTCTATGCACAGCGGCCGACACGCGACAGCGTCCGCTCGCGTCTGCCCGTTCGCTCTCCGCGCAGACGCATACGCTGGAGGGCATGGACGACAGGTACGGCAGCGATGTGCTCGCGGCGGGTTGGCGGGAGCGCGGCTTCACGAAGGCGAGCGACGTGCCCGCCGTGAAGGATCTCGTCGTCGAGGTCGCGACGGACGGCTACTGCGGCGCGATCACCCGTGTCGAGGCCGGGATGGTCGAGCTGGAGGACTGGAAGGGGCGCCGCCGCAGCTTCCCGATGGGCGGCGGATTCCTCGTGGAGGGGAAGCCCGTGCGGCTCGTGGCACCGGCCGCGAAGCAGCAGGGCACCCGGCGCACGGCATCCGGCTCCTTCGTCGTCGCGGACGACCGCGCGAAGGTCGCGCTGCCCAGCCGCATCCTGGTGGAGGGCCGGCATGACGCCGAGCTCGTGGAGAAGGTGTGGGGCGCCGACCTGCGGGTCGAGGGCGTCGTGGTCGAGTACCTGCAGGGCATCGACCTACTCGACGAGCTGCTGGCCGAGGCGCCGCCGAACGCGACCCGCCGCTACGGCGTGCTGGTCGACCACCTGGTGCCGGGATCGAAGGAGACCCGGATGGTCGAGCAGATCCTGCGCGGCCCGCACGGGAGGCATCTCAAGGTAGTCGGTCACCCGTACATCGACGTCTGGCAGTGCGTGACACCCGCTGCCATGGGCATCCGCGCCTGGCCGCAGATCCCGCGCGGCACCGACTGGAAGACCGGGATCTGCCGCGCGTTCGGCTGGCCAGCCGAGGATCAGGCCGACATCGCGCGGGCGTGGCAGCGCATCCTGTCCAGGGTGACCACTTTCCGCGACCTCGAGCCGGCGCTGCTCGGGCGCGTGGAGGAGCTGATCGACTTCGTCACCGCCCCCGCACAGCGCTGAGTCGTCCTGGCTGGCCTGGGTCGCTGAGCCTGTCGAAGCGCCCTGCCCCGGGTCGCTGAGCCTGGTGAAGCGCCCCGGTACCCTGGAGGGATGCCAGAACCCCGCACCTTCCGTGACGAGCCGGTCTCGTTCGTCCGTCGCAGCGGCCGGATGTCTGAGGGCCAGGAACGGGCCTTCGAGGAGCTCGCGCCGTTCTACCTGATCGACGTGCCGCGCGATGTGGCGTTCACCTCGGTGCATCCGGATGCCCGGCTCGATGTGGCATCCGTGTACGGCCGCACCGCGCCGCTGATCGTCGAGATCGGGTCGGGCCAGGGGCACGCGATCGTCTCGGCGGCGTCGTCGCGTCCCGATGACGACTTCCTGGCCGTCGAGGTGTTCCGAGCCGGACTCGCCAGGACGATGCTCGACGCGGATCGTGAGGATGCCCGCAATCTGCGCCTCGTGGAGGCGAACGCGCCCGAGGTGCTGTCGACGTACCTGCCGGAGGGCGCGGCATCAGAGGTGTGGATCTTCTTCCCCGACCCGTGGCACAAGTCGCGCCACAACAAGCGTCGCCTCGTGCGGCCGGGGTTCCCGGCGACAGTCGCGCGGGCGCTCGGCGAGGGTGGGATGCTGCGCCTGGCGACCGACTGGGAGGACTACGCGCTGCAGATGCGCGAGGTGCTCGACGAGGCCCCCGAGTTCGAGCGGGTCTTCGACGGAGAGTGGGCCGAGCGCTTCGACGGTCGCGTGATGACCGCCTTCGAGCGCAAGGGCATCGCCAAGGGGCGCGACATCCGCGATCTGACCTACCGCAGGGTGTCGCGGGCGTGAGCTCCGCCGCCTGGCGAGGGCTGGGCCCGGCCGTTCTGGTGTGCCTGGCGGCACCCGCATTCTTCGTGCTCGGCTGGTCCTGGGCGGGGTGGGTGCTGATCGCCGCCGGTGTCGGGTCGGCGGCGCTCGTCGAGCGCCGGGCGCCGCAGGCCGCGACGGTCACGGTGGGGCACCGGCCGACCTGGGTGATCGGGGAGAAGCGGATGCCGTCGCTCACGCGCGACCTCGCACTGATCGCCGTCGGGATGCTGATCGTGCACGCTATCTCGCTGGAGGCGCAGCTCGACGACCTCGCCATGCTGCGCTTCACCCTGGCCCTCGGCGGCGCCGTGCTCGTGCCGTACCTGGTGTCGCGGTTCGTCTTCCGCGACCGCGCGATCTCGTTCCCCTGGCGCACGCACCGCCGCTGGACGCGCTGGCAGTGGGCCTGGCTGATCGCGGTGCTGGTGCTCGGCTGGCTGATCCTGCCGTACTACTTCATCTCCAGCGGTGTGTATCAGAACTGGCCCGTCGTCGACACGCCCGAACTCATCGGCCGCCTCTTCGTCGGTGTGGGCGCCGTGGGCATCTGGGACGAGCTCTTCTTCATCTGCACGGTGTTCGCGCTGCTGCGGCGGCACTTCCCGGATCTGCTCGCGAACGTCCTGCAGACGGTCGTGTTCGTGTCGTTCCTGTGGGAGCTCGGCTACCGCGCCTGGGGTCCTGCGCTCACCATCCCGTTCGCACTGCTGCAGGGCTGGATCTTCCTGCGCACCCACTCCCTGGCGTACGTGGTCACCGTGCACCTGCTGTTCGACGCCGTCGTGTTCGCCGTGCTCGTGCACGCGCACAACCCCGGGCTGCTGCCGTTCTTCCTCGTCTGAACGCCTGCGACCCTCGCGACGGCACAGGAGAACCGGGATGCTGATCGCCTGCCGACCACGATCGCGGCCGGCACCGGGATCGCCTGGATCCCGGGGCCGGGACGGCCTCCCCGGGTGCGCGGAACGGCCAATCGAAACTGATAGGCTCGATGAGTTCGCCTCCGTAGCTCAGTGGATAGAGCGCCGGTTTCCGGTACCGTAGGTCGCAGGTTCGACTCCTGTCGGGGGCACAGACGAACGCATGAGGGGCCGCCTGGAGGCGGCCCCTCATGCGTTCCGCACCTTCGATCGCTGCACACCGCCCGCAGAGCCGTCCCTGCGCGTCTGTCAACCCGGTGGTCCGCGTCTCCCGACCGCGCGAGCATGCACGCGTACAGCGAGAGGAGAGCAAGATGACCGAGAGGTTCGAGGTGGGCGATCACGTCACCTGGAATTCCGAAGCCGGACACGTCAGCGGCCGCATCTCGAAGGTGCACACCGCCGACTTCGACTACAAGGGCCACACCCGCCGCGCGAGCGACGACGATCCGCAGTACGAGATCACCAGCGACAGGAGCGACCACGTCGCCGCGCACAAGGGCAGCGCGCTGAAGCTCGTCGATGACTGATCCGGCGATCCTCACGGTCGGGCATTCCACGCATCCGCTGGACGCGTTCCTGACGCTGCTGCAGAACGCCGCCGTGGGGATGATCGTGGATGTGCGGCGGCTCCCGGGCTCGAGCCGGTACCCGTGGTTCGACCAGGACGAGCTCGATGCCAGCCTGGGGACGGCCGGCATCCGCTACCGGCACGCCGCCGAACTGACCGGACGCCGCCCGCTGCAGCGTGATGTTCCCGATGCGGTGAACGCCCTGTGGCGCAACCGCAGCTTCCACAACTACGCCGACTACGCGCTGGGTGCCGAGTTCGCGCGCGGGCTGGACGAGCTCATCGCACAGGCTGATCCGCGGCATCCGCCGGCGGTGATGTGCTCGGAGGCGGTCTGGTGGCGCTGCCACCGCCGTCTCATCGCCGACGGGCTGCTGGCCCGTGGCATCCGCGTCGGACATCTCATGCCGGACGGCCGCGTGGCCGACGCCCAGCTCACGCCGGGGGCGGTCGTCCGCGACGGCGCGGTGGAGTACCCCGCGGCTACTTCGCCGGCTTCGGACGGGTCCCGTCGGCGGCGGTGACCGGGGCCGTGCTGAAGCGCTCCAGCGCCTGATGCACCCTCTGCGCGAGGTACTCGTGCCCGGCGTTGGAGGGGTGGCGGCGCCCGGTCTCCACATCGATCAGCTGCAGGTAGTTCTCGGGCGTGATCCAGTGGTCCTGCACGGGAGAGATGTACCACCAGGCGCGCTGGGCGGCCAGCTGCGCGAGAGCGCGGTCGATCCGCGCCGTCGACGCACCGACGGGCAGGATGTGCGGGGCGGGGCCCAGCACCACGATCGGCACCTCCGGGAACTTCTCGGTCAGTGCGTTCCAGGTGGCGTCCACGGCGGCGGGAAAGGCCGCGGCATTCTCTCGCCGGTCGTTGATGGAGCCCTGGATGATGATCAGGTCGGGGTCGATCGACGCGTCGAGCGCGTCGATCCGGGTCCTGTAGTCGGGTCCGTCGATTCCCGGCTTCAGGTAGCCGCTGCCGCGCACGCCGTCCACCACGGTCGTGCCGTCGATGAGGTCCGCGAGCAGGTACGCGTAGCCCGCGGTGGGCGGAGTGGCGGCGGAGCCGTAGGTCCACGAGTCGCCGAAGACGAGCACCTTCGGGTGCTCGGGCAGCACCAGCGGCGCCGGCGAGACGCCGTTCTCCGCCGCCGCGATCGGGGCGGTCTCGGCGGGCGGCACCCACGGTCGCGTCACGCCGAGCAGCACGGTGAGGGCGACGGCCAGCGCGCTCACGATCATCAGTGCCGTGCGGCGCCGGCGGGTCGGCCGGCGCAGGGTCATGGAAGAAGAGTAGGTCATGTTCTCTCGGATGCGAATTCCGGATGCCGGAGGGCCCGGACCCTTGCGGGAACCGGACCCTCCGGCGACGCGGATCGCCGCTACTTGGACGTGCCCTGCGACACGGAGCCCTGCAGCTGGCGCTGGAACAGGATGTAGACGATCAGCACCGGGATGATCGTGATCATCACCGCGGCGAACATCTGCCCGAAGTCCAGCGCGTAGCCCGCCGACGACGCGTACGCGGCCATGCCCTGCGACAGCACGTAGTTCTCCGTGCTGGTGTTCAGCGAGATCGGCAGCAGGAACTGGTTCCACAGCCCCAGGAAGTTCATGATCGCGACCGCGGCCATGCCGGGCTTGGCCATCGGCAGCATCACCTGGAAGAAGGTGCGCCATTCGCTGGCGCCGTCCACGTAGGCGGCCTCCTGGATCTCGTACGGCAGCGACTTGAAGAACGAGAACAGGAAGAACACCGTGAACGGCAGGGCGAACGCCACATACGTGATGATCAGGCCCTGCAGCGTGTTCAGCAGCTGCATGTTCCGCAGGATCATGAACAGCGGCACGATGGCGAGGAACACCGGGAACGTGAGCCCGGCCAGCATCAGGTAGTAGATGACCCTGTTGCCCGGGAGCGAGAACCGCGCGAGCACGTAGGCGCACATGGCGCCCAGGATCATCACGAGCACCAGCGCGACGCCGACCACGATCACGGTGTTCAGGAACATCCGGCCGAAGCTGTTGTCGATCCAGGCGCTGACGTAGTTGTCGAAGTTCCAGTTCGCCGGAAGGCCGAACGGAGACGCGAAGATCTCCTTCGTCGTCTTGAACGAGCCGATCAGCGTCCAGATCATCGGCAGGATCACCACGAGCGACCACAGGGCCATCAGCACGTGGGAGGTGGCCCCGACGGCACGGTCGCCGGCGGAGGACTTGGGGCGGTGGACGGACCGGGTGGATCTCGAGCGGCTGTCGATCGTGACGGCGGCGCGCGTGTCGACGCTCATGCGCGTCCTCCTTCATCCTTGCCGCCGATGAGGCGGAAGACGCCGATGATGAGCGCGGCGAACAGCAGCGTGATCACGGCGAGGACCACGCCCATGGCCGTCGCCAGGCCGAATTGGCCCTTCTCGAATGCCGTGCGGAACAGGTACTGGCTCATCACGAGCGTGCTGTTGCCGGGGCCTCCGGTCGAGTTCAGTCCCGCCATGTACACGAAGGCGTCCAGCGCCATGATGCCCAGATAGATGTATGCGGTCTGCACGTTGTCGCGCATCTGCGGCAGCAGGATCGAGGTGACGGTGCGGAACCGTCCGGCGCCGTCGATGCGGGCCGCTTCCAGCGTCTCGGCGGGGATGCCCTTGATGGCGGCGATGAACAGGATCATGTAGAACCCGACCATGCTCCACACGATCACGAAGATCGTCGCGCCCATCGCCGTGCGCTCGTCGCCGAGCCAGGCGAACTCCTTCGTGTCCAGGCCGATCGCTCCCAGCCCTCCGTTGAGCAGGCCGGTCGGCGAGTAGATCATGCTCCACAGGATCGCGATGACGATCGCCGGGATCACGTACGGGAAGAAGGAGATGACGCGGTAGAAGCTGGAGCCGCGCAGGCCGCGCACCTGACCGTGGCTGGGGCCGCCCACGGTGATCATGCTCGCGAAGATCAGGGCGATGACGATCGTGATCAGCGGGACGATCAGCGCCAGCACCACGTTGTTGAGCATCGCCTGCCGGAAGATGGAGTCGTTGAACAGCTTCACGTAGTTGGCGAAGCCGATGAAGTCCATGTTCGGGGAGAAGCCGGTCCAGTTCGTCATGGCGTAGTAGAGCGCCTGGGCGAACGGGGAGATCACGAAGACGAGGAAGATCGCGAGCGGCACGACGAGGAAGACCGCCACGAACGAGACGAAGTCGAAGGTCAGCTTTCGCCCGCCAAGGCGGGGCGGCATGCGCCGCCCCGCCTTGGCCGCAGTGACCGCGGCCGTCTCGAGCCCCGGTCCACCGCTGACGGTGGAATAGCTCACTTGATCTCGATCTTCTTGATGGAGTCGTCCTCACGCACCTTGTCGACGATCGCCTGCAGCTGCTTGGTCAGCTCGGCGACCGACATCCCGCCGGCCAGGAACGAGTTCCAGATCGGCAGCTGGTCGGAGTTCATCCCGTACAGGTTGGTCGACTTGATGGTGAACACGTTCGACCCGGCGGCCGCGAGCATCTCCGACTGCGACACGAGCGCGGACGAGCCGTAGCCGTCGGCCGGAACCGTGTCCTTGACGATCGTCGGAGCGAGCTTCGCCTTGGCGAACGCCTGAGCGGACTCCTTCGAGAGCATCGTGCGCAGCAGCTCCTTGCCGCCGGCCGGGTTCTTGGCCGACTTGGGGACGATGAACGGCTCGCCCGCCTCGGAGCGCATGGTGCCCTTCGGGGTGGTCTGGTTGCCGTCGAGGGGCAGCTCCGCGAAGCCCTTCATCGCGAAGCCGTCCTTGGTCGTCTTCTTCATCTCGTTCTCGATCCACGAGCCCGACGGATACAGCAGCGCCGCCTGGTCCAGGCTCCACTGCGACTGCGCCTGGGTGAACTGCGTGCCGCCGCCGCCGGGCTTCATGTACCCGGATGCGATGAGGTCGTGCAGGATCTCGAGGATGCTCTGGATGGCGGGGTGCGACCAGGCCTTCGGGTCGAGGTTCTCGAACGGGATGCGGAAGTCATCGCCGGCCTGGATGACGGCGGAGTCCACGACCATCGTGTTGTAGTAGGTCGCGGCCTCCTTGCCCCACAGGAACAGGTACTTGCCCTTCTCCTTCGCCGCGGCGCCCAGAGCCTTCAGATCCTGCCAGGACGTGGGCACCTCCCAGCCGTTCTCCTCGAACAGGCTGGAGGAGTACCAGATGCCGTAGACGGTGAGCACGTAGTTCAGCGCGACGAACCTGCCGTCGAACGTGCCGGGCGCCTCGACGCCGCCGAACAGCGTGTCGCGGATCTTCTCGCCCTCGAGGTTGTTCGAGTCGAGCACGTCGTCGAGCTCCTCGAGCTGGTCGAGGATGGTGTTCCAGCCGATCGAGTTCGCCCCCGAGTTGTCGATCAGGTCCGGCGGGTTGCCGCCGACGAAGCGGGGCTGCAGCTCCTGTGCGATCTTGGTCGAGGAGCTGACCTTGATGCTCACCCCGTCGAGGTTCTTGTTGCCCTCCATGATCTTGGCCGAGGTCTCGACGTAGTCGATGCCGTAGCCGCCGTCGAAGATCACGGCGTCGACCTTCGAGTTCGCCGCGACGCCGAACGGGTTGTCCGCGGAGACCTTGCCGGTTCCCGTTCCGCTTCCGGTGCCCTCTCCGCCCCCGCCGGGAGCGGCGCACGAGGCGAGCGTCGCGCCGAACGGCAGCAGGAGCGCAGCGGTGGCGGCGCCGCGCAGCAGGTTGCGACGGCTGATGGATGCTTCTTTGAGTTCCATCTTCATACCTTCCGTAGTGATGTGATCGGTGTGTTGGGTATCGGACCCTGCGAGGAGATCAGGGGCCCAGGGTGAGCTCGGAGGATCAAGCTCCCCGTCTCAGGCGGCCCGCATAGCGGTCCTCGAGGACGGAGTTGTGCTCATCGCCGCCGGGGATGTTGGCGGAGATGTACATCGGTGGGATCTCGCCGCGTGCGGCGATCGAGCGTGCGACGCCGAGCGTCAGCAGCTGCGCGATGAAGGCGGCCGTGATGGAGGAGATCGCGCCGGCGCTGATGCCCTCGGAGATCTCGAGCGTCGCGTCGCCGTACGGGGCGAGGTTGTCGATGACGACGTCGGCGATCTCGCTCAGCCGCCTGCCGCTGGGGTGCTTGGGCTCCACGCGAGCGGTGTGCTGCAGGCTGGTGACCGCGATGACCTGGTGCCCGCGCTCCTTCGCCCACAGCGCCGTGCCGACGATCGAGCCGTTCACCCCGGAGTTGGAGGCGATCAGGAAGACGTCGTCGTCGCCGACCGGCACGGTCGCCATCAGCTCGTCCACGACCCAGGGCTCGCGCTCCAGCGCGGCGCTGAGCACGTCGGCGCCGCGTCCGCCGTGCATGACGATGTCCCGCAGTGCGAAGCGGTTGGTCGGGATCAGCCCGCCGGCGCGGCCGGCGATCTCCATCGCGAACGCCTCCGAGTGACCGGTGCCGAACGCCTGGATGATCCCGCCGCGATCGAGCGACTGAACCATCAGCGCGATCGCGCCGTCGAGGGCGCCGGCCTCGGCATCGGCCGCGAGGCGCTCCAGCCGGCTGGTCGCCTGCTGCAGCAGGTCGTGCGGTGCGGCGGTCATCGGGCCACCTCCGGGACGAGACCCGCTCTGGCGGCGCGGATCGGACGGCGGTGCGCCGAGACGGCCATGGCACTGGCGGCGAGCCGTGTGGAGGCCTCGCCGAACATCTGCTGTGCGACCAGGAGGTAGAGCAGGTCGAGCACGAGCAGCTGCGAGTGCTTGACGGACAGGTCGTCGGGGCGCAGGTAGCGGGACGGCTCGGCTGTCGCGAGCGACACGTCGGCGAGACCTGCGAGCCAGGAGTCGGCATCGTGGGTGATCGCGACAGTGAAGGCGCCCGCGGCTCCCGCCTGCGAGAGCATCTGCACGGTCTCATCGGTGCGGCCGGTGCTCGAGATGCCGATCGCGACCGACGAGGTGCTCTGCATGACGGCGCTGGTGAGTCCGTCGTGCACGTCCGACCAGGCGTGGGCGCTGACGCCGATGCGATACAGCCTGCCCTGGAACTCGCGTGCGATCACGCCGCTTCCGCCGACTCCGTAGATGTCGACGTGCCGCGACGAGGCGAGCGCGTTCGCGACCTGCATGACGTCGTCCAGGTCGAGGCCCGCCGCGGTGCTCTCGAGATTGGCGACATGCAGCGCGACCAGCGTCTGCAGCACCTTGCCTGGCTCGTCCGTCGCCCCGAACTCCTCGCCGATGTCGGCCTGCCAGCTCTCGTCCGCGTCTCCCCGGCCGATCTCGCTGGCCACGCCCACGCGGAACTGCGTGTAGCCGTCGAAGCCGAGAGCGCGGCAGAAGCGGGTGACGGTGGCCGGCGAGGTGCCGGCGCGGTCCGCCAGCTCGGTGATGGTCAGCTCCACGGGCGCGGCGGGGTGCCCGGTGACCACGTCGGCGATCTTGCTCATCGCCGAGGGCATCGTGTGACGGCTCGCCGCGATGCGACGGGCGATCGTCATTCCGTTGCCGAAGTCCTTGGTCCGTGGCACCATTGCCTCCTGAATCCCGCTGGTCTCCTCGCTGAGGCGAGAAGTCCCGCTGACATGAAAACTATTCTCACGCGACGAAAACGTCAAACAGGACGACATCACAAATGAGTCACGAAGCGCTGCTGCTCGGTATCGACGCCGGCGGGACCACCACCCGAGCCGTCCTGACGGACGCCGCGGGCCGCTGCCTCGGGTACGGTGCCGGCGGGCGCGGGAACCCCATCTCGGCAGGCCCGGATCGGGCTGCCGAGGGCGTGCTGGATGCCGTGCGCGCTGCGCTGGCCAGCGCCGGTCGCGCGCTGGCGGACGTGTCGGTCGTCGTGCCGGCGATGGCGGGCATGCGGGCTGCCGGCGGCTCGGAGTGGCTGCGCAAGAGACTGGCGCCGCACGGCTTCGGGGGTGTGCTGCGGTTCGAGTCCGATCTGCTGGCTACGTATTTCAGTGGCGCGGCGGCGGACGCCGGCTACGCGCTCGTGTCGGGCACCGGTGCCTGCGTGATCCGCGTGCGCGACGGGCGCATCGACGGCACCGGCGACGGCCTGGGGTGGCTGCTCGGAGACCGGGGGAGCGGGTTCTGGATCGGCCGTGCCATCGCCCGCGCCGCGGTGCAGGACCTCGACGGCACGGGGCCGCGCACCGCACTGACCGACCGGGTGCTCGCCCACTACGGGCTCCACCGGACGGGTGTCCGTCACGATGGCCGGTGGCAGGAGCTGGAACTGCTGGTGGCAGCGCTCTACGAGCATCCGCCGATCGAACTCGCGGCGCTGGCTCCATACGCCTTCGAGGAGCCGGACGCCACCGCGCACGAGATCCTGATCACTGCCGGCGAGCAGTTGGCCGACACCCTGTCGGCGGTGCTGCGCGAACCTGGTCCGCTGGTGATCGGCGGCGGCGTCCTAGCGCGGCCGGGACCCGTGCGCGAGGCGTTTCTGGCGCGCTTGGGCGCAGCGGCCGACGCGCTCGAGCTGCGAGCGGTGGACGACGGCGCGGTCGGCGCCGCGATGCTCGCGATCCGCGCCGCCGGCGGGGTCGCCGACGACGCCACGCTGGCGCGGCTGACCCGCGCGGTCGCGGCGTTCCGGTGAGCGGTGCGCACTCGCGGGGCCGGTAGAATCGGGGGGCCATGAATCCAGAAGCCCTCGCCGCAGCCGTCCTCGCCGTCCTCGATCCGATCGCGGCGTCGCTGCGACCCGGCGAACCGCTCGGGGTGACGGCATCCGACGTCGTGCTGGACCGCCCTCGCAATCGCGACCACGGCGACTGGTCCACCAACATCGCGATGCGCCTGGCGAAGCGTCTCGGCACGAATCCGCGTGAACTGGCACAGCGCATCGCCGACGATCTGGGCTCCGTGGACGGCATCGCCTCGGTCGAGGTCGCTGGGCCCGGCTTCATCAACATCCGGCTGTCCGCCGCCGCCGCCGGCGCCCTGGCGAAGACGATCGTCGA
Source organism: Microbacterium sp. ARD32 (assembly GCF_031844385.1). NCBI lineage: Bacteria > Bacillati > Actinomycetota > Actinomycetes > Micrococcales > Microbacteriaceae > Microbacterium > Microbacterium sp. ARD32. The sequence continues at coordinate 935,726 of NZ_JAUZVD010000001.1, forward strand.
CGCCGGCTCCGCCTACGGCACGAACGACTCCCAGGCGGGAGTGTCGGTGAACGTCGAGTTCGTGTCTGCCAACCCCACGGGACCGCTGCACATCGCGCACACCCGCTGGGCGGCGCTGGGCGACGCGATCGTGCGACTGCTGCTGGCCAGCGGCGCGCACGCGGTGCGCGAGTACTACATCAACGACGCCGGCGTGCAGATGGAGCGCTTCGCGCTGTCGGTGCTCGCAGCGGCCAAGGGGGAGCCGACACCCGAGGGCGGGTACCCGGGCGAGTACATCGCCGAACTCGCCCGCCGCGTCGTCGCCGCGCACCCGCAGCTGCTGGAGCTGCCCGAGGACGAGCAGATCGTCGTCGCCCGCGATCAGGCCTACGAGTATCAGCTGGCCGAGATCCGGAACTCGCTCGAGCGGTTCAACGTCCCTTTCGACGTGTGGTTCTCCGAGCGCACCCTGCACGCACCCGCCGCCGACGGCGGACCGAGCCTGATCGATCACGCTGTCGAGCGCCTGCGCGAACAGGGCCACGTCTTCGACGAGGACGGGGCGGTGTGGGTGCGGACCACCGACTTCACCGACGACAAGGACCGCGTGATTCGCCGCTCCAACGGCGAGTACACCTACTTCGCGGCGGACGCCGCCTACTACCTGGACAAGGGCGATCGCGGCTTCCAGAACAAGATCTACCTGCTCGGCGCCGATCACCACGGCTATGTGAACCGCCTCAAGGCCGTCGCGGGCGCCGCCGGCGACGACCCGCAGAAGAACATCCAGGTGCTGATCGGGCAGATGGTGTCGATCGGCGGTGCCCGTCTGTCCAAGCGCGCGGGCAACATCATCGAGATGGACGACCTGCTCGACTGGCTGGGCACGGATGCGCTGCGCTACTCGCTGGAGCGCTCGCCCGCCGACTCGCCGCTGGATCTGGACCCCGAGCTGCTGCAGAAGCGCACCAACGACAACCCCGTGTTCTACGTGCAGTACGCCCACGCCCGCACGCACAATGTGGCGCGCAACGCGGCCGACTCCGGTGTGGACCGCTCGGAGTTCGCGCCGGAGCTGCTGACGCACGAGACCGAGAGCGCTCTGCTGGGCGCGCTGCAGGAGTTCCCCCGCATCGTCGCGTTCGCCGCCGAGGTGCGCGAGCCGCACCGCATCGCGCGGTACCTGGAGGAGCTGGCCGGGCTGTACCACCGCTGGTACGACAACTGCCGGGTCATCCCGAAGGGCGACGACCCGATCGAGACTGTGCACCGCACGCGGCTGTGGCTGAACGACGCAGCCGGCCAGGTGCTGCGCAACGGGCTCGAGCTGCTGGGCGTATCCGCGCCCGAGCGGATGTGACGTGACGACGCCGGCGAGCGGAGCGGATGCCGGTCGGCGTCGTGCGCGCTGGCCGTGGATGCTGCTGATCGCGGTGGTGGTGGTCGCGGTGCTGCTCGTCGCGGCCGAACTGGTGGCGCGGGCGGTCGTGCCCGGCCTCGTGCGCTCGGCGGTCGTGCAGGAGCTGAATCTGCCGGCGGATCAGCAGCTGGACGTCGAGACGAGCGGCATCCTGCTGCCGCAGCTGATCTCGGGAACCCTGCACGAGCTGCAGCTGTCCTCCGAGAAGGTGACGATCGGCGGGATCACGGGCGCCGCGCACGTGACCGCCGGCGGCGTGCCCATCCGCGGCGGCGCGCTCGATTCGGCCCAGGGGACGGTCGCGATCGATCAGCACCAGTTCGCGGCGCTGCTGAAGACCTCGCAGCTGCCGATCACGAAGGTCGAGCTGGACGCGCCGGATGCCACCGTGCGGGGCGACATCCCGCTCTTCGGCCGTGAGGTCCCGGTCGGGCTGACGGTCACTCCGGGGGCGCAGGACGGCGACCTGCTGCTGACTCCCGTATCCGCCGAGCTCGGCGGGAGCAGCGTGGACCTGCAGGAGCTCGCCCGCCTGTTCGGAGGGCTGGGGGAGCGGCTGGCCGCGCCGCAACGGGTCTGCATCGCCGATCGCCTTCCTGAGGGCGTCACACTGACGGGACTGCGTGTCGAGCGCGACCGTGCCGTCGCGCGCTTCCGCGTCGACGGACGCATCGGGGTCGATCCCGCGCTGCGCGAGAACGGCACCTGCCCCCGCTGAGCGCGCCCTGCCCCCTGCTGAGCGTGCTCAGTGCTCGCCGTCCGCGGCGTCTCGCGCGGCGCGCAGCACGGCGGTCGCCGTGCGCACGTCCTCCTCCGCGAAGCGGACCGTCAGATCCTGAAGGGTCGGCGTGCCGAAGCGGGATGCCACCCGATCGCGCTGCTCGTGCACCGATTCCACGACGAACGCACTCGCGATCAGGATCACCTGCGTGGAGAGGTTCAGCCAGATCAGCAGCGCCAGCAGCGAGGCGAATGTGCCCAGCAGCGGATTGGCCCTCGCGCCGCCGACGAACAGCCCGGACAGCTCCTGCAGGGCCAGCAGTGCCACGCCGCCGAGCAGGGCCCCGGACCACAGCGCCCGCGCCGAGGCGGTGACGCCCGACAGCATCCGGAACGCCGCCGCGATCAGCACCGCGTTCAGCGCCAGGACGACCAGCGCCGACACGATGCGCACCATCCAGGCGGCGGCCGCCGATCCGCTCGGCAGGCCCACCAGACCCGCGAACCAGTCCACCGCCACCGCTCCGGCGAAGGTCAGCGCCGCGGCTCCCGCGAAGGTGACGGCGATGATCAGCGCGAGCGCGATGTTGCGCAGGATGACCCAGTACCAGGCCACGTCGGCGCTCTCGGTGCCGGCGACGGAGCGGATCGCCGTGCGCAGCGATCCGATCGCGCCCAGTGCGGAGCCCACCAGCCCGACCAGGGCGATGACCCCGGCCAGGGACAGGCCGCCCGCCGCAGGGAGGTCGTCCAGGTCGACGATGCCCTGGCCGCCCGCGGTGGCGATCAGGCCGGGAACGGCCGAGTCGATCGCCTGCACGACCGCACCCCATGCGACATCGTCCTGGGAGAGCCACAGCGCCGCGGCCGAGAAGCCGAGCAGCACGGCCGCGAACACGCTGAACAGCGCGCGGTAGGTCACCGCGTCGGCGAGCACGGGACCACGCCGGGAGGAGTAGCGCAGCGCGGCTCTGACGAGCCGTACGCGCAGTAGCCAGGCGATCACCGCCGATGAGGTGCGCGCGATCAGTCCGGGATGCTCGCTGTCGGTTAGTCCGCTCATCCCGCCACCATAGTCACGACGCGGAACACGGGCGGAGGGGGTTGCGGTGATGACCTAGAATCGGGTCAGCCTCGCCGTGCGCTCCCGCCTCGAAGACCCGTACACGATTGGTGCTCTGTGCATTCCGCTGTCTCCTCGCCCGCTCCCGAATGGCTGACGCCTCCCGACGACGCCAACGATCTGGTGCCCGCGGTGTGGCCGGCATCCGCCGAGCGCGATGCCGACGGCGAACTGGTGCTCGGCGGTGTCACCGCGGGCCGGCTCGTCCGCACCTACGGCACGCCGCTGCAGGTGCTCGACGAGACCGAGGTGCGTCGGAGGGCGCACGTGCTGCGCGCAGCGTTCGACGCCGCTGCGCGGGCGCACGGCACCACCGCCCGGGTGTACTACGCGGGCAAGGCCCTGCTGAACACGACGATCGTCCGCTGGGTGCTGGATGAGGGCCTGAACGTCGACGTCTGCACCGGTGGCGAGCTGGAGGTCGCGCTCGCCGCGGGAGCGGATGCCGGCCGCCTGGGCTTCCACGGCAACAACAAGTCCGTCGCCGAGCTCGAGCGCGCCGTCGCGGCGGGCGTCGGCACGATCATCATCGACAGCGCCATCGAGATCGAGCGGCTCGCCGCGATCGTCTCGCGCGGCGCCTCTGCGGCCGGAGCGGATGCGGCGCAGCGTGTCATGCTGCGGGTGAACAGCGGCGTGCACGCCGAGACCCACGATTTCCTGGCCACTGCCCATGAGGACCAGAAGTTCGGCACGCCGCTGCAGCTCGCACCAGAGCTGGTGGCCCGTATCCGCGAGATCGAGGGGCTCGAGTTCGTCGGCCTGCACTGCCACATCGGCTCGCAGATCTTCGGCGTCGCCGGCTTCCGCGAATCCGCGTCCCGCGTGCTGGATCTGCACCAGGAGCTGCTCGCCGGCGGCGACATCCCGCAGCTGAACCTCGGGGGCGGCTTCGGGATCGCCTACACGCGGGCGGACGCTCCCGAGCCGATCGAGACCCTGGCCGACGGCATCGTCGCGGCGGTGGCGGAGGGGTGCGCCGCGCGCGGCATCCCGGTGCCGGCTCTCTCGTTCGAACCCGGTCGGGCGATCGTCGGCAACGCCGGCGTCACCCTCTACGAGGTGGGAACGATCAAGGACGTGGCGCTCGAGGTCGGCACCCGCCGCTACGTGAGCGTCGACGGCGGCATGAGCGACAACGCGCGGCCGGCCCTGTACGGCGCTCAGTACTCGGCGCGATTGGCCTCCCGCGCGGGGGAGGGCGCGCCGGTGCTCGTGCGTGTGGTCGGCAAGCACTGCGAGTCGGGCGACATCGTGGTGGACCACGAGCATCTCCCCGGCGACGTCGCACCGGGAGACCTGCTCGCGGTCGCGGCGACGGGTGCGTACTGCGCGCCGCTTTCGAGCAACTACAACCACGTGCCGCGACCGCCGATCGTCGCCGTGCGCGACGGGGAGTCCCGCGTGATCGTCCGCGGGGAGAGCATGGCCGATCTGCTCGCCCGCGACGCCGGCATCCAGCGGTGAACCCGCTTCCCGAATCCGGGCGCACCCTGCCCGACACCGAAACCGACGTGCTGAGGAGCGCTGATGACTGATTACCGACGACTTCGCGTGGCGCTGCTGGGTGCGGGCGCTGTGGGCTCTCAGGTCGCGTCGCTGCTGCTCAAGCACGGCGACGAGCTCGCCGACCGCGCGGGCGCCCGGCTCGAACTCGCCGGCATCGCGGTGCGCGATCCCGACGCGCCGCGCGATGTCGAGCTGCCGCGCGAGCTGTACACCACCGATCCCGAACCGCTGATCACCGGCGCGGACATCGTGATCGAGCTGATGGGCGGAATCGAGCCGGCCCGCTCGCACATCCTGCTGGGCCTGGGCTCCGGCGCCGACGTGGTCACCGCCAACAAGGCGCTGCTGGCCACGCACGGGCCGGAGATCTTCGAGGCCGCCGACCGGGTCGGCGCCTCCGTCTACTACGAGGCGGCGGCTGCCGGCGCCATCCCGATCATCCGCCCGCTGCGCGACTCGCTCGCCGGCGACCGCGTCGTGCGGATCATGGGCATCGTGAACGGCACGACCAACTACATCCTCGACCGGATGGACTCCGAGGGCGCCGACTTCGCCGACGTGCTCGCCGACGCGCAGCGGCTCGGCTACGCCGAGGCCGATCCGACCGCCGACGTGGAGGGCTACGACGCCGCGCAGAAGGCGGCGATCCTGGCATCCCTCGCCTTCCACACCGCCGTGCCGCTGGATGCCGTGCACTGCGAGGGGATCACCGCGATCACCGCCGACATGATCGAGGAGGCGCGCGATGCGGGCCTGGTGATCAAGCTCCTCGCGGTGTGCGAGCGGCTCAGCGAGGCGGGAGGCGAGTCGATCTCGGTGCGCGTCTACCCGGCGCTCGTACCGCGCTCGCATCCGCTCGCCTCGGTGCACGGCGCCAACAACGCCGTGTTCGTCGAGGCCGAGGCCGCGGGATCGCTGATGTTCTACGGCGCCGGCGCCGGCGGTGTGCAGACGGCCTCCGCCGTGCTCGGCGACGTCGTGTCGGCCGCGCGCAGGCACATGGCGGGCGGCACGGGGGTCGGCGAGTCGACCAGGGCCAACCTGCCCATCGTCTCGATCGGCCACGTGGTCACCCGTTACCAGATCACCCTCGAGGTCGCCGACGAGCCGGGCGTGCTCGCCACGATCGCGAACCTGCTCAGCGACGGCGGCGTGTCCGTCGCCACGCTGGTTCAGACCGCGGTCGACGCCGATGGGGAGTCCGGTGCCGCCGGCGGCACGGCGCGACTGATCATCGGCACGCACCGTGCGGCCGACAGCGCGCTGAGCGCCGCCGTCGAGCGCCTGACCGCCAGCGACGTCGTCGAGCGCGTCATCTCCGTGCTGCGGGTCGAAGGGGAGTGAGCATGAGCGTCACCGTGGTGCCCGCCGACATGGAGCCGGTCGTCTCCGACGCCCCCGTCGTCGACGGCGCTCTGCGAACGGTCACGGTCACGGTGCCCGCCACGAGCGCGAATCTCGGACCCGGATTCGACACCCTCGGGCTCGCGCTGAGCGTGTACGACATCCTCACCGCGTCGTCGTTCGACGACGACCGCCTCGAGATCGAGGTGGCCGGCTCGGGCGCCGCGGAGATCCCGACGGATGCCAGCAACCTCGTCGTCCGATCGATCGCGCACGTCTACGCGGACGCAGGGCGGCGGATGCCCGGGCTGCGCATCCAGGCGCTCAACGGCGTCCCGCACGGACGCGGCCTCGGGTCGTCGGGCGCCGCGGTCACCGCGGGCATCCTGATCGCGAAGGGTCTGCTGGCCGGCGATGTCGACATCGACGATGTCGCGCTGCTCCGCCTCGCGACCGAGCTCGAGGGCCACCCCGACAACGTGGCGCCGGCGCTGTTCGGCGGTCTGACGATCGCCTGGACGGGCGAGAGCGGACCTCAGCACAAGAAGCTGCTCGTGCACCGCGGCGTCGCGCCGCTGGTGCTGGTGCCCGGCTTCACGATGTCGACCTCGCTGGCACGCTCGCTGCAGCCGCCGCAGGTGTCGCGCGAGGACGCGGTGTTCAACGTCTCCCGCTCCGCGCTGCTGGTCGCCGCACTCACGCAGAGCCCCGAGCTGCTGCTGGACGCCACCGCCGACAGGCTGCACCAGGACTACCGCGGCAGTGCCATGCCCGAGACGCTGCGCCTGGTGCAGGCTCTGCGAGCCGAGGGCTTCGCCGCCGTCGTGTCGGGTGCCGGGCCCAGCGTGCTGGTGCTCGCAGACGGGCCCGGAACGCGTCAGCGCGCGGTGGAGGTGGCGGATGCCGTCGCTGACACTCCGTGGGACGCGCACATGCTCGCCGTCGACGTGCGTGGTGGTACAGTTAGGGATCGAGCGGAGGGCTCCACGTAACTTCGTGAATCTCGCCCCATCGCACTTCTGCGAAATCCGCACGCGATCCCCAGTACCACCCGGGTGCTGGCAGGCCGACGTTCTACTTCGTCAGCGCGTGTGAACGCGCAGCCTCGGCTGCGCACATCTGGATTGCTCATTTCCCACGACATATGAGGGAGTACTCGTGGAGACCTTCTCCGAGACCCAGAACGACCAGCCGACCGCCGAGGCGGCCGCGACCGAATCGGCGCCCGTGCGCAAGCGCGCTCCGCGCCGCGCCACCACGGCATCCGCTGCGGCCGCCGCGGAGACGCAGGGCGAGGCGCCCGCCGCGGCGGCATCCGACGCGCCGTCCTCTGCTGAGGCGCCCGCCGAGGAGAAGCCGAAGGCGGCGCGGCGCACCCGCGCGAAGAAGGCGGATGCCGAGACGCTCGACATCCCCGACGCGACTGCGGCATCCGATGCTGCTCCCGCCGCCGACGATGCACCTGCGAAGCCGGCGCGCAAGCGCGCCACGCGCACCGCGGGCAAGAGCGCTGCGGCCGACGCGCAGTCCGAGCCGGCCGGCGAGACCGCGTCGAGCACGGCGCAGGGCGCCGGCTCCGACAAGAGCGCGGAGCAGGGCGCCGAGGGCAGCGGCTCCGAGGGCACGGGCTCCGAGGGCAGGGGCTCCGAGGGCAGGGCCTCCGAGGACGCCGCCCCCGCCAAGCGCCCGGCGCGCAGCCGTCGTGCCAAGGCAGCCGACGCGGACGCTTCGCCGCAGGCATCCGACACTCCTGCCGAGAAGAAGGACGACGCGGACGGCTCCGCCTCGTCCGACCAGTCCGCGCAGGGCGACCAGAGCTCGGCCAAGGGCAAGCAGAGTGCGCCGAAGGACGAGTCGAAGGACGGTCAGAGCTCCGACGGTGACGACTCGTCCGACGGCGAGGGCTCGAACCGCGGCCGCAGCCGTAGCCGCAACCGCAGCCGCGGGCGCGGTGGCAAGGGGGAGAACGGCTCCAACGGCCAGAACGGCTCTCACGGCCAGAACGGCTCGCAGAACGGCGGCCAGCAGGATCACGGCCACGACGACGACCAGGGCTCGGGCCGCACCCGCCAGCGCAACAAGCGTCGCGGCGGCGGCAACCAGAACGCCGACGAGTTCGAGACCGAGATCGGCGAGGACGACGTGCTGATCCCGGTGGCGGGAATCCTCGACGTGCTCGACAACTACGCCTTCGTGCGCACGACCGGTTATCTCGCCGGCACCAGCGACGTGTACGTCTCCCTGGGCCAGGTGAAGAAGTACAACCTGCGCAAGGGCGACGCGATCGTCGGCGCCATCAAGCAGCCCCGCGAGGGCGAGCAGCAGGGGCGTCAGAAGTACAACGCGCTGGTCAAGGTCGACTCCATCAACGGGCTGTCCCCGGAGGACGCCGGCAACCGCGTCGAGTTCGGCAAGCTCACCCCGCTGTACCCGCAGGAGCGCCTGCGCCTGGAGACGGCCCCCGAGAAGCTCACGCAGCGGATCATCGACCTGGTCGCGCCGATCGGCAAGGGCCAGCGCGGCCTGATCGTCGCGCCCCCGAAGGCGGGCAAGACCATCGTGCTGCAGCAGATCGCGAACGCGATCGCGCAGAACAACCCCGAGGTGCACCTCATGGTCGTGCTCGTCGACGAGCGGCCGGAAGAGGTCACCGACATGCAGCGCACGGTCAAGGGCGAGGTCATCGCCTCGACCTTCGACCGCCCCGCCGAGGATCACACGACGGTCGCCGAGCTCGCCATCGAGCGCGCCAAGCGCCTGGTGGAGCTGGGCCGCGACGTGGTGGTGCTGCTCGACTCGATCACCCGTCTGGGCCGCGCGTACAACATCTCGGCTCCGGCATCCGGTCGCGTGCTCACGGGCGGCGTCGACGCCTCGGCGCTGTACCCGCCCAAGCGCTTCTTCGGCGCTGCGCGCAACATCGAGAACGGCGGTTCGCTGACCATTCTCGCCACCGCGCTGGTGGAGACGGGCTCCAAGATGGACGAGGTGATCTTCGAGGAGTTCAAGGGCACCGGCAACAGCGAGCTGCGCCTGTCGCGCGCGCTGGCCGACAAGCGCATCTTCCCCGCGGTGGACGTCAACGCGTCCAGCACCCGCCGCGAGGAGATGCTGCTCTCGGCGGACGAGGTCAAGATCACCTGGAAGCTGCGCCGCGCCCTCGCGGGCCTGGACCCGCAGCAGGCGCTGGAGGTCGTGCTCGGCAAGCTGAAGGAGACCAGCTCGAACGTGGAGTTCCTGTTCCAGATGCAGAAGTCGGTTCCGGCGCCCGCCTCGACCGGGTCCACGCACGCGCACGAGAACAGCATCCGCTGAGGCGCAGCCCAGGCTGACTCGTGTTCGAATCCGTCCAGGCGCTGATCGACGAGCATCGCCGGGTGCAGGAGGAGCTCTCCGACCCGGCGGTGCACGCCGACGCCGCGCGCGCCAAGCGCGTGAACCGGCGCTACGCCGAGCTGAACCGCATCGTCGCGGCGCACGAGGCGTGGGTGCGGGCCGGGGAGGATCTGGGTGCCGCTCGCGAGCTCGCCCGCGAGGATGACGCGTTCGCCGCCGAGGTGCCGGGACTGGAGGACGGGCTGCGTGCCGCGCAGGAGAAGCTGCGCCGCCTGCTGATCCCGCGCGATCCCGACGACGGCCGCGATGTGATCATGGAGATCAAGGCGGGGGAGGGCGGTGCCGAGTCGGCGCTGTTCGCCGCCGATCTGCTGCGCATGTACCTGCAGTACGCCGCGCACCGCGGCTGGAAGACCGAGCTGCTCGAGCGCAACGAGTCCGACCTGGGCGGCTACAAGGACGTCCAGGTGGCGATCAAGGGATCGTCGTCCGATCCGTCTCAGGGTGTGTGGGCGCACCTGAAGTACGAGGGCGGCGTGCACCGCGTGCAGCGCGTACCCGCCACCGAGTCGCAGGGGCGGATCCACACCTCCACCACCGGCGTGCTCGTCTTTCCCGAGGTCGATGAGCCGGAGGAGATCCAGATCGACCCGAACGATCTGAAGATCGACGTGTACCGGTCCTCCGGTCCGGGTGGGCAGTCCGTGAACACCACGGACTCGGCCGTGCGCATCACGCACGTGCCGACGGGGATCGTCGTGTCGATGCAGAACGAGAAGTCGCAGCTGCAGAACCGCGAGGCCGGCATGCGCGTGCTGCGCGCCCGGCTGCTGGCGCGTCAGCAGGAGGAGCTGGCGGCAGCGGCATCCGATGCCCGTCGCTCCCAGATCCGCGGCATGGACCGCTCCGAGCGCATCCGCACGTACAACTTCCCGGAGAACCGCATCGCCGATCACCGCACCGGGTACAAGGCCTACAACCTGGATCAGGTGATGGACGGCGCGCTCGAGCCGATCATCGACTCCTGCATCGAGGCCGACGAGGCCGAGCGTCTCGCTGCCGTCGGCTCCTGACGCTCCCGAAGCCCGTCTATGTGGCGCAAAGCGCCCTGGATCGCCGATTTTCCGGGCGCAGCGCGCCACATAGACGGGCCTGTGGAGAACTTCTGCGAGCCGTTGGGGCATTCCGACACTCTGGGGGGATGCCAGCGCAACCACTCCCTGCGGAACTCGGTGCCGCCTTCTCCACGCGTGAAGCGCGCACGCTCGGGGTCACCGCGAAACGTCTCCGCGGGCGGGATCTGAGCATCCCCTTCCGCGGCTCCCGGATGAGATGCGATCTGCCGGACCACGTCGATCCGTCGGACGCATCCGATCCGCCGGACGAATGGACGCAGAAGCGAATAGAGCATCTCCGCCTCATGGGCGGGTACCGCCCCGTGATGACGGACGGTGGGTTCTTCTGCGGCCAGAGCGCCGCGGTGGCCTGGGGCATCCCTCTACCACCCTGGTGCTGGCCGGACAGCGTGCTCCACGTCGGCATCCACCGGCCGCGGCGGGCTCCGCGGCGCCCACGCGTCATCGGCCACAAGTTCACGCGTGGTTTCATCCATGTGACGAGCTTGGAAGGGCTTCCGCTCACGGATCCGGCGAGCACCTGGGCGACTCTGGGAGGTGTCCTGCCGGAGGAAGCTCTGGTCGCAGCGGCAGATTACCTGCTGCGCACGCCGCGGCATCCCGGAGGATTCCGACCGGCGGTGGGCGCGGCTCTCGCGACCCGCGATGAGCTCCGCGTTCTGACGGAGCGCAAGGGAAGGCCGGGGGCGCCGCGGCTGCGTCGCGCGCTGGATCTGGCGCGCGACGGCGCCGCCTCGCCTCCCGAGACGCAGATCCGGCTGATCCTGCGCGAAGCGCACCTGCCCGAGCCGGCGCTGGACTTCGATGTGCACGACCAGCGCGAAAGGTTCCTCGGATGCAGCGAACTGGCCTATCCCGAACTGAAGATCGCGATCGAGTATGAGAGCGATGGGCATCTCACTCGGCAGCAGCTGCAACGCGATATCGACAAGTACCAGGCGTATGCCGAGGCGGGGTGGGATGTCGTCCGGCTGACCTCTCAGCATGTCTATCGCGATCGCGCCGAGGCGGTCCGGCGCGTTCGTGCGGCCCGTGACCGCGCGATCACGCGCTGACGCTCCCAGCCCGTCCCGCCCCCGTCCCAGCCCGTCTATGTGGCGCGTTGCGCCCCGAACGCACGGGATTCTGGGTACGAAGCGCCACATAGACGCGCGCTCGGGCGGCGGGTCAGATCGAGTAGTCGGGGGCGGAGAGCAGCGCCTTCACGCTCTCGTCGGCGTCGCGGGGCCGGGCCTTGGCCGGCATCCCCACCAGCACGCTGTCCGGCGGTGAATCCCGCGTGACGACCGCGTTCGCGCCGATGACCGAACGCGCGCCGACGCGCACCGGTCCCAGGATCTTCGCGCCGGCGCCGACCGCCACGCCGTCCTCCAGGGTGGGATGCCGTTTGCCGGCGTCCCTGGTGCGTCCCCCGAGTGTCACGCCGTGGTACATCATCACGTCGTCGCCGATCTCGGCGGTCTCGCCGATGACCACACCCATCCCGTGATCGATGAACAGCCGTCTGCCGATCCGCGCTGCGGGATGGATCTCGATGCCGGTCAGACAGCGCGTGAGCTGCGAGCCCAGGCGCGCCGGGAACCGCAGCCCCCGCCGCCACAGCCCATGCCACGCCCGGTGCGCCCAGACGGCGTGCAGGCCCGGGTAGAGCGCGGCGATCTCGAGCGCGCTGCGTGCGGCGGGGTCACGGCGCCGGGCGGCCGCGATGTCCTCGCGCATCCGGGAGAGGGCGCTCATCTCAAGATCCGTCAGGCCTTCGGCTTGTCGCGCAGATCCTCGAACAGCGCGGTGGAGATGTAGCGCTCACCGGTGTCGGGGACGACCACGACGATCGTCTTGCCCGCGTTCTCGGGCCGGTCGGCGACCTTCAGCGCCGCCCACACCGCGGCACCCGCGGACATGCCGACCAGGAGCCCCTCCTTGGCGGCCAGCTCGCGCGCCGTGCGCAGCGAGTCCTCGTACTCCACCGGGAAGACCTCATCGAGCAGCTCGCGATCGAGCACGTCGGGAACGAAGTTCGGTCCGATCCCCTGGATGCGGTGCGGACCGGGATGTCCTTCGCTGAGCACGGGGGAGTCCTTGGGCTCCACGGCGATCACCTGCACGTCCGGCTTCGCCTCCTTCAGCGCCTGACCGGCGCCGGTGACCGTGCCGCCCGTGCCGACCCCGGCGACCAGGATGTCGACGTTCCCGTCCGTGTCGCGCAGGATCTCCTGCCCGGTCGTCTCGCGGTGGATCTTCGGATTCGCCTCGTTCTCGAACTGTCGCACCCACACCGCATCCGGGTTCTCGGCGAGGATCTCCTTGAGCACGTCGATCGATCCGGTCATGCCCTTGTGCGGGTCGGTGAGCACGATCTCGGCGCCGAACGCGCGCAGCAGCACGCGCCGCTCCTTGGACATGGAGCCGGGCATGGTCAGGATCACCCTGTAGCCGCGCGCGGCGCCCACCATCGCGAGCGCGATGCCGGTGTTGCCGCTGGTGGCCTCGACGATCGTGCCGCCGGGCTTGAGCTGACCGGAGGCCTCCGCCGCGTCGACCATCGCGATGCCGATGCGGTCCTTGACACTCGATGCGGGGTTGTAGAACTCCAGCTTCGCGAGGACCGTCGCGCTCAGGCCCTCGGTGACGCGGTTCAGCCTGACCAGCGGGGTGTTGCCGAACGCGGTGGTGATGTCGGAGTGGATGCCGGCCATGGCGGGCCTTTCGTCGAAGGGTGTCGAAGTGAGCAGCGTGTTCAGCCTACGACCAGCCCACCCGGAGGCCGCCGAATGTGTCCGGGCGGTCGTCGCGCCTACGCTGGGAGGATGCCCGATTCCCTCTCCGCGCGCCTGCACGCCGTCGCGCACCGGCTCGCCGACGCCGGGGTGCCCGACCCGATGGTGGATGCCGAGCTGCTGACCGCCCACGTGCTGGGGATCAGCCGGGGCGAGCTGCAGGCCGCCGCCGTCCGCGGCGGCGAGATCGGCGAGGAGGATGCCGCCCGCCTGGACGCACTGGCGGCGCGGCGGGCGGCGCGTGAGCCGCTGCAGCACCTCACCGGTGTCGCGGCGTTCCGGCATCTCGAGCTGGCGGTGGGCCCCGGCGTCTTCGTGCCGCGCCCGGAGACCGAGACCGTGGTGCAGATCGCGATCGACGCGCTGATGGAGAGCGCGTCTCCCGCGCCGGTGGCGATCGATCTGGGCACGGGCAGCGGCGCGATCGCCCTGGCGATGGCCACCGAGGTCCCGCACGCGCGGGTGTTCGCGGTGGAGCGCTCGCCCGAGGCGCACGCGTGGGCGGCGAGGAACACCGCGGATGCCGAGAATCTCACGCTCGAGCTCGGTGATCTGGCCACCGCCTTCGAGCGGCTCGCGGGCACGGCATCCGTCGTCATCTCCAACCCGCCCTACGTGCCCGACGACGCGATCCCGCGCGATCCGGAGGTGCGCCTGCACGACCCGGCCCAGGCGCTCTACGCCGGACCGGACGGGCTGGACGTGATCCGGGTGATCAGCCGCCGCGCGCAGCGCCTGCTGCATCCGGGCGGGTTGCTCGTGCTCGAGCACGGCGAACTCCAGGGGGCGCAGATCCGCGATCTGCTGGCGGCAGACGGCTGGCGCTCCACCGCCACCCACGAGGATCTCACCAGGCGCGACCGCGCCACGACAGCGCTGAGCCGCTGAACCGCTGAACCGCTGAGAGCGACGGCGCGCGCGCAGGCCACCACCGTAGAATGGGCACGCCATGTCAACTGTCTTCGATTGCCGTGACGACGCCCAGATCCTCGCGGGCATGCGTCACGCCCGCCAGGCCATCGCCCGCGGCGAGCTCGTCGTCCTCCCCACCGACACCGTCTACGGCATCGCCGCGGACGCGTTCTCGCCCGCCGCGGTGCAGCGGCTGCTCGACGCGAAGGGCCGGGGTCGCGAGATGCCGCCGCCCGTGCTGGTCGCAGGCCAGGAGATGATGGCCGCACTGGTGGAGGCGGTGCCGGATGCCGTGCAGAAGCTGATCGACGAGTTCTGGCCCGGGGGGCTGACCATCGTGCTGCCGGCGCAGCCGTCGCTGACCTGGGACCTGGGCGAGACCAGGGGGACCGTGGCGGTGCGCATGCCCGACCGCAGGGTGGCCCTCGAGCTGCTGGCCGAGACGGGTCCGCTCGCCGTCTCCAGCGCGAACCTCACGGGTCGCTCGGCCGCGATCATCGCCTCTGATGCGGAGGAGATGCTCGGCGACTCCGTCGCCGTCTACCTCGAGGAGGGGTACAGCGAGAACGGCATCCCGTCCACGATCGTGGACGCGACCTCACTGGTCGGCGCATCCGCCGACGAGACGCCGACGGTGCGCATCCTGCGCGACGGCGCAGTGACCCGCGAGCAGCTCGAGGCGGTGCTGGGCGACCTGCTCGAGCCCGCCGCCGACGGCGAGAGCCCGGTTGACGAAGAGTGAAGCAGTACCTGTTCACGATCATCCTCACGGCGTCGATCACCCTGGCGCTGACGTGGGCGGTGTGGCGCCTGAGCATGCGGTTCAAGCTCTACCCCGGCATCCGTGAACGCGACGTGCACAAGACCCCCAAGCCGCGGCTGGGGGGCGTCGCCATGTTCCTCGGGATCGCGTGCGCGGTCCTGATCTCGGCGGCCAACCCGTTCTTCGAGCGGATGTGGTCGCCGCCGCAGACGCTGTGGGCGATCCTGGGTGCCGCCGCGCTGATCGCCGTCGTGGGCGTGATCGACGACCTGTTCGATCTGGACTGGATGATCAAGCTCGCCGCGCAGTTCCTCGCCGCCGGCATCATCACCGCCGGAGGCGGCCTTCAGGTGCTCTCGCTGCCGGTCGGCGACATGATCCTCGTCTCGCCGTGGGTGAGCATCTCGATCACGATGGTCGCGATCGTCGTGGTCATGAACGCGGTGAACTTCATCGACGGCCTCGACGGACTCGTGGCCGGAGTGTGCCTGATCGCGAACGGCATCTTCTTCGTCTACTCGTACATCCTCACCCGCGATTCCGGCGCCACGAGCTACTTCAACCTCGCGACCTTCCTCGCCGCCGTGCTGATCGGCGCGTGCGTCGGCTTCCTGCCGTTCAACTGGAGCCCGGCCAAGATCTTCATGGGCGACTCCGGGGCCCTCGTGCTCGGACTGCTGATGGCCACCTCGGCGATCGCCGTGACCACGCAGGGCGACGTGAACGCCTTCGATCCGTCCAAGTTCGGTCGCTCGCAGCTGCTCGGGGCGTTCATCCCGATCGTGCTGCCGCTGGTGATCGTGATGCTGCCGCTGCTCGACTTCGGGCTGGCCGTCTTCCGCCGCATGCGCGCCGGAAAGTCGCCGTTCGCCCCCGATCGCAAGCATCTGCATCACCGGATGCTGGACCTCGGTCATCGCGACCGCGATGCGGTGCTGGTGTTCTACGCGTGGACCGCCGTCATCTCGCTGGGCGTCCTGCTGATGTACATCGCGACCCGGCAGGACTGGCCGGGAGGCTACGTCGTCGGGATCGTGTTCACGGTCCTCGGCTCGGCGGCCTGCCTGGTGGTCACCCTGATGCCCTCGCATCGCCGTCCGCCGCGCGCGGAACCCCCGCCGTCCGATGAACCCGCGCGGATCGCCGCGCCCGCCCAGCACCTGGAGCCCCGATGACACCGAGCCCCGTATCCAGCACTCCCATCCTGCGCCGCACGCTGATCTGGTCCGCCGGCCTCGCCGCCGTGCTCGCCGTCGTCGCGGCGGGGATCGGGTTCGCCGTCTCCGGCAGGAACGGACTGTGGAGCGGACTGGCCGGCGTGCTGCTGGCGTTCGTCTTCCTGGGCATCACCGCCGGCAGCATCCTGTTCGCCAACCGCTGGTTCGGCGACCCGCTGTACGTCCAGCTGTTCTTCGCGATCGTGCTGGGCGGCTGGCTGCTCAAGATCGGCGTGTTCGTCGTGCTGATGATCGTGCTCCGCGGACAGCCCTGGATCGAACCACTGGTGTTCTTCCTCTCCCTGGTCGCGGGCATCGTGATGTCCCTGGTGGTGGACGTGGTCGTGCTGATGCGCATGAGGCTGCCGCACGTCAGCGACGTCGAGCTGCCCGCCGTCGATCCCGACGACGAGTGACGCGGGTGCGAATGAGCCTGCCTGCGGCGACGTCGGGCCGCAATCGAGTCTGGTAGTGTTGACCCGTGCCCGCCGCTCGTCCTGCGAGCGCTTGCGCTGATGCACACCGTCCCTCGTCGCCCCGGTCCTGACCGGTGACCCGAAGCTGGAGCCCGCGCTGTTGAATCCCGTTGCGACACTGATCCTTCGTCCGACTGCCGGTGATGGTGAGTTCCATGGCCCGTCCATGGGCGATTTCTTCCCGGACATCCTGTTCAACGTCTTCGGCGTCATCCCGATGCACCGGATCCACCTGATCCAGCTGATCTCGGTCATCGCCGTCGTGCTGATCCTGTGGCTGGGAACGCGGCGCATGCAGATCGTGCCCGGCCGGTTCCAGAGCCTGGTCGAGATGGGCGTCGGCTTCGTGCGCAACGGCATCGCCCACGATCTGCTCGGCCGCAAGGACGGGGAGCGGTTCGCCCCGCTGCTGGTCACGATCTTCTTCATGATCCTGTTCATGAACATCACCGGCATCGTCCCGTTCCTGAACATGCCCGGCACCGCGATCATCGCCGTGCCGCTGACGCTCGCGGTCATCAGCTACGTCACCTTCATCTACGCCGGCATGAAGAAGAGCCCGCTCGGCTTCTGGAAGAACTCGCTGTTCCCGGCGGGCGTGCCGTGGCCGGTGTACATCATCGTGACGCCGCTGGAGTTCATCTCGACCTTCATCATCCGTCCGGTGACGCTCACGCTCCGGCTCATGATGAACCTGGTCGTCGGGCACATGATCCTCGTGCTCTGCTTCTCGGCGACCGCCTTCTTCATGTTCACCGCAGGTGGCGGCTGGGCCGCACTCGGTATCGGAACCCTCGCCTTCGGCGGCGCGTTCACGATCTTCGAGGTCCTCGTCGTCGTCCTGCAGTCCTACGTCTTCACCGTCCTCACCGCGATCTACATCCAGCTCGCGGTCGCAGAAGAGCACTGAACGGGTCGGCCCTCCGGCTGACTCAAAACCGAAAGGAAACAATCCCGTGGACGCAACTACGGTTCTCGCTGACATCAACGGTCACCTCGCGGCAGTGGGCTACGGCCTCGCCGCCATCGGCCCGGCCATCGGTGTGGGCATCGTCGTCGGCAAGACCATCGAGGGCGTCGCTCGCCAGCCCGAGCTCGCCGGTCGCCTGCAGGTCCTCATGTGGATCGGTATCGCCTTCACCGAGGCTCTTGCATTCGTCGGCATCGCCGTCGGATTCATCCCCTTCCCGTAATTCGCAGCGACTTCTGAAGGAGACAGGATGCTGAACGCTCTTGTCACGAACCTGGCAGCGGAAGAGGCGCCCAACCCGCTGATCCCTGCCTGGTACGACATCGTCTGGTCGCTGCTGTGGTTCGTCATCATCCTCGCGGTGGTCTGGAAGGTCGCACTTCCCCGACTCACCGCGATGCTCGATGAGCGCTCCGCGGCGATCGAGGGCAACATCGCGAAGGCGGACGAGGCGCAGAAGCAGGCCGAGGCCGCTCTCGACGAGTACACCCGTCAGCTCGCCGATGCGCGCACCGAGGCAGGACAGATCCGCGACGCCGCCCGTGAGGACGGCAAGAAGATCGTCACCGAGGCGAAGGACACCGCAGCTGCGGAGGCCGCACGCATCACCGCGGCCGCGCACACGCAGATCGAGGCGGAGCGCCAGGCGGCGTTCGTGTCGCTGCGCAGCGAGGTCGGCACGCTCGCGATCGATCTCGCCGGCGGCGTGGTGGGGGAGACCCTCACCGACGACAGCCGCGCGACGGCCGTCGTGGACCGCTTCCTGGCCGACCTCGAGAAGGCCAAGTAATGGGCAGCGCGACCACTCAGGCACTCGCGGCATCCACGCAGGCGCTTGCCGCGGCGTCGGGTCTGGATCTGGACAGTGCGTCCGAGCTGTTCGCAGCCGCCCGCGCACTGGGGGACTCGGCCCAGCTGAGCGGCGCGCTCGCCGACCCCACGGCGTCTGCTCAGGCGCGCACCGCACTGGTCTCGAGCGTGTTCACCGGAGCATCCGCCCCGGTGCGCGCGCTGCTGACGACGGTGGCCGGTGAGCGCTGGTCCAGCGCGTCCGATCTCATCGACGGCGTCGAGGAGCTCGCGATCCGCGCGGCAGCCGTGGCCGCTGCGGAGGATGACGTCGCAGGAGAGCTCTTCGAGTTCTCCCGCGTCGTCGCGGCGAACCCGGAGTTCGAGCTCGCTCTCGGCAGCCGGCTCGGCGATTCCGCGGCCAAGGCCGCCCTCGTCGAGAACGTGCTGGGATCCTCGGCATCCGCTGCGACCGTGCTCATCGCGGCCTCCCTCGTGCGGCAGCCGCGCGAGCGCCGCGTGCGCCAGCTCCTGCGCCGGGCCATCGACATCGTCTCCGCGCAGGCGAACCGCTCGGTCGCGACCGTCTTCACGGCCGCTCCGCTCGCCGCCGCACAGGAGACGCGTCTGCGTGACGCTCTCGCGCGCCGCTATGGCGGGGAGATCTCCGTGAACCAGGTGATCGACCCCACGGTCGTCGGAGGACTGCGCGTGCAGATCGCCGACGACGTCATCGACGGCAGCATCTCCGCCCGACTCGCCGAGCTCCGTCAGAAGCTCGCGAGCTGACACAGACTGGCGCGGGGAACCGCGCTCACCAGACACACAAAGGGAAGACAATGGCAGAACTAGCTATCAGCCCCGACGTCATCCGTGACGCGCTGAAGAACTTCGCAGCCGCCTACGAGCCCACCGGCGCGGTCGCGACCGAGGTCGGCACCGTCATCGACGCCGCCGACGGCATCGCGCACGTGGAAGGGCTGCCGGGCGTCATGGCCAACGAGCTCGTCACGTTCGCGGACGGCACCAAGGGCCTGGCACTGAACCTGGACGAGCACGAGATCGGCGTGGTCGTCCTGGGCGACTTCACCGGCATCGAGGCCGGCCAGGAGGTCACCCGCACGGGCGAGGTGCTCTCGGTGCCCGTCGGCGACGGCTACCTGGGTCGCGTGGTCGACCCGCTCGGCAACCCGATCGACGGCCTCGGCGAGATCGCCACCGACGGCGTGCGCGAGCTCGAGCTGCAGGCGCCGGGCGTGATGCAGCGCAAGAGCGTGCACGAGCCGATGCAGACCGGTGTCAAGGCGATCGACGCCATGATCCCCGTGGGCCGCGGTCAGCGCCAGCTGATCATCGGCGACCGTCAGACCGGCAAGACCGCGCTGGCGATCGACACGATCATCAACCAGAAGGCCAACTGGGAGTCCGGCGACGTCGACAAGCAGGTGCGCTGCATCTACGTCGCGATCGGCCAGAAGGGCTCGACCATCGCCTCGGTGAAGGGCGCCCTCGAGGACGCCGGCGCGCTGGAGTACACCACCATCGTGGCCGCTCCTGCCTCCGACCCCGCGGGCTTCAAGTACCTCGCCCCGTACACCGGCTCGGCCATCGGCCAGCACTGGATGTACGACGGCAAGCACGTGCTGATCGTCTTCGACGACCTGTCCAAGCAGGCCGAGGCGTACCGCGCCGTGTCGCTGCTGCTGCGCCGCCCGCCGGGGCGCGAGGCCTACCCCGGTGACGTCTTCTACCTGCACTCCCGTCTGCTGGAGCGCTGCGCGAAGCTGTCCGACGAGCTCGGCGCCGGCTCGATGACGGGCCTCCCGATCATCGAGACCAAGGCGAACGACGTCTCGGCGTACATCCCGACCAACGTGATCTCCATCACCGACGGTCAGATCTTCCTGCAGTCCGACCTGTTCAACGCCAACCAGCGTCCCGCTGTCGACGTGGGCATCTCGGTCTCCCGAGTCGGCGGCGACGCTCAGGTCAAGTCGATCAAGAAGGTCTCCGGAACGCTGAAGCTCGAGCTCGCGCAGTACCGGTCGCTGGAGGCGTTCGCGATGTTCGCGTCCGACCTCGACGCCGCCTCGCGTCGTCAGCTGGCTCGTGGTGCGCGCCTGACCGAGCTGCTCAAGCAGCCGCAGTACTCGCCGTACCCGGTGGAGGAGCAGGTCGTCTCGATCTGGGCCGGCACCAACGGCAAGCTGGACACGCTCGAGGTCGAGGATGTGCTGCGCTTCGAGCGCGACCTGCTCGACTACCTGCGTCGCAACACGTCGATCCTCGACACGCTGCGCGAGACCAACGTCCTCGACGACGACACCGTCGCCGAGCTGGACAAGCAGACCGACGCCTTCCTTCTGGAGTTCCAGGGCGGCAAGGGTCACGCCATCGGCGCCCCGGGCCACGAGGAGCACGCCGCCGCCGAGGCGGACGACGTCAACCAGGAGAAGATCGTCAAGGGTCGTCGCGCGTAATCGCGTGAGGTACTGATTCATGGGCGCTCAACTCAGGGTCTATAAGCAGAAGATCTCTTCTGCTCAGACGACCAAGAAGATCACGAAGGCGATGGAACTCATCGCGGCTTCGCGCATCCAGAAGGCGATGGCACGCGTCAAGGCGTCCAGCCCCTTCGCGCGGGCCGTGACGAGGGCTGTGTCCGCCGTCGCGACGCACTCGAACGTCGACCATCCGCTCACCCGCGAGCCCGAGAGGATCCGCCGTTCCGCGGTCGTCATCTTCTCGTCGGACCGCGGCCTGGCGGGAGCCTTCAACTCGCAGGTCCTCCGTGAGGCCCTCGAGGTGGCCGAGCTCCTGCGCGAACAGGGCAAGGAGCCGGTGTTCTACCTGGTGGGCCGCAAGGCCGTCGGCTACTTCCAGTTCCGGGGCATCGCCTCGGCGGCGGAGTGGACCGGCGACACGGACACGCCGTCCTTCCACACCGCCGAGGAGATCTCGCACACCCTGCTGGACGCGTTCTCCCGTGGCGGCGAAGAGGGCGGCGTGGACGAGATCACCCTCGTGTACAACCGCTTCGTCAGCATGATGACGCAGTCGCCGGAGAACGTGCGCCTGCTCCCGCTGGAGATCGCGGAGGCCGATGACTCGGAGGCGGGCAGCACCGTCTACCCGCTGTACGAGTTCGAGCCGGATGCCGAGACCGTGCTGGATGCGATCCTCCCGGTCTACATCCAGAGCCGCGTGTTCAACGCGCTGCTGCAGTCCGCGGCCGCCAAGCAGGCCGCGACGCAGAAGGCGATGAAGTCGGCCAGCGACAACGCCGACAAGCTGATCACCGACTACACCCGCCTGCGCAACAACGCGCGTCAGGCCGAGATCACCCAGCAGATCGCCGAGATCGTCGGCGGCGCCGACGCACTGGCATCCAGCTGACAGACCCTCAGGAAAGAGACGAAGAAATGACCCCCACCGCTACGGCTGACCAGCCCGCGACCGCGGTCGTCGGGCGCGTCGCACGCGTCAACGGTCCGGTTGTCGACATCGAGTTCCCGCACGACTCGATCCCCGACATCTACAACGCGCTGAAGACCACCATCGTCATCGGCGAGGACTCCACCGAGATCACGCTCGAGGTCGCTCAGCACCTCGGCGACGACCTGGTCCGCGCGATCGCCCTCAAGCCCACGGACGGCATCGTCCGCGGCCAGGAGGTGCGCGACACCGGCGCCGCCATCTCGGTGCCCGTCGGCGACGTCACCAAGGGCAAGGTCTTCAACGTGATCGGCGAGGTCCTCAACGCCGAGCCCGGCGAGCAGATCGAGATCACCGAGCGCTGGCCGATCCACCGCAAGGCCCCGAACTTCGACCAGCTCGAGTCGAAGACCACCATGTTCGAGACCGGCATCAAGTCGATCGACCTCCTCACCCCGTACGTGCTGGGTGGGAAGATCGGCCTCTTCGGCGGCGCCGGCGTCGGCAAGACCGTCCTCATCCAGGAGATGATCCAGCGCGTCGCTCAGGATCACGGTGGTGTGTCGGTGTTCGCCGGCGTCGGTGAGCGCACCCGTGAGGGCAACGACCTCATCCACGAGATGGAGGAGGCGGGCGTCTTCGACAAGACCGCCCTGGTCTTCGGTCAGATGGATGAGCCGCCGGGGACGCGTCTGCGCGTCGCGCTGTCGGCCCTGACCATGGCGGAGTACTTCCGCGATGTGCAGAAGCAGGACGTGCTGCTCTTCATCGACAACATCTTCCGCTTCACGCAGGCCGGTTCCGAGGTCTCCACGCTGCTGGGCCGCATGCCCTCGGCCGTGGGCTACCAGCCGAACCTCGCCGACGAGATGGGTCTCCTCCAGGAGCGCATCACCTCCACCCGTGGTCACTCGATCACCTCGCTGCAGGCGATCTACGTGCCGGCCGACGACTACACCGACCCGGCGCCCGCGACGACGTTCGCCCACCTCGACGCGACGACCGAGCTCAGCCGTGAGATCGCGTCGAAGGGCCTGTACCCGGCCATCGACCCGCTGACGTCGACGTCGCGCATCATGGACCCGCGCTACCTGGGCGAGGACCACTACCGCGTCGCCACCACGGTCAAGCAGATCCTGCAGAAGAACAAGGAGCTGCAGGAGATCATCGCGATCCTCGGTGTCGACGAGCTCTCCGAGGAGGACAAGATCGTCGTGTCGCGCGCACGCCGCATCCAGCAGTTCCTCTCGCAGAACACCTACATGGCGAAGAAGTTCACCAACGTCGAGGGCTCGACGGTGCCGCTGAAGGACACCATCGAGTCGTTCGACGCGATCTGCCGCGGCGACTTCGACCACGTGGCCGAGCAGGCGTTCTTCAACGTCGGCGGCATCTCCGATGTCGAAGAGGCGTGGGCGCGCATCCAGAAGGAGAACGGCTGACCATGGCTCTGCAGGTCAGTCTCGTCTCCGCCGACGCGGAGGTCTGGGCGGGAGAGGCGACGCTCGTCGTCGCCAAGACCGTCGAGGGCGAGATCGGGTTCATGGCCGGGCACGAACCGGTGCTGGCCATCCTCGCCGAGGGCCAGGTCCGCATCACGCGGGCCGACGGCTCCAAGGTGCTCGCCAACGCGCAGGACGGCTTCGTCTCCATGGAGGGCGACGCCCTGACCATCGTGGCGGGCAACGCCGCTCTGGTCGCCTGACTTCTTCTCCTGAGACGTCCGTCTCGACTGCTCTTCGGGGCGAGTCGAGGCGGACGTCTCCGTCTGCGGTGAGCATATGAGGATCCTTCTTCCCCCATCCGAGACCAAGCGGTCCGGCGGGCGCCCGCGTCCGCTGGACATCGCCGGACTCGCACTGCCGTCGCTCGCGCCCCAGCGTGAAGCGGTGGTCGACGCACTGATCGCGCTGTCCGCCGATCCGGCGATCGCCCAGCGGGTGCTGGGACTGAGCGATCGGCAGCTCGGCGAGATCGAGCACAATCGGATGCTGCGCACAGCACCCACGATGGCGGCGATCGACCGCTACACCGGCGTGCTGTACGACGCGCTCGACTCCGCCGGGCTGGATCAGGCGGCGCGCCGCTGGCTCGGACGCCACGCTCTCATCCACTCCGCGCCGTTCGGGCCGGTCGGCGCGCTCGATCCGATCCCGGTGTACCGGCTGGCAGCGGGCGCCTCCCTCCCTGGACTGGCGGCGCTGCGGCGGCACTGGAGCGCACCGATCAGCGCCGCGCTGTCGGATGCGGACTTCGTGCTCGATCTGCGCAGCGAGGCCTACGTCGCGCTCGGCCCCGTCCCGGCATCCGTTCCCGCCGTGTATGTGCGGGTGGTCACCGGGACGGGCCGGGCGCTGAACCACTTCAACAAGCGGGCCAAGGGGGAGCTGGTGCGCGCACTGGCCGAGACACGCCCGAGGGTGAAGAGCATGCGCGCGCTGCTCACATGGGCTGACGCTCGCGGAATCGCGCTTCGCGAGGCATCCGGCCCTGGCGTGCTCGAACTCGTCGTCGAGACGGAGTGATTGCCCCGCACGCCGCGTGTTGGCTAGGGTGAAACCGCGTCCGCCCGGACGCCTTGCCGATCCGGAGGGACTCATGGATCCAAACATCGACTACTACGGGCCGAGCGTCGCCGTGATTCTCGGCGCGCTGTTCGTCTGGCTGATCATCGCGGCGGGCGGTTACGTCCTCAGCTCGATCTTCCTGATGAAGATCTTCGAGAAGGCCGGCGTGCAGGGCAAGTGGCGCGCCTGGGTGCCCGTCTACAACATGATGGTCTTCTTCAAGCTCGGTGACCTCAGCCCGTGGCTGGTGCTCTACGCCATCGGCGGCGCGGTGCTGCTCAGCTGGATCCTCATCGGCTACCTGTTCATGCTGGCGCTCGGCGTCCTGACGATCATCGCCGCGTACCGCATCGGTCAGAAGCTGCAGAAGGAGGGCGCCTGGGTCGTCCTGTTCATCTTCCTCAGCATCGTGTGGGAGGGCATCCTCGCGTTCGACTCCTCCCGCTGGAACCCCAACATCCCCGCGGCCTCGTGGGCGGGCAACGCCTTCCTCGGCGACCGCACGGTGTGGGACGGCATCCCGGTTCAGCCGAACGCCGCCCCCGCGCCCGGTTACGGCGCCCCGCAGGGCTACGGCGCCCCGCAGGGCTACGGTGCTCCGCAGGGCTACGGTGCTCCGCAGGGTTACGGTGCCCCCGCGCAGCCCGGTTACCCGGCTCAGCCTGGCCAGCCCGGGTACGGCGCCCCCGCGCAGCCCGGTTACCCGGCTCAGCCGGGCCAGCCCGGATACGGTGCTCCCGTGCCCGGGTACGGCGCTCCTCAGCCCGGCGCTCCGGTGCCGCCGCCTGCGACGCCCGGTGCCCCCGGTGCCCCCGGCGCCCCGGTCCCGCCGCCCGCCGCGCCCCCGTCGACGCCACCGGCTCCGCCCGCGACCGAGCCGCCCGCGGCCGAGCCGCCGGCAGCGCCGGGCGAAGGCACGCCGCCGCGCCCCGAGTGACGCACTCCGATTGACCGGCGCAGAGGCCCCCGATCCGCAGATCGGGGGCCTTTCCGTCGCCCGCTCCCGAGTGCGGGCGACGACCGGCGGAGTCGAGGTCCGCGCGCACCGATAGTGTGGGATGCATGGCAACATCGCAGCGTCGCGTCGGCGCATCCGGTCTCGTCGTCTCCGCCACCGGACTCGGCTGCAACAACTTCGGTCGCGCGGGCACCGTCACCGAGACGATCGAAGGCACTCGGGCCGTCATCGATGCCGCCCTCGCCAACGGCGTCTTCTTCTTCGACACGGCGGACATGTACGGCGCCGAGGCGGGCCGGAGCGAAGAGCTGATGGGCGAGGTCCTCGAAGGACGCCGCGATCGGGTGGTGCTCGCGACGAAGTTCGGGCACGAGCGCGACATGGGCTACGACTTCCCGGGCGGCCGCGGCTCGCGACGCTACATCCGGCTCGCCGTGGAGCAGTCCCTGCGCCGTCTGCGCACGGACTGGATCGACCTGTACCAGCTGCACCTGCCCGACCCGCAGACTCCGATCGCCGAGACGATCGACGCCCTCGACGAGCTCGTCGACGAGGGGAAGATCCGCTACTACGGCCATTCGAATCTCGACGGCTGGCAGATCGCCGAGGCCGAGTTCACCGCTCGCGCACGGTCGACGGGGCGGTTCATCTCCGCCCAGAACCACTACTCGCTGCTGGCGCGCGCCTCCGAGCGCGAGGTGCTCCCCGCGGTGAACCGCTACGACCTGGGCTTCTTCCCGTTCTTCCCGCTGAAGAACGGCCTGCTCACCGGCAAGTTCAGCCGCGAGGGCGGGCCGGAGGGCAGCCGCATCATGGACACGCGCCGGCACATCTGGGCGGATGCGCCCTGGGATGCGCTCGAGGCCTATCAGGCGTTCTGCGAAGCGCGCGGCATCACCATGCTGCAGGCGACGTTCGGGTGGCTGCTCGCCCAGCCCGGTGTCTCCAGCGTGATCGCCGGTGCGACGCGCCCAGAGCAGGTCGAGGCGAACGCCGCAGCCGCCGACGCATGGCAGCCGACGGCCGCGGAGCTGGCGGAGATCGACGGGCTCTTCCCGCTTCCGGAGGATCCGGCGTCGGCGATGTGAGCCGGCGACCGTTACGATGAATCAGAATCCCGCGGATGCCCCCGCACCCGCCCACGCTACGGAGATCACCCGTGCCTGACACCACCACGCAGACGCATCGCGTCAGCGACGAGCTGCAGCTCTCCTGGGCGGGCGTGACCGATCGGGGGAGACGCCGCGAGAACAATCAGGACGCGTTCCTCGTCAGCTTCCCGCTGTTCGTCATCGCCGACGGGATGGGCGGCCATGCCGGCGGAGAGATCGCCAGCCAGAGCACGATCGCGCGCCTGGAGGAGATGGTCGCCGAAGGCGAGGTGTCGGATGCAGCGATCCAAGCCGCACTGCAGCGCGCCGTCGACGACATCCATGACCATCCCGAGACGACCGACGAGGGCACCGGCACCACCCTGACCGGCGCGTATCTCGATCGCACCGACGACGGGTCCGCACGGTGGACGGTGCTGAACATCGGGGACTCGCGCGTCTACCTCGCACGTGACGACCGTCTGACGCAGGTCACCACCGATCACTCCGTCGTGCAGGAGCTGATCGCATCGGGCAAGATCAGCCCGGAAGAGGCGGACGGGCATCCCTACAGCAACGTGATCACCCGCGCTGTCGGCGCCAGCGAGCTGGTGCCGCCGGACTACGTGAGTCTCGACCTGCGCGACGGGGACCGTCTGGTGATCTGCTCCGACGGGCTCACGAAGGAGCTCACCGACTACGGCATCCTGCACTTCCTGCGCGAGCACGACGATCCGGGTGCCGCCGTCGACGCCATGCTCGATGCCGCGCTGGAGAACGGCGGACGCGACAACGTCACGCTGATCGTCGTGCGCGTCGCGCTGAACGAGTCGTCGTCCGCAGCCGACGAGTCCACCTCTGCAATCGACGATTCCTCCTCCACAATCGACGATTCCGGGGAATGATCCGCTCGGCCTGTGGATAAGCCGGATCGGCATGCCGGCGTGCGGTGCAATGGTGGGCATGGATGCCACCACGATCGTCCTTCCCGCCGCGCCGGCCGACACGAGGCGCCCGTCGCTCCCGCTGATGGCCGCGATCGTCCCGGTGATCGCCGGCGTCGTGCTGTGGCTGGTCACCGGCTCGCTGTTCGCGCTCTGCTTCGCCGCACTCGGCCCTCTGATGCTGATCGCGTCGTACCTGGACGGCCTGCGCGTTCGCCGCAGGGATCGCCGCCGCGGTGAGGCGGAGGTGGATGCCGCCTGGCAGCGCGCGGACGCCGAGCTGGAGCAACTGCACACGCAGGAGCACGCCGCCGCGTGGCGGCGCGAGCCGGGAGTCGCCGAATGCCTCCTCGAGCCGCCGCTGCGCGGCGCCGACGCCCCGGATCGCGCGACCGCGGTCGTGCTCGGCCGCGGCTCCCGCGTCAGCCGCGTGCAGGCTCGCGGAGGAGACGACGAGCGGTCCCGGGCGTTCCGCGCGCGAGCGGGCCGGCTGGACGACGCCCCGGTCTCGGGGCGCTGGGCGGCGGGATCTGCATCCGGGCGGCCGAGCCGGTCGCCGCCGCCGTGGCGCGCGCGATCGTCACGCAGCTGTGCCTGCGCTTCGGCCCCTCTCAGCTGATGATCGCCGGGGAGGCGCTGCCGCGCTGGTCGCTCGA
The DNA here is from genome assembly GCF_031844385.1 of Microbacterium sp. ARD32. NCBI lineage: Bacteria > Bacillati > Actinomycetota > Actinomycetes > Micrococcales > Microbacteriaceae > Microbacterium > Microbacterium sp. ARD32. The sequence goes on from NZ_JAUZVD010000001.1 coordinate 963,851, forward strand.
GTCGATGCCGCACGCCGGGCGTCAGCGCTCCGCCTTCCGGCTGGCGGTCGGAGAGAGCGAGGAGCGGGCGGATGCCGTGGTGTGCGTCCGCGGCCCGGGAGAGGAGCCGCCGGAGGGCGTGACGACGGTGCTGGACTGCGTGGATCCCTCACGAGGGCGCATACGCACGCCCGACGGCGACGAGGAGCTCGCGATCGAGGCGCTCTCGGCGCAGCAGGCGATTCTCATCGGCGAGCGGCTCGCCGCCCGCACGGAAGGGGAGGCGACGCTGCCGGACCGCGTCGGGTTCGATGAGCTCAGGACCGCCGCACCCGACGGTCTGTCGGCGCCCCTGGGACGCGGGGAGCGCGGGGAGGCGACCGTCGACCTGGTCGCGGACGGACCGCATGCGATCGTGACCGGCATGACGGGAACAGGAAAGAGCGAGCTGCTGATCAGCTGGGTGACCGGGCTCGCGGCCGCGCATCCGCCCGAGGAGCTCGCCTTCGTGCTCGTGGACTTCAAGGGCGGCTCGGCGTTCGATCCGCTGCGCAGGCTTCCGCACGTGGTCGCCGTCATCACCGATCTCGACGCGGACGGCTCCCGCCGGGGCGTGGGCAGTCTCACCGCCGAGCTGCGTCGTCGAGAGGGCGTGCTCGCGGATGCGGGCGCGCGGGACGTGGCCGACTGCCCGGGGCTCGGGCGGCTGGTGATCGTGGTCGACGAGTTCGCCGCGCTGCTGCAGGAGCATCCAGATCTGGGCGCGATCTTCACCGACGTCGCGGCGCGCGAACGCGCACTCGGCATGCACCTCGTGCTGGCCACACAGCGGGCGAGCGGGATCATCCGGGATGCTCTCGCGGCGAACTGCCCGCTGCGGATCAGCCTTCGGGTCGCCGAATCCGCCGACAGCCGGTTCGTGATCGGATCCGACGATGCCGCGGCGCTGCCGGGAGGACCCGATTCCCGGGGACTGGCGTTCGTGCGCCGGCCGCGGGACGCGGACGCGGCCGCCGTGCGCGTCGCGCTCACGCAGGACGCGGACATCGCCGGCGTGCAGCGGGCCTGGGAGCGGCGGGAGCCGCAGCGCAGCCCCTGGCTGCCGCCGCTGCCCGCGCGCCTGGCACTGCCCTCCGGTGCCGTACGACAGGAGGTCGAGCTGCGGTCCACGCGGCACGGCGTCGCCGAGGTGACCATCGGCCTGGCCGACGAGCCCGAGCGTCAGCGGCAGCCGTGGGTGCGACTCGGTGCCGCCGACGGACTGTCGATCATCGGCGGGCCCCGCTCGGGCAAGAGCAGCGCGGTGGCGATGCTCGCGCAGCAGCTGTCCGACGCCGTCATCGTCCCCGGCGACCCGGAGGCGGCCTGGGACGCGGTCGAGCGGCTGAGCGCGGGATTCCGCGGGACGGTGCTCTGCGACGACCTGGACGTGCTGACCGCGCAGTACCCGCCCGAGCACGCGCAGCTGTTCCTCAGCCGCTGGGAGAGCATCGTGCGCGCACCCGGCAGGGTGGTGGTGACCATGTCGCGGGTCTCCGGGCCCGTCGGGCGACTGATCGACGCGCTGCCCAGACGCGCCCTGCTGCGCCTGACCAGCAAGGTGGAGCACATCGCGGCCGGCGGGGATCCGGGCGCATTCGATCGGGAGCGGCCCGACGGGAGGGCGTTGCTGGACGGACGCGAGGTGCAGCTGTGCGCTCCCGACGTCGCAGGGCGTGATCCGGTGGCTGTCGAGCAGAACGAGCCCTGGCGGCCTTCCGCGGTGCGAACGGGCGTGATCACGTCAGCGGTCGACGCGGCCAGGGCCGTGCTTGCGCGGGCGCACCCCGGACACCGGCTCGTCCCTCCGGCGGAGGCGGCGGACGTGCCCGCCGAGGCGCCGGCGGTGATCGTCGGGGATCCGGAGGAGTGGCGTTCACAGTGGGCGCTGCTGCAGGGCATCCGCAGCGGCGGCGAGCTGGTGGTCGCCGCCGAGTGCGCGAGCGAGCTGCGTCAGCTCGCCGGTGTTCGCGAGCTGCCGCCCTATGCGCGTCTGCACGCGGACAGGGCCTGGAGCGTCATCGGCGGCCGGATGCCGCGGCGAGTGCTGCTCGGCTGAGCCCACCGCGCAGTGCTCGACCGAGCGTCAGATGCCCGGCGCGACGCGGATGGCGCCCACCGGGCTGCCGCCGCCGAGCATGGCCAGCGGCAGCGCCGCGGCGAGCGTCGCGACATCCGCGTCGGTCAGTGCGCCGGCGCGTGCCAGCAGCGTCGCCGCCACGATGGTCGCCGCGCGACCGCTGCCGTCGAGCATCTTCAGTGCGACGGTCGCGCCGTTCGGGGCGACCATCACCATGACGCCCTCCGCCCCGCCCTTGGCGAAGACCCCGAGCGTCTCGATCGCGATCGTGTCGGGCTCGCCCGGTCCCGCGATGGTCCACGGATTCTCACGCACGGCGCGCACCAGCATCCCGGCGACGCGGTGCAGGGCGAACGGCGAGCGCTCCGAGGCGGAGCCGATGCGATGGATGCCCCGGGCCAGGCCGGTCAGTGTCATGGCGTGCACCGGCGCGCCGCAGCCGTCGACCGAGGTGTGCGCGACCTTCTCACCCGTGAGCCGCTCGATCACGTCGCGGATGTGCACCTGCAGCGGGTGCGAGGGCGCGAGATAGCCTTCGGTCGGCCAGCCGGTGGCCACGCACGCCCGCAGCATGAGCGCGTGCTTGCCCGAGCAGTTCATCCGGATGCGCGATTCGGCGGCATGGTCGCTGATCATCTCGCGCCTCGCCGCGGCATCCGAAGGCCATGCCGGAGGGCAGTCCAGGTCATCCTCGGTCAGGCCGCCTGCCGTCAGCACCTCGCGCACCACCTCCGCGTGGCGGTCGGTGCCCGAGTGACTGGCGGTGCCGAGCGCGAGCTGCTCGCCCTCGAGCACGGCTCCCGCGGTCAGGCTCGCGACCGCCTGCAGTGGTTTCAGGCTTGAGCGCGGCAGGATGAGAGCATCCGGGTTGCCGTGCTGGGCGATCACCTCGCCCTCCGGCGACAGCACGACCGCGGCGCCCGCATGGCGGGATTCCACGAAGCCGCTGCGCTCCACGACGGCGAGTTCGACAGCATCTCGGACAGTCAGGGTCTCCAGCACCACACCAGCCTACTGCGACTGCCCGCGCGCCCCGAGAGATGCGAGACTGGCGGCATGGCACGTCATCCGCTCGGCGAACACCACTACGCGCTCACCACGACCTGGACGGGTGCGGGTGCGACCGGCACCAGCGGCTACCGCGACTACACGCGAGACGTGACGGTCTCGATCGAGGGCAAGCCCGATCTGCTCGCCTCCGCCGACCGGCCGTTCCGCGGCGATCCCAGCCGGTGGAATCCCGAGGATCTGCTCGTCGCCGCGCTCTCGCAGTGCCACCTGCTGGCGTACCTGCATGCGTGCGTCACGGCCGGGGTGGTCGTGACCGCCTACCGCGACGAGGCGACCGGCGTGATGCGGGAGGACGGGCGAGGCGGTGGCGCGTTCGCCGAGGTCGTGCTGCACCCGCAGGTGACGGTCGCGGATGCCGGGATGCTCGAGGCCGCGCAGCGCGCGCACGACCAGGCGCACGAGTGGTGCTTCATCGCGAACTCCGTGAACTTCCCGGTGCGTCACGACGCGACGATCAGCGTCGCTCGTGCGGGAGCGCCTGCTTGATCCGGTCGATCGGGTTCTGCGCGGGAGGTTCGTTGTAGACGTCGGCGAGCTCCTGGCCGCTGAGCGCATGGATGCCGGCCATGATCTCATCGGTCGCCAGACGACGAGCCCGCCCGCTGGTGGCCGGACCGTGCTTGGACACATCGATCGGCTCGCCGAAGCGCACGGTGATGCGCTCCGTCAGCGAAGGCATCTTCGCGCCCACAGGCATCACCCGATCCGTGCCGATGAGTCCGACGGGAACGACCGGGGCGCCGGTCTGCAGGGCCAGGAACGCCACGCCGGTGCGGCCCTTGTACAGGCGCCCGTCCGTGGAGCGCGTGCCCTCCGGATACAGTGCCACCGCCAGGCCCTCCTCCAGCAGCTGACGCTGCTGGTCGAGGGCGTTCAGCGCGGCCTGCCCTGCGCCGCGGCGCACCGGGATGGCGCCCACCGAGGTGAAGAACTCGCGTGAGAGCGCGCCCTTCAGGCCGGTGCCCTCGAAGTAGCTCGATTTCGCCAGGAAGTGCACCGGACGCGGTGCTGCCACGGGAATGGCCATCGAGTCGATGAACGACAGATGATTGCTCGCCAGGATCACCGCGCCGTGCCTGGGCACGTTGTCCCGCCCCTCGACGCGGGGCCGGTAGATGAGCCGGGCCAGGGGAGTCGCGACCATGCGGCCGACCGCGTACTTGAACCCGGCATGTCGGGGGGTGTGCGATTCCGGTTCGTGCTCGGACCCGACCGACTGCTCAGAGCTCATCCGGAAAGCTTATCGAGCGATGCATGCCCGGCGCGGAATGCCGCCGAGCGCGCTCGCGTTCAGCGCCGCCAAAGCCGGATGCGGCAGGATGGACTCCTCCCTTCACTGATTCCGAGGTCCCATCTTGCGCCTGCGTCCCGTTGCCCTCCTGGCCACGCTCACCCTGTCTTCGCTGCTGCTGGCCGGCTGTGCCGGCACTCCCGAGGGGAAGGCATCGCCCGAGCCGACCTCGTCGTCCGAGTGCCTCGTCGACGCCAAGCCCGGCGCAGGATCCGATGCCATCAAGGTCACCGGGGAGGGAGTGGATGCCAAGGTCGAGGTGCCGAAGGGCACGAAGTTCGAGGGCGTGGAGCGCACCATCCTGAAGAAGGGCTCCGGCGACGACGTGCACGCCGGCGACCTCATCGCGATCCGCTACCAGGTCATCGAGGCCGACACCAACAAGGTCGTCGAGACCTCTGAGCGCGGTGTCGACGGCGTGCTGCCGATGCTCCTGGATCCCTCCAACGCGCAGAACCCGCAGATCGTGGACTCGACCCAGTCGCCCGTCTTCATCGCCGCCGCCGAATGCGCGCCCGTGGGATCCGACATCGTGCTGGCGCTTCCCGGTCAGGACGACCAGGGGGCCGTCGTCGTGTACATGCAGACTCTCGAGGAGCTGCCCACCACGGCGTCCGGCAAAGCCGTCGACGCACCGGCGGACATGGCGACCGTGAAGCTGGCGAAGGACGGCGAGCCCGCGATCAGCATCCCCGGTGGTGAGAAGCCGACCGAGACCGTCGTCGGCCTGCTGAAGCAGGGCGACGGTCCGAAGGTGGCGGCGGGCGACCTGGTCACGGTGCAGTACATGGGCGTGAAGTGGAGCGACGGCACGTCGTTCGACTCCTCGTGGAGCAGGGACGCGATGCCGACCCAGTTCCAGACCACCGGCGTGGTCGCCGGCTTCCGCAAGGCGCTGGAGGGCCAGCAGGTCGGTTCGCAGGTGCTCGTCGAGATTCCGCCGGCGGACGGCTACGGCGCCGTCGACGGGAACGAGCTCCAGAAGGAGACGCTGGTGTTCGTGGTCGACATCCTCGGCACCACGCCCCTGCTCGCCGCCTCCGCCGAGTGAGCGCGACCGCCGCCGCGGAGTGAGCCGCGAGCGGCGGACCCGCCGCGGCGGCGCCATCGCGCTCGGTAGGCTGGCGGCATGCGTCGCATCATCGTCCTCGGCTCCACCGGCTCCATCGGCACGCAGGCCCTGGACGTGATCCGCGCCCACCCGCGGCGGTTCGAGCTGGTCGGCATCTCAGCGGGATCCAACACCGAGCTCGTTGCGCAGCAGGCCGAGCAGTTCCATCTCGAGCACACCGCCATCGGCGCCGCCGAATCGGAGCAGCTGGTGCGCGATGTCGAAGCGGATGTCGTGCTGAACGCGATCACCGGATCGATCGGACTCGGCTCGACGCTCGCGGCGCTGGACGCGGGACGCACGCTCGCGCTGGCCAACAAGGAGTCGCTGATCGTCGGCGGCGAGCTGGTGCGCGCTGCGGCGGCGCAGGACCAGCTCGTCCCCGTCGACTCCGAGCACTCCGCGATCGCGCAGGCGCTGCGCGCGGGAACGCGAGCCGAAGTGCGCAGACTCGTCGTGACGGCATCCGGCGGTCCGTTCCGCGGGCGCACCAGGGCGGCGCTGCGGGATGTCACGCCGGCGCAGGCGCTCGCGCATCCGACCTGGGACATGGGCCGGATGGTCACCACCAACTCCGCCACCCTCGTGAACAAGGGGCTCGAGGTGATCGAGGCGCACCTGCTGTTCGACGTGCCCTACGACGACATCGAGGTGGTCGTGCACCCGCAGTCGATCGTGCACTCGATGGTGGAGTTCGTCGACGGCTCGACGATCGCGCAGGCGTCGCCGCCTGACATGCGGCTGCCCATCTCACTGGGCCTGGACTGGCCGCACCGCGTGGGCGGTGTCGGCAGGCCGCTGGACTGGCGGCACGCGACCAGCTGGACGTTCGAGCCCCTGGACGAGGACGCGTTTCCCGCGGTGGCACTGGCGAAGTCCGTCGGACGCGCCGGCGGCACGTTTCCCGCCGTCTACAACGCCGCCAACGAGCAGGCGGTGCACGCGTTCCACGACGGGCGGCTGTCGTTCCTGGGCATCGTCGACACGATCGAGCGGGTCATCCAGGCGCACGACGCACCCGAGGAGCTCACGCTCGATACCCTCGCCGAGGCCGAGTCCTGGGCCCGCGCGAAGGCGGACTCCCTGATCGGCGCCGCCTGACCCGCCCGTCTGCTCAGTGCACGGGCACGGGCCCAGTCCGAAAGGCGTGCACAAGCGCCAGAGGGACGCGGCTCAGACGCGGTCGTCGTACGGGACCGGCCAGTGCGAGTCGGGGGCGGGCCAGCCGGCGGCGATGAGCGCGCGCCGGGCGAGCTCACGCGCCGAGTACGGGGTGCGCACGCCGCGGATGTCGCGGTAGTCCTGATGTCCGGGACCCGCCCACAGGATGGCATCCCCGTCGCCGACCATGCCGATCGCGGCGACGATGGCCTTCTCCGGCGGGGAGTACTCGTGGATCTCGGCATCCGGCCGCGCCCTCCGTGCACCCGCCACGAGCGTCGCGCGGATGGAATCCGGGTCCTCGAAGCGCGGGTGGTGATCGGTGACGACGAGGATGTCGCTGCCCTCCACGGCCGTGCGCGCCATGTCGTACCGCTTGGTGGCGTCGCGGTCGCCGTCGGCGCCGAACAGCATGAGCACCCTCCCTGGCGTGACGCGACGGACCGCGGCGAGGGTCTTCTCGAAGGCATCCGGAGAGTGCCCGAAGTCGACGTACACAGCGGGTCCGGTCTCGCCGGAGATGAACTGGGTGCGGCCGGGCAGGTATGCCAGGATCTGCCCGTCGCGCTCGAACGCCGCGACCATGCGGTCCCAGGCGTAGCCGCCTTCCAGCAGCATCACGATAGCGAGTCCGGCGTTGGCGGCCATGTGCTGGCCGATCACCGGAACCATGGTCGTCAGTGAGCGCCCGTCGCGGCCGGTGAGGGTGAACACCGTGCCGGCCTGCTTCTCGTCCACGATCGAGACGACCCAGTCGGCCGCGGCGGCGGCCTGCGGATCGGCGGCGATCGAGGGCGTGCCGACGGTGACGATCGGGATGCCGGCGGCCTGGACCACTCGTGGGCTGTACGCCGAGTCCAGGCTGATCACGCCACGACGCGCGCGCTCCGGGGTGAACAGCGGAAGCTTGGCCTGGAAGTACTCCTCCATGTCGGCGTAGTCGTCCAGGTGGTCGTGCGAGAGGTTGGTGAACCCGGCGACGTCGAACACGATTCCGTCCACGCGGTGGCGCGTGAGGGCCTGCGCGCTGACCTCCACCGCGACGGCCTCGACCGCGCGCTCGCGCATCAGGGCGAGGAGCGCATGGAACTCGGATGCCTCGGGCGTGGTCAGCCGCGAGACGATCACTTCGCCGGCGATGTGCCGCTCGGCGGTCGATGACAGGCCGGACACGACGTCGAGCTGGTCGAGGATGCCCTGCAGCAGGTGCGACACGCTGGTCTTGCCATTCGTCCCGGTCGTCCCGAACAGCAGCGGCAGGGGATCGGTCGGCTCGGTGCCGTAGACCCACGCGCTGAGATCGCCGAGCACCGCGCGCGGGTCGGCGACGATGATGATCGGAAGGCCGGTGGCGGCAGCGATATCGGCGCCCGCGGCGTCGGTGATCACCGCGACTGCGCCCTGGTCGGCTGCCGCCTGCGCGAACTCCGCTCCGTGCCGGTTCACCCCCTGGATGGCGACGAAGGCCTCACCCGCTCGCAGATCGGCGGTGGCGAGAGTGATGCCGCTCAGCTGGACGCCCGCGAGATCGCCGCGGACCTCCTGCGCGAAGCGGTCTGCGAGCTCGGTCAGCGCACGACGGGGCGGGTCGGCGGGACGGAGCACGGGTGGCAGGGATGTCGTGGTCATATCCCGTCAATGATCTCACGCGCTGCTGTCGGATCCTCTCCGCCGAGCGGGCCGGACTCAGCCGATTCCTCGCCTGCGGGCACTAGCGTTGCAGGGTGGAGATCCTGCTGTATCTGGGCGGCATCCTGTTCATGCTCGTCGGTCTCGGCGTCTCGATCGGGCTGCACGAGGCGGGCCATCTGGTGCCCGCCAAGCTGTTCGGCGTGCGCGTGGGCCAGTACATGATCGGGTTCGGCCCGCGGCTGTGGTCCAAGCGCATCGGCGAGACGGAGTACGGCTTCAAGGCGCTGCCGGTGGGCGGCTTCATCTCCATGTCCGGCATGTACCCGCCCTCGGCGAACAGCGGGCCGGCGAAGGGGCTCTTCGCCGCTCTCGTGCAGGATGCCCGCACCGCCAACGATGAGACGATCGCCGAGGGCGAGGAGGAGCGCGTCTTCTACCGGCTGCCGGTGTTCAAACGCGTGATCGTCATGCTCGGCGGTCCGGCCATGAACCTGGTGCTCGCGATCGTGCTGTTCACCCTGATGGCATCCGGAATCGGCATCCAGCAGGCCAGCACGACCATCTCCGCGATCAGCGAGTGCGTGGTGCCGGCCACGGCGACGCAGCAGGAGTGCACGGCCGACGATCCTGCCGCTCCCGCCGCCGAGGCCGGTTTCCAGCCGGGTGACATCCTGGTCAGCATCGACGGCGAGCCCGTGGCCACGTTCGCGGCCGCGTCGCAGACCATCCAGGCTTCGCCCGGACGCACGCTGGACGTAGTGGTGAACCGGGCGGGACAGGACGTCACCCTGCAGCTCACGCCGGTGGCCGCCGAGCGTGGCCAGGTGGATGCGAACGGCAGACCCGTCACCGACAAGGGCGGCACCCCGGTCACGCACAGCGTCGGCTACGCGGGGATCACCGCGCAGCTGGAGTACGCGCGCCAGCCGCTCGGCACCGGCGCCGAGCTCGCCATGCAGCAGGTCGGCGGGGTCACCTCGCTGATCCTGAACCTGCCGGCCAAGCTGTGGAACGTCGCCGAGGCGCTGATCACCGGGTCGGAGCGCGACCCGAACGGTCCGCTCAGCGTGGTCGGCGTGGGCAGGATCGCCGGTGAGGTCGCGGCGACGGATGCCCCGGTGCTGAACCGCCTGGCGGTGCTGCTGAACCTGCTCGCGGCGTTGAACATCGCGCTGTTCGTGTTCAACCTCATCCCGCTACTGCCGCTGGACGGCGGTCACGTGGTGGTCGCGCTGTGGGAGGGGATCAAGCGGCTCTGGGCGAAGGCGACCGGACGGCCCGGGCCCGCACCCGCGGATGCCACGCGCCTGGTGCCGATCACCGTCGTCGTCGCCGTGGTGCTGATCGCCATGGGCGCGCTGCTCATCATCGCCGACATCGTCAAGCCGATGAACCTGCTGGGCTGACGTCGGGTCGGATGCGTTTCGACGGGCTCAGCTGAGCGCGTGTGCCGTGAGGCGCTCCAGCGTCGCGATGCCGTCGCGTGACAGGATCGACTCCAGGTGCCCCTGCACCGAGGCGAAGCGCTCGCCGCGCAGCGCGTACACATCGCCGCTCGCAGCATCCGCCGACACCTCCGCACCGCCGACGCGCGTCGTGCCTGGCGAGACCCGCGCCGTGAAGGTGTTGTAGAAGCCGATCGACGCATCGTGCTCGAACACCGGCACGACCTTCTGCACGCCCTGGTGCGGTGACTCCAGCGGCACCAGCTCGATGCCGAGGCTGTCCGCGAGGATCTGGTGACTCAGGCACACGGCCAGCAGGGGCCCGCCGGCGGCCCGGCGCCGCGCGACGATCTGCTGCATGCGGGTGATGCGGTCGGAGGAGTCGTCTCGCGGATCTCCCGGCCCGGGGCCGGAGACCAGCAGGTCGGCGGCGTCGGCCGCTTCGTCGGTCACGACATCCCATCCGGCGATCTCCACCTGGAATCCGAGGTGGCGCAGCTGGTGCGCGAGCATCGTGGTGAAGCGATCCTCGGCGTCGACGACGAGCGCGCTGCGCCCGGCGAAGCGGCCGCCGGGATGCGCGTCCTGCGGCTGCATCCAGAAGTCGGCCAGGCGGGTGTTGCGCGATGCCAGCAGGGCTGCCACGTCGGGGTCGTCGGCGAGCCGAGCAGGCGCGGGGGCGTCATCGTCACGGGCCTCCGCGGCGTGGTCGCGCTCGATGGCGCCGATCGCGCCGAGCACCCCTGCCGCCTTGCCGTGCGTCTCGCTGACCTCGCCGAGCGGGTCGGAGTGGCGCACCAGCGTGGCGCCGACCGGCACACGCAGGTGACCCCGGTCCAGGTACACGGTGCGGATCAGGATCGGGGCGTCCAGGTCGTGACCGCCGTCGGCATTGGGCGTGAACAGCGCGGCGACGCCCGAGTAGTAGCCGCGCGGCGTGCGCTCGTGGCGGCGGATCACCGCGCACGCGTTCTGCATGGGGGAGCCGGTGACGGTGGGTGCGAACATCGTCTCGCGGAGGATGTCGCGCGGGTCGAGGCGGCTGCGGCCGCGCAGCATGTACTCGGTGTGCGTGAGCCGCGACATCTCCTTCAGATGCGGCCCGGTGATGCGTCCGCCGTCCGAGCAGACCTGGCTCATCATCTTGAGCTCCTCGTCGACGACCATGAACAGTTCCTCGGTCTCTTTCGTGGAGGAGAGGAACTCGGTCAGCGACTCGCGGGTCGCACCTCCGGCGGGGTGGCGGAAGGTGCCCGAGATGGGGTTCATGGTGACGATGCCGTCTCGGGCGACGACGTGCGCCTCGGGACTCGCGCCCACCGCGATGTGCCCCGGCGTGATCACGGCGAAGGTCCAGTAGGCTCCGCGCTCGTGCTCCAGCAGGGCGCGGAACCACGTGAGCGCAGCGGTGCGGTCGTCGCATTCGAAGGCGGCGCGGTAGTCGCGGCGGATGACGAAGTTCGCACCCTGGCCCAGGCCGATCTCCTCGGCGATCACCTGCTCCACGATTCCGGCGTACTCCGCATCCGAGATGTCGAAGCCGCCGCCGCGCAGGTCGATGGATGTGCCGGGGAGCGCAGCGCGCAGCAGCCCGGCATCCAGCGTCTCGTGATCGTCGACGAGCAGGCAGCGCAGGGGAGTGCCGTCGTCCTGAGCCTCGAAGCCGCGCTCGCGCACCTGCCGGTAGGGCACCATCGCGAACACCTCGCGCGGTCCGGACGGGCCGTTCAGGGGGATGTCCGCCAGCGCCTCGACGTCGACGACCTCACCCGTGAGCAGCTCGGCGCGACCGTCTCGGGCTATCAGCACGAAGGACGCATCGCGGTCGGCGGCCAGATCGCGGATGCGGCGGGGCAGGTCGGTCATCGGTGTCTCCAGGTTCTGGGAATCCGGTGCGGAGAACGAAAAAGACCGCCCCGGAAGGCGGTCGTGTTCTCGTGGGTACGCGAAACACCGCCTAGAAGGCGGGCCACCAGGTGCGGGTCGCGGACATACCGTGAAAGTACCACATCAGGAACGACCCGCCGTTCGGCGTGACATCACCAGATGCTGCCGCCCGGCCGCAAGTCATCGGGATCGAAGGCGTGGTCCACGATCAGGCGCACCGCGCGTGCGAGCTCCCCCTCCGACAGACTCGGCGCGTCCTCGGGCGCGGTCGCCGGCGTCCACGGCAGGTGCACGAAGCCCGTCGGCACGTCGGGGTGGGATGCCCCAAGCGCGGTGTACAGCACGTGGTTGCACACGTACGAGCCCGCCGACAGCGATGCGCGCACGGGAATCCCGGCCTCTTCCAGCACTCCGACGATTCGCTTGACAGGGAGAGTCGCGAAGCGCGCGGCGGGGCCGTCGGGCTCGCTGGGCACGTCGACCGGCTGCTCACCGTCGTCATCCGGGATGCAGGCATCCATCAGGTTCACGCCGACGCGCTCCACGGCGACTCGATCGCTGCCGCCGGCCAACCCGGTCGCGATCACGGCATCCGGGTCGTGCTCCGCGATCAGCGCGCGCAGCCGCGCTGCGGCGCCCGCGAACGATACGGGCAGAACGGCGCTGATCAGTCGATGCAGACCGTCGTAGCCCGCAGCGACGGCGTCGACGGCATCCGCCGACGGATTACGATCCGCGCCGTCGAACGGGGCGAATCCGGTCAGCAGGATCGTGGCCATGGGTCCAGCCTACGAGCATCCGGTCGGCGGCCGTTCAGCAGAGCCACGACTCAGACCGGGCCTCAGAGCGGGCGTCGCGCGCACAGGCGGAATCGCCGCAGCGTCAGTGCGAGTTCTCCGTCGTTCTGCTCGTGCAGGCGCAGCAGCGCATCGGCGTGGCGCTCGACGGAGAAGTCGGCCGGGGCGTCCCACGGCACCTTGCGCAGATACCGGATGAGCGCGGTCACGTCGGCGAAGCGATAGCTTCCCTCGAAGCGGTCCGCGCGCTCGATGACCAGGCCGGCCGCCTCCGCCTCGGCGGCGAAGCGCTCCAGCGTGACATCCAGATCGACCGGCTCCCAATCGAGCAGCTCGTGCAGCTCGTGCAGCTCTCCGCTGCCGACTTGCTGGGTGAGCAGCACACCTCCCGGCATCAGCACGCGCGCAACCTCTCCCGGCGAATAGCTCTCATGCCGGTTGAGCACCAGATCGAACCGCTCGTCGGGGAAGGGCATCGCGACGGAGTCCGGGTCGTCGTCGGGCGCGCCGAACTCGACCACAGGGACGCCGATGTCGGCGAGCGCGCTTCTGGCGACGGGCACGTTCGGCGCCCAGCCCTCGGTCGCCGTGGTGTCTGCGGGCAGCGCGGAGGCGAACCGCAGCAGGTGCTCACCGCCTCCCGTGCCCATATCGAGCACATGCGCGGCACCCGCCAGGGCCGCACGGTATTCCGCATCGAGATCCCAGGGAGCCGGATCCTCGCTCATCACGGCGTCGAGAGCGGAGAAGTCCCAGCCGGGTGTCTGCGGACCCGTCGCCTCCCGCCACTGCTGCATCAGTTCCTCGCGCATGCCTTCGCCCTCCGGATCGGCTGCCATTATCGGCGGGCGGACGTGCGGCTGTCCAGCCCGCATCGATCAAGCGGCGGTAGCCTTGACGGGTGCCAGCAGTGAACCTTGGGATGCCGCGCGTCCCCGAAGTCCTCGCCCCTCGCCGCAAGTCCCGTCAGATCCGGGTCGGCAAGGTTCTCGTCGGCGGTGACGCACCCGTCAGCGTGCAGTCCATGACCACGACGAAGACCACCGACATCAACGGGACGCTGCAGCAGATCGCCGAGCTGACGGCGTCCGGCTGCGAGATCGTGCGCGTGGCCGTGCCCTCGCAGGACGACGCGGACGTACTGCACATCATTGCGCAGAAGAGTCAGATCCCGGTGATCGCCGACATCCACTTCCAGCCGAAGTACGTCTTCCAGGCGATCGACGCGGGGTGCGCGGCCGTGCGCGTCAACCCGGGGAACATCCGCAAGTTCGATGACCAGGTCGGCGCCATCGCGAAGGCCGCGCAGGCGGCCGGGGTGTCGCTGCGCATCGGCGTGAACGCCGGGTCGCTGGATCGGCGCCTGCTGGAGAAGTACGGCAAGGCCACGCCCGAGGCGCTCGTGGAGAGCGCCGTGTGGGAGGCATCGCTGTTCGAGGAGCACGACTTCCATGACTTCAAGATCTCGGTCAAGCACAACGATCCCGTCGTGATGGTCAAGGCGTACCGTCAGCTGGCCGAGCGCGGTGACTGGCCGCTGCACCTCGGCGTGACCGAGGCGGGCCCGGCATTCCAGGGCACCATCAAGAGCGCCACGGCCTTCGGCATCCTGCTCGGCGAGGGAATCGGCGACACGATCCGCGTCTCGCTTTCGGCGCCGCCTGCCGAGGAGGTCAAGGTCGGCCACCAGATCCTGCAGTCGCTGAACCTGCGCGAGCGTAAGCTCGAGATCGTCTCCTGCCCGTCCTGCGGTCGCGCACAGGTGGACGTGTACTCGCTCGCCGATTCCGTGACCGAGGGACTGAAGGGCATGACCGTGCCGCTGCGCGTCGCGGTGATGGGCTGCGTCGTGAACGGGCCGGGTGAGGCGCGCGAGGCCGATCTGGGCGTGGCATCCGGAAACGGCAAGGGGCAGATCTTCGTGAAGGGCGAGGTCATCAAGACCGTGCCCGAAGCCGAGATCGTCGCGACCCTGATCGAGGAGGCGAACCGCATCGCGGCCGAGATGGGTCCGGATGCCGCGGTCGGCACCGCCCAGGTCATCACCGCCTGACGGATCCCAGGGGTCAGGGGCTGGTCTCGGAGGCACTCCCGGGTTACGCTCGGCCTCCGGATGCCGGACTCGACCCGGCTCGAACCGAGGAGGCACCGATGCCCGCTGCAGATCTTCCCGCGCCCGTCCAGGCGATGGTCGACGCCATCAACGCCGCCGACACCGAGGCGTTCGTCGCGGCGTTCACGGCCGACGGCTTCGTCGACGACTGGGGGACGGTGAGGTCCGGCCCGGAGGGGATCCGCTCCTGGGCGGACAGCGACGCTATCGGCGCCGGCGCGCGGATGACGGTGCTCTCGGCCGAGACTGCGGGCGCCACCACCAGCATCCGCTTCGGCTGGCGCAGCAACGTCTTCAACGGGGAGTCGACGGGCGTGTTCGTCGTCCGCGGCGACAGGCTCGTGAGCTTCACGATCCCGCCGAGCCACTAGACCTCCGCAGGCTCCGCGGCCGCTGGTCGCATCGTCGTCCAGCCCCTCGGTCGCGTAGCGTGGGAGCATGCAGTCCACGCGCGTGACGTTCCCCGATGGCTCTCTGACCGGTGAGGGCGATGTGCTGATCGTCGACCGCGAGCGGGCGGTGGTCGTGGTGGACGCGACGCCGTTCCACCCGGTCGATCACACCTGGCCCGATCAGCCGGGGGACAGCGGGACGATCACCGTCTCCGACGTCGTGCTCGACGTCTCCGAGGCGGTGATGGCCGCTGTCAGCGATGAGGGCGAGTTGGCGATCGGCACCGACATCCCGGTCAAGCGCGGCGCGGACGGGTGGACGTGGCTGGTCGGCCATCGCGTGGACGGAGAGATCCCGGGATCCGTCGTCGCAGGGGCATCCGCGCGTCTCGAGGTGGATGCCGCACGCCGGGCCGGGCTGAGCCGCGGTCACACGGCCTGCCATCTCGCTTCGCTGGCGCTGGACGCCGCGCTCGCCGACCTGTGGCGCAAGGAGATCGGCGTCGACCCGCTCGGGCATCCCGACTTCGAGGGACGGGCGAACCAGACCAGCCTCATCCACCCGGACGGCAGCGTCGACGAGTACCGACTGGGCAAGAGCCTGCGCAAGGCGGGTTTCGACTCCGAGGGATTCGCCGCCTCACTCGCCGCGCGCGAAGCGCGGATCAACGAGCTGCTCGCGGGCTGGGTCGCCTCGGGCGGTGAGAGCCGCATCGATGCGGAAGGGCGCAGCATCGTGGACCGACGCACCTGGCGGTGCGTGCTGCCCGAGGGCGAGGTCGGCTTCCTCTGCGGCGGCACCCACGTGCGCTCGCTGGCGGAGTTCGCCACGATCACGGTGTCGCTGCAGCTGAGCGACCCTCAGCTGCTGGTGATGACGACCACGGTCGTCCCCGCCTGAGCGCCTCGCAGCTGCGTCTGCGTGACAGAACGGCGGAGATCTGCGGCAGCGCGGATCCCGGAAGCCGAATGGCTCCGCGATTGTGCATTTCTCCGCGGTTATGACGCGTCGAAGGTTGCCACCAGCGAACCCAGCGCCGCGCCGAGCCCGGCGGCGAGCACATGAGCGTCCTTCAGAGGAAGCCACCAGCAGGTCCAGCTGTGCGGCGCGCCACCGTCAGCGGGATCCGTCTCGCCGGCCTGCCACCGGGCGGTCGGGTCGAAGGCATCCACTCTCAGCTCGAAGAAGTGCCGGCGGGCGATCTCGTCCCGTGCGGGCGCGAGGTCGTAGTCCGCCGTACCCAGGGCGCGCACGACCCTCCCGTGCTGCCCCGTCTCCTCTTGCAGCTCGCGCACCGCGGCATCCGCCGGCTCCTCGCCGTCGCGGATCGTGCCTGCGGGTACCTGCACGCCGGCCACCGTCAGTGGGACGTGATCGTGCGTGAACACCAGCAGATGCTCGTCGGCCACCACATAGCAGACCACCTTCTCGACGATGCGCGTCATCGCACGAAGCCCGCCTGCACGCGACCACCGGCTCGCACCAGTTCTGCTTCCACCCGGTCGGCGAAGGCGGCATAGTCATCGCGGAGCAGCGGCGTCGTGAGCTGCTCGGTGCGTTCGGAATCGAAGACTCGCAGACGGCGAGGAAGCCATTTCCCAGTGCCGATCCAGTGACCTGCCTCGAGCAGGATCAGTTCGGCGGTGCGCTCGAACAGAGCGGATGCCAGCACTTGGAGCTCCAGAGGGTCGGATGCGTCCCGCAGATCGTCCAGCGCGTCAGTGATGATGTAGCGGCGGAGCCTCGATTCCTCTTCCGTCAGCTCCGGGCCCGCCTCCAGCACGGCACCCCAGCGAGCCCGGAGCGCCTCGAGCGAGGCATCCTGTCGGATGCTGATCCCCTCGATCAGCATGTGCACGATGACCGGCCGGTGTCTTTCGATATCACGCTGGGCCCACTCGTCATAGCCCGAGGGCGTGTACGCGAACACCTCGAAGATCTCGCCCTCGAAGTAGTAGGTGGCGGCGGCACTGGTACGCCCGTCGTCGAACAGGGCCTCCCCGATGAGCAGCAGGTCGATGTCGCTGGTCGCCGTGCGCTCGTCGCGCGAGGTGCTGCCTGCGACGATCGCGATGTCCGCGCGAGGGAAGTTCGCGGCGATGAATTGTTCGGTGACGGCGGCATAGTCCATCCTCGACAGCGTACCGGCGCGGAATTGCGCCGCAGGTCTGCAGAGCAGCGCATGGCGGCGGCCGGAGACCCGCGGTCCTGTGCAGATCTACGGAGATCTGCAGCGTTTCGGATGCTCCGGGCTGAAAGTCTCCGCAATCGTGCAGATCTCCGCTGTTATGACGCGTCGAAGGCCGCCTGGGCGGCGTCGAGCCCGGGTAGCTCGCTCATGCGGCGAAGGTCGCGATGCCCTTGGCGACGTCGACGCTCTCCAGAGTGAGCGTGACGCTCTCGCCGGGCTTGGCATCAGCGGGCACGGGAGCGGATGCGGTGACCGCCGGCTCCGCGATCTGCACGGCAGCCCGGGATTCGCCCCGCAGCTCGATCACGGTCGCTTCGATGCGTTTGCCGACCAACGGATGCAGCAGCGCCGCCTCGACGCGATTGATCGTCTCGGCGTTCAGCGTCGATGCCCGCTGCGCGGACTGCTGCATGAGGTCTGGGAGCTGAGGGAGCGACTCCCGCGCCCACTCCGGTGCGGGCCGGCCTTGCGACACCGCCTCGCAGATCGCCAGCGACCAGCGATCGACCAGCCGGCGCAGGGGAGCGGTCGCGTGCGCGTAAGGCGCACCGATCGCGGCCTGCTCCAGTCCGCCATCGGGCACCGCACCATCGAAGGTCAGGTAGCCCGCCCCGCGGAACAGCGACGCCGCCTGCTCCAGCACCGGCAGTGTCATCGGGTCGCTCTTGTCCAGCTCGCGCAGATAGTCGCCGTATCTGCCGTGCTTCCACGGGCGTCCGAGAGCCTTGGTCTGCCGCCGGAACCTCGCGAACGCCTCCTCGTCGGGCTCGGGCATGGTGCGCAGCACACCGACCTTCGCATGGAGCATCAGCTCTGCGGCGGCCATACCCGTCATCAGCGACAGCTGAGCGTTCCAGTCCTCGATGGGCAGCGGACGTCGTCGCTCGATGCCGTACGAGCCGTCGTCGCGCTGGACGACCTCCTCGTCCGGGAGGTTCAGGCTGGCGCCGCCGCGCTGCTGCTCCTGATGCTGGCGCAGCCCGCCGATCTCGCCCAGCAGCGACAGCGGACCCTCGTCCCCGGCATGCAGCGCGGTCTGGGCGGCGGAGTAATCCAGCTGGGCGCGCGAGCGCACCAGGGCCCGCTCGAGACGGAAGTCGCTCACCGAACCCGCCGAGTCGAGCCTGAACGTCCACACCAGCGCGGGTCGTTCCTGTCCCGCGAGCAGCGAGGCGCGCCCCTCGGAGAGCACCTCCGGATGCAGGGGGATGTTGCCGTCGGCCAGGTACAGCGTCTGTCCGCGCTGACGTGCCTCGGCATCCAGTGCACCGCCCGCCTTCACGAAGCCCGGCACGTCGGCGATGGCATAGCGCACCTGGAATCCGGTGCCCTCGCGCGCCAGGTGCAGCGCCTGATCCAGATCCTTCGATCCCGCCGGGTCGAGGGTCACGAACGGGACATCGCGCAGATCGAGGTCAGGAGTCTCCGGTGTCGCCGCGGCGGCCTCGGTGACCGCTTCGGGGGAGAACTCCGTGGGGGAGTCGATGCTCGCGCGCAATGCCGCCAGCGCTGCGGCCAGCTCACTCTGCTCGGCGGACGGGGCGACATGGGATCGACGCTGAGGCATGACGCCCAGCCTATTCCGGCAGGCGGGCCGTGCCGCCGGAATCCTCCCGCGCGTCATTCCCCGCCATCCGCGCGCCGCTGTCCCCGATCGGCACTAGCGTGAGAGTCATGAGCATCGCAGACAAGGCCCGCACCCTCACCGACCTCTACGCCGCACCCGAGATCCTCCGCGTCGTCAACATCTGGGACGTCATCTCGGCCAAGGCCGTCGCAGCGCTGCCCGAGACCCGCGCCATCGCCACCGCAGGGCACTCGATCGCCGCGACGTTCGGCTACGCCGACGGCCAGATCCCGCGCGAGCTCATGATCGACATGGTCGGCCGCATCGCGGCATCCGTCGACCTCCCCGTCACCGCCGACCTCGACGACGGGTACGGGGACGCCGCCGAGACCACGCGTCTGGCGATCGGCGCCGGCGTCGTCGGCGCGAACATCGAGGACAGGCTCAAGCCGTTCGCCGAGTCGGTCGCGCAGGTCGAGGCGATCGTGCGGGCTGCGGAGGCGGAGGGCGTCCCGTTCGCGCTGAACGCCCGCACCGATGCGATCGTGCGCGGCGGGGAGAAGCCGCTCGCGGACAAGCTGGCGGATGCCGTCGAGCGCGGCCGCGCCTTCCTGGATGCCGGTGCGACCGCCGTGTTCGTGCCTGGCGTGCTCGACGCGGACGCGACCCGCACGCTCGTGGACGGCATCGGCGCAGGCAAGGTCAGCGTCATCGGGCTGCCGGGCGCGCTGAAGGCGGCCGAGTACGAGGCGCTCGGCGTCGCACGGATCTCGTACGGCCCGATGGTGCAGCGCGTCGCGCTCACCGCCGTGCAGGACCTCGCCACCGACCTGCACGCCGACGGCGTGATCCCGGCGAGCACCCGCGCCCTGAACTGACGCCGCGGCAGGACGAGGGACCACGGGTCAGTAGACTTGGCCCGTGGTCACTCGTCTCTCGAACTTCTTCCTCCGCACGCTCCGCGAAGACCCTGCCGGCGCCGAGGTCGCCAGCCACCGGCTGCTGATCCGGGCCGGGTACATCCGGCCGCAGGCGGCCGGCATCTTCGCGTGGCTGCCGCTGGGCCTGCGCGTGAAGTCCAAGATCGAGACCGTCGTCCGCGAGGAGATGGCCGCCGCCGGCGCCCAGGAGGTGCACTTCCCCGCGCTCATGCCCCGTGAGGCATACGAGGAGACGGGGCGCTGGGAGGAGTACGGCGACCTGCTGTTCCGGCTGCAGGACCGCAAGGGCGGCGACTACCTGCTCGCACCCACGCACGAAGAGGCCTTCACGCTGCTCGTGAAGGACCTCTACTCCTCGTACAAGGACCTGCCGCTGACGATCTTCCAGATCCAGGACAAGTACCGCGACGAGGCCCGGCCGCGTGCCGGTCTGCTGCGCGGACGCGAGTTCACGATGAAGGACGCCTATTCCTTCGACGCCTCGGATGAGGGCCTGGACGCCAGCTACATGGCTCAGCGCGACGCCTACGAGCGCATCTTCCAGCGGCTCGGGCTCGAGTACGTGATCGTGCAGGCGGATGCCGGGGCGATGGGCGGCTCGCGCAGCGAGGAGTTCCTGCACCCGACGCCCGTCGGCGAGGACACCTTCGTGCGCAGTGCGGGCGGCTACGCCGCGAACGTCGAGGCGTACACCACGCACGCGCCGGCACCGGTCGGCTGGGAGGATGCCGGCGAGGCGACCGTGTTCGACTCGCCGGACACGCCCACCATCGACACGCTCGTGGCGCACTCCAACGCGGTGCTCGAGGGCGACTACACCGCCGCGGACACTCTGAAGAACGTCGTGCTGGCGCTCACCCATCTCGACGGCACCCGCGAGCTCGTCATCGTCGGCATCCCCGGTGATCGCGACGTGGACCTGAAGCGCGCCGAGGTCGCCTTCGCGCCGGCCGAGGTCGAACCCGCCACGGATGCCGACTTCGCGCACTTCGACGAGCTCAGCGACCGGGACGGGAAGCTGGTCCGGGGATACATCGGACCCTGGACGCCGAACGGCCCGCACCTGGGCGAGCAGTCCGCCACCGGCATCCGCTACCTCGTCGATCCCCGGGTCTCCGACGGAACGCGCTGGATCACCGGTGCCAATGTCCACGAGAAGCACGCCCACACGGTCGTCGCCGGCCGCGATTTCGTCGCCGACGGCGTCGTCGAGATCGCGAACGTCCGCGAGGGCGACCCGGCGCCCGACGGCTCCGGCCCGGTCTCGATCGCGCGCGGCATGGAGATCGGTCACGTGTTCCAGCTCGGGCGCAAGTACGCCGAGGCGCTGGGGCTGAAGGTGCTCGACCAGAACGGCAAGCTCGTCACGGTCACGATGGGCTCCTACGGCATCGGGGTGACCCGCATCCTCGCGATCATCGCCGAGCTGAACAACGACGACAAGGGCCTGATCTGGCCGGCATCCGTCGCCCCGTTCGACGTCCACGTCGTCGCCGCCGGACGCGACCAGATCGCCTTCGACACAGCCTCGGACATCGCGAACCAGCTCGAGGGCGCCCGCCTGGACGTGCTCTACGACGACCGCGTGAAGGTGTCGCCCGGCGTGAAGTTCGGCGACGCCGAGCTGGTCGGTGTGCCGAAGATCGTGATCGTCGGGCGCGGTGCCGCCGAGGGCCAGGTCGAGCTGTGGGATCGCGCGACCGGCGAGCGCGAGACCGTGTCTGCGGCGGAGGCCGTGGCGCGACTGACCCGCTGACGCGACTGACCCGCTGACGCGACTGATCCGCTGACGAGCCCGCGGCTGTGACAGGCTGAGAGCATGACCGATGGCACCCTCACGGATGATCTGCGGCACGAACTGACGGCGCTGCTCGACCGGGCCGGCATCCATGCCGAACGCGGCCTCATCGCCCGGATGCTGCAGACCGCGCTCCTGCTCGGCAGGGAGAGCACCGACCGGCTCGACCTGAAGATCGCTTCGGCGGCGCTCAGCGAGATGCACGAGGCGTTCCGGCTGTTCCAGCCCTTCCATCGCGTTCCCAAGGTCACCGTCTTCGGCTCCGCCCGCACGCTGCACGACGACCCGCTGTACACCCAGGCGCGCGACGTCGCGGCCGAGCTGGCCGGAGACGGCTGGATGGTGGTGACCGGCGCCGGACCGGGGATCATGCAGGCGGCCGTCGACGGCGCCGGCGCCAGGATGTCGCTGGGCGTCTCGATCCGTCTGCCGTTCGAGCAGCCCGCGGAGACGATCGTCGAGCAGGATGCCCAGATCGTGTCGATGAAGTACTTCTTCACCCGCAAGCTCATGCTCATGAAGGAATCCCGCGGCTTCATCTGCCTGCCGGGCGGCTTCGGCACGATGGACGAGATGTTCGAGCTGCTCACCCTGCAGCAGACCGGCAAGGCCGAGCCCATGCCGATCGTGCTGCTCGATGCTCCCGGCGGCTCCTTCTGGAGCGGGCTGAAGACCTTCGTCGACGAGCATCTCGTGCCCGCCGGCGTGATCTCCCCGAACGATCTCGACCGGGTGCTCATCACGGACTCCGTCGAGCAGGCCGTCGCCGACATCACCGGCTTCTGGCGCAACTACGACTCGCTGCGCTGGGTCGACGACCGGCTGGTGCTGCGGCTGGTGCACGAGCCCTCGGATGCCGAGATCCAAACCCTGAACGAGCGGTTCGGCGACATGTGCGCCGAGGGGCGCATCGAGCGCAGCGGACCGCTGGAGCCCGAGGTCGCCGACGGCGACGTGGTCGAACTGCCCCGGCTGGTGCTGAACCTCCGCCAGCGGGCCGTGGGCTCTCTGTTCGCCCTCATCCGGGCCATCGACGCGCTGCCGTCAGCGGGCTGATCTCCCGCCCGGGCATCGCCTGCAGCTGGGCGTCGCCTGCAGGTTGGCGCAGAATCCGGATGCCCGTGCGGAGCGTCCTTCCTTAGCCTCGGGTCAGGACTCGAGGAGGCGGCGGGATGGCGGCATATCGACGGAGACACGGACTGCTGGCCGGTGCTCTCGCCGTGTGCCTGCTGCTCAGCGGCTGCACGTCGGAGGGGAGCGTCGGGGACGACGGCTACCCGGAGGTGCGGGCCATCGCCGATGCGCTGACCGGACTCGGCGAGGGTCTGCCGTCCGATCCGGCCGAGGCGGCGGGCGCGCTCGTGTCGATCGTGCGCGAGGGCGCCGATCCCGTGCAGGCCGTCGCGGCGACCGCCGAGTTGCTGCGTCGTGCCGGCATCCCGCTGGTCACCATCGATGGCGACGTCGTCGCGATGCCGGACACGATGGTATTCGACGAGCTTCCGGTGTACGTCGAACTGATTCCTGGCCTGACCCGTTCGGTGCGCGAGGAATCGACCTATCCGGTCGAGACCGTCGGCGCCATCCTGGAGCTGGTCGGCGCCGTCGACAGGCCGGTGCCCTGGGAACAGCTGGCCGGCACGGTCGCACTGTGGGGCAGGGTCGCCGACGACCCGCCGGAGGTGACTTCGGCAGCCGCCACGGTACGGGCGCTGTCGGGGCAGCGGGGCCGGGTGTTCAGCGCGCGGCTGCCCGCCGAGGGGCAGGGGATCGACGCCCTGGCACTGATCATCCTGCTGGCGCACATGATCGGGGACGTGACGGATGCCGCGGATGACGCCTCCGGGGATGCGGCGCAGTCGCTCGGCCCCGCGGGGGGATCACCAGGGCATCCGGCGGCCTCGGTGCCGATGTCGGGTCTCGGCCAGGCCTGCGACGCCATCTCGGCCGTCCTGGAGGCGAAAGAGCTGCCGAAGGCGTCGCAGGAGAGCCTGAAGGTGAGCAAAGGCGCGCTCACCAAGGCCTTCGAGACGAAGCTGGAGCAGCTGATGGCACTCGAGGACGATGCGCCTGGGACGCATCCGTGGGCGAAGCGGGTGACTGCGGCGAAGAAGGGGGTCGGGGTGATCAAGAAGGTCGGCGCCTACATCAGCACGGCGCTGCTGCTGCTCGGGACGCGCCTGCAGGTGACCAGCGACAAGCCCGGCACGCACTACAAGCACGAGGACGGCTCCACCGCCGAGAACATCGATCTGACCGCTCTGGTCGACTTCCACTCGCCGATTCCGCAGAAGGAGATCACCTGCTTCGCCCTGGCCGGCGTGAAGGTGCCGAAGAACGGTCCGCTCACGGATCTGAACGTGAAGTGGAACCTCGACCAGGACATGAGCGGAAGCGGCACCGACATCGCCGGTGGTCGGCACCTGCGGCCGGTCAAGGCGTCGCAGCAGGCGTTCCTGCGCAAGTCCACCCCTGATGCCGACGGGCGGTCGCGAGTGACGCTGAAGCCCGCGGTCGAGGACAACCCGCCACCGAAGGGCTCGAAGGCCACGGAGATGACATCGGCCGTGACTGTATCGGTCAAGATCACCAAGGACGACTTCCCGTTCAGCGTCTCCGACCTGATCAATGTGCTCAGCGTGGCGAATGCGGCGAAGACCGCCTTCGAGAAGTCCATCGACTTCATCAAGGATCGCGTGATCGACGAACTGCTGCCGGAGGAGTCGATCAAGATCCCGGTGACCTATCACTCCTCTCAGGCTGTGGTGGCGAAGGTGGAGGACTCCGTCGAGGCCTACTCCTACACGATGCCGCGTGTCTATGTCGACCTGGTCAGCTGCACCGGCGCGGAGGGGCCGTTCACGGGCGTCGGCGGGCACGACGAGCTGAAGATCAGCGTGGGCGGGAAGCTGGCGAACGTAGGATTCGGCTTCTTCGGCTTCGGCGACGTGCTCCCGGATACGCTTCCCGCGGTGCAGACGAATATCAAGGCTTCAGGCAGCGAGCTGAGGCACAACCCGCTAGTGCTGGTGAGCACTCCGAAAGGGCCGCTGGTTTCGCTGCTGCTCGATGTCCGGCCCACGGAGGAGGCGAACAGCGGGATCGGCTCGTTCGTGGTGTATCCCCTCGGCGACGGACGCTATGGCAAGCATGTCGGATGGGTCGAGCTGCTGATCGCCGACGAGCACTGGCCGTTCGGGAACTTCAAGGGCCTTGTGTATGCGGTCGACCACGACGACCGCTGCCCGGGAGGAGGGTCGCACTTCGATGGCTCATGAGAACAGGATGTTGAGAATCACGGCTGCCGCCGTGCTGGCCGTCGCGCTGGCGGGCTGTACGGCGACGGCGCCTGAAGACGGCGCGCGTTCGGCCGATCCGGCGGCGGCACAGGGCGCCCGTGCGGGCATCGGCGGGGAAGCGCTGCGTGTCGCCTTCCCGGGCCTCTACCTGGACGATGGCAGCTACTCCGAGCGGGCGGACAACGGCATCATCAGCGTGTACTCGTCGCAGAGCTGCGACGCGCTGCGCGAGCAGTTGGCGGCTGGCGAGTATGCGTTCGTCGACGAGCTGACCGCCAGCGGCGACTTCGACTTCGTGCTGATGTTCGCCGGCCTCTACCGTTTCGAGATTCTCGCGCACGGGTATCAGGCGGTGAAAGCCGTGCTCACGCCCTGGATGCAGGGCTGTACGGCCACGCTGGAACCTGGCGCTGCAGGAGAGATCGCGGCCTCAGGCGGAGGGATCGAACTGAAGGGCGAGGGCTACTCCGTCCCCTCGATCTGCGGGATCGACGAAGGCGGCCTGTCGATCGGCGTGGTCGCCGCGACCGACGGCGGCGGCATGATCCTGACCGTGCTCCTGCCATCGGATGAGCCGGGGGAGCAGATCCCCGTGCAGCTGAGCAGCACCATGAACCTGGTCATCCACGCACCGCAGCCGCCGCTGCGCGCGTTCAGCGGCTGGCTCGCGCTCGCCGCGGACGGCGCGAGCCTCGACCTCGGCGACGATCCGCCGGCGGGCACGACGATCGCCCAGCTGAGCCGGCCGGACGAGGACGATCCGGCTCCGCTCGGCACCGCCTCGCTGGAACGGAGCGAGAACGGTGCCGTCCGCGGCGTCGTCACCATCGACGCGCCCATCGAAGCGGGAAGCGGCGCAGGCGGGAGGATGTCGGTGACATTCCCCTACGCCTGCGCCGCGGTTCTCGTGGACGAGGGCGACTGAGTCAGCTGCTCTTGACCCTCGGGCACTCGGCGACCAGGGAGTATCCGGTGCCGTCCGACCAGGTCCCGGTGAAGGTCACCGTGTCGCCGTCCCGCTCAGCGGACGGCGCGGTGCCTCCTTCATCGTCGCCCGACGCGAACTGCGCGCCCTTTCCCGGCACGAAGGCATTTCCCGTCAGCGCCGTGGCGGTGAATTTCGTGCCGGGGTACGGGGACTTCTCGTCGTCCACATGCGCGTCGGCGGCGAGCCAGATGTTCGCGATGTACACCTTGTCCTGGGCGTCGTCGTCTCCGGCGAACACGACCCACCACGAGTCGGGGACGAAATCGCCGTAGCCGCACTTCAGCGAGCCGGTGCCCGTGTACTCGCCGGCGTTCTCGCCGCCGGTCAGCGTCAGGGTGACGCTGCCCTGATCCTCATCCTCGCCGACCTGCTCATGGTCGGACTGCTGCTCCTCGGCTTCCTGCCCGTCGGAGTCCTGCCCCTCGGAGTTCTGCTCGTGGGAAGCCTGTCCGGCGGCGGAGTCGCCGCCGTCGGATGCCGGCTGCCCGGGTGCGCCCGAGCAGCCGGACAGCATGCCGAGCGACAGCAGTGCGGCAGCGGTGAGGGACAGAGGACGGATGCCGATGTTCATGCGAATGCTCCTTGTTCGGTGGTTTCCTGTTCATCCAGAGGCTCCAGCGAGTGGCCGAATCGGAACCGCCGATCCGGATCCCACTGCTGCTTCACGCGCAGCAGCCTGGTGACCGTCGCAGCGGGCCAGGCGCGCCGGATGGCGTCGGCCGCCGTTCGGGCGCCCTGGAAGTTGATGTTCGCGCCGCCGGAGGACCATGGCGCCAGTGCGTCCAGCAGCAGCAGGCCGGCCGCCTCCACGGCATCCCCCGCACCGGGCGGGCAGACGCCGATCACGGTGACGGCGAACGCGGCGTCGCGGCCCCCGACGGCCGAGTCGACCGGTCGGGCCAGCGCACCGCCGAGCTGCCGCAGCTCCACGATCGTCAGCGGGCTCGGCCTGCCGGACCCAGCCGCCTCGAGCATGGCCTCGGCCGCCTCGGCGGGAAACGCCGTCAGCAGGGTGCCGGCGTCCCAGACCGGCATCGGCTGCTCCGGATCGCGGTGCACCGCGGCGATGTCGCGGTACGGCATGGCACCCACCGCATCGATCAGCAGCGGAGCGCACGCCCGCATCGGCGCGACCAGTTCGGCGCCCCGAACGGGATCGCCGACGTGGATGAAGCGCAGGTGGGCCACCGGCACGCCGCGCAGCGGCTCGGGCACGTCCGGCAGAGGAGGCAGACGCAGGATCGCGACCGAGGCGCAGGATTCATCGGGCAGACCGGCCGACCAGGTGCGGAACGCCTCGAGCACGTCGGCGATGTGCTCGCCCGCGAAGAACAGCCCGCCGCCGTAGAACCCCGGCAGATCCAGCAGCTCGAACTCCAGCTCGGTGACGACGCCGATCTCGCACTTGCCCCCGCGCAGCGCCCAGAACGTCTCCGGTTCGTGCTGCGCATCGATCACGTGCACTTCTCCTGCGGCGTCCACGAGCCGCAGCCGGCGCACCAGGTCCGACGTGAACCCGAACGCGCGTCCGAGCGGGCTCAGGCCACCGCCGAGCGTGTAGCCGACCACACCGACGTCTGTCGATGATCCGTTCAGGGCGGCCAGCCCGTGCGACGCGGCGGCATCGATCACGTCCCGCCACCGGCAGCCCGCCTGCACGATGGCGGTGCGCTGCACCGGGTCCACCCGCACCCCTCGCATCCGTGTGGTCGTGATCAGCATCCCGCCTGCAGCGGGGATGCCGATGCCGTGGCCCGTCGCCTGCACCCGCACCGTCAGGCCGAAGCGGGCGGCGAAGCGCACGCCGGCGCGCACATCCGCCTCGGAGGCCGCGCCCAGCACCAGCTCCGGACTGTGCGCGAGCGCGAGATCGAACCCGCTGCACTCCTGCGCGAAGCCGTCGTCCTGCGGGGTCAGCACCGGCCCGCTGACCTCGGTGCGCAGCGCGTCGAGCTGTTCCTTCCGCATGGCGGATCCTCCCGTCGGTCGATCACGACCGACGGTACGGAGGTCAGCGCCGCTCAGGCATCCGTAATCCGCGCCATCATCGGTACGGGGAGATCGTCGAGCCGGTCACGGTCGAGGGCGATCAGCGCGGCGAGGCTCGGGGCGTCGAACCGCGCGCGCAGCCCGGCGACGCGTCGATCCGCCGTGCGGCGCGAGACGTGCGCGGCACGCGCCGCAGCGGTGAGCGTGGCGCCGTCGGTCAGCGCGGCCAGGAGCGCGCGATCGGTGCGGTGGAGAACGGCGTCGTCCGGGTGGCGGTGCGCGAACGCGCCCAGATGCCTCAGATCGGCGCAGAGTTCGTCCAGCACCGTTCGCTCCGCTTCGCCGCGCAGCAGCAGGCTGTGCCCGCGCATGGCTGCGAGAGCGGCGTCCGCCGCGTCTGCCGCGCTGCGGACTGCCAGGACGTGCAGCCGTCCTGCACTCTCGGGTGCGAGCGGCCGTGTCGCCGGGTCTCCGCGCCCCGGGGAGACCTCCGCTGCGGCGACGATGAGCGTCCACCCCACCCGCCGAGCGTCGTCGACGGCCTGCTCCCACGCCGCGTCACCGCCCTCCACGAGTATCGCGGCGGTCCGGAGGGTCCCGCTGCCCGTCATGACCGCATCGCGAGCGCCGCGGCCTGGTCGCGGGTGGCGGCGCCGAGCTTGCGGCGCGCGGCGACGACGTGCGACTCGACCGTGCGTGCCGAGATGCCCAGCCGCGTCGCGATCGCAGCGTCCGAGAGTCCACGCATCACGTACTCGAGCACCTGGCGCTCCCGTACGGTGAGGAGCGCGCCGTGCTGCTCCGTCGGCGCGGGCGTGCGCACGCCCAGCGCTCGGCGCATGCGTGCGATCGCGTCGAGTTCGGCGCGTCGGCCGAGGGGACGCGCGATGCGCTCGATCTCGTCGAGTCTGCCGAGCGCCTGTGCGACGTCGTCACCTTCCGAGCGGGATGCGAGCGCCTGCGCCGCCGCGATGCGGCAGCGCAGTTCGCCGCGCCGGTGATACGGCGCCCAGAGGGCGGCGGCCTCGTCGAACAGGGAGACGGCGGTGTCGGTGCCGTCCTCGTCGCGGAGGGCGTGGATCGCGGACAGCTCGCGCGGCACCCCGCGTAGCATCGGAACCTCGAACGCGGCCTGCATGTCGGGCAGCTCGGGGGAGGATGCGGCGGCGTGCAGCGCGGCCCAGTGGAACACGGGTGCGGCGAACGCCAGTCGATGCTGGTCCTCCGCCAGCTCCAGGAAAGGCGCCAGTTCGCCCAGTGCCTCGTGCGATCGGCCGGTGGCATCGAAGGCGGCGGCCCGCAGATGATGCCGGCTCGACGGATAGAGCGATCCGGGCAGCTCCTCGTCGGCGATCTCCATCGCCTCGTCGTAGCGGGCCAGATCCAGCAGCGCCAGCCCCCACGACTGCGCCACCGAGCCCCGACCGCGTGACGGCAGGGGCTGGGCGAGCATCCGAGGGGCGATCTGATCGACCTGAGGAGCATCCCCGGCGTGCATGACGAGGTTCAGCTTGACGGCGGCGAAGTACCGCCGCCACCTCTCCATCCCGGACGACGCCGACCGCTCGATCAGCTCGTCCGCGATCCGCGCGGCCTCGGCGGGATCGCCGCTGCTCTCGTGCGCGGAGACGAGATTGTTCGCGGCGACGACCTCGGAGAGGAAATCGTGCTCCTCCCGTGCGATCGCGATCGCCTCCGGCCAGACGCGCAGCCACCGCCGATCGTTCTGGAAGTACAGCGCAGTGCCGAGAGTCGCTCGCGCCAGTGCGCGATGCGCTCGCAGACGGTCGGCCTCGTGCAGCGCCTGCTCCGCGAGCGTGCGTGCGGTGTCGAGGTCCTGCTCGACGAAGATCGCGCGACGCGCGGACTCGACGGCCAGGGCGACCGATGGCGGCGTATCGGCCGGTGCGATCGCCAGACCCGCCTCGAGCTGCCGCAGCCATTCCTCCAGGTCGCCCGACTCGCGGGCCGCGAGCCCGCGCAGCCAGTGCGCCTGAGCCTGCAGCTCGGGACGATCGGGCAGCCCGGTGAGGATGTCGCCGCAGGCGTCGTACTCACCGGCTTCGACAGCAGCGCCGGCTGCCCGCAGCAGCAGATCCGGCTCGGTCTGCGGTGAGGCGGACCGGGCGGCGGTGACCAGATGGCGGGAGCGCTCGCCCGCGGTGGCGGCGGCCTCCACGGCGACCAGCGCTGCGGCGTAGGACCGCTCATGCTCTCCGGCCAGCTGCCAGTGCCGGGCGGCCTCTCCGGGGTCATCCATCCGCGCGGCCAGTTCGGCGTGCAGCCGCATCGCATCCTCCGCCGAGAGCCGTTCGGAGACGATCCCGCCCAGGAGCGCATGACGGATGGCGGTGCGCCCGCCGCCGGTCGTCGCCATTCCCGCACGCACCAGCACGGCGGGATCGGCGAGCGCGTCCGAGCGGATCGGCCGGCCGGCCAGCGCGAGCAGTCCGAGGTCGTGGCGTGCGGCCTCCCCCAGTGCGTCCACGCGCGCACCGATGCTCAGAGCGAGGCTGCGGGCGTGCCCATCGCCCCGGGCCAGCTCCTCGACCGCGAACGGATTGCCGCCGCCACGCGCCGCGATCGCCTCGGCCTCGTGATCGGGCAGTCCCGGCTTCACCGACTGCGCCAGCCGTCTGGTGTCCTCCGGCGCAAGCGGTGCGAGCTCGAGCGTGCGGAAGCCCGCGTCCTGCAGCTGCTCGATCGCTCGCGCGCCGGCGCCTTCGGCACGGCTGGCCACGACCAGCGGGACGCGCCCGACGAGCACCAGGAGCGCGGCGATCGTCTCGGGATCGGTCCAGTGCAGATCGTCGACGAACAGCGCGGCGGTGCCGAGACGATCCTCGACGCGCTGTGCCGCGGCGTGGGCGTCGCCGCGCCAGAGCCGGTCGTCGCCGACCTCGTCGAGAGCGCGGCGCAGCGGCAGGAACGGCATCCAGGAGAGCATCGACAGCCCGCCGCCTGCGCGCAGCGGCACCTGCGCAGCGGTCGCGGCCTCGGTCACCAGCCGCGTCTTGCCGATCCCCGCCTCGCCGAGTACGAGCATCCGGCAGTCATCGCCGTGCATCGCGTCGACCAGCTGCGACAGCTCCGTGCGTCGTCCGATGAACACCATGCCTCCCCATCGAGTGCAGTCGGGTGTGCCTGGACTATAGCGCGCCAGCGCGCACAGAGGTCCGGGTGCGCCTGTTTCGGCTATTCTGGACGGATGCCCGCGGAGTGTCTGTCCGCGGGGAGAGCTGAATAGAGGAGACCGCTGATGGACATCGAACTCGGACTGCTGCGCGGCATCGAGAAGGAGAAGGCGATTCCCTTCGACGAGCTCGTGTCGATCATCGAGCAGGCCATCCTCACCGCCTACGGCAAGCACATCTCCGCCGACGGCGCCGTGCCGGAGGGCGTGCGCGTGGAGCTGGACCGCAGGACCGGTCACGTCGCCGTGCTGCAGCCCGTCACCGACGACGAGGGCGCCGTCATCGGCGAGGAGGAGACGAGTCCCGCCGACTTCGGGCGCATCGCCGCCTATGCCGCGAAGCAGGTGATCGGCCAGCGCCTGCGCGACATCGCCGACGACGCCGTGCTGGGCGAGTTCCGCGGCAAGGAGGGCGACATCGTCGCCGGGGTGATCCAGCAGGGCCCGAACCCGCGGATGATCCACGTCGACCTGGGCTCGGTCGAGGCGATCCTCCCGCCGGAGGAGCAGGTGCCGGGGGAGGAGTACGCGCACGGCACGCGCCTGCGCGTGTACGTGACCAGCGTCGCCAAGGGCACGAAGGGGCCGCAGATCACGGTCTCGCGCACGCACCCCGGACTGGTGCGCAAGCTGTTCTCGCTCGAGGTGCCCGAGATCGCCGCCGGTCTCGTCGAGATCGTCTCGCTCGCCCGCGAGGCCGGGCACCGCACGAAGATCGCCGTCAAGGCCAACGACCCGTCCGTCAACGCCAAGGGGTCGTGCATCGGCGAGATGGGCCGCCGCGTGCGCGCGGTGACCGAGGAGCTCTCCGGCGAGAAGATCGACATCGTGGACCACCACCCCGACCTCGCGACCTTCGTCGCCAACGCGCTCTCGCCCGCGAAGGTCACCTCGGCGTTCGTGCTGGATGCCGCGACCAAGGCCGTCCGCGCTCTGGTGCCCGACTACCAGCTGTCGCTGGCGATCGGCAAGGAGGGCCAGAACGCCCGCCTCGCCGCCAAGCTGACCGGCGCCAAGATCGACATCCAGCCCGACAGCGTGATGGCGCAGGAGTGATTCGACCCGGGTGCGCCGCCCCGCCCGACCGCGGGGTGGCGGGCTCGGATGCAGGCGGCGAGGTGTAAGATGGAACCTGTACGAACGTGTGTCGGTTGCCGCGGTCGTGCCTCTCGATCCGCCCTGATCAGGGTGGCCCTGCACAACGGTGAGCTCGTCTTCGACGAGCGAGCAGTGCTGCCGGGGAGGGGCGCGTGGCTGCATCCGTCGCCCGAGTGCCTGGATGCCGCGCTGCGGCGCCGGGCCTTCGCACGAGCACTTCGCATCTCTCCGGCCGTCGGGTTCCCCGCGGCCGAGGATGCGCAGATCACCGAACGGTACTTCCACCGAAACAAAGGCTGAACGGCTATGGAAACAAAGTGAACGGCTCGAAATGAGACCCGTCCGCGACTAGTGGTCTGCCCTGCCAGGGCGGACCGACCCTGACAGGAGAATTGTGGCTGGTAAACCACGCGTACACGAGATCGCCGCTGAACTCGGCGTCGACAGCAAGTTCGCTCTCGCGAAGCTCAAGGAGCTCGGCGAGTTCGTGAAGAGTCCCTCTTCGACGGTCGAGCCCCCCGTGGCTCGCAAGCTCCGCGCTGCCATCGAGGCCGACCCGTCGGCCAAGCCCGCGGAGAAGCCGAGCGAGAAGCAGGCGAAGACTCCGGCAGCCGGCGCCCCCAGGCCCGGCGCCCCGGTGCCCGGACCCAAGCCGGGTCCGGCCAAGCCGGCCAAGGCCGAGGAGCCGGCAGCCGAGACGCCGTCGGCACCCGCCGCGCCGGCGCCCGAGAAGTCGTCCGCGCCCAAGCCGGGCGGAAGCGCACCCAAGCCGGGTGGCTCACAGAGCTCCGGCGCACCCAAGCCGGGTGCTCCGCGTCCGGGCAACAACCCGTTCTCCTCCTCGCAGGGCATGGGGTCGCGTCCGGCGGGTCCCCGCCCCGGCAACAACCCGTTCGCCTCGGCGCAGGGGATGGGGCAGCGGCCCACGCCGGGCAACATCCCGCGTCCTCAGGCGCCGCGTCCGGGCTCCCCGCGCGTCGGCGCTCCGCGTCCCGGTCGTCCCGGTGGCGCGCGCGGCGGCCAGGGCGGTCGTCCCGGCGCACCGTTCCAGCAGCGCTCCGGCGGCCCCGGCCGTCCCGGCGGTGGTGGCGGCGGATTCCAGCGTCCCGGCGGCGCACCCGGCGGCGGTTTCGCCGGTCGTCCCGGTGGTGGCGGTCGTGGTCGTGGACCCGGCGGCGGAACCGCTGGTGCCTTCGGCAAGGGCGGCGGCAAGAGCAAGCAGCGCAAGTCGCGGCGGGCGAAGCGGCAGGAGTTCGAGATGCGGTCGGCGCCGGTCGTCGGCGGCGTCAACGTCTCCAAGGGCAACGGCGAGACGATCCGTCTGCGCCGCGGCGCCTCCATCGCCGACTTCGCGGACAAGCTCGAGGCGCTGAGGGGCTACACCGTGCAGCCCGGCACGCTCGTGACCATCCTGTTCAACCTGGGCGAGATGGCCACGGCGACCGAGTCGCTCGACGAGGCCACCTTCGAGGTGCTGGGAGCCGAGCTCGGCTACAAGATCCAGATGGTCTCTCCCGAGGACGAGGACAAGGAGCTCCTGGAGGGCTTCGGTCTCGACCTGGAGGCCGAGCTGGAGGCCGAGAGCGACGACGAGCTCGAGATCCGTCCGCCGGTGGTCACCGTCATGGGCCACGTCGATCACGGTAAGACCCGCCTGCTGGACGCCATCCGCAAGACCAACGTCATCGAGGGCGAGGCCGGCGGCATCACCCAGCACATCGGCGCGTACCAGATCTGGACCGAGCACGACGACGTCGAGCGCGCGGTCACCTTCATCGACACCCCGGGCCACGAGGCGTTCACCGCCATGCGCGCCCGCGGTGCGCAGGTGACCGACATCGCGATCCTCGTGGTCGCCGCGGACGACGGCATCATGCCGCAGACCGTGGAGGCGCTGAACCACGCCCAGGCCGCCGAGGTGCCGATCGTCGTCGCGGTGAACAAGGTCGACAAGCCCGAGGCCAACCCGGCCAGGGTGCGTCAGCAGCTCACCGAGTACGGTCTGGTCGCCGAGGAGTACGGCGGAGACGTCATGTTCGTGGATGTGTCGGCCCGCCAGGGCACCGGCATCCAGGAGCTGATCGACGCCGTCCTGCTGACCGCAGACGCGGGGCTGGACCTCACGGCCAACCCGAACAAGGCGGCTCGCGGTGTCGCGATCGAGGCCAAGCTCGACAAGGGCCGCGGATCGGTCGCCACCGTGCTGATCCAGTCCGGAACGCTGCGCGTCGGCGACGCCATCGTCGCGGGCACCGCCTACGGTCGCGTGCGCGCCATGCTCGACGAGAACGGCGAGCAGGTCACCGAGGCCGCGCCGTCCCGCCCCGTGCAGGTGCAGGGTCTGAACTCCGTGCCCCGCGCCGGTGACGTGTTCATCGTCACCGAGGAGGACCGCATGGCGCGGCAGATCGCCGAGAAGCGCGAGGCCGTCGAGCGCAACGCTCAGCTGGCCAAGGCCCGCAAGCGCATCTCGCTCGAGGACTTCACCCGCGCCCTGGAAGAGGGCAAGGTCGAGACGCTCAACCTCATCATCAAGGGCGACGTGTCCGGTGCCGTCGAGGCGCTGGAGGAGTCGCTGCTCAAGATCGAGGTCGACGACTCGGTGCAGCTGCGCATCATCCACCGCGGTGTCGGTGCGATCACGGAGTCGGATGTGAACCTGGCGACGATCGACAACGCGATCATCGTGGGCTTCAACGTCCGTCCGGACGCCAAGGCGCGCGAGGCCTCGAACCGCGAGGGCGTGGACATCCGCTTCTACTCGGTGATCTACTCGGCCATCGAGGAGATCGAGAACTCCCTCAAGGGCATGCTCAAGCCGGAGTTCGAAGAGGTCCAGTCGGGTGTCGCCGAGATCCGCGAGGTGTTCCGCTCCTCGAAGTTCGGCAACATCGCCGGTGTCATCGTCCGCTCCGGAACGATCACGCGCAACGCCAAGGCGCGCGTCATCCGCGACGGCGTCGTCATCGCCGATGGCCTGGCCATCGAGTCGCTGCGTCGCTTCAAGGACGACGTCACCGAGGTGCGCACCGACTTCGAGGCGGGTATCGGCCTGGGCAAGTACAACGACATCCAGATCGGCGACGAGATCGAGACCACGGAGATGGTCGAGAAGCCTCGCGGCTGACATCTGGACGCTGCTCCGGCGGCTGCCTTCCCTTCACTCGCAGAGTGGGGCCCTACCCCGATGCTCGCGAAGGGAAGGCAGCCGCCTTCGCGGTTCCACATGGAATCCGCTCGGAAGGTATAGGAATAGGAACATGGCTGGAGAACGACAGGCACGGCTCGCGGACCGCATCCGCGTCATCCTCGCCGAGCGCCTCGAGAAGGGGCTGCGCGACCCGCGGCTCGGGTTCGTGACGATCACCGATGTGCGCGTCTCCGGCGATCTGCAGCACGCCTCGGTGTTCTACACCGTGCTGGGATCGGACGAGGAGCGCGTCGCCAGCGGCGCCGCGCTCACCTCGGCGACGGGGATGCTGCGCAAGGAGGTCGGCCGGCAGCTGAACGTGCGCCTGGTGCCGACCCTCGAGTTCATCCCCGATGCGCTGCCGGAATCGGCCGGGCACATCGCCGACCTCCTCCGCGAGGCGCGCGAGCGGGACGCCGAGGTGGCCAGGCTCGCAGCCGGTGCCAGCCACGCCGGCGAGGCCGACCCGTACGTGCGCGACGACGACGAGGACGAGTCGCGCTGACGGCGTCACCGTCGCGCTGACGGCGTCACCGCGGAAGCAGCAGCATGCCGTCCGCGGCCTCGACGAGGCCGTCGGCGATCAGCGAGTCGATCGCCCGATCGCGCTGCGCCGCGTCGGGCCAGTGCGTGAGCACCGCATCCGCCGGCAGTCGATGCGAGGGCGCCTCCCGCAGGGCGCGCAGCACCCCGCCGCGCGCCTGACGATCCGACCCCTCGTAGCGCGCCTGCCGCCGGCGATCGTCGCCGGTGTCAGGGCGTCCGGCTGCCAGCCAGGCGCAGGATGCCGAGATCGGGCACGCGTGGCAGCGCGGCGCCCTGGCCGTGCAGACCACGGCGCCGAGCTCCATCATCGCCGCGTTGAAGACGGCCGCCTGCTCCAGATCATCCGGCAGCAGCTCCGCCATCCGCTCGAGATCCCGCCTCGACGGCGCGCCCGGCTGCGAGCGGCCGTCGACCGCACGCGCGATCACCCGGCGCGTGTTCGTGTCGACCACCGGATGCCGATCGCCGTACGAGAAGACCGCCACGGCCCGGGCCGTGTAGTCGCCGATGCCCGACAGCGCGAGCAGCGCGTCGACGTCCCGCGGAACCTCGCCGCCGTGCCGCTGCACCACCTCGACGGCCGCGCGGTGCAACCACAGGGCGCGGCGCGGATAACCCAGGTTCGCCCACTGGTGCACGATCTCCGCCGGCGACGCCTGCGCCGTCTCGGCCGGCGACGGCCAGCGCTTCAGCCACGCCTCCAGGTGGGGGATCACCCGGGCCACCGGAGTCTGCTGCAGCATGAACTCGCTGACCAGCGTTCCCCACGCGCCGTAGCGCTCGGTGAACTCCGCCCGCCGCCAGGGCAGGTCGCGGGCCTCGCGCCGGTACCACTCCGCGACATCGCGGGGGAGCACGACGCGGGCTGGCACCTGCACAGCCTACCCATCAGCCGCCGCCGCGCCGCCTCGGTAGGCTGACCGGGTGGCATCACACGGCATCCTCCTCGTCGACAAACCCGCAGGGCTGACCAGTCACGACGTGGTCGCGCGCGTCCGGCGCGCGTTCGGCACCCGCAAGGTGGGTCATGCCGGCACCCTCGATCCGATGGCCACCGGCCTGCTCGTGATCGGCATCGAGGGCGCGACGCGGCTGCTCACCTACGTCGTCGGCGCCGACAAGACGTACACCGCCACGATCCGGCTCGGCGCCCGCACGTCCACCGACGACGCCGAGGGGCAGATCATCGACATCGCGGACGGCGAGCGCTGGGCGTCTGTCGACGACGCGGCCGTCATGGCCGGCATCCGCGGGCTCACCGGCTCGATCTCCCAGGTGCCCAGCTCGGTCTCGGCGATCAAGGTCGGCGGCAAGCGCGCCTACGACCTGGTGCGCGCGGGGGAGAGCGTGGAGCTCGCGGCCCGCCCGGTGACGGTCTCGCGCTTCGAGGTGCTGGCGCAGCGGCGCGAGGACGGATTCCTCGAGCTGGACGTGATCGTGGACTGCTCGTCGGGAACCTACATCCGGGCCCTCGCGCGCGACCTCGGCGACGGACTGGGCGTCGGAGGCCACCTCACCGCGCTGCGGCGCACCCGCGTCGGCGGTTTCGCCGTGACGGACGCCGTCGGCGTCGACGCGCTCGATGGCGCGGTGACGCTCGCCCCCGCCGAGGCGGCGGCCCGAGTGATGCCCGTGCTGCACGTCACCGCCGACGAGGCGCGCGATCTGCGACACGGCAAGCGGCTCTCCGGCCAGAGCGGCCGGCTGGATGCGCCCGCCGTCGCGGCCGTCGACCCCGCCGGCGACCTGGTGGGGGTCGTCGAGGCGCGCGGCCACGACATCAAGAGCGTCATGAACATGCCGGAGGTGCAGGCGTGATCCTGTGGTTCACCGTCGTCCAGATCGTGCTCGCCTGCGCGGCGGGTCTGTTCTGCCTGATCGCCGGGCTCGCCGGCCGGCGGCCCAGCGACTACACGGTCGGCAGCCTGCTGCTGGTCGAGGTGCTGCTGCTCGTGCAGGTGGTCGTCGCGATCATCGCCCCGCTCGCGGGGAATCCGCCCACCGGCGACCTGCTGGAGTACTGGGTGTACCTGATCGCCGCCGTGCTGCTGCCGATCGGCGGAGTCGCGTGGGTGCTGATGGACCGCACCCGCTGGAGCACCGTCGTGCTCGGGGTGATCGGTCTGTCGCTGGCGATCATGCTGTGGCGGATGCAGAGCATCTGGACGCTGCAGATCGCGTGATCGCGGGAAGGGCCCGGCGCGGATCGCGCACCCCGCGGCGGCATAGGATGGTGGATGCGATGTCCCACACCGATGCCCCTGCCCAGGCCCCCGCGCGCACCCGGATGACGGGCATCGGGCGCGTGCTCGTCATCGTCTACGCCGTCATGGCGCTCGCCGCCACCGGCCGCAGCTTCGTGCAGATCGTGCGTCGCTTCGACGAGGCGCCGCTGGCGTACTCGCTGTCGGCGCTGGCCGCCGTCGTGTACGTCCTGGCGACCCTCGCCCTCGTGCTGGCGCACCGGCGCGGCTGGTACGCGGTCGCATGGGTCGCGATCCTGTTCGAGCTCACCGGCGTGATCGCCGTCGGTCTGCTGAGCCTGCTGGTCCCGGCGCTGTTCGGCCACGACAGCGTCTGGTCGTACTTCGGCCTGGGCTACGTCTTCATCCCCCTCGTGCTGCCGCTGTTCGGACTGTGGTGGCTGCGCACGCATCGACCGCGGGAAGTCTCCGCATGATCGTCTTCCGCGACCCCTCCGAGATTCCCGCCGATTTCGGCCGCACCGTCGTCGCGATCGGCAAGTTCGACGGCGTGCACGTCGGGCACCGTGCGGTGATCGAGCGGATGCGGGCGGATGCCGCCGCCGTGGGCGCGAGGACCGTCGCCGTGACGTTCGATCGCAATCCGCTGGAGGTGCTGCGGCCGGAGCTGTGCCCCGAGAACGTCGTGAGCATCGCGCGCAAGATCGAGCTGCTCGGCGAGCTGGATCTGGATGCCGCACTCGTGCTCACCTTCGACCGCGCGCTGGCCTCGCTCGAAGCGGAGGAGTTCGTGCGCAGCATCCTGGTGGACGCGCTGCACGTGGTGACCGTCCTGGTCGGCCGCGACTTCCGCTTCGGCCGCGGCGGAAGCGGCGACCCGGCGCTGCTGCGTGAACTCGGCCCCGACTACGGCTTCACCGTCGACGTCGTCGAGGACGTGCATCCCGCCGGCGCCGAGCGCAGGGTCTCGTCGACCTGGGTGCGCGAGCTGCTGGCGGCCGGCGACGTCGCGCAGGCCGCGAAGGTGCTCGGCCGCCCGGTCACCGTCTCCGGCGAGGTCGTGCACGGACTCAAGCGCGGCCGTGAGCTGGGCTTCCCGACGGCGAACCTGTCCGAGCTGATCGACGCGCTCGCCCCGGCGGACGGCATCTACGCGGGCTGGCTGGACGACCGGGACACCGGCATCCGGCATCCCGCCGCGATCTCCGTCGGCACGAACCCCACGTTCGACGACGTGGAGCGGCGGCAGGTCGAGGCGCATGTGCTGGACGAGTCCGGGCTGGATCTGTACGGGCACCGCGTGACGGTGGAGTTCGCCGATCACCTGCGCGGCATGGTCGCGTTCGAGGGCATGGACGCGCTGATCGAGCAGATCGCCGCCGACGTCGCCGAGGCCCGCGCGCGGCTCGGACTGCCCCGACCGTAGCGAAACGCCGCCGATGCCGTAAACTGGCACTCAGGCATCCGGCCGCGCTCGCAGCGCGCGACCCGACGCCGCTCTCCGCACGGTCCTGGCTGGCGCCACACGCGGAAACCGCCCAGGCGGAACACAGTAGGAACCGAAGGCCTCTTCGGCGCTTCGGCACTCACGCTCAGGAGGAGCATGCCGACCACGGCGACCGCCGCACCGCGGCGCAGGAAGACCTCTCGTCGAGACGAAGAGGCGCCACTGATCCCGATCCTCGCGCGCAAGGTGCGCGAGATCGAGGCGAAGGCACAGCGCTCGAAGCTGGGCCCCACCAACCGTGTCAAGTTCCAGGTCATCGCCTTCCTGGTGCGCGAGGAGCGCGCCCGGGTGAAGGCGGATGCCGAGCTGGGCGATTCCGCGCGGGCCGAGCTGCTCAAGCGGCTCGACGGCGTGGCGACGATCCTCGCCAAGACGGCGGCGCGCGACACCTCGCTGATCCAGCTGCTGGAGGCCGATCAGGCGACCTCCCCGGTGGCCAAGCGGATGCGGCGCGACTGGCTGCTCGAATCCGGTGCGGAGCTCGCGCCGGAGGAGCTGGTCATCACCGACGTCGCGCCGGTGCGGACCACCCAGGTGGTGCCCGCGGCGCTGGCCGAGAAGCAGGTGACCCCGCCGTCCGTCGAATCCCGGCAGCTGGCCAACCCGTTCCTCGCCCCCGACCTCACGCCGCGCCCGGCGTCCGTGCCGCGGCGCCGTCTGGACGGCTGGGAGCTGATGGGCCCGCTGTACAAGGCCTTCGAGTCCGGTGCCGGCGGGGGAGCGGCCACCATGGAGCTGCCGCCGCTGCCGGAGTACGACCACATCTCGCCGAAGGGGCGCGAGGTGATGGTGCACCAGTCGCGCTTCGTGGAGTCGGTGCGCGCCGGTCACCGCAGCTTCCTGCTGGCCGACGAGCCGGGGCTCGGCAAGACGGCGCAGTCCGTGCTGGCGGCATCCGTGGCCGACGCCTACCCGCTGCTGGTCGTCGTGCCCAACGTCGTGAAGATGAACTGGGCGCGCGAGGTGGAGCTGTGGACGCCGCAGCGCCGTGCCGCCGTCATCCAGGGCGACGGCGACGACATCGACGCGTTCGCGGACGTCTTCATCGTGAACTACGAGATCCTCGACCGGCACCTGTCGTGGCTGGGCGGGATCGGCCTGAAGGGCATGGTCGTCGACGAGGCGCACTTCATCAAGAACCTCTCCTCGCAGCGTTCGCAGAACGTGCTCGCCCTGGCCTCCCGCATCCGCGAGCGAGAGCCGAATCCGCTCATGCTCGCGCTGACCGGCACGCCCCTGATCAACGATGTCGAGGACTTCGACGCGATCTGGCGGTTCCTGGGCTGGACCAACGGCGAGAAGCCGGAGCCGGCGCTGATGGACAAGCTGGATGCCACGGGTCTGACGCCCGCGGACAAGTCGTTCTACGCCGAGGCGCGCGAGGCCGTGATCTCGATGGGCATCGTGCGTCGCAAGAAGAAGGATGTCGCGGCAGACCTGCCGGACAAGCTGATCGCCGACCTGCCGGTGCAGCTGGACGACGAGTTCGGACGCAGCATCCGCCAGGCCGAGCGCGAGCTGGGCGAGCGGATGGCGGCGAAGTACCGTCGCATCGTCGAGGCGCGGGAGGCCGCCCATGGCCCCTCCGGCTACGGCGAGCTCGACGACGACATCGTCCGCCTGGTCGCGCACAACGAGCTGGAGGAGTCCAAGGCCGCGGGCACCGGCGGAGACAACGTCTTCACGATGGTGCGCCGGATCGGTCAGGCCAAGGCGCTGCTCGCGGCCGACTACGCCGTGCAGCTGCAGCGCTCGGTGGAGAAGGTCGTCTTCTTCGCCAAGCACATCGACGTCATGGATCAGGCCGAGGCGCATTTCGCGGCGGCCGGCGTGCGCGCCGTCTCGATCCGGGGCGATCAGACCTCGACCGTCCGGCAGCAGGCGATCGATGCGTTCAACGGCGATCCCGAGGTCGGCATCGCCGTGTGCTCCCTGACCGCCGCCGGGGTCGGGGTGAACCTGCAGGTCGCCTCCAACGTCGTGCTCGCCGAGCTCAGCTGGACCGCGGCCGAGCAGACGCAGGCGATCGACCGGGTGCACCGGATCGGGCAGGACGAACCGGTCACGGCCTGGCGGATCATCGCCGCGCACACGCTCGACACCAAGATCGCCGAGCTGATCGATCAGAAGCAGGGGCTGGCCGCACGCGCGCTCGACGGCGAGGCCGTGGAGCAGGAGCCCGGCGAGTCCGTGCAGCTGGCGGCCCTCATGCACCTGCTGCGCGAGGCGCTGGGCGGCGACTGAGCGTCATCCCGCTCGAAGGGCACGTTAAGAACACGGGTTCTTGACGCGCCTTTCGCGCGGGATTCGCGTGTTCGGGGAAGAATCGGGTGTCGCCACCGGTTCGGGCGTCAAGATCGCCGGTTTTCCCGCCTGCGGAATGGCGCGCGCCGCGCTTCACCAGTAGGGTCGGAGGCAGGCAGCGTCGCCTTTCCCCTCATCCCGAAGCACGAAGGCAGCAGCATGAAGATCGGCATCCTCACCAGCGGCGGCGACTGCCCCGGACTCAACGCCGTCATCCGCGGCATCGTGCTCAAGGGCACCACCACCTACGACCTCGAGTTCGTCGGCATCCGCGACGGCTGGCGCGGCGTCGTCGACGGCGACTTCTTCCCGCTGACGCGCCACGAGGTGAAGGGCCTGTCCAAGGTCGGCGGCACCATCCTCGGCACCAGCCGCACCAACCCGTACGAGGGCACGCGCGGGGGAGCGGAGAACATCGCGAAGACACTGGCGGCGCATGGCATCGACGGGATCGTCGCCATCGGCGGCGAGGGAACGCTCGCCGCGGCCGACCGCCTCGCGAACGACGGCATCAACGTGCTGGGCGTGCCCAAGACCATCGACAACGACCTGCAGGCCACGGACTACTCGTTCGGCTTCGACACCGCCGTCAACATCGCCACCGACGCGATGGACCGGCTGCGCACCACCGGCGACTCGCATCAGCGCTGCATGGTGGCCGAGGTCATGGGGCGGCACGTCGGCTGGATCGCGCTGCATGCCGGCATGGCAGCCGGCGCCCACGTCATCTGCATCCCCGAGGTGCCGATGTCGATCGACGAGATCTGCGCCCTCGTGAGCCGCGCCTTCGACCGCGGTCGAGCCCCTCTGGTCGTCGTCTCCGAGGGCTTCAAGCTCACCGGCATGGACGAGGCCTACAGCGACAAGGGGCTGGACGCCTTCAACCGCCCGCGGCTGGGCGGCATCAGCGAGATCCTGGCCCCCGAGATCGAGCGCATCACCGGCATCGAGACCCGCTCGACCGTGCTCGGTCACATCCAGCGCGGCGGCTCGCCCTCCGGCTTCGACCGCGTGCTGGCCACCCGTCTCGGCCTGAACGCCGCCGACGCGCTGGTGGACGGATGCTGGGGGCAGATGGTCGCGATGCGCGGGACCGACATCGTGCGCGTGCCGTTCGCCGACGCGCTCGGCGAGCTGAACACGGTTCCGCTCAGCCGCTACGAAGAGGCGTCGGCCCTGTTCGGCTGATCCAGAGCATCCCAGAGCCGGAGCAGCGCGCGGCGGATCAGCCGGCCAGGCCGAGCACGTCCAGCATCCAGGCGATCTCGAAGGCGCGCTCGCGCCAGGCGTTGTAGCGTCCGCTCACCCCGCCGTGCCCGGCGGACATCTCGCACTTCATCAGCACGTCCGGCGCGCCCGCGTGCCGCAGCGCCTGCACCCACTTGGCCGGCTCCACGTACAGCACGCGGGTGTCGTTCAGCGAGGTCATCGCCAGGATGCGCGGATAGGCGGAGGCATCCGCGGCGATGTTCTCGTACGGCGTGTACCCCTTCATGTACGCGTACACCTCGGGGTCGTGCAGCGGGTCCCCCCACTCGTCCCACTCCACCACGGTCAGCGGCAGCGACGGGTCCAGGATCGAGGTCAGCGCGTCCACGAAGGGCACGCCGGCGAGCACGCCGGCGAACAGCTCCGGGGCGAGGTTGGCCACCGCGCCCATCAGCAGGCCGCCCGCGCTGCCGCCTTCGGCGACCATCAGCTGCGGGATGGTGATGCCGGCGCGCACCAGGTGCTCGCCGCAGGCGACGAAGTCGGTGAACGTGTTGCGCTTGTGCAGCTCCTTGCCGTCCTCGTACCAGTGCCGCCCCATCTCGCCGCCGCCGCGCACGTGCGCCACGGCGAAGATCACGCCGCGGTCCATCATCGACAGCCGCATGGTCGAGAAGCCCGGATCGATGGAGTGCTCGTACGATCCGTAGCCGTACAGGTGCACCGGCCTGGCCTGCGCGCCCGGCTCGCCGAACGAGTGCTTCCAGACCAGCGAGATCGGCACCTGCGCCCCGTCGGGCGCCGTCGCCCACACGCGACGCTGACCGTAGTCCGCGGGGTCGTAGCCGCCCAGCACCGGCTGCTGCTTGCGCACGTGCTTCTCGCCGGTGGCGAGCTCGAGCTCCAGCACAGTGGACGGCGTCACGAACGAGGTGCAGCCCATGCGCAGGAACGGCGCATGCCATTCGGGATTGCCGCTGAAGTACGCCTCGTACAGCGGCTCGTCGAACGCGACCACGTCGAGCTCGGCGCTGCGGTGGTCCAGCAGTGCGGCGTGCGGCATCCCGTCGGCACGGTACTCGACGGTGGCGAAGTCGCGGAAGCAGTCCACATCCAGCAGGCGGCGGCCGGGAGTGTGCGGGAGCAGCACCCGCCGCTCGCCCTGAGGATCGGATGCCGGCACCGAGACCAGCTCGAAGTCCAGCGCCCCGTCGTTGTGCAGGATCAGCAGCCGGTCCTCGCCGTCCACGACCGCGTGGTCGACGGAGTACTCCACGCCGTCCCGGCGCGGCCAGACCACCTGGGGGGCGGCCGTCGGATCGGCCAGCTCGATGAGCAGCTCCTCGCTGGTGACCTTCGACCCGAGCCCGATCACGAGGTACTTCCTGCTGCGCGTCACGCCGGCGCCGAGCCAGAAGCGCTCGTCGGGCTCGTGGAACAGCCGCACGTCGGCGTCCGCCGGCTCGCCGATGCGGTGCAGCCAGAGCGTGTCCGGCCGCCAGGCCTCGTCGCGGGTCGTGTAGATCACCGACCGGCCGTCGGGGGTGAAGAAGGCCTGGCCGGTGTTCTCGATGACGTCGTCGAAGCGCTCGCCGGAGACGAGATCGCGCAGGTGCACCGAGTACAGCTCGCTGCCGACGACATCCGCCGACCACAGCATCCGCGTGCCGTCGTCGGAGACGTCGAACGCCCCCATCG
The DNA here is from genome assembly GCF_031844385.1 of Microbacterium sp. ARD32. Classification (NCBI taxonomy): domain Bacteria; kingdom Bacillati; phylum Actinomycetota; class Actinomycetes; order Micrococcales; family Microbacteriaceae; genus Microbacterium; species Microbacterium sp. ARD32. The sequence continues at coordinate 1,008,572 of NZ_JAUZVD010000001.1, forward strand.
AGAAGAACTCGTGGCCCTCGGCCTCGACGTTGCCGTCGAGCAGGATCTGCTCACCGGGAACGGCGACCCCGGCTTCCAGCACCGGCGGAGTCCAGTCGTCCGGTCCGGCGATCGCGGTGCGGCACTGGATGCCGTACTGCGCACCCTCCTGAGTGCGTCCGTAGTACCACCAGTCGCCGCGCCGGGTCGGCACGGACAGGTCCGTCTCGAGCGTCCGCGACCGCACCTCCTGGAACACCTGCTCGCGCAGGCCGGCCAGGTGCGCGGTGCGCGCGTCGGCGTACGCGTTCTCCGCCTCCAGATGCGCGACGACCTCGGCATCCTCCTTGGCGCGCAGCCACTCGTACGGGTCCGCGAACGAGTCGCCGTGATGGGTGCGGGTGACGGGGCGGCGGTCCGCGACGGGCGGCCGGATGCTGGAATCGCTCACCCGTCCACGGTATCGCCAGCGCACCGGCGGCGGGCGCCGCCGGGCTGAGTTGACCGCGACGGAGGAGGATGGGAGGATTCCAGCGGGCCCCTATAGGGGACGTGAACCCACGGTGAACTCTTCGTTCGTCACGCCGCTTCCACGGCATCCCCTCCTGACAGTCCCAACGAAAGAGAACGGTGGAAACCGCAGCCCTCGTCGTCGTGCTGGTGATCGCGCTGGCACTCTTCTTCGATTTCACCAATGGCTTCCACGACACCGCGAACGCGATGGCCACGCCGATCGCGACCGGCGCGCTCAAGCCCAAGACCGCCGTCCTGCTGGCCGCGAGCCTGAATCTCGTCGGCGCATTCCTGTCGACGGAGGTCTCCAAGACGGTCTCGGGCGGGATCATCAACGAGGCGGACATCGATCACACGCTGCTGCCCGAGCTGATCTTCGCCGGTCTCATCGGCGCGATCACGTGGAACATGCTCACCTGGCTGCTCGGGCTGCCCTCCAGTTCGTCCCACGCGCTGTTCGGCGGGCTCATCGGCGCGACGCTGGTCGGCGTCGGGCTGGCCGGCATCAACTTCGGCGTGGTGCTCTCCAAGGTGGTGCTGCCCGCTCTCATCGCGCCGCTCACCGCCGGGATCATCGCGTACGCCGCGACCAAGGTGGCCTACGGCGTCACGCGCCGTTACGACCGCAAGCCCGACGGGCGCTCCGGCTTCCGCTGGGGGCAGATCTTCACCTCCTCCATGGTCGCCCTGGCGCACGGCACCAACGACGCGCAGAAGACCATGGGCGTGATCACCCTGGCGCTGATCACCGTCGGCTGGCAGACCGGCGATCCTGGCAGCGACAGCTACCACAACCCCGAGTTCTGGGTGATCGTGGCGTGCGCCTTCACCATCGCGCTGGGCACCTACCTCGGCGGCTGGCGCATCATCCGCACTCTCGGCAAGGGCCTGACCGAGGTCAAGCCCGCGCAGGGCTTCGCCGCGGAGAGCTCCACTGCCGCCACCATCCTCGCCTCCAGCGCGTTCGGCTTCGCGCTCTCGACCACGCAGGTGGCCTCCGGCTCGGTGATCGGCTCCGGCCTCGGGCGCCGCGGCTCGGTGGTGCGCTGGCGCACCGCGGGACGCATCGCGGTCGGGTGGCTGCTCACGCTTCCGGCCGCCGGCCTGGTCGGCGCTCTCGCAGCCGTGCTCGTGGTGCAGCTGGACGGCTGGGGCGTCGCGATCGACGCCGCGCTGGCCGTGATCATCATCGTCGGCCTCTTCCTGCGCTCCCGCAGGAACGCGGTCACCCCCGCCAACGCGATGAGCGACGTCGCCGAGTCCGGGCATGCCGTGGAGCTGCCCGAGGTGCCCGGTCCCACCCGCCGCACCAGCCGCATGGAGCTGATGCGCGCGCTGGAGCGCGCCGAGCGCAAGGCCGACGAGGCGGAGCGCGCGGCCCGCAAGGCGAAGAAGCTCAAGAAGTCGGGCGGATCGCCCAGCGAGGTCAAGGCGGCCCGGAAGGCGGCCGAGCGGGCCGCGCAGAAGTACGCGGATGCCGAGCAGGCGGCGCAGGAGTGGGAGGCGCTCAGCGCCAGCCGCCGCGCCCGCGCGAAGCTGGCGGAGTGGGATCTGGACATCGATGAGCAGGAGGGCGTCCGATGAGCATCGAGATCGACTGGGCGGCCTTCCTGAGCGTGTTCGGCGCCGCACTGGTGGGCGCGGTCGCGATCGTGCTGTTCTACGCTCTTGGCCTGCGGATGCTGGTGCGCGCGGGCCGCGTGCCCGTGGTCACTCCTGCGGAGTTCACGGACGCGATCACGGTGCTCACCGAGAAGGAGATCAGGAAGGCCGCCAAGCAGGCGGCGAAGGCGGCGCGGAAGAACCCGCTCACCGAGGGACAGAGAACGCTCGCGTTCGTCGCGGCGATCGCCTGCTTCGTGCTGTGCGGCGCCGCGGTGATCGGCGGCATCCTGCTCATCGTCATCGGGTTCTGAGCGAGCGCGCATCCGACGCGACGTCGGCATCCGACCCTAGGGTGGAGGCATGATCGCCCACCCCGCATTCGGACGCCACCCGCAGCCGTCGCACACGATCATCCATCTCAGCGACCCGCATCTGGTCGCGGGCGGTGCCCGTCACTCCGGCGGGTCGGACAGCGACGGCAACCTCGATCTCACACTCGAGACGATCCGGCGCGTGCATCCGAATCCGTCGGCGATCGTGGTGACGGGTGATCTGACCGACTTCGGCGAGGTCGACGCGTACCGGAGGCTGCGCGCTGCCATCGAGCCGGTCGCCGCCGACCTGCGCTGCCCGATCGTGTGGGTCGCGGGCAATCACGACGAGCGCCCCGCGCTGCGCTCGACGCTGCTCGGCGGCGAGGCGACCGAGGATCCGGTCACCGGTGTCTGGGACCTGGACGGGCTGCGGCTGATCGCGCTGGACAGCAGCGTTCCGGGCTGGCACCACGGCGACATCGACCGGGCGCAGCGGGACTGGCTGGCGGGGGTCCTCGCCGAGCCCGCCCCGCACGGAACCCTGCTGGCCATGCATCATCCGCCGCTGCCCGCGCACGTGCCGCTCTTCGACATCCTCGAACTGCGGCATCAGGACGAGCTCGCCGACATCATCCGCGGCACCGATGTCAGAGGCATCCTCGCCGGGCATCTGCACTACTCGTGCTCCGGCACGTTCGCGGGCATCCCCGTCAGCGTCGCCTCGTCGACCTGCTACACGATGAACCTCGGCCGGCCGGCGCAGCAGGTCAACGGCATGGATGCCGCGCAGTCCTTCCAGCTGGTCCACGTGCGCCCCGATGTGATCACCCACACGGTCGTGCCCGTGGCGGACGCGCCCACCGGAGACCACTTCAGCGAGGAATGGGTGCAGCGGATGGCCGCGCTGTCACCGCAGGAGCGGCTGGAGGCGTTCTCGCGAAAGCCGCCGGCGGCGCGGGCGTAGACTTGCAGCATCCCCGCAATCCATCCGCCACCACCCACAAGGAAGTGACATGGCTGCTGACGCGCCCGCCCCGACCCGTACTGAGACCGATTCCATCGGAAGCCTGGAGATCCCCGCGGACGCCTACTACGGCGTGCACACCCTGCGCGCGGAGCAGAACTTCCCGATCACCAAGCGCGCGATCTCGGTGTATCCCGATCTGATCCGCGGGCTGGCCATGGTCAAGCAGGCCTCCGCACGCGCCAACAAGGAGATCGGCGTACTGGATGCGGAGCGCGCCGATCTGATCGACGCCGCCGCGCAGCGGGTGATCGACGGCGAGTTCCACGATCAGTTCATCGTCGGAGTCATCCAGGGCGGAGCCGGCACCTCGACCAACATGAACGCGAACGAGGTGATCACCAACATCGCGCTCGAACTGGCGGGCCGCGAGAAGGGCGACTACGCGTTCCTGTCGCCGATCGACCACACCAACCGCAGCCAGTCGACCAACGACGTCTACCCGACGGCGGTGAAGATCGGCCTGTCGCTGAACCTGCGCTCGCTGCTTGACGAGCTCGATCTGCTGCGCCGCTCGTTCCTGAGCAAGGCGGGGGAGTTCCACGACGTACTCAAGGTCGGCCGCACGCAGCTGCAGGACGCTGTCCCGATGACGCTCGGCCAGGAGTTCCACGGCTTCGCGACCACACTCGGCGAGGACCACAGCCGCCTGACCGAGAACGCATCGCTGCTGTTCGAGATCAACATGGGCGCCACGGCGATCGGCACCGGCATCACCACCCACGCCGGCTACGCGCCGACCGTGCTCAAGCACCTGCGCGAGATCTCCGGGCTCGAGCTGCAGACGGCGGGCGACCTGGTCGAGGCGACCAGCGACACCGGCGCCTTCATGTCGTTCTCCTCCTCGCTCAAGCGCAACGCCATCAAGCTGTCCAAGATCTGCAACGATCTGCGCCTGCTCTCGTCCGGGCCGCAGGCGGGCCTCGGCGAGATCAACCTGCCGGCCATGCAGGCGGGCTCGAGCATCATGCCGGGCAAGGTCAATCCGGTCATCCCCGAGGCCGTCAACCAGGTCGCCTTCGCGGTGGCCGGCTCCGATGTCACGGTCACGATGGCGGTCGAGGCGGGCCAGCTGCAGCTGAACGCCTTCGAGCCCGTGATCGCGCACTCGATCTTCCAGTCCATCACCTGGATGCGCCAGGCGATGTGGACCCTGCGGGTGAACTGCGTCGACGGCATCACCGCCAACCGCGAGCGCCTGGGTGCGATGGTGGGCGCCTCCGTCGGCGTCGTCACGGCGCTGACGCCGTTCATCGGCTACGCGGCATCCGCCGCGCTCGCCAAGACCGCGCTGCTGACCAACCGCAACATCGCCGACCTCGTCGTCGAGGCCGGCCTGATGTCGCGCGAGGAGGTCATGAAGCAGATCTCGCCGGCGCGCCTCTCGGGCCTCGAGACCGTCACCTCGGCCATCCCGGTGGTCGCCGCGGAGGACCTTCCCGACAGCTGAGCTTCGGTATCGATCCGTCGAAACCCCTCCTGATCATCGAAACCCCTCCTGAATCGCACGATTCAGGAGGGGTTTCGACGCTGGTGAGGGGTTTCGGCGCTGTCAGTCCAGGATGCGGCAGTGCGTCGTGAGCTCGCCGATGCCCTCGATGCCGACCGTCACGGTCGAGCGATCGCGCAGGAAGATCTGCGGGTCGCGGGAGTAGCCGGCGCCGCCGGGGCTGCCGGTGGAGATCAGCGTTCCCGGCTGCAGGGTGACCGACGAGGACAGATGGGCGATCAGCGTCGCGACCGAGCGCACCATCTGCCCGGTCGTGGCGTCCTGCACGGTGTGGCCGTCGACGACGGCCCAGATGTGCAGCTCCTGCGGATCGGGGATCTCGTCGGCGGTCACGACCACGGGTCCGGTCGGAGTGAAGCCGTCGAAGGACTTGCATCGGCACCACTGCGCCTCGGCGAACTGGATGTCGCGCGCGGTGATGTCGTTGACGGCCGTGTAGCCCCAGACGGTGCTCAGCGCGTCTTCGGCGGACACGTCCTTGGCGGGGGCGCCGATGATCACGCCCAGTTCGGCCTCGTAGTCCACCGACTCGCTCAGCGTGCGGGGCCACGAGGTGGTGCCGTCGTGCCCGGCCAGCGAGTTGGGCCAGAGCGTGAACACGGTCGGCGCAGTGTCGGTCTTCAGGCCGAGCTCGCTGGAGTGCGCGGAGTAGTTCAGGCCGACCGCGAGGATCGCGGGGGGATCGATCACGGCGGATCCGAAGCCGAAGCCGGCGAGCGGATGCCGTGGGGCCGACCCCTCGGCGAGAGCGGAGCGCACGGCATCCAGCATCTCGTCGCCGCCGACGATCAGCTCCTGGAGCGTGCGCGGAGCGGGGGAGAGGAGGTCGCTGACCAGCACCGCCTCATCCTCTTCGATGACGGCGAGGGCGATGGCGTCGGAGTCGCGAGCACTGAGATGGGCAAACCGCATGCCTCTACGCTACCGGCCCGGATGCCCGCGCCGCCTGAGGCTCCCTCTAGGCTTTGCACATGAGCTTTGGAGGACAGCCGGCGGCGTCTTCGCCGCCGCCCACGGGGCAGCCGGCGCACGGTCAGCCTCGGCAGACGTACGGACTGCCTCCTGCCCCCGTGTACGGCCAGCCGCCCGCACCCGTGTACGGTCAGCCCCCGCAGCCGGTGCACGGCCAGCCTCCTGCACCGGCGCACGGTCAGCCGGCCGCGCCGGCGCACGGGCAGCCGGCACCCGTTGCGTCGGGAGCCGGCATCCCCGCCCTGCCGATGCCCGTCAAGAAGGGACGCACGGTCTCGATCTGGGTGTTCGGTGTCCTCGGCTTCGCGATGCTGGCGCTGATCGCGTACTTCGCGGTCTTCCTCGGCACCGGCGCCTCGGTGGTCGGACTGCTGCTGGCCTTCGTCCCGCTGGGGATCGTGCTGTTCGGCGTGCACCTGATCGACAGGTGGGAGCCGGAGCCGCGCAGTCTGGTGATCTTCGCGCTCGCCTGGGGCGGTGTCGCCGCCGTCGGCATCGCGCTGCTCTTCGACCTGCTGATCAGGCTCGCAGCCGGCCGTCCCGACGCGTTCTTCAGCGCGGTGGTGCAGGCGCCGATCATCGAGGAGGCGGGCAAGGGCCTGGGCGTGCTGCTGATCTTCGTGATCGCGCGGCGCGCCTTCGACGGGCCCGTGGACGGCGTCGTCTACGGCGCGCTCGCGGGCGCCGGCTTCGCGTTCACCGAGAACATCCAGTACTTCGGTCAGAGCCTGATCACGGGCGGCGCAGGCGAGCTGACCATCACCTTCGTGCTGCGCGGGCTGATGTCGCCGTTCGCGCATGCGATGTTCACCGCGCTCACCGGTTTCGCCCTGGGGCTGGCCGCGCGTCGCGGAGCCGCCGTCGCAAGCGCCCTCGGCACGGGGACGCTCGGCCTGCTCGGCGCGATCGCACTGCATGCCTTCTGGAACGGCTCCTCGCTGCTCGGCGACTTCTTCACGCTCTACCTGACGGCGCAGATCCCGCTCTTCGCGGGCTTCATCATCGCGATCGTGGCGCTGCGCCGGGCCGAGGCCCGGCTGACGCAGCGGCGGCTGGACGACTACGCCACGGCAGGATGGTTCACTTCCGAGGAGGTCGTCATGCTGGCGACCCCGGCCGGGCGGCGGGCGGGTCTGCGGTGGGCGCGCGGTCTGCGCGGGGACAGGCGCACGCTGATGCGGTCGTTCATCAAGGATGCGACTGCGCTGGCGGCCGTGCGGCAGCGCGCCATCACCGGTCACGACGCGTACGCGGCGTCCGACGAGCAGGCGCTCCTGCTGCGGACGAGGGCCACCAGAGCGCAGCTGCTGGCGTACTGAACGGAGCCTGCTGCCGAACAGACTCAGCGCCCGGTGCTGCGGCGATGCCTGCTGAGTCTCCCGGGCGCTGAGTTGATCTACTGACAGCGTGCACCGACCGGATGCGGAAGTCAAGAGGTGCTCCCGGCGGGCGAGACCGAGCGTTCCCCGTGGCCGTCCGCGTTCGCGTTCAGCGCACGGATCGCGTTGACCGTCGCCGCGTGCTCGGGTTGGATGGAGGCATGACAGACCGTACCAAGCCGGAGTTCGACGCTCCGACCGGCCCCGCACCCTCCGAGCTCGTCATCCGCGACCTGATCGTCGGCGACGGCGACGAGGCGAAGCCGGGCGACACCGTCACCGTCCACTACGTCGGTGTGGAGCACGACTCCGGCGAGGAGTTCGACTCCTCGTGGGGCCGCGGCGAGACGATCCAGTTCCCGCTGCGCGGCCTTATTCAGGGATGGCAGGATGGCATCCCGGGCATGAAGGTCGGGGGCCGTCGCGAGCTGACCATTCCGCCGCACCTCGCCTACGGACCGGCCGGATCCGGTCACTTCCTCTCGGGCAAGGCCCTCATCTTCATCATCGATCTGGTCGCCGTCGGCTGAGCCGGCTCGGCGACCCGTCGCACGCCGAGAACCCCCGTCCGCACCTGCGGACGGGGGTTTTCTGTAAGAAGCCTGAGAGCGGGGAATGCATGCGAGTGAATGCAGGTTGACCCTTCATGCAGCGCCTCAGCGGCATCCACGAGTTCAAGGAGAGAATGCACATGTCGATCGAGATCCCCGGCTACCGTCCTGGCACCTGGGTCCTGGACCCCGCGCACAGCGAGGTCACCTTCAGCGTCCGCCACATGATGATCTCCAAGGTGCGCGGATCCTTCGGCGTCAAGGAGGCCACTCTCGTCGCGCCCGAGAACCCGCTGGAGGCCAGGGTCGAGGCGAAGGTCGACGTCGCATCGATCGACACCAACGACGACAACCGCGACGCGCACCTTCGCTCCGCTGACTTCTTCGACGTCGAGAACCACCCCACGATGGAGTTCGTGTCCACCGGCACCCGCTACGAGGACGGCGAGTTCCTGGTCGACGGCGACCTGACCATTCGCGGGATCACCAAGCCGGTGACGTTCGAGTTCGACTTCGGCGGCTTCGGGCAGGACCCCTACGGCAACTACAAGGCCGGGGCGTCGGCGCATACCGTCATCAACCGCGAGGACTTCGGTCTGACCTGGAACGCGACTCTGGAGACCGGCGGCGTGCTCGTCGGCAAGGAGATCACGATCGGCCTCGACCTGCAGGGCGCCCTGCAGGCCTGACCGGCACCCGCTGAGCCCCGGGGTCTGCGCGCAGCGCGTCAGGCCTCGGGGCTCAGTGCGTCGTAGGCCCGGAAGCGCGGGTTCAGCCGCGCCAGCACCGCGGCGATGCCGATCACCAGGAACCCGCCGAGCAGCGGGGGGAACCACAGGCTGGTGGCGGTGGCCAGCGCGCCGGCGTAGAGCGCCCCGACGCGAGGTCCGCCCGCGACGACGATGATGAAGACGCCCTGCAGCCGCCCGCGCATCGTGTCGGGCACGGCGGCCTGCATCATGGTGTTGCGGTAGATCGAGCTGACGTTGTCGGCCGCACCCGACAGCGCCAGCGCCACGCAGGCGACGATGATCAGCGCGATGTGGGGTGCCGATTCGGATGCCGAGGGCAGGAACACCCCGATCAGCAGCACCGCACCGAACAGCGCGATCGCCGCGCCGTACGCCTGCACGGCACGGGCGATCCCCTGTCCGTGCCAGCGGTAGTGCACGATCCGGCCGGAGAAGAGGCTGCACGTGAAGGTGCCGACGGCGACGGCCGCCGTGAGGATGCCGGTGGTGAGTGCCCCGCCGCCCAGGAGCACGGTGCCCAGCGCGGGGAACAGCGCCAGCGGCTGGCCGAAGGTCATGGCGGTGATGTCCAGCAGATACTGCATCCGGATGTTGCCCGCGCGGCGCAGGAACCGCCACCCATCCACGAGCGACGCCAGGCCGGGGCGCACGATGGTGCCCTCCGGCAGAAGAGCCGGCAGCGTCCACAGCCCCAGGAACATCGACAGCATCAGGATCACGTCGATCGTGTACGTCCACCCGAAGCCGGTGAGCGCGACCAGCATCCCCGCGACGGCCGGGCCGACCATCACGGTCAGGCCGAACGCGACGCCGTTCAGCGCGGAGGCGGCGGCCAGGTGATCCAGCGGGATCAGTCGCGGAACGATGGCGGTGCGCGTGGCCATCCCGACCGAGTTGGCGGCCGCGATCGTCATGCTCAGCCCGTACAGCCACCAGACGGTCTCGGTGTGCGTCCAGGTGAGCGCGGCCAGCAGCGCGGTGGCGATGAAGGCCACGGTCGCCGAGATCAGCGCGACGCGGCGGCGGTCGAAGGCATCCGCCAGCATCCCGCCGTACAGCCCCGCGAGAATCATCGGCACCAGGCCGGCCACCGCGATCATCGACACGGCGAAGGTGCTTGCGGTGAGGTCGAAGACGTGCAGCATGACCGTCACCACGGTCAGCTGGCCGCCGATGCCCGCCAGCGTCGAGCCGATCCACATCCGGGTGAAGGCGGGGCTGATCCTCAGGGGGGACAGATCGATGAGAAGACCGCGGGAGAACTGCACCACTGAAGGCTACCGGCCGTGCGCGCGCAGGGCGCCGATGCTGGTAGGCTGTTGAGGTTGCCGTTCGATCGGCCGCGGATAAAGAGAGCCCACGCATCAGGCGTCGGGCGCCGCGCAACAAGCAGAGAGGGGATCGAATCTATGGCACTGGAAGCAGACGTCAAGAAGGCGATCATCGAAGAGTACGCGACGCACCCCGGCGACACCGGATCCCCCGAGGTGCAGGCCGCAATGCTGACGCAGCGCATCAAGGACCTCACCGAGCACCTCAAGGAGCACAAGCACGACCACCACTCGCGTCGTGGGCTGTTCCTGCTCGTCGGTCAGCGCCGCCGTCTGCTCGGCTACCTGCAGAGCGTGGACATCGAGCGCTACCGCTCGCTGATCCAGCGTCTGGGGCTTCGCCGATAACGACCCCGCGTTCAATCGCGCAGAACATTCTTGGAGAGCCGCCTCACGGTGTGAGGCGGCTCTCGCTGTGTCCGGCGGGCACCGGTTCCGGCGACTGCGGGGCCGGCGGCTGAGTCAGGCCCCGACCAGATCCGGATGGTGGATCGCGGCCACATCCGGATGCGCCCGCAGGCGCGACTTCAGCGCGTTCTCGCCGTACAGGCTGTGGATCGGGTTGGCGGGGTCGTCGCTCACGCCGCGCGCCTGAGCCGCAAGCTCTGCCGGCAGATCGATCAGCGGCAGCTGCGAGTCCAGCGCGGGGTTGAAGAAGAACGGGATCGACAGGCGGTCGGCCGGGGCGACGGGGGAGATGACCCGGTGATTCGTGGCCTTGAGATAGCCGCCGGTCGCGTACTCCAGCAGCTCGCCGATGTTCACGACGAACGCGCCCTGCACCGGCGGGGCGTCCACCCATTCGCCGTCGCGCTCCACCTGCAGACCGCCGCGCCCGGGCTCCACCCACAGCAGGGTGAGCACCCCGCTGTCCCGGTGCGCGCCCACGCCCTGCTGGGGGAGCGGCGCATCGGTGCCCGGGTACCGCACGATCTTGATCAGCGTCGACGGCTCGCCGAAGTGGTCGTCGAAGTACGACTCGGCGGCGCCCAGCGCCAGCGCCCACGCGCGCAGCAGCCGACGGGAGATGGCGGACAGCTGCGCATGCCACTCCGCGACCACCTCGCGCAGCTCGGGCTGCGCCGCGGGCCACAGGTTCGGTCCGATCAGCCGCGAGTAAGGCGGGCCGCCGGCCACGGCGTCCCGCTCCGGTCCGATGTCGATCTGCTCGCGCCAGTCCACCGCGCCCTGCGTGCGCTCTCCGCCGATGCGCGTGTACCCGCGGAAGTGCGGGCTCTTCACATTCTCGATCGCGAGCTTGTCCTGCTCAGGCAGGGCGAAGAAGTCGCGTGCGGCGCGGTGCAGCCGCTGCTCGAGCTCGGCCGGGATGCCGGTGCCGGTCAGGTAGAAGAATCCGACGTCGTGCGTGGCGGCCCGCAGGTCGGCACGGAAGGCGACGGCTTCCTCGTCGCCGGCGTCGAGCCGGGACAGGTCGAGGATGGGGAGGTTGAGGTCGGGCATGGCTCGACGGTAGGCGGATGCCCGTGGATGACGCCACATCTGTTGCCGCGAGTTACCCGGATGCTACGCTTCTTAGGTAAGGCATCCCTTACTCGAAATCCGAATCTCGGAGCGCCTGTGTTCGCCACCTTCCTGATCGGCCTGCGTGAAGGCCTCGAGGCCGCGCTCGTCGTCGGCATCCTGATCGCCTACCTGCGCAGGATCGGCCGGTCCGACATGCTGCCGCGCCTGTGGGCCGGGATCGGTCTCGCGATCGCCCTGGCCCTCGGCATCGGCGCCGTGCTCACCTTCGGCGCATACGCGCTCACCTCGCAGGCGCAGGAGATCCTCGGGGGGACGTTCTCGCTGCTGGCCGTCGGCATGGTCACGTGGATGATCTTCTGGATGCAGAAGGCCGGGCGCCGCATGAAGGCCTCCCTGCAGGGCGGCATCGACCGCGCGCTGGCGGCGGGAACGCTGTGGGCGCTGGTGGCGGTGGGCTTCGTCTCGGTGGCGCGAGAGGGCATCGAGACCACGCTCCTGCTGTGGTCGATGTCGCAGACGTTCGGCCGCGATCCGTCGGTGCTCATCGGCGCTGCTCTCGGTCTGATCGTCGCGGTGGTCGCGGGCTGGCTGCTGGCGCGGGGAGCGCTGCGACTGGACCTCGGCCGGTTCTTCACCTGGACGGGGGCATTCCTCGTGGTCGTCGCCGCCGGCGTGCTGGCGTACGCCGTCATGGACCTGCAGGAGGGCGGAGTGCTGCCCGGCCCCTTCAGCGCTGTCGCTCCCGTCGATGCCTCCGGCGCCGTCCTCACCGGCTGGGCGGGCTTTCCGCTCGGCTGGGCGTTCGACGTCAGCGCGGCGATCCCGCCGACCGGCGTCTGGGCCGTGCTGCTGCAGGCGATCGTCGGGCTCATGCCGCACATGACCTGGCTGCAGGTCATCGCCTGGACCGCCTACATCGTCGTGGTCGGCCTCCTCTTCGTGCGCGGTATCCGCCGTGCACGCCCGCGCACCGCCCCCAGAGCGGCCGCGCCGTCCTCATCCCTCGCACCATCGAACTCGGGAGCAGCATGATCAGCAAGGCCCGTCCTCTCAGCGTCGCCGCAGCACTGGTGGTGACGGCCATCGCAGTCACCGGCTGCGTCGCCAAGTCGGCGGCCGACCCGGCAGCATCCTTCACCGTGGAATCCAGCGCCGATTCCTGCACGGTCTCGGCGGACTCGGCCGGCAGCGGCACCCTCGACTTCGACATCACCAACAGCGGTGATCAGATCACCGAGTTCTACCTGCTCGCCGAGGACGGCCTGCGCATCATCGGCGAGGTCGAGAACATCGCGCCGGGGGCGGCGCGCTCGCTCACGGTGGTGGCGCAGCCCGGGTCGTACTTCACCCTGTGCAAGCCGGGGATGGTCGGCGAGGGGGTCGGCCGTGCGGCGTTCACGGTCACCGGTGACGCTGTGACCGTGGATGCCGAGGACTCCGAGCAGAAGAAGCAGGCGGTCACCCTGTACGAGGCGTTCGTGAAGGATCAGGTCGAGCAGCTCGTGCCCGCGGTGGCCGAGCTGACGAACGCCTACGCGGCCGGCGACGACGAGCAGGCCCGTGAGCTCTTCCCGAACGTGCGCGCCTTCTACGAGCGCATCGAGCCGGTCGCCGAATCGCTCGGCGATCTCGACCCGCGCATCGACTACCGCGAGGTCGACGCAGTGGCCGAAGGACTGGACTGGACCGGCTTCCACCGGATCGAGAAGGATCTCTGGGTTCCGGCGCAGGATGCTCTGAACGCCGACGAGGCGACTCCGGCCTGGCAGGACTGGAAGCCCTCGACCACCGCGCAGCGGCAGGAGTTCGCCGACGGGCTCGTCGCGGATGTGGCCGAGTTGAACGACTACGTGCACTCCGAGGACTTCACCGCGGCGCTGCAGGACCAGGGCATCGCCGGCATCTCCAACGGTGCGATCGCGCTGCTCGACGAGGTCGCGACGGGCAAGATCTCCGGCGAGGAGGACTGGTGGTCGCACACCGATCTGTACGACTTCGCCGCGAACGTCGAGGGGTCGAAGATGGCGTTCTCCCTGGTGCGCGACTTCGCCGCCGCCCAGGGCGACGCGGGGCGGGCACTGGCGAAGGACATCGACGCCGGCTATGCCGACCTCGAGGCGGCGCTGTCGGCGCAGGGCTCGCTGCAGTCCGGGTTCCCCGACTACTCGAGCGTGGGTGAGGATGTCAGGCGCGACTTCGCCGATCTGATCAACGCGCTGGCCGAGCCGCTCTCGAAGCTGACGAGCACGGTTCTCGACTGACGTGAACGACGCGGTGGACGCGGCGCAGGCGGGTTCGCAGGAGCCCGCCTCGCCGGAGCGCGCTGCGCTGAGCCGCCGCGGAGTGCTCGGCCTCGCGCTCGGCACGGGAGCCGTCGGCCTGGCAGCCGGGGCCGGATCGGTTCTCGCCGCGACGGCGCGCCGGGACGAGCCGTCGATCATCCACCCGTTCTTCGGAACGCACCAGGCCGGCATCACCACTCCGGTGCAGGAGCATCTGCACTTCGCCGCGTTCGACATGACGCCTCGCAGCGACCGCGCCGACCTGATCCAGCTCCTGCAGGACTGGAGCTACGCCGCCGCGCGAATGACCCAGGGGCTGCAGGTGAGCGCGACCGGCGCGGTGGGCGGCTCCCCGCAGGCACCGCCGGACGACACCGGGGAGGCTCTCGACCTGCCCGCTGCCGCGCTGACGGTGACGTTCGGCTTCGGGCCGACACTGTTCGAGCACGAGGACGGCGACCGGTACGGCATCCGCCACCTGCGTCCGGCAGCGCTCGAGCGACTGCCGGCGTTCCTCGGGGACGATCTCGATCCGGGCCAGTCCGACGGAGACCTGTGCATCCAGGTGTGCGCGGATGACCCGCAGGTCGCCGTCCACGCGGTGCGAAACCTCAGTCGCATCGCCTTCGGCCGGGCTCGGCTGCGCTGGTCGCAGCTGGGATACGGCAAGACCTCCCGGACGACGGCCACCCAGCAGACGCCGCGCAATCTATTCGGCTTCAAAGACGGCACGGCGAACATCCTCGCCGACGATGCGAAGGCGCTCGGCGAGCACGTCTGGGTCTCCGACTCGGATGAGCCCGACTGGCTTGCGGGCGGGTCCTACCTGGTGGCCCGCAAGATCGCGATGCTGATCGAGACCTGGGATCGAGTCCGTCTCGCCGAGCAGCAGCAGATCTTCGGTCGCGACAAGGGCCAGGGCGCGCCGCTCTCCGGCGGTACGGAGATGACGGCGCCGACGCTGTCGGGGCTGGACCCGCACAGCCACGTGCGGCTGGCGCATCCCGACAGCAACGGCGGCGTGCGCATCCTGCGACGCGGTTTCAACTACGTCGGCGGCAACAACGCGCTCGGGCGCCTGGATGCCGGGCTCTTCTTCCTGTCGTACCAGCGTCATCCTGAGCAGTTCATCACCCTGCAGCGCAGCCTCTCCACCGACCTGCTCAACGAGTACATCCGGCACGTGGGCTCCGGCATCTGGGCGATCCCGCCGGGAGCGGCCAGGGGGTCGTACGTCGGCGCAGGACTGCTCGGCTGATTCACCCCGCCCGGCGCGAGCCCGTCGGGTCGTTGCGGCGGTCCGACCCGGACGACAGCGCGGCGTCGGTGAACATCCAGCGCGGGCGGGGCTCGATCAGAGGCCGGAAGACGCGTCGGACCGGCCGGGACGCGAGCACGAACGCGATGCCGATCGCCAGCGCGGTGACCAGCGGCAGCCAGATCCAGGTGGGGTCGAGCCCACGCAGCATCCCGGACTGACGGAACGGGTACAGCACGAACGAGTGGAGCAGGTACACGTACATCGTGTACTGGCCCAGGGTGGTCCACCACTGCGCTCGCCGCGGCAGCAGCACGAAGAAGCACGTGGCCAGCAGCACGGCCAGCGCGATCAGGCACAGGCGGATGCCGCCGGCCCACCACTGGTCGGCCGACAGCCCCGAGTACGAGTCGTCGTAGAAGAACCAGAAGCGCAGGTCGACCTCGTCCCACAGCGACAGCCAGCGCCAGCACACGAAGGCCCAGGCCGCCAGCACCAGGGCGGCACCCGCGCGCAGCCACCAGGGACGGAAGTCGACCAGCGAGAGCCGGCGCACGAGATCGTGCTCGCGCAGCCACCAGCCCAGCGTGAAGAAGAACAGCAGGCCCAGCGTGCGCGAGAGCGAGAACGTGCTGTCGATGTTGCTGAAGTAGCCCACGCCCACCGAGATCGCGAGCGCCCAGGCCAGCGGCCACCGCAGCAGCGCGAGATAGGGGAGCACCAGTCGGAAGATGCCCAGCGCCAGCAGGAACCACAGCGTCCAGGACGGCTGGGTGGGGTTGGGGTTCGCCCTGCCCTCCACGAGCCACTTGGTCAGGGTCCACAGACCCTCGAAGATCGCGTACGGCACGAGGATGTCGGTGATCACCCTGGCCATCTGGCGCCTGGTCGGGCTGGACGACTTGGAGAAGTATCCGGAGATGATCGCGAAAGCCGGCATGTGGAACGCGTAGATCCACAGGTAGAACGCGTAGGAGATGTCGGAGTCGTAGATCAGGCGCTGCGTGCCGTGCCCGACCACCACCAGCACGATGCAGGCGAAGCGCGCGTTGTCCCAGAACGGCACCCGGCGCCGCTGCCGCACCGTCCCCGTCGGACTCGTCTGGGGAGGACGCTGATCGGCACTGCTCATCCTCCGAGGCTACCCGCGCGGAGTTCTCCGCCGCCTGAGGGAATACTCGCGGGTCCGCGGCGTTTCATCAATTACATTCAGGTGAATAGATGCGGATGTCACGGCATCCGGAGTGGAGAATCAGAATCATGGACGCGCAGGACAGCACCCGGCCGGCAGGTATGCAGTTCGGCATCATGTCGGTCAGCGACATCACGCAGGACCCGACCACGGGCATCACGCCCAGCGAGCGCGAGCGCATCGAGGCGGCGGTGACCATCGCCAGGCACGCGGAGGATGCCGGGCTCGACGTCTTCGCGATCGGCGAGCACCACAACCCGCCGTTCTTCTCGTCGTCGCCGACCACTCTGCTGGCGTACATCGCCGCGCAGACGCAGCGGCTGATCGTGTCGACCTCCACCACCCTGATCACCACGAACGACCCGGTGCGCATCGCCGAGGAGTACGCGATGCTGCAGCACCTGTCGGGCGGCCGGATGGACCTGATGATGGGGCG
The DNA here is from genome assembly GCF_031844385.1 of Microbacterium sp. ARD32. Classification (NCBI taxonomy): domain Bacteria; kingdom Bacillati; phylum Actinomycetota; class Actinomycetes; order Micrococcales; family Microbacteriaceae; genus Microbacterium; species Microbacterium sp. ARD32. The sequence continues at coordinate 1,025,155 of NZ_JAUZVD010000001.1, forward strand.
CGGCAACACCGGTCCGGTCTATCCGTGGTTCGGCAAGGACATCCGTCAGGGCCTGCCCCTGGCGATCGAGAACTACGCCCTGCTGCACAAGCTGTGGACCGACGATGTCGTGGACTGGGACGGCAAGTTCCGCACTCCGCTGCAGGGCTTCACCGCAACGCCGCGTCCCCTCGACGGCGTGGCGCCGTTCGTGTGGCACGGATCGATCCGCACTCCCGAGATCGCCGAGCAGGCCGCGTACTACGGCGACGGCTTCTTCGCGAACAACATCTTCTGGCCCAAAGAGCACTATCAGCGCCTCATCGAGCTGTACCGGCAGCGGTGGAGCCACTACGGCCACGGCGCGCCGGAGACGGCGATCGTCGGGCTGGGCGGGCAGGCGTTCATCCGTCCGAACTCGCAGGATGCCGTCGACGAGTTCCGGCCGTACTTCGACAACGCACCGGTCTACGGCCACGGCCCCTCGATGGAGGACTTCACGGAGATGACCCCTCTGACCGTAGGTTCGCCGCAGCAGGTCATCGACCGGTACGCCTCGATGCGCGACACCTTCGGCGACTACCAGCGCCAGCTGTTCCTGATGGATCACGCCGGCCTGCCGCTGAAGACCGTGCTCGAGCAGATCGACCTGCTCGGCGGCGACGTCGTGCCGGTGCTGCGCAGGGAGCTTGCGAAGGACCGCCCTGCCGCCGTCCCGGATGCTCCGACGCACGCGGCTCGCGTGCAGGCGGCCTACGGCGACGGGCCCGCGCGCGAGGCGCGGCCGGGCGCGAACCGCGGCGACAATCTCACGGCGGGATCGCCGTACCAGGACGGCGGGTCGCCGGACGCGTCGAAGAGCGTCGCCGGCGCCGCGTTCGGCCTGACCGGAAAGGATGCCTGAGATGAGCGAGCGCCGTATCGCTGTGATCTCCTCGGGCCTGTCCAATCCGTCGTCGACGCGGATGCTGGCCGACCGCCTGTCGGCCGAGACCGCCAAGGCCCTGCGTGAGCGCGGTATCGAGGTGCAGGTCGATGTGATCGAGCTGCGCGACCTCGCGCACGACATCACGAACAACCTGCTCACCGGCTTCGCACCGGCGCCGCTGGAAGAGGCGATCAACCGGGTCGTCTCAGCGGATGCGATCATCGCCGTGACACCGATCTTCTCCACCAGCTACGCGGGCCTGTTCAAGTCGTTCATCGACGTGCTCGATCCGGATGCGCTGACCGGCAAGCCCGTGCTGATCGGAGCGAACGCCGGCACGGCCCGGCACTCGCTGGCGATCGACTACGCGATCCGGCCGCTGTTCACCTACCTGCACGCCGAGCCCGTCTCGACGGGGGTGTTCGCCGCCTCCAGCGACTGGGGTGCGAACGCCGACGAGGTGGCGCCGCTGAGCGCCCGTGTGGAGCGCGGTGCGCGCGAGCTGGCCGAGGCGATCGCGCGCAAGGAGCCGGTGACCGACGCCGACCCGTTCGACCCCGACACCTACCTGGGCAAGGGGAAGTCCTTCGGGCATCTGCTGGGCGGGCTCGCGGGGGAGTGATGCAGAAGGGCCGAGCCCGGGAGCGACATGCGCATCCCGAGCCCGGCCCGCTCGTGTCCGCTGGATCAGCCGCTCTTGCGGCGGAACTCGCGCTTCATCTGGGGTGCGGGCGTCGCGTGCACGGCCGAATCGCCGTCGAGGTGAGCCTCGCCGCCCTGGTTCTTCGCATTCTTCCGGTCGAGCGCTTCCTTGAACTTGCGCTTCATCTCCTCGGGGGAGACTGCCTTGTCTTCGCTCATGCAGGTCAGCCTAGCGGCTCAGCGTGCGCTGGGCGCGAAGAGTCAGCGTGGCATGGTCAAAGGCAGCGCCGGACCGGGCCGAAGTTGCTGGAGCGCATCATCTGATGAGACCCGCAGGCCCCGATCCTCTCGATCACCAGCTGCACCGCCTGGCGGGCCGCCGCCGTGCTACACCGTTGTGGCGAGAGCAGGGCGCCCTTCCGTGCGACGCATGACCACGACCGTGATGACCGCGCCGAGAGCGATCAGGACTGCAGACACCATCGGAAAGAGGCAGACACCATCGGAAAGAGGAGGATCAGCGCCACGGCACCGCCGAAGACGGCGATCACCGCTCCCAGCGCGATTGCGGCACCAGCGGGAAGAGACTGGAGCGTCGGGGCCATCAGAACGACGAGCGCGCCGCCGTTGAGTGCGATCGATGCGGGTTGAGCCTCGCCGACAAGCGGTGACGCGTTCGATTCCTCGCTGGCGGGATTCGGCCTCTTCGTCTCGGCGGACGCGGCTGACGCAACTCGGGGAGAACGTCGATCCTGGGGGTGCACTGCTAGGCTTGAGCAGGATGCCTGTGGCATCCGTCAAACTGCATATCGACTTAGTACGGAGCGGTCGGCTGAGAAGCTGGTCCCCTGTGGTGGGTTCCTCGTCGCGCACGGCGCCGGGTGATCTTCTACTGGTGGCCAGCGCAGGCGAGATTCGCGGGGATGCCCGCGCGCTTATATCTGTCCGCATCCGCTCCTTCGCGAGAACTCGCGCGTCACACGGACGCGCGAGCCTAAACAAAGAAGGAGAGACCTCTTGGAAGGTCCTGAAATCACTGCCGCCGAAGCCGTTCTCGACAACGGCCGCTTCGGCACCCGTACCGTCCGGTTCGAGACCGGACGCCTCGCCCAGCAGGCGCAGGGCTCCGTCGCCGCCTACCTCGACGGCGAGACCATGCTGCTGTCGGCCACCAGCGCGGGCAAGCACCCGCGCGAGGGCTTCGACTTCTTCCCGCTGACCGTCGACGTCGAGGAGCGCTCCTACGCCGCCGGCAAGATCCCCGGCTCGTTCTTCCGCCGCGAGGGCCGCCCCTCCACCGAGGCGATCCTGGTGTGCCGCCTGATCGACCGTCCGCTGCGCCCGTCGTTCGTCGACGGCCTGCGCAACGAGGTGCAGATCGTGATCACCGTGCTGTCGATCGCCCCTGGCGAGTACTACGACGCGCTGGCGATCAACGCGGCATCCGCCTCGACCCAGATCTCGGGTCTGCCCTTCTCGGGTCCGATCGCCGGCGTGCGCCTGGCGCTCATCCCCGGCCACGGCGAGCACGCCGACCAGTGGGTCGCGTTCCCGAACGCCGCTCAGGTCGAGGAGGCCGTGTTCGACCTCATGGTCGCCGGCCGCGTGGTCAAGAAGGCCGACGGCTCCGAGGACGTCGCCATCATGATGGTCGAGGCCGAGGCCACCGAGAACAGCTGGAACCTGATCAAGGCCGGCGCCGTCAAGCCCAGCGAGGAGATCGTCGCCGGTGGCCTGGAGGCCGCGAAGCCGTTCCTGAAGCAGCTCGTCGAGGCGCAGGCCGAGATGGCGCAGCACTCGTCGAAGGAGCCCGGTGTGTACCCGGTCTTCCCCGCGTACGAGCAGGCCACCTACGACTTCATCGCCCAGTCCGCGACGGCGGATCTCGAGAAGGTCTACCAGATCGCCGACAAGATCGAGCGCCAGAACGCCGACGACGAGGTCAAGAGCCGCGTCAAGGCCGAGGTCGCCTCGGCCATCGAGGCGGGAACGCTGCCCGAGTCCGCAGCCGGCGAGGTCTCCGGCGCGTACAAGTCCGTCACCAAGCAGATCGTTCGCGGCCGCATCCTGGCCGAGGGCGTGCGCATGGACGGCCGTGGCCTGGCGGACATCCGTCCGCTGGACGCGGAGGTGCAGGTGATCCCGCGCGTGCACGGCTCGGCGATCTTCCAGCGCGGTGAGACCCAGATCATGGGCGTCACCACGCTGAACATGCTCAAGATGGAGCAGCAGATCGACTCGCTGTCGCCGGTGACGCACAAGCGCTACATGCACCACTACAACTTCCCGCCGTACTCGACCGGTGAGACCGGTCGCGTCGGGTCGCCGAAGCGTCGCGAGATCGGGCACGGCTTCCTCGCCGAGCGCGCCCTCGTGCCGGTGCTGCCGACCCGCGAGGAGTTCCCCTACGCGATCCGTCAGGTCTCCGAGGCCCTCGGATCCAACGGCTCGACGTCGATGGGCTCGGTCTGCGCCTCGACCCTGTCGCTGCTGAACGCCGGTGTGCCGCTGCGCGCACCCGTCGCCGGCATCGCCATGGGCCTGGTCTCGGACGAGGTCGACGGTGAGACCCGCTACGCGGCGCTCACCGACATCCTCGGTGCCGAGGACGCGCTGGGTGACATGGACTTCAAGGTCGCAGGCACCAGCGAGTTCATCACCGCGATCCAGCTGGACACCAAGCTCGACGGCATCCCGTCGTCGGTGCTGGCAGGCGCCCTGACCCAGGCCCGCGACGCGCGCCTGACGATCCTCAGCGTGCTGAACGCCGCGATTGACGCTCCTGACGAGATGGCGCCCACCGCGCCGCGCGTCATCAGCGTGCAGATCCCGGTGGACAAGATCGGCGAGCTGATCGGCCCGAAGGGCAAGACGATCAACGCGATCCAGGATGAGACCGGCGCGCAGATCTCCATCGAGGAGGACGGCACCGTCTACATCGGCGCCGTCGACGGCCCGTCGGCCGAGGCCGCGCGCGCTCAGGTCAACGCGATCGCCAACCCGACCAACCCCGAGATCGGCGAGCAGTTCCTGGGCACAGTGGTGAAGATCGCCAGCTTCGGCGCCTTCATCTCGCTGCTGCCGGGCAAGGACGGACTGCTGCACGTCACCGAGGTGCGCAAGCTCGCCGGTGGCAAGCGGGTCGAGAACGTCGACGACGTGCTCTCGGTCGGGCAGAAGCTCCTCGTGCGCATCACCAAGATCGACGACCGCGGCAAGCTGTCGCTCGAGCCCGTGCTCGACGACGCCCCGGCCGAGGGCGAGCAGGCAGCGGAGACCGCCGAGGCGTGATCCTCGCGGATGCCGGTCAGCCGGCATCCGCCCAGGGGCCCGGGAACGTGCGCAGCGCGCGCGTTCCCGGGCCCTTTCGCATCCGATGTGATGGGATCGTTACGAGAACTTCCCGTCGCGCCCGCCCACCGGACCGCGCACGTGCGAGACCTCGCATACTCTCGAAGTACGCACGGGGGTGCGTCGGATGTCTCACGGGGGTGGGAGATGAGGATCTTCGGAGTCGGCACGGCCGATCAGCGTTCGCGCGCCGAAGAGATCTCCGCCGAGCATCCCTCCGCGCCGATCCCCGTGGTCGGTGCCGGCGTGGGCGAGGGCGTGCGCGTCCCGCTCGGCGAGACCGGCTTCTCGGTCTTCCCGCTCATGCTGGGCGCGGCGGAGTTCGGCTGGAACGTGGACCTGCCGACCAGTCACGAGCTGCTGGACCGGTACGCGGAGATCGGCGGCAACGCGATCCACACGGCCGACGGGTTCTCCGGAGGGCGCAGCGAGCACATCATCGGCGAATGGCTGCGCACGCGAGGCGAACGCGACCGGATGGTGCTGAACGTGCGCGTCGGCTCGCACGCCGACAACCCCGGACTCGGATCGGTCAACCTCGTGCGGGCTGTGGAGGCATCGCTGACCCGGCTCGGCGTCGAGCGCGTCGACGTGCTGCACCTGGACGCATCCCTGGACCAGGACACGAGCCTGGAGGACACCCTCGCCACGGTCGAATGGCTGCGGGACGCCGGCAAGATCTCCGCGGCCGGAGCCTTCCGTTTCGCCCCGGAGCAGCTCGTCGAAGCGCGTATCCTCGCCTCTGCCGGCTATCCGCGGCTGGAGGTGCTGGACGAGCCGTACAACCTGGTGCGCCGCGCAGAGTTCGAGGGCGATCTGCGGCTGGTCGCGGCTGCGCAGGGGCTGGCGGTCACGCCGTCGCATGCCCTCGAGCACGGCTTCCTCTCCGGTCGGCACCGCCGCGGTTCCCGCGTGGGAGGTGTGCGCGGGCAGCAGCTGCGCAGCCAGCTGAATCGCCGTGGCATCCGCGTGCTGCGCGCGCTCGATCTGATCGCGGCCGACCTCGGCGTGCCGGTGGCCGCGGTGTCGATCGCGTGGCTGCTGGCCCAGCGCACGGTGGTGGCGCCCATCGTCAACGCGTTCGCGACGGTGCACGTGGACGAGCTCGTGCAGGGCACGGGCATCACCCTCTCCCGAACGCAGCTGGCCGAACTCACCCGCGCCGGGGCCTGAACCGCCGCCGCGATGCCAGCTGAATCGCCGCCGCGACGCCACACGCGCGCGCCGACGTCGGCGACGTGACCTAAGCTGGAGACGCCGCGATGCGGCGGCATGAAGCGAGCAGGGTTGTGACGCACTACATATATCTGGTCAGACACGGTGAACATCAGGACGCCGAGCACGGCGTCGACGACGGACCCCTCTCGCCCAGAGGCCAGCGCCAGGCCGAGCTCGTCGCGGACCGGCTCTCGGGCCTGCCTCTGGACGCGGTCTGGCACTCCCCGCTGCTGCGCGCCGCCGAGACGGCCCGCGCCGTGGCCGCGCGTCTGCCGTCGGTCGATCCGGTGCCCTCCGCGCTGCTGTTCGACTGCGTGCCGACCGGCATGACAGAGGACACGCCCGCCGCCTACGAGCCCTTCTTCGGCTCGGTCAGCGAAGCGGAGATCGAGGCCGGCTCCGCGCAGATGTCCGACGCCGTGGGGGAGTTCCTCCGGCGGCGCACCGGCGAGGTGCACGAGGTGCTCATCACCCACAACTTCGTGATCTCGTGGTTCGTGCGCGAAGTGCTCGGCGCGCCGGCATGGCGCTGGATGACGCTGAACCAGGCGCACTGCGGACTGAGCGTGATCGCGCAGAAGCAGGGGCGGCCGTGGTCGCTGCTGACCCACAACGATCTGGGGCACCTGCCGATGGAGCTGCGCACGGGACTGCCCGACTACGCCTCGGTCTGAACCCGCCGCGTCACGCGCCCTGGGGAGTGCGAGCGCGAATCTAGACTGGAGGCATGACCACTCAAGTCGCCCTCGTGGGGGGCAGGGGCAACCTCGGACGCATCATCCACGCGGTGATCGACGACCTCGACGGGTTCGAGGTGCGCACCGTCCTCGGCTCCGACAGCGACCTGGGCGAGCTCGCCGGCGCCGACCTGATTGTGGACGCCTCCACCCCGGCCGTGAGCATCGAGGTGGTCAGGGCGGCGCTGGAGCTGGGCGTCAACGTGCTGGTCGGGACCTCCGGCTGGTCGCAGGAGCGCATCTCGCTGGTGCGGCCGCTCCAGTCTTCGGCGCGCACCGGTGTGGTCTTCATCCCGAACTTCTCACTCGGCTCCGCGCTCGGCTCCGCGCTGGCGGCGGCTGCGGCACCGTTCTTCGAGTTCGCCGAGGTCGTCGAGGCGCATCGCGACACCAAGATCGACTCGCCCAGCGGAACCGCCGTGCGCACAGCCGAGCTGATGGCCGACGCGCGCGACGCACAGGGGCCGTTCCGCGCCCCGCACGCGGATCAGCGCGCACGGGGCGAGCAGGTCTCCGGCATCCCGGTGCACTCGCTGCGCCGTCCCGGCGTCGTCGCGCGCCAGGAGGCGGTGCTGTCGGGTCCCGGTGAGACGCTGACGATCGTGCACGACACGATCGACTCCGCGGCGGCGTACACGCCCGGCATCCGCCTGGCGCTGCCCTTCGCCCGCGACAGCAGCGACCTGGTCGTCGGCCTCGAGAACATCGTCGACATCGGGATCCGGCCACGGGGATGACCGTCCGCGTCGGGGTGCTCGGCCCCGTGCAGATCGCGGGCGGGGACGCCGGGGGCGCCGCGACGCGCGCGCTGCTGGCCGCGCTCGCGCTGGCGGCGGGCAGCTCGAGGTCGGGCACCGCGCTCGCCGACGATCTGTGGGGTGACAGCCCGCCGCGCAACCCGCGTGCCGCGCTGCAGACGGTGGTGTCGCGCACGCGGGCGCTCGGCGGCGCCGACCTGATCCAGAGCGTTCCCGGTGGCTACGCTCTGGCACCCGCGGAGACCGACCTGTCCAGGGCGCGACGGCTGCTCACCGCCGCCGGCACCGGTCCGGCCGCCGAGCGCCTCGAGGCCGCCGAAGCCGCCCTGGCCCTGTGGCGCGGCGAACCCGGCGCCGATCTCGGTGACGCACCCGTCGCCGCTGAGCTCTCCCACGAGGCGGCGGTCCTCGCGGAGCGGCTGCGACTGCTGCGCGCCCGAGCGCTGGGCGCGATGGGCAGGACGACGCAGGCCGTGGCGGAGTTGGAGACGATGACCGATGCGCATCCGCTGGACGAGGGCCTGCAGCTCGAGCTCCTGACCGCGCTGCAGGCCGATGGGAGGGCCACCGAGGCGATCGCCCGCTATGCCGGCTTCGCCGATCGGCTGCGCGAGGATCTCGGCGCATCGCCCGGCCGGGCCCTGCGTGAGCTGAACGCGCGGTTGCTGCGCGCGCAGGAGCCAGGGCCCCGGGTGCGCGTGGGCATGCGCGCCGCACCGAATCCGCTGATCGGCAGGGAGGGCGACCTCAGTGCGATCGTCGAGATGCTGGCGCGCGGGCGCCTGGTGACGATCCTCGGCGTGGGCGGGCTGGGCAAGACGCGCGTGGCGTACGAGGTCGCGAACGCCTCGGATGAGGAGTCGGTCATCGTCATCCCGCTCGCGGCGGTGCGCGACGACGCTGACGTGGAATCCGCGATCGCCACCGCGCTCGGCGTGGGGGAGAGTGCCGCCGGTACGGGATTCGCCGACACGCTGAGCCGGCCCGACCTGCGGTCGCGCATCATGTCCGCGCTGGGCGAGCGTGCGACTCTGCTCGTGCTGGACAACTGCGAGCAGGTGGTGCAGGGCGTCGCGATGTGGGTCGCCGACGCGCTCGCGCACGTCGCGGGCCTGCGTATCCTCGCCACCAGCCGCACCCCGCTCGCGATCGGTGCCGAGCGCGTGTATCCGCTGCGGTCGCTGGATGCCGAGGGCGACGCGTCCGCCGTGCGCCTGTTCGTCGAGCGAGCGCGCGCCGTGCGACCGGGGGCCGAGCTGGACGCCGAGGTCGTCGCGCGGCTGTGCGCGCACCTGGACGGCCTGCCGCTGGCGATCGAGCTGGCCGCCGCCCGCGTGCGCACCATGACGCCGGAGCAGATCGAGGAGCGCCTGCAGAACCGATTCGCGCTGCTGACCACGGGAGAACGGACGGCGCCTGCGCGGCACCGCACGCTCGAAGCCGTCATCGAATGGAGCTGGGACCTGCTCGACGCGGAGGCCAGGCAGGCGCTCAGTGCGCTCTCGGTGCTCCCGGGCGGGTTCTCCGCGCGCACGGCCGCCGAGGTGCTGGAGCGCGACGATGCCGACGACATCATCGACGCCCTGGTGGCGCAGTCGCTGCTGGTGGTCGTCGACGACGCGGAGTCCGGCATCCGATTCCGGATGCTGGAGACTGTGCGGGAGTTCGGCCTGGCCCGGCTCGTGCGGGACGGCCGCGATCGGACTGCGTGGGATGCGGCGCTGCGCTGGGCGCGGTCGTTCCACGGCCGGCCGGGCTCGACGATGGTCGGGCGGTTCGCGCCGATGGACGTGGCGCTGTTCTCCCGCATCCGCTCCGAGCACGAGAATCTCGTCGTCGTGCTGCGCCGCGCGCTCGAGCAGGGCAGCCCGAGGGACGTGCTGGAGATCGCGGGAGTGCTGGTACAGTCGTGGGTCATCCGCGGTGCGGTCGGCGAGCTGACCGGATTCTCCTCCGCGATCCTGGGCGCGCTCGGCCGGCTGCGGTCCGATGCCGCGGATCCGGATGACCTGGCGCAGGTGCTGCTGCCCTGTGGCATCGTCTCCCTCGTAGCCGACGATCCCCAGCGCGCGCTGCGGGCGGTGGCGAGGGTGCGTCTGCTGCGCCGCCGCGCCGGCGCGGGGATGTCGCCCCAGTGGCGGGCGGTCGCCGAACTGCTCGAGGGGGTGCGCGCGCTGCCGCTGCTCCCCGGGATCATCCAGCGCCTGCGCGACGACGACGATACGGGCGTGCGCCTGATCGGCGAGCTCGCGCTGTCGCACCTCGCCGAGAACGAGGGCGAGACCGGGGAGGCGCTGGCGGCCTCCCGCCGCGCGTGGGAGCTCGGCGAACGACGGGGTGATCTCTGGTTCGCGACGCTGGCGGCCAGCAGCGCGGCCGACCTCGGCGGGCAGACCGGCGACCCCGCCGAGACGCTGGACTGGCTCCAGCGTGCGCGCGGCGGCCTCGAGGCCTTCGGAGCGAAGGAGTCGCTGCGCCAGCAGAGCTGGACCCGGGGCAGCGCTCTGCTCATGCTCGGCCGGCCCGAAGAGGCCGAGCCGCACTTCGGCCACATGGTCCACGGCGGGGAGCGCACGCAGGAGGGCGTCGAGCACGCCTCGCTGGGGTGGCTCGGCCTGGCCGAGATCGCACGACTGCGGGCGGAGCCCGGCGAGGCCGCGGCCCGCTATCGTCGCGCGCTGTCGCTGTTCGCCGAGCACGATCAGCGGGCATCGCCGTGGTACCTGCTCACGGTGTCGGCGCTGGTCGCCGCGGTGTCGGCGGACCGGGCGGTGGACGAGGATGCCGCGCAGTGGGCGGAGCGCCTGCGCGTGCGCTTCCTCGCCGTGCGACGGCTGCGGCCGGTGTTCGTCGACAAGCCCATCCTCGGTGTGGTGCTCACCGGCTGGTCCGCCTGGGCGCTGACCGAGCCGTCGGCGCGCGAGGCCGGGCTGCAGGCGCTGGTGCTGGGAGAGGCGATGGGGGCGCGGCAGGACGTGCCGAGCCTGCGCATCGCCGACCTCCTCCACCGGGCCGAGGCGGTGCTGGGCTCGGGCGCCGTCGCGTCGGCTCGTGCGGCGGCGTCGGCGCTGCGGATGCCGGAGCGCACAGCCGCGGGACTCGAGATCCTCTCCGGGCAGCCGCGCTGAGCGGACCCACCGCGAGATCCCCGGTCACCGTGACGGTGCCGGGGATCCGGGTGGCGGGCCTCAGGCCCTGCGCATGTAGGCGCGCACCGTGAGCGGGGCGAAGACGATCACGATGATCGCCGCGCCCAGCAGCGAGATCCAGACGTCGCCGGTGAGGGCGCCGTTGTTGGCCAGTTCGCGCACCGCGGTGACGAGGTGCGAGATCGGGTTCGCATTCGCGAACCAGCGCAGCCAGTCCGGCAGCGTGTCCACGGGCACGTACGCGTTGGAGAGGAACGTGAGGGGGAACAGCACCAGCATGGAGATGCCCTGCACGCTGCCCGCGGTGCGCGCGATCACGCCGAAGAACGCGAAGATCCAGCTGATGGCCCAGGAGCAGGCGATCACCAGCAGCCCGGCCAGCGCGACGCTGCCGATCCCGCCCGCCGGGTGATAGCCGATCACGTAGCCCATCACGAAGGTGAGCGTGGTGGCGATCGCGTAGCGGATGGTGTCGGCCAGCAGTGCCCCGGACAGCGGCGAGATGCGCGCGATCGGCAGCGAGCGGAAGCGGTCGAACACGCCCTTGTCCATGTCCTCGCGCAGCTGCGTGCCGGTCACCACTGAGGTGGTGATCACGGTCTGCACGAGGATGCCGGGGATCAGCAGCGGCAGATAGCTCTCGACGTTCCCCGCGATCGCGCCGCCGAACAGGTAGGCGAACATCAGGGTGAAGATGATCGGCTGAACCGTCACGTCCACGAGCTGCTCCGGGGTGCGCCGGATCTTGACGATGCCGCGGTACGCCATGGTCAGCGTGTTGCGGATGGTCTGCTCGAGGGGGGTGCGGTTGCTCAGTCGGCGTTCTGCGGGCGGCACGATCTGCGTGCGGCCGGGTGCGACGGCGGTCATGCGGGAACCTCCTCGGCGGGCTGATCGGCGGTGCGGTCGGCGGTGTCGTGACCGGTGATCGTGAGGAAGACCTCGTCGAGCGTGGGCTTCTGAACGCTCAGCTCGGAGAGGTGGATGCCGGCCTCGCGCAGCGTGATCAGCAGCTCGGTGATCCGGTCGGCGTCGCTCATCGGAGCGGTGATGCGGGATGCCTCGGGCGAGAGGACCGCGTGCGCCCCCAGCACGCGCTCGATGGCGGTGACGGCGTCGGCGGTGTCGGCCGCATCGGTCACGCGCAGCTGCAGCGAGGAGGTGCCGATGGATGCCTTCAGCTCATCGGAGGTGCCCTCGGCGACCACGCGTCCGCGGTCGATGACCGCGATCCGGTCGGCCAGCTGGTCGGCCTCGTCGAGGTACTGCGTGGTCAGCAGCACGGTCGACCCGCTCGCGACGAGCTCGCGGATCGTGTCCCACATCTGCCCGCGTGTGCGCGGATCCAGCCCCGTGGTCGGCTCGTCCAGGAAGATCAGCGGGGGCTGGGCGATGAGGGATGCTGCCAGGTCGAGCCGACGGCGCATCCCGCCGGAGAACTTCTTCAGCGGGCGGCGGGCGGCGTCGGTCAGCCCGAAGCGCTCCAGCAGCTCCGCCGACTTGGCCCTCGCCGCCGTGCGGGACAGGCCCAGCAGGCGGGAGAAGATGATGAGGTTCTCGGTCGCGGAGAGCGTCTCGTCCACCGAGGCGAACTGGCCGGTCACGCCGATCAGCTGGCGCACGATGTTCGGCTCGCGGACGACGTCGTGGCCGAACACGCGGCCGATGCCGCCGTCCGGTCGCAGCAGCGTCGCGAGCATGTTGATCGTGGTCGTCTTGCCCGCGCCGTTCGGGCCGAGCACGCCGTAGACGGTGCCGGCCCGCACCTGCAGGTCGACGCCGTCGACCGCGCGGTTCGCGCCGAACACCTTCACGAGCCCCTCGGCCTCGACGGCCAGGTCTGTGGTGGAAATCGTCATGCGTCGAGCATCCGGCAACGCGCTGTCACGGCGCTGTCGGCGGGCTGTCGGCCAATGTCGGCCACTATCCGGCGCTGTTCGGCGGGGCTCGCGAGCCGGGGCCGCGCGGCGTTCGATCTAGGATCGGAGGATGAGCTCGCGCATCGGCGTCGTCATCATGGGCGCCGCACTTCTGCTGTACGTCGTCGTGGCAGCCTGGTTCGCCGTGCTCATGTTCGCCACCGCCACGCCCCTGTCGATCTCCTTCGGCGCGGCCCTGATCGTGATCGCGGCCATCGCAGGCTGGGCGCTGGTGCGCGAGTTGCAGTTCGGCTTATCCGCCGATCGGCTGGGGCGCATCCTGGACGGCGAGGGCGGCATGCCTGAGGCGCCCGCGCAGCTCACCCCCTCGGGACGGCTGCGCAGCGCCGACGCGGATGCGATGATCGCGCAGCACGCGGACGCGGCCGAGCACGCTCCCGACGACTGGCGTGCACGTTACCGTCTCGGCGTCGTGCAGGACGCGGCCGGTCGCCGCAAGGACGCCAGGGCCAGCATCCGCGAGGCCATCCGCCTCGCCCGCATCCGGCCCTGACCTCCGTCCGTCGGCGCGCCCCGGGTTCAGGCCAGGCTGGCCTCGAGCGTGATCTCGATGCCGGCGAGCGCCTGCGAGACCGGGCATCCGGACTTCGCGCCCTCGGCGATCTCCTGGAACTTCTCCGGCGACAGGCCCGGAACCGAGGCGTTGACGTTCAGGTGGCTGCCGGTGATGCCGGTGCCGGGCTTGAAGGTGACGGATGCCGAGGTGTTGACGCGCTCGGGCGGCGTGCCGTTCTCGGCGAGCGCGTGCGAGAGCGCCATGCTGAAGCACGAAGCGTGCGCGGCCGCGATCATCTCCTCGGGCGTGGTCGTGGTGTCCGATCCCTCGCTGCGCGCCTTCCAGTCCAGGGGGAAGGTGCCGAGGTTCGAGGTCGAGAACGCGACGGTGCCCGAGCCCTCCATCAGTGATCCGGTCCAGGTGGCGGCGGCTTCGCTGGTGATGGCCATGGTTCCTCCAGAGGTCGCAGTGTCGCGGGCGCGGATTCGCGTCGTGTCCGCCAGCCTACCCACGCGGACCGGCCTCCGGTACCGGTGCTCAGACCGGCGTCGCGGCGCGGCCGACCAGGCCCGCGCGCTGCAGCAGCAGGTACAGCTGGCAGCCCAGGCAGAACGCGAACGCGGCGTTCAGGAAAGCGGCGATGAACGCCAGGGCGGTCGCGATGGGAAGCGCCAGCGGGACCCCTGCCACGTGCAGGATCAGACCGACGCCGACCACGAACAGTCCGACGCCTTGCGCGAAGCGCGGCGGGCGGGGATCCTCGAGCTCGGCAGGCGGGCTCAGGCGCGGTCGCACCGCGCTGCGGTACAGCACACCCCACGGCGCGGTGGCCGGCGAGAGCACGCCCCACAGGAACAGCGCCGCGATGACCGCGGTGAGCCAGAACGCCGCACCGAGTCCGGGCGCACCGAGCTCGACCAGTCCGAGCAGGGTCGCGACCACCAGCAGCACCGAGGTGATGGCCGCGCCGAAACGCGGGCCACGCGGATCGATGCCCGAGGCGCGGGTGGGAGCGGGCTGGGTCATGATGCCTCCTGGAGTCGGGACAGCTCGGTCAGCACTGCCTCCACGTCGGCGCGACGCGGCGCTCCGGTGAAGCGGGCGACGAGCGCCGCATCCGGGCTGATCACGAACGTCGTCGGGGTGCTCAGCACGCGGTGACGTGCGGCGAGGTCGGGCCGGTGAGTGAGGTCGACGTCGACATGGTCCACGCCGGGGTGCGCGGATGCGATGCCCTGCAGCAGCCGGCGCACCTGCGGGCAGCGCGCGCAGGTCTCGGTGCTGAACTGCACCAGCGCGACGCGTCCGCCGGCGACGCCGAGGTCGGCCAGATCCACCGCATCCGCTCCGCCGCGGCGACGGCCGTCGCGCGCGCCAGATCGCTCCGATGGCGCCGGCGACCCCGATCAGCGCGACGAGCGCGATCAGGGCGAAGGACAGGGGCATGCGCCCACGATAGGTCCGCCGGCCCGGCAGCGGCGCGGATGTGACGGAGCGTGACGCTCCACCCTCTGCGGTCGCCGCACCGGTATCGTTGCTCGCATGAGCGCAGCCGTTCCCACGCCGTACGAAGACCTGCTCCGCGACGTGCTCGAGCACGGCACTCACAAGGACGATCGCACGGGCACCGGGACCACCAGCGTCTTCGGCCGCCAGCTGCGCTTCGATCTCTCGGCCGGATTCCCCCTGATCACCACCAAGCGGGTGCACTTCAAGTCGATCGCCTACGAGCTGCTGTGGTTCCTGCGCGGCGACTCGAACGTGCGCTGGCTGCAGGAGCACGGCGTGACGATCTGGGACGAGTGGGCGGATGCCGACGGCGACCTCGGCCCGGTGTACGGCGTGCAGTGGCGCTCCTGGCCCGCACCCGGCGGCGGCAGCATCGATCAGCTCTCGCAGGTGCTCGAGCAGATCAGGGCGACCCCGGACTCCCGTCGGCTGATCGTGTCGGCGTGGAACCCGGCCGACATCCCCGACATGGCTCTCGCGCCGTGCCACGCGCTGTTCCAGTTCTACGTGGCCGACGGGCGCCTGTCCTGCCAGCTCTACCAGCGCAGCGCCGACCTGTTCCTGGGCGTGCCTTTCAACATCGCCTCCTATGCGCTGCTGACGCTGATGGTCGCGCAGCAGACCGGACTGGAGCCGGGCGACTTCGTGTGGACCGGGGGCGACTGCCACATCTACGACAACCATCTGGAGCAGGTGCGCGAGCAGCTGACCCGCGAGCCGTACCCGTACCCGCGGCTGCGCTTCGCCCGGACGCCGGAGTCGATCCTCGACTACCGCTACGACGACTTCGTCGTGGAGGACTACCGGCACCATCCCGCGATCCGCGCGGCGGTCGCCGTATGAGCTGGGCGGGCCTCATCTGGGCTGAGGCCGCAGGGGGCGTGATCGGCGCGGCCGGCGGGATGCCGTGGCACGTGCCCGAGGACCTCGCGCACTTCAAGCAGGTCACGCTCGGCGATCCCGTGATCATGGGGCGGCGCACGTGGGAGTCGTTGCCCGAGCGGTTCCGTCCGCTGCCGGGGCGGGAGAACATCGTCGTGACGCGGCAGCAGGACTGGGCCGCCGACGGCGTCCGACGGGCCGGCGACCTCGACGAGGCGGTGCGCGGACTCGAGCGCATGTGGATCATCGGCGGTGCGGAGATCTTCCGCCAGGTGATCGGCCAGGCCGATCGCCTCGAGATCACCGAGCTCGACCTGACCGTCGACGGCGATGCGTTCGCCCCCTCGCGCGAGGGCTGGCGCCTGGTGGACGAGGGGGAGTGGCAGCGATCGCGCACCGGCATCCGCTATCGGTTCCTGGGATACGAGCGCTGATGCCCACCGCACTGATCACCGGAGCCAGCGCGGGTCTGGGCGCCGAGTTCGCGCGCCAGCTCGCCGCGAAGGGCGCGGATCTCGTGCTCGTCGCGCGGGGATCGGATGCCCTGGAGCAGCTCGCCGCGACGCTGCGAGCCGAGCGGGGTGTGGCCGTCGAGGTGCTCACCGCCGACCTCTCCGTCGAGGCGGACGTGCGCCGCGTCGCGGAGCGCATCGCCGAGCCCGGGCATCCGATCGACCTGCTCGTCAACAGCGCCGGCTTCGGCCTGCCGCTGCGCTTCGCGGACAACGACATCGACGACGAGGTCCGTCACCTGCGCGTGCATGTGGAGGCCGCGATGCGGTTGATGCACGCGGCCATCCGCTCGATGCGCGGTCGCGGCGGCCGGATCGTCAACGTGGCGTCCGTCGCCGGGTTCATCTCCCGCTCGACCTACTCCGCGTGCAAGTCGTGGCTGATCGGCTTCAGCCGCTGGGCGAACGCCGAGTACTCCCGCGACGGCATCAGCGTCACCGCCGTGTGCCCCGGCTTCACGCACACGAGCTTCCACGAGCGGATGGGGCTCGCGCCCGGCCAGGAGGGCGTTCCGGCGGTGGGATGGCTCGACGCGGCGGTGGTCGTGCGGGAGGGACTCCGGGATGCCGCGCGCGGCAGGGCCGTGTCGATCCCCTCGCTGCGCTACAAGGCGGTCGTCGCCCTGACGCGCGTGCTGCCGAGCGCGCTCACCGCGCGGCTGGCGCGTCGCGGCCGGGTGTGACCCTGCATCGGAGCGCGTCACCGAGGACTCGACGCGATACCCTGAGTGCATGACGCACACCGACAATCCCTTCGGGCAGGTTCTCGTCGCGCTGGTCACCCCCATGACCGCCGACGGCGAAGTGGATTGGCCCGCTGTCGAGAAGCACATGGACCGCGTCATCGCCGACGGTGCCGACGGCATCGTCGTCACCGGAACCACGGGCGAGACCTCGACCCTGACCGACGACGAGAAGCTGCGGCTGGTCGAGGTCGGCAAGGACGTCTCCGCCGGTCGGGCGAAGATCATCACCGGCGGGGGCTCGAACGAGACCGCGCACGCCATCGAGCTCTACAAGGCGAGCGAGAAGGCCGGTGCCGACGGCATCATGATCGTCACGCCCTACTACAACAAGCCCACCCAGGCCGGGATCCTCACGCACTTCCGCCTGGTCGCCGACGCCACCGACCTGCCGGTCATCCTCTACGACATCCCCGGCCGCACCGGAGTCCCGATCAGGTACGAGACGATCCTGCGGCTGGCCAAGCATCCCAACATCCTCGCGGTGAAGGACGCCAAGGGCGATTTCTCCGAGGTGAGCCGCGTGCTCAACCAGACCGATCTGATGTACTTCTCCGGCGATGACACCAACGTGCTGCCGCACCTCTCGATCGGCGCGACGGGTCTGGTCGGGGTCACCGCAAACATCACCTCGGCCCCGTACCGGGCCATCATCGACGCCGTCAACCGCGGCGACCTGAAGACCGCGACCGCCGAGCACCGGCGCCTCGAGCCGCTGGTGCGCGCGGTCATGACCCACGTGCCGGGCACGGTCTCGGCCAAGTACATCCTGCACGGGCTCGGTCGCATCGGCAGCCCCCGAGTGCGCCTGCCGCTGGTGGGGCCGGAAGAGTGGGAGGCCGCGATCATCGAGGACGAGCTGGCGCTGGTCCACGATGTGCCCGGCGCCGATTTCTCGGATTTCCGGCCCGACCGCAACGCCGCCGCCGGCGGTGCCCTGCCCAAGGTGCACGGCACGACGCGCTGACATCCCGGGCGCGTGGAGCGCCCGGACACGAACGGACACCCCGTGTCCGACAGAGGAGACGCTCATGTCCATCCCCATCTCCGCCCCCGAACCCCTCGAGGCGAGTACGCTCCGCGTGACGCCGCTCGGCGGGCTCGGCGAGGTCGGCCGCAACATGACGACGTTCGAGTTCGGCGGCAAGATCCTCGTCGTCGACTGCGGCGTGCTCTTCCCCGAGGAGCACCAGCCCGGCGTCGACCTGATCCTGCCGGACTTCGAGCCCATCAGGGATCGCCTCGACGACATCGTCGGCGTGGTGCTCACCCACGGCCACGAGGACCACATCGGCGCTGTGCCGTACCTGCTCCGTCTGAAGCAGGACATCCCGCTGATCGGCTCCGGCCTGACCCTCGCGCTCGTCGAGGCGAAGCTCAAGGAGCATCGCATCAAGCCGTACACGCTCACGGTGACGGAGGGGCAGCGGGAGAGCGTCGGCCCGTTCGACCTCGAGTTCATCGCGGTCAACCACTCCATCCCCGACGCGCTGGCCGTCGCGATCCGCACC
Source organism: Microbacterium sp. ARD32 (assembly GCF_031844385.1). NCBI lineage: Bacteria > Bacillati > Actinomycetota > Actinomycetes > Micrococcales > Microbacteriaceae > Microbacterium > Microbacterium sp. ARD32. The sequence goes on from NZ_JAUZVD010000001.1 coordinate 1,043,510, forward strand.
CCCGCGGGGCTGGCCCTGGCCACCGGCGACTTCAAGATGGACCAGCTGCCGCTGGACGGCCGCATCACCGACCTGCGCGCGTTCGCGCGACTGGGCGAGGAGGGCGTGGACCTCTTCCTCGTCGACTCGACCAATGCCGACGTGCCGGGATTCACGCCCACGGAGCGCTCGATCGGCCCCGTGCTGGATCAGGTGATCGGCAAGGCTCCGCGCCGGGTGATCGTGGCCAGCTTCTCCAGCCACGTCCACCGCGTGCAGCAGGTCATCGACGCGGCGCACGCGCACGGCCGGCGCGTCGCCTTCCTGGGGCGCAGCATGGTCCGCAACATGACCATCGCCGAGCAGCTGGGCTATCTGCACGTCCCGGAGAACGTGCTGATCGACTACAAGAAGGCCCGCGACCTGCCGGACGACCGGATCGTGTACATGTCCACCGGCTCGCAGGGCGAGCCCATGGCGGTGCTGAGCCGGATGGCGAACCTCGATCACGCGATCGAGCCCGGCGAGGGGGACACCGTCATCCTGGCGTCGAGCCTGATCCCCGGCAATGAGAACGCCGTGTACCGGGTGATCGACGGGCTCACCAAGCTGGGGGCGAACGTCGTGCACAAGGCCAACGCCAAGGTGCACGTGTCCGGACACGCCGCGGCCGGCGAGCTGCTGTACTGCTACAACATCCTCAAGCCGAGGAACGTGCTGCCCGTGCACGGGGAGTACCGGCACCTGATGGCGAACGCGCGGCTCGCGCAGGACACGGGCGTCGCCGAAGAGAGCACGATCATCGGTTCCAACGGCACGGTGGTCGATCTGAAGGACGGCAAGGCGACCGTCGCCGGCCAGCTGGACATCGGCTTCGTGTACGTGGACGGCTCGACCGTCGGTGGCATCACGGATGCCGATCTGAAGGACCGCCGCATCCTCGGCGAGGAGGGCTTCGTGTCGATCATCGTCGTGGTCGACTCGGCGACGGGGCGGATCATCTCCGGGCCGGAGATCCACGCCCGCGGCGTCGCGGAGGACGACAGGGTCTTCGACGATGTGGCCCCCAAGATCGTCGCCGCACTGCAGGAGGCTGCCGGCAACGGCGTGCGCGACAACCACGCGCTCTCCCAGATCGTCCGCCGCACGATCGGTCGCTGGGTCAACCAGAAGCTGCGCCGGCGGCCGATGATCGTTCCGCTCGTGATCGAGGCCTGACCCCGGGTTCCGACGTCGCGCGGGCGGGGTCGGAACCGGGCCCACGAAGCGTCCTGATCCCGCGGAAAGCCGCGTCACTGCGGCCGGATGTCGCCGCCGGGCCGTACCGTTGAAGCATGCCTAGGAGCAGCACGAAGTCTGAGCGCGCGTCCGCGACCCCCGCGTCGCGGTCCAAGCGGCAGACGCCAGCGCGCGGCGGGGCGAAGGCCGCGCCGGCGCCGAAGAAGTACGTGGGCGAGGCCGATCGGCCCGCACTCGGCGTCCGGATGTGGCTCGGGCTGGCGCACGGCGTCGGCGGCCTGTTCCGCGCCTTCGGACCCGAGTCGCTGGAGAAGGACGATCGGCGCGACGGATTCCCCTTCCTGCTGGTGCTGCTGGCAGTCATCGGTGCGATCAACGAATGGTTCTTCATCGGCAACCAGATCGCCGTCAACCTGAGCGCGTTCTCGGTCGGACTCCTGGTGGGCCGCGTCGCTTTCGTGATGCCGCTCCTGCTCCTGCTGCTGGCGGGATGGCTCTTCCGGCACCCGTCCTCCGTGCACGACAACGGACGCATCGGCATCGGATTCGGCATCTTCATCATCACGATGGCCGGCTTCTGCCATCTCGCGGGCAGCCGCCCCAACCCGAGCGACGGTCCGCTGCAGCTGAGCGCCTCCGGCGGGGTGCTCGGTTGGCTGCTCGGTCAGCCGCTCAGCTACCTGACCGATGTGCCGGCGTACGTCGTGCTGGGCGCTCTCGCAGCGCTCAGCATCCTGATCCTGACCAAGACGCCGCCGAACCGCATCGGCGAGCGTCTGGGAGACCTGTACGCCTGGATGTTCGGGGCCGAACGCCCGCTGCGCGCGTCGGCGGTCGATGAGGCGCCCCGCGACGAGGACGATGGCAAGGACGAGCTGCCCTGGTGGCGCCGCAACAAGTCCGGTCGCGAGGAGGACCCCGACGACGGCGTGGATTCCCAGGCGATCACCGCCCTGTTCGACGAGCCCGCCGGCGACGGCGCCTACGAGCAGGCCGTCGTGGTCGACCCGGCCTCTCCCGACGCCGCCACCGAGGTGATCTCCGACATCAGCGCGCTGACCGGCACGCTCGGCGAGCAGAACGCCACAGCCCTGCTCGACGACGAGGGCTCCACCGGGGAGCTCCCCGGCCTGGACGGCTTCGGCACCGCGGGTCCCGGGGGGAGCGGGCCGCAGCCGCCGGCTGCCCCTTATGTGCTGCCCTCGCCGAGCATCCTGAAGGCGGGGCCCCCGCCGGTGACGCGCTCGGATGCCACCGACCAGACCATCGCGCAGATCACCAGCGTGCTGGAGCAGTTCAAGGTCGACGCCAAGGTGACGGGGTTCTCGCGCGGTCCGACGGTGACCCAGTACGAGATCGAGGTGGGGCTCGGCGTCAAGGTCGAGAAGATCACCCAGCTGAGCAACAACTTCGCCTACGCCGTGGCGTCGAACGACGTGCGCATCCTGTCGCCGATCCCCGGCAAGAGCGCCATCGGCATCGAGATCCCGAACGTCGACAAGGAGACAGTGGCGCTCGGAGACGTGCTGCGCTCACCGGCGGCGCAGAAGAGCACGCATCCGCTGACCATCGGCGTCGGCAAGGACGTCGGCGGCAAGATCGTCGTCGCGAATCTCGCCAAGATGCCGCACCTGCTGGTGGCCGGTTCCACCGGCTCGGGCAAGTCCAGCTTCGTGAACTCCATGATCACGAGCCTGCTCATGCGCGCGCGCCCGGCCGACGTGCGGATGGTGCTGATCGACCCCAAGCGCGTGGAGCTCACCAGCTATGCGGGCGTGCCGCACCTGATCACGCCCATCATCACGAACCCGAAGAAGGCGGCCGAGGCGCTGCAGTGGGTCGTGAAGGAGATGGACATGCGGTACGACGACCTGGCGTCGTTCGGCTTCCGGCACATCGACGACTTCAACCGCGCCGTGCGCGCGGGCGAGGTGGAGGTGCCCGCCGGCAGCGAGCGGGTGCTCAAGCCGTACCCGTACCTGCTGGTCGTGGTCGACGAGCTCGCCGACCTGATGATGGTCGCTCCGCGCGACGTGGAGGATTCCATCGTGCGCATCACCCAGCTCGCGCGCGCCTCGGGCATCCATCTGGTGCTGGCGACCCAGCGACCCAGCGTCGACGTCGTCACCGGCCTGATCAAGGCCAATGTGCCGTCGCGTCTCGCCTTCGCGGTGACCAGCGTCACGGACAGCCGCGTCATCCTCGATGCGCCAGGCGCGGACAAGCTGATCGGCCAGGGCGACGCGCTGTTCTCGCCGATGGGCTCCTCCAAGCCCTTCCGTCTGCAGGGCGCCTGGGTCGATGAGGCCGAGATCGCGACGGTCGTCAAGCACGTCACGCAGCAGGCTCGTCCCGAGTACCGCCCGGACGTGCAGGAGGCGGCGGCGAAGAAGAAGGAGGTCGACGAGGACATCGGCGACGACCTCGAGCTGCTGCTGGCTGCGGCGGAGCTGATCGTGTCCTCGCAGTTCGGCTCGACCTCGATGCTGCAGCGCAAGCTGCGCGTCGGCTTCGCCAAGGCCGGTCGCCTGATGGATCTGCTCGAGTCGCGTGAGATCGTCGGGCCCTCCGAGGGGTCCAAGGCACGGGATGTGCTCGTCACCAACGAGCAGCTGCCCGCCGTGCTGGCGCGCCTGCGCGGGGATGACGCGCCGGCGTCATCCGCTCCCGCGGAGTCCGCGGGAGCGGCGTTCGCTCCGGACCCTGCTGACGGATACGGACCGGATCCGGTAGAGGCGCAGTTCCGCGACCTCCCCGTCGTCGAGAGCGAGGACGACGGCGATGAGGATGCCTGGGGACTGACGGGCCGCGACTGATGGGGATCCCCAGGCAGCTGCCCAACGCCATCACCGTCGCGCGCATCCCGCTCGCGGTCGTCTTCTTCGTGCTGCTGCTGATCGGCGGCGCGGCCGGTGCCGACTCCCTCGCGCTGCGCTGGGTGGCAGGAGCGCTGTTCGTGCTGGCCATCTGCACGGATTGGGTGGACGGCTATCTCGCCCGCAGGTATGACATCGTCAGCGACTTCGGCAAACTCTGGGATCCGATCGCCGACAAGCTGCTCACCGGCGCCGGCTTCCTGGGACTCGCGATCCTGGGCGAGGTGCCGTGGTGGATCGTGATCGTCATCCTGATCCGCGAGTGGGGAATCACCGTGCACCGGTTCACCATCGTGCACGAGCAGGTCGTGGCCGCCGCGTGGATGGGCAAGGTCAAGACGGTCGTGCAGGCCGTCGCGCTCGGCTGGGCGCTGCTGCCGCTGCACGTGCTCGTCGGAATGCCGGTGTGGACGGTCACCACGATCGTGCTGATGGTCGCCGCGCTCGTGCTGACGGTGGCCAGCGGCATCGACTACGTCGTCGCGCAGGTGCGCGGGCGGGCGAGCGCGCCGTGACCGCCGCCGAGCGGCTGGTCGCCGTGCTGCGGCGCCGCGGCTGGACACTGGGAGTCGCCGAATCGCTGACCGGGGGAGCGGTGACATCCGAGATCGTGTCGGTGCCCGGCGCGTCCGTCGTGCTCCGCGGCGCCGTCGTCGCCTACGCGACGCCTCTCAAGCACACCCTGCTCGGCGTGGACGGCGCCCTCCTGGCCGCGCACGGAGCCGTGCACCCGGAGGTGGCGAGCCAGATGGCGGTCGGCGTGCGCAGCGCAGTCGCCGCGGATGGCCGTGCGGCGGATGTCGGGATCGCCACCACGGGCATCGCGGGACCCGACTCGCCGGACGGGCAGCCCGTGGGCACCGTTCATGTCGCGGTGGCGACGCCCGGCGGCGTGCGCGTCGGCTCGTACGTCTTCACCGGATCCCGCGGCGAGATCCGGACGCAGGCGAGGGATGCCGCGATCGGACTCGCGATCGAAGCCGTGCGGGAATAGCGCCGGCGACCGCCCGGTTGTCCTTCACGTGCTCAGCATCCGAGACGCGTCATCGACAGCGAGATCCCTCACAACAGAACCACAGCGAGAAACAGTAGATTCGACCCCGTCCGATCGGGTTAGACTGGCGGTCCGCTCGGGCGAGGCCCCGGGGGGAGCAGCGGAGAGGAGGTTCCGATGATCCTTGTCAGACAGGAGATCGGCGATGTGCTGCGGGACTTCCGCCTGCAGAAGGGGCGCACCCTCCGACAGGTGGCGAGCAAGGCATCCGTCGCACTCGGCTACCTGAGTGAGGTGGAGCGCGGCCAGAAGGAGGCCTCCAGCGAGATCCTCGCCTCCGTGGCCGACGCACTGGACATCCCCATCTCGACCATCATGCGCGAGGTGGGCGACCGGATCTCGGTGCTCGAGGGTCTGGGCGGCTTCCCGGATGTCGTACCGGACGACCTGGTCGCCTCGGTCGAGCCCGAGCTGTCGCTGCGCTGACCGGAGCGCTGCACCGATGAGACGCAGCGAGCTCCTTCGCGCCGTCGACGACGAGTTCGGCGGACGGGCCACGGCGCTGACGCACGACCTGGTGCTCGGTGCGCTCGGACGCACCGCGCTGGAGGCGCTGGATGCCGGCGTGCCGCCGCGCGAGATCTGGCTGGCGCTGTGCGACGAGACCGAAGTGCCCGCTCAGCGTCGCTACGGGGTGGGTCAGCTGGAGCCGCGCCGTCGCTGACGACGCGACGGCCGCATTGCCGGCTCTCGGCGTCGCCGATCGAATCTGCGCGTGCGCGGTACGGCGTGTCATCGAAGATGTGTTCGAGATGCGCGTAGTGTTCTGCACAAGTGGTCCTGATGCGAAATCCATCCACAGAACGTGGCCTTCCCGACCGAATGTCGGTGGCCGCCTCTAGCGTGATGGACGTGGCACCAGCCCACACGCCTTGTCGCAGAGTCGATCCAGCCGGAGAGGCCGCGACAGCCTACAGGCGGCAGCATTCGAGACACTGAGGAGCACGTCATGCCATCCACCGACGACCGCGAGAAGGCCCTGGATTCCGCACTCGCGCACATCGAGCGTCAGTTCGGCAAGGGATCGATCATGCGACTGGGCAGCGACGAGCGCGCCCCCGTCGAGGTCATCTCCACCGGATCGATCGCCCTGGATTCCGCCCTCGGCATCGGAGGACTGCCGCGCGGGCGCATCATCGAGATCTACGGACCCGAGTCCTCCGGTAAGACCACTCTCACGCTGCACGCCATCGCGAACGCACAGCGGGCGGGCGGCATCGCCGCCTTCATCGATGCGGAGCACGCGCTCGACCCCGAGTACGCCCGCAAGCTCGGCGTCGACATCGACCAGCTGCTGGTGTCGCAGCCCGACACCGGTGAGCAGGCGCTCGAGATCGCCGACATGCTGATCCGATCCGGTGCGATCGATCTCGTCGTCATCGACTCCGTCGCGGCCCTCGTGCCCGAGGCCGAGATCAAGGGCGAGATGGGCGATTCGCACGTCGGCCTGCAGGCCCGGCTGATGTCGCAGGCGCTGCGAAAGCTGACCGGTGGCCTGAACCAGACCAAGACCACCGCCATCTTCATCAACCAGCTGCGTGAGAAGATCGGCGTCTTCTTCGGCTCGCCGGAGACCACCGCCGGCGGCAAGGCGCTGAAGTTCTACGCCTCGGTGCGCCTGGACATCCGTCGCATCGAGACCCTCAAGGACGGTACCGACGCAGTGGGAAACCGCACCCGCGTCAAGGTCGTCAAGAACAAGATGGCGCCGCCCTTCAAGCAGGCGGAGTTCGACATCCTGTACGGGGTGGGGATCTCGCGCGAGGGCAGCCTGATCGACTTCGGCGTCGAGCACGGCATCGTCAAGAAGTCCGGCTCGTGGTACACCTACGACGGCGACCAGCTCGGGCAGGGCAAGGAGAACGCGCGCAACTTCCTGATCAAGAACGACGATATCGCCGTCGCGATCGAGACTCAGATCAAGCAGAAGCTGGGCATCGGCGTGCAGGCGGCTCCCGAGGCTCCTGCTGACGAGCTCGCCGAGCGTCGTCCGGCCTGATGCTTCGACGTCGCTCGACAACCGCGTTTCGACGTCGCTCGACAACCGGGGTGAGCCATGTCTGATCACGGGGGCGAGGAGCACCTCGCCCCCGTGATCCCGCTCTTCGGTGCCCGCCGCGATGGGTCGCAGCCGCATCCGCAGCACGACCGTGCGGCGGACGGGCCACCGCGCACGGGCGAGGAGGAGCTGTGGCGCCCCGCACTGGCGGACGGGCCGCGACGCACCTTCCCGGTTCCCGCCGAGGAGGCGGCGAACCCGTCTGACGGGGAGCAAGCGGATGCTGAGGAGGTCGTCCGGCATGCCGAGGAGGTGCTGGTGCGAAGGCTGCGCGGCAAGCAGCTCTCCGTGGCGGAAGCGCGATCGGTGCTGCGCGACAACGACGTCGATCGGGATGCCGCCGAGCAGATCATCGATGAGTTCCAGCACCGCGGCTACCTGGATGACGACACGCTGGCGCGGCTGCTGGTGACCTCCGGCGTGGAACGCAGGGGCCAGGGGCGGGTCGCCCTCTCCCGGGTGCTGTCGCAGCGCGGCATCCCGCGGGAGATCATCGCGGACGCGCTCGCGGAGCTTCCCGACGACGACGCCGAGCGCGCACTCGAGTACGCCCGCGGCAAGGCATCCGGCATGAGCCGCCTGGAGCCGGACACCGCGCTGCGACGTCTGCTCGGACAGCTCGCCCGGCGTGGCTACGGCGGCTCGGTCGCGATGAACGCCGCGCGCACCGCCCTGCGCGAAGCCGGCAGCGGTCCTGGCGGAGTGCGCTTCGTCGACTCGGACTGACGCCGACGCGGTCCGGCGTCCGGTTCGCCGGCCGCCGGTACCGGCGGAGAGCCCCGGCCCGGGCGACGGATCGTAGAATGGCAGGATCATGTCTCTTCTCTCCTCCGAACCGACGATGATCGCGCCCTCCGCAGCGGCGATCGATGCCGACGGACGTCGACGCTCCTACGAGGTGCGCACCTTCGGCTGCCAGATGAACGTGCACGACTCGGAGCGGCTCTCCGGCTCGCTGGAGAGCGCCGGCTATGTGCCCGCCGGTGACGGCGAGGACGCCGACATCGTCATCATCAACACCTGCGCCGTCCGTGACAACGCCGCGGGCAAGCTGTACGGCACGCTGGGCCACCTGAAGTCCCGAAAGGACAAGCACGAGGGCATGCAGATCGCCGTCGGCGGCTGCCTGGCGCAGATGGACCAGCAGGCGGTGCTCGACAAGGCGCCCTGGGTGGACGTGGTCTTCGGCACGCACAACATGGGCTCGCTGCCCGGGCTGCTGGAACGCGCGCGGCACAACGGCGAAGCCGAACTCGAGATCCTGGAATCGCTCGAGGTGTTCCCCTCGACGCTGCCCACCAAGCGCGACTCCGCGCACAGCGGCTGGGTCTCCATCTCCGTCGGCTGCAACAACACCTGCACGTTCTGCATCGTCCCCAGCCTGCGCGGCAAGGAGAAAGACCGTCGACCCGGCGACATCCTGAACGAGATCCGCCTGCTCGTCGAGGACGGCGCGATCGAGGTCACGCTGCTCGGTCAGAACGTCAACTCCTACGGCGTCGAGTTCGGCGACCGTCAGGCGTTCAGCAAGCTGCTGCGGGCCGCAGGCGAGATCGAGGGACTCGAGCGCATCCGGTTCACCAGTCCGCATCCGGCCGCCTTCACCGACGACGTGATCGCCGCGATGGCCGAGACGCCCAGCGTCATGCCCCAGCTGCACATGCCGCTGCAGTCCGGCAGCGACCGCATCCTCAAGGCCATGCGCCGTTCGTACCGCAGCTCGAAGTATCTGGGCATCCTCGACCGCGTGCGCGAGCGCATCCCGCACGCGGCCATCACGACCGACATCATCGTCGGTTTCCCCGGCGAGACCGACGAGGACTTCGAGGACACCATGCGCGTCGTCGAGCAGTCCCGCTTCTCCGGAGCGTTCACCTTCCAGTACTCCATCCGCGAGGGCACGCCCGCCGCGACGATGGAGGACCAGGTGCCCAAGGAGGTCGTGCAGCAGCGCTACGACCGCCTGATCGCCCTGCAGGAGCGCATCTCACTCGAGGAGAACCAGAAGCAGGTCGGCCGCGAGGTCGAGGTGCTGGTGTCTGTCGGTGAGGGCAAGAAGGACGCCGAGACCCACCGCCTGACGGGGCGCGCCGAGGACAACCGTCTGGTGCACTTCGAGGTCACGCCCGGCTCGGACTTGCCCCGTCCGGGTGACGTGGTGACGGTCACGATCACCCACGGCGCACCGTTCCACCTGCTCGCTGACGATCCGACCGGAGCTCCGCTGCGCATCCGGCGCACCCGCGGCGGCGACGCCTGGGATCGTGCGCAGGCCGCGAGCTGCGGCGTGCCCGCTCCCGCCGGACAGGCGGCGGGAGCACCGCGCGCCGTCTCCCTCGGACTTCCGACCCTGCGCGTCGGGGTGTGACCGGCATCCTCTCGTCGCGTTCGCTCGCAGATCCGCACACGTCCGCAGGCCTCGAGCCCGTCGCCTGCGGAGTCGTGCAGAACTGCGGAGTCGCGCGGCGTCCTGAGGGAGGATCAGAATGACCGCGCGGATCTGGGCGGTCGTGGGCGCCACGGGGACGGGGAAGAGCGAACTCGCCCTCCAGCTCGCCGAGGCCCTGCGCGCGCGCGGCAACCCGGCGGAGATCGTCAACGCGGATGCCATGCAGCTGTATCGCGGCATGGACATCGGCACGGCCAAGCTCTCGCCTCCGGAGCGCCGCGGCATCCCGCATCACCTGTTCGATGTCCGCGAGGTGACAGAGGAGGCCGCGGTCGCCTGGTATCAGCCGCTCGCCCGCGCGGCGATCCAGGCGATCCATGAGCGCCGTGGCGACGCGATCCTCGTCGGCGGCTCCGGACTGTACGTATCGAGCGTCGTCTTCGATTTCCGCTTCCCGCCGAGAGACGAAGCAGTGCGTGCGCGACTCGAGGCCGAGCTCGACGAGAGCGGAGCGGGCGTGCTGTTCGCGCGACTGCAGCAGCAGGACCCCGTGACGGCGCAGCGGATCGACCCGAAGAACGGCCGTCGCATCGTGCGGGCACTCGAGGTGCTCGAGCAGGGCGGGGCGACGCACGGCGCCGCTCTCCCCGAGAAGCCGGAGCTGTGGCATCCGGAGACGCGCATCCTGGGCATGCACACGGAACGCGAGACCCTCGTCGAGCGACTCGACCGACGCGTCGAGCGGATGTGGGCCGACGGAATGCTCGACGAGGTCGCGGCGCTCCGGCGAGCCGGCCTGGAGCGGGGCGTCACCGCCTCCCGCGCCATCGGCTACGCGCAGGCTCTCGCCCAGCTGCGCGGCGACATCACGGAGCAGCAGGCCATCGCGGAGACCCAGGCGCTCACGCGTCGATACGCCCGACGCCAGGTGTCGTGGTTCAAGCGCTATCCGCGGATCGAGTGGCTCGACGCCGGCACAGCGGACCCGGCGGGGCTCATCGACGCCTGACGGCATTGTGAGTGTCGGTGGCCCCCGTCACGATGGAGTGATGACCACTCATTACTACACCGCCTCCAGCCTGGACGGGTTCATCGCCACCGCCGACCATTCACTGGACTGGCTCCTGCGACAGGACATCGACGAGGACGGCCCGATGGCGTACTCGGGGTTCCGCGAAGGTCTCGGCGCGATGGCGATGGGTGCGCACACCTATGAGTGGATCATGCGGCACGACGAGGGCGGCTGGAGCTACACGCTGCCGACCTGGGTGTTCACGCACCGCGCGCTCGATGTGCCGGACGGCGTCGACATCCGGCTCACGCAGGAGGATGTCCGCGCGGTGCATGGCGAGATGGTGGCGGCCGCCGGCGACAAGGACATCTGGATCGTCGGAGGGGGAGAGCTGGTCGGCCGGTTCGCGGATGCCGGGCTGATCGACGAGGTGTGGATCCAGTACGCGCCGGTCACGCTCGGCGCAGGGGCTCCCGTGCTCCCTCGCGCCCTCGATCTCGAGCTGATCGACGTGGCGCGCAACCGGAACTTCCTGTGCGGTCGGTACCGTGTGACAGGTACCCTCGACGACGCGCAGGACGGAGCACAGGCATGACCGTGGAGATCAGGACCTTCGACCCCGCCGAGACCGACGACGTCGTCGCGCTGTGGGAGGAGGCGGGCCTCACACGCCCGTGGAACCACCCGCGTGCCGACATCGAGCGGATGCGGGCGGTCTGGCCCGACCTGCTCATCGTCGCCGTCGACGGCGACCGGATCGTAGGAACCGTGATGGCCGGATACGACGGGCACCGGGGATGGATCTACTACCTGGCCAGCGCCGCCGACCGGCGCGGTGAGGGCATCGGACGCATGCTGGTGGGAGAGGCCGAGCGCCGGCTGCTCGCCCTCGGCTGCCCGAAGGTTCAGCTTATGGTGCGGCCGGGCAACGAGATCGTCTTCGCGTTCTACGATCAGGTCGGCTACGAGCGTTTCGATGTCGGCATGACGGGCAAGCGGCTGATCGTCGACACCCCGACCGGGGCCTCCGCCTGAGCGCCGGCATGTGCGCCGCTCTCTAGACTGTTCGCATGGTCGCATTCACCAAGGGACACGGCACCGGCAACGACTTCGTCATCATCGAGGACGTCGACGGCGCCCTGGAGCTGACACCGAGCCAGGTGCAGGCGCTCTGCGACCGGAACTTCGGCATCGGCGCGGACGGCGTGCTCCGTGTGGTGCGGTCGTCGGCGATCTCCGACGGCGCTGCCGCGCTGGCCGAGGAACCTGCGGCCGAGTGGTTCATGGACTACCGCAACGCCGACGGCTCGATCGCCGAGATGTGCGGCAACGGCATCCGCGTCTTCGCCCACTACCTGCTCCGCTCCGGTCTGGCCGAGCTCGAGCCGGGCTCGACGCTGCCGATCGGCACGCGCGCCGGTGTGCGCGACGTGATGCGCTCCGAGAACGGCTATCAGGTCGACCTGGGCCGCTGGCGGCTGGCCGGCGGCGAGCCCCTGGCACGCGCTGCGGGACTGTCCGTCGCGCGGCCCGGCCTCGGCATCGATGTCGGCAATCCGCACGTCGTGGTCGCACTGGCATCCGACGAGGAGCTCGAGGGACTCGACCTCAACCCGACACCGGTGCTGGAGCCCGCCCCGCCGGCAGGAGCCAACGTCGAATTCGTCGTGCCCGGGGAACCTCTCGTGCGGGATGGGATCGGTCAGGTGCGGATGCGTGTGCACGAGCGCGGCGTCGGCGAGACCCTCAGCTGCGGCACGGGCGTCGCGGCCACCGCACTGGCGGTCCGGCACTGGGCGGGCGAGCGCGCGCCGCACCAGTGGCGGGTGGAGGTGCCCGGCGGCACACTGGGCGTGCGGATGTTCCCCGCCGAGGACGGCGAGCACGTCGCGCTCTCGGGTCCGGCGCAGCTGGTGTACCGCGGCGAGATCGACCTGGTCTGAGCGAGGGCGCCGGTCACTCCCCGACGGCGATCGGAGCCGTCGGCGGCGCGCCGTGCCGGCGCACCTTGAGCACCCGGTAGCCCTTCCCGGTGGCGGCGCGGTGCACGCTGTAACCGGGGGTGAACGTCGCCGTCATCCAGCGCTGCAGGGAATCCGAGCCCAGGTTGCGCTGCACGACCATCCATGCGTCGCTGTGCTCGTCCAGACGCGGGATCCAGTGCTCCAGCATCTCGTGCAGGATGCCCTTGCCGACACGGATCGGCGGGTTCGAGCGGATCGTGCGGAACAGCACGTCATCGGGAACATCGTCGGGCGTCACGGCGTTGACATTGGTGAGGCCCAGGGACTCGGCGTTGCGCCGGGTCAGATCGAGCGCCCGCTCGTTGACGTCGACGGCCCACACGGTCGCGTGAGGGGCGGCCAGGGCCATCGTGAGCGTGATCGGCCCCCAGCCGCAGCCGAGGTCGAGGAAGTCGCCCCCGGGCGGCAGGGGAGGCATGTTGGCGAACAGCACGGCCGTCCCCGCATCCAGGCGATCGGGGCTGAAGACGCCACCCGCAGTGGTGAGGTCGAGTTCCCGTCCCGCGAGGGTGACATGGATGGTGCGCAGGTTCTCTGCACTTGCCGGGGCCGCGCTGAAGTAATGGTCGGACGGCATGGAGTGAGCGTACCGGATGGCGGGGGCTAAGGTTAAGGCGCTCTGAGTGGTTGTGGCCCTGTGAGCCCCAGCACCCATGCGCACGCAGGAGAAGAAAAGGATCGGATGACGAAGAGCAACGACGAGAGCACTCAGACGGATGCGCTGGATCGCGTGCTGTCGCACGCGGAGCCGCGAACCGAGGCGAGAGTGTTCGGCGCCGCTCAAGCACTGCAGAACGAGGCCACGGCCGCGCACGGCGCCGCCGACGGCGAGCAGTGGGACCTCGAGGATCGGCACGCGCTGCGTCGTGTGGCCGGCCTGTCCACCGAACTCGAAGACGTCACGGAGGTCGAGTACCGCCAGCTGCGCCTGGAGAACGTGGTGCTCGTCGGCGTGTACCCGCAGGGCGCTCAGGACGACGCCGAGAACTCTCTCCGCGAGCTCGCCGCCCTCGCGGAGACTGCTGGAGCCGCCGTGCTCGACGGATTGCTGCAGCGCCGCCCGCATCCGGATCCCGCCACCTACCTCGGCCGAGGCAAGGCGCAGGAGCTGAAGGACATCGTGGCGGCCGTCGGCGCCGACACCGTGATCGCCGACACCGAGCTCGCCGCCAGCCAGCGCCGCGCGCTGGAGGACGTCGTGAAGGTCAAGGTCATCGACCGCACCACGGTCATCCTCGACATCTTCAGCCAGCACGCCAAGAGCCGTGAGGGCAAGGCGCAGGTCGAGCTCGCACAGCTCGAGTACCTGCTCCCTCGTCTGCGCGGCTGGGGCGAGTCGATGAGCCGCCAGGCCGGTGGCCAGGTCGGCGCCGGGGGAGCGGGCATGGGCTCGCGCGGTCCCGGTGAGACCAAAATTGAGCTGGATCGCCGCCGCATCCGCACTCGTATGGCGCAGCTGCGCAAGCAGATCCGTGAGTTCGCGCCGGCGCGCGACGCCAAGCGCGCCGAGCGCAAGCGCAACACGATTCCGTCGGTCGCGATCGCCGGGTACACGAACGCCGGCAAGTCGAGTCTGCTGAACGCGCTCACCAGCGCCGGCGTCCTGGTCGAGAACGCCCTGTTCGCGACGCTGGATGCCACCGTGCGCCGCTCGGAGACGCAGGACGGCCGGGTGTACACCCTCACCGACACGGTCGGCTTCGTGCGCAATCTGCCGCATCAGCTGGTGGAGGCCTTCCGCTCCACGCTCGAGGAGGTCGGTCAGGCCGACCTGATCGTGCACGTGGTCGACGGGTCGCACCCCGATCCGTCCGCGCAGCTGCAGACCGTGCGCGATGTCATGGGGGACGTGGGCGGCCGCGACATCCCCGAGGTCGTCGTGTTCAACAAGGCCGACCTGATCGACGAGGACGAGCGGCTGGTGCTGCGCGGCCTGGCGCCGGATGCGCACTTCGTCTCCTCCCGCACCGGTGAGGGCATCGACGAGCTGCGGGCGACGATCGAGCGGATGCTGCCGATGCCGGCCGTCGAGGTGCACGCGTTGGTGCCCTACGACCGTGGTGACCTCGTCTCGGCGGTGCACGAGAGCGGCGTGCTGCTGGCGTCAGAGCACGAGGAGGGCGGCACGGCGATCCACGCACACGTCTCTGAGCGCCTGGCGGCGGAGCTCGCGCCGTTCACCACCGGCGAGCGCTGAGGCGCGGGCGGCGTGCTCAGCTCGCGCGGAAGCGGCCCTCCACCGCCGCCGACACGGTGATGTCCTCGCCCTGGAACTCCATGGCCGGTGTGGAACCGGCATCCATCGCCGGGCTCCGCATCATCGCGACCTTCGGCAGGGCGGGCATGTTCTCGGAGATGAGTCCGCGGTCGGCGATCTCCACGGGAGCGACCTCCGACAGACCCAGCGCCTCTGCGTAGGCGCGGGCGCGCGCAACGGCGACCGCGACCGCCCTGGTGGCGACCTCGCGCTCAACCTCCGCCTCGGTCTGGGCGGTGAGCCTCCAGTCGACGAATCCGATGCTGACACCGTCCTGCACGGTGACCTCCGTTGCCCAGATGGACATCTCGGAGAAGTCGGAGAACGTCACAGTGAGGTCGACGGCGGCGCGGTAGACCGGTGCGAGGCGACGTCCGTCGCTGTTCCACGGCCGATCGGCGTGCACGTTCAGGCGCTGACTGGTCCACGCGGATACGCTGCCGCTCTGCGTGCGGGACTCGATCCCGTCGCGCACGGCGCCTGCCGCTTCGAGCGTCTGCTCGACGGCAGTGGCGCGGTCAGGACCGTCGAAGGAGATGGAGAGGTGGACGGTGGCGTGCTCGGGTGCGACGCGCAGCTGGTGCTCGCCCCGCACGCTGATGATGACCTCGCTCATGCGTCAGACTGTACGGCACGGCTCTGACGTCGGCGGGAATGGCGCGGACGCCGGATCCGTTGTAGTCTGTGATGCTCGGGTGCTGAGGCATCCGCTGATAATTCCACAGAGTGACAACGGCTCCTTCGCAAGAAGGTGCACGGGGCTGATCGGTTTCGACGGCGTCTGTGTATCGACGGGAAGCGGGCCGAGGATGCAGGGTTATCTCGTGAACGCCCCCTGCGAAAAAATAGTTGCCAATGCAAAGCGCAACGACTTCGCCCTCGCTGCCTAAGCGAGCCCGATAGTCCGTCAGACCGTAGGTGATCCCGCTACGGACCCTGGCGTCATCTAGGGATCTTGCTGCGTGACGGCGTCTGGACGTCACGTGGGACTCTTCCCAGACTGGGCTCGTCGACTTGGGTGTCTGTGACAAAGGTCGGAGCCGAGCAGAACGCCTTCACAGACTGCGCCCGGAGAAGACGTGGATGATCAGCGTCGGACGGGGGTTCGATTCCCCCCAGCTCCACCAGCCGTTGTCACTGTGGATGACCCCCGCGATCCCTTACGAGAGTAAGGATCGCGGGGGTTTTTCTCTGCCCACGTCAGCGCCGCGGCGCCAGCCCGCCCAGCGCGATGGCGAGGACCTCGCCGGCGAGCAGCTCAGGATCGACCGGACCGTCCGGCCGGTACCACTCGACGACCGAGTTGATCATGCCGAAGATCAGGCGGGTCGCGACACCGGCATCCACATCGGCGCGCACCACCCCCTCGGCCTGAGCCTCGCGGACCAGCTGCGTGACGGTGTGGTCGAAGCGCCGCCGGCGCTCCAGCGCAGCCGTCTCGATGTCGCTGTTCCCGCGCAGTCGCAGCAGCAGGGTCACCTGCGGCTGGCGCTGGGCGAGCACGCATACGGCGCCGCGGATGATCGCGGTCAGACGCTCGGCCGCGGTGGCGCTCTCCAGGGCATCCGCCAGCGCCCGCTCCAGCCCGCCCAGGGCGTCCTCGAGGGCGGTCTGGAGGATCTGCTCCTTGGAATCGACGTGGTGATACAGGGCCGACTTGCTCAGACCCAGACGGCGCGTGAGGTCAGAGACCGAGGTGGCGTCATAGCCCTGCTCGTTGAAGAGCTCGACACCCGCGTTGATGACGTCCGCCCTGGCGTGGCCCGGGCGTCCGCGGCGCGGGGCGCCGGCGCTCGCGGTCACGGCGTCGTCCTCGGCATGCCTCAAATCTAGCCCGGTCGGCACTCCATCGTGCACGCCGGGGGTCGTCGGACGACTAAGCTGGAACGGATATCCGACGATCGGGAGGCGTTCGACGTGGTCGACTTCATCGTGTTCTTGGTTCTGTTCCTGGGCGGGTTCTACCTGTTCGGCATCGCCGAGGACGTGCCTGGCGCCCAGGGGGTCGTCTTCTCCGCGGGCCTGATCGCGGTCAGCCTCGCACTGGCCTATGTCATGCGTCAGCGCGGCTCGGCCACGCGTCGCACCGACAACTGGAACCAGCGCGGCGACAAGTGAGCCCGCGGCGCCGCGGCGGACGCGGCGCCGTCCTCGAGCGGAGCGGACTCACTCGCCCCAGTCGATGAGCAGCAGACCCTGCTTGGTGTCCGCGAACTTCACCCAGCCGTCCCCGAACTCGTACGTCATCCCGAACCCGTCCTCGTCCTTCGCGATCGCGTAGGCCGGGTCCTCGGTGAGGTAGATGCGGTCGCCCTCTGTGGAGCGCAGCCAGCCGTCGTCGGCGAGACCGGCTTGCGCGGTGCGCGAGGCCTCGGCACTGATCTCGCCCCAGCTGTAGATCTGGCCGTGGTCGGATGCGGTGGAGTAGTCCGCCCACAGGCATTCCAGGCCGTCCGGCACGAGGACGTCGCCGATCCGGAACTCGCGCTCTTCGAAGGTCCACCCCTGGGACGTCAGCCCCTCGACCGTGCCTTCAGTGATGATCGTGTCGCAGGTCGGGTCGGTGCGGGGCCGCGGAGTGGTCTCCCTCTCGGGCGGCGCCGCCGTCGCGGCCTCGGCCTTCGGGGGTGCCGCCGTGGTCTGCGGAGCGGACGAGGGAGCGGTGGCGTCCGGAGCGCCGGTGCCGCCGCAGGCGGTGAGCGAGAGCACCGTCAGCAGCGCGCCGGCGGCGAGGGGATATCGGGTCTTCATGTGATCCGTGGGGGAGTGTGCGTGCCGCTCAATCGTGCGGCACGTCGCGGAACAGGGAGAGGAACTGGTCGTGCAGGATGCCGTTGGTGGCCAGCGCCGAGAGGGCGGAGAGCGTGTCCGCGCCGTCGAACGCGGTCATGCGCCCGCCGGCCTCGCGCACGATCGGGACCGCCGCGGCGATGTCGTACTCCTTGACGTCGAACTCGGCGACCATATCGATGCGTCCCTCGGCCAGCAGCATGTAGCTGTAGATGTCGCCGTAGGCGCGATCGCGCCACACCCGGTCGGTGAGGGCGAGCAGCTCGGGGGTCCTCCCGGCCTTCGCCCACTGCGCGATGCTCTGGAAGCTCACGCTCGCGTCGTCGAGGGAGTCGACCGCCGACACGGCGATCCGGCGCGCTCCACCGCTTGTGGCGGTCCAGGCGCCCTCGCCGGCGGACGCCCACCAGCGCCGCCCGAGGGCGGGCATGCTCACCACGCCCACCTGCGGGACGCCGTCGATCGCCAGGGCGATCATCGTGCCCCACAGCGGCACTCCGCGCAGGAAGTTCGCCGTCCCGTCGATGGGATCGATGATCCACTGGCGGGTCGATTCGCCCTCGGTGCCGAACTCCTCGCCGAGGATGCCGTCGGAGGGCCGTTCAGCGTGCAGGATGTCGCGGATGGCCCGCTCGGTGGCGAGATCGGCATCCGTCACGTGCGAACGGTCCGCCTTGAGTGACACCTCCAGATCGGCCGCGTCGAACCGGGGGAGGGACTGCGCGTCGGCGGCGTCGGCCAGGCGCAGCGCCAGGGCGAGGTCGGCGCGGAGGTCTGCGGCTGTGAGGGGGGCGGTCACTTGAACAGGATAGTCCGGGCCGGTATGCCGGATCGGGCTGCCGCGTATCGGTCGTGAAACGATCTCCGATGTCGCCGCGGGTCAACGCGCCCGAGCGTGGAGAGCGATTTGGTGCGACCCCGGAGCGCTGGTAATGTAATTCCTCGGCCGGGGAAGCATCCCGGTCACGCGCCTCTAGCTCAATCGGCAGAGCAATTGACTCTTAATCAATGGGTTCAGGGTTCAAGTCCCTGGGGGCGCACCAAACGGCTGAGGGCCCGGATCCGAAGGATTCCGGGCCCTCAGCCGTTTTCATGCGCCGCTGTGGCGCCGTGAAGCCGCAGGGCCCCACGCGGCCGGAGGCTCCGCGCGCCGCCCGGCTCGCCACGTGACCCGACCTGCGCGGCGAGCGGCGCGGGGAGGGGCTGCGAGGGACTCAAGTCCCTGGGGGCGCACGGACAGGCTCCGAATACTCTCGCCAGTATTCGGAGCCTTTCTGCTTGCTACCGGGGCTCTCCCGGCCGCATCAGCTGCGCCGCCTCTTCTACGGTGTCGACCAGGTGCACGTGCGGCTCCATCGCCCTCCCTCTGGCCAGGGCCTGCAGCAGCGGCCACGCAGGGTACCGCTCGGTCCAGTACTCGCGGCCGACCAGCACCATGGGAGCGGTGGATGACTCGTCGGCGTAGTAGTTCTCGCAGGCATCCTGGAAGATCTCCTGCACCGTCCCTCCGGCGCCGGGCAGGAAGACGATGCCCGCCTGGCACAGCTCCAGCAGGATCGCCTCGCGCTGGGCGTTGCGGAAGTACTTCGCGATCGCGCTCGCGAACGCGTTGGGCGGCTCGTGCCCGTAGTGCCAGGTGGGGATGCCGAGCGACTCCGCCCCCGCGGGGAAGCGGTCGCGCACGGCGAAGGCGGCCTTCGCCCAGTCGTCGATGCGGGGAGAGAAGCGGGGCACGGCGCTCAGCATCACGAGCGCCTCGTCGAGCGCGCCCTCGTCGAACCCGCTCAGGTATCCGCCCAGATTCACCGCCTCCATCGCCCCGGGGCCGCCGCCGGTGGCCACGGTGTGCGTCTGCGCCAGCAGCCGACCGAGCCTGGCGCCGTGCGCGTACGAGGTCTCACCCCGCACGGCGGCGTGGCCGCCCATCACGCCGACCAGTGTGCGTCCGCGCACCCACTGCTCCAACGCGAGCCCGATGCTGTGGTCGTGCAGGGACTGCGCGAGTGCGCCGTCCCGCGAGCTGCCGCGCTGCGACCAGGCGTACACCCGCGCGTCCAGGCTCTGCGGATAGTCGGCGGCGTCGAAGAGCTCCTGCGGCGTGTACAGCGCGGTGCGGTACGTGTCGACGGGGGAGTCCGGCACGGCGGGGAACACCACAGCGCCGCGTGCGCGGATCGACGCCTCGTCGTCGGCGTGCAGCACGCAGCCCAGGAACAGTGATCCGGCGACATCCACCGTGCGCAGCTCGCGGCCGCGCTCGGCCAGATCCAGCGCGCGCAGCCGCCAGCCCGACAGCGATCGCGCTCCTGCGGCGAGCCGGCGATCGAAGTCCTCCAGCGAATCGACGTAGATGACCCGTCCGCGCGATCTCCTCATGCTCACGAGATTAGGCGACGGTGCTCTTCCGTCTGCCGCGACGCGGTGACATCATGGCGAGCAGGAGGTTGCCATGATCGAACTCGATGACGTCGACACCGATGAGGACGGCGCGCTGACAGCAAGTGCTGAGCTGCCGGGCGGGCGCCGCGTCACCGTGGAGTACGAGTTCGACGAGGACTTCGAGCACGGCGACGACGATGACGACGACGATGAGGACATCGATGACGTCGACCCCGAGGACCTTCCCGACCTGGACACGATGCGAGGGACGGTGCAGCACGCACTCGCCCGGCTCACCAAGGAGGTGCTGGACGAGCGCGAGCGCGAGGTGGCCAAGGAGCTCGCCGAGGCCGCCTACGAGGACGACGAGGATGTCGATCTGGCGGAGGAGCTGGATTCGCTGAAGGAGGACATCGCCCTGGACGGCGTGGTCGTCTTCAGCGACGGCGGCATCACGCTGCTGTACGTGGCACCGGAGGAGTACCCGGACATGGTGATCTACTGCCTGCTGGACGAGGACC
Organism: Microbacterium sp. ARD32; assembly: GCF_031844385.1. Classification (NCBI taxonomy): domain Bacteria; kingdom Bacillati; phylum Actinomycetota; class Actinomycetes; order Micrococcales; family Microbacteriaceae; genus Microbacterium; species Microbacterium sp. ARD32. The sequence continues at coordinate 1,064,089 of NZ_JAUZVD010000001.1, forward strand.
TCGAGATCGACGACCTGATGGTCGAGTGATCAGGCGACGCGGATCGTCTCCCCGCCGGTGAGCGACTGCAGCTGGGAGAACGTCAGCGGCATCACCGCGTGCGGCGTCCCCGCCGCGGTCCAGACCGGGTCGTGGTCGCGCAGCTGCTCGTCCAGGTAGGTGCGCAGCGGAGCCGGATGCCCGACCGGCGCGACCCCTCCGATGGCCTGACCGGTCGCGGTGCGCACGACGTCCGCGGGCGCCATGACCACGGCATCCGCTCCGATGCCGGCGGCGAACACGTCCGGATCCACCCGGTGCGCGCCGCTGGTCATCACCAGGATGGGCGCGCCGTCCGCCAGCAGCACGAGGCTGTTCCCGATCGCCCCGACCTCGCAGCCGATCGCCGCGGCGGCCAGCGCGGCCGTGCGCGCCGAGTCCGGCAGGATGCGGATCTCGTTCCGGATGCCGGCGGCGGTCAGGTGCTCCCGCACGAGACGGCTGCGCGCCGGAAGGTTATCGGGTTCGGTCACGGTGGGGGCTCCTTCGATCGGATGCCGCTCAGGCGGCGTCACCGACGAGGATAGCGGCGGCATCCTCACCCGCGCCCATGCCGGCATCGTCGATGTGTGACAGCGCGCGCCGGCCGATCAGCACCGTGAGGGCGGCGATCAGCACCGACACGGCGGCGAACACGTAGGGCACCGTGTCGCCGTAGGCGTTCGCGAGAGCCGCGGCGACGGGCGGTGCCATCGCCCCGCCCAGGAAGCGCACGGCGGAGTAGGCGGATGAGGCGACCGAACGCGGAAGATCGGTGGCCTCCATCACGGCTTCGGTGAGCACCGTGTTCATGATGCCCAGCAGCAGGCCGCCGACGATGATGCACACCACCAGCGCGGCCGGCGTCGCCACGAGCAGCCCCGCCACGACCAGGTCGACCGCCAGCAGCGGCAGGGTGATCACGATGATCGCCGTGCGCGAGATGCGCCGCATGAGCGCCGGGGCGACCCAGACGCTGGTGATGGCGAGGGCGACGCCCCAGCCGAAGAAGGTCAGGCCGATGCCCATTGCACCGAAGCCGAGCGGGAACGGCGAGAACGCCAGCAGCACGAAGAAGCCGATGTTGTAGAACAGCGCCGCGACCGCGAGGATCGCCAGAGCGGGACGTCCGAGGGCGCGGAACGGGGCCGACAGCGGCATGGGCTCGCGCTTCTCGCCGCTGGAGCGCACCAGCGCGAGCACGGCGATGAAGCCGATCGCCATCAGCGCGACCACGCCGAAGAACGGTCCGCGCCAGCTCACCTCGCCGAGCAGACCGCCCAGCAGCGGGCCGATCGCGATTCCGAGGCCGAGAGCGGCCTCGTAGAGCACGATGGCGGCGCCGCTGCCACCGGATGCCGCGCCGACGATCGTCGCGAGCGCGGTCGAGATGAACAGGGCGTTGCCCAGTCCCCAGCCGGCGCGGAATCCGATCACCCAGTCGACGCCGCCGCTGACCGCGCACAGCAGCGCGAACACGACGATCAGTCCGAGTCCCACCAGCAGCGTCGCCTTGGAGCCGATGCGGCTGGAGACCCAGCTGGTGATCAGCATGGCCAGACCGGTCACGAGCAGGTAGCTCGTGAACAGCAGCTCGGTCTCCACGGCGGACGCCTTCAGGGAGTCGGCGATGGCGGGCAGGATCGGGTCGACGAGTCCGATGCCCATGAAGGCGACGACGCATGCGAAGGCGACCGCCCATACCTGTGCCGGCTGCCGCCAGACCGATCCCTGTGGTGTTCCGCTCATGCGGGTTCTCCTGTTCTGTCGGGTTCCTGTGCGTGCGCGGCGAGGATCTCGGCCGCGCGGTGCAGCGCCGACCACTCCTGCTCGCCGAGGTCCGCGAAGCGGGGTGCGAGCGTGTCGCGCAGCTCTGCGCGCCAGTGCGTCAGCTGGGTGAGGCCGTGCGCGGTGGCGGTGACCAGCGTCGCGCGCGTGTCGGCCGGGTCGGCCGAGCGCGTGACCAGGCCGGCGTGCTCGAGGGCGCCGATCAGCCGGGTCATGCCCGGCTGGGTCGTGCGGGCCGCGGCGGCGAGTTCGCCGATGCGCATGCCGCCCTGTCGCTCGAGGATGCTGAGCGCGCGCCACTGCGCGGACGGAGCCTCGTTCCCGGCATCCTGTGCCGCGATCCGGGCCAGCACGTGCGCGGAGAGCACGATCGACGGGATCACATCCGCCTTTTGCATACCAACAAGTATATATCAAGCGGTAAGAATCGAGGACTCAGCGCCGGGCGCCGGCGATCCGCGAGGAGAGCTGATGCGCGTGCGCGAGCAGCGTGCGGCCCAGCTGGGGGAGCCGGTCGGGGCCGAAGCGGAACTCGGCACCGGTCAGGCTCAGCGCCCACTCGGCGCGCCCCTCGCGGTCGAACACCGCCGCACCGATACCCCAGGACCCCTCCACGATCAGACCGGGGTTCACGGCGTAGCCGCGGGCCTTCGTCTCCTGCAGTCTCCTGCGCAGCGGTTCCGGCCCGTGCGCCGCACCCCAGCGTCCCTCCAGCTCGGGATGGCGCTCGAGATAAGCATCCACATCGTGGTCAGGCAGGAACGAAAGGATGGCGATGCCGGCGCTGGCGACGCCGAGCGGGAAGCGGATGCCCTCGCTGAGCACGAAGGAGCGGATCGGGAAGGATCCCTCCTCGCGGATCAGGCACACCGTCTCGTCGGCGCGCCGCGTGGACAGGAACGCGCTCTCCTCGGTCTTCACCGCCAGCGAGCGCACGATGTCGCGGGAGATCTCGGTGATGTCGTAGCGGGACGCCGCCGCGGTGCCCATCAGGTACAGCTCCGGACCCGCTGTCCAGCGCGAGGTCACCGGATCCTGATCCACCAGGCCCTCCAGGCGCAGCGCCGTGAGCAGCCGGTGCGCGGTGGACCGGCTGAGTCCGGCATCCCTCGCCAGCTGCTGCAGCGGAGCGCCCTCGGCCGACGCCGAGACCAGGCGCAGCAGCGCGGCGGCGCGGGCGATCGCCTGGGCGCCGGGAACGGTGCGCCTGCCAGCCGTCGTCGATTCCACAATGTGGACGCTAGCCGGATCTGTGACCACATCGCAAGCATCCGCTTGCCGCTCTGCTCGGGCGGGCGGATGCTGGGGGAGGACAGTCACGAAGGAGTGGTCAGTGATCGACAAGCAGTTCGCAACGGCGGCCGAGGCCGTCGCCGACATCCCGGACGGCGCCTCGCTCGCCGTCGGCGGATTCGGGCTCTCGGGAAACCCGATGACGCTCATCGAGGCGCTGCTCGCGCAGGGCACGAAGGATCTCAGCGTCGTCAGCAACAACTGCGGGGTGGACGACTGGGGCCTGGGCGTGCTGCTCGGCGCGCAGCGCATCCGCAAGATGACCTCGTCGTACGTCGGCGAGAACAAGGAGTTCGAGCGGCAGTTCCTCGAGGGTGACCTCGAGCTGGAGCTCACCCCGCAGGGCACGCTGGCCGAGAAGCTGCGCGCCGGGGGATCGGGCATCGCCGCGTTCTACACGCAGACCGGCGTGGGCACGCAGGTCGCCGAGGGCGGATTGCCGCGGCGCTACAACCCGGACGGCACCATCGCCGTCGCCTCACCGGTCAAGGACACCCGCATCTTCGACTTCCACGGCGCTGAGCGCGAGTTCGTGCTGGAGGAGTCCATCACCACCGACTTCGCCCTGGTGCACGCGCTGAAGGGCGATCGGTACGGGAACCTGGTCTTCAACAAGGCGGCCCGAAACTTCAACCCGCTCGCCGCGATGGCCGGCCGCATCTGCATCGCTCAGGTCGAGCAGCTGGTCGAACCCGGCGAGCTCGACCCGGACGGCATCCACCTGCCCGGCGTGTTCGTGCACCGGATCGTCGAGGTCGGAACCGACATCGAGAAGCGCATCGAGCGACGCACGGTCGCCGCGAGCCCGGAAGGGAGGGCCTGACATGGCGCTCACCCGTGACCAGATGGCGGCCCGCGCCGCGCGGGAGCTCGCGGACGGCTCCTACGTCAACCTCGGCATCGGCCTGCCCACCCTCGTGCCGAACCACGTGCCCGAGGGGGTGACGGTCGTCCTGCAGTCCGAGAACGGCATCCTGGGCGTCGGGCCGTACCCCACCGAGGAGAACGTCGATCCCGACCTCATCAACGCTGGCAAGGAGACCGTCACGCTGCTGCCCGGTGCGGCGTTCTTCGACTCCGCCACCAGCTTCGGCATGATCCGCGGGGGTAAGATCGATGCAGCCATCCTGGGTGCCATGCAGGTGTCCGCGCACGGCGATCTGGCCAACTGGATGATTCCCGGCAAGATGGTGAAGGGCCCCGGCGGCGCCATGGACCTCGTGCACGGCGCAGGGCGGCTCATCATCCTGATGGAGCACGTCGCCAAGGACGGCTCCGCCAAGATCGTGAACGAGTGCTCGCTGCCGCTGACCGGCAGGGGAGTGGTCGATCGCATCATCACCGATCTCGCCGTCATCGACGTCACCCCCGGCGGGCTGGTGCTCGTCGAGACCGCGCCGGGCGTCAGCGTGCAGGACGTCATCGCCGCCACCGAGCCGGAGCTGACGCTCTCGGACGAGCTGAAGGAGAACTCATGAGCGACATCGTCATCGTCGCCGCCGCCCGTACCCCGCAGGGACGCCTGAAGGGCCAGCTGGCCTCGTTCACGGCACCGCAGCTCGGATCCTTCGCGATCCGCGGCGCGCTCGAGCAGGGCGGCATCTCGCCGGACGAGGTCGACGCGGTGATCCTGGGCCAGGTGCTGGTCGCCGGGTCGGGGCAGAACGCGGCGCGTCAGGCATCCATCGGCGCCGGAATCGGCTGGGACGTTCCCGCGAGCTCGGTCAACAAGGTCTGCCTGTCGGGGCTGACCGCGATCATCGACGCGGCCCGGATGATCGGCGCCGGAGACGCCACCACGGTGGTCGCCGGCGGCATGGAGTCGATGACGCGCGCGCCGCACCTGCTGATGGGCTCCCGCGACGGCTGGGCCTACGGCACCGTCGAGGTGCTCGACCACATGGCGTACGACGGGCTGACCGACGCTTACGACAAGGAGAGCATGGGCGCCTCGACCGAGCGTCAGAACCCGCGCTACGGGATGACCCGCGAGATGCAGGACGAGGTGGCCGCACTGTCGCACCAGCGTGCCGCGGCCGGGCAGACCGACGGTGTGTTCGACGCCGAGATCGTGCCCGTCACGGTCCCGCAGCGCAAGGGCGACCCGCTGGTGCTCACGAAGGACGAGGGGGTCCGCCCGGACACCACCGTCGACACCCTGGCGAAGCTGCGCCCCGCCTTCGCGGAGGGCGGCACGATCACCGCCGGCAACTCCTCGCAGATCTCCGACGGCGCGGCCGCCGTGGTGGTCACGACGCGGGAGAACGCGGATGCCCGGGGCTGGCCCGTGCTCGCGGTGATCGGTGCGAACGGTCAGACCGCCGGCCCGGACAACTCGCTGCAGGCCCAGCCGGCCCGGGCGATCGAGAAGGCGCTGTCCAAGCAGGGCATCACCGTCGCCGACCTGGACGTCGTGGAGATCAACGAGGCCTTCGGGGCCGTGGTCGCCCGCTCTCAGCAGGAGCTCGGGCTGTCGAGCGACATCGTGAACGTGCACGGCGGCGGCATCGCGATCGGGCATCCGATCGGCGCCAGCGGTGCACGGCTGGTGGTGCACCTGGCGCACCAGCTCGCGCAGCGGGGATCCGGCACGGCCGTCGCGGCGCTGTGCGGCGGCGGCGGTCAGGGCGAAGCGCTCGTCCTCACCCTCTGACGCTCACCGCTCGGCGGCGATGCGCGCGACCTCGTCGCGTCGCTTCTCCTTGCGCTCGCGCTTGTCGGGCTTGGGAGCGAACGGCGAGTCCGCCGCGACCGGCAGGCCCTTCTCCTGCCGACGCAGGTCCTTGATCGCGCCGATGGCCAGGACGAGGGTGATCGCCCAGCTGACCCAGCCGAGCACCGCGCGCCACGTGATCTGCTGGCCGCGCGAGCCGCGCAGCAGGGTCACGCCCGTGGTGATGGCGCCGAAGAGTCCGGTACGAAGCAGATAGCGCATGACTCCACGGTATCCGAGTGTCCAGAATGCTCGGGTAGGCTTGACAGCAGTTCCAGCTGTGTATCTACCGGCCGTCGGCACCCCGGCGGAAAGCGGCGGCACCCGACCCGGCGTCACGCGGAACCGTCTGGCGCCCGAGAGCCATGACACACACCACTTCTGCTTCGTCCTCGCCGAGCCTGCTGCGCCTGGCCGGCCTTCCCTACTTCCTGATCGCGTTCATCGCGCGGCTGCCGTTCGCGATGATGGTCGTCGGCGTGCTGACCATCGTCGTCAGCGCGCGCGGCTCGCTCTCGCTCGGCGGTCTCACCTCCGCCGCAGTCGGGCTGGGAACCGCGCTGATCGGGCCGTTCCTGGGTGCAGCCGCCGATCGCTTCGCCCAGCGGCCGGTGCTCGTGGCCGCTGCCGTGCTGAACGCGGCGATGCTCGCCGCGTTCGCCGCCGTGGTGTACAGCCCGCTGACCGAGCCGTTCGTGCTGCTGACCGGGTTCGCGATCGGCGCGACGGCCCCGCAGGTCTCGCCGATGTCGCGATCCCGGCTGGTCACCATCATCGACGAGCGGATGCCGTCCGAGCGGCGCGCCCGCACGACCTCGGCGACGATGTCCTACGAGTCCGCGGCCGACGAGACCGTGTTCGTGTTCGGGCCGTTCCTGGTCGGCGCGCTGGCATCGCTGGTCGCGCCGTGGGCGCCCATGGTCATGGCATCCGCCCTCACGCTGTTCTTCGTGGGTGCGTTCGCACTGCATCCGACCGGCCGTCACATCTCCACCTCCCGCGGCACCGACGGCACCGCGCCCTCGCAGGTGTCGGAGCTGTTCCGGCCGACGCTGCTCGTGGTGGTGCTCGGCATTCTGGGCGTGGGGCTGTTCTTCGGCGCGACGCTCACCTCGCTCACCTCGTTCATGGCGGATCGTGGTGCGGCCGAGCAGGCGGGACTGCTGTACGGCGTGATGGGCGTCGGCTCGGCGATCCTCGCACTGGGCGTCGCCTGGCTTCCGGTCCGCTTCACGCTGCACGCGAGGTGGCTGGTCTTCGGCGGCATCATGCTGGCCGGCTCCGTGCTGCTCGCCACGGCATCGGACATCCCGACGATCACGGTCGCGCTGGCGATCCTGGGCATCGGGATCGGGCCCACCCTGGTCACGCTGTCCACCCTGGGCGCCGCGCGCAGCCCGCTCGGCCGCTCGGCGACGGTGATGACCATGCTGGGCTCCGGCGTGGTGGTGGGACAGGCCGCAGCCTCGGCGATCACCGGTGAGCTGGCCGAGGGATCGGGCACCAGGGCGGCGCTGCTCATGCCGCTGGCGGCCGCCGCGATCGTGGTCCTCGCCGGTACAGCAAACCGCTTCATGACGCCAGCCCGGCGCTGACGCGGCTGCGGCTCGATAGCCTGGAGTCTCCGAGCAGAGGAGATCCCATGGCCGCCGCAGAGTTCGTCGTCGTCGCCAACCGGCTGCCGGTCGACCGGGTGGTCACCACGGACGGCGAGGAGATCTGGCGCACCTCGCCGGGTGGGCTGGTCGCCGCGCTCGAGCCGATGATGCGCAGCGTGGACGGCGCCTGGGTGGGCTGGGCGGGCATGCCGGATGCCGAACTCGAGCCGTTCGACGCCGACGGCATCCATCTCATCCCGGTCGCGCTCAGCGAGGACGACGTCAAGGAGTACTACGAGGGCTTCTCCAACGACACGATCTGGCCGCTCTATCACGACGTGATCGCGCCGCCGCAGTACCACCGGGAATGGTGGGAGGCGTACGTGTCGGTGAACCTGCGCTTCGCCGAGGCGGCATCGGCGGCCGTGGCCAGCGGCGGCACGGTGTGGGTGCACGACTATCAGCTGCAGCTGGTGCCCGAGATGGTGCGCAACCTGCGCCCCGACGTCACGATCGGCTACTTCCACCACATCCCGTTCCCCGCCCACGGCCTGTACGCGCAGCTGCCCTGGCGGGATCAGGTGCTGCGCGGCCTGCTCGGCGCCGACGTGATCGGCTTCCAGCGGGCTCAGGACGCCACGAACTTCGTGACCGCGGCCAAGCGGCGTCTCGGCGTCGAGGCCAAGGCCGGCGTCATCACGCTGCCCGGCGGCCGGCGCAGCCACGCCAGGGCGTTCCCGATCTCGATCGACACGACGCCGTACCGCGAGCTCTCGCAGCGCGCCGACATCCGCGCGCGCGCCGTCGAGATCCGTGAGGGGCTGGGCAATCCGAAGCACATCCTGCTGGGCGTGGACCGGCTGGACTACACCAAGGGCATCCGGCATCGCATCAAGGCGTACGGCGAGCTCCTCGACCAGGGGCGCATCTCGGTGGAGGACGTCGCCTTCATCCAGGTGGCCAGCCCCAGCCGTGAGCGCGTCGACGCGTACGTGCACCTTCGCGACGAGGTCGAGCTGGCGATCGGGCGCATCAACGGCGACCACGACACGCTCGGCCACACCGCCATCCGGTACCTGCACCAGGGCTTCCCCCGCGAGGAGATGGTGGCCATGTACCTCGCGGCGGATGTGATGCTCGTCACCGCGCTGCGCGACGGGATGAACCTGGTCGCCAAGGAGTACGTGGCCACCCGCGCCGACAATCGCGGCGTGCTCGTGCTCAGCGAGTTCACCGGAGCGGCCGATGAGCTTCGCCAGGCCGTGCGCGTGAACCCCCACGACATCGAGGGGGTGAAGGATGCCATTCTCGCGGCGATCGAGATGCCGCGCCAGGAGCAGAGCCGCCGGATGCGCTGGTTGCGCAAGCGCGTGCTCGAGCACGACGTCACCGCCTGGTCGCAGTCCTTCCTGAAGGCGCTCGAGCACGCGGCCCGTCACCGCCGGCCGCACGACGAGGAGCACGCATGACTCGCGTCTGGACCCCCGGCGCCCCCGATCCGCAGGTCACGGCGATCGCCCGCACCCGGGTGCTGCTGGTCGCCCTGGACTTCGACGGCACGGCATCCGCCCTCGTCGCCGACCCGATGAGCGCGCGGGCGCTTCCGGAGATCGCGGATGCCGTGCAGCGCCTGGCGCTCATGCCCGACACGTCCGTCGCGTACGTGTCCGGGCGCAGCCTGACGCACCTGCGCGAGATCGCCGAGCACGACGACGACTCGAAGGTGATCCTGGCCGGCTCGCACGGCGCCCAGTACTGGTTTCCGGGAGAGGGAGAGGCGGAGATCGTCGAGACGGAGCAGGAGCGCGCGCTGCGCGAGTCCCTCTTCGATGAGCTCGAGCCGCTGCTGACGCGGTACCCGGGCGTGGAACTGGAGCGCAAGACCTTCGGCGTCGGCATCCACGGTCGCCCCGCCGATCCCGCCGTCGAGCGCGCGGCGTTCACCGCGGTCGACGAGGTGATGGCCAGACGCGCGGCCAGGTGGCGCCGGCGCACCGGCGATCGCATCCTGGAGTTCTCCTCCCGGCACGAGGGGAAGGATGCCGCGATCACGGCGCTGCGCGCCCGCACCGGCGCCACCGGAGTGCTGTTCGCGGGCGACGACGTGACCGACGAGGACGGTCTGCGGGTGCTGGGCGCCGACGATCTCGGTGTGCGCGTGGGTGCGGGCGACACGGCGGCCGCGCTGCGCGTGCGGTCCCCGCAGCAGATCGCCGCGCTCCTCGGTGTCATCGCGGACGAGCGCGCCGCCGGGCGGGAATAGACTTCCGTCATGTCCTCCCACGAAGCACACTCGGGCGCGCCCGGCGCGTCAGCCGAAATCGACATCAAGCCGCGCAGCTGGGTCGTCACCGACGGCATCGAAGCCACCACCTCGCGGGGCATGCTCCGCGCTGTCGGCATGGGCGACGAGGACTGGGACAAGCCGCAGATCGGCATCGCGTCGAGCTGGAACGAGATCACCCCGTGCAACCTGAGCCTGGACCGGCTCGCCCAGGGAGCGAAGGAGGGCGTGCACGCCGGCGGCGGCTACCCGCTGCAGTTCGGCACGATCTCGGTCTCGGACGGCATCTCGATGGGCCACGAGGGCATGCACTTCTCGCTGGTCTCGCGCGAGGTCATCGCCGACTCCGTCGAGACGGTGATGATGGCCGAGCGCCTGGACGGCAGCGTGCTGCTGGCCGGCTGCGACAAGTCGATCCCCGGCATGCTGATGGCCAGCGCGCGCCTCGGTCTGTCCAGCGTGTTCCTGTACGCCGGATCCATCGCCCCGGGCTGGGTCAAGCTCTCGGACGGCACCGAGAAGGACATCACCATCATCGACTCCTTCGAGGGCGTCGGCGCGTGTCGCGCCGGCCGCATGACCGAAGAGGACCTCAAGCGCATCGAGTGCGCGTTCGCACCCGGTGAGGGCGCCTGCGGCGGCATGTACACCGCCAACACCATGGCATCCGTCGCCGAGGCGCTCGGCCTCAGCATCCCCGGCTCCGCCGCTCCGCCGTCCGCCGATCGGCGCCGCGACTACTTCGCGCACCGCTCCGGCGAGGCCGTGGTGAACCTGCTCCGCCAGGGCATCACCACCAGGGACATCCTCACCAAGGAGTCGTTCGAGAATGCCATCTCGCTCGCGATGGCGCTGGGCGGCTCGACCAACGTCGTGCTGCACCTGCTCGCCATCGCGAACGAGGCCGGCGTCGAGCTGAGCCTGCACGACTTCAACCGCATCGGCGACCGCACCCCGCACGTCGGCGACCTGAAGCCGTTCGGCCAGTACGTCATGAACGACGTCGACCGTCACGGCGGCATCCCGGTGATCATGAAGGCGATGCTCGACGAGGGCCTGCTGCACGGCGACGCGCTCACCGTCACCGGCAAGACGGTCGCCGAGAACCTGCGCGAACTCGACCCCGATCCCATCGACGGCGAGGTCATCCGCACCTTCGACAACCCGATCCACTCCTCCGGCGGCATCACGATCCTGCACGGCTCGATGGCGCCCGAGGGCGCCGTCGTGAAGTCGGCCGGCTTCGACGCCGACGTGTTCGAGGGACCGGCCCGGGTGTTCGAGCGCGAGCGCGCCGCCATGGATGCCCTGGCCGCCGGCGAGATCACGGCGGGCGACGTCGTCGTCATCCGGTACGAGGGGCCCAAGGGTGGGCCGGGGATGCGGGAGATGCTCGCGATCACCGGCGCCATCAAGGGCGCGGGCCTCGGAAAAGATGTACTACTCTTGACGGACGGACGATTCTCAGGCGGCACAACCGGCCTGTGCATCGGCCACATAGCACCCGAAGCGGTGGACGCAGGTCCCATCGCCTTCGTGCGCGATGGTGATCTGATACGGGTCGATATCGCGGCTCGCTCTCTCGAGCTACTCGTCGAGGAGGCAGAGCTGAGCTCCCGCCGTGAGGGCTGGGAGCCCCTTCCCCCGCGCTATACCCGTGGCGTCCTCGCCAAGTACTCCCGTCTCGTGCGCTCCGCCGCGCAGGGCGCGGTCACCGGCTGAGCCCGAGAGGGCACCCGCCGCTCCCGACCGGGGTACGACTCATCACGATCATCAAGAGGAAAGACATGACACCTCCCGACTCCGCACCGGCCGTGCCCCGTCCGCCGGCCCGCACCGCAGCCGCTCCCGAGCTCTCGGGTGCCGAGGCCGTCGTCCGATCGCTCGAGAAGCTCGGGGTCACCGATGTCTTCGGTCTTCCCGGCGGGGCGATCCTTCCGGTGTACGACCCGCTGATGGACGCCTCCGAGCTGCGGCACATCCTCGTGCGGCACGAACAGGGCGCCGGTCATGCGGCCGAGGGCTACGCCTCGGCATCCGGGAAGGTGGGCGTGTGCATCGCGACCTCCGGCCCTGGCGCGACCAACCTCGTCACCGCCATCGCCGACGCCTACATGGACTCGGTGCCGCTGGTCGCCATCACCGGGCAGGTGTTCTCCACCCTGATGGGCACGGACGCGTTCCAGGAGGCCGACATCGTCGGCATCACGATGCCGGTGACCAAGCACTCCTTCCTGGTCAAGCGCGCCGAGGACATCCCCGGGGCGATCGCCGCGGCCTTCGAGATCGCCTCGACGGGCCGGCCCGGTCCGGTGCTCGTCGACATCACCAAGGATGCACAGCAGGCCATCGCGCCGTTCGTCTGGCCGCCCAAGGTGGAGCTGCCCGGCTACCGCCCGGTGACCAAAGCGCACGGCAAGCAGATCCAGGCGGCCGCCGCGCTGCTCGCCGAGGCGAAGAAGCCGGTGCTGTACGTCGGCGGTGGCGTCATCCGCGGCCGCGCGTCCGAGGAGCTGCGGGTGCTCGCCGAGTCCACCGGCGCTCCCGTCGTGACGACGCTGATGGCCCGTGGTGCGTTCCCGGACTCGCATCCGCAGCACCTCGGCATGCCGGGGATGCACGGCACCGTGCCCGCGGTGCTCGCGCTGCAGGAGGCCGACCTGATCGTCTCCCTGGGCGCACGCTTCGACGACCGCGTCACCGGCCGGGTGGCGCTGTTCGCCCCGAAGGCGAAGGTCGTGCACGTCGACATCGACCCGGCGGAGATCTCGAAGATCCGCACCGCCGACGTGCCGATCGTCGGCGATGTGCGCGACGTGCTGGTCGACCTGGACACCGCCTTCCGCGGCACGATCGCGGGCGCCGAGCCCGACACTGAGGAGTGGTGGTCGTACCTGGACGGGCTGAAGGCCGAGTTCCCGCTCGGCTTCGCACCCACCAGCGACGGCCTGCTCTCGCCGCAGCACGTGATCCAGCGCATCGGCGAGCTGACCGGACCCGAGGGCGTCTACGCCGCGGGTGTGGGCCAGCACCAGATGTGGGCCGCGCAGTTCATCAAGTACGAGCGACCCAACTCCTGGCTGAACTCCGGCGGTGCGGGCACCATGGGCTACTCGGTGCCGGCGGCCATGGGCGCCAAGGTCGCCGAGCCCGACCGCGTGGTGTGGTCGATCGACGGCGACGGATGCTTCCAGATGACCAATCAGGAGCTGGCGACCTGCGTCATCAACGACATCCCGATCAAGGTCGCGATCATCAACAACTCCTCGCTGGGCATGGTGCGGCAGTGGCAGACGCTGTTCTACGACGGCCGCCACTCGAACACCGACCTCAACACCGGGCACGGCACCGTGCGGATCCCCGACTTCGTCAAGCTCGCCGAAGCATACGGCTGCCTGGCCATCCGGGTGGAGAGCGAGGACGAGGTGGATGCCGCCATCAAGCTGGCACTCGAGACGAATGATCGCCCTGTGGTCATCGACTTCGTGGTCAGTGCGGATGCCATGGTGTGGCCGATGGTCCCCCAGGGGGTCAGCAACAGCTACGTCCAGTACGCGCGTGACCACGCGCCGGCCTTCGAGCAGGAGGACTGACCCATGGCATCGCATGTGCTGAGCCTGCTGGTGGAGGACACCCCCGGCATCCTGACCCGTGTCGCGGGACTGTTCGCCCGTCGCGGCTTCAACATCGAGTCCCTGGCGGTCGGCGTCACCGAGGTGACCGGGATCTCCCGGATCACCGTCGTGGTCGACGTGGACGAGCTGCCGCTGGAGCAGGTCACGAAGCAGCTGAACAAGCTGGTCAACGTGATCAAGATCGTCGAGCTGGAGCAGTCGTCGTCGGTGCAGCGCGAGCACATGCTCATCAAGGTGCGCACGGACAACAACACCCGCTCGAACGTGCTCGAAGTCGTGAACCTGTTCCGCGCCTCCGTCGTGGACTACGCGCCCGACGCGCTGGTGGTCGAGGTCACCGGCGACCAGGGCAAGGTGCAGGCGCTGCTGCGGGCTCTCGAGCCCTTCGGCATCAAGGAGCTGGCCCAGTCGGGTCTGCTCGCGATCGGCCGCGGCGGCAAGAGCATCACCGAGCGCGTCCTGCGCAGCTGACCCTTCTTCATCTTCAGAACCACAACCAAGGAGAAACACACCGTGAGCACCGAGATCTTCTATGACGACGACGCGGATCTGTCGATCATCCAGGGCAAGAAGGTCGCCATCGTCGGCTACGGCTCGCAGGGCCACGCCCACGCGATGAACCTGCGCGACTCCGGCGTCGAGGTCGCGATCGCCCTCAAGGAGGGCTCGAAGTCGATCGCCAAGGCCGAGGAGGCGGGCTTCCCCGTCAAGACGGTCGCCGACGCCACCGAGTGGGCCGACGTGATCATGATCCTCGCGCCCGACCAGCACCAGCGCACGATCTACAACGAGTCGATCAAGGACAAGCTGACCGCGGGCAAGGCGCTGGCCTTCGCGCACGGCTTCAACATCCGCTTCGGCTACATCGACGCGCCCGAGGGCGTCGACGTCATCCTCATCGCGCCGAAGGCGCCCGGCCACACGGTGCGCCGCGAGTTCGTCGCCGGCCGCGGCATCCCGGACATCATCGCCGTCGAGCGCGACGCATCCGGCGGCGCGTGGGCTCTCGCGCTGTCGTACGCCAAGGCGATCGGCGGCACCCGCGCGGGCGTGATCAAGACGACCTTCACCGAGGAGACCGAGACCGACCTGTTCGGCGAGCAGGCCGTGCTCTGCGGCGGCGTGAGCCACCTGGTGCAGGCCGGCTTCGAGACGCTCACCGAGGCCGGCTACCAGCCGCAGATCGCCTACTTCGAGGTGCTGCACGAGCTCAAGCTCATCGTGGACCTGATGTGGGAGGGCGGCATCGCCAAGCAGCGCTGGTCGATCTCCGACACGGCCGAGTTCGGCGACTACGTCTCCGGCCCGCGCGTCATCGACGCCGGCGTGAAGGAGCGGATGCAGGGCGTGCTCGCCGACATCCAGTCGGGCGCGTTCGCCAAGCGCTTCATCGACGATCAGGACAACGGCGCCGCCGAGTTCCTGGCACTTCGCGAGAAGGAGCAGGGCCACCCGATCGAGACCACCGGCAAGGAGCTGCGCGCGCTGTTCGCGTGGAAGCAGGCTGACGAGGACTACGTCGAGGGCAGCGCCGCGCGCTGATCCGAAAGCACGAACAAGCGGGCGCCCCGTCAGGGACGCCCGCTTCTTCGTTCCCCGATGGGGGAGGGATCGGTCAGCTCGCGGCGGGAGCGGCGTCCTTCACCTCGATCGGCGGCGTGACGCCCTCGCCCCACACGGGAGCCGGCAACGCGACGTCGGTCTGCCCGCCCTGGATCTGGCGCAGCGCGTCGACGATCTCGGAGGAGTTCTCCGGCACGGGAAGGCCGCACTTCTCGAGCTCGGAGACGAACTTCAGCGTGAGGCGCTCCTTGTGCTCGGCGATCGCCTCGGCGGTCGTGCCGGTGTGGATCTCGCTGCCGGTCTGCAGGTCGGACACCTGGTCGCACACGTGGTACACCGAGCCGCCGGCCACCCAGGTCACCTCGTCGTGGCCGAGCAGCTGGATCACGGCGGACTGGTCGGCGTTGTACTGCTCCTGGGAGGCCGGGGCGAAGTCGATGCCGAGGAACACGGCGACGGCCGCGAGCACGATGCCGACGATGCCGGCCGTGGTCTTCTGCCCCTTGTCCATGTCCTTGTTCAGGAAGATCAGGATGATCAGCGGCACGAACGCGATGATCGCGATGATCGCGCCCAGCTGGTTCTGCACGAAGAAGCGCACGGTGTCGGACTTCTTGGCGGGGTCGAGGTGGTTCGCCTTCTTCCACAGCACCGATCCGGTGATCGAGAGCGCGGCGATCACGACGAGCAGCACCAGCAGCGTGATGAACGCCCACTGCGGGAACGACGCGGTGACGCCCTGCTCGGTGAGGCGCCCGGTGTCGGCATCGCGCACGAACGTGCCGTCCTCACCGGTGTACTCGCGCTGCCTGAGCAGCCAGAAGATCCCGACGGCCTCGCCGACGATGGCGACGGCCCACAGCGCCGCGGCGATCCAGCGGAACGTGGTCGCCTTCTTCTTGGCCTCGGCCGTGGGGGCCCAGGTGCGCTCGGCGGGCGCGCCGCCGGCGTTCTTGCTGCTCTCTGCCACTTTTCCTCCCGGTGTGGTGTCGCCCCTGAGCATAATGGGGCGCGGGGCCCGGCGTAGGTACGCTGGAGCGATGAGATCCGACGGCGACGACGAGGCCCTGAGCTGGGACGGTGACGACGCGCTCGAGGCGCAGCGTCCGCTGAGGCGGCCTCGGGAACCGCGTCGAGCGGATGCCGCGGCTGAAGAGCCCGCGCCCGCTGATCGCCCGACCATGGATCCCGCCCCGGCGCTCCCGGACCCGGTCGCCGTTCCGTCCGGCGGTGCGGATGCCGAAAACGACCGCGAGCCGGGCGGGCTCAGTACCGCGAGCCTGGTGGCGCTCGGCATCCTGGGCGGCGTCTACCTGCTGTACACCGTCGGCTGGATCCTGGGCGGGGTGGGGATGCAGCTGCCGGTCACGTTCACGCTTCCGGTGCTCCTCTATCAGGGTGCACTGTGGCTGGCGGTGCTCGCCCCCGCGCTGTGGTTCGCGGCGGTGCTCGTCCTCACCCGCGGTGCGAAGGGATGGGTGCGCATCGTGTGGCTGATCGCCGGTGCGGTGCTGCTGGTGCCCTGGCCGTTCGTCGTCTCAGGGGGAGGGGGAGTCCTGTGAGCGTCGAACCGTCGTCGCCGCGGAGCGAGTCCGCTCGGCCCCGGGGTCTGCGCGGTCTGCTGCGCGGGTTCATCACCGGCATCGCAGGACTCGCCTACGGCTTCATCATCTGGACCGCGGTCTTCTACGCGATCAGGCTCTCCACAGGAGGGATGAGCGGGTACGGCTGGCTGATCCTCCTGCTGCCCGCGGCCGTCGCCGTGGTGGTGTTCGCCATCGTGCTGGCGCTGACACGGCGACGCTCCATCGGGGCGTTCGTCCTGACGCTGCTCACCGGTCTGGGGCTGAGCGCGGTGTTCCTGCTGGACACGTTCGGCTACGTCATCCGCAACCTCGACGCCCTCACCGGATCCTGACCGCGCAGCCCACCGTCACACGAGGCGGGGCCCGCGCGTCGCTCGGGTAGAGTGTGTCCCGATCGCGCCCCGACGGCGTGCGGCGCATCGACTGCCATCCACCGTGTGCTGCCCCGAAGGATACCTGTGCCGAATCAGTCCGCATCCAAGCCCGTCGTCCTCCTCGCAGAGGTGCTCTCGCCCGCGACGATCGAGGCACTCGGCCCCGACTTCGAGGTGCGGAGCGTCGACGGCACCGACCGCGAGGCGCTGTTCGCGGCGCTCGCCGACGCGGATGCCATCCTGGTGCGCTCCGCGACCAAGGTCGACGCCGAGGCGCTCTCGCACGCGCCGAAGCTGAAGGTCATCGCGCGCGCCGGCGTGGGCCTGGACAACGTCGACATCAAGGCCGCCACCACCGCGGGCGTCATGGTCGTGAACGCGCCGACCTCGAACATCGTCTCTGCGGCGGAGCTGACCATCGGGCACATCCTCAGTCTCGCCCGCCGCATCCCGGCCGCACACGCCTCCCTGGCCGGCGGCGCCTGGAAGCGCAGCTCGTTCACCGGTGCCGAGCTGTTCGAGAAGACGGTCGGCATCGTCGGGCTCGGCCGCATCGGCGCGCTGGTCGCCGCGCGCCTGAACGCCTTCGACATGCGCGTCATCGCATACGACCCCTACGTCACCAGCGCCCGTGCGCAGCAGCTGGGCGTGCAGCTGGTCTCGCTCGACGAGCTGGTCGCCGAGGCGGACTTCCTCACCATCCACATGCCCAAGACGCCCGAGACCACGGGAATGATCGCGGCGGCGCAGTTCGCCGCCATGAAGCCGACCGCGTTCGTCGTCAACGTGGCCCGCGGCGGCCTGATCGACGAGGCCGACCTGCACGAGGCGCTCGTCGCCGGCGAGATCGCCGGTGCCGGACTGGACGTGTTCACCTCGGAGCCGCCCGCTGAGGACAGCACGGCGCGCGCGCTGCTGGGGCTGCCGAACGTGATCGTCACGCCGCACCTGGGCGCCAGCACGGAAGAGGCGCAGGAGAAGGCGGGGGTGTCGGTCGCACGGTCGGTGCGTCTCGCGCTGGGCGGAGACCTGGTGCCGGATGCCGTGAACGTCGCCGGCGGCGTGATCGACCCGTATGTGCGGCCGGGCATCGCCCTGGTCGAGAAGCTCGGCCAGATCTTCTCGGCGCTGTCGCAGTCGCCGCTGACCAGCCTGGACGTCGAGGTGCACGGCGAGCTGAACGACTACGACGTGAGCGTGCTCGAGCTCGCCGCGCTCAAGGGCGTGTTCACCAACATCGTCAGCGAGACCGTGTCGTACGTGAACGCTCCTCTGCTGGCCGAGCAGCGCGGCGTCGCCGTGCGCCTGCTGCAGGACGAGATCAGCGAGGAGTACCGCAACGTTATCACGCTGCGGGGGGCGCTCTCGGACGGCTCCCAGCTGGCGGTGTCGGGAACGCTGACGGGTCCGAAGCAGATCGAGAAGCTGGTCGCGATCAACGGTCACGCGATCGAGCTGCCGATCGAGAAGCACCACGTCGTGATGACCTACACCGACCGGCCGGGCATCGTGGCCGTGTACGGCCAGAAGTTCGGCGAGGCGGGGATCAACATCGCCGGCATGCAGATCGCCCGCGAGGCGGCCGGCGCGCAGGCGCTCGCCGTGCTGACGCTGGACTCGCCGGTCACCGACGACCTGCTCGCCGATGTGAGCGCAGCGATCGAGGCCGACCTGTTCCGTCAGATCGAGATCACCGAGGTCTGATCCGGATCCAGGAGTCGCGACGGCGCGGTGTCGCCCGGCGACTCGCGGTCGGAGGCGGTGTCCCGTCGCGACTACGCTGGAGCCACGTCCGCGGCGACCGGCGTCGCGGCTCGTGGTGCAAGGGAGTTCCATGTCGCGCGTCGTGAAGCTGGCTGTCATCCCCGGGGACGGGATCGGACCGGAGGTCATCGCCCAGGCCGAGCGCGTGCTCGACACCGTGACCGCGAGCAGCGACGTCGCGTTCGAGAAGACGCCGTTCTCGCTCGGAGCCGACCGCTACCTCGCGACCGGCGACACGCTGACGGATGCCGATCTCGACGCCATCCGCTCGCACGACGCGATCTTGCTCGGCGCTGTTGGGGGAGTGCCCGGCGACCTGCGCCTGAAGGACGCCAACATCGAGCGAGGGCTGCTGCTGAAGCTGCGCTTCGAGCTGGACCACTACGTGAACCTGCGTCCCTCCAAGCTGTTCGCAGGAGCGCCCGGGCCGCTCGCGAACCCCGGCGAGATCGACTTCGTGGTCGTCCGGGAGGGCACCGAGGGTCCGTACGTGGGCAACGGCGGCAGCATCCGCAAGGGCACCCCGCACGAGGTCGCCAACGAGACCAGCGTCAACACCGCCTTCGGCGTGGAGCGCGTCGTGCGCCACGCGTTCGAACTCGCCGAGCGTCGCCGCCGCAAGCTGACACTCGTGCACAAGACCAACGTGCTCGTGCACGCCGGGGCGATCTGGAAGCGGATCGTCGACCACGTGGCATCCGAGCATCCCGACGTGAGTGTCGACTACCTGCACGTCGACGCGGCCACCATCTTCCTGGTGACCGATCCGTCGCGCTTCGACGTGATCGTCACGGACAACCTCTTCGGCGACATCCTCACCGATCTGGCCGGCGCCGTCACCGGCGGCATCGGCCTGGCGGCCTCCGGCAACATCAACCCGGACGGCACCTCTCCCTCGATGTTCGAGCCCGTGCACGGTTCGGCGCCCGACATCGCGGGGCAGCAGAAGGCCGACCCCACGGCCGCCATCCTGTCCGTCGCGATGCTGCTCGATCACCTCGGGCTGCGCGACGAGGCCGCGCGCGTGCAGCGCGCCGTCGAGCAGGACATCGCCGCCCGCACGGGCAGCCGCAGCACCAGCGAGACCGGCGACGCCGTGATCGCCCTGCTGCAGGCGTAATCTGACAGTACGCGCGCACCGCCGCCGCATTCGAACGAGGACAGACATGACCGACACCACCACCGCACCTCTGACCTTCGCCGTGACGAAGAACCTCGCCGCCAAGAGCCCGGCTCAGCGCGAGGAGATCCTGCAGAATCCTGGATTCGGCGTTCACTTCACCGATCACATGGTCGACATCTGCTGGTCCGAGAACGGCGGCTGGCATCGTCCGCGGGTGCAGCCCTACGGCCCCATCTCGCTCGATCCGGCAGCCGCGGTGCTGCACTACGGGCAGGAGATCTTCGAGGGCATCAAGGCCTACCGGCATGCCGACGGCTCGGTGCACACCTTCCGTCCCGACCGCAATGCGGCCCGTCTGCAGCGCAGTGCGCGCCGCCTGGCGCTGCCCGAGCTGCCCACGGAGCACTTCATCCAGTCGATCCGCGAGCTGGTGGCGGTCGACGGCTCCTGGGTGCCGTCGGGCGCCGATCAGAGCCTGTACCTGCGGCCGTTCATGTTCGCCAAGGAGGCGTTCCTGGGCGTGCGCCCCGCGAAGAAGGTGGCGTACTACCTGATCGCCTCGCCCGCCGGCGCCTACTTCACCGGCGGTGTGAAGCCGGTGCGCATCTGGCTCAGCGAGGACTACGCCCGTGCGGGCAAGGGCGGCACCGGCGCCGCCAAGACCGGCGGCAACTACGCATCCAGCCTGTTGCCGCAGGCCGAGGCGTACGAGAAGGGCTGCGACCAGGTCGTCTTCCTCGACGCGGAGCGGAACGTCGAGGAGCTCGGCGGCATGAACGTGGTGTTCGTGTTCAAGGACGGCCGCATCGTCACCCCGGCGTCGGACTCGATCCTGGAGGGCATCACGCGCGACTCGCTGTTGCAGCTGGCCGAGGACCGCGGCCTGACCGTCGAGCGTCGACCGGTGTCGCTGGACGAGTGGCGTCAGGGCGTGGCGTCCGGCGACATCGTCGAGGTGTTCGCCTGCGGCACCGCTGCGGTGGTCACCCCGATCGGCGCGCTCGTCGGCGAGGGCTTCGAGGAGCCCCAGCCGGTCGGAGAGCTGGCCTTGTCGCTGCGCGAGGAACTCACCGACATCCAGTACGGCCGCCGCGAGGACACGCACGGCTGGCTGCTGCGCCTGGACGTCTGACCCCTTCCGTCGAGACCCCTCTCGGTTGTCGAGACCCCTGCTGAACAACGCCATTCACGAGGGGTCTCGGCAGTCAGGAGGGGTCTCGACGCGGGAAGCGCGGGGAGCGCGGGGAGCGCGGGGTGGATAGGCTGTTGCGGTGAAGATCGCACGGTTCAGCCACAACGAGAGCATCCGGTTCGGCATCGTCGACGAGGGAGACCTGGTCGTGCTCGCGGGCGACCCGATGTTCGCCGGATTCGAGACGACGGGGGAGCGCGTGCCGCTCGCCGACGCGGCGCTGCTGGCTCCTGTGATCCCGCGCTCCAAGGTGGTATGCGTGGGCCGCAACTACCACGAGCACGCCGCAGAGTTCGGCAACGTCGCCCCCGAGGAGCCGCTGCTGTTCTTGAAGCCGAACACCTCGGTGATCGGCCCCGGCGACGCGATCCTGCGCCCGGCGATCTCGGAGCGCACCGAGTTCGAGGGCGAGCTGGCGGTCGTGATCGGTCGCATCGCCAAGAACGTGAAGGCCGAGGACGCCCTGGACCACGTCTTCGGGTACACCGTGGGCAATGACTTCACAGCGCGCGACATCCAGCGCAAGGACGGCCAGTGGACCCGGGGCAAGGGCTTCGACACCTTCTGCCCGCTGGGCCCGGTGATCGAGACGGAGTTCGATGCGGCGTCGGCTCGCATCGAGACCCGGGTGAACGGCGAGGTGCGCCAGCAGGCGCCGCTGACCGACATGATCCACTCGGTCGCCGACATCATCTCCTACGCCTCCGCAGCGTTCACTCTGCTCCCGGGCGACGTGATCATGACCGGAACGCCCGCAGGCGTGGGACCTGTCGTCGCGGGCGACACGATCGAGGTCGAGGTCCCGGGCATCGGCATCCTGGGCAACCCGGTGCGCGACGCGGTCGCGACCCCGTGAGCAGGGCCGTCACCCTCGACGAGGTCACCGCGCTCCAGCGCCGCACGGTGCGCATCCTCTCGGTCGGGCAGGTGCTCGGCGGCATCGCCTTCGGTGCGACCGTGTCCCTCGGGGCGCTTCTGGCAGCCGACCTGTCCGGTGACGATGCGCTGTCGGGCCTGGCGACGGCATCCGTCACGCTGGGCGCCGCGGCCTTCGCCATCCCGCTCGCGCGCTTCGCCGCCCGTCGCGGGCGCAGGCTCTCGCTGACCGCGGGCAACCTCCTGGCGCTGGTCGGTGTCGTGACCGTGATCACGGCGGCCGCACTGCGGGTGTTCCCGCTGCTGCTGGTCGGCATCGTCATGGTCGGCATGGGCAATGCGGGCAATCTGCAGTCGCGGTTCGCGGCGACCGACCTCGCGTCGCCGCAGCATCGCGCCCGTGACCTGTCGGTGGTCGTGTGGTCCACGACCGTGGGCGGGGTGGCCGGGCCGCTGCTGCTCACGCCGGGCGAGATCGTCGGAGAGGCGATCGGGATGCCGCCGCTGACCGGCTCGTACCTGTTTTCGCTGATCGCGCAGATCGCAGCGCTCGTGCTGTACCTGCTCGCTCTGCGGCCCGACCCGCTGCTGACCGCGCTGAGCCTGGCGGCCACGCACCCGACCTCGTCACCGCTGGGCGCCGGGGTGGATCGCCCGGTCAGCGCCCGCTACGCGATCTTCGCGGTCTCCGGCTCGCACGCGGTGATGGCGTCGGTGATGGCGATGACTCCGATTCACCTGAAGCACATGGCGCACGACCTGCACGGGGCGATGACCAGCGAGACCGACGTGACACTGCTGGTCGGCATCACGATCGCGCTGCACGTGGCGGGCATGTACGGACTCTCGCCGGTGTTCGGCATCCTCTCCGATCGCTGGGGGCGGGTGCGGGTGGTGCTGCTGGGCCAGGCCGTTCTCGCGGCATCGCTGATCATCGCCATCTTCGCCGGGCGGTCGCCCGCGGGCGTGATGATCGCCCTGATCCTGCTCGGGCTGGGGTGGAGCGCTGCGACCGTCGCCGGCGCGGCGCTGCTGACCGAGTCGTCCACGGTCGAGATGCGTCCGCGTCGCCAGGGCATCAGCGACTCCCTGATGAGTCTGACCGCCGCGATCGGGGCCGCCGCGGCCGGGTGGGTGCTGACGACGTTCGACTACGCCGGGCTCGGCATCGTCGCCCTGGCGTTCGTCATCGCGATCACGGCGCTGTCCCCGCTGGGCCGGATCCGCGAGACCGCATGAGCTGGGCCGGCACGGGTGAAGCGTACGCGTCGTCGTACGCGGACCTGTGCGCGGGCACGGGGCCTCGGCTCCGGGAGCTCGCCGGTGCGGCGCGCGGGCGTTCGCTGCTGGATGCCGGTGCGGGCGACGGGCGCCTCGCCGCGGCGTGGCGGGATGCCGGGTGGCGGGTGACCGCGTGCGAGCCGGAGCGCAGCATGCGCGAGGCGGCTGTGCGGCAGCATCCGGATCTCGACATCGTCGACGGGGCGCTGCCCGCGCTGCCGTTCGCCGACGACGCCTTCGACGCGGTGGTGGCGAACTTCGTGCTCAATCACGTGGCCGACCCGCGCGCCGGCGCGGCCGAGCTGCGCCGCATCGCGCGGGGGGTCGTGATCGCGACCACCTGGTCGGCATCCCCATCGTCCTTCTGGGCCGAGGTGACGGCGCTGTCCGGGCTGACGCCGGTCGCCGGCGGTCGTCTTCCCGCCGACAGGGACTTCGCGCGCACGGCGCCCGGGTTCGATCGGATGCTGCGCGATGCCGGCTGGCATCCCAAGGTGACCGAGCTCACCTGGACCTGGCGTCCCAGCATCGACGCGCTGTGGCGGTCGGTCGAAGGGGGAGTGGCCGGTGCCGGCGCGTTCTACGCGGGACTCGACGGGGCCGGGCGCGTCCGGTTCCGCCGGGCGTTCGAGCGCCTCGCCGCAGAGCTCTCCGACGGCGGCGCCGTGCCGCACACGCAGACGGCTGCGATCGCCGTCGAGCGGGTGCGCTGAGCCGTCTCGGGCGCGGCATCCGCCCCGGATAGAATCGAGGGGATATGGCTACCGTGCATCCCCTCACCACCACCGCGACCGGATCCGACATCCGCGTGCGCTTCTGCCCTTCGCCGACCGGCCTGCCGCACGTCGGCATGGTGCGCACGGCGCTGTTCAACTGGGCGTACGCGCGGCACAACGGCGGCAAGCTGATCTTCCGCATCGAGGACACCGACGCGGCCCGCGACAGCGAGGAGAGCTTCCGCCAGCTGGTCGACGCGCTCACCTGGATGAAGATCGACTGGGACGAGGGCGTCGAGGTCGGCGGCCCGCACGCCCCGTACCGGCAGTCGCTGCGCCAGGACATCTATCGCGACGTGATCGAGAAGCTGAAGGCCTCGGGCGCGGTGTACGAGAGCTTCTCCACGGCCGAGGAGATCGATGCGCGCAACGAGGCGAACGGCCGCGCCAAGCAGCTCGGCTACGACAACTTCGACCGCGACCTCACCGACGAGCAGAAGGCCGCGTTCCGCGCCGAGGGGCGGCAGCCGGCGCTGCGCCTGCGGGTGCCCGATGAGGACCTCACCTTCGTCGACCTGATCCGCGGCGAGGTCACCTTCCCGGCCGGCTCGTTCCCCGACTACGTGCTCGTGCGCCCGAACGGGCAGCCCCTGTACACCTTCGTGAACCCGGTCGATGACGCCCTGATGGGCATCACGCACGTGCTGCGCGGCGAGGACATCATGCCGTCCACGGCCCGTCAGCTGGTGCTCTACGACGCGCTGATCAAGGCCGGCGTCGCGAGTTTCGTGCCGCGCTACGCGCACATGCCGCTGGTGCTCGGCGAGACCGGCAACAAGAAGCTGTCCAAGCGCGACCCGCAGGCCGACCTGTTCCTGCACCGCGAGCGCGGCTTCATCCACGAGGGCCTGCTGAACTACCTGGCGCTGCTGGGCTGGTCGATCGGCCCCGACCGCGACGTGTTCTCGCTGGAGGAGTTCATCCAGGCGTTCGACATCGTCGACGTCAACCCGAACCCGGCCCGCTTCGACCAGAAGAAGGCCGAGTCGATCAACGGCGACCACATCCGTCAGCTGGACGGCAAGGACTTCGCCGAGCGGATGCTGCCCTATCTGGCGGATGCCGGAGTGTTCGGCGCGGCCGAGCCCACGCACGAGCAGATCGTGCTGGCATTCCGCGCCGCCCCGCTGGTGCAGGAGCGCATGCAGCTGCTGGGCGAGGCGCCGGGGATGCTGGGCTTCCTGTTCACCGACGAGGTGACCTACGAGGCGGACGCCATGAAGGGCCTGCCCGCGAACGCCGCCGAGGTGCTGGAGGCGTGCGTCGCCGCGCTCGAGCCGGTGGAGGCGTTCACCCCGGATGCCGTGCAGACGGCGCTCTCTGCTTCGCTCGTGGACGACCTCGGTCTGAAGCCGCGCGTCGCGTACGGCCCGCCGCGCGTGGCGCTGACCGGACGCCGCGTGTCTCCGCCGCTGTTCGAGTCGATGGAGCTGCTGGGCAAGGACGAGACGCTGAAGCGCCTGCGCGCGCTGGTGACCGTCCTCGGGCGGTGAGATCGAGCTCATCCGCGTGGCAGCATCCGCTGCCTCCGCAACAGGGTCGATGCAACCCCGTTCTGCTGCTGTGCCTGGGTCCGTAGTCTGATGCAGGAGCAGAGGAGAAGCATGATGAGCGACCAAGTGCATTCTGTACCCGCACTCGAGCTGCGACGCTATCTGGGCCTGTGGTTCGAGATCGGCAGGCTGCCGTTGCGCTTCGAAGACGACGGCGCCTCTGACGTGACCGCCGAGTACTCGATGAACGATGACGGCACGGTGCGGGTGGACAACCGCTGCCTGGACGAGGAGGGGCGGCCCACGCAGGCGCTGGGGCAGGGAGTGCCGGATGCGGAGCATGCCGGACGCTTGCAGGTGACGTTCCTGCCGGAGGCGCTGCGGTGGATCCCCTTCACGAAGGCGGATTACTGGGTACTGCGAGTGGACGACGACTACCGGCACGCCCTGGTGGGTACACCCGATCACCGACATCTGTGGCTTCTGGCCCGGGAGTCCCAGATCACGGATGCCGTGGAGCAGACCTTCCTCGACACCGCACGCGATCAGGGCTTCGACCTCGGCCCGTGGATCCGGCCGACACAGTCGGGACAGGTCGTCACGGTGTAGAGCGGCGGGGTTCGCCACGCCCGAGCCGATTCGATTCGCCTTCTCCTTGCTGCTCGGGTAAGCTTGAACCTCGGTGCGAGGCCTCGCTTTCGCCCTTGGGGTATGGTGTAATTGGCAACACGGCTGATTCTGGTTCAGTTGTTCTTGGTTCGAGTCCAGGTACCCCAGCAAGGAAGAAACCCCCGCTCAGGCGGGGGTTTTCCGCTTCTCTCACGTCTTTGCGAGCTCACGACTCACCGTCGCTTGTCGGCCAGTGCAACCAGGTCCTCGCGCGTGCGAGGTGGCGTAGATCACCGGCGGCGCCCCGTGGTGCTGCTTGAGCCTGTCGAGCAACGGGCCCAGGATCGCGTCGACCTCGTCACGTGTCGGCGGATGAGCGAAGAAGTCGCCGCAGTGCTCCAGGTCCAGTGCGATGTGAAGGGTCGCGCCAGCCGGGACGGTCTCGATGATGTGCTCGGCCTGAGCCTCGCCGCTGCTCTCGAAGCTCACGAAGTATACGTGTACCGTCCGCCTCAGGCCGGTGCGGAGACCTGCGCCGGCACGGTGGTGTTCGCGGCGGCGGCAGGATGCTTCGGTCTCTCGGTCAGCAGCAGCACTCCCGTGCCGAGGGTGAGCACGGCCGTGAGGGCGTGCACCCAGATGGCCATTGCGGTGGAGCCGCCCGTGGACAGGATGAGCGCGGCATCCAGCAGCGGAACGATCGCGATGATCGACATCGCCCAGCCGAGCGCACGGCGCTGGCGGGTGAACAGCAGGACCAGCGGCAGGATGCCGGTGACCAGGTCGCGAGCTCCCTTGGTGGCGAGGAACGCCGCGGCATCCCCCTCGGGCCAGGCCGCCATCCCGAAGCCGGGGGCGGTGCCACCGGGATCGATCAGGTAGCTGACCCCCACGTAGCCGATCATGGCGGCGAGAAGGAAGGTCAGGCAGGTGGCGAGGTGTCGGCGGAATGTCATCGGGTCAGCTCCTTGCGGCTGAAC
This sequence comes from Microbacterium sp. ARD32, assembly GCF_031844385.1. Lineage (NCBI taxonomy): Bacteria > Bacillati > Actinomycetota > Actinomycetes > Micrococcales > Microbacteriaceae > Microbacterium > Microbacterium sp. ARD32. Next base: position 1,091,035 of record NZ_JAUZVD010000001.1, read on the forward strand.
GTCCGCTGGCGATGCGGTCGGCGTCGGCCGCAGTGCGCCCAGCACCTGCACGAGCAGGCGGGTGATGGCGGAGGAGGGGCGCATCACATCGGAATGAGCACGCAGCACGCCGGCCTTCGCCATCAGGCTCGTGGTTCCGGCGCGGTGCAGCGCGTCCATCGCCCGGAAGAACGACTCGACACGACCAGCCGGCGTACTGACCCAATGCACCGACGCGGTGGAATCGCCCGCATTCCACATTCGATGCGCGACGCCACGGGGGATCTCGAACGACTCGCCGGCCGCGTAGTCGCGCTCCTGATCCGTGTACCCGACACGCAGCACACCGGCGAGCACGGTGAACTCTTCCGCATGACCCGGATGCATGTGCATCGGCGGCTTCTCGCCCTGCGGCTCGTACGTCGCCTCCACCTCGAAACGGGAAGGCGTGCTCTCGATGACGGTGATGCGCTCGGAGCCGCTGAGCGTCAGTGTCTGGTCCATCAGATCTCCTATTTAGCTTGCCTGCAAGTTACTTGGATAAAAGCTAACAGGGGAGCAGCTTGTGCGCAAGCTATAATTTCCGGCATGGATGACAACGACCGGATCGATGCCCTCGTGGGGCAGTGGGCGCAGCAGCGGCCGGATGTCGACCGTGAGGCGATGGCGCTGCTGGCGCGGCTCAACCGTGCCACCGAGCTCGTGAACGCACGCACCGAGGCACTCAGCCGGGATTACGGCGTCAACAAGGGCGACGGGGACGTGGTGTTCGCACTGCGCCGCTCCGGGCCCCCGTATCGGCTTTCACCGACCGCGATCGCACGTGCTCTGCTGATGACCACCGGCACCATGACCGGCAGACTCGACCGGCTCGAGAAGCGCGGCGTGATCGCGCGCGTGCCGAATCCGCAGGACCGCCGCAGTCTCGACATCGAGCTGACCCCGGAGGGGCTCCGTATGGCCGATGAGGCGGTGAGCCGGCACAATGCCACGCTGCGCGAGATCGCCGGCGGCCTGAGCGACACCGACCGCGCCGACCTCGACCGGGTCACCCGCAGGCTCATCGCAGGGCTCGGCGAGCGCTGAGCTCAGCGCGGCACCGACGACCACACGATCGAGACGCACACCATCATCGAGACCAGCGCGATGACGGCCATCGCCAGCATGCACGCCGCAAGCCACCGCAGCCGGTGCGCGCGGGCGTCGACCATGAGGCGCACCACGAACTCCGCCACCAGCAGGGCCACGAGCAGCACGACCGCGACGACGGCGACCGGAGTCGCCGCACTGCCCGTGGCGATGATGCCGATCAGCGGCACCAGGCAGACCGCCACGAACACGCCGGACGCGATCAGCCACACCGCTCCGGACGAGCTGCGCAGTGCCGGCTGGTTCGTCACCATCGTCGGGTCCGACGCCGAATCCGGCACAGGCACCCGCCTGCTGCCGCGTGCTCGCCCGCTGCCGTGCGTGGAATCATCCTGGGTCATGCATCGCAGCATCCGCTCCGGCACGGCATCCGTCGATGGGCTGGACGCGGTGGCCGATCAGCGCTATGCGGATAGCACTCCCGCCTCGCGCATGCCACCCCCTTCAGCACTCCCGGCGGTGCAGGGCATCGTCGCTTCGAGCGACGTCCCCTCCGAGGGGACGTCGTGCACGGAGAGGAGTGGAGCATGACGGTCCGGCTGAACGAAGATGCACTGTCGCACGCGCGCGGCCTGCTGCGCGAGGGCGAGGTCGTCCACGACGAACGCGATGACTGGAGCGAGCACGCACCCAGCACCGACGACGAGAACGACTTCATCGACGAGCACGGCATGAGCGAGTTCGCGCGATGGCACCTGGGCGAGGACACCGACGCGACGGAAGGGACCAAGGGGCGCTACAGCTTTCCGTTCGGCGACTTCCGCAGGCTGCACCGCTGCGCCGTGATCTCGGCGGAGAGCCGCGCCGGCCAGTACGATCACGCGTCGATCGAGAAGGCGCTGAAGGACCTGCTCGAGCAGATCGACGGCAAAGACGACTGAAGACGTCACGCCCCCGCGCGGGCGCTCGGCGTGCAGCGTTCGGCTCGCCCCTAGGGTGCGCGGGTAGATTCGCAGCGTGACATCGCCGGCATCCGCTTCCGCTCGCGCCATGCGCGGTATCGGCGCCGCCGCCGTCATCGCCGGCGGGCTCGTCGCGGCGGTGACCGGCCCGCTCGAACTGACCAAAGGCAGCTGGACCGCGGCGTATCTGGTGCTCGTCGCCGGCGCCGCGCAGATCCTCATGGGCTCCGCACGCCGGCGCTGGCCGCGCGCGCGGGGGGATTCTGCCGGCTGGTGGCAGTTCGCGCTCTGGAACCTCGGCCATGCGGGCGTGATCGGCGGGACCCTGACCGGGCTCACCACGATCGTGTTCTGCGGTTCGGCGGTGCTCGTCGTCGCGCTCGTGCTGGCCTTCCTCGCCACGTTCGGCGTCGCCGAGCGATCCGAGCGGATGCTGCTGCTCGGCTACCGCGTGGTGCTCGTGCTGCTCGCCGTCAGCATCCCGGTCGGCATGGTGCTCTCCGCCATTCGCAACGCCTGAGCGGGAGTCGCTCCGGGCCGGAACTGGCTACGCTGGGTCGGGTCAGGGATGCCGAGGAGGACCATCGTGACCAACCTCGAGAAGAACCCCTCCGAGCACGTGCTCGAGCCGGGGGAGCGGTGCACGGATGTCGAGGTGCTCATCCCTCGAGAGGTGCCGCTGGGCGGCATCCGGGCCATGACGGTCCATCGCACGCTCCCGCAGAAGCAGCGCTCGCTGGTGGGCGCCTGGTGCTTCCTCGATCATTACGGGCCCGACGACGTCGCCGACACCGGCGGGATGCAGGTGCCGCGGCATCCGCACACCGGGCTGGCCACCGTGTCGTGGCTGTTCACCGGACGCATCGACCACCTCGACTCGAACGGTGTGGCCGCCGCCGTGCTGCCCGGTGAGCTCAACCTGATGATCGCTGGGAGGGGCATCACGCATCAGGAGATCAGCGCGCCGGGCACCACGACGCTGCACGGCGTGCAGCTCTGGTACGCGCTTCCGGACGCCACCCGGTTCTCCGAGCACGCCTTCGCGCATCACGCCCCCGAGCCCGTCGAGCTGCCGGGCGCGAGCATCCGGGTGTTCATCGGCTCGCTGGCGGGCTCCACCTCGCCCGTCGACACGCGCACGCCCGACCTGCTCGGCGCGGAGCTGCTTCTGGAGCCGGATGCCGAGGTCGTGCTCGAAGTCAGGGCGGATCTCGAGCACGCGGCGCTCGCCGAGACGGGCTCGATCATCGTCAACAGCACCGCGGTGCAGCATCGGCAGTTGGGCTACACGCCCACCGGCGCGGACACGCTGCGCATCGCCTCCGGGCCCGAGGGCGCCCGGGTGATCCTGCTCGGCGGCGTGCCGCTGGGCGAGCAGATCGTGATGTGGTGGAACTTCATCGGCCGCAGTCACGACGAGATCGCGGAGTTCCGGCGCCGGTACCAGGCCGAACTCGGCTTCGAGCCGGTCGACGCGCAGGATGCCGGGGGATCGCGGCTGTTCGGTCCGTATCCCGACGGTCAGCCGTCACCGCTGCCGGCACCGCCGCTGCCGACCGTGCAGCTGCGACCCCGCGGCTGACGGGTCGCGTCAGCGCGGACGCACCGGATGCTCGCTCAGAATCGAGACCCGGTTGAACGCGTTGATCGCCACGGCGACCCATTCGGCCGCCGCGAACGCCTCCTCACCGAGCACGGCGGCGGCGCCGGCCAGATCGGCCTTCGACTCCTCGCTCAGCGGCATGCGAGTCGCCGCCTCGGCGACCGCGAGCAGCGCCTTCTCGCGCTCGGTGTACAGCGCGCTCTCGCGCCAGGCCGGCAGCAGGTCGATCTTCTGCTGGGGGATGCCGGCGTCCCGGGACTCCCTCGAGTGCACGTCCAGGCAGAACGCGCACGCGTTGAGCTGCGAGGCGCGCAGCTTGACGTACTCGGACTCCTGCACCGACAGGCCGCTGTCCGCCGCCTGCTGCACGACCGCGGCCGAGAACGCGCCGATGGCCTTCCACACGTCGGGGGCGGACTTGTCCAGATATGGACGCATGACTCTCCTCGGATGCTCGGAACGCGGGCCCGGCCCGCTCTCAGCACCAACCTAGACGCCGCGGCCCCGATCACCCAGCCAAGAGGGAGAATAGACGAGCAGCATCTGCACACCGACCCGAGGAGCACAGCGATGACCAGCGGCAGCAGCGACACCGGAGCGATCACCCGCCAGCCGGGAGCCGACACGGCGGTGCTGGCCGGCGGATGCTTCTGGGGCATGGAGGATCTCATCCGCCGGCAGCCCGGGGTGCTCGCCACCCGCGTGGGGTACACCGGCGGCGAGAACGACCACGCCACGTATCGACACCACCCCGGTCACGCCGAGGCCGTCGAGATCGTCTACGACCCGGCGCAGACCAGCTACCGCGACATCCTCGCGTTCTTCTTCCAGATCCACGACCCGTCCACGCTCAATCGCCAGGGCAACGACATCGGCAGCAGCTACCGCTCCGCGATCTTCCCGCTGGATGCCGAGCAGGAGCGCACGGCCCGCGAGACGATCGCCGACGTGGACGCCTCCGGCCTGTGGCCGGGAGCCGCCGTCACGACGATCGAGCAGCCCGGCCCGTTCTGGGAGGCCGAGCCCGAGCACCAGGACTACCTGGTGCGGTATCCGGGCGGATACACCTGCCACTTCCCGCGCGCCGGCTGGGTGCTTCCCCGCCGCGACGCGGCGACCGGCTTCTGAGAGAGCCGGTCACAGTCGGGCGGATGCCGCAGGCAGCACGCCGACGCCCTCGCGCCGCTCGAACACCAGCTGCGTCTCAGTGGCGCGCACCACGTCGTGCACGGTGATGCGCTCCAGCACGATGTCGCGCAGCGAGGCGGCATCCGAGACCGCGACGTGCACGACGAAGTCGTCCGCTCCGGCGATGTGGAACACCTGCAGCACGCCCGGCGTCGCCACCAGCGCGTCGAAGAGGCTGTCGACGCCGCCCTTGTTGTGGTTGGCCAGGCGCACGCGGATCATCGCCTGCACGCTCGCGCCCAGCGCGGCCGGATCGATCGTCAGGCTCAGTCCGGTGATCACCCCGCGGGTCCGCAGCGAGCGCACCCGGAACGCGCACGTGGAGGCCGGAACGCCGAGCGCGGCGGCGAGCTGGGAGACCGGTTCGTCCGGCCTCGCGGACAGCTCCGCCAGGATGCGCAGATCCAGCGCGTCGACGGGCCTTCCCGCACCATGCTGCATCGCCAACTCGACCTCCTCGAACGCCTCGGCTCTTGCTGTGTGACCAAGATATCCGCACGCGCAGCATTGATGTGACAACGAAGGTGGACGCAGAGCGCGTCGCCGACCATCCTGGAGTCATGTCCGATCTGCCGCTGCATCCCGATACTGTCGCCGTCCACGCCGGACGCTCCGATCTCGCCGCGCTCGGCGTGCACGCCGCGCCGATCGACCTGTCCTCGACGAACCCGCTGCCCGACATCCTGCACGGCGGAGACTCCTACGAGTCGATGGCCAACGGCGGACACCCGCTGCCCGACGGCGGCAACGTGTACGCCCGGCTGTGGAACCCCACCGTGGCGCGTTTCGAAGAGGCGCTCGCCGAGCTCGAGCACGCGGAGGCCGCCGTGGCGTTCAGCTCGGGCATGGCCGCCACGACCGCGGCCATCCTGTCGCACACCACCGGGGCGGGCAAGCGCCACATCGTCGCGGTGCGCCCGCTGTACGGCGGCACGGATCACCTGCTGGACTCCGGGCTGCTGGGCGCCGAGGTCACCTTCTGCCACGAGGGCGAGGTGGGGGCCAGCATCCGGCCCGACACCGGGCTGATCGTGCTCGAGACGCCGGCGAACCCCACTCTCGACCTGGTCGACATCGCGGCGGTCGTCGCGCAGTCGCAGGGCGTGCCGGTGATCGTGGACAACACGTTCGCGACTCCGCTGCTGCAGAACCCGCTCGACCTGGGAGCGGCCATGTCGCTGCACAGCGCCACGAAGTACATCGGCGGCCACGGCGACGTGATCGCGGGCGTGATCGCCTGCTCCGAGGAGACCGCGCAGGCCCTGCGGCGCGTGCGCGCCATCACCGGCGCGCTGCTGCACCCGCTCGGCGCCTACCTGCTGCATCGCGGCCTCGCGACCCTGCCGGTGCGCATGCAGGCCCAGCAGGCGAACGCGCGGCTGCTGGCCGCGCGGCTGCGCGAGAACCCGGCCGTGACCGATGTGTTCTATCCCGAGTTCGACGATCATCGCGGGCTCGTCGGCCGGCAGCTGAGCGGCGGCGGAGCCATGATCGCCGTCCGGCTGGCCGGCGGCTACGCCGCGGCCGAGGCTCTCACCGGCGCGGTGCGGCTGTTCACGCATGCGGTCTCGCTCGGTGGCGTGGACTCGCTGCTGCAGCATCCGGCGGCGCTCACGCACCGGCCGGTCGCTCCGGAGGCGAGGCCGGGAGCAGACATCGTGCGACTGTCGATCGGCCTCGAGAACGTGGACGATCTCGCCGCCGACCTCGAGCAGGCGCTCCTCAAGGCGCAGGCCGTGGCGACCGTCGAGTGACCGTGCGCAGGCGTGAGCGCACGCGTGCGTGACCGACGTGACACGATGGAGCCATGAGTTCTGCCAACGCGACCGCCAATCTCAGCCGGGAAGAGACCGCTGAGCGCGCCGAGCACATCACCGTCCACAGCATCCGGGTCGAGCTCGACCTCAGCGGCGCGCCGGAGCGGGCGCGCACGGGCTTCCCCACCGTCACGACGCTGACGTTCGACGCGACGGCGTCCGAGACCTGGATCGATTTCATCGGCGAGAGCGTGTCCCGCGTCGTCGTCAACGACGAGGCTCGCGAGGTCCGATGGGACGGTGCGCGCATCGTCATCGACGCGCTCGCGGAGCACAACGAGGTGCGCATCGAGGCCGTGGCCGCCTACAGCCGCTCCGGCGAGGGGATGCACCGCTTCCACGACCCCGTAGACGGCGAGACGTATCTGTACACGCAGTACGAGCCGGCGGACTCGCGCCGAGTGATGGCCTGCTTCGAACAGCCCGACATGAAGGCCGCCTACACGTTCGAGATCGTCGCCCCCGCGGGCTGGCACGTGCTCTCGAACCAGTCGCCGGTGCGCGTGCAGGACGGCATCGGCGTGCAGCGGGTCGAGTTCGCGCCGACCCTGCCGATCTCCAGCTACATCACCGCCGTGGCCGCCGGACCGTATGCGCGCATCGACGGCGAGTGGTCGCGCGCCGATCAGCGCATCGACCTGGGCGTGCTGTGCCGGGCGTCACTGGCCGAGCATCTGGAGGCCGACGAGATCATCGAGGTGACACGGCAGGGCCTCGACTTCTTCAGCGAGGCGTTCGACTACCCGTACCCGTGGGGCAAGTACGACCAGATCTTCGTCCCCGAATACAACCTGGGCGCCATGGAGAACCCCGGCCTGGTCACCTTCACCGAGGCGTACATCAACCGCGGCGCGGCCACCGACGCGCAGCGCGGGGGCCGGGCGAACACCATCCTGCACGAGATGGCGCACATGTGGTTCGGCGACCTGGTGACGATGCGCTGGTGGGACGACCTGTGGCTCAAGGAGTCGTTCGCCGACTACATGGGCACGCACGCGTCGGCCGCGGCGACGCGCTTCACCGATGCCTGGGCGCGCTTCGCGAACAGCCGCAAGACCTGGGCGTACCGGCAGGATCAGCTGCCCACCACGCATCCGATCGTCGCGGACATCCCCGATCTGGAGGCCGCCAAGCTCAACTTCGACGGCATCACCTACGCCAAGGGCGCCGCGGTGCTCAAGCAGCTCGTCGCCTTCGTGGGCGAGGACGCCTTCTTCGAGGGCGCCCGCCGCTACTTCGCCGCGCACGCCTTCGGCAACACCACGCTCGATGACCTGCTGCACCAGCTGGGGGAGGTGTCCGGGCAGGACATGCGGGCCTGGTCGCGCGCCTGGCTCGAGACCAGCGGCGTCGCGACGCTGTGGCTGGAGAAGGATGCCGACGGCCGCACCGTCCTCGTTCAGGACGGCGGTGCAGCGGGTGCGCGCCCGCATCGCCTGCGCGTCGGTCTGTACGACCTGCACGACGGTCGGCTGCAGCTGCGCGAGCGGATCGAGCTGGGCATCCAGGACGAGCGCACCCCGGTCGAGATCCCGGATACCGACCTCGTTCTGTTGAACGATGACGATCTCACCTACGCCAAGGCGCGCCTGGACGAGCGCTCCCTGGCGACCGTCACGGAGTCGCTGTCCACCCTCGACGACGATCTCGTGCGCGGTCTCGTCTGGTCGTCGCTGTGGAACGCGACGCGCGACGGAGAGCTCGGCGCGGAGCGCTACCTGGACATCGTGCGGCGGCATGCGCCGGCCGAGGCCAACGTCGCGCTGCTGACCGCCGTGCTCGCCAACGCGGCGTTCGCCGTGCGCCACTACGTCGCCGATGACGCGCGGGAGGGGCAGAGCCGCGCCTGGGCGGATTCGACCTGGTCGGCACTGCAGTCGGCGGATGCCGGCAGCGACGCGCAGCTGGCGTGGGCGCGCGCCTTCGCCGCGGCATCCGCGTACGGCGGCGCTCACGACGACGCCGTGCGCGGCATCCTGAACGGCGATGCGCCACGCGGTCTCCCCGTCGACGCCGACCTGCGCTGGCTCATGCTGACGGCGCTGTCGACCACCGGCGCAGCGACCGTCGATGAGATCACGGCCGAGCACGCGGCGGACGACACGGCGACCGGCCGAACGGCCGAGATCCGCGCGCTCGCGTCTCGACCCCACGCCGCCGTGCGCGCGGCCGCCTGGGATTCCGCCTGGAACGATCTGGCCCTCAGCAACGATCATCTGGATGCCACCATCGCCGGCTTCCGCGCCGGCGGACGCCGTGATCTGATCGCCGCCTTCGATGCCGAGTACTTCGAGCGGATCCGCGGCGCGTGGGAGACGCGGTCGATCGAACTCGCGCAGCGGCTCGTCGTCGGGCTGTTCCCCGAGACGCCCGACACCGCGCTCGTGGACGGATGGCTGGAGCAGAACGCGGATGCTCCCGGTGCGCTGCGCCGGCTCGTGATCGAGGCGCGTGACGACCTCGCCCGCGATGTGCGCGTGCGCGCCGCGCAGCCCTGACCTCGGCCGGCCCCGCAAACCTGGGTCGCTGAGCCGGGCCCACGCGCCCCGGAGGCTCCGGGCGGCGCGGAGCGACGGTCGGAGTGGGGCGTGGGGATCGAAGCGTCGCCTCAGAGATCCAGCGCGTCCCCGGCCTGGAGATCGAAGTAGCGTCCGCCGCCCTGCTCCGTCGCCCACTGCAGCCGCTGCTGATGCATGTTGCGCCCGATGGTGGAGAGCGTCATGTCGTGCGTGCCGAAGGCGCGCTCGGGTGCGACGGCGAGCACGAAGTCCATGGCCTCGCCGATCTTCAGCCACGGCGCCCCGATCGGCGCGGCGAGCGTGTCGACGGCGACGCCCTCGGGAATCGCGTACGAGTCGCCGGGGTAGTAGAGCTGCTCATTGATCAGCACGCCGACGTTCTGCACCAGCGGCATCGATGAGTGGATCACGGCGTGCTCGCCGCCGAAGAAGCGCAGCGCGAACTCGCCGACGGTCACGCTCTCGCCCGGCTCGACGACGGTGATCTCGTACCCCTCGGCGGCCGCCGCGACGCCCGCCGGTGCGTAGATCGGCGTACCGGGGGCGGCGCGCAGCAGCCGATCCAGATGCGCGGAGGTCCAGTGATCCGGGTGCTCGTGGGTGATCACGATCGCGACGAGCTGCTGCACGTCGTCGAGCGGGGTGGTGAACATCCCCGGGTCGACGACGATCGTCTGGCCGACGTGGTCGATGCGGAGAGCGGCATGTTCGAACTTGGTGACGCGCATGTGCTCGAGTCAACTCCTTCGCGTTCCCCGGAGCAAGCCGCGTGACGCGACACGCCCGTCGCCGGCTCGGCGTCGCGCAGATTTGGATTCGCGCGTTCGCGCATGACAGACTTGCACGGTTGCCGAAACGACCTTCACGGGTCGGACGGCCCCATCGTATAGCGGCCTAGTACGCCGCCCTCTCACGGCGGTAACGCGGGTTCGAATCCCGCTGGGGTCACAGCGACACGAAGGCCCTCCGAGCGATCGGAGGGCCTTCGTCATCCCGGCGGCGCACGACGAGTCGCGGTGGTCCGGGGTCGTCGCGAGATTCATTCGTCGGAATGAAAATTGCGGATGCGAGGTTGGGCCTGTCATGACCGACATCGAATTCGGACTCGACACCTTCGGCGGCGTGACGAACGACGCCCAGGGGGCACCGGTTCCTCATCCGCAGGTGATCCGGGACATCATCGAGCAGGCTGTGCTCGCCGATCGCGCCGGGCTGGACTTCTTCGGCGTGGGGGAGCACCACCGCCCGGACTTCGCGGTCTCCAGCCCCGAGATGGTGCTCGCGGCGATAGCATCCCGCACCGAGCGGATACGGCTCGGCTCCGCCGTGACCGTGCTCAGCTCGGATGACCCGGTGCGGGTCTTCGAGCGTTTCGCGACACTCGATGCGGTCTCGAACGGTCGTGCCGAGATCGTGGCGGGGCGTGGATCGTTCACGGAGTCGTTCCCGCTGTTCGGGTTCGATCTGCGGCAGTACGAGGAGCTCTTCGACGAGAGGCTCGACCTGCTGTCGCACCTGCTGAGGGAGCAGCCGGTCACCTGGCAGGGCAGTACCCGTGCGCAGCTGGCCGACCAGCGAGTGTTCCCGACGACGGCGAACGGCATCCCCACCTGGGTGGGCGTCGGCGGCAGCCCGGAATCGGTTGTGCGCACGGCTCGGTACAACTTCGGCCTGTTCCTCGCGATCATCGGGGGACCGGCGGCGCGCTTCGCTCCGTACATCGATCTCTTCGATCGTGCGCAGGATCAGTTCGGCGTCGAGCACAAGCCCGTCGCCGTGCACTCGCCCGGGCTGGTCGCCGAGACCGACGAGCAGGCTCGCGCGCTGACGCACGACGGCTGGATCGCGATGCGCACGCGCATGGGCAGGGAGCGTGGCTGGGCTCCGCCGGCGGTGGGCGACTTCGAGCGCGAGATCGAGTCCGGAGCGCTCTACGTCGGCTCACCCGAGACCGTCGCGCGCAAGATCGTGGCGACGCTGGGAACGCTGCGCGTGAACCGCTTCGACTTCAAGTACGACCAGAGCCAGATCAGTCATGCCACGATGATGGACTCCATCGGGTTGTACGGCGAGCGGGTGGTTCCCATGGTGAAGGACATGCTCGGCTGAGGCCGCCGCGCCGATTTTGACCCGCTGTCACGTCATGGCATACTTGAACGGTTGCAGTGACGGCCCCATCGTATAGCGGCCTAGTACGCCGCCCTCTCACGGCGGTAACGCGGGTTCGAATCCCGCTGGGGTCACCGACACGAAAGCCCTCGGCCATGCCGGGGGCTTTCGCTTTCGCGCCGCCGAACTGTCAGAGCTCACGCCAGGAGTCGTCCGTCAGGCCCGAGCCCGCTTCGGGGCCCATCTGCAGCATCCCGCCGTCCACCGACCAATCCGCGCCGGTGACGTAGCTCGACGCAGGGGAGGCGAGGAACGCGATCACCGCAGCGACCTCCTCGGCCTTTCCCGGCCGGCCCAGTGGGACGCCGGGCCGGTGCGTGCGCTCGGCGTCCGCAGAGGTGCGCCCGCTGGCCGCCGTCGCGATCTCGCCGGGCGCCACGGCGTTCGCCGTGATCCCGTGCCGGCCCAGCTCCTGAGCCATCGTCTTGATCAAGCCGGAGAGCGCATGCTTGGCGGCGATGTACGCCCCGAGACCGACGCGCGGCTGGTGCGCATGCACACTGGTCACCGCGATGAGCCGCCCTCCCGAACCGGCCTGCACCATGTGCCGCGCGGCGGTCTGCATCCCGAGGAACGCCCCGTCGACGTTCAGCGCCATCGTGTCGAGCCATTCCTGCATCGGGATGTCGAGCACCAGCCGGGGAGTGCTCGCGCCCGCATTGTTCACGAACACGTCCAGTCCGCCGAGGCGATCACGCAGATCGTCGATGACACCAGCCACAGTGCCGAAGTCCGTCGCGTCGAAGTGCGCCACCACCGCATTGCGCCCACGCGAGCGGACGACCTCGGCTGTGTACTCGGCGCCCTCCTGATCCTCGTGCCAGGTGATGCCGACATCCATGCCGCTGTCGGCCAGAGCCACAGCCGTGGCAGCGCCGATCCCGGAGTCCGAGGCGGTGACGATCGCGTGGCGGGGGAGGAACTCGTCTGTCATCATGCCCGGCAGGCTATCCCGCAAGGCTCACGCCTCGACGGGGGTTGACAGCGTGAGCGCGCGGATCTGCGGATTGCGCAGCGGCAGCACCATCAGCAGCACCATCGCGCCGCCGTAGATCGCGAACGGGACGAACAGCGGAAGGATGCCGGCGAGCAGTCCGAACACCGCCATCGCCACCGGCATGAGGCAGTCGTCGCCCAGGCGCAGGATCGACCCCAGCCGGCCCAGATAGTCCGGTGCTGCGGTCGCCGCGAACGTCGAGCTCAGCAGTGCCGAAGCGAAGCCGGCGGTCAGGCCGATCACGAAGCTCCCCGCGCCCACGACGATCTGCGAGCCGAAGCCCAGCGCGACGATGCCCGCTCCCTGCACCATCAGCGCGATGAACGCGCCGGTGGCCTCGTGACGCGGGCGCCAGCGCACCACGGCCAGTGCGCCGAGCATCGCACCGCCGCCGACGAGCGCCTCGAACACGCCGACCGCACCCGCGCCCCAGCCGTGAGCGGTGGCCTGCAGGGGAAGTCCGATGGAGATCGCGGGACCGACCGCGAGGTTGAGCCCCGACAGGGCGATCACCAGCGTGCGGGTCGCGTGCTCCTTGCCGAGGTGCCGGAACCCGTCCGCGACGCCGCGCAGCACGCTCTGCTTCACCGACGCGCGCGGCAGTGCGAAGCGCGGACGCAGCCACAGCACGATGAAGACGATCACGACCACGTAGGTGAGGGTGTTCAGCCCGGCGCTGCCGGCCAGGCCGAAGGCCGCGACCAGGAAGCCGCCCGCCGCGGCGCCCGCCATCGTGCCCAGCCGCGAGAGCGTCTGGCTGAGCGCGGAGTACCCGGGCAGATCCGTTGGTGCGACCAGCTGCCGGGGCATGGTGCCCGCCGCGGGCTCGAAGAACGCATCGCACAGCCCGAAGGCGACGCTGGCCGTCAGAAGCAGCGCGACCGTCGGGGGCGCGGCGAGACACCACACCGCCACCGAGATCAGCACCACCACGCGCAGCGCGTTGAAGAGCACCATAAGCCTGCGCGCGTCGGAACGGTCTGCGTACGCTCCGCCCACGAGCAGCACGATCGCGCGCGGCACCGTGCCCGCGGCGACGACGAGCCCGGCCACCGCAGGAGACGCGATCTGCACGGCCGTCCACGCGAAGGCGATCGTGAAGATCGCATCACCGGCATCCGAGAGCGCCTTCACGACCAGCCACGCCTGCACCAGCAGGTCACGGCGGAACGGCGGCGGGGTGCGCAGCATCCGGGCTTCGCTCGTCACCTCACACCTCCGTCGGAAAGCCGTGCGCGAAGAAGTACACCGGCATGCGCTCCTGCCCGTCTTCGCGGTCGATGCCGCGGCGCCATTCGTCGAGCATCGCGTTGAGCCGTCCGTGCAGGTCGCTCAGCTCGTCCTGCGTGGCCCAGGCCAGCGAGTCCGTGTTGAACCCCTCGACCTCGCTCTGCGCCGAGATCCGGTACCAGCGCTGCAGGCGGTCCAGCTGGTTGCGCACGTTCGCGCGCTGCGCCTCTCGCGCCAGCAGGGCATCGGCGGGGGAGTCGAAGTCCGAGGACGACCAGGTGAACGACCGTCGTGCGAGCCGCCACCAGCTGGCGCGACGATCGCCGTCGGGAGCCTCGACCTGCTCGACGACGCCGGCTCTCTGCAGCATCCGCAGGTGGTGGCTGATGCTGCCCACCTGCGCGTCGAGGGCCCGCGCGAAGGTGCCCACCTGCGTGGGCCCGTGCAGGAGCAGGCGATCGACGATGCGTCGTCGGAGGGGATGCGTGATGGCGGTGATCACCGAGATGTCTTCCACGTCGACAACGCTAGAGGCGAGTCCGGATGCTAACAAGAGTTCTTGTATAACTTGGTCGGCTCAGACTCCGCGCAGACTCGGGTACGATCATTCGAGCGAAGGGGAGTATCCCGACATCGCGCAGATCGTCATCACGAGCATCGTCATCGCTGCTCCGGTCGCGCGGCGCACCACCGGTGCGGGGAGAGACTTTCGGACTTCCGCCCACCCCTTCGAAAGGCGATTCCCGTGGACATTCCCGTCTGGTTCGAGATCACCTCATTGGTCGTGCTGACCGCGATCCTCATCGGCGATCTGCTGCTGATCCTGAAACGGCCGCACATCCCCAGCACCAGGGAGTCCGCGCTGTGGGTGGTCTTCTACGTCACGCTGGCGCTGATCTTCGCGGGTCTGCTGTTCGTGGTGGGCGATGCGAAGACCTCGCTCGACTTCCTCACCGGCTGGGCCATGGAGTACAGCCTGTCCATCGACAACCTGTTCGTGTTCATCCTGATCATGACCCAGTTCGCGGTGCCCAGGCGGTATCAGCAGGAGGCGCTGATGGCCGGCATCATCATCGCGCTGGTGCTGCGGGCGATCTTCATCATCATCGTCGGCGCGGCCGTGCAGCATCTCAGCCCGATCTTCTACCTGTTCGGCGTCTTCCTGCTGTTCACCGCCATCCGCCAGGCGATGCCCGACAGGGAGGAGGACGACGCCCAGACCGAGAACTTCATCGTCCGCCAGATCCGCCGGGTGATCCCGATCAGCGAGTCCTACGACGGGCCCAGGCTGCGCACCACCGTCGCCGGCCGGCGCATCTGGACGCCGATGCTGATCGTGTTCATCTCGCTCGGCGTCACTGATCTGATGTTCGCGGTCGACTCGATCCCGGCGATCTTCGGCATCACCACGAACCCGTTCATCGTGTTCACCGCGAACCTGTTCGCACTGATGGGTCTGCGCCAGCTGTACTTCCTGCTCGGCAACCTGCTCGACAAGCTCCGCTACCTGCACTACGGCGTCGCGTTCATCCTCGCCTTCATCGGAGTGAAGCTCGTGCTGCACGCCATGCACGAGAACGAGCTGCCGTTCATCAACGGCGGGCAGCCGATCGCGTGGGCTCCGGACATCGACAACTGGATGTCCCTCGGCGTGATCTTCGGCTCGATGGCGGTCGCCACGATCGCCAGCCTGATCGCGTCGGGCCGGGAGAAGCGCGCTGCAATCGAGCGCTGAGCACGGCGCGGGCCGTTGTAGACTGACCGGCATGCGGCGTGTGGTTCTCCTCCTTAGCAGCCGCGGCGGGTCCTCGATCTAGGCCTTCCTCGCCGCGGAGTCCATCGTGGGCCGACTCATCGAGCCATAAGGAACGCACCGCATGACCAGCAGCACACGCCCGCGCACTCTCGCCGAGAAGGTGTGGGATGACCATCTCGTCGTCAAGGGCGAGAACGGCGAGCCCGATCTGATCTACATCGATCTGCACCTGATCCACGAGGTCACCAGCCCGCAGGCCTTCGACGGCCTGCGCGCCGAGGGGCGCCCGCTGCGCCGCGTGGATCTCACCATCGGCACCGAGGACCACAACACCCCGACGCTGAACATCGACAAGCCCATCGCCGATCTCACCAGCCGCACGCAGATCGAGACGCTGCGCCGCAACGCCGCCGAGTTCGGCGTGCGCCTGCACTCGCTGGGGGATGCCGAGCAGGGCATCGTGCACGTCGTCGGCCCGCAGCTCGGCTTGACCATGCCCGGGATCACCGTGGTCTGCGGCGATTCGCACACCTCCACGCACGGCGCCTTCGGAGCGATGGCGTTCGGCATCGGCACCAGCGAGGTCGAGCACGTGATGGCCACGCAGACCCTGCCGCTGAAGCCGTTCAAGACCATGGCGAT
Organism: Microbacterium sp. ARD32; assembly: GCF_031844385.1. Taxonomy (NCBI): domain Bacteria; kingdom Bacillati; phylum Actinomycetota; class Actinomycetes; order Micrococcales; family Microbacteriaceae; genus Microbacterium; species Microbacterium sp. ARD32. Next base: position 1,106,986 of record NZ_JAUZVD010000001.1, read on the forward strand.
CAACGTCGAGGGCGAGCTGCGCCCCGGCGTGACCGCCAAGGACATCATCCTCGCCGTCATCGCCAAGATCGGCACCGGCGGCGGGCAGGGCTACGTGCTCGAGTACCGCGGCAGCGCGATCCGCGCCCTCTCGATGGAAGGCCGGATGACGATCTGCAACATGTCCATCGAGGCGGGCGCCCGCGCCGGTATGGTCGCTCCCGACGAGACGACGTTCGCGTACGTGAAGGACAAGCCGCACGCGCCGCAGGGCCAGGACTGGGAGGATGCGGTCGCGTACTGGCGCACGCTTCCCACCGATCCGGATGCCGTGTTCGACGCCGAGGTGCACATCGACGCGAACGAGCTGGAGCCCTTCGTCACCTGGGGCACCAACCCCGGTCAGGGCAGCTCGCTGTCGGCATCCGTTCCCGACCCGGCGGCGATCGTCGACGCCAACGAGCGCGCGGCGGCCGAGCGCGCCCTGGAGTACATGGACCTCGTCCCCGGAACGCCGTTGAAGGATGTCAGGGTGGATGCCGTGTTCATGGGCTCCTGCACCAACAGCCGCATCGAGGACCTGCGCGCCTTCGCATCGGTCATCCAGGGCAAGCAGAAGGCCGACGGCGTGCGCGTGATGGTCGTCCCCGGTTCGGCGCGGGTGCGCCTGGAGGCCGAAGCGGAGGGCATCGACAAGATCGTCGAGGCGTTCGGTGCCGAGTGGCGCTTCGCCGGATGCTCGATGTGCCTGGGGATGAACCCCGACCAGCTCGCGCCGGGGGAGCGCTGCGCATCCACGTCCAACCGCAACTTCGAGGGGCGTCAGGGCAAGGGCGGGCGCACGCACCTGGTCTCGCCCCTGGTCGCCGCCGCCACGGCTATCCGCGGCACCCTTTCCAGCCCGAGCGACCTGACGGATGCCGGGGTGCCTGCGCCCGTCGCGGGGGCAGCGAACGAGATCGGAGCGATCTGATGGAGAAGTTCACCACCCACACCGGCGTCGCCGCGCCGCTGAAGCGCTCCAACGTCGATACCGACCAGATCATCCCGGCCGTGTTCCTCAAGCGCGTCACCAAGACGGGCTTCGACGACGCGCTGTTCCACGAATGGCGCAAGGACCCGCAGTTCGTGCTCAACCAGACGCCGTTCCAGCATGCCTCGGTGCTGGTCGCCGGGCCCGATTTCGGCACCGGATCCAGTCGCGAGCACGCGGTCTGGGCGCTGCGCGACTACGGCTTCAAGGTGGTGCTCAGCCCGCGCTTCGCCGACATCTTCCGGGGGAACTCCGGCAAGCAGGGCCTGCTGGCCGCGACCCTCGAGGAGTCCGAGATCGAGCGCATCTGGGAGCTGATCGACCAGGAGCCCGGCCGCGCCATCACGGTGGACCTGGAGCAGCGCACCGCCACGATCGCGGGTTCGTCAGGTGAGGAGCCCGTCTTCCAGGCCGCCATCGGGATCGACGATTACACTAGGTGGCGGCTCCTCGAAGGGCTCGATGACATCGGGCTCACCCTGCGCAGCGAAGACAAGATCGCGCAGTTCGAGGCCCGCCGCGAGTCGTGGCGGCCACGTACGCTCCCCGTTCGGTAGGACGAGGCGCGGGGTGGGCCGGGGCCAACAGCCCACGCGGCATCCGCCGTGATCCGATGAGAGCCCGCGGCCACCGCCGCGCCTGTCCTGACGTAGAAGAGGCCCGAATGACCACACCGCTCCGCGATGCTGCAGCCCAGGAGGCTCCGGTTCCCGCCGGTTCCGTGCTCGCTATCCGCGGAGGCAGGGCTCTGCGCGGCCGCGTCGACGTGAAGGGCGCGAAGAACCTCGCGACCAAGGCGATGGTCGCCGCCCTGCTGGGCGAGACCACCAGCATCCTGCGGGATGTGCCCGATCTCAGCGACGTCGCCGTGGTCCGCTCCCTGCTGGAGGTGCACGGCGTCAACGTCTCCGAGGGGGACGAGCCCGGATCCCTCGAGCTCGACCCGAGCCTGGTGGAGTCCGCGCACTACGAGGAGATCGACGCGCACGCCGGTGCCTCCCGCATCCCGATCCTGTTCTGCGGACCGCTGCTGCACCGGCTCGGTCAGGCGTTCATCCCCGACCTCGGCGGATGCCGCATCGGCGACCGCCCGATCGACTTCCACCTCGACGCGCTGCGCAAGTTCGGCGCGATCGTGGAGAAGCAGCCCAGCGGCATCCGCATCTCCGCGCCGAACGGTCTCAAGGGCGCGAGCATCCACCTGCCCTACCCGAGCGTGGGCGCCACCGAGCAGGTGCTGCTGACGGCCGTGCGCGCGCAGGGCCAGACCGAGCTGCGCAACGCGGCCATCGAGCCCGAGATCATGGACCTGATCGCGCTGCTGCAGAAGATGGGCGCCATCATCTCGTACGAGCCCAACCGCGTGATCCTGATCGAAGGCGTCGAGACGCTGCGGGGCTACGACCACCGCTGCATCTTCGACCGCAACGAGGCGGCGTCGTGGGCGTGCGCGGCCCTCGCCACCGACGGGGAGATCTTCGTCGGCGGTGCGAAGCAGCAGGAGATGCTCACCTTCCTGAACGTGTTCCGCAAGGCGGGCGGCTGGTTCGACGTGCAGGAGGACGGCATTCTCTTCCGCCGCGGTGGCGAGCTCAAGCCCATCGTCGTCGAGACCGACGTGCACCCCGGCTTCATGACCGACTGGCAGCAGCCGCTGATCGTCGCGCTGACGCAGGCGAACGGCCGCTCGATCGTGCACGAGACGGTCTACGAGAACCGGTTCGGCTTCACGCAGGCGCTGGTGAAGATGGGCGCCGACATCGTCGTGCACCCGCATGGGCTGCAGGACGGCCCGCGCCGCGTGCCCCGCCGCGAGCTGGAGCAGGCCGCCGTCATCACCGGGCCCACGCCGCTGCACGGCGCGGACATCGTGGTCCCCGATCTTCGCGGCGGCTACAGCCACGTCATCGCGGCCCTGGCCGCCGAGGGCGAGTCGGTCGTCTCGGGCGTGGACATCCTCAGCCGCGGCTACGAGAAGTTCCTCGACAAGCTGAAGGCGCTGGGCGCCGACTTCGACGTCGTGCGGTGATCTGATGGCTGCCACCGAGCGGAGTCGTCCGAGCCTGTTCTGGCCGCTGGCGGCGCTGGTCATCCCCGCGGTCTCGCTGCTGGCCAGGATCAGGACCGTCGACGCGCACAAGCTGCCCCGTGAGGGGGCGTTCGTGCTGGCGCCGAACCACTACTCCGAGTTCGATCCGCTGATCGTGGCGATCGCGGTGTTCCGCACGGGCCGGCTCCCGCGGTTCATGGCGAAGGAGAGCCTGTTCCGGATCCCCGTGCTCGGCTGGGTGCTCAGGCGCACCGGCATGATCCCCGTCGCGCGCAGCTCGTCGGCCACGTCGGCGAAGCAGACGATGAAGCAGTCCCGCGAGCTGGTCGAGCACGGCCGCGGCGTCATCGTGTATCCGGAGGGCACGCTGACCCGAGACCCCGAGCTGTGGCCCATGCGCGGCAAGTCCGGTGCCGTGCGCCTGGCGCTCTCCGGCGACATCCCTCTCATCCCGATGGCGCAGTGGGGCACGCAGCGGATCATGGGCCGCTACCAGAAGGGCCTGAGCCTGTGGCCGCTGCGCAAGCCGGTCGACGTGATCTTCGGCGACCCGGTGGACCTCTCCGACCTGCGCGCGCGTGCGAGCGAGCCCGCTGCGCTGAACGAGGCGACCGCCCGCCTGATGACGGCCGTCACCGAGCTGCTGGAGCAGCTGCGACAGCAGAAGGCGCCCGAGAAGCGCTGGAACCCCTCCGATCACGGACAGAAGGAGACGGGGCGCCTTGACTCCTAAGCGAGAGCCGCTCAGCACCGGTGCCCGTGCCGCCATCCTGGGGTCGGGCAGCTGGGGGACCACGTTCGGCAAGGTGCTCGCCGACGGGGGCGCGCAGGTGACCATGTGGGCCAGACGCCCCGAGCTCGCGCAGGAGATCGACGAGGCCAAGCGCAACTCGAAGTACCTGCCCGGCATCAACCTGCCGCGCACCGTGCGCGCGACCGCCGAGGTCGAGCTGGCGCTGCGCGGCGCCGAGCAGGTCTACCTGTCGGTGCCCAGCCAGACGCTGCGCGAGAACCTGCGCGCGTTCCGGCCGCTGCTCGCCGACGGCGACTTCCCCGTCATCAGCCTGATGAAGGGCGTCGAGCGCGGCACAGGGCTGCGCATGAGTCAGGTCATCGAGCAGGAGCTGGGCATCGACCCGATGCGCATCGCCGTGGCATCCGGGCCGAACCTCGCGCTGGAGATCGCGCGCGAGCAGCCGACGGCCGCCGTGATCGCGTCGCGCAGCCAGGAGACGGCGGATGCGGTGGCGCGCACCGCGCGCAACCGGTACTTCCGCTCGTTCGTGAACACCGATGTCGTCGGCACGGAATTCGGCGGGGTGCTGAAGAACCTGATCGCGGTGGCGATCGGCATCGTCGACGGCGTGGGCTACGGCGAGAACACCAAGGCGTCGATCATCACCCGCGGCCTGGTCGAGATGACCGACTTCGCCGTCGCCAACGGTGCGCAGCCGGAGACGCTGCAGGGCCTGGCCGGGCTGGGCGATCTGATCGCCACCTGCCAGTCGCCGCTGAGCCGCAACAACACCGCCGGGCGGCTGCTCGGCCAGGGCTACGGCTTTCAGGACGTGATCAAGCAGATGAACCAGACCGCCGAGGGCCTGGCATCCGTCGCGCCGATCCTTCAGCTGGCCCACGAGGCCGACGTGTACATGCCCATCGTGGAGCAGGTGAAGATGGTGCTCGACGGGAAGATGGATCCGCGTGACATCGCGCCGCACCTGACCACGGACGACGACACTCCCCAGGAGGAGAGGATCAACTATGGACAGGCAGACGGTGGTGGTGCTCTTCGGCGGGCGTTCCAGCGAGCATTCGATCAGCTCCGCAACGGCGGGCGGGGTGCTCGCGGCGATCGATCGTGACCGCTATGCGGTGATCCCGGTCGGGATCACGCGCGAAGGTGCGTTCGTGCTGGAGCAGGACGACCCCGCCCGGTTCGCTCTGGATGCCGAGAACATGCCCGAGGTGCTCGACAACGGCACCCGCATCCGGTGGCCCGAGCCAGACGGCGATCGCACGCTGCGCGTGGTCGCCGCCGACGGCTCCACCGTGGATCTCGGTGAGGTGGATGCGGTGCTGCCGCTGCTGCACGGCCTGCACGGCGAGGACGGTGCGATCCAGGGATTCTTCGATGTGCTGGAGGTACCGTACGCGGGCGGCGGCATCCTCGATTCCGCGGTGTGTCTGGACAAGCACTTCACCAAGCTCGCGCTGTCGGCGGCCGGCATCGCCGTCGCGCCCGGGATCACGGTGCGCAGCGCCGAGTGGGATGCCGATCCGGAGAGCGTGCGCGAGCGCGTGCGCGCGCTGGGGGAGACGGTCTTCGTCAAGCCGGCGAGCGCGGGATCGAGCGTCGGCGTCTCACGCGTTGACAAGGGCGAGGGGCTGGACGAGGCGTTCCGCATCGCGTTCGATGAGGACGCGAAGGTGCTCGTCGAGACCCGTGTCGACGGGCGCGAGATCGAGGTCGGCGTGCTGGCCGGACGGAACGGCGAGCGGGCGCGGGCGTCGCTGCCCGGCGAGGTCGTGCTGACCTCGCGCAGCTTCTACGACTTCGAGGGCAAGTACCTGGGCGGCGAGGGCGTCGAGATCGTGTGCCCGGCGCACGTCGACGAAGCGCTGGTCGAGCGACTGCAGCACACGGCCGTGCGCGCGTTCGAGGCGGTGGACGGCAGGGGTCTCGCCCGGGTGGACTTCTTCGTCGGCCCCGACGGCGCGCTCACGGTGAACGAGCTGAACACCATGCCCGGCTTCACGCCGTTCTCGATGTTCCCGAAGTGCTGGATCGCCTCGGGCATGTCCTATTCCGAGCTGATCACCGAGCTGATCGAGGCCGGCCTGAGCAGATGACGGGCTATTCCGGCAGCTCGTCGGGGGCGATGCACTTGCTCGTCGCCGGGATCGTGCGGACGCCGCCCACCAGGCTGCTGTTCGTGAGCACCTCGTTCGCCCCGATCACCTCGGTGTCGACGAACACCTGCACTGCGGGGTCGCGCCCGTAACTGGTCATCCGCATCTTCGGGCGCAGGGTGTCGTCGACGAGCCAGTCCACGCCGTCCAGGGTCACGCACTGCAGCTCGGCGGTCGGCCCGGGGACCTCCACGCCGCACGCGACGATCACCGCCGTGGGATCGCCGTACGCCGCGGTCGCCTGTGCATCCGTCCACCGCCGGGGCAGGTCGCCGATCGCATCCGGAAGCCGCACGCTGACCTCGGCGCACGCCGGGTTGTTCGCGTCCTGCGCGGGCTCGAGCGCGACTGTGCTCGAGCACCCGGAGAGCGCGAGCAGGAGCAGCGCCCCGGCGATCGGGGCGGAACGACGAAGCATGATTCCAGGCTACCGTTGACCGCATGGCATCCGATCCCGACGACGATCCGCGCATCGGCGACATCTCGGAGGGCGCAGTGCTGCGCGCCATTCTCGAGCGCACGCCGCAGGCGTCCGGCACCATCCTCGGCCCTGGCGATGACGCGGCCGTGATCGCGGCGCCCTCGGCGTCGGTCGTCGCCACCACCGACACGCTGGTGGACGGGCCCGACTTCCGCACGGCCTGGTCGAGCGGCTACGACCTCGGCTGGAAGGCCGCGGCCGTGAACCTCGCCGATGTGGCCGCGATGGGCGCCGGCCCGACGGCGCTGCTGGTGGCACTGGCGGTGCCGCGCGAGGTGCGGCTCTCGTTCGTCGCGGCGCTGGCGGACGGCTTCCGCGAGGCCTGCGAGGCGCTCGCACCCGGATGCGCCGTGGTCGGCGGCGACCTCACCGTCTCCGACGTGCTGATGATCGCCGTGACCGCCCTCGGCGACCTGGACGGGCGGACGGCCGTGACCAGATCCGGGGCGCGCAGCGGCGACATCGTGGCGCTGGCGGGCGAACTGGGCGCCGCGGCCGCCGGCCTGGAGGTGCTGTTCGACACGTTCCGCGACGCGGAGACACCGATCGCCGTGGATGCGGATGCGCTGGACGACGCAGCCCGGCACGCGCTCTCCCGGCAACTGCGGCCGCAGCCGCCGATCGCGCTCGGGAAGGTCGCGGCGGATGCCGGAGCGACCGCGATGATGGATGTCTCGGACGGCCTCGCGCTGGACGCGGGCAGGCTGGCGGACGCGTCCGAGGTCACGATCGACTTCTCCGCAGCGGCCCTCGACGCTCTCGCGTTCGGGGGGGATCGGGCGCGCGGACTCGCCGGAGGAGAAGATCACGGGCTGCTCGCGACCTTCCCCGCCGACAGGCCGCTGCCCGACGGCTTCCGGCGCATCGGGGCCGTCACGGCCCGCACGACCGACGGAGTGCTGCTGGACGGCGCGGCGGTTCCGCGATCGGGGTGGGACCCCTACCGCGACTGGGACGGCGTGGCCGCCGGCTGAGCCCACCACACGGCCGTGTCGCCGTACGTCTTCTGCCGGACCAGCTCGAGGCCGGCGGCGACCAGCTCCGGGGTCGTCGAGCGCTTCGCGCGTTCGATCACGACGATGGCATCCGCCGACAGCAGCGGTGCGAGCGCGAGCAGATCCGCGCTCATCGCGGCGTCGGCGAGCTCGTAGGGCGGGTCGGTGAAGACCAGGTCGTACGGGCCGGCGACGCGGCCCAGGAACGCGTGCACGGCGCTCTGATGCACCTTCGCCCCGGCGGAGCCGACGGCCTTGCCCACGGCGGCCGCGTTGCGTCCGATCACCGCAGCGGCCGGCCGCGAGCGCTCGACGAGGTCGACGGATGCCGCGCCCCGGCTCCACGCCTCCAGTCCGAGCGCTCCGCTGCCGGCGTACAGGTCCAGCACCCGGGCGCCGTCGATCGCGTCCATCGACTCCAGCGCGCCGAGCACCGACTCGCGCACCCGGTCGCTGGTGGGTCTGGTGCCGGCATCCGGCACGTCGATGCGGATGCCGCGCGCGGCGCCTGCGATGATCCTGGTCACGCGTTCACGATACCTGGACGGAGTGCGGCCGCCCGGGTCGGTGGCGCTCCCTAGACTCGGATCATGTCCTTGCAGCTCGAGACGCCGCTGACCGAGGCCGTCGGCGCATCCGCCGCGAAGAGCCTCGATCGCGCGTTCGGGATGTCCACCGTGGGCGAGCTGCTCGGGCACTACCCGCGCCGCTATGCCGATCGCGGCGAACTGACGCCGATTCTCGAGCTTCCGGTGGGGGAGACCGTCACGATCGTCGCGGAGGTGCTGTCGACGCGACCGCGTCAGATGCGCAACCGCCGCGGCGCGATGCTCGAGGTGGTGATCGGCGACGGCGTCGGGCAGATGTCGCTCACCTTCTTCGCCAAGAACCTGGGTCAGGCCGAATGGCGCGCCAAGGAGCTGCGGGTGGGCCGGCGCGGCATCTTCTCGGGCAAGGTGTCGACGTTCCGCGACACGGTGCAGTTCGCGCATCCCGATTACCAGCTCTTCGACGACGGCGAGGCCGCCTACCGCCAGGCCGATGCCCTGCAGGACGTGCCGATCCCGATCTACCCCGCCACCTCGGCCGTGCACAGCTGGCAGATCGCGAAGCTGGTCGGTGCGGTGCTCGACCAGCTGGGCGATGTGCCCGATCCGCTCTCCGAGGAGCTGCGACGCAGTGAGGGGCTGCTGACCGCGAAGCAGGCGCTGCACAGCATCCATCGCCCGCACCGGCGCGCCGACGTCGACCCGGCCGTGCGCACGCTGCGCATGCACGAGGCCCTGGTGCTGCAGACCGCGCTGCTGCAGCAGCGCAACCTCATCCGCTCGCTCCGGGCCACTCCGCGCGAAGCGCGACCGGGTGGACTGCTGCAGCGGTTCGACGACGCGCTGCCGTTCACCCTCACCGCCGACCAGCAGCGCGTGGGTGCGGAGATCTCCGCCGACCTGGTGGCGGAGAGGCCGATGAACCGTCTGATCCAGGGTGAGGTCGGCTCGGGTAAGACGCTCGTCGCGCTGCGCGCCATGCTGCAGGTGGCCGAATCCGGCGGGCAGGCGGCGCTCATCGCCCCCACCGAGGTGCTCGCCGCCCAGCACCTGCGCTCGGTGACCAAGATGCTCGGGCCGGAACTCGCCGCCGAGCTGATCCCCACGCTGCTGACCGGCCAGATGTCCGCGCCGGAGCGCCGGAGGGCGGCGCTGCGGGTGGCGTCCGGGCAGTCCCTGCTCGTGATCGGCACGCATGCGCTGCTGTCCGAGAAGACCACCTTCGCCGACCTCGCACTGGTGGTGGTCGACGAGCAGCACCGCTTCGGGGTCGAGCAGCGCGAGCTGCTGCGGGCCAAGGGAACGGCGCCGCACGCGATCGTCCTCACCGCCACGCCCATCCCGCGCACGGTCGCGATGACGGTGTTCGGCGATCTGGACACCTCCGTCATCCAGACGATGCCCGCCGGGCGTGCGGGCATCAGCAGCTTCGTCGCGCCCCTGGCCGAGCATCCGGAGTGGTTCCGCCGCGTGTGGGAGCGCGCCGGCGAGGAGATCGCGCAGGGGCGCCAGGTGTTCGTCGTGTGCGCGGCCATCGACGCCGCCCAGGAATCCGCGGAGTCCGAGGACGCGCCGCCTGCCGACGTGGAGGGCAGGGGTCCGCGCTGGGGCGTCGTGCAGCTGGATCAGCTGCTGGCCACGCACCCGCAGCTCGGCGGGGTGCGTCGTGCCGTGCTGCACGGCCGGATGCCCTCCGACGAGAAGGACGCCGTCATGCGCGCCGTCGCGCGGGGCGAGATCGATCTGCTGATCGCGACGACGGTGATCGAGGTCGGCGTCGACGTGCCGAACGCGTCGACCATGGTGATCATGGAGGCCGATCGGTTCGGCGTCTCGCAGCTGCACCAGCTGCGCGGGCGCGTGGGACGCGGTGAGTACCCCGGGCTCTGCCTGCTGGTGACGGAGGCCGAGGCCGGGTCGCTGGCGCGGGAGCGCGTGGAGGCGGTGGCCGCCACGCTCGACGGCTTCGAGCTGGCGGAGGTCGACCTCGAGCTGCGCGGCGAGGGCGACGTGCTGGGTGCGGCGCAGGCGGGGGCCAGATCGTCGCTGCGGCTGCTGCGGGTGGTGAAGGATGCCGGGCTCATCGCCCATGCGCGGGACATCGCCGCGGACATCCTGCGCGACGACCCGATGCTGGTCACGCATCCCGGGCTGCGCGTGGCGATCGCCGGGCGCGTCAGCGAGGCCGACCGCGCCGCCCTCAGCAAGAACTGAGGGTTTCAGGCCCTAGTCTGGAGGCGTGCTTGTACTGAGCGAACGGAGTGAGTCGAAGTGAACAGCAGGATCGCCGTCGTCCCCGGTTCCTTCGACCCGCCCACGCTCGGTCACCTGGACGTGATCCGCCGGGCGGCCGGGCTCTATGACGAGCTTCACGTGCTGGTGGTGCACAACCCCGGCAAGGAGGCCATGCTGCCGATCGCGCAGCGGATGAGCCTGCTCGAGCAGTCCATCGCCGAAGCCGAGCTCGACGGGCACATCATCGTGGGCTCCTGGAGCATGGGCCTGCTCGTGGACTACGCGCGAGACGTGGACGCGGGGGTGCTCGTCAAGGGCATCCGGTCCCAGGTCGACGTCGCCTACGAGTCGCCGATGGCGATCGTGAACCGGCATCTCGCCGACATCGAGACCGTGTTCCTGCTGCCGGATCCCGCTCATGCCATGGTCTCCAGCTCGCTGGTGCGCCAGGTCGCCTCGCTCGGCGGCGACGTGTCGCCGTTCGTGCCGCCGGTGGTGGCATCGTTCCTCGACACCGGAGCCCGAGGTCTGTGAGTCGGTAGAATCGGTGGGGTGAAGACCCGATTCGACGGACCGTTCGTCCTGCCCGTCCGCGACATCGTCCGCAAGCCGGGCGAGATGCGCGAGCACCGCTTCTCGGTGACCCTGCCCGAGAGGTGGGGTGAGGGCATCGTGTCGGTGGAAGCCGGCGAGAGCGTCGATCTGGACGTGCGTCTGGAGTCCGTGCACGAGGGCATCCTGGTCTCGGGCACGGCCGATTCCGACTACGTCGGAGTGTGCGGCCGATGCCTCACCGACATCACCGCGCCTGTCGAAGTCGAGTTCCAGGAGCTTTTCGCGTATCCTGGAGAGGAAGAAACTGACTTCGAAGTTCAAGACGACCACGTGGATCTTGAAAATCTGGTCAGGGATGCGGTCGTACTGTCGCTTCCATTTCAGCCGGTGTGTCAGCCGGATTGCCCGGGTCTGGACCCGGAAACGGGCGAGAAGCTGACCGCGAGCACCGACGCAGAGAGCTCAGCTCCCATCGATCCTCGATGGAGTGCGCTCCGCCAGATCACAGACCAGGACGCCCCGGCAGGAAGCCGCGGCGCCGAGAAAGAAGAGAGCTAGTCATGGCCGGTAACCCCCCGAAGCGCAAGGTCTCCCGTTCCAACACCCGCAGCCGTCGCGCGCAGTGGAAGGCGGCTCCCGTCGCACTCGTGAAGACGGTTGAGAACGGCCAGGTCGTCTACAGCCGTCCGCACCAGGCGAAGGTCGTCACCGACTCGCAGGGCACCGAGCTGTTCCTGGAGTACAAGGGCCGCAAGGTCGCCGACGTCTGATCAGGCGATCGTGGCGGATCCTTCCGCGGGAGCTGCGGCTCTGACCGAGAAGCTCGGCGTCGACATCGGCGCCGAGCTTCTTGAGCTGGCGCTGACGCACCGCTCCTACGCCTACGAGCACGGTGGCATCCCGCACAACGAGCGCCTGGAGTTCCTGGGCGACTCCGTGCTCGGCATCGCGGTGACAGTGATGCTGTTCACCACGCACCCCGACCTGGACGAGGGCGAGCTGGCCAAGCGCCGTGCGAGCGTCGTGTCCACGGTCGCGCTGGCGGAGGTCGCCCGCACGATCGGCCTGGGCGCGCATCTGCGTCTGGGACGCGGCGAGGAGCAGACCGGCGGCCGCGACAAGGACTCGATCCTGGCCGACACCATGGAGGCCGTCTTCGGTGCGACTTATCTCTCCGCCGGCCCGGATGCCGCCGAGGCGCTGGTGCTGCGGCTGACCGCCCCGCTGCTGGCCGACCCCGAACGCTACGGTGCGGCGATGGACCCGAAGACGAGCCTGCAGGAGCTGGCGGCGCGGCTGGGCAGGACGCCGCCGAGTTATTCGGTGAGTTCGTCCGGTCCGGATCACAACCGCCTGTTCACGGCGACGGTCGTGGTGGGAGACCTGGCGACCACGGGTGTGGGCACCAGCAAGAAGACCGCGGAGATGGCGGCTGCGCTCACGGCCTGGCGCGCACTGAGCGAGCGGCCCTCCGATCACGACGTCGCCTGAGCCCGCCCGTGCCTGAGCTGCCAGAGGTCGAGGTCGTTCGCGCGGGGCTCGCCCCGGCTGTCGTCGGAGCGCGTGTTCTCGCCGTGGACGTGCACGATGAGCGCGCGCTGACACGGCATCCGCTCGGCAGCGCTGATTTCGTCGCCCGGCTCGAGGGTCGCGCGGTGACGGCGGCGGCACGGCGCGGCAAGTTCCTCTGGCTGCCGCTGGAAGGCGACGCGGATGCCGTGGTCGCGCACCTGGGCATGAGCGGCCAGCTGCTGCTGCGCAGACCCGATGCCGCAACCGAGCGCCACGAGCGCATCCGGCTGCACATCGAGCATCCGCAGCACGGGCACCTGGCGGTCGTGTTCGCCGACCAGCGCACGTTCGGATCCCTCGCGATCGACGAGCTCCGGCCCACCGAGGACGGTGCTGCCGGTGGCCTCGGCACCCGGCTTCCGCTGGTGCCGACGCAGGTCTCGCACATCGCCCGCGACCCGATGGACCCCGCGTTCGATGAGGCGCTGTTCGGGGCAGCCGTGCGCCGCCGCACCAGCGCGATCAAGCGCATCCTGCTGGATCAGACGCTGGTCAGCGGCATCGGGAACATCTACGCCGACGAGTCGCTGTGGGCTGCGCGGATCCATCCCGAGACCGAGGGTCAGGCGCTGTCCGCGCAGGCGGTGCGACGCCTGATGGGCGAAGTGCGTCTCGTTCTGCACAAGGCGCTGGCCGAGGGCGGCACGAGCTTCGACGCGCAGTATGTCAATGTGAACGGGCAGGCGGGGTACTTCGCGCACTCGCTGAACGCCTACGGGCGCACCGCGCAGCCCTGCCCGCGCTGCGGCGCGCCGATCGTGCGGAAGCAGTTCATGAACCGCTCGAGCCACTACTGCCCGAAGTGCCAGCGTCGGCGCTGAATCGCGTCAGGCCTCGTCGGTCACTGCCTGCCGAGGACTGCCACGATCGGGCGGTGATCGGAACCTCCCGGATCACCGTCCAGCACGCGCACGCCCTTCGCCGTCCATGCCGACCCGAGGAGCACGTGGTCGATCGGCGACGAGATCCATGACGGAGCGTCCGCGGGCCACGTGCCGCTCGCTGCGCCGCCGGCTTCCAGCGCCGCATCGCCGCAGTCATCCATCAGATCGGTCATGTGGTCGACCGTGGCATTGAAGTCGCCGGCGATCACCACGTCGGGACCCGACGAACGGCAGACCTCTGCCACCCACCGGAGCCCCGCCTCCCAGCCGTCCATGCTGTCGGGCAGCGGCGGCATCGGATGCGCGGCGACGATCGCCTCCGGGCCGGTGCCGGCCGTCCTGCGCCACAGGCCGCTCGGCAGTCCGGGAGTGCTCCCGGCGCTCGTGTCGAGGTCGTACGCACCCACGTCGTCCGCGATGAGCACCGAGGTCGGGATCCAGTCGTATGCGCCTTCGGCTCTGACGGTGTGCGGCGTCATGACGATGCCCCGCTCGGAGAGCAGGCGTGCGACCTCAGCGGCCGCCTCCTCGTCGGTCTCGGGCAGGCTCACCACATCGGCCCCGGACTCGGCGGCGACCCGGGCTATCGTCGCCGGCGACGTCGCGCCGCCCTGAGCGTTCCACGCCATCACGACCAGATCGCCCTGCGCCGCACCGCTCGATGATCCTCGTGCCATGAGCACTGCGCAGTTGAGAATGGCCCCGAGGGCCAGAAGAACCGCGAGACCGAGTGAGAGCACCGGCTCGGGTCTACCTCGGCGTCGAGAGCCCAGGAGCGCGACGACACCTGCGAGCAGTGCCAGCGCGCCCAAGCCGATCGCCAGCAGAGCCCGGAACGCGATCAGCTGCGCGACGCCGATCAGGCGCTGAGCTCCCAGCACCTGAGGCCACGACAGAAGAAGGACCGCCAGTCCGGCGAGCACGAGCGCCACGAGCACCAGGATGCGTCGCATCGGCACGATGCGGGACGCCCCGACGCGCGAGCCCCGCGACTGCCCGTCCGCAGCCTCGGCGCTACGGGGCAACGGTCGCGACTCCCGCGCCCAGGGTGAGTTCGCCGTTCTCCCGCACGCCGCCTCCTCAGGCCGGATCGGAAGGATCAGCCTAGCCGCAGCGTGGCCGCCAGTCCTGTATCGCGGTCAGCCGGGCATCGGGGCGTTGACGCTCGCTGCCCACTCTCGGATCGCCTGGCGCTCGGACTCATCGCACACATAGCCGTATCCGAAGGTCGCGCCATCGACCGTGAGCGAGTGCGCGTCCAGGTAGGTGAGCGCGTAGCAGTCCGACATCACCTCGCCGCTGCCGCGGAACAGCCCGCGATCCTTCAGCTTCATCGCCTCACTCTTCTCGTCGACCGGAGTGGAGTCGAGATCGGCGTACTGGTACAGGTGCGCGAGCTCGTGCAGCACCGTCAATCGTGTTCCCTCGTCTCCGCCGAGCTGCTTGTCCTGCGGCAGGATGTGCACGGCGACGGGATCGGAAGAGGTGCACCCTGCCGTGGTGTGCCCCTCCTTCTCGGCGGTGGAGCAGGCGGTGTCCGCATCCCAGCGGATATCGATGAAGCCGTCACCGGCGCTGTCGACGAGCCCTTCGGCGATCGAGCCCGACGCATTCTCGCGGCGCGCCTGCGCTTCGGCGAACCGCTGCTGCAGCTTCTCCTTGTGCGATCCGATCTCATCCAGGAGCCCCTTGACCTGGAACGTGTTCAGTGGCCGAGCCTCCGCCCGCGTCTGGAACCGCTCGAACCAGTGCGGGGACGTGACCAGGGGACCCACCGGATTGCCCTTCAGCTTCGCCGCCAGCGATCGGTACTCGGCGATCTCGCCCTCGAGCCGGCCGAGCTGATCTTCGACCGACGGGGCCGGAGACGCAGCGGGAGCCGCACCGCCGCCGTCACCACCGTCGAAGGATGCGGTGCGCAGGCCGACCGCGACGACGATCCCGATGACCACGACGATCAGCAGGCATCCGCACCCTCCGATCAGCCATCCGAGGCCCTTTCGGCGCGGTCTCACGGGCGGCGTGTAGGGGGCGAACGGCGCCGTACCGGGTGCTGCGGATGCAGCGTACGGAGGGTGCGGCGCCTGCGCGCTGACCTGACCGATCCACTGTCGCAGCTCCGGGTACGCCCGCGGGTTCACCAGGATGATCCTGTGCAGATCCGGTCGTCGGGCCGCGATGTCCGCGAGCTGCTGAGCGGGAGTCGCGGGATCCGCCGCTGCGAGGTGGTCGAGATCGTCGTGCGCTCCGGTCATGCGCTCCAGCCTAACGACGCCGGTGCGGTCGGCTCGTCGCACTCACGCCGGAGCGAATGCGCGGCGCAGCATCGGCCGCGTCGCCAGCGTGCTCAGCCACACGATCAGGATGCCTGCGGCCAGCACCGCCGCGATCGTGAGCAGTGAGAGCGGGGCGATGATCAGCGTGATGCCCAGCAGCGGGAACACCACGATGCCGGCGCACAATGCGGAGCCCAGCGCGGTGAGCAGCAGGGGCGACATGATGGCACGGCGCCGGGCCGCCTCCACCGTCGCGGCGGGTACGCCGAGCTGGCGCAGGCTGCGGTGCAGCGGGCGCTGATCGAGCGCATCGGATGCCTGAGTGACACCGACGGATGCCGCGACCATCAGGAACGACGCGACCAGTGTGATGATCAGGCCCGTGCGCATGTCGGTGACCAGCGCGAGGTCGGCGGCGCTCGCATCCGAGGTGCTCATGACGTTCATCAGCGACACCCCGGTTCCGGCGAACACCGCCATGAAGCTCGCCATCGCGATGCCGCCCACCTGACGCCACGCGCCCTTCGGGTCATCGAGCACCGTGCGTGCGGCGAGCAGCCGCTCGGGCGTCTGCGCGCGCCTGGCCTGGCGTCGCGAGAGCAGCGAGAGCGCCCACGGGCCGACCAGGTTCAAGACCGAGAGCACGGCGGCGAACACCGCCGCCAGCAGTACGGTCAGCGTGACCATGCCGGGCAGAGAGGGCAGCATCCGGCCGACCGCGAACGCGACCACGATCGTCAGCACCGCGAGCACCGCGCGCAGCCAGTGCACGGGCTTGCCCTGCGCGCGCAGGCGCACGCCCAGCGGTGAAACCACGATCCGGCGCAGTCCGGCCACCGCGCTGAGCGCTGCCAGCAGCACGGCGCCAGCCGAGACCGCGGCGATGATGGCGGGGGAGAGCATCACGGATGCCGTGCCCAGCGCGGCTCCGCGGAAGGGGATCAGCCCGATCAGCGGAACCAGCACCAGGTGAACGGCGATGCCGACGATCGCCCCGGCTGCGGCGACCATCGTCGACTCCACGACGGTGAGTACGCCCACTCCCGCCGGGGTGACGCCGAGCAGCCGCAGCGTGGAGAGGCGCTCGTCCCGGCGGCGGGCCGAGAGGCGCGCGGCGGCTCCGCCCAGGGATGCCAGCGGCACCACCAGCAGCACCAGGGCCACGGCGGCAAGAGTCTGATAGATCAGCGCGTAGTCGTCATCCCACGTCCAGAACGCCTGCGCCCCGCCGACGACCGTCAGCACGAGCGCGGTCACGATCGCGAACGCCGTTGCCGGGATGAGGATGGTCGCGGCACCGCCTGACGCAGGGCGCAGCAGCATCCGCATCACCGACGCGTTCACGCGCGCACCTCGGCATCCACGATCAGGCCGTCGCGCATGTGCAATGTGCGCGCGCAGCGCGCCGCCACCTGCGGATCATGCGTGACGACCACCAGCGTCCGATCCTGAGCGCTCATCGACCACAGCAGCGCATCCATCACCTCGGCCGACGTGTGCGAGTCCAGAGCGCCCGTCGGCTCGTCGGCGAAGATCAGCTCCGCACCGGTCACCTGCGCGCGGGCGATCGCGACGCGCTGCGCCTGCCCGCCGGACAGCTCGCCGATGCGGCGATCCTCGAACCCGGCCAGGCCCAGCGTGTGCAGCCAGGCGGCCGCGTGCCCGGTGGCGTCGCTGCGCTTCATCCCGTTGATCATCAGCGCCAGTGCGACGTTCTCGATCGCGGTGAGCTCGGGGATCAGCAGCCCCTGCTGAAAGACGAACCCGAACCGCTCTCGCCGCAGCCGCGACCGCTCGGTCTCGGACAGCGCGGTCACCTCGATGCGCTCCCCGGATGCCGGCGAGAACAGCACCGTGCCGAAATCTGGCGGGATGATGCCCGCGAGCGCGTGCAGCAGGGTCGTCTTCCCCGACCCGGACGCTCCCATGATGGCGAGCGACTCTCCGCGATGGACCGCGGCGTCGACGCCCGCGAGGGCGTGAGCGGGCCCGTAGGCCTTCGTGAGGGCGTGTGCGTGCAGGACCGGATCGTTCATGAATCCAGCATCCGACCCGCATGCCGACCCGATCATCGCCCCCGAGGATGACTCCGCGCAGCGGTGGTCATCCTCGGGGATGATTCAGATCAGATCCTTGCGCCAGGCGCCCTCGTACGCGATCGGTGCGAACCCGATCGCCTCGTTGATCGACAGCATGGGCCGGTTCTCCTCGGCGTTGTAGGTGATCACCGCCGGGGAGTCGGGGTGCGCGTCGTGCCAGGCCAGCAGACCCGCGACCTTGACCAGCATCCCGAGTCGATGCCCGCGATGCTCGGAGAGCACCAGCGTGTCCCACTGGTGAGTCTTGGCAGGATCGAGCACGGAGATCGCCAGCTCGTTATACGCGCAGAGCCGGCCGGTGGCGATGTGCTGGGCGGCGGTGGTCTGCGACGTCCACCCGCGAGCGGTGGTGCGCTGGTCCTGGTCGCGCACGCGCTCGGCATCCCAGATCTCCTCCGGACTGCCCAGATCGCCGTCCGGAACATCGGTGGACATGCGCGACTTCATCCACGCGTAGTCGTCGACGAACTCGTCGGGAGTGGGCACGCCCCACTGCACGATCCGGTAGCCGTCCGCGTGCTCCCGCGCCTCGGCCTGCAGGGTGCGCAGGCGGGAGTCGGTGTCCGGCTCCCAGGTGAGCGCGCTGGCGCGCTCGACCTGCTCCAGACGGAATCCGGCCTGCTGCAGGAACCGGGCGGAGCGGTCGGCTGGTACCGAGCCGAAGCCGGTGGGGGATGCGAGCGTGGGAAGAGTCCCGCTCCGGTCGTGATGCTCGGACCAGTGCACCAGCTTGGCCACCCCGGATGCGCGGGCATGCGCCTCGACCTGCTCGTACACGGCACGTCCGATGCCGTGACCGGATTCATCGGCGAGTACCGCGACCACGACGATGGCGGTGTCGCCGTCGCCATCTTTCAGGATGTCGAGCGCCGCGCAGCCGATCACGGCACCATCGCGGTGCACGGACCACTGCCGGCGCTCGCACTGCGCCGAGCTGCGCAGGCCAGGGAGCAGTGACTCCGGAGACAGGAAGTCGTCCTCGCGCCCGGTGCTCTCCAGGAGCGAGCGATTGCGCACCGCCGCGTACTCGCGGATGAGCGGGGTGGGCCCCGCGTCCGCCCGGGCCGGAAGCACGAGCGGACGCAGGGTGGCTCCTGCGGGGAGGTCGATGGTCGTCTGATCGGAAGCGATGGTCATCGCAGCCCCCTGTGCAGGTCGTAGGTGAGCAGGGTGAGCGCCTCGCGCTCGGTGATGCCCTCGCTGCGGCGCGGGCGCGGGCCGTCATCGGCGAGGTCACTGTGATGCAGGCCGCGCTCGAGCAGCCACAGCCCGATGCGAAGGCTGAGACGGTCCGGCAGCGGGAGGCGCCGCTGGGCCGCGTGGTCGGGGATGCTGAGGATCTGACGATCCCCGGTATCCGGCGGATGGATGGACGTGGTGTGCCGACGGTCTGCCAGCAGTGTGGTGCTCACGAGTCGTGCGCTTTCTGTTGGGTGTGGTGTTCACTGAGGGAGCGAGGTGGACGCCGGGGACGCGCAAGCGCGCCGGCGGCGGCCGGGGGCACGCGCCGTGTGTCAGCGGACGTGCCCGGGGATGCCCGAAGCGGGGCGGGAGCCTGCCGCGCGAAGCGCGGGGCGACGATCATCGACCGGACGCGAAGCGTCAGACGAGTCGTGGGAGAGGCAGGGCGTTTCTACGAGGCCGTGCGTGCGAAGGCCACCGAGAAGGCTGGCGTCTTCGCAGACGCTGTCGCGGCACTGCCGCTGACGCCGTTGATCTTCGTGATCATCATCGGTGACCTCCTCTCGTGTGATCGGTGAATCACGCTAGTGGGACATTCCCAGCCACGTCAAGCCTCGGGCGTGTCGTCGGCGTGTCGCGCTGCTGGCGACGCGCCGCGGATCCCCTCGACGCAGCGCGGGATCCGCGCCGTTCCGCGGGGTTCGGGTAGCGTATGGGCGTGCTCCTCCCGACCGCTGACACCCTTCCGACGCCGGGGGTGCGACCGTGCATCTGAAGAGCCTGACGCTGAAGGGCTTCAAATCCTTCGCGCAGCCGACGTCGTTCGTGTTCGAGCCGGGCGTTACCTGCATCGTCGGCCCCAACGGATCCGGCAAATCGAATGTCGTGGACGCACTCGCCTGGGTGATGGGCGAGCAGGGCGCCAAGACATTGCGCGGCGGCAAGATGGAGGACGTCATCTTCGCCGGAACGTCCACGCGCGGCCCGCTGGGGCGCGCCGAGGTGCAGCTGACGATCGACAACAGCGACGGCGCGCTGCCGATCGAGTACGCCGAGGTCACGATCAGTCGCACACTGTTCCGCAACGGGGCGAGCGAGTACGCGATCAACGGCTCCAGCTGTCGTCTGCTGGATGTGCAGGAGCTGCTCAGCGACTCGGGTCTCGGCCGCGAGATGCACGTGATCGTCGGGCAGGGCCGCCTGGACACCGTGCTGCAGGCATCGCCGGAGGACCGCCGCGGATTCATCGAGGAGGCCGCCGGCATCCTGAAGCACCGGCGCCGCAAGGAGAAGACCCTTCGCAAGCTCGACGCGATGGAGAGCAACCTCACCCGCCTCAGCGACCTGGCGGGGGAGATCCGCCGGCAGCTGAAGCCGCTGGGCAAGCAGGCCGAGATCGCACGCGAGGCTGCCGGCATCGCGGCGATCGTACGCGATGCGAAGGCGCGGATCTTCGCGGACGACGTGGTCGCGCTGCGCACCGCCCTCGCCGATCACACCCGCAGCGAGCAGGAGCGGCACACCGAGCGCCTCGTGCTCTCCGACCAACTGGACACCGTGCGCGCTGGCATCCAGCAGCTGGAGGCGCAGCAGAACTCCGCAGTCGTCGACGAGGCCCGCCGGGTGGCCTTCGCACTCGAGCAGGCCCAGGAGCGGATGCGAGGCCTGTTCACCCTCGCGAACCAGCGCCTGGCGCTGCTGGGCGGTGAGGACGACACGATCACCGCGATCACCGTCACCCAGGAGACGATCGACGAAGCCGGTGACGAGATCACCCGCATCTCGGAGGGGCTCGGCGATGCGCAGGATGCCGCGGCCGCCGCCAGCAGGCAGGTGGTGGAGGCGCGGGCCGAGCTGGACACCCTGGACGTGGACATCGCCGAGCAGAGCGCGCTGGTCTCGCAGTACGACATGCGTCTGACGACCCTGCGCGGGAACGCGGATGCCGCGGCCTCGGCGCTGGCTGCCGTGCGCGGTGCGGTGCTGCGGCAGGAGAACGCGCTGGAGGCGGCGCACGTGCGTCGCCGTGAGGCCGCCGAGGCGCTGGAGGCGATCGAGGATGCCGAAGCGCCCGAGGGATCGGCCGCCGAGTACGCGAGCGCGTACGACGAAGCGCAGAAGCTCGTGACCTCGGCTGAGGGTGAGCGTGATGCGCTGCGGGAGCGCCTGCACGAAGCCGAGCGCGAGGCCGACGCGCTGATGGCGAAGGCCGCAGCTCTGGGCAGCGCACTGTCGCTCTCGGGCGGCGCCGCCGAGATCGTGGCCGCCGGCGGTGCAGGTGTGCGAGGACTGGTCGGAGACGCGGTGCAGGTTCGCGCCGGTTTCGAAGCGGCCATCGCCGCGGTACTGGGCCCACTTGCCGAGGGTGTGCTCGTCGACGATGTCGATGACGCTTTCGCCCTGGTCTCCTCCGGTGGAGCACGCGGCACCGTCGACTTCGTGATCGCGGACAGCGCCGTGGCGGTCCCGCGCGTGGAGCTGGATGTGCCCGGATCGGTACCTGCTGTCGAGGTCGTCGATGCGCCGCCCGGAGTGCAGGGGATCCTGGCATCCGTGCTGATCGCCGACGATCTCGACGCCGCCCGCACCGCCCGCTCCGCGCTGGACGCAGTCGGTGACGCTCGGACCACGGTCGTGACCAGGACCGGCGAGGTGATCACTGCTCACACGATGCGCGCCGGCTCCGGAGAGGCCTCTCGCCTGGAGCTGTCGGCTGAGCGGGAGGCCGCTACCGAACGGCTGGCCGAAGTGCGTGTCAGCGTCGAAGAGCTGCGGGGCGCGCGTGAGGATGCGATCGAGACCGTGGAGCGGGCCCGTGCGCATGCCAAGGACGCACTGCGAGCCCTGCGCGAGCACGATGCGGCTCTGGCCACCCGTGCCGAGCAGGTCAACCGCGTGACGGTTCAGCACGAGGCCGCGATCGCGGAGTGCGAGCGGCTCGAGACCGGACTGGCCCAGGTGCAGGGCACGGTGGCGGATGCTGAGCGGGCGGCGGAACGCGCGAAGTCGGAGGTGGAGGCGGCGGAGTCCGAACCGCGTCCCGTCTTGGATGCCACTGCCCGGGACGGGCTCCTCGAGGCCCTCGAGACCGCTCGCGAGGGCGAGGTGCGCGCACGTCTGGAGATCGAGACTCTGCGAGAGCGCGTGCGCGCCGCGCAGGCGCGGGTCGCCTCACTGGAACGGCAGCGCGAGCAGGAACGGGATGCGGCCGCGGAAGCGGCGCGGCGCGCCGTGATCCGCCGAGCACAGCGTGAGGCGGCGTCCGCCGTCGCCGACGAGGTTCCGCGCGTGCTGGACTCCATCGACCGCTCGGTGACCGAGGCGCGCGTCGCACTGGCCGCTGCCGAGACCGAGCGCTCCGCTCACAACGAGGAGCTCACCGCGCTGCGCGCCCAGGAGGGCACGCTGCGCGAACGTCTGGCGGGCCTCACCGAGAGCGTGCACGGGCTCGAGCTGCAGATCCACGAGAAGAAGCTGCACCTGAGCAGCGTGCTGGAGCGGGTGGCGTCGGAGCTTGCGCTCGACGAAGATATTCTCATTGCGGAATATGGGCCGGATCAGCCGGTGCCGCCCGACCCGGAGTCCGGCACTGGGGTCGGCCCAGGGCCGGACCCAGAAGGGGACGGAGAGAGCGACGAGGGCGACGATGTGGGGATGCCGTTCGATCGCCGCGCTCAGGAGCGCCGGCTGAAGGACGCCGAGCGCAAGCTCGCGCAACTGGGCCGGGTGAACCCGTTGGCACTCGAGGAGTTCGCGGCTCTCGAGCAGCGGCACGCGTTCCTCACCGAGCAGCTCGCCGATCTGACCCGCACCAGGCAGGATCTGCTTTCGATCATCGCGGAGCTCGACGAGCGGATGCAGGTGATCTTCGCCAGCGCGTTCGAGGACACCAGGCAGGCGTTCACGGAGGTGTTCCCGCTGCTGTTCCCCGGCGGTTCGGGCAGCATCTCGCTGACGAATCCCGATGACATGCTCACCACGGGCATCGAGGTGGCGGTGCGGCCGGTCGGCAAGAAGATCGAGCGGCTGTCGCTGCTCAGCGGTGGTGAGCGATCGCTCGCAGCCGTGGCACTGCTGGTGGCGATCTTCAAGGCGCGCCCCAGTCCGTTCTACATCCTCGACGAGGTCGAGGCGGCGCTGGACGACGCGAACCTCGGTCGCCTGCTGACGGTGTTCGAGCAGCTGCGCGAGAACTCGCAGCTGCTGGTCATCACGCACCAGAAGCGCACGATGGAGATCGCGGACGCACTCTACGGCGTCTCCATGCGCCAGGACGGCGTCTCGGCCGTGGTCGGGCAGCGCGTCGGCGATCGCGCCGCGGCATCCTGACGAGCCACCTGCCCGCCGCACCGTAGGCTGGAGGCATGGCGGAGAAGTCCTGGTCCCTGGGTCGCGCGCTGCGCGGCATGTTCGTCAAGCCCACCATCGACGAGACCACGTGGGAGGACCTCGAGACCGCGCTGATCACCGCGGACTTCGGTCCCGACATCACCGAGGCCCTGCTGGATGAGCTGCGGGGGAAGGTCGACCGATACCGCACCACCGATCCGCGTGACCTGCAGCGGATGCTGCGCGAGACGCTCGAGGAGCGCTTCGCGAAGTTCGACACCACGCTCAAGCTCACCGAGCGCCCCGCCGTCGTGCTCGTGGTCGGCGTGAACGGCGTCGGCAAGACCACGACGATCGGCAAGTTCACGAAGTTCCTGCGCGGGTTCGAGCGCAGCGTGGTGGTCGGCGGCGCCGACACGTTCCGCGCTGCGGCCGTCGAGCAGCTGGCCACGTGGGCGCAGCGCGGGGGAGCGGCGATCGTCCGGCCCCAGCATGAGGGGCAGGACCCGGCATCCGTCGCCTATCAGACCGTCGAGTACGCGCGGCAGCACGGCACCGAGATCGCCATCATCGACACCGCCGGCCGGCTGCACACCAAGGGTGGGCTGATGGACGAGCTGTCCAAGGTGCGTCGGGTGGTCGAGAAGCTCGCACCGATCAGCGAGGTGCTGCTGGTGCTGGACGCCACCACGGGGCAGAACGGCGTCATGCAGGCGGAGGCCTTCCTGCAGCACGCAGGCGTGACGGGTCTGGTGATCACCAAGCTCGACGGATCCGCCAAGGGCGGGTTCATCCTGGCCGTGCAGGAGCGCACCGGCATTCCCGTCAAGCTGCTCGGCCAGGGCGAGGGGATCGACGATCTCACCGGCTTCACCCCGCACGTGTTCGTCTCCTCGCTCGTCGGCGCGTAGGACTACCGGACGAGCGGGCGGGCTGGTTTCATAGCGATATGGCGATCGAACACGACTACTTCGGAGTCCTCTCATCCGGTCCCGACGGCGCCATCTTCTGGACCGAGCGGGTGGAGTTCGGCGACCAGTCGGTGACGGTCGACCTGACCGCCCCGGATCAGGACGACGTGTCCCAGGCAGCGCTCGATGTCGCGGCCGGTCTGATCTCGGGCATCGAGAACCTGGATGCCGTGGTGCGGCGCGCCATGCTCGCTGAGGTCGACGATCGCACGAGCGAGGTCACCGAGTACATCCTGCAGCAGCAGGAGGTCTACGGCGACGAGCTGCAGGACGTGCTCGTCGACGTGAGCGGGGACGCCGCTGTGGACATCATCCGCTCACTGAGCCTGATGAGCATGACGATCCTCGCCGACGAGCACGGCGGCGCCGACCCGTTCGCCGTGATGGAGTACGCCCTGGATGCGGATTCCACCGACGACGTGCTGCTGGTCAACCTCGCCGACGACGGCTCCGTGCTCTCGGTGATGAGCGCCGACTGACACACCCACGACTGGGGCGGGGTGTGGAATCGAGGGCTCAGAGCGGGGAGCGGGCGATCCGGGCGTAGTCCTCCAACGGTATCGCGCGCAATCCGTCGGGCTCGGCCGCCGCCCGCAGCCGGCGCGCATCCGGGTCATCGGCCGCTTCGAGGATCTCGTGCAGATAGTGCTGCACGGCACGCTGCTGGCGGGCATCCAGCGCACCGCGCTCGGCGATGCGACCGTCACGGTCGAAGACGGCCAGCAGCATCCCGTGCTCCCGACTGTTGTGCTCGGAGACAGGCGGCTGGAAGTACGGCAGATCGAGGGCGAGCGCCCCGAAACGCGCGTAGAACCGCAGCCGCGCCGCCGGGTCGCCGTGCACCGGATGTGGGGATTGCACGTCGGGGCGGTCGAACTCCGCCAGCATCACCGAGCCCGACCACCGGTCCAGGAACGCCGACAGCAGCCCCGATCCGACGCCCCTTCCGCGTGAGGAAGGAGCGGCGACCAGGTACTCCAGCAGCACGGCATCCCCGAAGGGCTGGGCGACGGCGGCGCCCAGCATCCGGCCATCCTGATCGCGGGCCAGCAGCACCTCCCCGCCTTCGCCGAGCTGGGCGACGAAGTCGTGCTCGGGAACGAGCTCGCCCGGCCGGAACGACGGCGTCAGCAGCGTGCGGTGCGCATCGCGCAGTTCGGCGGCATCCGTGCTGGAATCGAAGGAGATCATCTCGGCGATCCCGACCGCCGTCGGCGCCCGCCGGCTCGACGGGACATCACGATCATGACGACCCCGATGGCGGCCGCGACGACCAGGATCGCGACGATGAACCACCACGTGATGTCGCCGCGCAGACCGAACCCTTCCTGCAGCAGGGACGCCATTCCGGAGATGCCGATGACGGCGAGGATCACGCCGAGCACGCGCTCGACCCGCTCTGTGCGGCGCTCGCGCTCGCTCTGCCGGTCGTCGAGGATGCGCTCGATGCGCCGGTGGCAGACATCCAGCAATGGCTGCAGCCGAGAGCCGAGCACATCGCGCACGGCACGCTCGAAGCCCTGCCGCAGCAGGTGATATCGGTTCGACCGGAGCACGGTGTCCAGATCCATGCGCAGCGCCGGCGACGAGACGATCGCGGGTGACTCCACGAACAGCATGATCGCCTGCTTGGACTGCACGAAGGACTGCAGCTCGAGCTCGGCGCGCTCGATGACCCGCACCAGGTCGCCCAGCCGGTCGGTGACCTCCTGCTGCGCCGCGACATCGCCTCCCGAGCTCGACGCATCGGCGGCGGCGAGCAGACTCTCCACGTCGGTGAGCAGACCAGAGATGCTCTCGGCGTGCTCACGCACTCTGCTCTGCCATGCCTCGTACATGCCATG
This sequence comes from Microbacterium sp. ARD32, assembly GCF_031844385.1. Classification (NCBI taxonomy): domain Bacteria; kingdom Bacillati; phylum Actinomycetota; class Actinomycetes; order Micrococcales; family Microbacteriaceae; genus Microbacterium; species Microbacterium sp. ARD32. Next base: position 1,132,932 of record NZ_JAUZVD010000001.1, read on the forward strand.
CATGCTGTGCGCGAAGGTGATGAAGCTCTCGATCTCGCTGACCGCGTAGTCGGGGGAGCGGAAGCTGGCGAGCAGCGTGACGTTGGAATTGGCGGCGAGCAGCTCGTCGTTCAGATGCAGCAGCTCGAACGTGTCGACGTCATCGATGTCGTACATGGCCCAGTCCGCCACACCGGAGGCGCCGGCGGGCAACGGATGCAGCAGGGGCTGGGCGCCCCACAGCCCGGGGATCTCGCGGGCCGACGTCAGTGGCGTTCGCACTCCGCCGACGTCCCGCGATGCCCGTTCCACCGTCACCACCACGCCGAACGAACCTGACCGCGCAGAGATCGGATCGGCCGAGTCGCCCGCTGCCCCGTGTTCGGCTTCGCCTGCGTCGCGCAGCAGAGCGCGCAGATCATCCAGCACCGCGGCGACGACGTCGGCCAGTCGCGACAGGCGTGTGCGCGGCTCCGAGCGAGGATGCAGGTGCAGCGCCTGCGGGATCTCCGTGAGATCGCCGAAGACGGGAGTGGCGAGATTCACGATGCGGGCGACCTCGACGGCAGGCGCATTCGCCAGGTCGATGTCGAACAGCACGGCATGGTTGCCGAGATCGGACAGCTGCACCTGCGTGCGGATCGTGAGCGAGTCGGTGTCCGCTCCCGCGGCTGCGAGTACGACATCCTCGAGCTGCAGGGTCGAGCCGCGGTAGCGTCTGCCCAAGCTGTCAGACCCCTGCCAGACGTCGCTGAGCGTCAGTCGGCGCAGCACCTTCGTCAGTCGCAGCGGGCCCAGGCGCTCGCTCTGCTCGGCGGCATCGGCGAGTCGGCGCACGGCGTCGAGGTCTGCCGACAGCTCGTCCGCGCCCTGCCGCAGGACGCCGAACCCGTAGATGATGCGCATGCGGCCCTCGTCGATGTGCAGCCAGGGTCGCTCAGAGGCACGATGGACCGCCTCGAGCGAGGCGAGGTGACCGCGCAGTTCGCTCGCGTCGACGGCACGGAATCCGCCGCGGTCGATCAGGGTGGTGATCCGGGCGATGTCGACGCTGACGTCGTCGATTCGACGGGAGAGCAGGCCCGCAGTCGCGACGGCGATCTCGTGGATCGCCCGGTAGTAGCGATGCTCGCAGCGCGTCTCCTCGATCAGGCGCCGGCGCCCAGGGTGCGCGGGCAGGGCGCGGGCGGACCTCCGGATCGGAGCGATGCTCGCAGTCGCCTCGGCGGTGATGCGGATGACAGCACGCAGATCACCGGTGAGCAGTGCGGCCTCGACATCGAACTCGTGATTCATGAAGCGCAGCAGGCTCCACGCCACGGCGTCGGCGCCTTCGGGCGCCAGCGACCTCGCCTCATCCACGGCTGCATTGACGGCGGCGCGGATCAGTGAGTGATCCCAGTTGAGCTCCCACGCCTCGTTCACGAGGTTCCTGAGGTACATCGCCAGCACCACCCCTCCGAGGGGCAGAGCGGATGCCGCGCGAACCGCGGCGGGAAGCAGGTTGCCCAGCAGCACCCCGTGGGAGGCATGACCGTCGTCGGCGCCGTCGGAGACCGCGCTCTGCCACCATTCCAAGCTGAGCACCTCTCGGATGCCCGCCTGCTGCTCTGGCGTCAGCGCCCACGCCGAACCCTCGCTCCGCTGGGCGATGAACCCAGCCGACAGCCATTCGCGCGCTTCCTCGGCGTCTTCGTTGGCCAGCGCGAAGATGCTCTCGCTGCTGCTGTCCGTCTCCACTGGTGCCCCCAGACTGCGCGGTGTCCCGCATCGAGTCCGATTGTGCCCGAAGACACCTTCCGAGCACCATGCCCGCAGCGGAAATCACACGGCCTGAGCGAACCCCAGGTCGGCGCCCTCGGCGATGTGCGCGAGATGAGCGGGGATCTCACGGCCCTTCGAGATCATCGACTGCGCCCACAGCCGGCCGGCGCGGTACGAGGAGCGCACCAGGGGGCCGGCCAGCACGCCGAGGAACCCGATCCGCTCGGCCTCGGCCTTGAACTCGACGAACTCGTCGGGCTTGACCCAGCGCGCCACAGGCAGGTGCCGCGGGGATGGGCGCAGGTACTGCGTGATGGTGATGATGTCGCAGCCGGCATCGTGCAGATCCTGCAGAGCCTCGATGACCTCGGCGGGCTCCTCGCCCATGCCGAGGATGAGGTTGGACTTGGTGATAAGTCCCGCCTCGTGACCCTGCGTGATCACATTCAGGGAGCGCTCGTAGGTGAACGCCGGGCGGATGCGGCGGAAGATGCGCGGCACGGTCTCGACGTTGTGCGCGAACACCTCGGGGCGCGCGTCGAAGATCTGGCCGAGGTACTCAGGTCTGCCGCTGTGGTCGTTGGCGAGCAGCTCGACGCCCGTGTTCGGGTTCTGCGCGTGGATCTGCCGCACGGTCTCGGCGTTCAGCCATGCACCGGTGTCGGGCAGGTCGTCGCGGGCGACGCTGGTGACCGTGGCGTAGCGCAGACCCATGCGCGTGACGCTCTCGGCCACGCGCCGTGGCTCGTCGGTGTCGTAGTCGGCGGGCTTGCCGGTGTCGATCTGGCAGAAGTCGCAGCGCCGGGTGCACTGCGATCCGCCGATCAGGAAGGTCGCCTCCCGGTCCTCCCAGCACTCGAAGATGTTCGGGCAGCCCGCCTCCTGGCACACCGTGTGCAGGCCCTCGTCCTTCACCAGGGAGTGCAGTGCCTGGTACTCCGGGCCCATCTTTGCCTTAGTGCGGATCCATTCGGGCTTGCGCTCGATGGGCGTCTCGGAGTTGCGGATCTCCAGACGCAGCAGCTTGCGTCCGTCGGGGTGGGCGGCGCTCATGCTGCCACCTCCTTGCGGGTGTCGGGGGCGTACTCGGCGGCGAAGGCATCGGAGACGCTCTGCACGATGTCTGCGGGGGTGATGTCGCCGCCCACGATCTCGCTGACGGTGGTGACACCGGCATCCGTGATGCCGCACGGGATGATGCCGCGGAAACCGGCCAGCGTGTTGTCGCAGTTGATCGCGAAGCCGTGCATGGTCACGCCCTGCTGCACCCGCACGCCGATCGCGGCCACCTTGTCCTCGGACAGCGGTCGGCGCACCCACACTCCGCTGCGGCCCTCGACCTGGTAGCCGTCGACGCCGAGCGGCTTCAGGATGCTGATCAGCAGACGCTCCATGCGGCGCACGTGCGCGACGACGTCCATCGGCTCGGGCAGGCGCACGATCGGGTAGCCGACGAGCTGACCGGGGCCGTGCCAGGTGATCTTGCCGCCGCGATCCACGTCGATCACCGGCGTGCCGTCCTGCGGGCGCTCCTGGGGCTCGGTGCGCTTGCCCGCCGTGTAGACCGCCTCGTGCTCCAGCAGCAGGAGCGTGTCGGGCCGGTCGCCGGCGACGACCTCGCGGTGGATGCTGCGCTGCAGCTCCCAGCCCTGCTGATACGGCACGTACTCCGGTGCGAGACCGGCGATCCGGATGTCGAGCATGTTCGCTCCTGTCGTGAACGGAAGAACCGTCGTTGTTGGATGCGGTGCAGAAAATGTCTCGGTACAGCCTACGCCTACCGGGTCGACTTGTCGTGCGCGGCATGCCGCTACGCTGACGGGCATGGCATCCGAGTCGCGAGCGGGCAGGCCGAGGGCATCCTCCAGGGAGACGCTCGCCGAGGCCGCGTGCGAGCTGTTCCTGGAGCAGGGGTACGAGGCGACGTCGATCGTCGACATCGCACAGCGCGCCGGCGTGAGCCGTTCGAGCTTCTTCAACTACTTCGACTCGAAGAGCGACGTGCTTTGGTCTGGACTGGATGCCAGGATCGCCGACGCCTCGGTGCGGCTCGCGGCACTCGGATGCGACGCCGACGGCTCGTCCGTGCGCGCGGCCGTGGAGCCCATCGTGCAGGGCTTCGCGCCGGATCCGCTCGCGCTGGCGCTGCGCAACGCCGCGGCCATGGGCCTGGAGCAGGAGCTGCTGCGCGACACGGGCCTGCGTCACGCCCGTATGGCGTCGGCGGTCGCCGGTGCCGCCCGCAGCTCGGGGATCGATCAGATCCGCGCCGACATCCTGGGGTCCGCACTGGCCACCGCAGTGCTGTCGTCTCTGCGCGTGTGGGCGGAGCAGGGCGCCGGACAGGCGTCGCTGGAGGTGCAGTTCGACGAGGCGCTGCGCAGCATCCACGACCTTCCGTGGGAGTGACGGGTGACCGGCCACGACCGCGCCCGTCCGCACAACAACTTCGACGTGCTGCGGATCATCGCTGCATCGATGGTCGTCATCGGGCACGCGTGGCCGCTGACCGGCCACGTCGGGGTCCCGCGCCTGGGCGGCATCTCGATCCACCACCTCGGGGTCTACGTCTTCTTCGCGATCAGCGGATTCCTGCTGGCGACCTCCTGGGCGCGGGATCCTCGCGCAGGCGCCTTTCTGCTGCGGCGCGCGCTGCGGATCCTCCCCGCGCTGATCGTCGTGGTCCTCGTCAGCATGCTCGCGATCGGGCCGCTGATCACGACTGCGACCGCTGATGAGTACTGGCGATCCTCCACGACCTGGACATACCTGATCAACATCGTGCTGCTCGCGCAGTACGACCTCCCCGGGGTGTTCACCGGCAATCCGACATCGGCGGTGAACGGCTCGCTGTGGAGTCTCGGGCCGGAGTTCAGCAGCTACCTCATGCTGGTCGTCGTCGGCATGATCGGCATCCGCGCCTCGCGCTGGCTGCGCGGCGCACTCGGAGCCGGTATCGCCGGTCTCACCCTGCTCCTGCCGCTGCACGGCGCGCTGCGCACGACCGCGGCAGCGGTGATCTTCTTCATCGTGGGGAGCCTGATCGCGGAGCTGCCCCGCGCCTGGCGGCTGCCGATCTGGCCGGCGGTCCTCGGTCTGGTGGCTCTGACACCCTGCTCCGGGACGCTCGGCCTCGCGATCTCCTGGCTGGTGGTGCCGTACGCGGTGATCGTGATCGGGACCCGGTCCGCCCCGATCGCCGCATGGACGAGGCGCATCGGCGACCCGTCCTACGGAATGTACCTCTGGGCGTTCCCCGCGCAGCAGCTGCTCGTGATGTGGTGGCCGGACGTGCCGATCGCCCTGTGCATCGTCATCCTCATCCCGGCCACCGCAGCGATCGGCGCGCTGTCCTGGCACCTGATCGAGCACCGGGCTATCCGCCTCGGATCCCGCTTGAGCGCGAGGCGACGACGACGCGAGACCCTCTGCGGCGTCCCGTAGAATCGGAGGCACCATGGCTACCTTTGGCACGCTCTCCGATCGGCTCACCGAGACCTTCCGCAACCTGCGCACGAAGGGCAAGCTGAGCCCGGCCGACGTCGACGGCACCGTCCGCGAGATCCGTCGCGCCCTGCTCGACGCCGACGTCGCACTCGCCGTCGTGAAGGACTTCACCGCGAAGGTGCGCGAGCGCGCCCTGGGCGACGAGGTCAACAAGGCGCTGAATCCCGCGCAGCAGGTCGTGCAGATCGTGAATGAGGAGCTCGTCGCGATCCTCGGCGGCGAGCAGCGTCGGCTCGAGTTCGCGAAGACCCCGCCGACCGTCATCATGCTCGCCGGCCTGCAGGGATCGGGAAAGACCACGTTCGCCGGCAAGCTCGCTCGCCAGCTCGAGGCCGACGGGCACACCCCGCTGCTGGTCGCCGCCGACCTGCAGCGCCCCAACGCCGTCACCCAGCTGCAGGTCGTCGCCGAGCGCGCAGGGGCTGCGATCTTCGCGCCGGAGCCCGGCAACGGCGTGGGAGACCCGGTGCAGGTCTCGAAGGCCGGGGTGGAGCACGCGCGCCGCCAGCAGCACGACGTCGTCATCATCGACACCGCGGGCCGCCTCGGCGTCGACGCGGAGCTGATGAAGCAGGCATCCGACATCCGCAGGGCGACCAGCCCGGACGAGGTGCTGTTCGTGATCGACGCGACGATCGGCCAGGATGCCGTGAACGTCGCCAAGGCGTTCCAGGAGGGCGTGGACTTCACCGGAGTCGTGCTGTCCAAGCTCGACGGCGACGCCCGAGGCGGAGCAGCGCTGTCTGTGGCGTCCCTCACCGGCAGGCCGATCATCTTCGCCTCCACCGGCGAGAACCTCGAGGACCTCGAACCGTTCCACCCCGACCGCATGGCGAGCCGCATCCTCGACCTCGGCGACATCCTCACACTCATCGAGCAGGCCCAGCAGGCCTTCGATGAGGAAGAGGCCACGAAGATGGCCGAGAAGCTCGCCAACGAGGCCTTCACGCTGGAGGACTTCCTCGAGCAGATGCAGCAGATGCGCAAGATGGGCTCGATGAAGAAGATGCTCGGCATGCTGCCGGGCATGGGCCAGATGAAGCAGCAGCTGGACGACTTCGACGAGCGCGAGGTCGACCGCACCGAGGCGATCATCCGCTCGATGACCCCCGCTGAGCGCCGCAACACGAAGATCCTGAACGGCTCGCGCCGGCTGCGCATCGCGCGTGGATCCGGCATGACCGTCACCGACGTGAACCAGCTCGTGCAGCGCTTCGAGCAGGCCGCCAAGATGATGAAGACGGTCGCCCGCGGCGGCACCCCGCAGATCCCCGGCATGGGCCCGATGGGCAAGCCGGGGGCTTCGGCCAAGCGCGGCAAGAAGAGCGGCAAGAGCAAGGGCGGCTCCCGCTCCGGAAACCCGGCCAAGCGCGCTGCGGAGAACGCGGGCCTCGCCACCACGAATGCCAACCCGAGCGGATCCGGCTTCGGGCTCGGCGGGCAGAAGGCGCCGACCGAAGCCGACATGGCCGAGATCCAGAAGCTGTTCGGCAAGAACTAGCGCACGTCGTCGTCGACCCAGTCCATCGACTTGGTGACGGCCTTGCGCCACAGGCGCAGCAGGCGACCGCGTTCCGCGGCGTCCATCGCCGGCTCCCAGCGCCGGTCCTCCTGCCAGTTCGCCGACAGTTCGTCGAGGTCGTTCCAGAACCCTACGGCCAGGCCTGCGGCGTAGGCGGCGCCCAGCGCCGTCGTCTCGGCGACCATGGGACGCACCACCGGAACGCCCAGCACGTCGGCCTGGAACTGCATGAGCGCGTCGTTGGACACCATTCCGCCGTCCACCTTCAGCTCGGCCAGCGTCAGGTCGGCGTCGGCATTGACCGCATCCAGCACATCCGCCGTCTGGAACGCCACCGCCTCCAGCGCCGCCCGGGCGATGTGGTTGCGGTTGGCGAAGCGGGTGAGCCCCACGATCGCCCCGCGCGCGTCCGGTCGCCAGTACGGGGTGAACAGACCTGAGAATGCTGGCACGATGTACACGCCGCCGTTGTCGTCGACCTGTGAGGCGAGCTTCTCCACCTCGGGTGCGGAGGAGATCAGGCCGAGCTGGTCGCGCAGCCACTGGATCAGCGAGCCCGCCACGGCGATCGAGCCCTCGAGGGCGTAGTGCGCGGGCGCGTCGCCGAGCTTGTAGCCGACCGTCGTCAGCAGACCGTTGTTCGAGCGGACGATCTCCTCGCCGGTGTTGAAGATCAGGAAGCATCCGGTGCCGTACGTGTTCTTGCTCTCGCCGGCGCCGAACGCGGCCTGGCCGAAGGTCGCCGCCTGCTGGTCGCCGAGGATTCCGGCGATCGGCGTCTCCCGCAGCAGCGACCTGCTCTCGGCGGTGCCGTACACCTCGGACGAGGAGCGGATCTCCGGCATCATCGAGCGCGGCACCCCGAACGCGTCCAGGATGTCGTCGCGCCACTGCAGGGTCTCCAGGTCCATGAACATGGTGCGCGACGCGTTGGTGACATCCGTCGCGTGCACGCCGCCGTCGACGCCGCCGGTCAGGTTCCACAGCACCCAGGTGTCGGTCGTGCCGAACATCAGCTCACCGGCATCCGCCTTCTCCCGCGCACCGTCCACGTTCTCGAGGATCCAGACGATCTTCGTGCCGGAGAAGTACGTCGCCAGCGGCAGGCCGACGATGTCGGCGAACCGTTCCATGCCGCCGTCGGCGGCCAGTCGGTTCACGATCTCCTGCGTGCGGGTGTCCTGCCAGACGATGGCGTTGTACACCGGCTCTCCCGTGCGCCGGTCCCAGACCACGGCGGTCTCGCGCTGATTGGTGATGCCGACGGCGGCGATGTCGTGGCGGGTCAGGTGCGCACGGGTGAGCGCGAGACCGATCACCTCCTGCACGTTGCGCCAGATCTCGGCGGCGTCGTGCTCGACCCACCCGGCGCGCGGCAGGACCTGCTCGTGCTCCTTCTGGCCGGATGCCACCACCTTGCCGGCGCGATCGAAGATGATCGCCCTGCTCGACGTGGTGCCCTGATCGATCGACAGCACATACTCGGCCATACGGCCCTCCTTCAGCGGATCCTCGGCGACCCGCGCCTCACCAGTGTGCCGTCAGCCGCGGACCGGCACGGCGAGCGACAGGCCGTGCGCGTCGTTCAGCAGCTGCACGGTCGCCTCCACCTCGGCATCCCGCCGATCATCGTCCCATCCCCGCAGGGGCGCCAGCGCGTCGGCCAGCTCTGCCAGCAGCTCGCCGGTGACGTCGCCGACGAACGCGATGTTCGAACGGCGCAGCACCACATCGGCGAGCCGGACCACGAGCTCGTGCTCGACCATCCACTCCAGCTCGCGCACCGACAGCGCGCCTCCGGCCAGCGGCCGGTCCTCCTGCTGCGCGATGTGCGCCCACACCTGGGCGGCGCGGGTGCCGTAGCGCGTCAGCAGCGCGTCTCCGCGAGCCGGGTCGGCACCGGGAAGGTTCGCCTGCTTCCAGGCCGCACGGGCCCGGGTGGTGCGCGGGAATCCCTGACCGCCGCCGATCGGCAGACCGGCCGTGGACACCGATCGGGGGCGCCCGAGCAGGTCGAGCACGCGGTTCGCGAGGTGCTCGCCCAGCGCGCGGAACGTCGTCCACTTGCCGCCCACCAGACTCAGCTGCGGTGTCGTGCCGCTCTCGTCGAGCTCGATGCGGTAGTCGCGCGAGACGAACCCGGGAGCGGTGTCCTCGTGACGGGGGAGCGGACGGATGCCCGAGAAGCGGTAGACGATCTGATCACGATCCACCGCGATCCCGGGGAACACGTGGTGGACGAGGTCGAAGAAGTAGTCGACCTCCTCCTCGGTGCAGCGCGCCGGTTCGCGCGGATCTGCCTCGATGTCGGTCGTGCCGACCATCACCCGGCCGCGCAGCGGGTAGATGAGCACGATCCGGCCGTCGGAGTGCTCGAAGAAGATCTCCCGTCCTCCCGTGGCCGCCAGCAGTTCGGCGTGGTCGAGCACGATGTGCGAGCCCTTGGTGCCACCCATGAATCGCGTGGCATCGCCGAGCGCGTCATTGGTGAGATCCGTCCACGGACCGGAGGCGTTGACGATCACGTCGGCGCGCACGGCGAAATCCTCAGCGCTCTCCCGATCGCGCAGGACGACCGCGTCGCCGTCGCGTCCGACCGCCTCGACGTAGTTGAGCGCGTGCGAGCCGGGGTTGGCGGAGCGGCCGTCCTGCAGCACGTCCAGGGCGAGACGCTCGGGATCGTGCATCGACGCGTCGTAGTAGGTGGCCGTGTACTTGACCGCCGGATCCAGCTGTGGCAGCTCGCTCAGCGACGAGGAGCGCCCCAGGAAGCGGTGTCGGGGCACCGAGCCGCCATCACGGGAGAAGAGGTCGTAGATGGTCAGACCGAGCTTGATCAGCACGGCGCCGCGCTCCTGCGGCCTGCCGCTGCGATGGGTCAGGAAGCGCAGGGGAGCGGACAGGATGCCCGAGAAGGTCGAGTAGATCGGGATGGTGGTGCGCAGCGGCTTGACATAGTGCGGTGCGACGCGCAGCAGTCCGTTGCGCTCCTGCACGGATTCCCGCACCAGCCGGAACTCTCCGTTCTCCAGGTAGCGGATGCCGCCGTGGATCATATGGCTGGATGCCGACGAGGCGCCGCCCGCGAAGTCGCCGCGGTCGACGATCACCGCATCCACGCCCTGCAGGGCCAGGTCGCGGAACAGCGAGATGCCGTTGATCCCCGCGCCGATGATCAGCACTGTCGTGCGCCCGGTCTCCCGGACCGATGCCAGCTCCGCCTCGCGTCGCGTGCCTCGCGTCTGCGCAACCATGGTGCCCCCTTCGTACCGAGTCCAGTACGTGCCGACTTCCAGCATCCGACCTCTGACGGGATCATGCAAACGCGGTGCCGCGTCTGCTCGTCCACGCAGGGGGACGCGGCGCTCACGCGTCCGCGCGACGAGGACGGACTCAGTCCGCCGTCCCGTTCTCCGGACCCTCCCGGAACTCGCGGATGAGATGCTGGACGACCTCTCGCAGGTCGCCTCCGGCAGCATCCGCCGCCGCCAGCTGACGCGCGTAGCTCGCCCCGCCCCGCAGAATCGCCTCCACTCCGCCGAGCTCCCGCTCGCAGGACAGGTCGGCGGCGATGGGCCGCAGGTCGTCCAGCACCGCTGCGAGATGATCGCGCACGGGGACCTGCGAGCCTGCGGAGTCGACGATGATGCGGGCGTCGAGCCCGTAGCGGGCCGTGCGCCACTTGTTCTCGCGGTGGAACCAGGGCTGCAGCGCGGGCAGCTCGCGATCCTCGTCCAGCTCGCGCGAGAAGAACTCGACCAGGCACTGGGTGAGGGCGGCGACCGATGCCAGCTCGGTGAGCGTGGACATCCCGTCGCAGGCGCGCACCTCGATCGTGCCCCAGCGCGGGGCCGGACGGATGTCCCACCGCACCTCAGACGCGTCGCGCATCACGCCCGTGCGGACCATGTCGTCCAGGTACCCCTCGAAGTCCCGCCAGGTGCGGATCGGCCAGGGCAGGCCAGCGGTCGGCAGCTGCTGGAACACCAGCGAGCGGTTGGAGGCGTACCCGGTGCGCTCGCCCGCCCAGTACGGACTGGATGCCGAGAGTGCCTGCAGATGGGGGAGGAACGCCGACAGCGCGCCGATGATGGGAATCACCTTGTCGCGATCCTCCACGCCCACGTGCACGTGGATGCCCCAGATCATCATGTTCCTGCCCCACCACTGCGTGCGCTCGATCAGCTGGCGGTAGCGGGTCTTCTCCGTCACGCGCTGGTCGAACCACTGCGCGAACGGATGGCTGCCGGCCGAGAGCAGCTCGATGCCGGCCGGGTCGGTGGCCTGCCGGACAGCGGCGATGGCCGCGGCGATGTCGTCCACGGCATCCTTCACCGACGAGCCGACGCCGCTGGTGACCTCGATCGTGTTGGTGAGCAGCTCTCCGGTGACGGTGTGCCGCTCGGAGGCGCTCTGCGCCTCGAGCAGACCGAGCAGCTCGGGCGCGCGCCCGACCAGATCGCCCGTCTCGGGATCGGCGAGCATGACCTCCCACTCCAGACCGACGGTGGAGCGGTCCGAGGGCGCGAATTCGATCGGCACGCGCACAGTCTGACACGCCTTCGGCCCTCGGCGCGCGACACGTGCCCGCGGGTTTCGCGCCGGGGCCGGTGATCTGGCAGAATAGAGGGTCGGACGGCTGCTCGACCCTCTATCCAGCATCCGTTCCCCCATTCAGAGCGTCCACCGGGTTGTGCACCCCACTCTCCAGGTGATCAGTTCGTCTTCCTTTCCACACATTCAGGAGAATCGTGGCTGTCAAGATCCGTCTCAAGCGCTTCGGCAAGATCCGTGCGCCCTACTACCGCATCGTCGTCGCCGACTCGCGCACCAAGCGCGACGGTCGTGTGATCGAGGAGATCGGCAAGTACCACCCCACCGAGCAGCCCTCGTTCATCGAGGTCGACTCGGAGCGCGCGCAGTACTGGCTGTCCGTCGGCGCTCAGCCCACCGAGCAGGTCGCCGCGCTGCTGAAGCTGACCGGCGACTGGGGCAGGTTCAAGGGCGACAAGAACGCCAAGTCCACCGTTCAGGTCGCCGAGGCCAAGGCGGGCTTCGAGGCCGACTCGTCGAAGAAGTCGGTCATCAAGCCCAAGGCCGAGAAGAAGGCCGAGGAGCCCGCTGAGGCCCCCGCCGAATCCGATCAGTCGGTTGCTGAGCCTGTCGAAGCACCCGCCGCCGACGCAGAGTAATCCGCTGTGCTCGCCGCCGCGCTCGAACACGTCGTCAAGGGGATCGTCGATCACCCGGACGACGTCCGCATCACCGCATCCGCGTCGCCCCGGGGCGACCTGCTCGAGGTGCATGTGCACCCGGATGACCGTGGTCGCGTGATCGGGCGCGGCGGCCGCACCGCCAAGGCGCTGCGCACCCTCATCTCCGCCCTCGCCGACGGGCGCCGCGTCCGCGTCGACGTGGCGGACGACTGACGTGGCGACCGAGAGGAACCAGCTTCGCGTCGGCCGCCTGCTCAAGGCGCACGGTCTCAAGGGCGCGTTGAAGCTCGAGCTGTACACCGACAACCCCGAGCGCCGCTTCGTGCCCGGCGCCGAGTTCACGCTGCAGGTGCCCGAGGCATCGGCCTGGCACGGCAAGACCGTCACGATCCGCGACTACCGCGTGATGAACGGCAGTTCCGTGGTCTTCCTCGAGGGCGTCGACGATCGCACCGCGGCGGAATCCCTCGTCAAGGCCATCCTCTGGATGGATGAGGACGACGAGGTCGAGGACGACGCGTGGTACGCGCATCAGCTCGCCGGTCTGGATGTCGTCCGAGACGGCGAGGTCATCGGGCATGTGGTGCGCGTGGAGCACCTGCCCGCGCAGGACTTGCTGATCGTGAAGACCGAAACGGCCGAGGTCATGGTGCCGTTCGTCTCTGCGATCGTCCCCACGGTGGACATCGCCGCCGGCCGAGTGATCGTGACCCCGCCGCCCGGCCTCTTCGAGGAGCTGCCGCCGGCAGCGGATGCCGCAGAAGAAGCGGATGCCGCAGAAGAAGCGGATGCCGCAGAAGAAGCGGATGCCGCAGGCGAGTCCGCCTCCGAGTGAGCACGTCATGCGCATCGACGTCGTCTCGATCTTCCCGTCGTACTTCGACGGCCTGACCCTTTCCCTGCTGGGGAAGGCGCGGGACTCGGGCATCCTCGATCTGAACGTGCACGACCTGCGCGACTGGACCCACGACCGGCACCGCACCGTGGACGACACGCCCTACGGCGGCGGCGCGGGCATGGTCATGAAACCCGAGCCCTGGGGCGAAGCGCTGGATGCCCTGACCTCGCCTCCGGTCGTCGAACGAGCGCAGCGAGACGAAACGCAGGCGACCCCCACCATCATCTTCCCCTCACCCGCCGGCGAGGTCTTCACGCAGGCCACCGCCCGCGATCTCGCAGCCCGCGAGCACCTGATCTTCGGCTGCGGTCGCTACGAGGGCATCGACGAGCGCGTCTTCGAGTACGCCGCCGACCGCGGCGAGGTGCGGCTGATCAGCCTGGGCGACTACGTGCTCAACGGGGGAGAGGTCGCCGTCATGGCGATGGTCGAGGCGATCGGCCGGCTCATCCCGGGCGTCGTCGGCAACCCCGAGAGCCTCGTGGAGGAGTCGCACGAGGACGGGCTGCTCGAGTACCCCTCCTACACGAAGCCCGCTCTCTGGCGCGACCGGGAGGTGCCGCCGATCCTGCTCAGCGGCAACCACGGCGCCATCGCCGCCTGGCGCCGCGACCAGCAGCTCGAGCGCACCCGCGACCGGCGCCCTGACCTGCTGGGCGGCTAGAGGATCCGCTCGACGCCGCGCTCGATCTCGAACACGACGCCGTGCGGATGCCGCAGCGCGAGCGCCTGCCCGGCGTCCAGACCGCGCAGCTCGGCGCGCAGCATCCGCCCGATCATCTCGTGCGTGACCAGCAGCGGGGCAGAGTCCGTGGCCCAGCCGCAGGCGGACAGGGCCTCGCGTGCGCGGCTCCGCGCCTGCGCGTAGCTCTCACCGCCGGGGAAGGACCAGCCGTACCTGTTCTCCGCACGCTGCTCACGTGCACCGGGATGCAGCTGGTCGACCTCGTCCCAGGTGAGGCCGGCCATCTCGCCGTGGTGCACCTCCGCCAGCTCGGGCACCTGGACGAGCTCGGCGCCGATGCGGTCGGCGATGATCACGGCGGTGCGCAGCGCGCGGCCGAGCGGGCTCGAGCACACCACGGAGATCCCTCGGCCGTGCAGGCGCTCGGCGGTCTCGCGCGCCTGACGGATGCCGTCGGTCGTCAGCGGGGAGTCGAGCTGGCCCTGCAGGCGGTGCTCGACGTTCCACTCCGTCTGCCCGTGCCTGGCCAGCAGCACGCGCTCCGGGACGTGACGGTCGCGCGGGATCATGCAGTCAGGATGCCACAGCGGGCGCGGCGCCGGAACGGCTCAGCGCCGGAGCATCGCCGGCTCAGTCGACCCCGAGGAAGCTCCGGTCGGTGAGCACGATCGGGCCATCCTTGGTGACCGCCACGGTGTGCTCGGAGTGCGATCCGCGGGAGCCGTCGGCGCTGCGCAGCGTCCAGCCGTCGGCATCCGTCCGCAGCTCGTCCGTGGTGGCGAGCAGCCACGGCTCCAGCGCGAAGACCAGGCCCTCGCGCAGCGGGAAGCCTCGCCCTGCGCGACCGTCGTTGGGCACGTGCGGGTCGCCGTGCATGATGCGCCCGACGCCGTGTCCGCCGAACTCCGTGTTGATCGAGTAGCCCTCGCCGTGTGCGACGGCGGCGATGGATGCCGAGATGTCGCCGATCCGATTGCCGACCACGGCCGCGGCGATCGCGGCGTCCAGGGACCGCTCGGTGGTGTCGATCAGCCGCAGGTCCTCATCGCGCGGCGTGCCGACCACGAAGGACACCGCCGAGTCCGCGACCCAGCCGTCGACGGAGACCGCGAAGTCCAGCGACACGAGGTCGCCGTCGCGCAGGGCGTAATCGTGGGGGAGGCCGTGCAGCACGGCGTCGTTGACCGAGGTGCAGATGACCTTGCCGAAGGGGCCGTTTCCGAACGAGGGCGCGTAGTCGATGTAGCAGGACTCCGCCCCCGCCTTGCGGATCAGATCGTGAGCGTGGCGGTCGATGGCCAGCAGGTTGGTGCCCACCTTCGTCTCCGCGCGCAGGGTCGCCAGGGTCTCGGCGACGAAGCGGCCGGCGGCTCGCATCTCGTCGATCTCGGCGGGCGTGCGCAGTTCGATCATGGGGAGGTCCTCTCGTCGGCATCCATTCTCTCCGATCCCGGGCCGGGCATGCTCACAGCGAACACCTCCCGACAGGAGGACGCGCCGACGTACGATCGGAGCATGTGGTTGCGTGAGGCGTTCTTCCGCTGGCTTCTGCCGGCGGCCTTCCTGCTGCCGCTGTGGCTGTTCGTGGGATGGGCGATCTTCGGCCGGAGCGCGGGGAGCCTGCTGTGGGTGCTGCTGATGGCGATGCCGACGGTGTTCGCCGGCCAGCTGATCCTGACCCTGCTCACCCGCTCGCGTCCTTCGGTGCGAGCCGAGCGCGCGCTGTCCTGGTGGGATGTCGTCGGGTTCGCCGTGTGGCACCTCCTGACGATCGGCGTGGGACTCTTCCTCGACGGTGCGTTCGGCTGGCTGCTGACCGGTGCGATCATCGCCGCGATCGCGCTGTTCTGGCTGCAGCTGTGGCAGCTCTGGAACGAGGCGCGGGGCACGGGCATCCGCTTCCGCGAGACGGTGGGCTGGCGCACGGCGGCGCGCTCGGACGACGACCGCGCGGCGCGGGCGCAGCCCGAGGTCGTCGTGATCGAGGAGAGTCGCACCAAGGACTGAGCGCACCGGTTTTGAGGCGGCCCGGGTTCATGGCAGAATGGATGCTTGTGCCGTGAACCGGTTCTGCCCCAGGGGAACCCGCGGACGCTCTGCGCGCCGCTCGACACACACCCGTTCTCATTCCTTTGAATCATGCACGCGACCTGAGGCGAGTGCAGAGAGAGACGATCATGCAGATCCTCGACGCCGTCGATGCGGCTTCGCTCCGTTCCGACATCCCTGTCTTCAACCCCGGTGACACCGTCAAGGTGCACGTGAACATCACCGAGGGTTCGCGTTCGCGCATCCAGGTCTTCCAGGGCGTCGTCATCGGCCGCCAGGGCGATGGTGTGCGCGAGACGTTCACCGTCCGCAAGATCAGCTTCCAGGTGGGCGTCGAGCGCACCTTCCCAGTGCACTCCCCGGTGATCGACCACATCGAGGTCGTCACCCGCGGTGACGTGCGTCGCGCCAAGCTGTACTACCTGCGCAACCTGCGCGGCAAGAAGGCCAAGATCAAGGAGAAGCGCGACAACTGACGCGCAGCTGATCACGCAGAACCCCGAGACACTCCCGTCTCGGGGTTCTGTCGTCTGTGCGGCGATGTGCGACCCTTGTAGATGCCGCGTCTGCGCGGATGCCGCGTCTGCGCGACGACCCGGAAGAAGAGAGAGCACATGAGTTCTGAAGCCGCCGAATCCGCGGAGCAGGCGCCACGGCGGCGAAGCGCATGGGTCTTCCTGCGCGATGTGCTCGTGATCGTGCTCATCGCCGCGCTGGTCTCGTTCGTGGTGAAGACCTTCGTGGTGCGCTCGTTCTACATCCCCTCCGGTTCGATGGAGCGCACCCTGCTCATCAACGACCGCATCCTCGTCGACGAGCTCACGCCGCGGTGGGCGGGATACGACCGCGGCGACGTGGTGGTGTTCGAGGATCCCGGTGGCTGGCTCCCGCCCGCACCGCAGCACCCCGCGCGACCGTTCATCGTCGAGGCGGCGGACTGGGTGCTCACCTTCGTGGGCCTGTCCACCACCGATGCGCAGGATCACCTGGTCAAGCGCCTCATCGGTCTGCCCGGCGACCATGTGGTGTGCTGCAACACCCTCGGTCAGATCACCGTGAACGGCTCGCCGATCGATGAGCTCTCCTACCTGGATCTGCCCTCGGGGGATACGGCCGCCTCCAACGTGGACTTCGATGTGACCGTGCCCGCCGGCTCGATGTGGGTGATGGGGGACAACCGCGATCGCTCCCAGGACTCGCGTGCGCATCAGGAGCTCCCCGGCGGCGGATTCGTGCCGCTGGACGACGTCGTGGGGCGCGCGTTCCTGACCACCTGGCCGCTGGATCGCTTCGGTCTGATCGACACCCACGACGAGGTGTTCCGCTCGGTCCCGGAGCCGGAGAAGTGACGGTCGTCGCGCCCACCCTCCGGCTGGAGCGCCGTCTGCTCAAGGAGGACTTCGAGCTGATCATCGCGCTGGACGAGGTCGGCCGGGGGGCGCTGGCGGGACCCGTCGCGGTGGGGGCGGCGGTCATGGATGCCGCGGGCTCGCGCCGCCGGGTGCCGGATGGCCTGCGCGACTCCAAGCTGATCCCCGAGCGGCGGCGGCCGGAGATGGCAGCCAGGGCGGCGGACTGGGTGCTCGCCTCGGCCGTGGGCTGGGCGAGCGCAGCAGAGGTGGACGAGGTCGGCATCATGCGCGCGCTCGGGCTGGCGGCCTCTCGCGCCGTGCAGGCGGTGGTGGAGCTCGGCGCCTCGCTGGAGCGCACCCTGGTGATCCTGGACGGCAACCACGACTACGTGTCGCGCGTGCACCCGGATCGCCTCGCCGTGCGCACCATCGTGAAGGGTGATCGCGACTGCGCCTCGGTGTCGGCGGCGTCGGTGATCGCCAAGGTCGCCCGCGACGGGCTGATGGCTGAGCTGCATCCTGACCATCCCGTCTATCAGTGGGACCGCAACAAGGGCTACGCGAGTCCGGAGCATCGGCTGGCCATCCGCGAGCAGGGTCTGTCTCCGCTGCATCGCGCGTCGTGGGCGATCGCCGACGCGGCACCGACCCTGTTCTAGGCTGCCGCTCCGCCCTGGCGCCTGGTCTCTCCTAGGATGGAGTCATCATGGATGAGGATGCCTTCGACGACTACGACCGCGAACTCGAGCTCGCGCTGTTCCGCGAGTACCGCGACGTCGTCGCGCAGTTCCAGTACGTCGTCGAGACGGAGCGGCGGTTCTACCTGGCCAACGAGGTCAACGTCGTCCGACGCGACACGGAGACCGACTTCTACTTCGAGATCTCGATGAACGACGTGTGGGTGTGGGACATCTACCGCGCCGACCGCTTCGTGAAGTCCGTGCGGGTCCTGACCTTCAAGGACGTGAACGTCGAGGAGCTGCAGCGGCGCGAGTTCGAACTGCCCGACGAGCTCTCCCTCGACGGCAGGTGAGCCGACTGGTTTCCACACTCCGCTGATCCGGACGGGCTCTGCACAGGTCGCGTGATTCGGGTGCTCGGGCGTCCGTGCGCGCCGTCAGGCTGTCGTCATGGCAGCGAAAGACGAACTCGGGCGCGCGGGTGAGACGCGCGCGGCACGGCACCTCCGTTCCCGCGGATACGTCATCCTGGATCGCAACTGGCGGTGCGATCAGGGTGAGATCGACATCGTCGCTCTGAGTGACGACCGGCTCTGCGTCGTGGAGGTGAAGACGCGGCGCAGCGACCGGTTCGGGCATCCGTTCGAGGCGATCGACGAGCGCAAGCGCCGGCGGCTGTGGCGCCTCGCGTTCGCCTGGGCGGCCGCGCATCCCGACACCGCGCGGCGACGGGAGATCCGGCTGGAGGCCATCGGCCTGACCGGCGCGGATGCCGAATCGGCGCGGCTCGAGCATCTCGTGGACCTGCTGTGAGCACGGCGCGCACCTGGGCGGTGGCTCTGACCGGCGTGGACGGGCATCTGATCGAGGTCGAGGCGGACTTCACCTCGCAGACACCGGAGTTCAAGATCATCGGACTGCCCGACAAGGCTCTGGGCGAAGCGGTGCAGCGGGTGCGCAACGCATCCAGCAACGCGGGTCTCGACGTGCCCAGGCGCAGGCTGACGGTGAACCTGTCCCCGGCGAGTCTGCCCAAGCACGGCTCCGGATTCGATCTCAGCATCGCGATCGCGACGGCTGCCGCAAGCGGGGCGCTGCCCGCGGACGCGATCAGATCCACGGTGCACATCGGCGAGCTCGGACTGGACGGGCGGCTGCGGCCCGTTCCCGGTGTGCTTCCCGCGGTGTACGCGGCCGCCCGGGCCGGTTTCGGACGGGTGATCGTTCCGCACGCGAATGCCGCCGAGGCGGGGCTCGTGCCCGGGATCGAGGTGCGTCCCGCTGCGTCGCTGGCCGAGGTGGCGGCCCTGCACGGCGCCGACGTGGAGGTGGAGGAGGTCGACCCCGTCGAACTCGCGGCACCGGCGGCCGAGGACGCGTCGAGCCTGGACCTGGGGGATGTGATCGGGCAGGACGAGGCGGTCAACGCCCTGATCGTCGCGGCCGCAGGAGGGCACCACCTCATGCTGAGCGGCCCGCCGGGAGCGGGCAAGACGATGCTCGCCCGGCGGCTCCCCGGCATCCTGCCGCTGCTGAGCGAGGACGAGGCGCTCGAGGTCGCGGCGATCCGCTCGCTGGCCGGCGACCCGATCGACAGCCTGGATCGCATCGCGCCGTTCGTGGCGCCGCACCATAGCGCCTCTCCTGCGGCGATGGTGGGCGGCGGAAGCCGCGTGGCGCGCCCCGGTGCGATCGTGAGGGCGCATCGTGGCGTGCTGTTCCTGGATGAGACGCCCGAGTTCCAGCGCGGCGCGCTGGACTCCCTGCGACAGCCGCTGGAGTCCGGGCGGATCGAAGTGCATCGCGCAGGATTCACGGCGAGCTATCCCGCCCGCTTCCAGCTGGTGCTGGCGATGAACCCCTGCCCGTGCGGGAATTACGGCGTGCGCGGGGCCGAGTGCACCTGTCCGCCGATGGCGATCCGCCGGTACGCGGGCAGACTGTCGGGGCCGCTGCGGGATCGCATCGACATCGACCTTCAGGTGGCGCGCGTCGCCGCCGCACGCGCGACCTCGGGGGAGCGCTCCGGACTCACCTCCGAGGTGGCGCGGGCCCGGGTGGTCGCAGCGCGCGGCGCGGCCGCCGAGCGGTGGCGGAAGACCCCGTGGCGGGTCAACGGCGAAGTGCCGGGCGACCGGCTGCGACTCGGGTCCTTCCGCCTGCCCCCGGCGGTGCGCACTCCGCTGGACCGCGCACTCGAACGCGGCACCGTGACGCTGCGCGCCTATGACCGGGTGCTGCGCACGGCGTGGACACTCGCTGACCTCGCCGGGCTGGCGACGCCCGGCGCCGACGAACTGGGCACCGCTCTGTTCCTGAAGAAGGGGTTGCTGGCATGAGGAAGACGATGGAGGGGATGCTGGACGACGCGCGACTGATGCGGGCCGCCGAGCGCCTGCGACCGGATGCCGATCCGGCCGAGGTGGCGGCTCGCGCCGCGTGGTCGGTGCTGGTCGAACCCGGTGACGGCGTGGCCGGGGCGCTGGTGGCCGCGCACGGCGCGCAGGAGGCGCTGGGGCTCGCCCTCGACCCGCATCGTCTGCTGACTCCCGGCGTCGTGGACGCGAAGCTCCTCGCCGAGGCTCAGGAGCGCTGGCGGCCACGCGCCCGCAGTCAGTCGGTGGTGGATGCGATGGACTCCTGCGCAGAGGTCGGCGGACGGCTCCTGCTGCCCGGCGACAGCGGGTGGCCGGCGGGGATCGACGACCTCGGGCCGCATGCGCCGCTGGTGCTGTGGGCCCGCGGCGACCTCGACGCCCTCGTCGACCGCCCCGCCGTCGCCATGGTCGGCGCACGCGCGGCAACGCCGTACGGGGAAGCGGTGGCGGCCGAGATCGGCGGCGACCTCGCGCGCGACGGCATCGTCGTGGTGTCCGGCGGTGCGTACGGGATCGACGGCTCCTCCCATCGGGCCGCCCTGGGCGTCGGCGGCACGACGGTGGCCTTCCTGGCAGGGGGAGTGGATCGCGCGTATCCGGTGGGGCATCAGCAGCTGTTCGATCGAATCCGCCGAGGCGGTGCCGTGCTGGCCGAGGTGCCGTGCGGAGGCGCGCCGACGAAGTGGCGGTTCCTGCAGCGGAACCGGCTGATCGCCGCCGCGAGTCTCGCGACAGTCGTCGTGGAGGCCGGATGGCGCAGCGGAACGCTGAACACCGCCGGGCACGCCGCAGCTCTGGGCCGCCCGCTCGGCGCAGTGCCGGGACCGATCACCTCGGCAGCATCGTCGGGATGCCACCGGCTCCTGCGGGAGTACGACGCCGTCTGCGTGACCAGCGCTCAGGAGGTGCGCGAGCTGTGGGGCGCAGCGCCTCTGACGGCATCCCCGTCGGAGCGGGAGAGCCCCGAGCAGGTGCGGCTGCGGGATGCGATGAGCACGCGCACCGCGCGCGAGCCCGCCGACCTCGCCGCGCGCTGCGGACTCGCGGTCGATCAGGTGCGCGGCCTGCTCGGACTGCTCGCTCTGGAAGGAGCGGTCGTGCAGACGCCGGAGGGCTGGCGGCGCACCTCGTAGCGCGGGCTGTGCCGCGGCTTCCCCGCCCTCCGCGGCGCGGGACGGCGCAGGCGGGCCGGCGGCGGTGCATGCTGAGTGGATGGAGTACGCCGAAGCGGTCGACGGATTCGTCAGGCAGCTGGCGCTGGTGCGCCGGCTGTCGCCCGCGACCGTGCGCGCCTACCGCTCCGACCTGGCGGACCTCGGTCGGGTGATCGGCGAGGAGCCGCTCGAGAGCGTCGACCTGGAGACGCTGCGCGACTGGCTGTGGCAGGCCACGCAGCGCGGCGACGCCCGCTCCACACTCGCCCGCCGGGCGGCCGCCGTGCGCTCGTTCTTCGGCTGGGCCCACGAGAACGAGCTCATCCCGCTCGACCCGAGTCTGCGGCTGGTCACCCCGCGCCGCCCCAAGACGCTTCCGGTCGTCGCGTCCGCCGACGGCATGGGGCAGGTGCTGGATGTCGCGCGCGACGCGGCGGTCGAAGGCGATCCGATCGCCCTGCGGGACCATGCGATCCTCGAACTGCTCTACGCCGCGGGCATCCGCGTCTCCGAGCTGTGCGGCATCGACGTCGACGACGTCGATCTGCACCGTCGCACCGTGCGAGTGCTCGGCAAGGGAGCGAAGGAGCGGGTGGTGCCGTTCGGCGGCCCGGCGGCCGACGCGCTCGCGGCGTTCCTCACCCGTGCTCGCCCCGCGCTGCTGGCCCGCGCAGCCAGACCCGCGCCCGCGCTGTTCCTGGGCGCCCGCGGCGCCAGGATCGGATCGCGCACCGTGTACGCGCTGGTCGCACGCGTGCTCGGACCCGTCGTGGGCTCCGAGCATGTCGGTCCGCACGCGCTGCGTCACTCCGCGGCCACCCACCTGCTCGATGGAGGAGCCGATCTGCGGGCGGTGCAGGAGATCCTGGGGCACGCGAGCCTCGGCACGACGCAGATCTACACACATGTGTCCGCCGAGCGACTCACCGCCACGTATCGGCTCGCCCACCCGCGAGCGTGACTGATCGCCCGGACGCGTCAGTCCCGGCAGCAGGGCAGCAGCACCGCGCGGGGCGCGAGTCCGAAGAAGCCGCGCGGGTTGACGTACTCGCCGTCGATCCGGACTCCCACGTGCAGCGAGCCGCGCACGGCGTGCCCTCCGTGAGACACGCTCCCGACGACGTCGCCCGCCTTCACCGGCTGCCCTGGACGCAACTCGGATGCCACCGGCTCGAGCGTGCTGACGTGGCCGCCGCCGTGATCGATGGTGATCAGCGGACGGTCGACCACCACGCCGCGGAATGCCACCACACCATCGGCGGGGGAGCGCACCGGGGCATCCGGCGCCGCGGCGACATCCATCCCGCGGTGACCGGGACCGTAGTCGTGCGTCGGCATGCGGAACGGCTCGACCACCTCGCGCGCTCCGTTCACCGGCCACTGCCAGGGGTGACCCGGCGCATCCGCCCGCGCCGTCGGGGCGCGCATCGCGCGCTCCGCTCCGGACGCGCTCGGCCCGGCAGGCGCCACGAGAGACAGCATGCCGAGCATCGTGCACGTCAGCGCGAGCGCGCGGACGCGACGTCGTACCCGAGCCTGAGATCGCACCGCCATACGCCCACCCTGACACGCTGCCCTTCCGCCGCGACCGCCGATTCCCGCGACCGGTGGAGAACCGCCCGAGCCCCGGCAGATGTGCAACGCAGTCGCAGGCAGGCGGCGATGCTCGGCCGCCGCCGCATCCTGTATGCTGGAGGGGCATCCCGGCATCGGGATGACTACGCGTGCCCAGAGCGACCTCGCCGTCAGGCGCAGGACGCGGCATCCACTCCCACAGGTCCCTTCTCACCGAGGGCGGGTGTGCGCCGGGCACCAGGGCAGCCGATCACCTGATCGGCGAGACAACCTCAACGACGCGAGAGCGTCAGAATCAGGAGACGACCATGGCTGTGGTCACCATCCGCCAGCTGCTCGACAGCGGTGTGCACTTCGGACACCAGACCCGTCGGTGGAACCCGAAGGTGAAGCGCTTCATTCTCACCGAGCGCAGCGGCATCCACATCATCGATCTGCAGCAGTCGCTGTCGTACATCGACAAGGCCTACGACTTCGTCAAGGAGACCGTCGCGCGCGGCGGCACGATCCTCTTCGTCGGCACCAAGAAGCAGGCGCAGGAGGTGCTCGCCGAGCAGGCGACCCGCGTGGGCCAGCCCTTCGTCAACCAGCGCTGGCTGGGCGGTCTGCTGACCAACTTCTCGACCATCGCGAAGCGCCTGGCCCGCATGAAGGAGCTCGAGGAGCTCGACTACGAGAACCCGGCCGCTTCGGGCTTCACCAAGAAGGAGCTGCTGCTCAAGAAGCGCGAGCTCGACAAGCTGCACAAGTCGCTGGGCGGCATCCGCAACCTGTCGAAGACCCCGTCGGCACTGTGGGTCGTCGACGCCAAGCGCGAGCACCTCGCGATCGACGAGGCCAAGAAGCTCGGCATCCCGGTGATCGGCATCCTCGACACCAACGCCGACCCGGACGACTTCCAGTATCCGATCCCCGGCAACGACGACGCCATCCGCTCGGTTTCGCTGCTGACGCGCATCATCGCCGACGCCGCCGCCGAGGGCCTGCAGCAGAAGCACAACCCCGAGGGCGACGCCGAGCCGCTCGCCGAGTGGGAGCAGGAGCTTCTGCAGGGTGACGCCGCCGAGGCTCCGGCCGCCGCCGAGGCTCCGGCCGCCGCCGAGGCTCCGGCCGCCGCCGAGGCTCCGGCCGCCGAAGAGGCGCCCGCCGCCGAGGAGGCTCCCGCCGCCGACGAGGCGCCCGCCGAGGCCGCCGACGCCAAGTAAGCAACCAGCACACAACGCACAGACACGAAGCAAGGAGCCACCACACATGGCCAACTTCACCATCGCCGACATCAAGGCGCTGCGCGAGCAGCTCGGAACCGGAATGGTCGACACCAAGAAGGCGCTCGAGGAGGCCGGCGGAGACGTCGAGAAGGCCACCGAGATCCTGCGTCTGAAGGGTGCCAAGGGCAACGCCAAGCGCGCTGACCGCTCCACCAGCGAGGGCCTGGTCGCCGCTCGCGAGACCGAGGGCGCTGTGACGCTCATCGAGCTCGCCTGCGAGACGGACTTCGTCGCCAAGAACGAGCGCTTCATCACGCTCGCCGACAAGGTGGCCGACGCCGTCGCCGCCGTCGGCGCGGACTCGCTGGAGGCGGCCCTGGCTGCCCCGGCCGGCGACGCGACCGTCGAGCAGCTCATCTCGGACGAGGCCGCCATCATCGGCGAGAAGGTCGAGCTGCGCCGGGTGCGCACCGTCACGGGCGACGCCCTGTCGGTGTACCTGCACCGCACCAGCAAGGACCTGCCGCCGCAGATCGGCGTCGTCGTCGCGTACTCCGGTGCCGACGCGGACACCGCTCGCAGCATCGCGCAGCACATCTCGTTCGCCAACCCCTCCTACCTGACGCGCGAGGACGTCCCCGCCGCCGAGGTCGAGAAGGAGCGCGAGATCGTCACCGAGATCTCCCGCAACGAGGGCAAGCCCGAGGCGGCGCTGCCGAAGATCGTCGAGGGTCGCGTGACCGCGTTCTTCAAGCAGGTCGCCCTGCTCGAGCAGGACTACGCGAAGGACAACAAGCTGTCCGTCGCGCAGGTCGCCAAGGATGCCGGTATCACCGTCACCGACTTCGCCCGCTTCAAGGTCGGCGCGTAACACCTCGGAAGGGGTTCGGATCCACAGGGTCCGAACCCCTTCTGCATGCCCGGGCCAGGCCGAGGCACTATCTTGAAACCGGACGAGAGGACACCACACCCATGACAGAACGCAGCGGACGCCGACGCGTCCTCCTCAAGCTCTCCGGCGAGGCCTTCGGGGGAGGGCAGCTGGGTGTGAACCCGGACGTCGTCAGCGGCATCGCCAGGGACATCGCCGCAGCCGTCGACCGCGTCGAGATCGCCGTCGTCGTCGGCGGCGGAAACTTCTTCCGCGGCGCCGAGCTGAGCCAGCGCGGCATGGACCGCGGCCGTGCGGACTACATGGGAATGCTGGGCACCGTCATGAACGCGCTCGCCCTGCAGGACTTCCTCGAGCAGGCCGGAGCCGCGACGCGAGTGCAGTCCGCCATCTCGATGACGCAGGTCGCCGAACCGTACATCCCGCTGCGCGCCGAGCGGCACATGGAGAAGGGGCGCGTGGTGATCTTCGGCGCGGGTGCGGGCCTGCCGTACTTCTCCACGGACACCGTCGCCGCCCAGCGCGCGCTGGAGATCGGCGCGCAGGAGGTGCTCGTCGCCAAGAACGGCGTCGACGCGATCTACACGGCCGATCCGAACAAGGACCCGGAGGCCGAGCGCATCGACCGCGTGACCTACCGTGACGCGCTGCAGCGCGGACTCAAGGTGGTCGACTCGACGGCATTCAGCCTGTGCATGGACAACGCGATGGACATGCGCGTGTTCGGCATGGAGCCCGCGGGCAACGTGACACGCGCGCTGCTGGGAGAGACGATCGGCACTCTCGTCACCGCCTGACGGCTCCGCTACTCCCAGCCCGGTGGACGACGCCGGATAGAATCGACCCAAACCCCTGAACCGAAGGAGCCCCCGTGATCGCGGATGTCCTCTCTGAAACCACCGGACGCATGACCCGCGCGGTCGAGGCAGCCAAGGAGGACTTCGCCACGGTCCGCACCGGGCGCGCGAACCCGCAGATGTTCCAGAAGGTGCTCGTCGACTACTACGGCACGCCCACGCCGCTCGCGCAGCTTGCCTCGCTGGCGAACCCCGAGGCGCGCTCGCTGGTCATCACGCCCTACGACAAGTCGGCGCTGAAGGCGATCGAGCAGGCCATCCGCGACATGCCGAACCTGGGCGCGAACCCCAGCAACGACGGCAACATCGTACGCGTCACCATGCCCGAGCTCACCCAGGAGCGCCGCAAGGAGTACGTCAAGCTCGTGCGCTCCAAGGGCGAGGACGCCAAGGTCCACGTGCGCGGCATCCGCCGCAAGGCGAAGGACGAGCTGGACGCGCTCAAGGCCGAGATCGGCGAGGACGAGATCGCGCGCGGCGAGAAGGAGCTGGATGCTCTGACGCGCCAGTTCGTCGACGCCATCGACGACGCCCTCAAGCGCAAAGAGGCCGAGCTCCTCGAGGTCTGATCGGCATGTCCGGCGAGAATCACTCCGATCGGCCGCGGGCCGGCATCCCCGCGCCGGGGGAGTCGGGCGTGCCGCTGAGCGATGATGCCTTCCCGGGATTCGACGCCTCCCAGGTGCCGCCGCGACCACAGCTGCCCGTCCAGGACACGGGTGAGCACAGCGCGATCCGGGAGCAGTGGCGCACCAAGCGCGGCGAGATCGAGACGCACGTCTCCCAGGCGCGAGACCACTTCGACCAGGCGAACGAGCGCATCAAGCAGCGCACCGGGCGCGACCTGATCCTCGCGATCGTGATCGGGGTCGCCTTCGGTGCCGCGCTGGTGGCCTCGCTGCTGTTCATCAAGTGGCTGTTCGTCCCGATCGCACTGGCAGCGGGTCTGCTGGCCACCTACGAGCTCTCCCGTGCGCTGCGGGCCGGAGGCCGGCGCGTGGACGTCGTGCCGCAGCTGATCGCTGCGACGGGCGTGCTGCTCGCGGCGGCGTCCGGCCAGCTGTGGACCAGCTGGGTCACCCTCGTCGTCGCCGTGTCCTTCATCGCCGTGTGGCGGATGATCGCGCAGATGGTCGTCAAGGACGGGCGCACGTACGGCGATGTGCTCTCGGACGTCGTGGTCGGTGCGTTCGTGCAGATCTACGTGCCGTTCCTGACGTCTGTCGCGATCATGCTGCTCTTCCAGGAGAACGGCGAGTGGTGGGTACTGTCCTTCGTCTCGATCGCCGTCGCCGCCGACACCTGTGCGTATGCCGCCGGGCTCGCGTTCGGCAGGCATCCGATGGCGCCCAGGATCAGCCCCAAGAAGACCTGGGAGGGCTTCGCCGGCGCCGTGGCGGGCTCGCTGATCGTTGGTGTGCTGCTGTCGGTGTTCCTGCTGCACCTGGTGTGGTGGGCGGGGCTGATCCTGGGGGCGGCCGTCCTGATCTCCGCCACGCTCGGCGATCTCGGCGAGTCCATGCTCAAGCGCGACCTCGGGATCAAGGACATGAGCTCCTGGCTGCCGGGCCATGGTGGCCTGCTCGACCGGCTGGACAGCATCCTCCCCTCCACGATTCCGGCGCTCGCCCTCTTCTTCCTGCTCTCCCCGTGGATGGTTTCGTGATGACTGACGCAGCTCCGGATGTGCTCGACCCCGAAGACCGCCGTGAGACGGCCGCGTTCCCGCTGACGACCGGCCGCACGCGCGGCTATCATCGCGCTGCCGTGGACGCCTTCCTCGACGCGGCGCGTGGCGCGTTCGAGGACGAGCGGGACGACTTCAGCGCAGAGGACGTGCGCCGGGCCTCGTTCCCCCTGGTGCGGCACGGCTACCAGATCGCGAAGGTGGATGCCGCGCTCGGCCGGGTGGAGGACGCCTTCGCCGCCCGCGCGCGCGAGCGCGCCGTGCGATCACTCGGCGTGACGCAATGGGTCGCGCAGGCGCGCGCCGACGCGCAGGTCATCCTCGACCACCTCGGCCGCCCCGCGCACCATCGCTTCGCGCGCACGAGCCGCCTCACGTTCGGATACCGGATCGACGAGGTCGATCACGTGGCCGAGCGCATCAGGGACTACCTGCGGGACGGCGACGCGCTCACGGTCGACCAGGTCCGCGACGCCGCCTTCCGGATGCAGCGCGGCGGCTATCGCGAGGAGCAGGTGGATGCACTCCTGGACGCGACAGTCGAAGTGATGCTGGCGGTGCGATGAGTTCCGCCACGCGGACCGCTCTCATGGACGTCCCAGCTACTCCGGCATAGAATGGCCAGCATCGTGACTCCCGATAACGAATCGATATCGAACTCGGCGCGCCCGAACGCCGCCGGTTCGACGCAGAAGCATCCCTGGCGACGTCGGCTCAGTGCCGTCGGCGCGGGTCTCGCCGTCATCGGCTTCTCGGCCGCCCTGCTCGCCCCGACGGGCACCGCGGTCGCCGATCCGAGTGCGGGCGATGAGTCCGTGACCGCGTTCTCGCTCGCCGCGCAGGACACGCAGGATCTGACCGTGACGGTCGAGGGGGCCTCGATGGACCCCGTCGACCGCGGCGCGTTCGACATCTACGTCAAGCCCAAGCCCAAGCCCAAGCCCGAGCCCAAGGCGCAGACGGCGTCGGGGGGCGGCTCCTCGTCGCGGCCGAAGTACACCGGCGGCGGCAGCAAGGAGCAGTGGATGGCCGCGGCCGGGATCGCGGCCAGCGACTACGCGTACGTCGACTACATCGTGCGCCAGGAGAGCGGCTGGAACCCGAACGCGACCAACCGCTCCTCGGGCGCCTGCGGACTGGTGCAGGCGCTGCCGTGCAGCAAGGTGCCGGGCAACGGCTACAACCCGGTCGACAACCTGCGCTGGGGAACCGGCTACGCGAAGGGCCGCTACGGCAGCTGGGCAGGAGCGTACGCGTTCTGGACACGCAACCACTGGTGGTAAGACGTCAGCATGGCACGATCACGCCGTCGGCGTCCTGAGCCGTCCCGCGCCGACGATTCGCTCGACCGCCTGATCGCGGGCTGGAAGCGCACCGAGACGCGTCGCGGACGCGAGTGGACCGTGCAGCCGATCTCGGCCGCGCAGGCCGCGAAGGAGTACCGCTGTCCGGGGTGCGGCCGCAGCATCCAGCCCGGCGTCGCGCATCTGGTCGCCTGGCGCGCCGATGGCGTGATGGGGGATTCGGCCGATCTCGACGCCCGCCGGCACTGGCACACGTCGTGCTGGCGGCTCGGCTGAGCGCGCGGCGGGGCTACTGCTCGTTCATCCTCGGGATCACGACCTGACGGTAGATGATCAGGATGCTGGCGGCGACCGGGATCGCGATCAGCGCGCCCAGCAGGCCCAGCAGCGCGCCGCCGGCGAGTGCCGCGATCACGACCACGGCACCCGGCACCGCCACGGCGCGGCTCATGATGCGCGGCGAGATGAAGTACGCCTCGATCTGCATGTAGATCAGGTAGTAGATCGCTGCGGCGATCGCGGTGCCGGGCGAGCCCACCCCCGGGAGCAGGCAGGCGAGCACGATGATGGTCGACCCGGTGAGGGTGCCGACCAGCGGGATCAGCGAGAAGAAGAAGGCGACCACGGCCAGCACGGCGGTGAACGGCGCGTGGATGATCGACAGGTAGACGAAGCTGAGGATGCCGTTGATCACGCCGAGCGTGACCTGGCCCATGACGTAGTGGCCGACGGAGTTGGTGATCTGGTCGGCGATGTCGATGAACCGCTCGCGGCGCGACGCCGGCACCAGCTGGTAGACCGCGCGCTTGAGCGAGGGCGTGGACGCGGTGAGGTAGATGGTCAGCACCAGCACGATGAAGGCGCCGAACAGGCCGGTGAGCACCGCGCCGCCGACGACCAGCACGCCCTGCCCGATGGACCCGCCCCACTCGGTGACGTTCTTGGCCCAGTCCTCCTTCGAGAGCCAGTCCTCCACGTAGGCGAACACGTCGTCCACGCGCAGGGTGGGGAAGGTGTCGGTCATCCACTCCTTGAGGCTCTGGATCGTCTGATCGCCGTTGACGATCAGATCGGTGATCTTGCTGACCAGCTGCGAGACCTGGTCGATGACGACCGGCAGCACGATCAGGACGATCGCTGTGAACGCGCCGAGCACGCCGACGATCGTGGCCACGACCGCCGCCCAGCGCGGCAGACCGCGGCGCTCCAGGAACGACACGAGCGGATCCAGGCCCAGGCTCAGGAACAGCGCCGTGCCGATGTACAGGAGCACGGTGGAGAGCATCTGCACGCTGGTGAGCAGCATGATGCCCAGGCCGACGCCGAGGGTCGCCACCAGGGCGGTGCGGAATGGGCTGTGTATCTTCATCGTTCTCCCGATCGGATGCGAGCAAGCCTAATCGTCCGCGGCTCATCGGCCGGTCACGACGTGCGGGCCGGCAGCTCGTGGTCAACGCACAGGAGCTTTCGATAGTCTGGAACGTCGAGCGGGGACCGTCGACGTGCGTCCGCGGTCACGTAAGGAGTTGATTCGTGCGATTCGTCTGGGCCGTCGTGGCCTTCGTGCTGGCCACGGTTCTCATCGGAGCGGGACTCGCTCAGCGGACCATCTTCATGGGGCCCGCCGAGCAGCGGATGGAGCTTTCGGTCGACGAGCCCGCGCCGTACGTGGTGGTGGACGCCGACGTGCTGCGCGCGCACACCGGCCTGCAGACGCTGCTGGTGCGCGGCGAGGGCGACGTCTTCGTCGCCTACGGCCGCACGGCGGACATGACGGCGTGGCTCTCGGACACCGCCTACGACCACGTCTCGCTCACCAAGTCGCACAAGCCGAAGACGCAGCGCGTCGCCGCCCGGCAGCCTCCCGCTGACGGGGGAGAGACCTCGGGCCGCTCCCCGGTCGGCGCCGACCTGTGGCTGGACTCCTTCGCCGACAAGGACGCCCTGGTGGCGAAGTTCCAGTTGACTGAGGGCAACAGCGTGCTGATCGCGCGCGACGGCGTGCAGCCGGCGCCGGACGACATCCTGGTCTCCTGGGCGCTCGACACGCGCACGCCGTGGGCCGGACCGCTGATGGCCGCGGGTGCGCTGATGCTCGCCGTCGGCATCGTGCTCTACATCCTCGGCATCCGGCATCAGCGGCGCGGCCGCGGGCCGCGACGCAAGGGACCGGCGCCTCTCCCGGAGACCCAGCCGATCACCACGCTGCCACAGCGCGATGAGATCGAGCAGCAGGCGGATGCCGGCACCGCCCGGCGCACTCCGCGCGCGCGTCGGCGGCTGATGGTCGCCGCGCCCGCCCTCGTCCTGACCGGTCTGCTCGCCACCGGCTGCACCGCCGACTCCTGGCCGCAGTTCGGCTCCGACACGCCGTCGCCCTCTCCGACACCGACGGTGGTCACTCCTGAGAACCAGAAGCAGCCCGTGGTGACCGAGAAGCAGGGGCAGCGCATCGTCGGCGAGATCGCCGCGACACTCGCCAAGGCGGACAAGGGCCTGGATGCCGAGCTGGCCGGGTCCCGGCTCACCGGCGCGGCTCTGGATGCCAGGAAGACCGAGTACACGCTGCGCGGCGCCATCGCCGGCCGCACCACCGCCCTGGTCTCACCCCTCGACAAGGTGAAGGTCCTGCTGCCGGAGGCGACGGACGGCTGGCCGCGCACCGCGCTGGCGCTGACGGTGGACGGCGCCGACAACACCAAGCCCCCCGTGCTGCTGACGATGACCCAGATCGACCCCTGGGCGAACTACCACGTCACGTCGATGGCCGAGATGCCGGCATCGGGTGAGTTC
Organism: Microbacterium sp. ARD32; assembly: GCF_031844385.1. NCBI lineage: Bacteria > Bacillati > Actinomycetota > Actinomycetes > Micrococcales > Microbacteriaceae > Microbacterium > Microbacterium sp. ARD32. Next base: position 1,164,432 of record NZ_JAUZVD010000001.1, read on the forward strand.
CCGAACGTCGCACCTGCCTGGCTCGGCACGACGCGCGTGCCGGCCGACACGGCATTCCTCTCGCTCGCACCTGCCGCGGTGGCGGACGCCTTCTCGGACTTCGTCGATGCCGGTGACAAGAGCCAGTACGCCGACCGGTTCGACGAGCTCGCCCAGAAGTTCGCCCAGTCGGTGCGCGACAGCCGCCAGGCCATCGTCGACGGTCTCGCGAAGGCGAACGCCTCGAAGACGTCGAAGGCCGCCTTCGACATGGCACCGGCGACCTACCAGCCGCTGTCGCTGGCCACGCTCGGCAGCGGCGCGGTCGTCTCGGTGAGCGTGCTGGATGATCAGAAGATCACACCGACCGCGGAGGGCGCCATGGTGCGCTTCGGCAAGAACCCCGAGGTCAAGGCGCTCACCGGTGTGAGCGAGTCGGCCAAGGGCGTCGAGGTGGTCTACGGCATCCAGCTGTTCTTCGCCGTGCCCGCCCAGGGCTCCACGGAGCAGATCCGTCTGCTCGCCTACAAGCAGGACCTCTTCAACGCAAAGGTGATCAAGTGACCGAGATCTCAGCCGCCGCGCTCCGCGGCGCCGTCGACCTCTCCTCGCTGCGCGGACCGGCCACGCAGGCGGCCGCGCCTGCACAGACATCCGCCGCTGACGGCGGCGGGGGCGTCGTCGTGGATGTGACCGATGCGTCCTTCGGCGAGATCCTCGAGCTGTCCCGGACGGTGCCGGTGGTCGTCGACCTGTGGGCCGAGTGGTGCGGGCCGTGCAAGCAGCTGAGCCCCATCATCGAGAAGGTCACCAGAGAGCTGAACGGCCGCGTCGTGCTGGCCAAGGTCGACGTCGACGCCAACCCGCAGATCGCCCAGGCGTTCCGGGCGCAGTCCATCCCGATGGTGGTCGCGCTGCTCGGCGGCCAGCCCGTGCCGATGTTCACCGGCGCGGTTCCCGAGGAGCAGGTGCGCGAGGTGTTCGGCAAGCTGCTGGAGGTGGCGGCGCAGAACGGCGTCACCGGATCGGTGCCGACCGGAGACGCCGAGCAGCCGGCCGAGGAACCGGAGGAGCAGCCCCTGCCACCGCTTCACGCCGAGGCGTATGCGGCGATCGAGGCCGGCGATTACGCGCGCGCGATCGACGCCTATCAGCGGGCGCTCGCAGAGAACCCTCGCGACGTCGATGCCAAGGCGGGCCTCGGACAGGTGCGGTTGCTGGACCGGGTGCAGGGTCTCGATCTGCAGCAGGTGCGCGAAGCGGCCGCCGCGGCGCCGCTCGACCTCGAGGCGCAGTTCCGGGTGGCGGATCTCGACCTCGCCGGAGGACACGTCGACGACGCGTTCTCCCGGCTGCTGGAGCTGTTCAGCGCGGTCGACGCGGAGCAGCGCACCCCGGTGCGCGAGCGCCTGATCGAGCTGTTCGAGCTGGTCGGCCCGGCGGACGCGCGAGTGGCATCCGCGCGCACACGCCTGGCGTCGCTGCTGTTCTGACCGCTCCGCGATGCCGGCCGCTGTGCGGTCAGCCCCGCGCGACCGTCGGGACGTGCGGATCGGGCTGATGGCGCAACCAGATCGTGGACAGGGCCGGGAGCGTCATCGACGCGATCGCGGGCGCGTCGTCGTCGGCGCGCACTGCCTGGACCACCCCGAGGTTCCCGGCCCCGGATCCGCCGTACTCCGCGGCATCCGTGTTGAGGACCTCGATCCAGGTGCCCTCCTGTGAGAGCTCCAGGCGATGGCCGGTGCGGGTCACGCCGGCGAAGTTGCTGACCACCACGATCCGCCCGCCGTGCGCGTCACGGCGCTCGAACGCGACCACGTTCGGGTCCCAGGTCGGCGCGCCCAGCCGGTGGAACGCCCTGGCGTCGTTGTCGCGCTCCCACAGCGGAGCCTGGCGGCGGTAGACGGCGTTCAACGCGCTGACGAAGTGCAGCAGCTGCGCGTGGGCGGGCTGGTCGAGCAGCCACCAGTCCAGCTCGCGGTCCACGGACCACTCGCCGATCTGCCCGAACTCCTGCCCCATGAACAGCAGCTTCTTGCCCGGGTGCCCCCACATGTAGCCCAGATACGCACGCACGTCCGCGAGCTTGTGGAAGTGATCGCCCGGCATGCGCGAGACGAGCGTCCCCTTGCCGTGCACGACCTCGTCGTGACTGATCGGCAGCACGTAGTTCTCGCCGAAGCCGTACACGAACGAGAACGTGATCTCGCCCTCGTGGTGGGACCGGTGCAGCGGGTCGCGCTTCATGTACTGCAGCGAGTCGTTCATCCACCCCATGTTCCATTTGAACCCGAAGCCCAGACCCGCTGCCGAGGTCGGCGCCGTGACGCCCGGGAAGGCGGTGGACTCCTCGGCGATCATGACGATGCCCGGCTGCAGCCGGTAGGCCGTCGCGTTCACCTCCTGCAGGAATCGGATCGCTTCGAGGTTCTCCCGCCCGCCGTGCACGTTCGGCTCCCACTCGCCGTCCCTGCGGGAGTAGTCGAGGTACAGCATCGAGGCGACGGCGTCGACGCGCAGACCGTCCACGTGGAACTCGCTCAGCCAGTACAACGCGTTCGCCACCAGGAAGTTGCGCACCTCGTTGCGCCCGTAGTCGAAGATGAGGGTGCCCCAGTCCTGGTGCTCGCCGCGCCGGGGATCCGGATGCTCGTACAGCGGAAGACCGTCGAAGCGAGCCAGCGCGAAGTCGTCCCTGGGGAAGTGCGCGGGCACCCAGTCCATGATCACGCCGATCCCGGCCTGATGCAGCCGGTCGATCAGATGCCGCAGGTCGTCGGGCGAGCCGTACCGGCTGGTCGGCGCGTAGTAGCCGCTGACCTGATACCCCCAGGAGCCGCCGAAGGGGTGCTCCGCGAGCGGCATGAACTCGACGTGCGTGAAGCCGGTGGCGATGACGTGCTCGATGAGCTCGTCGGCGATGTCGCGATATCCCAGCCCCTCGCGCCACGAGCCGAGGTGCAGCTCGTACACCGACAGCGGCTGGGCCACCGCGTGCGTGGCGGCGCGGCGGGTCATCCACGCGCCGTCCGCCCACGTGTAGGCGCTCTGCGTGACGATGGATGCGGTGGCCGGCGGCACCTCGGCGGCTTGAGCCATCGGATCGGCCTTGAGGATCCAGTGCCCGTCGGGTGTGAGTATCTGGTACTTGTACCGCGCGCCCGCCCTCACATCGGGGATGAACAGCTCCCACACGCCGCTGGCGCCCATGGAGCGCATCGCGTGCGCTTCGCCGTTCCACCCGTTCCAGTCGCCGCACACCCGCACGGCGCGGGCATCCGGAGCCCAGACCGCGAAGTCCACGCCGACGTCCCCGTCGCGCACGCGCGCGTGCGCGCCCAGCACCTCCCACAGCCGCTCGTGGCGTCCTTCCGAGATCAGATGCAGGTCGAGTTCGCCCAGGGACGGCAGATGGCGGTAGGGATCTCCGGCGATCGTCTCGTTCCGGCCGGTGTACACGGTGGCGATGCGGTAAGCCGACGGCGGCCCCGCATGGCGGCCCTCCCAGATGCCGTGCGCCACGTGCTCGAGCGGCAGCCGGTCGCCGTCGAGGAACACGGCCGTGACCGATTCGGCGAGGGGTCTGCGGGTGCGGATCACAGTGACGGTGCGCCCCACCGCGTCGGTGGTCGGGTGCGCGCCGAGCAGCATGTGGGGGTTGTGATGCGCGCCGTCGGCGGCCTTCTCCCAGTGCTCTGATGCGGAGACGTCCTCGATGCTGCTCATGATCGCTCCCTCACCCTCAGGATGTGCACCGGCTCGGCGAAGGCGTCGAGCCGCACGTAGTTGTGATCGGTCCAGTTCCACACGGCTCCCGTCAGCAGATCCTCCACCTCGAAGCCGTCACCGGGCTGTACACCCCAGATGCGCGTGTCCAGGTGCACCGTCGTCTCGCGCACCGAGTGCGGGTCGAGGTTGACCACGATGATCAGCGTGTCGTCGCGGCCGGTGCCGGTGAAGGCGGCATCCAGGTGCTTGGAGTACACCAGCACGGCGTCGTCATCGCTCCAGTGGAACGAGATGTTGCGCAGCTGGCGCAGGGCCGGATGCTCGGCGCGGATCGCGTTCAGGCGGCGGAGCAGCGGAGCCAGGGACTCGCCGCGCTGCTCCGCGCCCTCCCAGTCCCGCAGCTTGAACTCGTACTTCTCATTGTCGATGTTCTCCTCGGAGCCCGGTCGCGCCACGTTCTCGATCAGCTCGTAGCCCGCGTAGACCCCCCAGGTCGGCGCGGCGGTCGCGGCGATGCACGCGCGGATGCGGTAGGCGGCGCGGCCGCCGTACTGCAGGTACTCGGTGAGGATGTCGTGCGTGTTCACGAAGAGATTCGGGCGCATGTAGTCAGCGGTCTCCTGCGACACGCTGGTGAGGAACTCCTCGAGCTCGGACTTGGTGTTGCGCCAGGTGAAGTACGAGTAGCTCTGCTGGAACCCGACAGCGGCGAGCGCGCGCATGACGGCGGGGCGGGTGAACGCCTCGGCGAGGAAGATCACGTCAGGGGCGGCCGCGTTCACCCGGGCGATCAGCCACTCCCAGAACTGCAGCGGCTTGGTGTGCGGGTTGTCGACGCGGAAGATCCGCACTCCGAGCCCGACCCAGTGCATGACCACGCGCAGCATCTCGGCGTAGATGCCCTCGGGATCGTTGTCGAAGTTCAGCGGGTAGATGTCCTGGTACTTCTTCGGCGGGTTCTCCGCGTAGGCGATCGTGCTGTCGGGGAGAGTCGTGAACCACTCCGGATGCTCGGTCACCCACGGATGGTCCGGAGAGGCCTGCAGGGCCAGATCGAGAGCGACCTCGAGGCCGTGCTTCTGCGCCGCGCGCAGCAGTGCACGGAAGTCCTTCTCGGTGCCCAGCTCCGGGTGCAGCGCGTCGTGCCCGCCGTCGCGGGAGCCGATCGCGTACGGCGAGCCGGGATCGCCCGGTTCGGCGACCAGGGTGTTGTTGCGTCCCTTGCGGTTGGTCTCGCCGATCGGATGCACGGGCACCAGGTACAGCACATCGAAGCCCATTCCCGCCACGCCCGGGAGCCGCTTGACGGCCGTGCGGAAGGTGCCGCTGCGCACGCTGCCGTCCTTGCGGCGCACGGCGCCCTCGGAGCGGGGGAAGAACTCGTACCACGAGCCGACGCCGGCTCGTGCCCGCTCGACTGTCAGCGGCATCCACTCGGTGGCGGACCCCAGCGACGCGCGCGGGCGCAGCGCGAACGCCTCGGCGAGGGCGGCATCCGCCGACACAGACGCCAGCTGCGCGGCATCCGATGCGCCCGGCGTCTTCGCGTCAAGCCTCTTCGCTCCCAGTCTCTTCGCGCCGTCGCGCAGCAGCCTGCGCTCGGACGCGGGACGATCCTCCTCGGCGGCGGCTGAGCTGAGCAGCGCGGCGCCGAGGGCGCTCATCACGCCGACGTCGACCTCGGCCTCCGCCTTGACCCGGGCCGCGTGCGCCCAGGTGGCGAAGTCGTCGGCGAAGGCCTCGAAGCGGTACTGCCAGTTGCCGGTCCGGTCGAGCGCGACGTCGGCGGACCAGCGGTCGGAGCCGTCCTGCAGGGGCGTCAGCCGATGCAGGCTCTCCTCGCCGGCCGGATCGATCAGCCGCAGATGCGCGCCGATCCGGTCGTGGCCCTCGCGGAACGCGACCACGCCGAAGGGCACCACCTCGCCGGCGAACGCCTTCGGCGGGTACCCCTGCGGCACGTGCGGCGTGGGCGAGAAGAGCGGGATCCGGCCGGCCCTGACGCCTTCGGGCGAGCCGGTCTCGGCGGCGGGCCGCAGGGGAATCCGTGCGGGGCTTCTCAGCGCCGCGGGTTCTTGAGCGGTTCGTGCTGCCACACCTTGAATGTACCGCTCAGGACGATATCCGCCACCCCCTCGACATGCGGGTCGCGGCCGGTGCGCACACAGGCGTCACTCCACGCGGAACAGCCGCATCGAGGTGCCGGGGATCGGCAGCACGTCGCCGGGGGAGTACCGCGCGTGCGCCTGCGAAGGGGTCTCCTCCGCGCTGGACCACAGCTCGACGAAGCCGCCCGCACCCTCGATCGAGTCCGGCAGGCGCACGTCGATCGGCGCCTCCGTGCCGTGCACGATCAGCAGGATGCGGTTGGCCGCACCGTTCTCGGGGATGCTCGCCGCGACGTACTGCAGCGTGCGGTTGCGGGGGTCGTTCCACTGCTCGACCTCCATCGTCTCGCCGTGCTGGTCGAACCAGTCCATGACGGAGGAGTCGGGGATGTGCTCGCCCAGCCGGGCGTATCGCCCGGGGCGCAGGGCCGGGTTCTCGGCACGCAGCCGGGTGAGCAGCGACACATGCGCGGTGAGGTCGCGCTGCCACTGATCACGCTCCCAGTTCAGCCAGCTGAGCGGCGAGTCCTGACAGTAGGCGTTGTTGTTGCCGCGCTGGGTGCGACCGAACTCGTCGCCGGCGGTGATCATCGGCACCCCCGCGGACAGCAGCAGCGTGCCCAGCAGGTTGCGCATGGCCTTGCGCCGCTGGGCGAGGATCGCCGGGTCGTCGGTGGGGCCCTCCACGCCGTGGTTGAAGGACCGGTTCATCTCCGCGCCGTCGCGGTTGTTCTCGCCGTTGGCCTCGTTGTGCTTGAGGTCGTAGGAGACGAGGTCGTGCAGCGTGAAGCCGTCGTGCGCGGTGACGAAGTTGATGCTCGCGAGCGGGCCGCGCTCCTCGCTGTAGGTGTTCGCCGAGCCGGCGAGCCGGTTGGCGAAGCCGCCGATGCCGACCGGCGCCGAAGCGCGGCGCGCGTAGTCGATGTCGCTGAGCCAGAAGTTGCGGACGCGGTCGCGGTAGCGGTCGTTCCACTCGCTCCAGCCGTCGGGGAAGCCGCCGGTCTGCCAGCCGCCCAGGCCCACGTCCCACGGCTCGGCGATGATCTTCACATCCTGCAGCAGCGGATCCTCCCTGATCGCGGTCAGCAGCGGGTGCTCGCGGTCGAACTCGTGATTCGCGTCGCGGCCGAGGGCGGCGGCCAGATCGAAGCGGAAGCCGTCGATCTGCATCTCGGTGGCCCAGTAGCGCAGCGAATCCAGCACCAGCCGCGAGGCGGCGTCGGTCGAGGTGTTCAGCGTGTTCCCCACGCCCGTGGTGTCGATGTACGTGCCGTCGGGCTGCTGACGGTAGTAGGACGCGTTGTCGATGCCCCGCAGGCTGGATCGCGGACCGCCGATGCCCTCCTCGCTGGTGTGGTTGTAGACGACGTCCAGGATGACCTCGATGCCGGCCTCGTGCAGCAGCTTGACCATCCCCTTGAACTCGGCGAGCACGGCCTCGGGCCCGCCCTTGCGCGCCGAGTCGCTCGCGTAGGCGTTGTGCGGGGTGAAGAAGTTCAGGGTGTTGTAGCCCCAGTAGTTCGTCAGGCCCTTCTCGAGCAGCCGCGGCTCGGGCACGAACGCATGCACCGGCAGCAGCTCGACGGCGGTCACGCCGAGGCTCCGGTAGTAGGCGATCATGGCCGGATGCGCGAGTCCCGCATAGGTGCCGTGCAGCGCCGCCGTCACGTCGGGATGACGCTTGGTGAGGCCTTTGAGATGGCCCTCGTAGATGATCGTCCTCTCCAGCGGCGTCTGCGGCTTGGGCACTCCGCCCCAGTCGAACCCGTCCTCGATCACGACCGAGCGCCACTGCTCGTAGCCGTCTCCCTGGGCGAGTCCGCGGCCGTAAGGATCCAGCAGCAGCGTCTCGGAGTTGAACACGTTGCCGGGACCGTGCGGGCCGTCCACGCGCAGCGCGTACCGCGTGCCAGGCTCGAGCAGTTCGGTGGTGACCTCCCAGACGCCGCCGGGCTTGCGCTCCAGAGGCACTTGGGCGGTCTCCCAGTCCAGGTCGTCGGCGTCGAAGACGACGAGTTCGACGGAGGAGGCGTGCTGCGACCAGACGCGAAGCGTGCCGAGGCCGTCGTGCAGGCGCACGCCGAGGTCGTCGAGAGCGGAGCCGCCGAGGGCTGGCGTGGACTGCGCGGGCATGAGCACCAGCCTAAACGGCGGACCGCGGCTCGGTGAATCGCGGTGCCGCGCCCGGCGGGCCTCGGTCCTGCACCGCGAGACCGGGAGCGGGTGAGAATGGAAGGATGCGGTTCTATCTGGATCATGCGGCCACCACGTCGCTGCTGCCGGCGGCGCGCGACGCGTGGCTGGCGGCGGCCGAAGTGATCGGCAACGCGTCGTCGACTCACGGCGCGGGGCAGGATGCCCGGCGTGTGCTCGAGGAGTCCAGGGAGCGTGCGGCCGCGATGCTGGGATGCGACTCCATCGAGGTCGTGTTCACCTCGGGCGGCACCGAGTCGATCAACACGGCGCTGCGCGGACTGTGGGCGTCCCGCGTCGCGGGGGCGGACGGCATCGTGCTGCCGGACGCCGAGCACCACGCCACGACGGACACGGTGGCCGCGCTCGAGGCGGAGGGGGCGGTCGTCCATCGGGTGCCGGTCGACGCGCGGGCGATGATCGACCTCGGGGAGTTCGCCGCCGCGCTGCCGGGCGCGGGTGTCGCGACCGCGCTGGTCGCGAACAACGAGTGCGGCACGATCAACGACTCCGCCGCGCTGGCGCGCGAGGCGGCGCTGGCCGGAGTGCCGCTGCATCTGGATGCCGTCGCAGCCTGGGGGCACGCGCCGCTGTCGTACCGGACGCTGCGCGGCGCAGCGCCCGAGGGCGCCGGATTGGTGGCCCTGAGCGTGGCCGGACACAAGATCGGGGCTCCGGTGGGGACCGGCGCCCTGGTGGTGGACAGGAGCGCCAGGATGGCGCCGCTGCTGCGCGGCGGTGCGCAGCAGCGCGGTCTGCGGGCCGGCACGCAGGACGTGGCCGGCGCCGCGGCGCTGGCCGTCGCCCTCGAGGCGACCGAGGCCGAGCGGCGGAGCGAGTCTCAGCGAACGGCGCAGCTGCGCGACCGGCTGATCGCGGGCATCCTGCGCGAGGTGCCCGGTGCGCAGCTGCTGGGCGACCCCGTGGACCGTCTGCCGGGCAACGTGCACATGCTGTTCCCCGGCGCAGTGGGGGAGAGCCTGCTGTTCCTGCTCGACATGGCCGGCATCGCGGCATCCACCGGCTCCGCCTGCCAGGCTGGCGTCGCCGAGCCCTCGCACGTGGTGATGGCGATGGGTCACGACGAGGAGGACGCGCGCAGCGCGCTGCGGTTCACGCTCGGCCGGACCTCGACGGACGCCGACGTCGACGCGGTCCTCGGCGTGATCGCGGACGTGTACGCGAGAGCTCGTCATCGAGCGGTCCCGGGCTCCGGGCGAGCGCAGCCAGACGCATCCGGGCGCTGAGCCGGCGCCGTCGTGCGACGTGCGGCCCGCAGTCGGCCGTGCGCTCGTAGACTGGAGGTCATGCGTGTGCTGGCGGCGATGAGCGGTGGGGTGGACTCGGCGGTGGCGGCGGCGCGCGCCGTCGAAGCCGGGCACGAGGTCGTCGGCGTGCACCTGGCGCTCTCCCGCGCCGGCGGCACGCTGCGCACCGGAAGCCGCGGATGCTGCACGGTCGAGGACGCGCTGGACGCGCGTCGCGTGGCGGATCTGCTCGGCATCCCGTTCTACGTCTGGGACTTCTCCGAGCGCTTCCGCGACGACGTGATCGACGACTTCATCTCCGAGTACCGGGCCGGCCGCACCCCGAACCCGTGCCTGCGCTGCAACGAGAAGATCAAGTTCGCCGCCCTGCTCGAGCGTGCGCTCGAGCTCGGCTTCGACGCCGTCTGCACCGGGCACTATGCGACCCTCGTGGACGGCGAGGGCGGGCTCGAGCTGCACCGGGCGTCCGACAGCGCCAAGGACCAGTCCTACGTGCTGGGCGTGCTGAACGCGCAGCAGCTCGCGCACACCTACTTCCCGCTCGGCACCACGCCGTCGAAGGCGATCGTGCGGGCCGAGGCGGCCGAGCGGGGCATCACCGTGGCGCAGAAGCCCGACAGCCACGACATCTGCTTCATCCCGGATGGCGACACCCGCGGATGGCTGGCAGAGAAGGTCGGCACCGCGACGGGCGACGTCGTCGACCGCAGCGGCGAGATCGTGGGCTCGCACGAGGGCGCGCACGCGTTCACCGTCGGTCAGCGCCGGGGCCTGCGGCTGGGCGTGCCCGCGCCGGACGGCAAGCCGCGGTTCGTGCTGGAGGTGCGCCCGGTCACGAACACCGTCGTCGTCGGGCCCAAGGAGGCCCTGGCGATCGCCGAGATCTCGGGGGAGCGGTTCTCGTGGGCGGGCCCTGCGCCTGCGGTATCCGAGTTCGCCTGCGAGGTGCAGATCCGCGCTCACGCCGACCCTGTGCCCGCGACCGCGTTCGTCGCGGAAGAGGGCGTGCGCGTCGTGCCCGATGAACCGCTGGACGGCGTGGCCCCGGGCCAGAGCGCTGTGCTGTACGTCGGCACCCGGGTGCTCGGCCAGTTCACGATCGACACCACCGTGTCGGCCGTACCCGTCGGCTGAAGTCCTCGCCGCGTCGATGGGGAGAACGCCCCATCGACAGCGACAGGCTCCGCGATCACGCTGGTGAACGCACGTCGCACGTGCGAGGACCGACGCACACGACCGACGTCGCACCCGTGTCGAGGAAGGAGTTCTCGTGACACGTGGAAAGGTCATCGCCGGTCTCGCACTGCTGGGCATGCTCTCTCTGTCTGGACCGGGCGGAGCCGCGCACGCGGCATCGACGCCGCGCCCGAAGAACCCGTCCGCCGAAGTGCCGTACCAGGCGACCGTTGCGTATCGCACGGTCGGGACAGAGCTGGCCGAGGCCAAGTTCACGGTCCTCACCGTCGCCAGGATCAAGGGCGCGACGGTGGTCTACTACGCGCTCACGGATGCGACCCCCGGTGCGTACGGCTGGCTGCTCACTTCCCGAGTGCACCTGGGAACGCCGTACCGCGCAGGAAGTGCTTTCGACATCGGCCTCGTCGACGCGACAGGTCAGAAGTTCTACATGCCGCTCGAGAAGGACGGCGAGTGCCTGTGCGGCATCCCCGCCGATCTGGAGCCGACGGGCGACGGCACGGATCCGGTCGTGGGCTATGCGGTGATGCCGGAGCTGCCGGCCTCGCTCACCCACGTGAGCGTGCAGATCGGCGGGAACGCCACCATCCCCGACGTGCCGATCGCGAAGTCGCCGCCGAAGGGGAAGACGGTGGCTGCGCCTGTTCCGCTGGGCAACTGGCCGATCCTCCCGCGCGACTCGGAGATCGCGGCCGCGGATCCCGGAATCGTCACTCTCGACCTCATCGAGAACGTCGCCGACAAGCAGATGGCGACCTCGACCGACGCCACCTCGACGACGGTGGCACTCAACTCCGACGTGCTGTTCGAGTTCGGGAAGGCCGATCTCACGCCTCAGGCGTCGAGGACGCTGACTGACGTGGCCGCGGACATCGACAAGAGGGCGAAGGGTCCGGTCGCCATCACCGGGTACACCGACGCGGTGGGCAAGAATGCCGCGAACCAGGTGCTCTCCGAGCGGCGGGCGCAGTCGGTGCTGGCGGCTCTGAGACCGCTGGTCAAGAACCCGGCCGTGACCTTCACGATCGCCGGAAGAGGCGAGCAGGATCCGGTCGCCGACAACGGCACAGACGAGGGCAGGGCGCTGAATCGACGGGTCACGGTCGCCTACATCACGAAGGAGGCGGAGTGATGCGTCGTTCGGCATCCCTCATGGCGGCTGCCCTCCTGGTCGGGGGAGTGCTGCTCGCCGGCTGCACCGGCACCCCTGCGCCTGCGACACCGAAGCCGTCGCCGTCGAGTACGGCGCTCACGGCGAAGGACGTGGCGCAGAAGATCGACGGCACCGAGCTCTCCACGGCATCGCTCGCGCATGTCGACGGCACGGTGACCTCCGCCGGGAAGCAGATCAAGGTGCGCATCGATGTCGAGGAGGTGCGGGCGCTCAGGGACTCGACGATGCTGACGTGGCGGCTGTCGTCGACGTCCGGCCGGCAGGAGGACGTCGCGTCCTTCCAGTTCGCGGTCGCGCCCGACTTGGACACTCGCAACATCGCGCTCGTCGTCGACGGAGGCGACAGGGCGCTGCGTCCGTACACCTACCGCTATCAGAACGTCCCCGGTCGGGGGTCGGTCTGCCTGTGCGCGACCATCACCGGCACCGACGGCACAGGACTGCAGCTGACCGCACTGATGCCGCCGCTGCCGGATGAGGCGAAGAGGGTCGACGTGTCGATGCCCGGATTCGAGCTCATGAAGGCCGTGCCGGTGACTCGCTGAGGTCCCCGCCCATGTCGGCGGGCGCTCGTAGACTTGCGGGGTGCCGGAGAACATCTCACTGGAAGACGCCCGCAGCGAGGCGGAGGATCTGACGACGCGCATCCTCGACGCGAAGGACGCGTACTACGGGCGCGACACGTCGCTCGTCGATGACGCCACCTACGACGGCTGGATGCGCCGGCTCGACGAGCTCGAGCGCATGCATCCCGAGCTGCAGGGGCAGGATTCGCCGACGCAGCTGGTCGGCGCGGCCGAGTCGACCGGACTCGACACGATCGAGCACGCCGAGCGGATGCTGAGCCTGGACAACGTGTTCTCCCTGGACGAGCTCCGGGACTGGGAGACCAAGACGCGCGCCGCCGCCGGCCGCGACGTGGCCTGGCTGACCGAGCTGAAGATCGACGGCCTGGCGATCAACCTGCGCTACGAGAACGGCGTGCTCACCTCGGCCGCCACCCGCGGTGACGGGCGCGTGGGGGAGATCGTCACCGAGAACGCTCTGCGCCTGGACGACATCCCCGAGCGGCTGTCGGGCACCGGGCATCCGGAGATCGTCGAGGTGCGCGGTGAGGTGTTCATCCCCGTCGCCGCCTTCGAGCGACTGAACGCCGCACAGGCGGAGTTCCGCGACCGCGCCTACGGCGACGCGCTGCAGCGATGGCAGTCGCGCAGCGGCGCCAAGCGGCCCTTCGACGAGGAGAAGGCGCGTGCGGCGGCCGCACGGCGCTTCCCGGCGTTCGCGAATCCTCGCAACGCCGCCAGCGGCGGACTGCGACAGCAGCTCGAGAAGAAGAGCGGCCTCGAGCTCGAGGCGGGCCGGCTGCGCACGGCCTCGCTCTCACTGTACGTGCACGGCATCGGCGCGTGGCCGAATCCGCCGGTCGCCGCGCAGAGTCAGGTGTACGACCTGCTCGCGGAGTGGGGCCTGCCCACCAGCCCGCACACGAGGGTGTGCCACTCGACCGACGAGGTCGCGGAGTTCGTGGAGCACTACGGCGAGCACCGCCACGACGTCGAGCACGAGCTGGACGGCATCGTCGTGAAGGTCGACGAGCTCGAGCTGCACGCCGAACTGGGGGAGACCAGCCGGGCACCGCGCTGGGCGATCGCCTACAAGTACCCGCCGGAGGAGGTGCAGACGACGCTGCTCGACATCGTCGTGTCCGTGGGCCGCACCGGACGCGCCACCCCGTTCGCCGTGATGGCGCCCGCGCAGGTCGCGGGATCGGTCGTGCGCCAGGCGACGCTGCACAACAAGGACGTCGTCAAGGCGAAGGGCGTGCTCATCGGCGACACCGTCGTGCTGCGCAAGGCGGGCGATGTGATCCCCGAGGTGCTGGGACCGGTGGTGGAGCGACGGGACGGCACCGAGCGCGAGTTCGTCATGCCCGATCGCTGCCCCGAGTGCGGAACGCCGCTGCGTGCGATGAAGGAGGGCGACATCGATCTGCGCTGCCCGAACGCGCGGTCGTGCCCCGCCCAGGTGCGCGGACGCGTCGAGCACATCGGCTCACGCGGTGCGCTGGATGTCGAGGCGCTCGGTGAGGTGACGGCCGCGGCGCTCACGCAGGCGGAGCCGCCGGCATCCGCGCCCCTGCTCACCGAGGCGGGCCTGTTCGATCTCGTTCTCGAGGACCTGGTGCCGATCTCGGTGGTCGTCCGCGACGCGGAGACCGGCCTGCCCAAGGAGGACGACGACGGCGTCGTGAAGACCCGTTCGCCGTTCCGCCGCAACCCCACGGCCGACGAGAAGAGGTCCGGCATCGTGGGGCCGCAGCCCTCCTCGGCCGCGGTGAAGCTGCTCGCGGAGCTGGAGAAGGCGAAGAGCAAGGATCTCTGGCGCCTGCTGGTCGCCCTGAACATCCGTCATGTCGGTCCCGTTGCCGCACGCGCGCTGGCGCAGTGGTTCGGTTCGCTGGATGCCATCCGCGCGGCGAGCCGCGACGAGCTGGCGGCGGTGGAGGGTGTGGGCGGCATCATCGCGGACTCGCTGCTGAGCTGGTTCGAGGTGGACTGGCATCAGGACATCGTGCGGCAATGGACGGATGCCGGGGTGCGCTGGTCCACGCCCGGGCACCCGGGGCCCGGCGCGGCCACCGCGGGCGGCGGGGTGCTGGAGGGACTCACCGTCGTCGCGACGGGAACGCTGGAGGGCTACACGCGCGAGGGCGCGCAGGAGGCGATCATCAACGCCGGTGGCAAGGCGGCGTCATCCGTCTCGAAGAAGACGGACTTCGTCGCGGCGGGGCCGGGTGCGGGCTCGAAGCTGGCGAAGGCCGAGGAGCTCGGCATCCGCATCCTGGACGCCGCCCAGTTCCACGTGCTGGTGACGAAGGGGCCGGACGCGCTGGATGCCTGACCGCCTCATCGTCCTGAACGGCATGGCCGGCGCGGGCAAGACGACCCTGGCGCGTCCGCTGGCGGCCGAGCTCGGCGTGCCGCTGGTCTCGAAGGACGCGATCAAGGAGGCGCTCGGCGACGCGGTGGATGCTCCGCTGCCGACCCGCGCCCTCGGGGCCCTCGCAGCGGATGCGCTCTGGCGGATCGTCGCGATGCTGCACGGGACGGTGCTCGTGGAGTCGGTGTGGCTGGCCGGCCGCGACGAGGAGTGGTTCCGTCGCGGCTGGGAATCCGCCGGCTCGCCGACCGGGCTCGAGGTGTGGTGCGAGGCTCCGCGCGAGATCATGCGCGAGCGGTTCTTCACGCGTCCGCGGCACGCGGTGCACGACGATCGCGGACGACAGGACGAGTGGGAGCGCTTCGCGGAGCTCGCGCGCCCGATGACAGGTCTGCCCGTGGTGCGGGTCGACACCGCGGGTCCTGTGGATGTGACGGCACTCGCGGCGCGGCTGAATGTCCTGCTCTGACGCTGTGCGTCAGTTCTTGTGGCGTGGCTTGCGCGCGGGACGGTCGTCGCGGTTGTGGCTCCGTTCACGACTTCCATCGCGTCCACGCCGGTCGTCCTGATATCCGCTACGGTGGGGGCCATCGCGCCGGTCGTCCCGCTCGCGCGGCGCACGCCGATTCGGCACGCCGCGATCGGGTCTGATCTCGATCAGGCGGCCGGAGATGCGCGTGTCGCGCAGCTTGTCGAGCACGGCGGGGTCGAGGTTGACCGGCAGTTCCACGATGGAGAACTCCGGCTTGATGGCGATGGCACCGAAGTCGTCGCGGCCGAGGCCGCCCTCGTTCGCCAGCGCGCCGACGATCTGACGCGGTTCCACGCGATGGCGTCGGCCCACCTCGATGCGGTAGGGCGTGTAGTCACCGCGGCCGCGACGCTCGCGCGGGCCGCGATCCGCGCGCTCCGGCCGCTCGCTTCGCTCGCGCGGCGGACGGTTGTCGCGCGCCACAGCCCTGGACAGCTCGTCGCGTTCGGGGTCGAGCAGCAGCGGCGTCTCGCCCTGGGCGACGACGGCAAGGGCGGCGGCCACGTCCGCCTCGGGCACGTCGTGGTGTCGCACGTAGTGCGCGATGATGTCGCGGAACGCCTCGATCCGGCCGGTCTCCTCGAGCGCTGCCGTGATGGCGTCGTCGAAGCGGTTCAGGCGGGTCGTGTTGACGTCTTCGGTGGTCGGCAGCTGCATCTGGGCGGGCTGCTGCCGCGTCGCCTTCTCGATGTGCTTCAGCAGGTAGCGCTCGCGCGGGGTGATGAAGCTGATCGCGTCACCCGACCGACCGGCACGGCCCGTGCGGCCGATGCGGTGCACGTACGACTCGGTGTCGGTGGGGATGTCGAAGTTCACCACGTGGCTGATGCGCTCCACATCCAGACCGCGCGCGGCCACGTCGGTGGCGACGAGGATGTCGAGCTTGCCGTCCTTGAGCTGGTTGACGCTGCGCTCGCGCTGCACCTGCGGCACGTCTCCGTTGATCGCTGCGGCCGAGTAGCCCCGCGCGCGCAGTTTCTCGGCGAGCGTCTCGGTCTCGTTCTTCGTGCGGACGAACACGATCATCCCGTCGAAGTTCTCCACCTCGAGGATGCGGGTCAGGGCATCCACCTTCTGCGCGTAGGAGACGACCAGGTAGCGCTGCGTGATGTTCTGGTTGGTGGTGGTCTTCGCCTTGATCGCGATCTCTTCGGGCACGTTCAGGTACTTCTGCGCGAGCCGGCGGATCGCGGCGGGCATGGTCGCGGAGAACAGCGCGACCTGCTTGTCGTCGGGAGTCTGCGCCAGGATCTGCTCGACGTCCTCGGCGAAGCCCATCTTCAGCATCTCGTCGGCCTCGTCGAGCACCAGGTACTTCAGCTCAGACAGGTCCAGCGTGCCCTTGGCCTGGTGGTCCATGATGCGACCCGGGGTGCCGACCACGATGTGCACGCCCCTCCGCAGCGCCGAGAGCTGCACGCCGTATCCCTGGCCGCCGTACACGGGCAGCACCCGCACGTCCTTCATGCGCGACGAGTACGACTCGAACGCCTCGCACACCTGCAGCGCGAGCTCCCGCGTGGGAGCGAGCACGAGCGCCTGGGGCGTCTTCTGCGACAGGTCCAGCTGCTCGAGCACCGGTAGCGCGAACGCCGCGGTCTTGCCGGTCCCGGTCTGCGCGGTGCCGAGCACGTCGCGCCCCTGCAGCAGCAGCGGGATCGTGGCCGCCTGGATCGGCGAGGGGGTCTCGTAGCCCAGATCGCGGATGGCCTTGAGCACCGGGCCGGTGATGCCGAGCTCGTCGAAGCCGGGCTTCGAGGTCTCCTCGGCGGTCGGCTCGGAGGTCTCGGCGGCGGGCTCGGCAGCGGCGGTGTCGTCAGCAGTCACCAGCTAACGATAGTGCCTGCGCCTGGACGATCGCAGGACGTCCGGTCAGGCACCCGAGGTCAGCGCGATCAGTCTCTCCTTCACCTGACGGCGCAGCACCTTGCCGATCAGCGAGGTGGGCAGCTCGTCGACGACGAAGATGCGACGCGGAACCTTGTACGGGGTGAGGATGCCGCGGGCGAACTCGCGGATCGCCTCCACGTCGACGTCCTTCGCTCCGTCGACCACGATGGCGGCGACGACCTCTTCGCCGGAATGAACGCTGGGCAGGCCCACGACCGCGGCATCCAGAACATCCGGATGCTGGCGCAGGGCGACCTCGACCTCCGTCGGGGCGACGTTGAAGCCCCCGGTGATGATCAGCTCCTTGATGCGATCCACGATGCGCACGAAGCCGGCCTCATCGATCGTGACGATGTCGCCGGTGCGGAACCAGCCGTCGACGAAGACCGCCTCTGTCGCCTCGGGTTTGCCGTAATAGCCCGAGAACACCTGCGGACCGCGCACGACCAGCTCCCCGGCCGAGCCCGCCGGAACGTCCCGGGCGGGGTCCTCAGGATCGACGACGCGGCACTCGGTGCCCGGCAGCGGCAGCCCGACGGTGCCGGCGACACGGTTGCCGGCGACCGGGTTCGCCATGAGCACGGGCGAGCACTCGCTGAGTCCGTAGCCCTCCACCAGGTAGCCGCCCGACGCCTGCTCGAACGGCACGACCAGGTCGTGCGCGAGTGCCATCGCGCCGGAGATCGCGACCTCGGTTCCCCTCAGCGACACACCCTTCTCGTTCGCAGCCTTCAGCAGGCGCTCGGCGATCGGCGGCACGAGCGGCAGGAACGTGGCGGGATGCTTCTTGGTGACCTCGAGCACCAGGTCCGGGTCGAACTTCGGGAAGAGCACCAGCCGGGCGCCCATCGACATCGCGAAGGTCAGGCAGAGCGTGAGCCCGTAGGCATGGAACATCGGCAGCACCGCGTACACGACGCACCCGTTCCCGCGGGTGATCGAGGGCACCCACGCCTGTGCCTGCGCCGCGTTGGCGAGCAGGTTGCGATGCGTGAGCGAGGCGCCCTTGGGCGTGCCGGTGGTGCCGGAGGTGTACTGGATGATCGCCAGATCGTCAGTCTGCGGACGCGGGTGCGAGGAGGGGAGGGGCGGCGACGCCACCAGGTCGTCCCAGGAGAGCGCGCCCCGCACCCTGGTGGTCAGGGCGTCGCGAGACTCGCGGGCCTTCGCGATGGGCAGCCGCAGCAGCATCCGGGTCAGGAAGGGCATCGCCCTGGTGACGTCGACCGAGATCAGCGACGTCACCGCGAGGTCCTCCGGGAAGTCCTGCACGGTCTCGACGACCTTGCTCCACACGATGGCGTGCACGGCGCCGTGATCCTCGAACTGCTTGCGCAGCTCACGCGGCGTGTAGAGCGGGTTGTGCTCGACCACGACGGCCCCCAGTCGCAGCACCGCGTAGAAGGCGATGATGTGCTGCGGGCAGTTCGGCAGCACGATGGCGACCGGGTCGCCCGCCCTGACGCCGAGTTCGCGCAGGCCGTTCGCCGCGCGCTCGATGGCATCCTGCATCTGGCGGTACGTGGTCTCCGCGCCGAAGAACTGCAGCGCCGCGGCGTCCGGGTAGTCCCGCACCGATGCCTCGACGATGTCGATCAGCGAACCGGTCACCGGCGGGAGATCCTCCGGCACGCCTTCGGCATAGCTGGCGGTCCATGGGCGGGGCGGAACGAACTCGGTCACCCGCCCAGCTTACGTGGCGGGGCCCGCGCTCTCGTAGACTGGACGGGTGTCTGAAATCACCCCCGATCTCGTGCGCCATCTCGGCGTGCTCGCGCGCATCCAGCTCTCCGACGACGAGGTGACCCGGCTGACCGGTCAGCTCGACGCCATCGTCGACAACATTGCGAAGGTCTCGCAGGTGGCGACTCCGGATGTCGTGGCCACCAGCCACCCGATCGCGATGAGCAACGTCTTCCGGCCTGATGAGGTGGGAGGGACGCTCACGCACGAGCAGGTGCTGCAGAATGCCCCGGATGCCGCCGACGGCCGCTTCCGCGTGACCGCGATCCTGGGAGAAGAGCAGTGAGCGAGATCATCCGGCTGACCGCCGCGGAGCTGAGCGAGAAGCTCGCCGCGCGCGAGATCTCCAGCGTCGAGGCCACCCAGGCGCATCTGGACCGCATCGCCGCCGTCGACGGCGACGTGCACGCCTTCCTGCACGTCAACGAGAACGCGCTGAGCGTCGCCGCGGACATCGATGAGCGTCGCGCCGCAGGCGAGCAGCTGGGCCCGGTGGCCGGTGTGCCGCTGGCGGTCAAGGACGTCCTGGTGACCACCGACATGCCCTCCACCAGCGGATCGAGGATCCTCGAAGGGTACATGTCGCCGTTCGATGCGACGGTCGTCGCGCGCTCGCGTGCGGCAGGACTCGTCCCGCTCGGCAAGACCAACATGGACGAGTTCGCGATGGGATCCTCCACCGAGCACTCCGCCTTCGGCCCCACCCGCAACCCGTGGGACCTCGAGCGCATCCCCGGCGGATCGGGCGGCGGTTCGGCGGCGGCGGTCGCCGCGTTCGAGGCCCCGCTGGCACTCGGATCGGACACCGGCGGCTCGATCCGGCAGCCCGCGCACGTCACCGGCACCGTGGGCATCAAGCCGACCTACGGCGGCGTGAGCCGGTACGGCTCCATCGCCCTGGCATCCAGCCTGGACCAGGTCGGCCCGGTCACCCGCACGGTGCTGGATGCCGGACTGCTGCACGATGTGATCGGCGGGCACGACCCGCACGACTCCACCTCGCTGCCGCAGGAGTGGCCGTCGTTCGCCGCAGCGGCCCGCGAGGGCGCGACGGGCGAGGCGCTGAAGGGGCTGAAGGTCGGCGTGATCAAGGAGCTGGCCGACTCCGGCTTCCAAGCCGGCGTCGCGGCCTCGTTCCGCGACGCGCTCGAGCTCATGCAGGCGCAGGGCGCCGAGATCGTCGAGATCTCCGCACCGCACTTCGAGTACGGGGTCGCCGCGTACTACCTGATCCTTCCCGCCGAGGCATCCAGCAACCTGGCCAAGTTCGACTCCGTCCGTTTCGGCCTGCGCGTCACGCCCCCCGGCGGCGCCACGGTGGAGGACGTCATGTCCGCCACGCGCGACGCCGGCTTCGGGCCCGAGGTGAAGCGTCGCATCATCCTGGGCACCTACGCGCTGTCGGCCGGATACTACGACGCCTACTACGGCAGCGCGCAGAAGGTGCGCACGCTGATCCAGCGCGACTTCGACCAGGCGTTCGCCCAGGTCGATGTGATCGCCACGCCGTCGGCGCCGACCACCGCATTCCGGCTCGGCGAGAAGATCGACGATCCGCTGCAGATGTACCTGAACGACCTGACCACGATCCCGGCGAACCTCGCCGGTGTCCCCGGCATCTCCATCCCGTCGGGTCTGGCCGCCGAGGACGGGCTGCCCGTCGGCATCCAGTTCCTCGCGCCGGTTCGCGAGGACGCGCGGCTCTACCGCGTCGGCGCGGCGCTCGAGACGGCGCTGGTGGATGCCTGGGGTGCGCCGCTGCTGGAGAAGGCACCGATCCTCGGAGGAGCACGCTGATGGCCGCCGTCACGCTGATGGATTACGACAAGGCGCTGGAACTGTTCGAGCCCGTGCTCGGCTTCGAGGTGCACGTCGAGCTGAACACGCGCACGAAGATGTTCTCCGCCGCTCCCAACCCCGCGAACGACGAGTTCCACGGCGCCGAGCCGAACACCCTCATCGCGCCCGTCGACCTGGGGCTTCCGGGTTCGCTGCCGGTCGTCAACGAGACCGCCGTGCGCTCGTCGATCAGCCTGGGGCTCGCGCTGGGCTGCTCGATCGCGGAGTCCAGCCGCTTCGCCCGGAAGAACTACTTCTACCCGGACCTGGGCAAGAACTACCAGATCTCGCAGTACGACGAGCCGATCGCGTTCGAGGGCTCGGTGGAGGTCGAGCTGGAGGACGGCACGCTGGTGACCATCCCGGTCGAGCGCGCGCATATGGAGGAGGATGCCGGAAAGCTCACGCACATGGGCTCGACCGGTCGCATCCAGGGCGCGGAGTACTCGCTGGTGGACTACAACCGTGCGGGTGTGCCGCTGGTCGAGATCGTCACCAAGCCGATCTTCGGCGCAGAGCACCGTGCGCCCGAGTACGCCAAGGCGTACATCTCGGCGATCCGGGACATCGTGCGCGGACTCGGCATCTCGGAGGCGCGCCTGGAGCGCGGAAACCTGCGGTGCGACGCGAACGTCTCGCTGCGGCGTCGCGTTCCGGCCGGCCGGCCCGCCGAGCCACTCGGCACCCGCACCGAGACGAAGAACGTCAACTCCATGCGCTCGGTCGAGCGCGCGGTGCGCTACGAGATCCAGCGCCAGGCGGCGATCCTCGCCGACGGCGGCACCATCACCCAGGAGACGCGGCACTGGCACGAGGACACCGGCACGACCTCGCCGGGTCGTCCCAAGTCGGATGCCGATGACTACCGCTACTTCCCGGAGCCGGACCTGCTGCCCGTGCAGCCGGCCCGCGAGCTGGTGGAGGAGCTGCGTGCGGCGCTGCCCGAGCAGCCGGTCGCGCGCCGCCGCAGGCTGAAGGCCGAGTGGGGTTTCACCGATCTGGAGTTCCAGGACGTGCGCAACGGCGGGCTGGTCGAGGTCGTCGAGGCCACCATCGCGGCTGGCGCGTCGCCGGCGTCTGCCCGCAAATGGTGGACCGGTGAGATCACCCGGCTCGCGAACGCCGCCGAGAAGGATGCCGTCGATCTGATCGGCCCGGATGACGTCGCCGCGCTGCAGCAGCTGGTGGATGCCGGCACGCTGACCGACAAGCTCGCCCGCCAGGTGCTCGAGGGCGTCATCGCGGGCGAGGGCACCCCGCAGCAGGTCGTGGATGCTCGCGGACTCGCCGTCGTCTCGGACGACGGCGCGCTGATCGCCGCGATCGACGAGGCGCTCGCCGCGCAGCCCGACGTGCTCGCGAAGATCAAGGACGGCAAGGTGCAGGCCGCCGGAGCGATCATCGGCGCCGTGATGAAGGCCATGAAGGGCCAGGCCGACGCCGCACGGGTACGGGAGCTGATCCTGGAGCGCGCCGCGCAGTAGCCGCGCACCGGCGCCGCTGCCGGTGCGCCGGCGCCGATGCGCCGATGTCGGCGCGCTCGGGGACAATGGAGGGATGGGACGCGGAGACGGATCGGGACGGCTCGTCTCGCCGGAGGGCGCTGATGACACCGGCACCGGCATCCTGCACGTCGACATGGACGCGTTCTACGCGTCGGTCGAGATCCTGCACGACCCGTCGCTGCGCGGCCTGCCGCTGATCATCGGCGCACCGGACGGCCGCTCGGTGGTCTCCAGCGCCTCCTACGAGGCGCGCCGCTTCGGCGTGCGCAGCGCCATGCCCGTCTCGCAGGCCCTGCGGCTGTGCCCGCACGCCCGCGTCGTGCCGCCCGACTTCACGAAGTACCGCGCCGCATCCGACGCCGTCATGCAGGTGTTCCACAGCGTGACTCCGCTGGTGGAGCAGCTGTCGATCGACGAGGCGTTCCTCGACGTGCGCGGCGTGCGCCGGCTGTGGGGGAGTCCTGGCCGGATCGCCGAGCTCCTGCGGCGGCGGGTGCGCGCCGAGGTGGGCATCACGTGCAGCGTGGGGGTCGCGGCCACCAAGCACGTGGCGAAGATGGCATCCACCATCTCCAAGCCCGACGGCATGCTGATCGTGCCCGGCGCCCGCACGCAGGAGTTCCTGGACCCGCGGCCGGTCGGTGCGATGTGGGGAGTGGGGCCGAAGGCGGCCGAAGCGCTGGAGCGTCGTGGCATCCACCTGATCCGCGACATCCGCGAGACGCCTGCCGAGGCGCTCGCGCGCGCCGTCGGCCCCGCCCTCGCAGAGCGCATGCAGCAGCTCGCGCGCGGAGAGGACGCCCGCACCGTGCAGACCGAGCGCGTCGAGAAGAGCGTCGGCCACGAGGAGACGTTCGACCGCGACATCACGGATCCCGAGCTGCTGCGCGCCGAGCTGCTGCGGCTGGCCGACCGCGTCGGCTCGCGCCTGCGATCGAGCGGCTGGCAGGCCGGCGCGGTGGCGATCAAGATCCGCTTCGCCGACTTCTCCACGTTCAGCCGCACGCAGTCGCTCCCCGAACCCACCGAGGTCGGTCAGCGCATCGGCGAGACGGCCGTGGCACTGTTCGATCGCATCGCACGACGCGATCCGGTGCGCCTGGTGGGCGTGCGCGCCGAGAAGCTCCTCCCCTCCGGCGCGGGAGCGCTCGCCCTGTGGGACGACGATGCGGATCGGCGCAGGCTGGAGGGAGCGCTCGACGACGCGCGAGCGCGGTTCGGCGTCGGGACGATCACGCGGGCCAGGCACGTGGGCCGCGCCGCCGATCGTTCCGGGGGAGAGCCCCGGTCGTTCGGGAGGGAATGAGCGTCGCGAGCGGCGGCCCGCTCGGCTAGCGTGGAGGGATGCCGAACATCGCTGTCGAACTCGGGAATCAGGCCTCGTCGCTGGG
Source organism: Microbacterium sp. ARD32 (assembly GCF_031844385.1). NCBI lineage: Bacteria > Bacillati > Actinomycetota > Actinomycetes > Micrococcales > Microbacteriaceae > Microbacterium > Microbacterium sp. ARD32. The sequence goes on from NZ_JAUZVD010000001.1 coordinate 1,187,926, forward strand.
AGCCAGGACCGCTTACGGTGACCCCATCGAGGTGGACGGGATCAGCGTCACGCCGGTCGCGCTCACCGTCGCCGGCTTCGGCGGGGGCACCGCCGATCAGGGCGAGGGCGGAGGGGGCGGCGGGATGACGGTCCCACTCGGCGTCTACATGCGCCGCGAGGAGGGGCTGCGATTCGAACCGAACCCGATCGTGCTGCTGGCGGTCGCGGTGCCGTTCGTCTGCGTGCTCGGTCGCGCGCTCACGCGCATCATCCGTGCACTCAAGAAGTAGCGACCCCTTCGGCGCGGCGCTGGCCGCAGCCGTCGACCGCATCCGCGCGGCCGTGCTCGACGAGCGGACGTCGAACCCGGTGATCCTGATCGATGGACGAAGCGGAGCGGGCAAGAGCAGCCTCGCCGCACGCCTGATCGAGGCGTGGCCGCTGCACACACCCGTGCAGCTGCTGGCGCTCGACTCGATCTACCCGGGGTGGCCGGGGCTCGCACAGGGCGCGCAGACGGCGCTCGACGACGTGCTCGTGCCGCACGCGCGCGGGGCGCGGGGAATGTGGCGCCGCTGGGATTGGGAGCGTGCAGCGCAGGCCGAGGCGCATTCCGTCGACCCGGCGCTGGGGCTGATCGTGGAGGGCTGCGGTGCGCTGACGCCGGCCTCCGCGCGCCTGGCGGATGTCACGGTGTGGGTCGACGGACCGCCGGAGGCCCGGCGCACCAGGGCGCTGGGCCGCGACGGCGACGGGTTCCGTGCGCACTGGGACATGTGGGCGGCGCAGGAGGACGCGCACATCGCCGAGCACGCCCCTCAGCGCCTCGCCGGGATCGCGGTGCGCACGCCGTAGCGGTTGCTCACACTCCGCAGCGGCTGCGGCTGCTCATACTCCGTCGTGACGGTCGGCCAGCTGCACGAGCAGCTCGAGCCGGTAGCCCAGCCAGTCGTAGGCGCCGAACCGCAGGTCGTCGGCGGCGTGCGCGTCGGTGCCGTCGATGCCCAGTCGCGTGGCCAGGACCAGCCTGATCGCGGCCAGAGTGCGCAGCCAGCTGTCGAGCTCGGAGCGCGGGATGCGCAGCGACACCGCCGTGACCCCGGAGCCGTGATCCGCTGCGGGCCGTGCCCCGAGCAGCGCGGTGCGCACCACGGCGGCATCCGCGACGCGACGAGCGGTGAGGTCGTCGCGGGTGCCGCGTCGACACTCCGCGGCAGCGGCGCCATCGTCGGGGTACGGATCCGGGGCGAGCCGCTCCAGTGCCTCGTCCTGCGCATCGGCATCCGTCGCCAGCAGGTCGAGGAAGTCCTCCACGACGGACAGCAGGTACCTGGCCTCCATGTCCGCGAGGTCGACCGGCAGTCCGTCCGCGGTCACTGGCCGGCCTCCTGCACCGTGGCCCACAGGCCGAACCCGTGCATCGCCTGCGCGTGCACCTCCATGGTCTCGCGGGGGCCGGTTGCCACCGTCGCCCGCCCCTCGTTGTGCACGGCCAGCATCAGCCGGTTCGCCCGCTCGGGCGAGTAGCCGAAGTACGTGCGGAAGACGCGGGCCACGTAGGTCATCAGGTTGACCGGGTCGTCCCACACGATCAGCTGCCAGGGCACCAGCGGCGCCGACACCAGCTGCTCGTCCTCGACGGGGGCCAGGGCGGGCGAGCTCATGCCCACCCCAGCTCGTGCAGCTGCTCGTCGTCGATGCCGTAGAAGTGCGCGATCTCGTGCACCAGGGTGGTGTGGATCTCCTCTCGCAGCGCGTCGACGTCCTCGCACGCGGACAGGTGCGCGTGCCGGTACACGATGATGCGGTCGGGCAGCTCGCCCATGCCGTACTGGCCGCGTTCGGTCAGCGCGAACCCCTCGTACAGGCCGAAGAGGTCCTCGCCGCCCTCGGGCGCGTCCTCCACGACGAACACGACGTTGTCGAGACCGTCGACCATGTCGTCCGGAAGCCTGTCGAGCTCGTCGACCACGAGCCGTTCGAACTCCTCGGCATCCATCTGCATACCTCGATGCTATCCAGCGCGCGAAGGATCGGCGCTGATGGAACCGAACGAGAGAGGGCCCCGGCGCGATGGCGACGGGACCCCCTGTTGGGGTGGCTAACGGGGCTTGAACCCGCGACCCCCGCGACCACAACGCGGTGCTCTACCAACTGAGCTATAGCCACCATGTGCCCGCCGGAGCAGGCAACTCCACGAGTCTATTACATGTCTGCGCTGAACTTTGACACGACCGAGGCGGACAGCTCGCGAGCCGCGTCCGAGCTCGGACCGGGCTCATCGACGAAGACCGCCCGGCGGTAGTACTGCAGCTCGCGGATCGATTCCAGGATGTCGGCCAGTGCGCGGTGACCGCCGTTCTTCTCCGGCGCCGCGAAGAACACGCGGGGATACCAGCGGCGGGACAGCTCCTTGATGCTGGACACGTCGACGTTGCGGTAATGCAGGTGCTGATCGATGCGCGGCATGTACTTGGCCAGGAACATCCGATCGGTGCCGATCGTGTTCCCGGCCAGCGGTGCCCTGCGCTCGAGAGGGACGAAGCGCTTGATGTACTCGAGCGTGAGCGCCTCGGCCTCGGCGAGCGGCACGCCGCCGTCGAGCTCTTCGATCAAGCCGGAGGCGCGGTGCATCTCGGTGACGAACTCGCCCATGTTCGCCCGTGCGACAGCGCTGGGCGCGATCACGATCTGGAAGCCCGGGTCGAGGGGGCGCAGCTCGAAGTCGGTGACGACGACCGCGATCTCGACGAGCTCGTCGACCGCGAGGTCGAGGCCGGTCATCTCGCAGTCGATCCAGACGAGCCGATCGTTCTCAGACGCAGAAACCATGCCTCGATCTTATCGACGGGTCCGACACGGTAATCTGGGGAGCATCCCGCCTCCTTAGCTCAGAGGAAGAGCATCGGCTTTCTAATCCGTTGGTCGCAGGTTCGAATCCTGCAGGGGGCACCTCAGAACCGCAGTGCGGCGACCGCATCCTCGGCGTCCCAGAACTCGCCCACCAGCCGGAAGACGCCGGACGGCAGGTGCAGGCGCTCGGCGCGGTAGCGGATGCCGAGCGGGTCGGCGACCACCCGGAGGTGCCCGCGGATGCCTCCGCGCGCGTCGATCACCCGCCACAGGCGGTCGCCGGCGCGCTCCAGTCGTTCGCTGCGCGAGCGCAGCGCCGGGGTGCTCCACCGCAGTGCGGGGAGTGCATCGGAGATGGTGTCCATGGTGTCTCCCTTCATCCTTCGAACATAAGGACGGCCACCGACATCGCGTACCCGTAGACTCGAGGCCATGTCCGCAGCCTCGCCGTACGCCGCCCGACTCGGGAAGATCCCCATCGAGCGACGCGAGGTCGAGGCGCTGGGATCCGTCACGGCGTACTGGGTCTACGGTCCCGCGGACGAGGAGGCTCCGACCGTCATCTCGGTGCACGGATTCCGCGGTGACCATCACGGCCTTGAGCCGGTGATCGCGTATCTGCCCGGCGTCCGCGTGATCTCACCCGACCTGCCGGGGTTCGGCGAGACGCCGCCGATTCCCGGCCGCGACCACGACCTGGGCCTGTACTCCGGATGGCTCACGGCGTTCGCTCGCGCCGTGGCCCCGGATGCCGTGATCCTCGGCCACTCCTTCGGATCGATCGTCTCGTCAGCCGCCGTGGCAGGCGGGCTGCGCACACCGCGCCTGATCCTGATCAACCCGATCGGCGCTCCCGCGCTCGAGGGCCCGAAGGGCGTGCTCACGCGCCTGGCCGTGCTGTACTACGGGCTGGGCGCGCGGCTGCCGCAGCGGATCGGCACGGCGCTGCTGCGGCATCCGTTCATCGTCCGCATCATGAGCATCGCGATGGCGAAGACCCGCGACCCCGCCCTGCGCCGCTTCGTGCACGACCAGCACGACCGCTACTTCTCGCGCTTCTCCGACCGCGATGTGCTGCACGACGCGTTCGTCACGAGCGTCTCGCACGACGTGCGCGCCTTCGCGGGTGTGATCGACGCGCCCACGCTGCTGATCGCGGCGCAGCGCGACGACATCACTCCGATCGAGGCGGAACGGCGCCTGGCGCGGATGTTCCCCGATGCCGAGCTCGTGGAGATCGCCGAGGTCGGCCACCTGATCCATTACGAGACGCCCGCCGAGGCGGCGGGCGCTGTTCGCCGGTTCCTCAGGCTTCCCTTCGCGCCAGGCCGATGAGGCCGGCCACTCGGAAGGGGATCACCTCTCCCATCGCCAGTGAGGTCTCCGTGCGCTCCACGCCCTCGATCGACAGGATGCGGGCATCCGTGTCGAACAGATGACGGGCATCGCGGCAGGCGACGCGCGCGAGCAGATCGATCGAGCCGCTCAGGCCGTGCGCCTGCACCACCTCGGGCACGCGCGAGAGCTCGGCGATGATCCGGGGGAGCTCGGTCTGCCGCAGCCCGATGCTGATGAACGCCTGCAGCGGGAACCCCAGCACCTCGGTGGAGTAGGAGCGCTCGTACGACTCGAACACGCCGGTGCGCTCCAGACGCGCCATGCGCGCCTGGATGGTGTTGCGCGACAGCCTCAGGCGCTCGGCGAGCGCGACGACGGTGATGCGGGGATCCTCGGCGAGGGCGGTGAGCAGTTCGAGATCGACGCGATCAAGGGAGGGCATAGTGCCACACGATATCAGGGCCGAGCGGATGCCTTCTGCGCAACATGCTCAGCATGCGCACGCATGCTTGAGCGAGGTGTCATGTCGACGTAGCCTTCCAGTAAGCCGACGGAGCCGTCGGACTCGTGCACGCCCCACAAGGGCCCCACGCAAGGAGGACGCCGATGTCACCGCACATCTCACCGATCGCCGACACGGAGAGCGATCTCGAGCTCGCCGAGCGGATCATCGCGCCGGACGGTACGCGGGTGGCGAACCCGCAGCTGGACGGGTACATCCAGGACGTCGACTTCTCCGTCCTGAGGGACCTGCATCGCGACATGGTCGTGCTCCGGCGCATCGACACCGAGGGCGTGGCGCTGCAGCGCCAGGGACAGCTCGGCCTGTGGGCGCCCTGCAACGGCCAGGAGGCCACGCAGATCGGCACCGCCCGCGCGCTGGACGAGCGGGACTTCGTCTTCCCCAGCTACCGCGAGACGGGTGTGATGTACAGCCGCGGTGCCGATCCGGGTGACTACGTGCGCATGTGGCGAGGCGAGGAGGGCGCAGCCTACGACCCGGCCGCGCTGCGGATCGCCCCGCTGCAGATCATCATCGGCGCGCAGACCCTGCACGCGGTGGGCTACGCCATGGGCATCCAGCACGACGGCGCCGACGAGGTGGCCGTGACCTACTTCGGCGACGGCGCCACCAGCCAGGGCGACGTCAACGAGGCGATGGTCTTCGCGGCGTCCTTCCGGGCGCCGGTCGTGTTCGTGTGCCAGAACAACCACTGGGCGATCTCGGAGCCGGTCGGGCTGCAGTCGCAGTTCCCCCTCGCCGGTCGCGCGCCAGGATTCGGCATCCCGAGCCTGCGGGTGGACGGCAACGACGTGCTGGCGTGCCTGGCCGCCATGCGCTGGGCGCTCGAGCACGCGCGCTCCGGGCAGGGCCCTGCCTACGTGGAGGCGGTGACGTACCGGATGGGTCCGCACACCACCGCGGACGACCCCAAGCGCTATCGCGACGACGCCGAACTGGAGAAGTGGCGTCGACGCGACCCGATCGCGCGTCTGGAGGCGCATCTGCGTGCTGCCGGCGAGCTCTCCCAGGAGCATCTCGACGCGGTGCAGGCTCAGGCCGACGAGGCCGCTCGTCAGATGCGCGCGGCGTGCCTGGGCATGGTCACCCGTCCGGCGCTGGACGTGTTCGATCGCGTGTACGCCGAGCCGCACTCCGCCCTGGAGCGCGAGCGCGCCGAGTACGCGGCGTACCTGGCGAGCTTCGAGGAGGCGTGAGATGACGCAGCTGACATTGGGCAAGGCCCTGAACGCCGGCCTGCGTCGCGCGATGCAGGACGATGAGAAGGTCGTGCTGCTCGGCGAGGACATCGGCACCCTCGGCGGCGTGTTCCGCATCACCGACGGGCTGAAGGGCGAGTTCGGCGCTCAGCGGGTGATCGACACTCCGCTGGCGGAGTCGGGCATCGTCGGCGCGGCGGTCGGCCTCGCCTTCCGCGGGTACCGGCCCGTCGTGGAGATCCAGTTCGACGGCTTCATCTATCCGGCGTTCGACCAGATCGTCTCGCAGGTCGCCAAGCTGCACTACCGCACGCAGGGACGCGTGAAGATGCCGATCACCATCCGGGTCCCGTGGGCAGGGGGCATCGGGGCGGCCGAGCACCACTCCGAGTCGCCCGAGGCGTATTTCGTGCACACCGCGGGTCTGCGGGTGATCGCGGTCTCCGATCCGCAGGACGCGTACCGCTGCCTGCGGCAGGCGATCGCCAGCGACGATCCCGTGCTCTTCTTCGAGCCCAAGCGTCTTTACCACCACAAGGGCGAGGTCGAGCTGGACGCGCCGCTGGCCGATGCGCCGCCGATGGGCCTCGCCCGCGTGCTGCGGTCGGGCACGGATGCCACCGTGATCACCTACGGTGCGATGGTGCACACCGCGCTCGACGCCGCCGCGGCCGCCGAGGACGAGGGCATCTCGCTGGAGGTCGTCGACCTGCGATCCCTGTCGCCGGTGGATTACGAGACGGTCACCGCGTCGGTGCGCCGCACCGGGCGGGTGGTGGTCGCGCACGAGGCCTCGCGCGAGGCCGGGGTCGGCGCGGAGATCATCGCGAGCATCACCGAGTACTGCTTCGAGTACCTCGAGGCTCCGCCGCTGCGCGTGACGGGTCACGACATCCCGTACCCGCCGGCGAAGATGGAGAGGTTCCATCTGCCCGATCTGGACCGGATCCTGGATGCCGTGGACCGGGTGCTCGACCGGCCCAACAGCCTCACGAAGACGACGGAGGGACAGTCGTGATCGAGGAGTTCCGTCTTCCCGACCTGGGCGAGGGCCTGACCGAGGCCGAGGTCGTGCAGTGGCTGGTGGCGCCGGGCGACCCGGTGACTCTCAACCAGACGCTCGCCGAGGTGGAGACGGCCAAGGCCGTGGTCGAGCTTCCCTCGCCGTACGAGGGCACCGTCTCGGCTGTGCACGCCGACGCCGGTGACACGGTGGCCGTCGGAGCGCCGCTGATCGCCTTCGAAGTGGCCGGCCCAGATCCGGACGAGCCGGCGCCCGCCGCGGATGGCGAGCAGAAGGCGCAGCCGAATCTCGTCGGCTACGGAGCGGCGCCGAGCGACGGAGGCCGTCCCGCACGTCGCGCGCGCCGCGGTTCGGCGGCCGTCGCGGATGCGGAGGACTCCGCCGTGATCGCAGCTGCTCCGCACGACGCGCTGCCGCCGAGTGCGGCCGAGCCCGTGGTGGGGGAGCGGCCGCGCTCCACGCCGCCGGTCCGGGCGCATGCGAAGCGACTCGGCGTGGACATCGCGCTGGTCGCCGCGGAGATCGGCGATCGGGTCGTCACCCGCGCCGATGTGGATGCCTACGCCGACCGCGTGGGCGCGACCGAGCAGCCTGGAACCGGTCAGCGGCAGACACCCGCAGGATCGCCGTCGTTCGCACCGGAGGTCTCAGGCGACCGCCTCCAGACCCGCATCCCCATCAAGGGAGTGCGCAAGGCGACGGCGCAGGCCATGGTGCGCAGCGCCTTCACGGCCCCGCACGTCACCTGCTTCCACACGGTCGACGTGACCGCCACGATGCAGCTGATCGAGCAGCTCCGCGCCGACCGCTCGCTCTCCGAGCACCGGATCGGACCGCTCGTGCTGATCGCGAAGGCGGTGTGCCTGGCGCTCGGGCGCAATCCGTCGCTGAACGCCACCTGGGACGAGGAAGCCGGCGAGATCGTCCAGAACCACTTCGTGGACCTCGGGATCGCGGCGGCCACCGAGCGTGGGCTGATCGTGCCGGTCATCCGTGACGCCGAGCGCCTTCCGCTGACCGGTCTGGCCGACGCCCTGACCCGACTGACGCAGACGGCTCGCTCCGGGCGCACCAGCCCTGCCGAGCTTGCCGGGGGCACGTTCTCGATCACCAACATCGGCGTGTTCGGCATCGATGCCGGCACTCCGATCCTGCCGCCGGGTCAGTCCGGGATTCTCGCCGTCGGCGCCGTGCGCCGCCAGCCGTGGGAGCACGACGGTGAGATCGCGCTGCGCCAGGTGATGACGCTGAGCGTGTCGTTCGATCATCGTCTGGTCGACGGCGCGGAGGGATCGCGATTCCTGAAGGACGTCGCAGATCTGCTCGAGCAGCCCGGGCGCGCGATGCTGTTCTGAGGCTCAGCCCGAAGAGCCGAGGCCCTGGATGAGCCGAGACTCGGGCGAGCCAGTGCTCAGCCCTGGGCGAGCAGCGCGGCCAGTGCCATCCCGCTGAGCACGTGAGCGGTGTCGACGCGTGCCCGCAGTGCGGCGCTCGTGCTGTGCGGAGTGGAGTTCAACAGGCCGAAGCAGGCCTGCACGCGCAGCCGCAGGCTGTCGCGGTCCTCGTCGATGAGTGCGGCCAGCGCATCGATCCACAGCTCGATGTACGCGCGCTGCAGCCGGCGCACGTCGGCCCGCGCCTCGTCGGTGAGGTAGGCGATGTCACGATCCTGCACCCGGATCACCTCGGCGTTGCCGAGCGCGAATCGCACGTGGAACGCGATCAGTGCCTCCATCCGCTCGCGCGGAGATGCTGCCGCCGACGACACGTCCAGTCCGCCGGCGACGAGACGTTCGCTCACCCCGATCAGCAGCGCCCCGAGCAGGGCCTGCTTGCCCGCGAAATGCCGGTAGACGGCCGGACCCGAGACGCCGACGGCTGCGCCGATCTCCTCCAGGCTCACGCCGGGGTAGCCGCGCGCGGCGAACAGCTCCGCCGTGGCGGACAGGATCGCGTCGGTGCGCTCCGCCTTGGCGCGCTCGCGGGCGGTTCCGGGCGTTGTCATTTCGGTTAATCCTCGCTAACCTGAATTGTCGGGTTAGTGAACACTAACCAATTCAGAGCGAAATATCAGCACTGATGGTGAGTCGAGGAGGACCACGATGGCTCTCACCCAGCACGAACTGGCCGCAGAGCTGCGCCAGCGCCTCGCCACTGCGGCGCTGGGCGGTCCTGAACGCTCCCGCGAACGTCACGTGTCGCGCGGCAAGATGCTGCCGCGCGACCGCGTCACGCGCCTGATCGACGAGGGCAGCCCGTTCCTGGAGGTCGCTCCGCTGGCCGCAGACGGGCTGTACGGGGGCGAGGCGCCCGGCGCGGGTGTGATCGCGGGCATCGGCCTGGTGCACGGCCGGCACGTGATGGTGGTCTGCAACGATCCGACCGTCAAAGGCGGCACGTACTTCCCACTCACCGTCAAGAAGCATCTGCGCGCGCAGGAGATCGCCCTGGAGAACCGGCTGCCCTGCCTTTACCTGGTCGACTCCGGCGGTGCCTTCCTGCCCAAGCAGGACGAGGTCTTCCCCGATCGCGACCACTTCGGGCGCATCTTCTTCAATCAGTCGCGCATGTCGGCGGAGGGCATCCCGCAGCTGGCCGCGGTGCTGGGGTCCTGCACCGCGGGTGGCGCCTACGTGCCGGCGATGAGCGATGAGACGGTGATCGTGCGGAACCAGGGAACCATCTTCCTGGGTGGTCCGCCGCTGGTGAAGGCGGCGATCGGCGAGGTCGTCACGGCGGAGGAGCTCGGCGGGGGAGAGCTGCACGCCCGTCGCTCGGGCGTCGTCGATCACCTCGCCGAGGATGACGAGCACGCCCTCGAGATCCTGCGCGACATCGTCGCCACGCTGCCGAAGCCCGCCGCGCCCGCGTGGGATGTCGTCGCCTCCCGCGCTCCGGCGCAGATCGGCAGCCTGTACGACGCGGTCCCGGTCGACGTGAACGCGGCCTACGACGTGCACGAGGTCATCGACCGGCTCGTCGACGCCGAGAGCTTCACCGAGTTCAAGCCCGAGTACGGAACCACCCTGGTCACCGGGTTCGCGGTGCTGCACGGGCATCCGATCGGCATCGTGGCGAACAACGGCGTGCTGTTCAGCGAGTCGGCGCTCAAGGGCGCGCACTTCATCGAGCTGTGCGATCAGCGCGGCATCCCGCTGCTGTTCCTGCAGAACATCACCGGCTTCATGGTGGGCCGGGATGCCGAGGCGGGCGGCATCGCCAAGGACGGCGCCAAGATGGTGACGGCCGTCGCGACCACCCGCGTGCCCAAGCTCACCGTGATCATCGGCGGATCGTTCGGCGCGGGTAACTATTCGATGTGCGGACGGGCGTACTCGCCGCGGTTCCTGTGGACCTGGCCGGCCAGCCGCATCTCGGTGATGGGCGGGGCGCAGGCCGCGTCCGTGCTGGCGACCGTCAAGGAGGACCAGCTCGCAGCCCGAGGAGAAGGGTGGACCTCCGACGAGCGCGCGGAGTTCGAAGCCCCGATCCGCCGGCAGTACGAGGACCAGGGCGAGCCCTACTACGCGACCGCCCGCCTCTGGGACGACGGCATCGTCGACCCCGATCAGACCCGCGACCTGCTGGGCCTCGCGCTCGACGTCGTCTCCCGCAGCCCCCTGCCCGAACCGCGCTTCGGCGTCTTCCGGATGTGATGCACATGATCTCCACGGTCCCTGAGCTCGACGGCGGCTTCGACGCCGTCCTCGTCGCCAATCGCGGCGAGATCGCACGACGCGTCATCCGCACCCTGCGCGAGCTCGGCATCCGCAGCGTCGCCGTGTACAGCGATGCGGACGCCGACGCTCCGCACGTGCGCGAGGCCGACGATGCCGAATGGATCGGCGGCGCCGCGGCGACCGATTCGTACCTGCGGGTGGACGCCATCATCGACGCCGCGCGCCGCGCCGGTGCGCAGGCGATCCATCCCGGCTACGGCTTCCTGTCCGAGAGCGTCGCGCTGGCGCAGGCGTGCGAGGACGCCGGCATCGTGTTCATCGGCCCGCACGTGCGCGCGCTGGAGATCATGGGCGACAAGGCTCGCGCTCGCGACCATGTCTCGCAGCACGGCGTGCCCGTGGTGCCGGGCTTCAACGCGGTCGGCCTGGATGACGCGCAGACCCGCGCCCGCGCCGACGAGGTCGGGTACCCGCTGCTGGTCAAGCCGAGCGCGGGTGGCGGCGGCAAGGGCATGGAGGTTGTGCGCAGCGGCGACGAGCTCGCTGCGGCGCTGGCAACCGCCCGGCGGGTCGCGATGGCCTCGTTCGGTGACGACGCGATGGTGCTGGAGCGGCTCGTCGAGCGTCCTCGTCACATCGAGGTGCAGGTCTTCGGCGACACGCACGGTACCGTGATCGCTCTCGGAGAGCGAGAGTGCACGCTGCAGCGCCGCCACCAGAAGGTGATCGAGGAGGCTCCGGCGGCCCACCTGCCCGACGCCGTGCGACAGCGGCTGCTCGAGGCGGCCGTCGCCGCGGCGAAGAGCGTCGACTACGTGGGCGCCGGCACCGTGGAGTTCCTCGTCGAGGCGGATTCCGTCGACGACATCTTCTTCATCGAGATGAACACCCGACTGCAGGTGGAGCACCCGGTCACCGAGGAGGTCACCCGTCTCGACCTGGTCGCGCTGCAGGTGCGGGTGGCGGCGGGCGATGAGCTTCCGGAGCCGCCCGAGGTGCGTGGCCACGCGGTGGAGGCCCGGGTGTACGCGGAGTCTCCCGAGCGCGGTTTCCTGCCCTCCACGGGGCGCGTGCTGCTGTTCGATGCGCCCCTCGACGTGCGCGTGGACGCCGCTGTGGAGACCGGCTCCGAGGTGACCGGGTTCTACGACCCGATGATCGCGAAGGTCATCGCGTTCGGGCCCGACCGCCAGACCGCGCTGCGCCGACTGGATGCCGCGCTCGCCCGCACCGCCGTGCTGGGCGTGGAGACCAACATCGCCTTCCTGCGCGCTCTCTGCGGACATGAGCGCGTGATCTCGGGAGACCTGGACACCGGGCTCATCGACACGATGCTGCCGTTCCCCGCGGCCCAGCCCACCGAGGCGATGCTCGCGGCCGCAGCGCACGCGCTGACGCCCGCGCGCCCGGCCGGGGCAGCGGCTCTCTGGAGCACGCTGCCCGGATGGCGGATCGGCACGCCGCAGCCGGCACCGCGCGCGTTCTTCCTCACCGACGAGGATGCCGTGGCGGAGGCGCCGGCCGCTTTCACGCACGGCATCCCGACGGCGCAGGACGGCGACGGCGCGGTGTGGGTGTTCGCCGACGGCGTGACGATGCGGCTGCGTCCGCTGTCGCGCCGGGCGCGCATGCAGCGCCGGCTGGCGGAGCAGGAGCGGGCGTCGGGACCACGCGACCCGGAGGGCCGCGCGCCCATGCCGGGAGCGGTCGTCGCGGTGCACGTCGCCGACGGCGACAGCGTGCACGAGGGCGACCCGCTGGTCTCGATCGAGGCGATGAAGATGGAGCATCCGGTGCTCGCGCCGCACGACGGCACGGTGCACCTGCTGGTCGCGCTCGGCGACCAGGTGCGGCGCGACCAACCGGTCGCGCGCGTCAGCGAACAGGAGACAGCATGACCGACGACCTCAGCAGCATCGGCCTCAACGAGGAGCAGCGCGAGCTCGCCGCGATGGTGCGCGACTTCGCCGACCAGGTCGTGGCGCCGCAGGCCTACGAGGCCGACCGCACGCACACGCTGAACCTCGACGTCGTCCGCCAGATGGGGGAGCTGGGCCTGTTCGGCCTGCCCTTCTCAGAGGAGTACGGCGGGCAGGGCGGGGACTACCTGGCCCTCGGCCTCGCCATCGAGGGACTGGCCCGTGTCGATCAGTCCATCGCCATCACGCTCGAGGCCGGCGTCAGCCTGGGCGCGATGCCGATCTACCGGTTCGGCACCGAGGAGCAGAAGCAGGAGCACCTGCCCTCGCTGCTGACCGCGGAGCACCTGGCGGGCTTCGGCCTGACCGAGCCGGAGGCGGGCAGCGACGCCGGCGCGACGCGCACCACCGCGCGGCTCGAGGACGGCGAGTGGGTCATCGACGGCTCCAAGCAGTTCATCACCAACTCGGGCACCGCGATCACCCGCTTCGTGACCGTGACCGCCGTGACCGGTGTGAACGACGGACGCAAGGAGATCTCCACGATCATCGTGCCCAACGGCACGCCAGGCTTCACCGTGGAGCCCGCGTACGACAAGGTCGGCTGGAACGCGTCGGACACGCACCCGCTCACCTTCCAGGGGGCGCGGGTCCCCGAGGAGAATCTGCTGGGAGCGCGCGGCAGCGGGTTCAAGAACTTCCTCAGCATCCTCGACGAGGGCCGCATCGCGATCGCCGCGCTCGCGACCGGAGCGGCGGAGGGATGCCTGGAGGCGGCCGTCGACTATGCGAAGAAGCGCACCGTCTTCGGCGCGGCGCTCAGCACGCGCCAGAACGCGCAGTTCACCCTGGCGCGCATGCGCGCGCGTGTGCACACGGCACGCCTCGCCTGGCACCACGCCGCCCGCCTGCGCGACGCCGGCAGGCCGTTCGCGGAGCAGGCCGCGATCGCCAAACTCGTCTCCGGAGACGCGGCGATGGACAACGCGCGCGATGCGACGCAGATCTTCGGCGGCAACGGGTTCATGAACGAGTACCCGGTCGCCCGGCACTACCGTGACTCGAAGATCCTGGAGATCGGCGAGGGCACCACCGAGGTGCAGCTGCTGGTCATCGCCCGCGGGCTGGGCCTGGCGTAGGGTGCCGGCATGACCGATATCGTCCAGCGCGGCCTGTACTACGAGGAGTTCGAGCTCGGCGCGCGCTATCTGCATCGCCCCGGCCGGACCGCGACCGAGGCCGACAACGTGCTGTTCACCACGCTCACCATGAACACGCAGGCGCTGCACCTGGATGCCGCGTTCGCGGCCGCTCAGCAGCCGTTCGCGCAGCGCCTGATGAACTCGATGTGGACGCTGTCGACCATGGTCGGCGCCTCGGTCGCGCAGCTCACACAGGGCACGCTGGTGGCGCAGCTGGGACTCAGCGACATCGGGTTCCCGCATCCCGTGTTCCACGGGGACACGCTGTACACCGAGAGCGTGATAACCGAGAAGCGGCTGTCGTCCTCGCGGCCGGGGCAGGGCATCGTCACGATCGCGCACACCGGTCGCAACCAGGACGGTGTCGTCGTCGCGACCGCCAACCGCGTGGCGCTGATGCACTGCATGCCGGAAGGGGAATGATGAGTTTCGAGCTGGGTCCCGCCCTGCTGTTCTGCCCCGCCGACCGGCCGGAGCGCTTCGCGGGCGCCCTCGCGAAGGCCGATGCGGTGATCCTCGACCTCGAGGACGCCGTGCTGCCGGAGGCCAAGGCGAAGGCCCGCGCGAACCTGCTCGCGGCCGAGCTGGACCCGTCCCGGGTGATCGTGCGGGTGAACGACCCAGCATCCGCGCACTTCGGCGACGACCTCGAGGCCGTCGCGCGCACGCCGTTCCGCACCGTGATGGTCGCGAAGACCGAGGATCCGGCCACACTGGACGCCTTCGGCGAGGAGTACGCGCTGCTCGCGCTCTGCGAGACCGCGGCCGGTGTGCTGCGCGCACCCGAGATCGCCGCGCATCCGCGGGTGGTCGCCCTGATGTGGGGCGCGGAGGATCTGGTCGCCTCGATCGGCGGCACGGCCAGCCGGTTCGCCGACGGAGGCTATCGCGACATCGCGCGCCACGCGCGGTCACGCGTGCTGTTCGCGGCGGCGGCGCACGGCAGGGCCGCGATCGACGCCGTGCACCTGGACATCGACGATGCCGCCGGTCTCGCACAGGAGGCGGCGGATGCCGCGGCCTCCGGGTTCCGCGCGACCGCCTGCATCCACCCCAAGCAGGTCCCGACGATCCGCGAGGCCTACCGCCCGGACGCGGCGACCCTGGACTGGGCGCGGGTCGTGCTCGCCGCCGCTGAGGGCGAGCGCGGCGTGTTCCGCTTCGAGGGGCGCATGGTCGACGAGCCGGTGCTGCGGCACGCCCGGGCGGTGCTCGCCCGCGCCTGACCTTCCCTCGTCGCTCAGCCCGGTTCCCTCCCGGATCGCTCAGCCCCATTCCCTCCTTGGGTCGCTCAGCCCCATTCCCCCCCTGGGTCGCTGAGCCTGTCGAAGCGCGCCCGCTCAGCCTGCGATGGGCTCCAGCAGCCGCAGCACGTCCTGCTCGGCGACGAAGCGGTGCGCCGAGCCGTTGCCCAGCAGGTCTCCCTCGCGTGGCAGCATGCCGCCGGAGACGTGATCGAGGAGCGCGCGGATCACGCCACCGTGCGTGACCACGATGATCGACTCGGCGTCGGACGTGGAACGCCCGTGCGCCTCGCGCGAGATGCGGTGCAGCGCCGCCATGGCCCGGGCGCCGACCTGCTGCAGGGTCTCGGCGCCGGGCACGCCCGCGTGCCAGTCGCCGTGGGTGGCGATGTAGTCGGCCACCAGCATCCCCTCGCCCTCGCCGAACTCCCGCTCGCGCACGTCGTCCACCAGCTCGGGAGCGGCCAGGCCCAGCTCGGCCGCGATGATCTCGGCGGTCTCGCGCGCACGCGCCAGCGGGCTCGCGTAGATCCGGTGATGGGTGCTGCCCGCCAGCCGGCCGGCGGCGTCGCGCGCGTCGGCGCGCCCGGTGTCGTTCAGCGGGATGTCGGTGGTGCCCTGGATCCTCCTGGCGAGGTTCCAGTCGGTCTGGCCATGGCGCACGAGAGTCAGGAGGGTCACGGATCGAGCCTAGACGAGCGCGTCTGCGAGAGCGCCCAGCACGGGGGAGGTTCCGCCGGCGATGACGACATCGGCCCAGGCATCCGCCCGGGTCGGCGCGTGATTGACGATCACCAGCGGGATGCCCCGCCTGCGGGCGCGTTCGATGACGCGGACGCCCGAGTTGACGGTCAGCGATGTGCCGGCCACCAGCAGCGCATCCGAGACGTTCACCACCGACTCGGCGGCGCGGAACCGCCGGGCGGGGACGAACTCGCCGAAGTACACCACCTCGGGTTTGAGCATCCCGCCGCACACCGTGCACGAGGGGATCACGAACCCCTCCGTGCTCTCCGGCGTCACATCGCCGTCGGGGTTCAGCTCGATGCGCTCGGGGCGGCGGACCCACGGATTGAGCTGCTCCAGCTGCTCGGCGATCGCCCGCCGGTCGAAGACCTGGCCGCAGTGCAGGCACAGCGTGCGGTGCATGGTGCCGTGCAGCTCGACCACGCGGGTGCTGCCGGCGCGCAGGTGCAGGCCGTCGACGTTCTGGGTGACGACCCCGGTGACGACGCCGGCGCGCTCCAGGCGCGCGATCGCGCGGTGCCCTTGGTTCGGCTCCGGCGCGGTGAACGCGCGCCAGCCGAGGTGTCCTCCCAGCCAGTACCTGCGCCGCGCCGCCTCGTCGCCGAGGTAGGTCTGGATCGTCATGGGCGCGGCACGCGTGCGTGCGCCCACGCCGCGGTAGGCGGGGATGCCCGAGTCGGTGGAGATGCCGGCGCCGGTCAGCACGGCGATCCTGCGCCCTCTCAGCAGCTCGCAGGCGTGATCGATGCTCGTCACGCTCCGAAGTCTACGAGGCGCCTGGAAGAGTGGGGGGCATGCAGATCACCCGCATCGACGATGCCGCCGATCATCGGCTCGACGACTACCGCTCGCTGACCGACGTGGCGCTGCGGCGCAGGAGCGAGCCCGATGGCGGCCTGTACATGGCCGAGTCGGCGAAGGTCATCGCGCGGGCGGTGCAGGCGGGACACCGCCCCAGATCGGTGCTGACGCAGCCGAAGTGGCTGGATGCCGTGGAGCAGGCGCTGGCCGGCCGCTCCGCGGATGTGGACGTGTACGTGGCGTCGGCTGAGGTCTCCGAGCAGGTGGCCGGCTTCGCGATCCACCGCGGCCCGCTGGCCGCCATGCACCGCCCGGAGCTGCCGACGGTGGCCGAGGTGCTGTCGCGCGCGCGTGCGGATCGCGTCAGGATCGCCGTGCTGGAGGGGCTCGCCGACCACATGAACGTCGGCGCCGTGTTCCGCTCCGCTGCGGCGCTGGGGGTGGATGCCGTGCTGGTGAGCCCTGACTGCGCCGATCCGCTGTACCGGCGGTCGGTGCGCGTGTCGATGGGCACCGTGTTCCAGGTGCCCTGGACGCGCATCCCGGCCTGGCCCGACGGCATCCGCGAGCTGCAGGACGCCGGGTGCACCGTGGCGGGCATGACGCTGGGGGAGGGCGCGATCGAGCTCGACGAGCTCGTCGCCGAGGACCACGAGCGGCTGGCACTGGTGCTCGGCACCGAGGGCGACGGCATCCGCCCCGAGACGGAGCGGCTGCTGGACCGTCGCGTGACCATCCCGATGAGCGGCGGCGTCGACTCGCTGAATGTCGCCGCCGCCTCGGCGGTCGCCTTCTACGCCACCCGGTGAGACCGGCGCTCAGGCATCCGCCTCCGGGAAGCGCACCGGCACGGCCTCGGGACGCTTGGCTGCGACGTGATCCCCGGACGACTGATGGCGCAGCCGGCGCAGCACCCATGGGACCAGGTGCTCGCGAGCCCAGCCGATGTCCTCCGCCCGTGCCGCGCGCCAGGTGCGCACCGGGATCGGATCGGGCTGCATGGCCTGCAGGTCGTTGGGCACGTTCAGCGCACGCAGCACCATGCGCGCGATCTCGTGGTGGCCGAGCGCGTTGTAGTGCAGCCGGTCGTCGTCGAAGAAGCGCGAGTCCTGCACGACCTTCAGCGCCCACTGGTCCGCGACGATGCAGTCGTGCCGGTCGGCGATCGCGCGCACGTTCTCGTTGTAGATCGCGACCTTGCCGCGGAACGGGCGGAACACCGGGGTGAATCCGGTGTCGATGCCCGTGAAGAGCACGACCGCGGCACCGGTCGATGCCAGGCGCGAGACGGCCCCGTCCAGCTGCGCGGCGATCTCGTCGGGATCGGTTCCGGGGCGGATCACGTCGTTTCCGCCGGCGCAGATCGAGATCAGGTCCGGCTTGAGCGCGACGGCGGGCTCGATCTGGTCGGCCACGATCTGCGCGATCAGCTTTCCGCGGACGGCGAGGTTCGCGTAGGCGAAGTCGTCGACATCCTGCGCCAGCACCTCCGCCACGCGGTCGGCCCAGCCGCGCAGCCCACCGGAAAGGCCGGGAGCGGGGTCGCCGACGCCCTCGGTGAAGGAGTCGCCGACCGCGACGAAGCGGCGCCACGGGTGCGGACCGACGTTCTCCACGAACGGGGTGCGGGACGATTCCTGATCGACCATCCGATCCTCCTACGGCTCTCCGGATGCCCTGATGCGGGCGCCTCACAGAGCCTACCCGTGCGTGCGGACCGGGGGTGCGGAACGATGTCCGTCGGCTGGATTATCGTTGTTCCCGATGCTCTCTCCGTCCTTCCCCCAGCGTGCCCCGTGGGGCACCGCCGACAAGCTGAGGGCATGGCAGCGGGAGGCGCTGGACGAGTACTTCCGGGCGGACCAGCGGGACTTCCTCGTCGCCGCCACCCCCGGCGCCGGAAAGACCACGTTCGCCCTCACGCTCGCCGTCGAGCTGCTGCGGATGGGCGAGGTCGACCGGATCATCGTGGTCGCTCCGACCGAGCACCTCAAGACCCAGTGGGCCGATGCCGCCGCGCGGGTCAGCATCCGGCTGGATCCGCGGTTCCGCAACAGCCACTGGGCGCCTTCCCGGCAGTACCACGGCGTCGTCGTGACGTACGCGCAGGTCGCGGCGCGGTCGAGTGTGCATCGGCATCTGACCGAGGGGGCGAAGACCCTGGTGATCCTCGACGAGGTGCACCACGGCGGCGATGCGCTGAGCTGGGGCGACGCGATCCGCGACGCGTACGGGCCCGCTCGGCGCAGACTGCTGCTCTCCGGCACGCCGTTCCGCAGCGACACCGCGCCGATCCCCTTCGTCCAGTACGTTCCGGACGAGTCCGGCGCGCGGATCTCCAGCACCGACTACCGCTACGGCTACGGCCGTGCCCTCGCGGACGGCGTGGTGCGCCCGGTGCTGTTCCACATGTACTCGGGCAAGATGCGCTGGCGCACCAGCGCGGGTGATGAGCTCGAGGCCCACCTCGGGCAGGACAACACCAAGGACGTCAACTCCCAGGCCTGGCGCACCGCGCTGGATCCGGAGGGGGAGTGGATGCCGGCGGTGCTGTCCGCCGCGGATCGTCGCCTCACCGAGATACGGCACCATGTCCCGGATGCCGGCGGGCTGGTGCTCGCGACCGACCAGACCGTCGCGCGCGCGTACGCGAAGATCCTGCACGGATTGACGGGGGAGCAGCCCACCGTGGTGCTCTCCGACGACGCCTCGGCCTCGGAGCGCATCGAGCGGTTCAGCACGAACGACCGCCGCTGGATGGTGGCGGTGCGGATGGTCTCCGAAGGCGTCGACGTGCCTCGGCTCGCCGTGGGTGTGTACGCCACGTCGTCGTCGACTCCGCTGTTCTTCGCGCAGGCGATCGGGCGCTTCGTGCGGGCGCGCCGTCGTGGCGAGGCGGCGAGCGTGTTCCTGCCGAACGTCCCCGTGCTGATGACCCTCGCGAACGAGATGGAGCGCCAGCGCGACCACGCGCTGGACCGCCGCGACAAGGACGAGGACGGCCTGGACGACTCCCTGCTGGAGGCGGCCAACCGCGAGGACGACGCCTCCGACGCGCTCGAGCAGGAGTTCAGCTATCAGGCGATCTCCTCGCTGGCGCACTTCGACCGCGTGGTGTTCGAGGGAAAGGACTTCGGGCAGCTGGCCGAGCCGGGCACGCCCGAAGAGGAGGAGTTCATCGGGTTCCCGGGTCTGCTCGAGCCCGAGCACGTGCACGAGCTGCTCATGCAGCGCCAGGCCAGGCAGAGCCGTCTGCGGCAGGCGCGTGAGGCGGCGGCGCCCGCGGAGACGACCACGCTTCCCGCGCCATTGCATCGCACGCTGCGCGAGCAGCGGCAGCTGCTGAACAGCCTGGTCGGCCTGTATGCCAGGCAGAGCGGCGAGCCGCACGGTGCGGTCCATGCCGAGCTGCGCCGGATGTGCGGTGGCCCGGCGGTCGCCCAGGCCACCGTGACTCAGCTGCAGTCCCGCATCGATCTGCTGCGCAAGCGCGTGCGCACCTGATTCTTGGGTCGCTGAGCCCGCTTCCTGGGTCGCTGAGCCTGTCGAAGCGTCGACCGACAGAATCCCGCTGCTTAGGGCATCCGAAATCCTGTCAATCCGCGTCCCGATGCGCGGCCGCGGATGCTTCCTTCGCTAGCGTGGGAGGCGGATTCAGCAACGGAGGATGCATGTCCGTCCCACCTCACGCCACTGCCGCTGATCGCCGGCAGTGGGCCCGCTATCTCGTCGAGGAACGCGCCGAAGGCGCCGTGTACGCCCGGCTCGCCGCACGCCGCGAGGGCGAGGAACGTCAGATCCTGCTCTCGCTGGCCGAGGCCGAGCGACGCCACGAGCAGCACTGGCTCGATCTGCTCGGAGGGCAGGAGCCGGCGAGGCTGCCCAGGGCGGGCATGCGGTCGCGGCTGCTGGGCTGGATGGCGGGCCGGTTCGGATCGATCTTCGTGCTGGCGCTGGCGCAGAGCGCCGAGGCGCGGTCGCCGTACGACTCCGAGAAGTTCGCGACCCCGGCCATGCGCGCCGACGAGAAGGTGCACCACGAGGTGGTGCGCGGCCTCGCGGCACGCGGGCGCCGGCGGCTGTCGGGGTCGTTCCGCGCCGCCGTCTTCGGCGCGAACGATGGTCTGGTCTCCAACCTCGCCCTGGTGCTGGGCATCGGCGCCACCGGGGTCAGCTCCGGACTGGTGCTGTTCAGCGGCATCGCCGGCCTTCTAGCCGGCGCCCTGTCCATGGGCGCGGGGGAGTTCGTCTCGGTGCGTTCGCAGCGCGAGCTGCTGGCCGCCACCGAGGAGAGCGGCGATGCGGATGCTGCGGCGGCAGACCTGGACATCGACGCGAACGAGCTCGCGCTGGTGTACCGCGCGCGCGGAATGGACCAGGCGGAGTCGCTCGCGCGTGCGCAACGGGTCATGCGCGCCGCGCAGGCAGGCATCCGCCGGGACGCGACCGGTCCCATCGGGGTCGCGCACGACCACGACATCGTCGGCAGCGACTGGACCGCGGCGATCTCCAGCTTTCTGCTGTTCGCCTCTGGGGCGATCGTCCCCGTTCTGCCGTGGCTGTTCGGCCTCACCGGCGTGACCGCGGTCATCGTGGCGCTCGCCCTGGTGGGTGTCGCGCTGCTGAGCACCGGAGCGATGGTCGGCATCCTCTCCGGCGGGCCGCCGCTGCGGCGCGCCCTGCGTCAACTGGCGATCGGGTTCGGCGCGGCCGCCATCACGTACGCCCTGGGACTCGTGTTCGGCGTGGGGTGACCGCGCTGAGCGCTGCTAGCCCTTGAGCCCCGTCGAGGCCAGCCCGTCGATCACGCGGCGCTGCAGGACGATGAACATGATCAGCACAGGCGCCATCGCCATCAGGCTCGCCGCCATCAGGACCGGGTACTGGATCTGGTGGTTGCCGGTCAGGGTCGCCAGCCCTGCCGCGAGCGGCATCTGATCGGCCCTGGTGGAGACGACCAGTGGCCACAGCAGCAGGTTCCACGAGAACAGGATCGTCGTGATCGCCAGCACGCTGATGCTCGGTCCGACCAGAGGCAGCATCACCCGGGTGAAGATCTGCACCGGACCGGCGCCGTCGAGGCGTGCCGCCTCTTCGAGCTCCACGGGCAGGTTCACGAACGCGGTCCTCATCAGGAACGTGCCGAACGCGCTGAACAGGCCCGGCGCCACGATGCCCGCCAGCGTGTTCAGCCAGCCCAGCGACTGCACGATCTGGTACTGCGAGAGCAGATACACCTGCGGCGGGATCAGCAGGATCGACAGCACCACGCCGAACAGCACGGCCCGTCCGCGGAAGCGCATCCGGGCGAAGGCGTAGCCGGCGAAGGTGCACAGCACGATCTGCGCCGCGGTCTGGATGACGGTCATGAGCACGGAGACCTGCAGCTGGTGCAGGAACGGGAGCAGCCGGAACACGTCTGCATAGTTGTGCCATTGCAGCACGGCGGGCCAGAACGTGGGAGTCACGGACTGCACCTCGGCTTGCGTGGACAGCGACATGACGATCTGCCAGAGAAACGGGAACGCCATCACGAAGCCGCCGACGGAGAGCACGAGGTGAACCCACCAGACTCTGCCGTCGCGCGGCTTCCCGGACCGCTCGGCGCGCTGTGTGCGCGGAAGCCGGATCGACGCGTCGGTCATGACCGCACCCACCTCTTCTGGAGTCGGAACTGGATCATCGTGATCACGCCGATGAGCACGAAGATGACCATGGCGGTGGCGGCCGCGAGTCCCTTGTCGTTCTGGATGAACCCGGACGAGTAGAAGTAGAAGACGACCGACATCGTCTTCGGCAGCACGGGGTTGGTGCTGCCGAGCAGGGCGTACAGCAGGTCGAAGAGCTGGAAGCTGCTGATGGTGGTGACGATCAGCACGAAGAAGATGCTCGGGGTGAGCATGGGAACGGTGATGGAGCGGAACTGCCGTGCGCGAGAGGCCCCGTCGACGCGGGCGGCCTCGTACAGCTCGGCAGGGATGTCCTTCAGCCCCGCTCCCAGGATGATCATCGAGAATCCGAGCGACGACCACAGGCCGACGATGGAGACGGCGATCAGCGCGAACCCCGGCGTCGCGATCCAATGCGGACCGGAGACGCCGAACAGGGACAGCCCCCAGTTGAGGACGCCGAAGTCGCCGTTGAAGATGATGCGCCAGACCAGCGCGATCGCCGCAGGCATGGCCACGTACGGCATGAAGAACAGCACGCGGTAGAACTGCGCGAAACGCAGACCCGGGGTCTCGAGCAGGTGCGCGAACCAGATCGCTATCGGTATGCCCAGCAGCACGATGACGGTGTAGATCGCGGTGTTGAGCAGGGACCGGTAGAACTCCGGGTCGGCGAGCATCGACTCGTAGTTCGACAGCCCGGTGAAGGTGGAACCGCCGAAGGCTCCCCACTTCGTGAACGAGAACCAGAACGTCTGCAGTATCGGCCAGACGTAGAAGACGCCGACTCCGATCAGCAGCGGTGCGACGAACAGCCACGGCCACGCGCCGTCGGTCCGTCGGCCGGGGCGCCCGGACCCGCTGCTGCGAGTCCGGGCGCTGGCCAGCCGGCGCCGTGCGTCTGTCGACGCCTCAGCTTGTACGGTCATGTCCTATTCCTTGGCCAGTGCCTCATCCATCTGCGACGCCAGCTCCTTCAGGACCGTGGCGACCGGGGCGCTGCCCGAGAACGCGTCACCCAGGTGCTTGGTCTCCAGCGCATTCCACGCCGCGGTGTTCTTCGAGATCGGCAGTGGCTGCGCGTACTCCAGCTCGTCCAGGAAGATCTGCAGATCGGCATCCGGCATCGACGCGACGAAACCCTGCTGGGTGTCGTGGAAGGCCGGGATGATGGCCCCGAGGTCGCCCTGCTGCTGCTGCGCCTGCTTGCCGGCGAGGTACGACTGCAGCGCCTGGGCGGCCGCCTTGTTCCTGCTGCCGGCCGCGACGACGTTCGAGACGCCGTGGATCACGGTGGCCTGAACCTTGCCCTTCGGCAGCGGGACGGCCACGACATCCTTCTCGAGGTCGGTGCCGACCAGCGCCGCGCGGAACCAGTCGCCGCCCTGATACATCGCGAGCTTGCCGGAGAGGAACCACTGGTCGGCGGTGGTCTCGGTCAGCTGCGCCATGGTCGGCGAGGCGCCCGAGTCGATCAGGTCGGTCCAGAACTGGATGCCTGCCGCGGCGGCGGCCGAGTCGTACCCGGACTTCGTGCCGTCGGCCGTGATGACCTCACCGCCGGCCTGGAGGATCGTGTTGTAGTAGGTGGTCTGCCCGTCCATCCCCGCCGCGGCGCCGTAGTCGCCGTCGGCCTTCAGCTTCTGGGAGATCTCGGCGCCGATCCGCTGGAAGTCGTCCCAGCTCCAGCCGGGCTCGGGCAGGTCGACGCCTGCCCTGGCGAACAGCGCCTTGTTCACCCAGACGCCGATGGTGTCGAAGTCCTTCGGCACGCCGTACTGCACGCCGTCGAACGAGTACATCTTCACCAGCGACTCGGGATAGTTCGCGGGATCGATCTCGCCGGACTTCACCTGGGATCTGATCGGCTCCAGCTTGTCGTTGGAGGCGTACAGCTGGAAGTTCGGCCCGTTCATCCAGAAGAGGTCCGGCAGGGTGTCGCTGGAGGCCTGAGTCTGAAGCTTGGTCCAGTAGTCGCCGTACGGAGTGACGTCGACGTTCACGCTGATGTTCGGGTAGCTCTCGTTGAATCCTTCGAGATTCGCCTTGATCGCCGCCACCTGGTTCTGATCCCAGACGGCATAGGTCAGCTCCGCCTTCGTGTCCTGATCAGCGGGGCCGTTCGAGGTGCCTGGCGACCCGTCGGTCTGCGCTGCGGAGCAGCCGACCAGCATGGCGCCTGCTACGAGCACGGTGCCCGCGGCTAGAATGAGCTTTCGCATCTGATTCTCCTTTGAATGTGTACTGAGGGTGATGCATCCCGGGTCAGCGGATATCGGCCGCTGACCCGGGAATCCTCCCTGACGGCCCGCCTGTCCCCGGATCGGCGGTGGCGGCACCGGCAGGCCGGATCCGGATCGGGACCGATCCGGATCGCAGGGAATGGGTGGCGGCGATGCCGGCGGCGACCGCGTTCCGTGAGGCGAGGGGAGAGGTCACCGTGGGGGTGCCGTGCTCCAGGAAGTCGAGGAACTCGTTGACGGTGCGCTCGTCCGCATCGTCGTGACCGGACGCGTCGCCGCGGATCGGGTACTCGGCATCCCCGTGCGGACTGTACTCGTGGCGACGGTTCCAGACGCGGACGACCCCGCCGTCCGTGTCTCCGAAGTTCTCCAGTCTGCCCTTCGTGCCGATCACCGTGTAGTTGCGCCAGTAGTCGGGCGTGAAGTGGCACTGCTCATAGGAGGCCAGCACCCCGTTGTCGAGCTCCATCAGCATCATGGAGATGTCCTCGACGTCGACCACGGGGTTGAGGCCGGTCTGCGAGGTGGGGGGCCAGTTCTCGAAAGAGAACCACTCCGGCATCAGGCGCCCGGAGTTCTCCCTGCGGTCGCGGATGCCACCGTACACGCTCAGCGCGCCCATTCCGGAGACGAGCGTCGAGTAGCCGCCCGCGAGCCAGTGGATGATATCGATGTCGTGGGCGCCCTTCTGCAGCAGCAGCCCCGTCGTCTTGGTGCGGTCGGCGTGCCAGTCCTTGAAGTAGTAGTCCCCTCCGTTGCCGACGAAGTGCCGGCACCACACGGCCTTGACCTCGCCGATCTCGCCGCGGTCGATGATCTCCTTCATGAGCCGGATGACGGCCATGTGCCGCATGTTGTGCCCGACATAGAGCGGGGTGCGCGTGGCCGCGGCAGTCGCGAGGATCTCGTCGGCGCCATCGAGCGTGGTGGCCAGCGGCTTCTCGAGGTACACCGGGATGCCGGCCCGCAGCAGATCGATGGCGATCTCCGCGTGCGTGTGGTCGGGACTCGTGACGAATGCCGCGTCGATCGGGGTGCCGCCTTCGATCAGCTCGCGCTGGTGGCTATAGCCGGTGAGCGTGTGGCCGAAGATCCGCTCGGCTCTGAGGGCCGCCGACGGATCGGGGTCGACGAAGGCGACGACGCGACCACGACCGGAGTCCACGGCGTGCTGGGCGATCGAGGAGCGCGCCCCGACGCCGACGACGGCCAGGCGCAGCGCTTCGCGCTCACGGCCGGTCATGCTGCCGCCTCCCGCGCGCGGGAGCGGGCATCATCGACGTCGATCGTCGGCTCGGGCAGACCCTCGGCGCCGTAGAGCGATGTCGACACGCTGCCGAAGGCGTGCACGAGCGTTCCCAGTGCGACTGCTTCGGACCCGAGCTCCGATGCGATGATCGTCGGACTGACCGGCACCGGGATCGCCGCGCAGACCGCCTCTCGCAGCGGATCGAGCAGGACGCCGCCCGCGCTCGAGAGTCCGCCCCCGACCACGATGAGATCCGGGTCCACTGTCATCGCCGCGACCGCGACTCCGGTGGCGAGCCCCGCCGTGAACTGCCGCACCTCTTCGAGGGACTCCTCGTCTCCGTCTGCGGCGAGTCGGAACACCCCCTCGCCGGAAGCGGCGGTCCGCCAGCGGAGCTGGTCGTGCTGATCGTCGACGGGCATCGAGAAGGCGATCCCGCCCATCTCTCCGGCCGCGCTGTGCCGCCCGTGTCTGAGCTTCCCGTCGATGATCAGAGCCATCGACACGCGGTGCCCCGCGAACAGGTACAGCACATCGTCGGCCAAGCGCGCGGCACCGAGACGGTGCTCGGCGAGCGCAGCCATCCTGATGTCGTTCTCGATCGTCACGGGGCAGTCGTACACGCGTCCCAGGTGTGCGGCGACGTCGACGCCTTCCCAGTCGGGAAGATTCCGCGAGACGATCAGGCGACCGTCGAGGCCGACCATTCCGGTGACGGCGACGCCCATGCCGACGAGTTCGGAGGCGGCCACGCCGGCCTCCCGCAGGCATTCATCGATCGCGCGCCTGACCCCCGTCATGCGGTTCGGGCCGACGGCGTCGGCGTCTGTCTGCCGATCCAGCCATCCGGCGATGCCGCCGCTCAGATCCGCGAGCGCGACCCGCACGCGATGGGGGCCGACATCGACCGCGGCGAGATACCCGGCCCGGGCCCTGAAGGCATAGATCCGCGCGGGCCGCCCCGCGCCTCTGCCGCCCGCGGTCAGATCGCCGAGGATGGACACGACGCCTCGGCCGGTCATGGCGTCCAGCCCCACCTCGACGGTCGGACGGGACAGACCCGTGCGCGCCGACAGCTCGGCGACGGTCGCCTGTCCGAGTTCACGAAGGGCGATCGCGCATTGGGCGGCGTTCCGAGTGCGCGTCGCCGCCGGCTCGCTGTTCGAGTGTGTCTCTGTACTCGTCACTGATCTGCACCGATCTCCAGGCCCTCGATCCCATACGGATACAATAAAAGGGCATTGCGTTACGTCTGGACTCCATTATGCATGACGGTAACGACGTGTCAACCAGCGTTTAGAAAACCCCCTGCATAAACGGTTCATCCCGCGGTGCGATGCGGGTCGGCGCGTCTGGAGCAGTGCCTTCAGCGTGCCGAGGTTCTCCTGCATGCCG
The DNA here is from genome assembly GCF_031844385.1 of Microbacterium sp. ARD32. Classification (NCBI taxonomy): domain Bacteria; kingdom Bacillati; phylum Actinomycetota; class Actinomycetes; order Micrococcales; family Microbacteriaceae; genus Microbacterium; species Microbacterium sp. ARD32. The sequence goes on from NZ_JAUZVD010000001.1 coordinate 1,214,993, forward strand.
CGCCTGAACAGCGGTTCGGCCAGCGGTCCGAGCAGGTGACCCATTCCGGGCAGGCCCTCCGCGCTGATGCTGCCTTCGAGCTGCAGCCGCGTGCCCCGGCCTGCGGGGTGCATCTCGTAGCGGTAGGCGAACGGCGTCGGGCCCGCGACGGACGCGAAGGTGACGACCCGTCCCTCGGTGTAGTCGGCGACCTCGACCGTGTTGACGGCGGGGCCGGAGGGCAGCCGGCGATGGACTTCGTACTGCGTGCCGGCACCGCCGTTGCCGGTCACGTGCGACACGTGCTGGACGGCGGAGTACCAGCGCGGTGTGCTGGTGAAGTCGGCGACGAAGCGGAAGACCTCTGCCGGGTCGGCCAGCACGTCCAGCTCCAGGGTGAATGTCATCGGTTTCTCCGTGTGGTTCGCAGATGGGTGAGTCGCTCAGGCCGACGCGTGGTCTGGAGTGAGGCGCCTCTGCAGCGCTGCACCGGCCGGTGAGTCGTGGGTCAGCGCGCGGAGCGCGTGGACAAGTTCGTCTGCGTCTTCGTCCGCGAGCGCCCCGTCGATGCTGTCGTAGAGGCGCTCCTCGATGGTGCGGACCTGTGTCGCCCTGGCTGTTCCCGCGGGAGTGAGCGAGAGCTGCACCTGACGCCGGTCCTGCTCGCCGGCTGCACGATCGACGAGTCCTGCGGCAACGAGTCGATCCACGATTCGACTCGGGCTGGTGCCGGTGTCGCAGACGAGCATTTCGCCGAGTTGTCTGAGGGAGAGCGGGCCGTGGTCCTCGATGATGCGCAGCGCCTCGGACTGCGCGGGCGTGACGTCGAGCTCGGACAGCGCCGCTGCGAGCAGGCGGTTGCCTTCGCGTTGGGCGGCCAGCACCAGATAGCGAGTGTGTGTGATTCACGCCGCTGAGTCAAGCGCTGCGATAAGCCGCCGGGATCGCCGGAGAACGATAAAGTCCTGAGCCGCGACCAGTTCGTGAACTGTGTCGCGGCTCAGGACATTCTGTGCGCGAGGGGGGACTTGAACCCCCACGCCCTATGCGGGCACTAGCACCTCAAGCTAGCGCGTCTACCTATTCCGCCACCCGCGCAAGGTGATGGTGATCGTTGCCGACCGAAGAATGACTCTAGCACGCTCGTAAGTGACGCACGAACCGGCAGCGCACCCGGGCGCGCCCCTCGGTTTCGGTAGCCTGGAGCCATGTCGGACACGTCCCTTCCTGAAGTCGCACGGATCGCCCGCGACCTGATCCGCATCGATACGACCAACTACGGGGGAGGCCGCTCCAACGGCGAGCGCGAGGCGGCGGAGTACGTCGGCGCCTACCTGGAGTCGCTGGGGCTGCATCCGGAGTACTACGAGCCGATCCCGAATCGCACGAACGTGATGGCGCGGGTGAAGGGCCGTGATCCTGAGCGCCCTGCCCTGGTGGTGCACGGGCACCTGGACGTGGTCCCCGCGATGGCGGAGGACTGGAGCGTCGACCCGTTCGAGGGCGTGATCCGGGACGGGATGCTGTGGGGCCGGGGTGCGGTGGACATGAAGAACATGGATGCCATGATCCTCACCGCGGTCGCCGAGCTGCTGCGCGCGGGAGAGCAGCCCGAGCGCGACCTGATCCTGGTCTTCTTCGCCGACGAGGAGAACGGCGGCGTGGAGGGGTCCGCGCTGGTCGTGAAGGATCGGCCGGAGTGGTTCGCGGGCGCTGCGGAGGCGATCAGCGAGGTCGGAGGCTACTCGATCTCGGTCGACGACCGCCGCGCCTATCTGCTGCAGGTGGGGGAGAAGGCGATGATGTGGCTGCGGCTCGTCGCCAAGGGGCGCGCCGGGCACGGCAGCCGCTACCACGAGCACAACGCGATCACCCGGCTGGCCGAAGCCGTGGCATCCATCGGGCGCACTCGGTGGCCGATCCGCCTGACATCCACGACGCAGGCCCTCCTGGCGGGGCTGAGCGAGCTGACCGGCCGTCCGGCGGACGATCCCGACGCACTGGCGGCGGCCGCCGGACCCGCGGAGGCGTTCCTGCGCTCCACCTTCCGCACCACGGCGAATCCCACGATGCTCACCGCCGGGTACAAGCACAACGTGATCCCCGAGACCGCCGAGGCGCTGATCGATGTGCGAGTGATCCCCGGCACGGAGGAGGACGTGCTCGCTGAACTGCAGCGCATCGTCGGCGACGACATCCGCATCGAGACCGTCGTGCGCGACATCGGCATGGAGACGCCGTTCGCCGGCGAGCTGGTGGACGCCATGGTCGCCGCCCTCGGACGTCACGATCCGGGCGTCCCGGTGATCCCGTACCTGCTCGGTGCCGGCACCGACAACAAGGCGCTCGCCTCGATCGGCATCACCGGCTACGGATTCGCGCCGTTGCGGCTGCCTGCGGACCTCGACTTCACAGGGATGTTCCACGGTGTCGACGAGCGCGTCCCCGTAGACTCGCTTGTCTTCGGTCAGCGCGTGCTGACCGACCTGCTGCGCTCCTGCTGATCCGTTCTCGGCGCCGGCATCCGACGCGCCACTCCCAGAAAGCACTGCATGAACCTGCTCGAAGCACTCTTCCTCGGCGTGATCCAGGGGCTCACCGAATTCCTGCCGATCTCCTCCAGCGCGCACCTGCGCATCGCCGGGGCGCTGCTGCCGTCTGGCGAGGATCCGGGCGCGGCGTTCACGGCGATCACGCAGATCGGCACCGAGGCCGCCGTGGTCGTGTTCTTCTGGCGCGACATCGTCCGCATCATCGGGCAGTGGTTCCGCTCGCTGACCGGCAAGGTGCCGCGCGATGACCCGGATGCCAGGATGGGATGGCTCATCATCCTCGGCAGCATCCCGATCGTCGTGCTCGGGCTGCTCTTCCAGGACCGGATCGAGACCACCCTGCGGTCGCTGTGGATCGTGGCGATCATGCTGATCGGCTTCGGTCTGCTGCTCGGCATCGCCGACTACGTCGGGGCGAAGCGACGCAAACTGGACGACCTCACCTATCCGCACGGCATCGCCTACGGGTTCGCCCAGGCGCTCGCTCTGGTTCCCGGCGTCTCCCGCTCGGGCGGCACCATCACCATGGGGCTGTTCCTCGGCTACGAGCGCGCAGCCGCCGCACGCTACGCGTTCCTGCTGGCGATCCCGGCGGTGTTCGGCAGCGGCTTCTACCAGCTCTTCAAGCACGGCGGCGACGCCGGGCAGTACTTCAGCCTGGGGGAGACGTTCGCTGCGACGGGCATCGCCTTCGTGGTGGCGCTCGGCGTGATCGCGTTCTTCATGAACTGGATCTCCAAGCGCAGCTTTCTGCCGTTCGTGATCTACCGGGTGCTGCTCGGCGGCACGCTGATCGTGCTGCTGTCCACCGGGCTCCTCGCACCGCGCTGACGCACGGCAGCTCAGGACAGGAGCTACTTCTTGTCCGGACCGTCGCCGCGGCGGCGCAGGTAGCGCTCGAACGCCTGGGCGATGGCGTCTCCGGAGGCATCAGGGGAGTCCCACGTGTCACGAGTGCGCTCCAGCTGGTGGATGTAGTCCGTCATGTCCTCGTCCTCCGCGGCGGCGGCGTCGATGGACGCCTCCCACGCGGCCGCCTCGGTGCGCAGGTGCTCGCGCGCGGGCCCGATTCCGGTCAGCTCCTCCAGGCGGTCCAGCAGCGCCAGCGTCGCCTTGGGCGAGGGCGCGGCCGTGGCCACGTAGTGCGGCACGCTGGCCCACAGGCTCGCCGTGGGGATCTCGGCGCTCTCGGCGAAGTGCTCGAAGACGCTGAGGATGCCCACGGGACCCTCGTAGGTGGACTTCTCGAGCCCGTGCGCCTGGCGGACCAGCTCGTTCTGGCTGGCGGCGAACACCGAGATCGGCCGGGTGTGCGGCACGTCCGACAGCATCGCCCCGATCGTGACGAGCCCTGTCACGTCGTCACGCAGCGCCACGTCGATGAACTCGGTGGCGAAGGCCTGCCACGCGCGAGCCGGCTCCGAGCCGGTGAGCAGCCACAGCTCGGGCCCCTCCCCGGCGCTGGTGGGACGCGACAGGGTGGCCTCGGGCCAGTGCAGCTCGCGCCGGCCGGACGCATCCATGCGAGATGCCGGACGGGTGTACTGGTAGTCGAAGTACAGCTCGGGGTCGACGGAGTGCACCACCTCGTAGGCGCCGGCCTCGCGCAGCGCGGAGATCGCGCCGCTGGCCGCCTCGCCGGCGTCGTTCCACCCGTCGAACGCGGCGAGGATGATGCGTGAGCCCAGAGCGTCCACCGTTCCCCTTTCCTGCGCGGGAACCGACCCGCGAGTGTCCCTCCAGGCTAACGGCACGGCGCCGGCTCGGGGGCCCGGCCCGGCTAGCATGGGTGCAATGAGCAGCAAGCCCCGCGCGGTCCTCTGGGACATGGATGGAACCCTCGTCGACACCGAGCCGTACTGGATGGCCGCCGAGACCGAGCTGGTCGAGTCCTACGGCGGCACCTGGTCGCACGAGCAGGCGCTGGGGCTGATCGGCAACGGCCTTCTCGAGAGCGCGGTGCTGTTCCAGGGGCTCGGCGTCGATCTGGATGCCCAGGCGATCGTCGACCGCCTCACCGACAGCGTGGCTGCTTCGCTGCGCAGCCGCGGCGTGCCCTTCCGGCCCGGTGCCCGCGAGCTGCTGCGGGACCTGCGCGACGCGGGGATCACGACCGCGCTGGTGACGATGTCGCTGCGCCGGATGGCCGCCGATGTGGTCGACCTGATCGATTTCGAGGCGTTCGACCTGGTCGTCGCCGGAGAGGATGCCGTGCGGCCGAAGCCGTTCCCCGACCCGTATCTGCGCGCCGCGGAGCTGCTCGGCGTGGACATCGCCGACACCGTCGCGATCGAGGACTCCCGCACCGGGGTGACATCGGCGGTGGCGTCGGGCGCGGTGACCGTCGGAGTGCCGAATCTCATCGCGCTGGACGGGCTGGGTGCCCACGAGCTCTGGCCGACGCTGAGCGGACGCACGGCCGCCGACGTCGTCGCGCTGCACGCCCGACACGCCGAGGAGAGCGCACGATGAACGCCAGACGGCCCAGCGGACCGTTCCGCGCCGGAGACCGGGTGCAGCTGACCGGACCGAAGGGGCGGATGCACACCATCACTCTGCGCGCGGACGGTGAGCTGCACACGCACCACGGAGTGCTCGCGCACACCCAGCTGATCGGCGAGCCCGACGGCTCGGTGGTCACCAACAGCGCGGGTCACGAGTACCTGGCGCTGCGCCCGCTGCTTCGCGATTTCGCGATGTCGATGCCCCGCGGCGCTGCGATCGTGTACCCCAAGGACTCCGCTCAGATCGTCATGCAGGCCGACATCTTCCCCGGCGCCGTCGTCGTGGAGGCGGGCGTCGGCTCCGGCGCGCTCTCCCTGGCGCTGCTGCGCGCCATCGGCGCCGATGGCACCCTCACCTCCTTCGAGCGCCGGGAGGACTTCGCCGAGGTCGCACGCGCGAATGTCGAGACCTTCTTCGGCGCGACGCCCGACACCTGGGACGTCGTCGTCGGAGACCTGGCCGAGCAGCTGCCAGACCGCTTCCGGCCGGGCACTGTCGACAGGGTCGTGCTCGACATGCTGGCGCCGTGGGAATGCATGGACGTCGTGGCGGACGCCCTGACCCCCGGTGGAGTGGTGATCTGCTACGTCGCCACCGCCACCCAGCTCTCCCGCGTGGCGGAGTACATCCGCGGCACCGGACTGTTCACCGACCCGGATGCATCGGAGACCATGGTGCGCGGCTGGCACGTGGAGGGACTGGCCGTGCGGCCGGATCACCGGATGGTCGCTCATACGGGTTTCCTGCTCACGGCGCGACGTCTGGCTCCCGGTGCGGTCCCGCCCGAGGTGAAGCGACGCGCCTCCAAGTCGAGCTATGGCGACGACGACGTCGAACTGTGGACGCCGGGCGCCGTCGGGGACCGCGAGATCACCGACAAGAACCTGCGCAAGCGGGTGCGCGAGGCGCAGAAGGCGGCGGACGGTGCGCGGACGGCCGCCGCGTCGCGCGAGGGCGACGCGCCTTCGGAATAGACTGGGGCGCGTGCGTAAAACGACCGCTGCCCTCTCCGCTCTCGCTCTGACCGCTCTCGCTCTGACGGGCTGCTCGGCCGCACCCGACTCCGGTGCCGCCGGCTGCGAGCGCAGCGAGTCCGCCGCGCTGTCGATGGTGGTCAAGGCCACCGGAGACATCGGCGCTGCGAAGGTGAGCCTGAGTGCCCCCATGCCCACGTCCGAGGTGGTCTACGACGACCTGATCGTGGGCGACGGCATGGCCGTGCGCGACGGCGAGCAGAACGCGGTCGGCACCCTGACGCTGCTGAACGGCGCCACCGGCCAGGTCATCGACAGCGGTGCCGGCGTCTGGTCCCCGCAGTCGCTGAACGAGCAGTTCGGCGGTGTCGGAGTCGCCTTGAAGTGCGCCACCGAGGGTTCGCGTGTCGCCTTCGCGATCCCCGCCAAGGACCTGCCTGACGGCATGGCAGAGCAGGTGGGTCTGAAGAGCGACGAGAGCATCGTCGGCACCCTCGACGTGCAGGAGGTGCTGCTGCCGAAGGCGCAGGGCCATGATGTCTTCAACGACGCGCACGGACTGCCCACGGTGGTCCGCGCCGCGGACGGTCGGCCGGGCATCATCATCCCGGATGCCGCTGTGCCGAAGAAGACGGTCGCCCAGACACTGATCGAGGGCACCGGCGAGAAGGTCGGCGACGGCCTCGCGATGTTCGAGTACACCGCCGTCGCCTGGTCCGACCGCACGGTCTCCGGCTCGTCCTGGGGCCAGGGCGTCGTGTACGACAAGACCACGCTGCCGGCCGAGGTCATGAAGCGCGTGCAGAAGGCGACGGTGGGATCGCAGCTGCTCGTGGTGGTCCCGGATGACGCCGGCAAGGACGCCACGGCCTACGTGGTGGACGTGCTCGGCATCGTCCCGCCGGAGCTGGTCCAGGGATGACACCCTCGCAGATCCCCGCGGAGGAGCGGCTGACGAATCTCGTCGTGGCGCTGATGGCCACGGAGATCGGCCTGACCAAGCAGCAGATCCTCGACAACATCTCCGGGTACCGTCAGCGCGTCGAGGCCGGCGCGAAGCCGGACTCGCTGGAGAAGATGTTCGAGCGCGACAAGGACGAGCTGCGTGCGCTCGGGATGCCCGTGGAGACCATCGGCGACCCCGCCGACCCGCAGGACCTGCGCGAAGCGCGCTATCGCATCCCGCAGGCGGATTATGATCTGCCGCAGGATCTGGAGTTCACGGATGCCGAGCTGGCGGTGCTGCGCCTGGCGGGGAGCGTCTGGAGCAGCGAATCGGTCTCGGCCGATGCGCAGGCGGGCGTGCGCAAGATCCGCGCGCTCGGCATCGACGGCGATGAGCCGATCATCGGCTTCGCTCCGCGCATCGCCGTGCGCGACGCCGCCTTCCCGGCCGTCCAGGAGGGAATCGAGCGCAATCGGGTCATCGTCTTCGATTATCTCAAGCCGGGTGCGGACGCGCCGACCCGTCGCCGGGTTCGTCCGCTGGCGCAGGTGGAGTACGAGGCGCGCTGGCACCTGTACGGGCGCGATGTCGACGCCGATGCCGAGCGCACGTTCCTGCTCAGCCGCATCGTCAGTGACGTGAAGGTGACCGGGCAGAGCTTCGACGCCGCGGCGCGCGAAGGTGCCGCCGAGCGTGCGCTGGCAGGGCTGGCCGACGTCGCGGCGTCTCAGCAAGCGCTGCTCGAGGTCACGCCCGGCACCGAGGCGGCGCTCCGGCTGGGGCGCCGTGCATCCCCCGCCCCGCAGGGGATGCGCGTCGCTTACGTCGACCGCCACATCTTCGCCGACGAACTGGCCACCTACGGTCCGGAGGTGCGCGTGGTCGAACCCGCCGCGCTGCGCGAGGCCGTCATCCAGCGTCTGCGCGCCATCGCGGACGTGCACGCCGAGCGGGGTGCCGTTTCGTGAGCACCGCACCGCTGCTGGCCGCCGATCGAGTTCGGCTGTACCTGACGCTCGTGCCGTATCTGCTGGAGCGGGGTCAGGTGACGCTCGACGAGGCAGCCGAGGAGTTCGGCGTGACGCCCACGCAGATGCGCTCGATGGTCGAGAAGCTCACCGTGATCGGCCTGCCGGGCGACTCCGGTTACTGGCAACTGCCGCAGGAGATGTTCGACATCGACTGGGATCTGCTCGACGAGCACGACATCATCGAGATCACCCACGATGTCGCCCTGCGGCGTGTACCGCGATTCACCGCCCGCGAGGCGGCTGCGCTGCTGGCAGGTCTGCAGCTGGTGGCCGCCGTTCCCGCCGTCGCGGACTCGGGTCTCGTGTCCGGGCTGATCGCCAAGCTGTCACGCGGTTCCGCGGATGCACCGCCCGACCTGCTGGTCGCGCCGGTGGAGGCCACAGAGGTGCAGAGCGTGGTATCGCGAGCCCTGCATGAGGGGGTCGCGGTATCGTTCCGCTATCAGGCGCCGGATGCCGAGCCCACCACCCGCACGGTGGATCCGCGCCAGATCCTGATCACGAACGGGCAGTGGTACCTGCAGGGCTGGTGCCACCTGCGTCAGGCGATGCGCACGTTCCATCTGGACCGCGTCAGCGACGCGCAGCTGACCGAGATCCCGATCACCCACGCCGACGCGCCGGTGCCGACGGAGTTCGGCGGCGGCACGGTCTCCGATCATGTCACGGTGCGATTGCCGGAGCGGATGCTGCCCCTGCTGGGCGCGTTCCCGCACGAAGAGGTGGAGCGCACGGACGACGGGGTGACCGTGCGGATCGGCATGGCCGACCCTCGTGGCATCAAGCGTCTCGCCGGCCGTTTCGGGGGAGCGCTCGAGGTGCTGGATCCTCCGCTGGCACGGACGGCGACCCGGGAATGGGCATCCGATGCGCTCGAGCTGTACACGACACCCGAGTCCCGACGGACGCAGGTAGACTGAACCGACCCGAGCCAATCCGAGGAGAATCCGATGGCCAACCTTTTCTCAGGACCCCACCTGTGGATCATCCTGATCATCATCCTGCTCCTGTTCGGCGCGGCGAAGCTGCCAGCGCTGGCGAAGAGCCTCGGCCAGTCCGCCCGTGTCTTCAAGGGCGAGATGAAGGCAATGAAGGACGATGACGTAGCGAACGGAGACGCGTCAGACACCACCGGTACATCCACGGGAACCGCGGCATCGACAGTCGAACGTCCTGCTGATCAGGACTCGCCGCCCCGCGCCTCGTAGGTCGTGACAGAGCTGAGCGTCGACGCGCCCTCGGAGGGACGCCGTGATCGACGGATGTCGCTCGGCGAGCATCTCAGAGAGGCGCGTCGACGTCTGATCATCGCGGTACTCGGATTCGTCGTCGGAATGGTGATCGCCGCACTCGTGACGACTCCGGTGATCAACTTCCTCACGGAGCCCATCAACGCGATCAACGCCGAACGCGGGGCTCACTTCGCGGAGTTGGTCTTCGCTAAGATCTCGTCAGGGTTCAACCTGCGTTTACGGATGGCGATGGCCATTGGTCTGCTGCTGTCCGCGCCGGTATGGCTGTGGCAGCTTTGGGCATTCATCGTGCCAGGACTCACGAAGAAGGAGATCAAGTACACGGTCGGGTTCGTCTGCGCTGCGGTTCCACTGTTCTTCACGGGTTGCTACGTGGCGGTCCTTGTTGCACCGCACGTGATCGAGGTCATGTCGAACTTCGTACCGGACGTCGGCAAGAACTTCCTCGACTCCGACTACTACTACGACTTCATTCTGAAGTTCGTGCTCGTGATCGGCATATCCTTTGTCCTCCCCGTATTCATGGTCGCGCTCAATCTGGCCGGCATCATGACGGGAAAAGCGATGCTCAAGGGCTGGAGAGTCGCCGTACTCGTCGCCGCGCTGTTCGCTGCGATCGCGACCCCTGCCGCGGACATCGGTTCCATGTTCCTGCTCGGCGGAATTCTGATCGTGCTGTACTTCGCCGCGGCCACACTGTCGCTGCTGTTCGACCGTCGCAAGGGAAAGCAGCGTCGCGCGGACGGCCTCGACCCTGACGCGCCGGCCTTATGAGTTCCCCGGCTGAGCGCTATGCGGCGGCGCAGGCGGCGTCTCAGCATCCTCAGACGCAGTCGTTCGCGGCAGCTCAGCGCTTCGCTCTCGATCCGTTCCAGCTCGACGCATGCCAGGCGCTCGAACGCGGTCGCAGCGTGCTGGTGGCGGCGCCGACTGGCGCGGGCAAGACCATCGTCGGGGAGTTCGCGATCCACCTGGCCATGCGGACGCCCGGGGACAAGGCCTTCTACACCACCCCGATGAAGGCGCTGTCCAACCAGAAGTTCCGCGAACTGGTCGACGTCTACGGTGCCGACCAGGTGGGCCTGCTCACCGGCGATACCAACATCAACGGCAACGCGCGCATCGTGGTGATGACCACCGAAGTGCTGCGGAACATGCTCTACGCCGACTCCGACGCCCTCCGCGGGCTGCGCTATGTCGTGATGGACGAAGTGCACTATCTGGCCGACCGCTTTCGCGGACCGGTGTGGGAGGAGGTCATCCTGCACCTGCCGCAGGAGGTGCGGCTGATCTCGCTGAGCGCCACGGTCTCCAACGCCGAGGAATTCGGTGACTGGCTCGACACGGTTCGCGGGGACACAGATGTGATCGTGTCCGAGACCCGGCCGGTGCCGCTGGAGCAGCACGTGCTGGTCCGCGACGACCTGCTGCCGCTGTTCGACGACCGAGCCGGAGTGGCTACGGCCCAGGTGAACCAGGAGCTGTTCCGGATCCGCTCGTTCACCGGATCCCGATACGAGAGCAACCGCAGCGCCCAGGAGTACCGCAGCAACAGGCACGCGGGGCGGCAGGCGAAGCGTCCGCCGCGAGGCGGGCGACGCCCCGTGCGCTCGGCCAATGCGCGCCGCATCGAGCGCATGGATCGCCCCGAGGTGGTGCGACTGCTGGAGCGCTCCAACCTGCTGCCCGCGATCTTCTTCATCTTCAGCCGGGTGGGCTGCGACGCCGCCGTGCAGCAGGTGCGACGCGCCGGCATCCGCCTGACCACGCACGAAGAGCGCACGCAGATCCGCGAGATCGTCACCGAGCGCACCCGCTCGCTTCAGGACGAGGATCTGGACGTGCTGGGTTTCTGGGAGTGGCGCGACGACCTCGAGCGCGGTGTCGCGGCTCATCACGCCGGACTTCTCCCGGCGTTCAAGGAGGTCGTCGAGGAGCTGTTCCGGCGCAAGCTCGTCAAGGCGGTCTTCGCCACCGAGACTCTCGCGCTGGGCATCAACATGCCCGCCCGCACCGTGGTGCTCGAGAAGATGGAGAAGTTCAACGGCGAGGCGCGCGTCGCGATCACCTCGGGCGAGTACACCCAGCTCACCGGCCGTGCGGGACGGCGCGGCATCGACGTCGAGGGCCACGCGGTGGTGCAGTGGACCGAGGGAATGGATCCGCAGGCCGTCGCGGCGCTGGCATCCCGTCGCACCTATCCGCTGAACTCCAGCTTTCGGCCCACTTACAACATGGCGGTCAACCTCATCGATCGCTTCGGCCGGGCTCGCGCCCGCGAGATCCTGGAGTCGTCGTTCGCACAGTTCCAGGCCGACCGTGCGGTGGTCGGCCTGGCTCGCAAGGTGAAGGATGCCGAGGAGTCACTCGCCGGGTATCTGAAGGCCATGCACTGCGAGCACGGCGACTTCCTGGACTACGCCGCCATCCGCCGCGAGCTCAGCGACCTGGAGAAGAAGAACCGGCGGGACGGCGGCGGGCCGCGCGCGGCTCGTGAGAAGCGGATGCGCAAGATCCAGGCACTGCGCACCCGCATGCAGCGGCACGCGTGCCACCGTTGTCCGGACCGCGAGGCGCACGCCCGCTGGGCGGAGCGCTACTTCGGTCTGAAGCGGGACACAGACCGCATCCGCCGCCAGATCGACAACCGCACCGGCACGGTCGCGCGCACCTTCGATCGGGTGATCGACGTGCTGCGGGTCGTGGAGTACCTGGACGGCGACGGCGACCAGGTCTCGCTCACCGCGGCCGGCCGCACCATGAAGCGCATCTACGGCGAGCGTGACCTGCTCGTCGCCGAGTCCCTGCGCCAGAATCTGTGGCGCAGCCTGGATGCGCCGTCGCTGGCGGCGATGGCGAGCTGCCTGGTGTACGAGCCGCGACGCGACGAGCAGAACGCGGGGGAGCGCGGCCTGCCCCGCGGCGCCTTCCGCATCGCCTACGACGCGACCATGCGCCTGTGGGCGGAGCTCGACGACGTCGAGCACGACTTCTCGCTGCCGCGCACCGAGCCGCTCGCGCCCGGCCTGGCGGCGGCCATGCACTCCTGGGCACGCGGCGGCTCGCTGGACCGTGTGCTGATCGACGCAGACATGGCCGCCGGCGACTTCGTGCGCTGGGCCAAGCAGACGATCGACCTGCTCGACCAGCTGTCGATCGTCGCCGACGACGGCGACCTGGCGCGCACCGCGCGGCGCGCCCTGGACGGCGTGCGGCGCGGAATCGTCGCCTACGCGGGGGTGTGACGGTGGCCGGCACCCGAACCACGGCCCCCGTGCGCCCGCTCGTCCCGTTGTGGATCGCCGTGGGGCTGTCGGCGGCAGCGGGCATCCTGATGTCACTCGCGTTCCCCTCCTTCGCCATCTGGCCGCTCGCGCTCGTCGCCGTGGCGATCATGCTGGTCTGCCTCGACGGCAGGCGCCTGGGTACGGCCCTGCTGGTGTCGGGCGTGTACGGGCTGGTGTTCTTCTCCCTGCTCGTCTCGTGGACCTCGCGCTACCTCGGGCCCGTGCCCTGGATCGCGCTGAGCGTCGTCGAGGGGGCGCTGACCGCGCTGTCGCTGACGCTCGTCGCGCTGGCCTATCGCTGGCTCCCGCGGGTGATGCCGCGCTCGAGGGCGCTGCTGCTGCCGGCACTGGTCGCGGCGCTGTGGACGACGCATGAGCTGTTCCTGGGCAACTGGCCGTACGGCGGCTTCCCGTGGGCTCGGCTGGGCATGACGCAGGCGGAGGGGCCGTTCGCGCCGGTCGCCTCGTGGGTCGGGGTCAGCGGGCTCGGATTCCTGATGGTCTTCGCCGTCGCGCTGCTGATCGAGGTCGTCCGCGCGGGCTCCTGGCGCCGCCCGCTCACGCTGATCGCCCCGGCGGTCACGGTGATCGCCCTGCTGTTCGCGCCGCTGTTCCCCACCGCACCGGCGGGCAGCATGCGCATCGCCGCCGTGCAGGGCGACGGGCCGACCGGCTACTTCGACAGCCGCGAGCAGTACAGCGTGATCGACGCGCAGCTGACCGCGACGGAGCCGCTCAGGGGCGAGCAGGTGGATCTGGTGGTCTGGCCGGAGGGCGGCGTGGACTACGATCCGTTCCAGGATGCGTCCACGGCGCGACGCCTGACGCGGGTGGCGGCCTGGATGGATGCCCCGCTGCTGGCGAACACCGCCACCGAGCGCGGCGACGACATCTTCAACACCTCTTTCCTGTGGACGACCGACGGCGCGGCCACACAGCTGCATGACAAGCGGCATCCGGTGCCGTTCGGCGAGTACGTGCCCGACCGGGGCTTCTACGAGGCGCTCGCTCCCGACCTGATCGGCCTGATCGGGCGGGAGTACACGCCGGGCACGAACCCACCGCTGGTGAGAGTGGGCGACGTGGGCGTGGGGCTGGCGATCTGCTTCGACGTCATCTACGACGAGGTGATCCGCGAGAGCGTGACGCAGGGTGCCGGTGTGCTCGTCTTCCAGACCAACAACGCCGACTTCCGCGGCACGGATGAGAACCTGCAGCAGCTGGCCTTCGCCCGCATGCGCGCGATCGAGACCGGTCGCAGCGTCGTCAACATCTCCACGGTCGGCACCAGTCAGATCATACGCCCGGACGGCACGACGATATCGTCCCTGGACGCAGCGGAGGCCGGAGCGCTGCTCGACGATGTCGAACTGCGTTCCGGCCTCACGGCTGGGGTGCTGCTGGGCCCGTGGATCCAGCGGGCTCTGGTGGTGCTGGCGCTGGGAGCGCTGGCCGGCGCCGGCGTGCTCGCGCGGCGGCGACGCTGAGTCAGGCTCCGATGCGCTCGCGCGTCGGGTCGTCGCCGGCGCCGCGGCGGGCGCGGACGTAGGCGAGTCGGTCGGCCAGGAGCTCCTCGAGCTCCTCACGGGTACGGCGCTCCAAGAGCATGTCCCAGTGGGTGCGGGCGGCCTTCTCGTCGTTCTCCTCGAGCTTCACGGAGTTCCCGTCGACCTGCAGCAGCGCGTCGGCGCCGCAATTGCGGCACTCCCAGGTCTGCGGCGGCTCGGCGTCGGCCGAGAACATCAGGGTCGTCTCGTGACCGCACGTGTCGCACTTGTAGGTGGTGGCGCGTCGCTCCATGAAGACGACGCCCTCCTCGCTCTGAAGGCTCTGGGCTCCCAGTCGGATGCCGCGAAGGCTACGATCTGCCATTGTGTGGTCCTCTCGTCGCTGTCAGGTATAACGGTCGCGCCTGTGCGCTTCATCCACAGCGGCGGATTCCCGGTCGAACTCACAGGGGAATCCCAGCGCCGGTCGGCGGGGGAGCGCGTCAGATCGTGCGGAGCGCGAGGTCCGCTCGGTCGGTGACGATTCCGTCGGCTCCGGCGGCGACCAGCCTCACCATGTCGCGGGGGTCGTTGACCGTCCAGACATGCACCTCAGTGCCGCACCGGTGCGCTGCGCGGACGAGCGCGGGTGTGAAGAGGGGGATGCCCCGGTGCCGCTCCGGGATCTGCACGGCGTCTACGGCGCGGAGCGCCCGAGCGGGGGAGAGGCGCAGCCAGGACAGCATCCGCAGGGCGAGGATGACCGAGCGCCCTGCCGAGGTCGCAGGGCGGATGCCGGCGCCGGCGCGCAGGACGGACGCCAGCGCCGCGCGCCGGTTGCGCTCGGAGAAGCTGGTGAGCAGCACCCGGTGGGTGTGCGCCGCCAGCAGCGGTCCGATCGGTTCCGCCGCGGCGGGCGTCTTGACGTCGATGTTGAACCGGATCTCGGGGAAGGCGTCGAGTGCATCGGCGACCGTCAGCAGCCCGCCGTGGTCCGCGAAGATGGCGGAGAGCTCGCGCGTGCGCAGCGCGGACACCGCGCGTTCGTCGCCGGTGAGCCGCTGCAGTGTGGAGTCGTGGAAAAGCACCACATCGCCGTCGGCGGTCATCTGGCAGTCGGTCTCGATGTACTCGACGCCGGCGGCGTGCGCTGCGGCGAAGGATGCGGCGGTGTTCTCCCACAGCGGCGCGTCCTCGCCGGCCGCAGGCACCAGCCCGCGGTGGGCGAGGACGCGCGGATGCCGGGCGTCCTGGAAGTACGGGTGCGT
Organism: Microbacterium sp. ARD32; assembly: GCF_031844385.1. Taxonomy (NCBI): domain Bacteria; kingdom Bacillati; phylum Actinomycetota; class Actinomycetes; order Micrococcales; family Microbacteriaceae; genus Microbacterium; species Microbacterium sp. ARD32. The sequence goes on from NZ_JAUZVD010000001.1 coordinate 1,230,275, forward strand.
CACGCGCCGGGCAGGGAGCTGTCCGCGCCACCGCCGGATCGCGGAGTGAACGCTGTGCCGATGCCCTTCAGTGCCTCGGTCAGCTCGCTGGGGATGATCCAGAGCTTGCTCGACGAGCTCTCGCTGATCTTGGGCAGCATCTGCAGGTACTGGTACGCCAGCAGCTTGTCGTCGGGGCGGCCCTCGTGGATCGAGGCGAATACGTTCTGGATCGCCTCCGCCTCACCCTGCGCCCGCAGGACGGCCGCCTGCTTGTCTCCCTCGGCCTTCAGGATCGCGGCCTGCCGCTGACCCTCCGCCTCGAGGATCTGGGACTGCTTGGAGCCCTCTGCCGTCAGGATCGCGGCGCGGCGATCGCGCTCAGCGCGCATCTGCTTCTCCATCGAGTCCTGGATGGACACCGGCGGGTCGATGGCCTTCAGCTCCACGCGCGAGACGCGGATGCCCCACTTGCCGGTCGCCTCGTCGAGCACGACCCGCAGCTGCCCGTTGATCTCATCGCGGCTGGTGAGCGCCTCCTCGAGGTTCAGCCCGCCGACGACGTTGCGGAGCGTGGTCGTGGTGAGCTGCTCGACGGCGCCGAGGTAGTTGGCGATCTCATAGGTCGCGGCCCTGGCATCCGTCACCTGGAAGTACACGACGGTGTCGATCGACACCACGAGATTGTCCTCGGTGATCACCGGCTGGGGTGGGAACGAGACGACCTGCTCGCGCATGTCGATGAGCGGACGGAGACGATCGATGAACGGCACCAGCAGATTCAGGCCCGGGTCGAGGGTCTTGTGGTACCGGCCGAGCCGCTCCACGATGCCAGCGGTCGCCTGCGGGATGATCCGGATCGATCGGGCGATCGTGACCAGCACGAAGATGATGACGGCGATCGCCAGGATCCAGGCGATCGCTGCGGGGATGAACGAGTCGTCCATCTGTGCTCCTATTCGGTGACGGGGCGGACGATGGCGGTGGCGCCGTTGATCTCCGAGACGGCCACGCGGCTGCCCTGGAGGATCGGGACGCCGTCGGCGCTGCGAGCGGTCCAGGTGTCGCCGTTGCTGAGCTTGACCTGACCGGAGATGTTCGTGATGTCGTGCAGCGCCGTTCCGCGCAGGTCGATCAGCGCTGCGACGTTCGACTTCGCAGGATCCTCGCCGCGGCGCAGCCGGTGCAGCAGAGGCGGTCTGAGGAAGAAGATGAAGAGGGCGGCTGCGGCGGCGGCGATGATGACCTGAGCCCACAGAGGCAGGCCGACCAGGTCGGCGACGAGGCCGAGGACGCTGCCGAACGAGAGCATCAGGAACGTGAAGTCGAGGGTCATCATCTCGATCACCAGGAACACGGCGATGAGCACCAGCCAGCCGATCCAGGCCCACTGCTCGATACCTGCGATGAAGTCCATGCGCCCTCCTGCGGTCAACCTACCACGCGACGGATCCCCCGGCCCGGCGCCCGTCGCGTTGTAGGGTTGGGAGGTCGCCGCACCGGCGACTCTCCGCGCATCACGAGGAGTCAGGAATGACCCAGGTTCTCCCGGCCGGATCCCTCGACGGAAAGGTGGCGCTCGTCACCGGCTCGTCCCGGGGCATCGGCGCCGACACCGTCCGCTACTTCGCCGAGGCGGGAGCGGATGTCGTCATCAACTACCGCAACAAGGCGCCGCGCGCCGAGAAGCTCGCCACGCAGCTGCGCGAGCTGGGGGTGCGCGCGCTGGTCGTCGGCGCCGACCTCACCGATCCGGACTCCGTCGCGAGCATGCTGGAGCAGGTGCGCAGTGAGTTCGGTCGACTCGACATCCTCGTGCTCAACGCCTCCGGAGGCATGGAGTCCGGGATGGGGGAGGACTACGCGCTCACGCTCAACCGCGACGCGCAGCTGAGCGTGCTGAAGACTGCGGAGCCCCTGCTCGGCGACGGCTCGCGCGTGGTCTTCGTCACCAGCCACCAGGCCCACTTCATCCGCACGACGCCGACCATGCCCGAGTACGAGCCGGTCGCGCGCTCGAAGCGCGCCGGCGAGGATGCGCTGCGCGAGCTCATCCCCGGTCTGGCAGAGAAGGGCATCGGCTTCACCGTCGTCTCCGGTGACATGATCGAGGGCACGATCACCGCCACGCTGCTGAACCGACTCAACCCGGGCGCGATCGCCGAGCGTCGCGAGTCGGCGGGCAGGCTCTACAACGTGTCGGAGTTCGCCGCGGAGGTGGCGCAGGCCGCCATCGATCCCGTGCCGGCCGACAATACGCGCCTCGTCGGCGACACCTCGGACTTCACCGCGGAGTGATCAGCTGCTCTCCTCCGAGGGCAGCGGCACAGCGGGCGCGGCATCCCGCCCCAGCATGATCGCCCGGGCGATCTGCAGCGCTCCCAGGGCGACCAGAGCGATGCCGGCGAGCCACCAGAGCGCGATGACGTACAGCGGCGAGAGCACCAGCACGATGCCGGCAACGATGCTCAGGATCGCGTGGACGACGGTCCAGAGCTTCGCGCGGCCGCCCGAGCGCAGCGAGAGCGCGATCACGCCGTCGACGATCCACGTGATGCCCAGCAGCACGCCGAAGAACACCGTCAGCGCGGTGGTGAACGTCAGCAGGCAGACGAAGGCGACGATCCCCGCGACCACGTACAGTGCTCCGAGCACGACGCGGGCGATGCGGGCGCGCCCGCCGTCGCCGGGGGAGAACACCTCAGCGCCGAGGTGGATGAGTCCCTGCACGATGAGGTAGGCGGCCAGGACGCCGGCGAACAGCATCGCCGTGCCGGTCGGGGAGAGCAGGATGAACGCGCCGAGCAGCAGCATGACGACGCCGGAGACGACCAGTGTGCTGCGGACTGCGGAGCGGAGGCTCCTCAGCGCGGGGGAAGCGTGGGACATGTCGGCCCTTTCCTGATTCCTCGGGTGGGATACGCGCAAGCGTAGCGAGTCCGGCGCGCCCGGGTTGTCCCGGCCCCGCAGTGGTCCCGGCCGCGCAGGTGGAGCATGTCGGCGCAGCGTGCGACGATCGTGGGATGGCAGAGGCTTCCTCCCGCAGTGACGACCGGCTCAAGGAATATGTGATCCTCCGGCGTGTGCGCGACCGCATGGACCGCGAGTACGCCCATCCCCTCGACGTGGAGGACCTCGCGCGCGGTGCGCACATGTCGGCCGGGCATCTCAGCAGGCGGTTCAAGCAGGCGTTCGGCGAGTCACCGTACTCCTACCTGATGACCAGGCGGATCGAGCGGGCGATGATGCTGCTGCGTCGTGATGAGCTGAGCATCACCGACATCTGCTTCGCCGTCGGATGCTCATCGCTGGGGACGTTCAGCACGCGGTTCACCGAGCTCGTCGGCGTTCCTCCGAGCGTGTACCGTGAGCGCGGCGCGGAGCACACGGTCGGGATGCCGGCGTGCATCGCCAAGCAGGTGACCAGACCGATCAGGAATCGAGAAGCGCGCACTTCTTCGCGTTTCTAACGTGGAGGTCATGAACGCAATCGAGTACATCACCCTCGAGGTGAACGACCTGTCCGCCGCCCAGAGTTTCTACGACGTCGCCTTCGGAGTGGGCGACCGGCTCCGCCTGACCCAGAGCGACGCCGCCACCGGCGGCTTCCGCGGGTTCACGCTGTCCCTGGTCGCCTCCCAGCCTGCCGATGTCGACGCACTCTTCCAGAGCGGCCTCGACGCGGGCGCCACGGTCATCAAGCCCGCCACCAAGTCGCTCTGGGGCTACGGCGGCACGCTGCAGGCACCGGACGGAGCGATCTGGAAGCTCGCGACCGGGGCCAAGAAGAACGCCGGGCCCGGCGAGGTGCGCTTCGACTCCTTCGTGCTGCTTCTCGGCGCCGCGAGCGTGCCGGAGTCCAAGCGGTTCTACACCGGCCGAGGCTTCGAGCAGGGGAAGAGCTTCGGCAGCTACGCCGAGCTGGGCGGCTCCGAGGATCCGGTTCGTCTCGCGCTGTACAAGCGCGCTGCTCTCGCCAAGGATGCCGGGGTCCCCGCCGCCGGCACCGGATCGCACCGGCTCGTCATCCATCCGGTCAGCGGCGAGTTCGTCGATCCGGATGGGTTCGTGTGGGCGTGATGGTCGACGGCTCATGTGTCTTCCGGGCTGGCGGGACGCGCTCACCCGCGCATACGCCGAATCTGCTCCAGTCGCGAGTCGTTCGAACCGTAGGGTAGGTGTCATGGCGATCTCCATCCACACGACCGCGCTGCCGCACCTCGACCCGGACGAGTCCGTCGCCTTCTATCGTGACGCTCTCGGCTTCGAGGTGCGCAGCGATGTGGGCCAGGGGGCGATGCGCTGGATCACCGTCGGCGAACCGGGTCAGCCGGACGTGTCGATCCTGCTGGCGCCGCCGGTCACCGACCCGGGTGTGACGGACCAGGAGCGGCAGACGATTCTCGAGATGATGGCCAAGGGGACCCACGGCTGGATCCTGCTGGCCGCCGACGACCTCGACGAGGCGTTCGAGAGGGCCGTCGGCGCCGGCGCGGAGGTCGTGCAGGAGCCGGTGGACCAGCCCTACGGATCACGGGACTGCGCGTTCCGCGATCCTGCCGGCAATCTCGTGCGCATCCAGCAGAGGGGTTGACCATGCATGCGGCAGACAGTCACGACAGCATCCGGGTGGAGGGCGCCCGCGAGAACAATCTGAAGGACATCAGCGTCGTTCTCCCCAAGCGCCGGCTGACGGTCTTCACCGGCGTGTCGGGGTCGGGGAAGAGCTCACTGGTGTTCGACACCATCGCGGCGGAGTCCCGGCGCATGATCGACGAGACGTACAGCGCGTTCGTCCAGGGGTTCATGCCCTCGGTGCCTCGACCCGACGTCGACGTGCTGGAAGGGCTGACCACCTCGATCATCGTCGACCAGGAGCGCCTGGGCGCCAACCCTCGCTCGACCGTGGGCACCGTCACCGATGCCAACGCGATGCTGCGCATCCTGTTCTCCAAGCTCGGCGAGCCGTACATCGGCGGGCCGACCGCGTTCTCGTTCAACATCCCCACGCAGAAGGCCAGCGGCGTGATGGTCGGCCCCAGCGGCGAGAAGAAGATCGTGAAGGATGCCATCTACCTGGGCGGCATGTGCCCGCGCTGTGAGGGCAGGGGAGCGGTGTCGGACGTCGACCTGTCCCAGGTCGTCGACGAGTCCAAGTCCTTGGACGAGGGCGCGATCCTCGTGCCCGGGTACACCGCCGACGGGTGGATGGTGAAGGGCTTCTCGCAGTCCGGGTTCTATCCGGCGGACAAGCCGATCGCGGAGTTCACCGAGAAGCAGCGTCACCTGTTCCTGCACGGCGAGGTGACGAAGGTGAAGATCTCGGGGATCAACATGACCTACGAGGGTCTGATCCCCAAGATCACCAAGTCGATGCTCTCGAAGGATCTCGACGCCCTGCAGCCGCACATCCGCCGGTTCGTCGAGCAGGTGGCGACTTTCGCGACGTGTCCGGAGTGCGACGGAACCCGTCTGACCGAAGGCGCACGCTCCTCGAAGATCGACGGCGTGAGCATCGCCGACGCCTGCAGGATGCAGGTCACGGACCTGGCATCCTGGGTGCGCGGACTCGACCTGGCCGGGGCGGGACCGCTGCTGAGTGCGCTGAGCGCCAACCTCGATTCGTTCGTCGCGCTGGGACTGGGGTATCTGAGTCTGGACCGGCCGTCGGGAACGCTCAGCGGGGGAGAAGCGCAGCGCATCAAGCTGCTGCGTCACCTCGGCTCGTCGCTGACGGATGTCACGTACGTGTTCGACGAGCCGACGATCGGCCTGCACCCGCATGACATCCAGCGCATGAACAACCTGCTGCTCGAACTGCGCGACAAGGGGAACACGGTTCTCGTCGTCGAGCACAAGCCGGAGGCGATCGAGATCGCCGACCACGTCGTCGATCTCGGTCCCGGAGCGGGATCCGGCGGCGGGGAGATCTGCTTCGAAGGGACCGTCGACGAGTTGCGCAGCAGCGGAACGCTCACCGGGCAGCACCTCGACGATCGGGCGTCGCTGAAGGAGTCGGTGCGGCAGGCGACGGGCGCTATCGAGGTGCGCGGTGCCGACGCGAACAATCTGCAGCACGTGGACGTCGACATCCCCACCGGTGTCCTCACGGTGGTCACCGGTGTGGCCGGCTCCGGCAAGAGCTCGCTGATCCACGGCTCGGTCGCGCCACGCGAGGGCGTCGTGTCGATCGACCAGAGCGCCATCAAAGGCTCACGTCGCAGCAACCCGGCCACCTACACCGGGATGCTGGAACCGATCCGCAAGGCGTTCGCGAAGGCGAACGGCGTGAAGCCGGCGCTCTTCAGCGCCAACTCGGAGGGGGCCTGCCCCACCTGCAAGGGCGCGGGCGTGATCGTCACCGAGCTCGGATTCATGGACACCATCGAGACCCCCTGCGAGGACTGCGGCGGCAAGCGCTTCCAGTCGGCCGTGCTGGACTTCAAGCTCGGTGGTCTCGACATCACCGAGGTGCTGGACCTGCCGGTCGCGAAGGCGCGCGAGTTCTTCACCGCCGCCGAGACGAAGATCCCGGCCGTGGCGGCGACACTCGGCCGGCTCGAGGACGTCGGACTCGGGTACCTGACGCTGGGGCAGCCGCTCTCGACGCTGTCCGGTGGTGAGCGACAGCGGGTGAAGCTGGCGATCCAGATGGGGGAGAAGGGCGACGTCTACGTGCTCGACGAGCCCACGACAGGCCTGCACCTCGCGGACGTCTCGACGATTCTCGGTGTGCTGGACCGCCTGGTCGATTCCGGCAAGACCGTGATCGTGATCGAGCACCATCAGGCCGTCATGGCGCACGCCGACTGGATCATCGACATCGGTCCCGGAGCCGGACACGACGGTGGCCGGGTGGTGTTCGAGGGCACGCCCGCCGACCTCGTCGCCGCGAAGTCGACACTGACCGGCGAGCACCTGGCCTTGTACGTCGGTGCGTGAGGATCCTGCTGTCGCCCTGGTCGCGCCGAATCCTGCGCACTGGGAGCAGCGTTTCGAAGCGCTACGGGATCGCGTCCTCTCGATCCTGCCCGATGCGATCGTCGAGCACATCGGATCGACCGCAGTTGCTGGCATGTTCGCGAAGGACGTCGTGGATGTGCTCGTCGGCGTCGCGGCGGATGAGCTCTCAACGGCCGTAACGACCCTGAGCGACGACGGACTCGACCTCGAAGGACATCGACCGCACCATGCCTGGTTGAGTCTGCCGTCGCGAAGCGATCGGACCGCCATCGTTCATGTCGTCGCCCTCGACAGCGCTCAGTGGCGCGATCGCCTGGACTTCCGCGATCTGCTGCGCTCATCGCCAGGGGCCCGGGAATCGCACCTCGCGGTCAAGCGGAGTCTCGCCGACGGTGAAACGGGGTGGGGCCGGTACACCGCTGGCAAGGCACGGATCGTGCAAGACCTGCTCGACGAATACCGCGCCGGAAAGACCATATCCTCAAGTGCATGACGACTCCGGAACAGGACGACATCGATGCGCGCATCCAGACGTATTACGGCGAGGCGTTCGATGAGCATGCCCGCCTGACGACCAGGTCAGCGCAGGGTCCGCTGGAGTTCCGGCGCACGCACGAGATCATTCGCGAGCATGTTCCGAGTGGACGCGTGCTCGACATCGGCGGCGGGGCCGGCATCCACGCTCGCGCCCTGACGGACGCGGGCTATGCCGTCGAGATGATCGATCCTGTGCCGCGGCACGTCGATCAGGCGCGAGCCGCGGGTGTGGCCGCATCGGTCGCGGATGCTCGGGAGCTGCCCTTCGTGGACGACGCGTTCGACGCCGCGATCATGCTGGGCCCGCTGTACCACCTGGCGTCGCGTGACGACAGGCTCCGAGCGCTGCGGGAGGCATCCCGCGTGGTTCGGCCCGGAGGTGCGGTGCTCGCCGCAGGTCTCTCGCGTTATGTCGCCTTCGGTGCGACGTCGCTGGGCCGGCCGGTTCCTTCGCCGATTCCGGGGGAGTGGGCCGCGCTGATCGCCGACGGCAGGCCGGGCCCGGGTCTGCGATTCCCTGCCGGCCACTTCCACACTGCCGAGGAGCTGCAGGCGGAACTGGAGGAAGCCGATCTGGAGGTCGTAGACGTCCTCGGCGTGGAGGGACCCGCCGGTCTGTTCCTCGAGCAGGCAGGGGACGTGGGGGAGCAGGTGGCGGGTGCTGCGCTGATCGTGGCACGCGCTGCATCCGCTCTGCCCGCCATCCGCGACCAGAGCGCTCACCTGATCGCGATCGCGCGGGTGCGCGACTGAGTGCGCAGTCAGGGCACGAAGACGATGCGCTCAACGCTGGGGGCGTCCCAGTAGTGCTCGATCTCCCGCAGCGGCACCGCGTGAGCCTGCGTGCGCAGGGCGCCCGAGGACAGCGCTTCGGCGATCGCCGGCAGTTCCGCAATCAGGTCTCGTGCGGGGACCGAGCCGATGCCGCTGCCCACGATCTGCAGACGGGACGAGCGCAGCGCCGCTCCAGGAATCGGAGCCGTGTCGCCGGCCATGGAGCCGATCTGCACCCACGTCAGCGGCGCGGATCGGTCGCGGCGCCGGGTCAGCATGGGGATCAGCGCGGATGCCGCGGGCGCACCCCAGAGATAGTCGAGCACGACATCGGCATCGGCGGCGGCCTCGAACTCGTCCAGGCCGATCAGCTGGTCGGCGCCGAGGTCGCGAAGGTCCTCTAGCCGCTCGCGGTTGCGACCGGCGGCGATGACATGGCCGGCACCGAGCAGCTTCGCGATCTGCACGGCGAGCCGTCCGGACGCTCCGGTGGCGCCGGTGACGAGCACCCGAGCGCCGGCGGGAAACTCGATCCGACGCCGCAGAGCGACCCACGACGACATCGCCGGGTTCATCGCGGCGGCGATGATGACCGGGTCGGTGCCCGCCGGCAGCACCACGCTGCGGTCGGGATCGATCACCGTTCGCTCAGCGAACGTGCCCGCAACGGTGTCGTCGAGCACCACATAGCGCAGCGTGCCGGTCTCGTCGCGCACGACGCCGTCGACGCCCGGGGTGAGGGGGAGTGTCACCCCGTTGCTGTAGTGCTGCCCGGTGGCTCTTCCCCGGGTCAGGTGGTGCAGGCCGGCGGCGAGCACGTCGACCGCGATCTGCCCGGGGCCGGGAGTCGGCTCAGGCAGTGTCGCGTAGACCGGCGGACGATCGGCATGAGTGAGAGTGGCGGCGTGCATGGCTTCTCCAATATAGTTGGGAATACGAACCAGTTAAGAATGGTGGGGGATCCCAACTATGTCAAGTCCTATCGATGACGAGGTGCCGACCGAGGGTGCGAGCACAGACGACGCGCTCGACGCGCTCGTGCAGGTCGCGTTCCAGGTCATGGGAGTGCTCTCGCGCATCGGTGCCGAGAACGAGCTGTCGCTCACGCAGCTTCGCGTGCTCGGCATCCTGCGTGATCGTCGCCCGCGCGTGACGGAGCTCGCCGCACATCTGGGGCTGGACAAGTCGTCCATCTCGGGACTGATCGACCGAGCCGAGCGTCGCGGACTTCTGGCCAGAGAGAGGAACACTGAGGATCGCCGGGCCGTGGACGTGTTCCTGACGCCGGCGGGGCGCGAGCTGACGCACCAGATGTATGACACGGCGCGGCGCGAGCTGATGCCGATGCTCGACGGGCTGGACGCGCCGCAGCGGGAGCAGCTCCGCCGACTGCTGTGGCTGTCGACGCGAGACTGAACGGATCCGATTGCATCATCGTCGCTTCGCCGATAATGCACATTATGTCAGATTGAGGCGGGAGCTGCCCTGCCCCACTCTGGGCGAAGAGGAGATCTCCCGCACGGTCAGCATCATCCGGCCGTGCTCGGTGACCGGATGCCGTGCGCCCGAATCATGGAAGCCCAGCTTCTGCGGCACCCGGCGCGACGCGACGTTCCAGTCCCACACCGATGCCCAGAGCCGACGGTGTCCGAGCTCGCTCGACCACGCCACGACGGCTTCGCCGGCCGGTCGCATACCCGTAGCCGTGACGGCTGCTCAGCAGCTCGAATGCGATCTCGGGCTCCCCTTCGCCGCCTTTGTCGGTGAAGACCAGCCCCGCATTTCCGATGAGTTCCGCGCTCTCGTGAAGCACCACGCTGAGCAGCAACGACGACGTGATACGTCACCCGCGGCGGGCGCCCCACACGCCGGAGAACAACTACACCGCCTGCTGGACCGCGCAGTTCTCGCCGACCGCGGTCGAATAGGATCGCGACATGACGGACGGCATCGAGATCACGGTCGCGCAGCGGCTGTCGAACGACGACCTGCGACGGATCGAAATGCTGCTCCCCCAGTTGTCTGCGACCGCAGTCTTCGATCGCGATCGCGTGCAGGCGATGATTCACACGCCCGGCACGGACCTGTTCCTCGCCCGTGCCGGCGTGCGCGTGCTCGGCATGGCGACCCTTGTGACCTTCCCCCTCGTGACGGGATGGCGCGGGATCGTCGAGGATGTCGTCGTCGACCAGGAGGCACGCGGACGCGGCGTCGCGCGGCTGCTGCTCGAGGCGATCACCGCAGAGGCGGTGCGGCGTCGCCTTCGCACACTCGACCTGACTTCCCGGCCGTCACGCGAGTCGGCGCTGAGGCTGTACGAGGCCGTCGGCTTCCAACGCAGGGAGACGAACCTGCTGCGGTACGTGCCGGCTGGGTCGTAGCCGGCGGAGCATCGGGCTCCGATTCGATGCGCAAAGATGGACGAATGCCTGCCTTCCCCGACGCCATCCTCCACGCCGGTGCGGATCTCACCCTATCCGGGCTGATCGCCGACGATGCACCGCGGTTCGTCGATGTCTTCAGCGACTCGGATCTGCGCCGCTGGCTGCCGCTCCCCTCCCCTTACACGCTCGACATGGCCACCCAGTGGTGCACCACCATCAGCGACCAGCTTCGCGAAGAAGGGCGCGGCTTCGTCCTGGGCGTGCGCGAAGCCGATGAGCTGGTCGGCAGCGTCGATGCCAAGCGGGTCGACTGGCTCTCGAGAACCGCCGAACTGAGCTACTGGACGGCTCCCGACCGTCGCGGTCGCGGGATCATGCCGACCGCGGTTCGAAGGGTCGCGGAGTGGATGCTGGCCGAACTCGCCTTCGAGCGCATCGAACTGCGCATCGCCCCGGCCAACACCGCGTCGCTGCGCGCCGCGGAGAAGGCGGGCTTCCGGCGGGAGGGAACGGCACGCAATGCCGGCTTCACCGACAGCGGCCGCGTCGATCTGGTGGTCTTCTCGCTGATCCGCCCCGACATCGGCAGCTGAACACGTCAACTCCAGGTATCGCGCGCGGAGGGCGGCACGCCGAGCGCGCGGAGCGCCTGCATGCGCACGCGCCGGGTCGGCCGGCGGGCCGATGTGCAGCAGCCCGCGAGCACCCCAGACGCGAGCCCAGTGCTCCGGCCATCCGATCGTTCCGCACAGCCACGCGATGTCCGGATAGTGCGGATCGTCGTCTCGTGCGGTTCCCTGCACGAGAGCTTCGCACCAGTCGACGACGGCGCCGCGGCCGAACAGCTCCAACGCTCGACGCGCATTGCGGGCGGGGCCGAGACGACGATCGGGTATCACTGCGACGGCAACCATTCGTCACAGTCGCCCGGACGGCGCCACAACCGCGTCGACGACAGGAGCATGCGTCCACTCTGTTCCACCGGCGGCTCGGACACAAGACTCACGGCGGGATCCGCGTGGCACGGAGACTAATCTGGTACGAGTGACCGCCCCTCCCCTCCCCCGCGCGACGCCCGGCTGGCGCGCCTGGCTGATCTGGGGCGTCGCGGTCGCCGCGTACGTGCTCGCAATCACCAACCGCAGCTCCCTCAGCGCCGTCGGCGTCGACACCGCGGAGCGCTTCCAGGCCGACGCGGCGACACTGTCGCTGTTCGCGGTCGTGCAGCTCGCGGTGTACGGCGGAGGGCAGATCCCGGTCGGCATCCTGCTCGACAGGTACGGCTCGCGTCCCATCATGGTCGTCGGGATGCTGCTGATGAGCGCCGGCCAGTTCGTGATGGCCGTCTCGCCCAGCATCGGCGTGGCGATCATCGCCCGAGTGCTGCTCGGCGCCGGCGATGCGGCCATCTTCCCCGCCGTGATCCGGCTGGTCGCGACCTGGTTCCCCGCCCAGCGCGGGCCGCTCATGGTGCAGCTGACGGGCCTGGCCGGTCAGAGCGGTCAGCTGGTCGCCCTGCTCCCCCTCGCCGCCCTGCTCCACTCCACATCGTGGACGATCACCTTCGGCGGCGTCGCCGGCCTGGGTGTGCTGTTCGCCGTGCTGGTCTGGGCGCTCGTGCGCAATCGCCCGCCGGAGCGAGCGGAGGATGTCACGGTCAACACTGAGACGGGTGTGATCCGCGTGGTCACGTCCTCCGTCGACACGGGCGTCGGCATCCGCGCGGCGTGGGCGCACCCGGGAACCCGCCTGGCCTTCTGGTCGCACTTCACCACGCCGTTCGCGGGAACGGCCTTCCTGCTGCTGTGGGGCACGCCGTACCTCACCGAGGGCGAAGGGCTTCCGAAGGCCGCCGCGGCCGGGCTCCTCTCGCTGAACGTCGTCGTCGCCATGGTGCTCGGCCCGATCCTGGGCGAGCTCTCCCGCCGCATCCCCACACGTCGTTCACTGGCGCTCGTGCTCCCCAGCATCGGTGTGCAGGTGGTCGCCTGGCTGCTGGTGATCGCATGGCCGGGACCCGCGCCGACCTGGCTGCTGGCACTGCTGGTGGTGTGCCTGGGTGCTGGCGGGCCGGCATCCATGATCGCCTTCGACCACGCGCGCACCCACAACCCCGCGCACCGGCTGAGTACGGCCACCGGGGTGACGAACTCCGGCGGCTTCCTCGCCGCGCTCACCGCCATCTTCCTGATCGGTCTGACACTCGACCTGCAGGGCGCGGGCACACCCGCCACCTATGCGCTCGAGCCGTTCCGCTGGGCGTTCCTCACCCAGTTGCCGCTGTGGATCCTGGGGATCACCATGATCGTCGTGGAGCGCAAGCGCACCCGCATCCGGATGGGGCTGGATCCGGAGCGGCGCCGCGACTGACCGTCAGCGGCGCGGCGTCCACCCGACCGGATGCACATTGCCGCGGCCGCCTCGTTCCAGGTCCGCCCGGGCGGACCAGCCCTGCGCGGCATCCACCGCGTCGAAGCCGCCACGCGCGAGACGCAGCCCGACGTCGTCGTGATGCATGCGCGGGGCGCCTCCGCGCCGCACGCTCGCGCGCACGCTCCAGCTGTCGTCGGCGAAGCCCCCGCCGCGGAACACCCGGTACTCGTCGTAGCGCTCCGGATCCAGCAGGTCCCAGCACCACTCCCAGACGTTCCCGAGCGTGTCGAACAGGCCGTTGAGGTTGGGCAGCTTCAGACCGACGTCCTGCGGATGCTCGACGTGATCGGCGGCTGTCCACGCGACGTCGGCGAGCGGCCCGTACTGCGGGCCGGTCGAGCCGGCACGGCACGCGTACTCCCACTCGGCCTCGGTCGGCAGACGGTAGCCGTCGCTGTCGACGTGCCAGGCGACCTCCTCGCCGTCGAATGTGTACGCGGGCTCCAGCCCCTCCCATTCCGAGGCCGCGTTGCAGAACCGCACCGCCCGCAGCCAGCTGAGGTCGCGCGCGGGCCGGCGAGGGTGGGATGCCGGAATGCCGAGCACCTCGGCCAACTGCTCCTCGGTGACGGCGAAGGCGCCGATCTCGAAGGCCTGCAGGTGCACGGTGCGGTGCTCCTTGCGGCGTGCATCGTGCAGCGTGACGGCGCCGCCCGGCAGTGCGCGCATCTCCCACAGATCCACGGGTCAGCCCTTGATCGCGTCCGAGCGAAGGTCATCATCGGGCTCGGCAGCAGGCGGCACCGGCAGTCGCACCTCGAAGACGCGCATGAAGAACTGGCACATCGGCCCGACGAGCAGAGCGAACGCGACCGTGCCGACTCCGACATTCCCTCCGAGCAGCCAGCCGATCGCCACGACGGTCACCTCGAGCGCCGTGCGCACCAGCCAGATCGGGCGGCCGGTCACGCGGTGCAGTCCGGTCATCAGGCCGTCCCGCGGTCCGGGTCCGAAATGCGCGCCGATGTACAGGCCCGTCGCCGCGGCGAGCACCGTGAGCCCGAGTGCGAACAGGAGAACGCGCAGCCACAGGATGTCCGTCTCCGGGATCACCAGGAATCCGATATCGGCAGACGGGCCCACCAGCAGGGCGTTCAGCACCGTGCCGATGCCCAGCCGCTGTCGCAGCGGGAGCCACATCAGCAGCACGATCCCGCTCACGATGATCGTGATCGTGCCGAAGGTGAGCGGCAGGTGCGTGGCGATGCCCTGACTGAGCACGTCCCAGGGCGCGGCGCCGATCACGCCGCGGATCATCAGCGCGATCCCGAACCCGTACAGGAAGAGTCCGATCAGCAGCTGCGGGATGCGGCGGGCCAGCCTGCGCGCGGTGAATCTGCTCATCGGGGCGTCCGCTCGACCCAGGCGCCGAACTTCGCTTGACGACCATCGCCGGATGACGTGCCGGTCACGCGGCGCTGCACCCACGGCCCCACGAACTGCCGGTAGTACGCGTATCCACTCGGCCCCAGCATGGAGCGCTCCGCGGGCTTCCACCACTCCGCCGGCGGCTCCAGCCCCAGCGCCTCCAGCACGCGCGCTGCCACGCGGTGGTGCCCGTGCGCGTTCATGTGCAGCCGGTCGTCCGACCAGTACGGTGCGCGTGACAGCTCGGAATCAGGCCAGTTCAGGGCACGGACGACGTCGGGCCGATCCTTGATGCGCCGGACGACGGCATCCGAGAGCGCGTCACCGCGTCGCTGCACCATCTTCCCCATCGGCAGGCGCCCGCTCGGATTCGCACCCGAGAGCAGGATCAGGCGCACGCCCTCTTCGTCGCAGCGTCGCAGAACACGGCTGAACGCGTCGGCGATGTGCTCGACGTCGACGCCCGGACGCAGCATGTCGTTGCCGCCGCCGTTGAAGGACAGGTGCGTCGGCCCCAGTGCCAGCGCAGGCTCGAGCTGCTGCTCGACGATCGGCCAGGCCAGCTTGCCGCGGATCGCCAGATTCGCGTACCGGATGCTGTGCCCGGTCGCATCCGCCCAGCCCTGGGCCGCGATATCCGCCCAGCCGCGCACGGTGCCGTCGGGGAGCTCGTCGCCGACGCCCTCGGTGAAGGAGTCGCCGATCGCCACGAAACGCACTTCTGCCATCTTCCCAGCCTAGAACCGCGCGGGCCGGCCGGCCGTCGCAGGTCAGCGCAGGAACACGGAGCGCAGCGTGTCCAGTCCGACGCCGCCGATGTCGAGGGCGCGCTTGTGGAAGTCCTTGAACGAGAAGTCGTCGCCCTGACGGTCTCGCACTGCGTCCCGCACCTGCTCCCAGATGCGCTGGCCTACCTTGTACGAGGGCGCCTGCCCGGGCCAGCCCAGGTAGCGGTTGACCTCGAACTGGCGGAACTCGTCGGACATGTTCACGTTGTGGCGCATCAGCTCCAGTGCGTAGTCGTGGTCCCACACGCCCTCGCCGTCCAGGCGCGGCTTGCCCAGGTGCACGCCGATGTCGAGCACCACGCGCAGCGCACGCAGTCGCTGACCGTCGAGCATCCCCAGCCGATCAGCAGGATCGTCGAGGTAGCCGAGCTGTTCCATGAGCCGCTCGGCGTACAGCGCCCAGCCCTCGGCGTGACCGGAGGTTCCTGCCAGCACGCGCCGCCACGTGTTCAGCTCAGCACGATTGTAGGTCGCCTGTGCGATCTGCAGATGGTGACCGGGAACGCCCTCGTGGTACACCGTGGTCAGCTCGCGCCAGGTGTCGAACTCGGTGACGCCCTCGGGCACCGACCACCACATCCGGCCGGGACGTGAGAAGTCATCGGTGGGGCCGGTGTAGTAGATCCCGCCCTCCTGCGTGGGCGCGATCATGCACTCCAGCTCGCGGATCTGCTCCGGGATGTCGAAGTGGCTGGCGCCGAGC
Organism: Microbacterium sp. ARD32; assembly: GCF_031844385.1. Taxonomy (NCBI): domain Bacteria; kingdom Bacillati; phylum Actinomycetota; class Actinomycetes; order Micrococcales; family Microbacteriaceae; genus Microbacterium; species Microbacterium sp. ARD32. Next base: position 1,246,204 of record NZ_JAUZVD010000001.1, read on the forward strand.
TCGGCGATCGCCCTGTCGCTGGTCTCCTGCATCCAGCGCTGCAGCGCCTCGGTGCCGTGCAGCTTGCGGTCGGCATCGGCCTCGAGGTGTGTGACGGCCTCGTCGACGGTCGCCCCGGGCAGGATCTCATCTGCGATCGCGTTCTGCTCGGCGATCATCCGCTCGAGCTCCTCACGACCCCACTCGTAGGTCTCGTCGAGGTCGATCGTCGCACCGAGGAACCGGCGGGAGTTCAACGCGTAGAGCTCGCGTCCCACGGCATCCTGCTCGGATGCGACCGGTGCGAGTTCCGCACTGAGGAAGGCGCGCAGCTCGTCGTAGGCGACGCGCGCCGCACCGGAGCGGTCGGCGAGCTCCTTGGCGAGCGAGGCGGGAAGCTGCCCCTCCTGAGGAGCGGCCTCGGCGACGAAGGACGCGAAGAAGCCGTCGTCGGCGGTGTAGCGGGCGATCTGGGTGGCGACTTCGGTCACCTGGCGTCGTGCGGGCACGACGCCCTCGCGGATGCCCGCGCGCAGAGTCTCCGTGTAGCCGCGGATGGCCTGGGGAACCGCCGACAGGCGCTCGGCGATCACCGACCAGTCATCGGCGGTCGCCGTCGGCATCAGGTCGAACGACTGCCGGAAGTCCTGCGGCGCGGAGGCGATCACGTTCAGGTCGCGCAGGTGCCAGCGCGCGTCGTGCAGTTCGAGTTCGAGTCGCAGCTCCGCCGAGAGATCGGTCTTGGTGACCCGATCGATCTCGTCGACCGGCTCGAGGGCATCCAGTTCTGCCAGGGTCGCGCGGGTGGCGGCGATGGAGCGCTCATGGCCCTCCGGGCTCAGATCGTCGAGCCTCCCATTCGCCTCGTTCCGGCCGATGTACGTCGCCAGCGTCGGCGACAGCTCCACCAGGGTGTCCACCCAGCGCTCGGCGACCTGGTCGATCGCGGAGGGGGTGCGGGGTTCTGCAGTCATGGGTTCGAGCCTAGCGCCGGCGTGCGCTGCAGACACGGGGCCACTGTGCCGCGCCTGGCCCTGGAAGGCGACTCCTAGTGGGCGGCCTCGTTCCAGTCGCGCCCGCGCCCCACCTGCACGTCCAGGGGCACCGTCAGATCGGCGGCGCCCGCCATCCGACCGCGCACGATCGCCTCGACGGCTTCCCACTCCCCCGGCGCGATCTCCACGACGAGCTCGTCGTGGATCTGCAGCAGCGCCCGGGAACGCAGATCGCTCGCGCGCAGGTCGGCATGGATGCGGAACAGCGCGATCTTCATGATGTCGGCCGCGCTGCCCTGGATGGGGGCGTTCAGAGCGGCGCGCTCGGCGTTCTCACGCAGCACCCGGTTGGGGCTGTTGAGGTCGGGGAACGGGCGGCGGCGTCCGAAGATCGTCTCGGTGTAGCCGTCCTCCTTCGCCTGCAGCACGGAGGCGCGCAGATAGTCGCGCACGGCGCCGAAGCGGGCGAAGTACTCCAGCATGAGCTGCTTGGCCTCGGACTGCTCGATGCGCAGCTGCTTGGAGAGCCCGAAGGCGCTGAGACCATAGACCAGGCCGTACGACATCGCCTTCACCTTGGTGCGCATCGCGGAGGTGACCTCTTCGGGCTCCACGCCGAATACGCGGGCGCCGACGAAGCGGTGCAGGTCCTCGCCCGTGTTGAACGCCTCGATCAGGCCGGCGTCGCCGGACAGGTGCGCCATGATCCGCATCTCGATCTGCGAGTAGTCGGCGGTCAGCAGCGTCTCGTACCCCGCGCCCACCTCGAAGGCGCGGCGGATCCGGCGCGACTCGTCGGTGCGCACCGGGATGTTCTGCAGGTTCGGATCGGTGCTCGAGAGCCTGCCGGTCTGGCTGCCGGTCTGCACGTACGTGGTGCGGATGCGCTGATCCTCACCGATCGCGGTGTCGAGCGACTCGATGATCTGGCGCAGCTTGGTCGCCTCGCGGTGCTGCAGCAGCAGGTCCAGGAACGGGTGCGGGTTCGTCTCCCGCAGGTCCGCCAGCACCGCTGCGTCCGTCGAGTACCCCGTCTTGGTCTTGCGGGTCTTGGGGAGCTGGAGGTCCTCGAAGAGCACCTCCTGCAGCTGCTTGGGAGAGCCGAGGTTGAACTCGCGTCCCACCAGCGCGAATGCGTCGGTGGCCAGGGCGTCGGTGCGGCTGAGGAGCTCGGCGGAGAACGTGGAGAGCACCTCATGCGAGACCGCGACGCCGGCGACCTCCATGTCGGCGAGCGCGCGCAGCGTGGGCAGCTCGATCTCCGCGAGCACGGCGGCGACGGGCTCCGGCATCGCCTCGCGGATGGCCGCGGCGGTGCGCAGCGTGAACCACGCCTCCTGTGAAGGCGTCGCGCCGTCGGTCTCCGGCACGAGCTGCATGGGGTCGGCTTCGGGCAGTTTCTCGTCGAGGTACCGGCCCACGAGGTGGCCGAGTGTCTTGTCCGGGAAGCTCGGGCGCATCAGCCAGCCGGCCAGCAGCGTGTCGTAGACGATCCCGCCCAGACGGATGCCCGAGCGCAGCAGCGCCTTCACCTGCGGCTTGGCGTCGTTCAGCACCTTCGGCGCATCCGAGACCAGCCAGGGGCGCAGCGCCTCGGCAGTGGCGTCGTTCCAGTCGCCCTCGCGCAGCTCGGTCGCCGTGGCGACGCCGACCCGTGTGATGGTCGCGCCGTTGAGCACGAAAGTCACGCCGAGCTCGCCGCTCTGCGCGGCGACCCAGGTCGCGAGCTCGGACGCCGCTCCTTCGACGGGGACCGGCAGCTGAACGGCGGGCTCGTCGTGCACGGGCTCGTCTCCCGCACCGACAGCGTCGAACACCCTCGGCAGCAGCGTGCGGAACTCGAGGCGGGCGAAGATGTCGCGCACGGCCTGCGCGTCGATCGGGGCGACGGCGAGATCGTCGGGACCGACCGTCAGGTCGACGTCGTTCAGCAGCCGGTTCAGTCGGCGGTTGCGCCGCACGTCGTCGATGTGCTCACGCAGGTTCCCGCCCACGACGCCCTTGATCTCTCCGGCGCGTGCGAGCAGCTCGTCGAGAGTGCCGAACTGCGTCAGCCACTTGACGGCGGTCTTCTCCCCCACCTTCGGGACTCCGGGGAGGTTGTCGCTGGTCTCGCCGACCAGAGCGGCGATGTCGGGATACTGCTCCGGGCGCACTCCGTAGCGCTCCTGCACGGCTGCGGGGTCGTAGCGTTTCAGCTGCGAGACGCCCTGCACCGAGGGGTACAGCAGAGTGACCTCATCGTTGACGAGCTGGATGGAGTCGCGGTCTCCGGAGACGACGAGCACGTCGTAGCCCTTCTCCGAGCCCTGCCTCGCCAGCGTCGCGAGGATGTCGTCGGCCTCGATCCCCTCCTTGGTGAGCACCTGCAGGGACATCGCCGCCAGGCAGTCCTGCAGCAGCGGGATCTGACCCTTGAACTCGCTCGGCGTCTCGGAGCGCGTCGCCTTGTACTCCGGATACTCCTCGGTGCGGAACGAGTGCCTCGACGTGTCGAAAGCGATCGCCATGTGCGTGGGCCTCTCGGCCTTGATCAGGTTGATCAGCATGGAGAGGAACCCGTAGATGGCGTTGGTGTGCTGACCGTCCCTGGTGGTGAAGTTCTCCACGGGGAGGGCGAAGAACGCCCGGTAGGCGAGCGAGTGGCCGTCGACGACCATGAGGGTAGGCTTTGCGGAGTCCGTCACCCTGCAAGCCTAACGAGAGCGACGGACACTCGCCGAGGAGGAAGTGTGACGAAGCAGACCCCGACGACGGACCGTGACCCGCAGGCCGGCCTGGACTGGGCCACGAAGCGCGGCATGGGCGCACTCGCGCAGAAGATGGGGATCGAGTTCACCGAGTTCTCCATCGACCGCAGCGTGGCCACCATGCCGGTGGAGGGCAACACCCAGCCGGTGGGTCTGCTGCACGGCGGCGCCTACGTCGTGCTGGGCGAGTCCCTCGGATCCATGGCGGCGAACCTGCATGCCGGCCCCGGGCGCCTGGCTGTGGGCGTGGACATCAACGCCACGCACACGCGGTCGGCCACCTCGGGGATCGTCACCGGGGTGTGCACTCCCGTGCACCTGGGGCGCAGCATCGCCGTCCACGAGATCGTCGTCACCGACGATCAGGGCCGGCGATGCTCGACCATCCGCATCACGAACATGATCAGAGACCTGTCCTGACGCGGGCCCCACTCACTTCTTGGGAGCGAGCTGCTCGATGATCGCCTTGGCGACGTCCTGCATGGTGAGGCGCCGGTCCATGGACGCCTTCTGAATCCAGCGGAACGCCTCGGGCTCACTCAGCCCCATCTTCTCGTTCAGCAGACCCTTGGCGCGGTCGACGAGCTTGCGGGTCTCGAAGCGCTCGACCATGTCGGCGACCTCGGCCTCGAGCGTGATGATCTGCTCGTGGCGGGCCAGTGCGATCTCGATCGCCGGCAGCAGGTCGTTCGGGGTGAAGGGCTTGACGACGTAGGCCAGAGCGCCGGCCTCGCTGGCGCGCTCGACGAGCTCCTTCTGGCTGAACGCGGTCAGCAGCACGACGGGCGCGATGTTGTTCTTGTGCAGCTTCTCAGCGGCGCTGATGCCGTCGAGCTGGGGCATCTTCACGTCCATGACGACCAGATCGGGACGCAGCTCGGTCGCGAGCTGAACGGCCGTCTCCCCGTCGCCGGCCTCGCCGACGACATCGAATCCGTTGTCGCGGAGGATCTCGACGATGTCGAGGCGGATCAGCGACTCGTCCTCGGCGACGACCACGCGTCGCGGGGCGGATGCCGTGGGCTGCTCAGGCTGTTCTACGTCAGTCACGGGATAAATCCTATCTGCTCACCTTGTGCCCGCGGCGCGGCAAGGTCGGTGCCGGCGGTGGGACTCGAACCCACACGTCTCTCGACAAAGCATTTTGAGTGCTCCGCGTCTGCCATTCCGCCACGCCGGCCCGGATCGACTTTAGCGCACGGGAAAGGGCGGGGCCGCAGCCCCGCCCCTCCCTGTGGCTCAGTTCTTCGACTTGTAGACCGGCGCGGCCCCGCCGACGGCATCCCCCACCTTGTGGATGCGGATGTCGTTCGTCGAGCCGATGATCCCGGGAGGCGAACCGGAGATCACGACGACCTTGTCCCCCTCCTTGGCCAGACCTGAGCCGAGCAGGTGCTCGTCCACCTGGTGGTACATCGCGTCGGTGTGCTCGACCATGTCGACCAGGGTGGAGCGGATGCCCCAGGTCAGAGCCATGCGGCGGCGGATGCTGGGCTCGGGCGTGTAGGCGAGCATCGGGATGCGCGAGCGCAGACGCGACAGGCGACGCGCCGAGTCGCCGGACTGCGTGAACACGCACAGGAACTTGGCGTCGACGAACTCCGCGACCTCGAGGGCCGCCAGTGTCACCGCACCGCCCTGCGTGCGCGGCTTGTTCGTGAGCGGCGAGATGCGCTCCAGGCCGTGCTCCTCAGTGGATTCGACGATGCGAGCCATGGTCTCGACGACCACGACCGGGTACTCCCCCACGCTCGTCTCACCGGAGAGCATCACGGCATCCGCTCCGTCGAGAACCGCGTTGGCGACATCCGAGGTCTCGGCGCGCGTGGGCACGGGGCTGGAGATCATCGATTCCAGCATCTGCGTGGCCACGATCACGGGCTTCGCGTTGCGACGGGCCAGCTCGACCGCGCGCTTCTGCACGATCGGGACAGCCTCCAGCGGCAGCTCCACACCCAGGTCGCCACGGGCGACCATGATCCCGTCGAAGGCGTCGACGATCTCCTCGAGGGCGTCGACGGCCTGCGGCTTCTCGATCTTGGCGATGACGGGGACACGAACGCCCTCCTCGGCCATGATCTCGTGCACGCGCTCCACGTCGGCGGCGTTGCGCACGAACGACAGCGCGATCAGATCGGCACCGGTGCGCAGGCCCCAGCGCAGATCGTCCTCGTCCTTCTCGCTCAGCGCGGGGACGTTCACGGCCACGCCGGGCAGGTTGATGCCCTTGTTGTTCGACACTGCGCCGGCGACGATGACGCGGGTGGTCACGACCGTGCCGTCGGTCTCGACGACCTGCACGCGCACCTTGCCGTCGTCGATCAGCAGGAAGTCTCCGGGCTTGACGTCCTGCGGCAGCCCCTTGAACGTGGTGCCACAGATCTCCTTGTTGCCGAGGATGTCCTCGGTGGTGATCTTGAAGATGTCGCCCTCGGCGAGCTCGTAGGGGCCGTCCTCGAACCTGCCCAGACGGATCTTCGGGCCCTGAAGGTCGACCAGCACGGCCACGGCGCGTCCGGCGTCGTCGGAGGCGCGCCGCACGTTGGCGTAGTTCGCCTCGTGGACGGAGTAGTCGCCGTGGCTGAGGTTCAGCCTTGCAACGTCCACACCGGCCTCGATCAGTGCTCGGACCGTTTCATAGGTCGATGTTGCAGGCCCGAGTGTGGCCACGATCTTCGCGCGTCTCAACGGCATCTCCAGGGTGAGAGTGGGACAGGGGGAATGGCGATGGCGCCGCCGCTCAGCCTACGCGGGCTGAACAGCGAGTGCGACATCCGTTGCAGTGACGGGCGCCGGCAGCGTGGTCGCGCCCATCAGGTCGCGGTCTATCGCGGATGCCGCGGCGCGGCCCTCCGCGATGGCCCAGACGATCAGAGACTGGCCGCGGCCGGCATCACCCGCCACGTACACGCCCGGCTCCGAGGATGCGAACCGCGCATCGCGCTGGAACAGTCCGTGCGAGGTGAGCGCGGGCGCGTCGACGTCGCCGAGCACGTCCGCGTCTGGCCCGGTGAAGCCCATCGCGATGAGCACCAGCTCGGCGGGGATCTCGCGCTCCGTGCCGCTGCGGGGCACGCGTCTGCCGTCGACGAACTCCGTCTCTGCCACGCGCAGTGCACGCAGGGCGCCGCGCTCATCCGCCAGGAACTCCACGGTGGAGGCGAGGTAGGCGCGCTCACCGCCCTCCTCGTGCGCGGACTGCACCTCGAAGAGCGTGGGCTGGGTGGGCCAGGGCTGGTGCGCAGCGCGCTCCGTGCCCGGCCGGCGTCCGATCGCGAGGTTCGTCACGCTGCGGGCGCCCTGACGGTGCGCCGTTCCGATGCAGTCGGCCCCGGTGTCCCCGCCGCCGATCACGACGACGTGCTTGCCCTGAGCGGTGATCTGGTCGGGCACCTCATCGCCCGCCCCGGCGCGGTTGGACTGCACCAGGTAGTCCATCGCGAAGTGCACGCCCGGCAGATCCCGCCCCGGGATGGGCAGGTCGCGGGGCACGGTCGCCCCGGTCGCGATCAGTACGGCGTCGTAGCGCGCCCGAAGGTCGCTCCACGAGAGCTGCACGCCGATCTCGACCCCGGGTCGGAAGCGTGTGCCCTCCTCCTGCATCTGCTGCAGGCGGGCGTCGACGTGCCGCTTCTCCATCTTGAAGTCGGGGATGCCGTAGCGCAGCAGCCCGCCGATCCTGTCGTCCCGCTCGTACACCACCACGGTGTGACCGGCACGGGTCAGCTGCTGGGCGGCTGCGAGACCTGCCGGACCCGATCCGACCACGGCGACGGTCTTGCCGGTCAGCCGCTGCGGCGGCTGCGGCTGCACCCATCCGCTCTGGATCGCATCGTCCGCGATGGACTGCTCGATGTGCTTGATCGTGACGGCCGGCTGGTTGATGCCCAGCACACAGGCGCTCTCGCAGGGCGCCGGGCACAGCCTGCCGGTGAACTCCGGGAAGTTGTTCGTGGCGTGCAGGCGCTCGCTCGCGGCGCGGCGCTCGTCCCGCCAGGTCAGGTCGTTCCATTCCGGGATGAGGTTGCCCAGCGGGCATCCGGAGTGGCAGAACGGCACACCGCAGTCCATGCAGCGACCCGCCTGACGGCGCAGCACGGTGCGATCACCGTCCTCATAGACCTCTTTCCAGTCCATGATGCGCACGGCCACCGGTCTGCGCGCGGGCAGCTCGCGCTCGGTCGTCTTCAGAAAGCCCTTCGGGTCAGCCACGGGTCACCTCCAGGATCCGGGTCCAGATACTCTCGCCGTCGGGGTCGTCCCCTGCGGCCTGCGCCTCGCGTCGGATCTCCTGCACCGCCGCGTAGTCGCGCGGCAGCACCTTCACGAAGGCGGATCGCAGCGACGACGGATTTGTCAGCAGTTCGCCAGCCAGCGGGGAGCCGGTGCACTCGTGGTGCTCTGTCAGCAGCCGCTGCAGGACTGCCGCGTCATCGTCATCCAGTTCTTCCAGCCGCAGCGCGCCGGCGGTCAGCGCCTGCGCGTTCACCTGCGACTCGCGCAGTCCGTGCACGTAGGCCACCCCGCCGGACATGCCGGCGCCGAGATTGCGGCCGGTGGTGCCGAGGATGACGGCGACCCCACCGGTCATGTACTCGAGGGCGTGGTCACCCACCCCCTCCACCACGGCCGTGGCACCGGAGTTGCGCACCAGGAACCGCTCCCCCACGACGCCGGAGATGAACATCGATCCGCCTGTTGCGCCGTAGCCGATCACGTTGCCGGCGATCACGTTCTCGTGCGGTGCGAAGGAGGCCTCCCGCGGCGGACGGATCACGATGTCGCCGCCGGAGAGCCCCTTGCCCACGTAGTCGTTGGCGTCGCCTTCGAGGCGCAGCATGATCCCTGCGGGCATGAACGCGCCGAGCGACTGTCCGGCGGTGCCTCGCAGGGTGACATCGATCGTCTCGGGCGGCAGGCCGGCGGCTCCATAGCGGGTGGTCACGTGGTGCCCCAGCATGGTGCCGACCGCGCGCTCGGTGTTGCGGATCGGCAGGTCGATGCGAACCGGATCGCCGTGCTCCAGGGCGTCACCCGAGAGTGCGATGAGACGGGCGTCGAAGTGCTTGTGCAGTTCGTGATCCTGCACCCGGCCGCTCTTTCGCGGTTCCCCGGCGGGGAAGAGCGGGCCGGTGAGGATCGGCGACAGATCCAGCCCCTGGGTCTTCCAGTGCTGCACTGCGGAATCCGTGCGCAGCAGGTCGGCGCGGCCGATGATCTCATCCAGCGAGCGGAAGCCGAGTGCCGCGAGGTGCTCGCGGACCTCTTCAGCGATGAACTCCATGAAGTTCACGACGAACTCCGGCTTGCCGGTGAAGCGCGCGCGCAGCAGCGGGTTCTGCGTCGCGACCCCCACCGGGCAGGTGTCGAGGTGGCACACCCGCATCATGATGCATCCGCTCACCACCAGCGGCGCCGTCGCGAAGCCGAACTCCTCGGCTCCGAGCAGCGCGCCGATGATCACGTCACGCCCGGTCTTGAGCTGGCCGTCCACCTGCACCACCACGCGATCGCGCATGCCGTTGAGCATGAGGGTCTGCTGTGTCTCGGCCAGGCCCAGCTCCCACGGGGTGCCGGCGTGCTTCAGCGAGTTGAGGGGGCTCGCACCGGTGCCGCCGTCGTGCCCGGCGACCAGGATCACGTCGCTGAGCGCCTTGGCCACGCCGGCCGCGACCGCGCCGATCCCGGACTGGCTGACCAGCTTGGTGTGGATGCGCGCCTTCGGATTCGCCCGCTTCAGGTCGAAGATCAGCTGCTTGAGGTCCTCGATCGAGTAGATGTCATGGTGCGGCGGCGGCGAGATCAGTCCCACGCCGGGCGTCGCGTGGCGCGTGCGCGCCACCCACGGGTACACCTTCTGCGGTGGCAGCTGGCCGCCCTCGCCGGGCTTCGCGCCCTGCGCGAGCTTGATCTGCAGGTCGGTGGCCTCAGTGAGGTACTGGCTGGTCACCCCGAATCGCCCGGACGCCACCTGCTTGATGGCGCTGCGCCGCTCGGGATCGACCAGCCGCTCCGGGTCTTCGCCGCCCTCACCGGTGTTGGACTTCGCACCCAGACGGTTCATCGCGATCGCGAGCGTCTCGTGCGCCTCCTGCGAGATCGAGCCGTAGCTCATCGCACCCGTCGAGAAGCGCTTCACGATCGCGCTGACGGGCTCCACCTCGTCCAGCGGCACGGCCGGCCGCTCCCCCACGCGCAGCTCGAACAGCCCGCGCAGGGTCTTCAGCTCGCGCGCCTGGTCGTCGACCAGGCCGGTGTACTCCCGGAAGATGTCGTACCGCCGGGTGCGCGTGGAGTGCTGCAGCCGGAAGACCGTGTCGGGGTTGAACAGGTGCGGCGAGCCGTCGCGTCGCCACTGGTACTCCCCACCGGTCCACAGCCGCTCGTGCGCACGGGCCGCCTCGTCCTCGGGATAGGCGTAGTCGTGCCGCGCCTGGTTCTCGGCGAACACGTCCTCGATGCCGATTCCGCCGAGTCTGGTCTCGGTGCCGGTGAAGTACGCGTCCACGAGCTCCTGGCTCAGGCCGATCGCCTCGAACACCTGAGCGCCTGCGTAGGACGAGACGGTCGAGATGCCCATCTTCGACATGATCTTCAGCACGCCCTTGCCGAGCGCGTGGATCACGTTGTGCACGGCCTGCTCGGGCGTGAGCCCGGTGATGTAGCCGGTGCGGACCAGATGCTCCACGGTCTCCATCGCCAGATACGGGTTCACGGCGGATGCACCGTAGCCGATCAGCGTGGCGACATGGTGCACCTCGCGCACGTCTCCCGCCTCGACGACGAGTCCGACCTTCATCCGGTTCTCGCGTCGGATCAGGTGGTGATGCACGGCGGCGACCATCAGCAGCGACGGAATGGGGACGAGGTCCTTGTTGGAGTCGCGATCGGAGAGGATGAGCAGTTCGGCGCCGCGCTCGATCGCGGCATCCGCTTCGGCGCACATCTCCGCCAGGCGGTCCTGCAGCGTGTGCGGTCCGGCGTCGAAGTGGTACAGGCCGCGGATCGTGGCGCTGGATCGGCCGGGCAGCGCTCGGTCGATGTGACGGATCTTCGCCAGCTCGTCGTTGTCGATCACCGGGAAGTCCAGATTCACCGTGCGCGCGTGCTCCGGCCCCCAGTCGAGCAGGTTCCGCTCCGGACCCAGGCCGAGTCGCAGGCTGGTCACGACCTCTTCCCGGATGGAGTCCAGGGGCGGGTTGGTCACCTGCGCGAACTGCTGCACGAAGTAGTCGAACAGCAGCCTCGGGCGGTCGCTGAGCACGGCGATCGGCGTGTCGCTGCCCATCGCGCCGAGCGGCTCGGCCCCGTGCTGCCCCATCGGGGTCAGCAGAATCCGCACCTCCTCCTCGGTGTAGCCGAAGGTGCGCTGGCGGCGGGTGATGGATGCCGCAGGATGCACGATGTGCTCGCGCTCGGGAAGGTCCGCCAGACGCACGGCGCCCTCCGCCAGCCAGTCCGCCCAGGGATGCAGGGATGCCAGCTCGCGCTTGATCTCGTCGTCCTCGACGATGCGGTGCCGTGCGGTGTCGACGAGGAACATCCGGCCGGGCTGAAGCCGCCCACGCCTCTTGATGCGCTCGGGCGCGAACTCCAGCACGCCGGTCTCGCTGCCGATCACGACCAGCCCGTCGGTCGTCTCCGTCCAGCGTCCCGGCCGCAGACCGTTGCGGTCCAGCGTGGCGCCGACCTGGGTGCCGTCGGTGAAGATCAGCGCCGCGGGGCCGTCCCACGGCTCCATCTGATTGGCGTGGTACTCGTAGAACGCGCGCAGATCGGGATCGAGATCGTTCTGCTTCTCCCACGCCGCGGGCACCATCATCATGATCGCGTGCGGCAGGCTGCGTCCGGTGAGGGTGAGCAGCTCGAGCACCTCGTCGAAGGAAGCCGAGTCGCTGGCCCCATCCGGGCAGATCGGCAGCAGCGGGGCCATGTCGCCGAGCAGCTCGGACTCGAGCTGCGACTGACGCGCGCGCATCCAGTTGCGGTTGCCGCCGATGGTGTTGATCTCGCCGTTGTGGGCGAGCATGCGCAGCGGCTGGGCGAGCGGCCACGACGGGAACGTATTGGTGGAGTAGCGCGAGTGCACGACGGCGAGCTCCGAGGCGAACCGCTCGTCCTGCAGGTCGGGGTAGAACGGCTCCAGCTGCAGGGTGGTGACCATGCCCTTGTACCCGAGCGTGCGTGCCGAGAGGGAGACGAAGTAGGCGCCGACCTCGTGGTCCGCGCGCTTGCGGAGTCGGTAGGCGATACGGTCCAGCGCGAGGCCGGAGAGCCCGTCGGACGATGAGACGAAGAGCTGCTCGAAGGCGGGACGCACCTCGTCGGCGAGCTTGCCGAGGTGCTCGTTGGCGGTGGGGACGACTCGCCACCCGAGCACCGTGAGCCCTTCTTCGGCGGCGATGCGCTCGATGCCGGCCTTCTGCTCGCGGCGTGCGCTCGACTCCAGAGGGAGGAACGCGAGGCCCGCGGCGTACTCGCCGAGCGAGGGGAGCTCGAAGTCTGCGACTGAGCGGAGGAACGCGTCCGGCATCTGCGTGAGGATGCCGGCCCCGTCGCCGGTGCCGGCGTCAGAGCCGATCGCACCGCGGTGTTCCAGGTTGCGCAGCGCTTCCAGCGCCAGCGCGATGATGTCGTGGCCGGGTTCCCCGCGGAGTGTCGCGACCATGGCCAGGCCGCAGGCATCCTTCTCGTGGGCGGGGTTGTACATCCCCTGCTTCGGGGGGTAAGCGCCGGAGGCGCCGTAGGGAGGCTGGAAGTACACCAGTCACCGTCCTCAGTGTTAGTCGTGAAACCGGGGACAGCGTTGGCCCGCTCGTTCAGTGTGAAGGATCACACGCTGCGAGACGCCTCGGGCGAGGTCTCGCTCTAGGGAGCTGTGCTTGTGGCGGGTGCTCCTGCGTCGATCTCGTCGGCCGGAGGCTCACTCAGGTCGACGTAATCGTGGGAATCGTGCTCAGATTCTACATCGCCGCCGGCGGGCTCCCGGCCCGTTGTGTACGGGGACGACTCGAAGCCGGTGTGACGGCGTGTCTGCACGATCAGGATGACGATGCCGACCAGCACGCCGATGATCGCCGCCCACACGTTGCTGCGCAGGCCCAGGAACACCTCGCTGGGGTCGATGCGGATCGATTCCCACACGATGCGTCCGGCGCTGTACCAGATCAGGTAGACCGCGAACAGCTTGCCCCACTGCAGGCGCAGCCTGCGGCCGAGCCACAGCAGCACGAGCACGCCCAGGCCGTTCCAGATCACCTCGTAGAGGAAGGTCGGATGGAACAGGGTGCCATCGGGAAGGCCAGGAGGGAAGGCGGAGTTGGTGGACTCGATCTCCAGTCCCCAGGGCAGGTCTGTCGGCAGGCCGAACAGCTCGTGGTTGAACCAGTTGCCGAAGCGGCCCATGGCCTGCGCGAGCAGCAGTCCGGGTGCGAGCGCGTCGGCGAAGGTCCAGAACCGGATGCCGGTCCACCGGCATCCGAGGTACGCGCCGATGCCACCGCCGATCAACGCGCCGAAGATGGCGATGCCGCCCTCCCAGATCGCCCACACCGAGCCGGGCTCGAACGGGTTCCAGGTGTTCTTCCCGGGCCCGAAGTAGAAGTTGAAGTGGGTGAGCACGTGGAAGATGCGCGCGCCGATGATCGCCAGCGGCACGGCGAGGATGGCGATGTCGATGACGACCCACCGCTCCGCCCCGCGCTTGGTGAGGCGGTGGTTCGTGATGAAGGTGGCCGCGATGATCCCCGCGATGATGCACAGCGCGTAGTAGTGGATGGTGAGGCCGAAGATCGGGAAGGTGCTGACCGGCGGGCTCGGGATGCTGGCGGGCACGCTCGAGATGAGGCTGTGAAGCGCAAGGGACATGAGAGTGAGTCTAGTTTCCTGTCGCGAATCGCGCCGACGGCGTGCCGTCGGCAAGGGCTCGGGTGGTTGCGGCGAGGCCGTCGAGGCCTCCGTCGCGCAGCGCCTTGACGAGCGCCGTTCCGACGATCGCGCCGTCGGCGTACTCGACGACACCGGCGATCTGCTCGGGGTTCGAGATGCCGATGCCCACGCAGGCGGATGCTGCGCCGCGGGCGCGCATGCGTTCGACGAGCGTGCGTGCGGCACGGTCGAGCGCGGCCCGTTCCCCGGTGATGCCCATGGTGGAGACGGTGTACACGAAGCCCGTCGACGAGGAGATGACCAGGTCGAGACGCTTGTCGGTGGAGGTGGGCGCGGCGAGGAAGATGCGGTCCAGCCCCGTGCGGTTGCTCGCCGCGATCCACTCCCCGGCTGCCTCGGGAGTGATGTCGGGGGTGATCAGTCCGGCACCGCCGGCCGCGAGCAGGTCGTCCGCGTAGCGGTCGATGCCGTACTGCAGCACCGGGTTCCAGTACGTCATGACCACGACCGGCACATCGGTCTGCGCGGTGATCTCGCGCACCGCCGTGAACAGGTCCCGGGTGCGATAGCCGTTCGCCAGCGCCTGCTGCGTGGCCTGCTGGATGACTTCGCCGTCCATGACGGGATCCGAGTAGGGCGGACCCAGCTCGATCACGTCTACGCCGTTGCGCGCCAGCGTGAGCGCGGCATCGATGCTGGTCTGCAGATCGGGGAACCCGATCGGCAGGTATCCGACGAAGGCACCGCGTCCGGAGTCATGGGCTCGGCGGATCGCCTCCTCGACACGGCTCACGACGCGTCCTTCTCGTCGTACAGGTGGAAATAGCGTGCGGCGGTGTCCATGTCCTTGTCACCGCGACCCGACAGGCACACGGCGATCACGGCATCCGGGCCCAGTTCGCTTCCGACGCGCAGCGCGCCGGCCAGCGCGTGCGCCGACTCGATGGCCGGGATGATGCCCTCTGTTCTGCTCAGCAGTCGCAGCGCCTGCATCGCCTCGTCGTCGGTGGCGGGGATGTACTCGGCGCGACCGATGTCGCTGAGCCAGGCGTGCTCGGGACCGACGCCGGGGTAGTCCAGGCCGGCCGAGATCGAGTGCGATTCCACGGTCTGACCGTCCTCGTCCTGAAGCACGTACGTCCTGGCGCCATGCAGCACTCCGGGACGCCCGCGTTCGATCGAGGCGGCATGCTTCGGCGTGTCCACGCCGTCGCCGGCGGCCTCCACGCCGTAGAGCTTGACCCCGGCGTCGTCCAGGAAGGCGTCGAACATGCCGATGGCGTTCGAGCCGCCGCCCACGCACGCCACGACCGCATCGGGCAGCCGGCCGGCTTCGGTGAGCAGCTGCTCGCGCGCCTCCTCGCCGATGATCTTCTGGAAGTCGCGGACCATCGCCGGGAAGGGGTGCGGACCGGCCGCCGTGCCGAAGATGTAGTTCGTGGTCTCGACCGTCGCCACCCAATCGCGGTAAGCGTCGTTGATGGCGTCCTTGAGCGTGCGGGACCCGGTCTTCACCGCGACGACCTCGGCACCGAGCAGTCGCATGCGCGCGACGTTCAGCGCCTGCCGCTCGGTGTCGACCTCGCCCATGTAGATCGTGCAGTCCAGCCCGAACAGCGCGGCCGCGGTCGCGGTCGCCACTCCATGCTGCCCCGCGCCCGTCTCGGCGATCACGCGCGTCTTGCCCAGTCGTCTGGTCAGCAGCGCCTGCCCGAGCACGTTGTTGATCTTGTGCGAGCCGGTGTGATTCAGGTCCTCGCGCTTGAGGAACACCCGCGCACCGCCGGCGTGCTCGGCGAAGCGCGGCACCTCGGTGATCGGCGAGGGCCGTCCGGCGTAGGAGTGCAGCAGAGCGGCCAGCTCCGCGCGGAACGCGGAGTCGGCGATCGCGTCCTCATAGGCCGCCGTCAGCTCATCGATCGCCGCGATGAGCGACTCCGGCATGTACCGCCCGCCGTAATCGCCGAACAGCGGTCCGTGCTGGTCGCGAAGTCCCACTGCGTCTACTCCTCTCCCCCGCGCACCGGCAGATCGCCGGCCGCGAGGAACGCGTCGAGGGTGGCGACCGGGTCGCCGGTGACCAGCGCCTCGCCGATCAGCACCACGTCGGCCCCGGCCTCTCGGTAGCGGCGAACGTCGTCCGGTGCGAGCACGGCCGATTCAGCCACGCGGATCGCCGTGTCGGGGATCCGGTCGGCCAGGCGCGCGAACAGGTCACGGTCCAGCTCGAGGGTCTTGAGGTTGCGGGCGTTCACGCCGATCAGCTCGGCGCCCAGGTCGATCGCGACCTCGAGCTCCTCGGCGGAGTGCGTCTCGATCAGCGCAGTCATGCCGAGTTCGCGGATCAGTGTGTACAGCTCGTGCAGCACCTTCACCGGCAGCCCTGCGACGATCAGCAGCGCCAGATCCGCGCCGGCGGCGCGCGCCTCGAGCACCTGATACGGCGTCGCGATGAAGTCCTTGCGCAGCACGGGCAGCGAGACGCGCGCGGTGACCGCCTCCAGGTCCGCCAGGCTGCCGCCGAAGCGGCGCTCCTCGGTCAGCACGCTGATCGCGGACGCGCCGCCCTGCTCGTACAGCGCGGCCTGCAGCGCGGGGTCGGGAATCTCCGCCAGCGCACCCCGAGACGGGCTCGCCCGCTTGACCTCGGCGATGATCTTCACGCGGTCGGCGGGTGCGAGCGCTGCGAGGACATCGCGGGCCGCCGGGCGCTCGAGAGCATCGCGCTCGACGTCGGCCAGGGGCCGGGCCAGAGCGCGCCGCTCGGCGTCCTCGACTGCGCCGGCCGTCAGGTCGGCGAGCACCATCAGTGTCCCTTGGGCGTGTACTTGGGGCCCTTCACTCCCCAGCCCGCCTTGGCCATGACCAGGCCGACGACGGCACCGATGACCACGAAGGCGGCCGAGATCCACACGCCCACGACGCCGGAGCCGTTCGGCAGGCAGAAGAAGAAGGTGCCGATCGCGAAGGCGACGAGCATGATCACGACAGCGGTCCACGCAGCAGGCGAGTGTCCGTGTCCGGGGTCGGCGATCGGGTTGGTCATGTTCTCCTCCGGGAGGTCGACGATGTCATCAGTCTATCGGGAAGGCCCGGTCGGATCCGTCCCGTGCGACAGCTCGTCCCAGGAATCCACCGGGTCCAGCGGGCCGGCATCCGCGTGCCGAACCGCGGGATTCTGCTCGTACCGGCGCCCGCCCGCCTTCCAGCGGTGGGCGGTGAGCAGCACGAACGCGGATGCCGCCAGAAGCAGCGTCCACGCGATCAGCGCGGCGACCGGCCAGGCGGTCGGCTCGAGTGCGGTGACGAGTGCCTGCAGGGCCTTCCCGCCGCTCAGACCGGTGGCCTTGGTGAGCACCGGCGCGACCGATGACAACGGCGGGTCGAGCGAGATCGGCAGGGTGCCGGCGATGAGCGCCGCCGCGGCGCCCAGCCCGAGCACCGCGAGCACGTAGCGCAGGGCACGGCCGGCGATCGAGAGAGCCGCGCCCAGCGCGAGCACCGCCAGCGAGAGCGCCGCCAGCAGCGGCACGGCATCTGCACCGGTCACCAGAAGCGGCTCGGCGGCATCCACCCGCCGCGCCATGATCCAGGTCTGCGTGGCCGAGATGGTGCCGATGCCGCCTGCGATCAGGAAGCCGACGACGGCGTACATGCGCGCCCGCTTCACGCTCCCTCCCCCTCGGTCGCTGCTGCGTGCAGGTCTCGTCCGTCGAAGCAGGTGCGCGTGCCGGTGTGGCAGGCGGGGCCGTGCTGGTCGACGGTGAGCAGGATCGCATCGCCGTCGCAGTCGACGGCGACGCCGTGGACCCGCTGCGTGTTGCCGGATGTGTCGCCCTTGCGCCAGTACTCCTGCCGCGAGCGGGACCAGTACACGGCGCGTCCGCCGGTGAGAGTGCGCCGGAGGGCCTCGGCATCCATCCACGCCAGCATCAGCACTTCGCGCGTGTCGAACTGCTGCACGATCACGGGGGCGAGCCCGTCGGGGTTCCACGCGACGCGCTCGATGTCGGATTCGACGGACACGCTCACCTCACCACCACGCCGTCGGCGCGCAGCGCGTCCTTGACCTGACCGACCGTGAGCTGCCCGCTGTGGAACACGCTCGCGGCCAGCACGGCATCCGCCCCCGCCCGGATCGCCGGTGCGAAGTCGTCGACGGAACCCGCTCCGCCGGACGCGATCACCGGCACGGACGAGAACTCGCGCATCAGGGCGACCAGCTCCAGGTCGAACCCGTGTTTGGTCCCGTCCGCGTCGATCGAGTTCACCAGCAGCTCGCCGGCACCGCGCTCGATGGCCTCGCGCGCCCAGTCCAGCGCATCCAGCGTCGTCTCGGCCCGGCCGCCGTGGGTGGTGACGACGAAGCCGGATGCCGTGGTCGCAGCGCGCTTGACATCCAGCGAGAGCACGAGCACCTGAGCGCCGAAGCGGTCGGCGATCTCGTCGATCAGCCCGGGCCTGGCGATGGCCGCCGAGTTCACGCCCACCTTGTCGGCCCCGACCCCCAGCAGGCGCGCGACGTCCTCCGCCGACCGCACCCCACCGCCGACGGTCAGCGGCACGAAGACGTGCTCGGCGGTGCGCTGGACCACATCGAAGGTGGTGGAGCGGTCATCGACGGTTGCGGTGACGTCGAGGAAGGTGATCTCGTCCGCGCCCTGCGCGGCGTAGTGCGCGGCCAGCTCGACCGGGTCGCCCATGTCGCGCAGATCCTTGAAGTTCACGCCCTTCACGACGCGGCCGGCAGCCACATCCAGGCAGGGGATGACGCGCGCTGCCAGTGACATCAGAGCCTCGCCGCGTGGATCGCGGTGACCAGGATGGCGCGTGCGCCCAGCGCGTACAGATCGTCCATCACCTGGTTCATGCCCTTGCGCGGGATCATCACCCGGACGGCGACCCATTCGGGATCGCGCAGCGGGGAGATGGTCGGCGACTCGCGTCCGCCGGCGATCGCCGTGGCCTGGTCGACCAGGCGAGCGGGCAGGTCGTAGTCCAGCAGCACGTAGCGTCGCGCCACCATCACCCCGCGCAGGCGGCGCAGCAGACGCGCCGTGCCCGGAGCGTCGCCCGGACGGCTGATCAGCACGGCCTCGGACTCGATGATGACCGGGCCGAAGATCTCCAGCCCCGCCTGGCGCAGCGTCGTGCCGGTCTCGACGACGTCGGCGATCACGTCGGCGACCCCCAGCTGCACGGCGGATTCGACGGCGCCGTCCAGCGGCACCAGCTCGGCGCTGACGCCGTGCTCGCGCAGGAAGTCGTCGACCAGCCCCGGGTATGCGGAGGCCACGCGCACACCCTCGAGGTCCTCGAGAGTGGCGTACTTCCCGGGAGGCGCGGCGAAGCGGAAGGTCGAGCGGGCGAAGCCCAGCTGCTCGATCTCCCGCGCGTCGTCCTGGCGCACGTCCCGCAGCAGGTCGCGGCCGGTGATCCCGACATCGAGGGCGCCGGAGGCCACGTAGGTGGCGATGTCACGCGGACGCAGATAGAAGAACTCGACGTCGCTGTCGGCGTCGACGACGTGCAGGGTCTTGGGATCGCGCCGGCCGGTGTAGCCGGCTTCGGCGAGCATCTCGGCGGCTGTCTCGGAGAGCGAGCCCTTGTTGGGAACGGCGATGCGCAGCATGGAGGTCCTTCTGTTCGAGCGGTCGGATGGGGACGCGCTCACAGATGTCGGTAGACGTCCTCCAGGCTCAGCCCCTTGGCGAGCATCATCACCTGCAGGTGGTACAGCAGCTGAGAGATCTCCTCGGCCGCGTTCTCGTCGCTCTCGTACTCGGCTGCCATCCACACCTCGGCGGCCTCTTCGACGATCTTCTTGCCGATCGCGTGCACGCCGCGGTCCAGCTGAGCGACCGTGCCCGAGCCCTCAGGGCGGGCCTCGGCGGTGCGCTGGAGCTCGGCGAACAGCTCGTCGAAAGTCTTCACGATTCCAGGCTAGCCGCTCGGGCGAGATGCCGGAGCCGCGTGACGGCGGCCTCGATGTCGTCGGCGCCGTACACGGCCGATCCCGCCACGAACGTGTCCGCTCCGGCCTCGGCGGCCTGCGCGATGGTCGCATCGGAGATCCCCCCGTCGACCTGCAGCCACACGTTCGAGCCGCGGCGGCGAGCCGCATCGCGCAGCGCGCGCAGCTTGGGCATCGTCTCGGGCATGAAGCCCTGGCCGCCGAAGCCCGGCTCGACCGTCATGACCAGGATCTGATCGAACTCGCCGAGGATGTCGTGGAGCGACTCGCCCGCGGTTCCCGGCTTGATGGCGACGCCGGCTCTGGCACCGCGCGCCCGCAGAGTCCGCGCGAGGGCGACGGGATCGGCGGCGGCCTCGAGGTGGAAGGTGACGCTCGCCGCTCCGAGCTCGGCATAGCCGGGAGCCCAGCGGTCGGGGTCGGTGATCATCAGGTGCACGTCGAGCGGAATCGGGCTGGTCGCCTGGATGCGCTCGACCATCTGCGGGCCGAAGGTCAGATTGGGCACGAAGTGGTTGTCCATCACGTCGACGTGCACGAAGTCGGCGGTGGCGATGCGGGCGAGGTCCGCCTGCATGTTCACGAAGTCGGCGGCCAGGATGCTGGCGTTGATGCGGGGTGCGTCGGCGAGGTTCACGGTCTTCCTTCCTGCGGGGTGCGCTGCAGCAGCGCGAGGAACATCGCATCGGTGCCGTGCCGGTGCGGCCACAGCTGGGCGTGCCGCGTCGCGCCGTCCGAGGCGCGTGCGAGATCGATCGGCGAGGCGGCGATCTCGGCGAGCACCGCCTGCGCGTCCAGCTGGGTGACATCCTGCCGCGTGCGCAGCACCTCGGCCACCACCCCCGCCGTCTCGGCCAGATGCGGCGAGCAGGTCGCGTAGGCGACGATTCCGCCGGGGGCGAGCGCGCCGATGGCGCCGTCCAGCAGCTCGCGCTGCAGTTCGACCAGCTCGGCCACGTCGGCCGGCGACTTGCGCCAGCGAGCCTCGGGGCGACGGCGCAGCGCCCCCAGACCGGTGCAGGGCGCGTCGACGAGGATCCGGTCGAAGGCATCCGGATGCTGTGCGGCGAACTCGCGGCCGTCCTGCTCGTGCACGGTGACCTCGATGGGCAGCGGCCGCACGGCGCGACGCACGAGTCCCGCGCGGGCGGGCACGAGCTCGTTGGCCTCCAGCCGCGCGCCGTCGCGGTGCGCGAGCGCCGCCAGCAGCGCCGTCTTGCCTCCCGGCCCCGAGCACAGGTCCAGCCACCTCTCCCCCGTCCGCACGGGCGCGGCGGCGGCCAGCGCGAGCGCCACCAGCTGCGAACCCTCGTCCTGCACGCGGATCGCGCCGCCGCCACCGGCGATCGCCTCGCGCGGGTCGCCGCCGGGCGAGCCGAACGCCGTCGGAGCGTATGGACGCGCGGGCTCGCCGCGCTCGGCCAGCCCCGGAAGCGCGACCAGTGTCACCTCGGGCGAGACGTTGTCCGCCTGCAGCAGGTCGTCCAGCTCGTCGGCGCGACCCTCGGCCGCCAGAGCGCGCCGCAGCGCGCGGATCACCCAGACCGGATGCGCGGTGCGCAGCGAGAGCCGCTCGTCGTCGGAGCGGGCACCCTGTTCGATGCGCTCCTGCCACGTCTGCGCGTCATCGCGACCGATCCGCCGCAGGACGGCGTTGGCGAACCCGGAGGCGCCGCGTCCGACCTCGGCGGCCACCAGGTTCACGGATTCGTTCACGGCGGCGTGCGGGGCCACGCGCGTCGCCAGCAGCTGATGCGCGCCCAGCCGCAGCGCATCGAGCACTGCCGGGTCGATGTCCGCGACCGGCCTGCGCGCGGCATCCGCGATGATCGCGTCGTACGTGCCGCGGCGCCGCAGCGTGCCGTAGGCCAGCTCGGTGGACAGCGCGGCGTCCTGGGCGTTCAGCCCCGCCTGCTCGATCAGCTTGGGCAGCAGCAGGTTCGCGTAGGCGTCGTCCTCCGAGACCGCACGCAGCACGTCGTAGGCCACCCAGCGCGCGGGCTGGATGCCTGCCTTCCCCGACGGCGCGGTCATGATCCGGCCCTCACCGTCTGCGCGGGACGCCGTCCGCGCCACCAGTCGGCAGCGCTCATCGGGCCCTTGCCTGCCGGCTGCACGCGGGTGATCTCCAGCGCCCCCTCCGCGGTGCCGACGAGCACCGCGCTCTTCGTGCCGCGCAGCTCTCCCGGTGCCAGGTCGCGGACATCCGGCGCGGGATGCGACGCGAGGATCTTCAGGCGCGCGCCGTCGATCGTGGTGTGCGCCCCGGGCTCGGGAGTGACGCCGCGATAGCGGGCGAAGACAGAGGCCACCGGCTGCGACCAGTCGAGCTCGCCGTCGGCGAGGGTGAGCTTCGGCGCCAGAGTGGCCTCGCCGCGCTGCGGCCGTGCGGACGCGGTGCCCGCGGCGATCTCACCGACCACACCGGCGGTCACCTCGGCGCCGTCCTCTGCGAGCTGCCCGAGCACCGCGTCGGCCGTGGCCTCGGCCGGGACGGCGACGGTGCGCAGCGCGAACACGTCGCCGGCGTCGAGCTCGGGGACGAGCTGGAACACGCTCACCCCCAGTTCGGAGTCGCCGGCGATGAGAGCGCGCTGCACCGGGGCGGCTCCGCGCCAGGCGGGCAGCAGGGAGAAGTGCAGATTGATCCAGCCGTGCACCGGCGCCGACAGCAGCGGCTCGCGGACGATGCCGCCGTAGGCGACGATCACGCCGAGCTCGGCCCCCAGCGCGGTGACCCGCTCGGTGGTCTCCGCGTCGAGCCGGGACGCCTTGACGACCGGCAGCCCGAGCTCGTCGGCCGCCGCCGCAACGGGCGACGGCGTGAGCACGCGCTTGCGGCCCAGCGGCGCGTCGGGGCGGGTCACGACGCCGACGATCTCGTGTCGCGCCGCGAGGGCGCGCAGCGTGGGAACGGCGACGGCGGGGGTGCCTGCGAAGACGAGGCGCATGAATGCTCTCCGGTCGGTCGGGCGATCGGACCAGCGGTCAGATCTCTGGTTCGAGGATATCGAGGTGCACCGAGAGCGACGCTCTCGCACCCCCGCGCGGGCGGCGACTGCGGGTGGCGTCGGAGACGACCGCCGCTCGCAGCGCGTCGGCGACAGCCTGCCCTGCCGAGTACGGGAAGCGCACCAGCGCGCGCACCCTGCCGTCGTCTCCGACGGGCAGCGGGCCGAGAACGGCCTCGCCGGTGACGCCCAGCGGCGCGAGCGCGTCGAGTGCGGCGCGGACCGAAGCCGGGATGCCTTCGAGCTGTCCGACCCGCGTCGTCGGGGGCATCCGCAGCGGTAGGCGCGCGTGCAGCTCGCTGCGGGCGTACGCGGCCGGCGTCCATGTGGCAAGGGCCCTGGCCACCGGTCCGTCGACCCCGACCAGGTGGATGGGAGCGCCGGCGGCTGCCAGCGCCGCCGCGTTGGCCCACCAGCGCAGGCACGATTCGGCGATCCGCAGCTCCGGCGCCTGCAGCATCCGCGCCCCGTCCAGCAGGATGACGGCGCGGTATCCGCCCGCCGCCAGCGGCTCGGCTCCGCGGGTCGCCACCACGAGCGCCGGCTCGGCGGCCACCTGCTGCACGGGGTGCGCGCCGTCGGAGACGATCACCCGGATGCCGGGGAACGCCCGGCCCAGCTCGTCCGCCGTGCGCTCGGTGCCCGACGACGCGAGTCGCACCTGCTCCGCGGAGCAGTGGGCGCACCGCCAGGAGTTGGCCGCGCGGCCGCACCACCCGCACACCGGCACTGCGCCGCGACGACGTGCCCCCAGCGGTCCACCGCAGTGGGTGCAGCGCGCCGCCGCACGGCACTGCGCGCACACCAGGCTCGGAGCGAAGCCGGGACGGGCCACCTGCACGAGCACCGGACCCTCCGCCGCTGCCGCGCGCGCCGCCGCGAACGCGCTGGACGGCACGCGCTGTCCGGTGCGCTCGAGTTCCTGGGGCGTGCTCAGCCGCACCTGCGGGATGACGCGACGCGCGGCGGTCACATCCTGCAGCCACCCGGTCTGCACCAGCCGCTCGGCATCGGTGGAGCGCGTGTGCCCGACCAGCAGCAGGGCGCTCTGCTCCTCGACCTGCCGGATCAGCGCCGCGTCGCGGGGGTGCACGTACGGGGCGAGCGGTTCGGCCAGCAGCGGGTCGCCGTCGTCCCAGATCGCGACGAGTCCCGCTCGCACGGGCGAGTAGACCGCCGAGCGGTTGCCGACCACGACGCACGGCTGATCGGCCAGAGTCCGCAGGAAGGCGCGGTATCTGTCGGGATTCGGCTGGCGGGCGTCGTGGCGCACCACCGCGTCGTCCTCGAGCATCGTCGCCAGGGCGGAGAGCAGCCGATCCTGGTCGCGATGATCCGGCACCACCAGCACGCTGGAGCGTCCGTCGGCCAGGTGCAGCACGGCGCCGGCGGCCAGCATCAGCGCCCACCCGGGGTGGTCATCCTGCAGCAGCGGGATCGCCTCGACGGCCGCCCGGCCCGCGGACGACAGCACGCCGTCCAGTCCGTCATAGGCGGCGATGATCTCGCGCGCCCGCCCCACAGCATCCGCGGACGGTGCCGGGGCCGCCTCGGGCGCGCGCCAGGCCTTCTCCACGCGCACCTGGCGCTTGGGGATCGCGAGTCGCAGGATGTCGGATGCCGAGCCCGCCGCCCGGTCAGCGGCCTTGCGGGCCAGCCGGTACAGCCGGTCGGGCATCACCACGGTCGACGAGACGACGCTCTCGATCTCGGAGAGCGTGCGCGACGCATCCGCCTCCCGCGCGATCTCGACGACGTATCCGTCGATCACGCGGCCGGCAGTGCGCAACGGTGCCTTGACGCGCACGCCGGGCTCGACCGCGCCCAGCTCGTCGGGCAGGGCGTAGTCGAACAGCCGGTCCAGCTGCGGGAGCGGCGAGTCGATGAGCACTCGCGCGATGCGCCGTCCCCCGTCGGGAGCGGGCGCGCGCCCCGGCACGGCGCCCACGGCTCAGACGCCGGCGGCGCGGCGCAGCTGGTCGGCGCGGGTGGTCTGCTCCCAGGTGAAGTCGGGCAGCTCGCGGCCGAAGTGACCGTATGCCGCCGTCTGCGCGTAGATCGGCCGCAGCAGGTCGAGCTCCTCGATGATCGCCTGCGGGCGCAGATCGAACACCTGGTCGATGGCGCGGGTGATCACGTCGTCGGAGACCGCACCGGTGCCGAAGGTCTCGACGTACAGGCCGACCGGGCGGGCGACGCCGATCGCGTACGCGACCTGCACCTCCGCGCGCTCCGCCAGCCCGGCGGCGACGACGTTCTTGGCGACCCAGCGCATCGCGTACGCCGCCGAGCGGTCGACCTTGGACGGGTCCTTGCCGCTGAAGGCGCCACCGCCGTGCCTTGCAGCACCGCCGTAGGTGTCGATGATGATCTTGCGGCCGGTGAGGCCCGCGTCGCCCTTCGGCCCGCCCGTGACGAACGGCCCCGCGGGGTTGATGTAGTACTTCAGGTCGGCGGCGAGGTCCAGCCCGGTCTGCGCGAGCACCGGGTCGATGACCTTCTGCCGCACGAGCGCCTTCAGCTCGTCCTGTGCGATGTCGGGGTGGTGCTGGGTGGAGAGCACCACGGCGTCCACGGTCTTGGGCGTGAAGCCGTCATACCCCAGGGTGACCTGCGTCTTGCCGTCAGGCCGCAGGAAGGCGAGCTCGCCGGAGCGGCGCACCTCGGTGAGACGCTCCGCGATGCGGTGCGCGGTCCACGCCGCCATCGGCATCAGCTGCGGCGTCTCGTTCGTGGCGAAGCCGAACATGATGCCCTGGTCGCCCGCGCCGAGTTCATCCCGAGGATCGGTCGAACCGCCGTCACGGCGCTCCTGCGCGTTGTCGACGCCGTTCGCGATGTCCGACGACTGCTCCCCGACCGACACGGTCACCCCGCACGACGAGCCGTCGAAGCCGGTCTCGCTGGAGGTGTATCCGATGCCGTTGACGACGTCCCGCACGATCGTGGGGATGTCGACGTATCCATCCGTGCGGATCTCGCCCGCCACGTGGACGAGGCCGGTGGTCACCAGCGTCTCGACTGCGACGCGAGAGCCGCTGTCGACCGCCAGCAGCCCATCCAGCACGCTGTCGGAGATCTGGTCGCAGATCTTGTCCGGGTGCCCCTCGGTGACGGATTCGGACGTGAACAGGCGCAGCGCGCTCATGTGTGCTCCAAAGCGGGTCGGTCGTGCAGGGCCGCGCTCGGCCCGGTGCCAGTGTGCAGGAAGCCGCCGACATCCGCGTGCGGACGTCGGCGGCTCACAGGGGAAGGAGTGTCACTCGGCGTGGCGGATGCGGAGCTTGTCCTCGTTGATCTCGTGCAGGGCGATCGTCAGCGGCTTGTCCTCGACGGAGGAGTCGACCAGCGGTCCGACGTTGTCGAACAGGTTGCCCTCGTGCAGGTCGGAGTAGTAGTCGTTGATCTGACGCGCGCGCTTGGACGCGTAGATCACGAGCTCGTACTTCGACTCGACCCGCTCGAGCAGGTTGTCGATCGGCGGGTCGATGATGCCCTGGTTGCTTGCGGCCATGGTGGACCTCCTGGTCAGGCGACGCTTCATCGGATGATGACGTGTCGCGAAGTAGATGTCGGGCGCGCGCAGGCGTTCAGCGCGCAGCGCTCGTGGACAATTCTACGACCTCGCGCGCCGCGGTGGCGACGTCGGCGTTCACGACGACGTAATCGAACTCCTGCTGGGCGGCCAGCTCGATGCGCGCTGTGCGCAGCCGGCGGGCGCGCTCCTCGGCATCCTCGGTGCCGCGGCCGACGAGCCGTTTCACCAGTTCGTCCCAGGACGGTGGCAGCAGGAAGACCAGGGATGCCGACGGCTCGGCGGCCCGCACCTGGCGGGCACCCTGCAGATCGATCTCCAGCAGCACCGTCCTGCCTGCGGCCAGAGCGGCGTCGACAGGACCGCGCGGGGTGCCGTAGCGGTGCCTGTTGTGCACGGTGGCGTGCTCGAGCAGCTCACCGTCTGCGATCAGGCGGTCGAACTCGGCGTCGTCCACGAAGAAGTAGTGCACCCCGTCGACCTCGCCGGGGCGCGGCGCGCGCGTGGTCGCCGACACCGAGAGATGGATCTCGGGATGCTGCGCACGGATCTGCGCGGCCACCGTGCCCTTGCCGACGGCGGTGGGCCCCGCCAGCACCAGCAGCCTGCTGCGACCCGGGCGCGCGGTGTGCGGCGGGAAGCGGCGGTCCAGCCACTCGGACAGTGCGGCGAGCTGGCGCACGCCGAGACCTCCGAGGCGCTTGACCGGCGAGATGCGCAGCTCTTCGAGGATGCGGTCGCGCTTGCTGGCGCCGATGGCGGGCAGCGCCATCAGGAAGTCCGTGATGCGCAGCGTGGCGGCATCCGAATCGGCATCCTCCAGGGCGCGCCGCAGGATCTCCTGCGGCGCGGTCACCCTGGTCGCCAGATCCCGCTTCAGCGCTGCGCGGGCGCGACGGCGCTGCAGCGCGCGCCGGGACGCGGCCGCGCGATCGACCTCGGGCACGACACGACCTTCAGCCACGGATGACCTCCTGATATCGAGCGGCGCGATCGGTGATCGTCGCCGCGATGGCGCCGGGACCGGCGCTCAGGATGCTGCGGCTCTCGCTCGCGAGCACCTGCGAGGCGACCGGGCCGAATCGCGCGATCAGATCGGCCGGCTCCGCCCCCTGCGCGCCGAAGCCGGGGGCGAGCACCGGGGTCGCCGCCAGCTGCTGCGCGCTCAGCCCCGCCTCCGCGAGATCCACGGTCGCGCCGATCACCACGCCGACCGGGCCGAGGCCGTCCGCGAAGGCCGGGGACCCGTTCGCCCAGGTGACATCGCGCACCACGCGCTGGGCGACCGACTGATCGTCGGTCGCGGCGACGTCCACCGTGCGCGCGGTCTGCAGCGCTGCCGCCTCGGGGTTGCTGGTCGCGGCGAGCACGAACACGCCCTTGCCGGCACGCACCGCGGCGGTGATGGTCTCGCGCAGCGACTCCGGGCCGAGATACGGACTCACGGTGACGGCATCGGCCTCCAGCGGTGAACCGGGCTCGAGCCACGCCGACGCGTAACCGGCCATCGTCGAGCCGATGTCGCCGCGCTTCGCATCCGCGAGCACGATCAGTCCCGCGTCGCGGGCCGCGGCCATCACGTCCTCCAGCGCGGCGAAGCCCGCGGAGCCGAAGCGCTCGAAGAACGCGACCTGCGGCTTGACCACGCCCACGCGGCCGGCGGCGGCCTTCACCACCGCCAGCCCGAAGGCACGCAGCCCGTGCGCGTCCTGCGGCAGGCCCCAGCGGTCCAGCAGCGCGGCGTGCGGGTCGATGCCCACGCACAGCGGTCCGTGGGCATCCAGCGCCGCGCGCAGGCGCGCACCGAACGCTGCGGTCATCGCGCCCCCTGACGATCGAGGTCGTACTCCTGCAGGCTGCGCACCGAGAAGCCCTCGTTCGCGGCATCCATTCCGCTGACCGCCGCGCCCAGCACCGCCATCGTGGTGAACAGCGCCTTGTCCGCCGCGACCGCGGCCGCCCGGATCTCGTAGCCGTCGGCGCGCGCCGCTCCGCCGCTGGGCGTGTTCACGACGATGTCGATCTCGCCGTCGTTGATCAGGTCGACGATGTTGCGCTCGCCGCTGTTCTGCGTCTCGCTGTACTTGGCGGCCAGGGCGACATCGATGCCGTTGCGCGCGAGGATCTCAGCGGTGCCCTCCGTGGCCAGCAGCGAGAATCCGAGCTGCGACAGCCGGTGGGCGGGCAGGATCACTTCGCGCTTGTCGGAGTCGGCGACCGAGATGAACACGGTGCCGGAGGTGGGCATCCCACCGTACGCGGCCGCCTGGCTCTTGGCGAACGCCGTCGGGAAGTCGGCTGCGATGCCCATCACCTCGCCGGTCGAGCGCATCTCCGGTCCGAGCACCGAGTCCACGACCTTGCCGTCGTGGGTGCGGAACCTCTTGAACGGCAGCACGGCCTCCTTGACGGCGATCGGCGCGCCCAGCGGCACACTCGACCCGTCCTGCTCGGGCAGCATGCCCTCGGCGATGAGCTCGCCCACCGTGGCACCGGCCATGATGCGGCTGGCTGCCTTCGCGAGCGGGAAGCCGAGCGCCTTCGACACGAAGGGCACCGTGCGGCTGGCGCGCGGGTTGGCCTCGATCACGTACAGCACTCCGGCGCTGATCGCGAACTGCACGTTCAGCAGGCCACGCACGCCCACGCCCTGCGCGATCGCGCGGG
The DNA here is from genome assembly GCF_031844385.1 of Microbacterium sp. ARD32. Taxonomy (NCBI): domain Bacteria; kingdom Bacillati; phylum Actinomycetota; class Actinomycetes; order Micrococcales; family Microbacteriaceae; genus Microbacterium; species Microbacterium sp. ARD32. The sequence goes on from NZ_JAUZVD010000001.1 coordinate 1,275,003, forward strand.
TGGCCTCGCGCACCCGCGCGATCTGCGAGCGTCCCAGCGACATCGGCGGAAGCGAGCAGCTGGAGTCGCCGGAGTGGATGCCGGCCTCCTCGAGGTGCTCCATGATGCCGCCGATGTACAGGTCGGTGCCGTCGAACAGGGCGTCGACATCGAGCTCGATCGCGTCGTCGAGGAAGCGGTCCACCAGCAGCGGCTTGCCCTCCTCGATGATCACGTTGCCCGCCGTGCGCACGAAGTAGTCGCGCAGCGACGAGGTGTCGTAGACGATCTCCATGCCGCGGCCGCCGAGCACGAAGCTGGGCCGCACCAGCACCGGGTAGCCGATCTCCTCGGCGATGCGCACCGCACCCTCGACGTCGATCGCGGTCCCGTTGCGCGGTGCCACCAGGCCCGCGTCGTCGAGCAGCCGCGAGAACAGCTCGCGCTCCTCGGCGAGGTCGATCGCCGCGGGGCTGGTCCCCAGCACCGTGTATCCGGCCGCCTCGATGCCCTTCGCCAGACCCAGCGGCGTCTGACCGCCCAGCTGGCAGACCACGCCGAGGATCGTCCCGCTGCGAGCCTCGGCGTCGAGCACCTCCAGCACGTCCTCGAGCGTGAGCGGCTCGAAGTACAGCCGGTCCGAGGTGTCGTAGTCCGTCGAGACGGTCTCGGGGTTGCAGTTGACCATGATCGTCTCGTACCCGGCATCCGACAGCGCGAACGACGCGTGCACGCAGGAGTAGTCGAACTCCACGCCCTGCCCGATGCGGTTCGGCCCGGACCCGATGATGACCACCTTGGTGCGCTCGGACGGCGCCACCTCGGTCTCGAAGTCGTAGCTGGAGTAGTGGTACGGGGTCAGCGCGGGGAACTCCCCCGCGCAAGTGTCGACGGTCTTGTAGACGGGTCGCAGGTCGAAGGCGTGGCGGATGCCGCGCACCTCCGCCTCGTCGATGCCGCGCAGCTGCCCGATCTGGGCGTCCGAGAAGCCGTGCTCCTTGGCCTGGCGCAGCGTCGCGGCGTCGAGCTCCGCGGCGTCCGCGACGGCCTGCGCCACCTCGTTGATCAGCACGATCTGGTCGAGGAACCACGGGTCCATCGCCGTCGCCTCGAACGCCTGCTCGATCGTGGCGCCCTTGCGCAGCGCCTGCTGCAGCACCACGATGCGGCCGTCGGTCGGGGTCTTCGCGATCTCGAGCAGCTCCTCGACGGAGCGCTCCTCGGCGCCCCAGTGGAAGGACGAGCCGCGCTGCTCGAGCGAGCGCAGCGCCTTCTGCAGGGCCGTTGTGTAGTTGCGGCCGATCGCCATCGCCTCGCCGACCGACTTCATGGTGGTCGTCAGCGTGGCATCCGCCGCCGGGAACTTCTCGAAGGCGAAGCGCGGCACCTTGACGACCACGTAGTCGAGCGTCGGCTCGAAGCTGGCGGGCGTCACACCGGTGATGTCGTTCGGGATCTCGTCGAGCCGGTAGCCGAGGGCGAGCTTGGCGGCGAGCTTGGCGATCGGGAACCCGGTCGCCTTCGACGCCAGCGCGGAGGAGCGCGAGACGCGCGGGTTCATCTCGATCACGATGATGCGCCCGTTGCTCGGATCGACGGCGAACTGGATGTTGCAGCCGCCGGTGTCCACGCCCACGGCGCGGATGATGTCGATCGAGATGTCGCGCATCTTCTGGTACTCGCGGTCGGTGAGCGTGAGCGCCGGGGCGACCGTGATCGAGTCGCCGGTGTGCACGCCCACCGGGTCGACGTTCTCGATCGAGCACACCACGACCGTGTTGTCGGCCGTGTCGCGCATGAGCTCGAGCTCGTACTCCTTCCAGCCCAGGATGGACTCCTCCAGCAGCACCTCGTGCGTGGGCGAGTCGTGCAGGCCGGCGCCGGCGATGCGGCGCAGGTCCTGCTCGTCGTAGGCGAAGCCCGAGCCCAGTCCGCCCATCGTGAAGGACGGGCGCACCACCAGCGGGTAGCCGAGCTCCTCGGCGCCCGCGAGGATCTCGTCCATGGTGTGGCAGATCCGCGAGGCGGCGACGTCGGCGCCCGCCTCGATGACGAGCTCCTTGAAGATCTGGCGGTCCTCACCCTTGCGGATGGCGTCGACCTTCGCGCCGATCAGCTCGACGTCGTACTTCTCCAGGATGCCGCGCTCGTGCAGGGCCATGGCGGCGTTCAGCGCGGTCTGCCCGCCGAGGGTCGGCAGGATGGCATCCGGCTTCTCCTTGGCGATGATCGTCTCGATCACCTCGGGGGTGATCGGCTCGATGTAGGTCGCGTCGGCGAAGTCCGGGTCGGTCATGATCGTGGCGGGGTTGGAGTTCACCAGGATGACGCGGACGCCCTCCTCGCGCAGCACCCGGCACGCCTGGGTGCCCGAATAGTCGAACTCGCAGGCCTGGCCGATGACGATCGGACCGGAGCCGATGACCAGAACGGAGGTGATGTCGTCGCGCTTCGGCATTACTTGCCGCCTTCCTGGGCCTGAGCGAGGTTCGCGAGCACCACGTCGCGGAAACGGTCGAAGAGGTAGTGGGCGTCGTGCGGCCCTGCGGCCGCCTCGGGGTGGTACTGCACCGAGAACGCCGGGATGTCGTGGGCGCGCAGCCCCTCGACGACCTGATCGTTCAGGCCGATGTGGCTGACTTCCACCAGGCCGTAGCCGTTCGGGCTGGGGAACGTGCCCTCCAGCGGCGCCTCGACGGCGAAGCCGTGGTTGTGCGCGGTGATCTCCACGCGGCCGGTGGCGCGGTCGAGCACGGGCTGGTTGATGCCGCGGTGGCCGAAGGCCAGCTTGTAGGTGCCGAGCCCGAGAGCCCGCCCGAACAGCTGGTTGCCGAAGCAGATGCCGAAGTAGGGCAGCCTGGCGTCGAGGACCTCGCGGAGCACCGCGACCTGCGTGGCGGAGGCGGACGGGTCCCCGGGTCCGTTGGAGTAGAACACTCCCACCGGGTCGACAGCCCGGATGTCGGCGAAGCTCGACGACTGCGGCAGCACGTGCACGTCGAAGCCGAGCCGGGCGAGGTTGTCGAGCGTGGACTGCTTCACGCCGAGGTCGAGCACCGCGAGGTTGCCGATGCGATCGGTGGTCGCGGGGATCACCCGGGCCTGGGCGACCGAGACCTCGGCCGACAGGTTCTGCCCGGCCATCTCCGGCGCCGCCGTGACGCGCCGCAGCTGTTCATCGGCATCCAGCCCGGCATCCGATCCGGAGAAGATGCCGCCGCGCATGGCACCCCTGTCGCGGATGCGTCGGGTGATCGCCCTGGTGTCGACGCCGCTGATGCCGACGATGCCGTCGCGCACCAGGGCGTCGTCGAGGGACTCCTCGGCGCGCCAGTTCGAGGCGCGGCGTGCGGGGTCGCGGACGATGTATCCGGCGACCCAGATCTTCGAGGACTCATCGTCTTCGCGGTTCATGCCGGTGTTGCCGATGTGCGGTGCGGTCTGCAGCACGATCTGACCGGCGTAGGAGGGGTCGGTGAGGGTCTCCTGATAGCCGGACATGCCGGTGGCGAAGACGACCTCGCCCAGGGTGGTGCCGAGGGCGCCGTAGGCGCGGCCGGCATAGCGGGTGCCGTCCTCGAGGACGAGCACGGCCGACGTGAGCGGGGACTGCGCCCCGGGGGTGGGACTGGTCACGGCTGTTCTCCGTTCTCCGAGCCGGCGACGAGGCGCTGCAGCTCGGGGAGGATCTGCTGCGACCCGGCGGATGCGGGGCGCAGGTACGAATCTACGATGGTGCCGTCGGTGACCCGCCACACGAGGCGGATCAGTCCGTTCGGCTCCACGACACGGTCGATGGCGACGGTGGCGAGGTCGGCTGCGAGCAGCCGTTCGGTTGCGATGAACACGGTGGGCGCACCGTCGAGGCTGAGCGCCGCTCCCCTGTCGGTGAGTGCGAGCTCGCCGCGGGCCCGGTACGCCAGCGGTGTCATCGCGATGCGCTCGAGCGGCTGGTCGTGTGCGGTCGTCGCGACGTAAAGCACTTCGTGACGAGCGACGACCTCCGCGTGCTCCGGGACTCCGATGGGCGCGGTCAGGGCGGAGTCCCGGCGAACGCGTCGTCGCCATCCGATCGCCATCGCGACGAGGATCAGGACCGCGACGGCGACCGTGACCAGAATCGCCAGTTCACGACTCATGCTGACAGCTCCTGCAGGTCGCCGTCGGCGACCGTGACGGTGCCGCCGTGGATGGTCCACTGCACGCGTCCCGGCAGCTCCCTGCCCAGGTACGGCGAGTTGCGGCTGCGACCGTGCAGATCGGACTCGGTGAACACGCCCTCGGCCGACGGGTCGTACAGCGTGATGTGCGCAGGCGCGCCCGAGGTCAGCGAGCCGAACCCGTCGAGACGTCCGATCTGCGCCGGGGTGGTGCTCATGACCCGTGCGACGTCGGCCCAGTCCAGCATGCCGGTGGAGACCATCGACTGGTGCACCACCCGCAGCGCGCTCTCCAGGCCGACCATGCCGTTGGCCGCGGCCTGCCACTCGCAGGCCTTGTTCTCGGCCGGGTGCGGGGCATGGTCGGTCGCGACGATGTCGATCGTGCCGTCGGCGAGACCCTCGCGGACCGCGAGCACGTCCTCCTCGCGGCGCAGCGGCGGGTTGACCTTGTAGCGGGCGTCGTAGTCGCGCACCAGCTCGTCGGTCAGCAGCAGGTGGTGCGGGGTGACCTCGGCGGTCACCCGGATGCCGCGCTTCTTGGCCCAGCGGATCAGCTCCACCGACCCCGCGGTGGACAGGTGGCACACGTGCAGCCGGGAGCCGACATGCTCGGCCAGCAGCACGTCGCGGGCGATGATCGACTCCTCTGCCACCGCGGGCCAGCCGGTCAGGCCCAGCTCGGCCGACACCGCGCCCTCGTTCATCTGGGCGCCCTCGGTGAGGCGGGGATCCTGCGCGTGCTGCGCGATGACACCGTCGAAGGCCTTCACGTACTCCAGCGCGCGGCGCATGATCAGCGGGTCCCAGACGCAGAATCCGTCGTCGCTGAAGACGCGCACCCTGGCCCGGGAGGCGGCCATGGCACCGAGCTCGGCCAGGCGCTCGCCCTTCTGCCCGACGGTGACCGCACCGATGGGCTGCACCGTGGCGTAGCGGGCTGCTTCACCGAGAGCGAGCTCCTGCTCCACCACGCCGGCGGTGTCGGCGACGGGCTGCGTGTTCGGCATCGCGAACACCGCGGTGAATCCGCCGGCCGCTGCCGCGCGAGTGCCGGTGAGCACGGTCTCGGACGCCTCGAACCCGGGTTCGCGCAGGTGCGTGTGCAGGTCGACCAGGCCGGGCAGCGCCACGAGACCTGCGGCGTCGATCACGCGCGCACCCAACCGGCTCAGTCCTGACCCGACCTCGGCGATGACGCCGTTCTCGATCACGATGTCGGCGCTGTCGCGCCCGAGCAGCTGGACTCCTGAGATGACGAGGGTCTGGCTCACTTCACTTCCCCTCGCTCGTCGTTCCGCTCCCCCGCAAGAAGCAGGTAGAGCGCTGCCATGCGCACCGAGACGCCGTTGGTGACCTGCTCCAGCACGGTGGATCGTGCGGAGTCGGCGGCTTCGGATGAGATCTCCAGGCCGCGGTTCATCGGACCGGGGTGCATCACAATGCTACCGTCGGGCAGCTTCGCCGCGCGCAGTGCGTCCAGCCCCCACAGCCGGGAGTACTCCCGCTCACTGGGGAAGAACGCGGCGTGCATGCGCTCGGTCTGGATGCGCAGCATCATGACGGCATCCGGTCCCTCGGCGAGGGCCTGGTCGAGGTCGTACAGCACGCGCGCCGGCCACTGCGTGACGTTCTGCGGCACCAGAGTGGGCGGAGTGACCAGCGTGACCTCCGCGCCCAGGGCGGCCAGCAGCCACACGTTCGAGCGGGCGACCCGGGAGTGCAGCACGTCGCCGACGATGACCACACGCAGGCCGCTCAGGTCGCGCCCGCGGCTGTCGGCGCCGTAGCGGCGCTTGCGGATGGTGAAGGCGTCCAGCAGCGCTTGGGTGGGGTGCTCGTGCGTGCCGTCGCCGGCGTTGACGACGCCGGCGGAGATCCACCCGCTGGTCGCGAGGGTGCGGGGGGCTCCGGATGCCGAGTGGCGGACGACCACGGCATCCGCTCCCATCGCCTGCAGGGTCTGAGCGGTGTCCTTCAGGCTCTCGCCCTTGGAGACGCTGGAGCCCTTCGCGGAGAAGTTGATCACGTCGGCGGAGAGCCGCTTGGCTGCGGCCTCGAACGAGATGCGCGTGCGGGTCGAATCCTCGAAGAAGAGGTTGACGACGGTCTTGCCGAGCAGCGTGGGCAGCTTCTTCACCTGCCGGGACTGGGTGTCGGCCATGTCCTCGGCGACGTCGAGGATGCGCAGCGCGTCCTCCCGGCTGAGCGTACGGGTGTCGAGCAGGTGCCTCATGATTCGATCGTCACCTCTTCGGCGCCGTCGAGCTCCTTCAGGCGCACGTTCACGCGCTCGGTCCGTGAGGACGGGATGTTCTTGCCGACGAAGTCGGGCCGGATCGGCAGCTCGCGATGGCCGCGATCGACCAGGATCGCCAGGCGCACGGCGGCGGGGCGCCCGACGGACTGGATCGCGTCGAGGGCTGCCCGGATGCTGCGCCCGGAGAACAGCACGTCGTCGACGAGCACGATGGTCTTGCCGTCGATGCCGCCCTCGGGGATCTGCGTGCGCTTGGGGGCACGGGTGGGATGCTGCGCGAGGTCGTCTCGGAACATCGTGATGTCGAGCGACCCCACGGGGATCTCGGCCTGCGCGATGTCGGCGATGATCGGTCCCAGCCGATCGGCCAGCGTCACTCCCCTGGTCGGGATGCCGAGGAGGACGATGCCCTCCGCGCCCCGGTTGGATTCGAGGATCTCATGGGCGATGCGCGTCAGAGCGCGCGCGATATCGGCTTCGTGCAGCACGGTGCGTGCAGACAATGGCCACTTCCCTTCTCCGCCTCACAGGACGGTGTTAAAGGTGGTGATGGCTTCAGTCTAGCGCGGCGACCGGGGACCCATGACGCGCGAGGTCGGTAGCCTCGGAGCGTGAACCCGCCGACGAACCGTGTGCCGCCTCGGCGCATCACCTTCATCCGACACGCGATGCCGCGTGTGGATGCCGCTGTCTCTCCCGATGCCTGGGAGCTCAGCGCCGCAGGGGTCGCCGCAGCAGCCGAGCATCCGCTCACCGTCGAGCGCGCGATCGTCGTCTCGAGCCCGGAGCGCAAGGCGCTGGTGACGACCACGCTCATGACCGGACACGGTGCAGTCGGCGTGGACGCCCGGTTCCGTGAGGTCGACCGCGTTGAGCGAGTGCACGACGATTTCCGCGCTGCGCGCGCCGCGTGGATCTCCGGTCGCCTCGACAGCCGCCACAGCCAGTGGGAGACGCCGGATGCCGCAGCGCAGCGCTTCCACGACGGGTTGCTCGCCCATCCCGCCGACCACCTCGTCGTCGGCACGCACGGCATGGTGCTGACGGCCTGGTTGGTCGGGCAGGGGCTGATCGAGCCCGGCGGCGCCGCCGTCGTGTTCTGGGAGTCGCTGACGTTCCCGCACGTCATCGAGCTCGAGGCTCCGCTCCTGCGCGTGCGCGCCGTGCTGACGGATGCCGACGGCCGCTGCGTGTTGATCAAGCGCACCCGCCCGGGGCACCGGCCGTACTGGACCGCGCCCGGCGGCGGAGTCGAGCTTGCGGATGCGACGGCGGAGGATGCACTGCGACGGGAGCTGCGCGAGGAGCTGGGCGCGGAGGCATCGGTCGGACCCGTGCTCTTCGAACGTCAGATCGACGGCATCCGCTCTGAAGCCTTCTACCGGGCGCGACTGATCAGCATGGATCTGCAACTGCTCGACGGGCCGGAGCTCGGGGACCCGGCTCGCGGCAACTACGACGTCGAGTTCGTCACCCGCGATCGTGTGGCGGGACTGGACGTGCTCCCCGCTGAGCTGAAGCAGCACCTGCTCAGCCGGCGCGCAGCGCCTCGTCGGTGAGGGGGCACTGCGAGACGCGGATCGGGTGGCCGGTGGTGGTCAGGCACCTGCCCGTCTTCAGGTCCCACTTCCAGTCGTGCATCGAGCAGGTGAGGATGCCGTCCTCGTCGATCCTGCCGGTGCGGGTGAGGTCTGCCCGCAGGTGCGGGCAGCGGCGCTGCACGACCCAGTCGCCGATCTCGGCGTCCTCGGTCTGATCGGTCTGCTCCTGGTACCAGTTCTCCACGTACTCGATGCGGTCCACCGACAGGCACTTCAGGAAGGTGGTCAGGAACTCGTTGAACTTGCCGCTGCGGCCCACGGAGAACTGCATGGACAGGAAGATCGAGTTCGACCAGTCGATCTCGTGATCGACGATGTTGGTGGAGACCAGGTCGGCCGGGATCGTGTACCAGTAGATGCACTCCTCCCCCGCGTACTCGCGCACCTTGGCCTTGGGGAAGTCCACCACCATGTCCAGCTCGCCGATGCGGAAGCGCACGCACCCGCCGACGCCGAGCCGGATCGTGCGCGACTTCTTGATCAGCGGCTCCCACCACTCCTTGATCGCGGCGAGCATCTCCGCCGGAGGCATGATCTCGGCGCGACGCGCCTCCTCGTCGCGCAGCTCCTGCTGGCGCGACGCGCGCTGCTCCTCGAGGTACGCCCACTTCTCATCGAAGATGTGGTTGATCTCGGCATCCGAGTACAACGACTGCGAGACGGTCAGCTCGCCGCCGTCCATCTCCACCACCGTGCCGGGGATGAACAGCTGCCCGTCGTACTGCGGCGCCTGCTCCTTCAGGTGGGCGAGGAACTCCTTCTGATCGGTGAAGATCGAGTCGTCGTCCTGACCGGTGCCGTTGTAGCGGAAGATGTCGTCGCGCAGGAACATCGGCGGTCCGGCCATCGGGAACACGTGCGGGGCATCCACCTTCTCGATGTAGTACATCGCACGCTTGTTCTGCGCCTCGCGCTTGAGGCGCGCGAAGTTCTGCTTGGCGTCCTGCGGCAGGTCGTAGACCATCGGCCACCAGATGGCGCCGGAGACCTGCGTGAAGTACGCCTCGGGCTTGCCGAAGCTCAGCAATGCCTCCAGGTCGAGGGGGTGCGAGTCGTTCTGGTTGAGGATGGATGCCGTGCCGTCATCGACGCTCAGCGAGGAGTCGCCAATCGGTCCGTCGCTGGGGGCGCGCAACGGCGTGATCATGAGCTTCGTGCCGCCGCGCTCGAAGATCTCGCCCGCCGGCGCGTAGAAGATGTTCTCGTATCCGAGAGCCCGGATGTCGTTCTCGAGGTCGTCGGTGACGTACTCGGGCAGCAGCACCTCGATGTCCTTGCGGATGTGCTTCTCGAGCAGCCGCGGATCGAAGTGGTCACGGTGCCGGTGCGAGATGTACAGGAAGTCGGCCTCACGCCCGTAGCGCTCCCAGTCCAGCCCGCGGTTGTCGGGGAACGGGAACCACGAGCCGAAGAAGGATGGGCCGAGCACAGGGTCGCAGATGATGTTCCCGCCGACCGTCTCGATGAACATCCCGGCGTGGCCGAGTCCCGTGATCCGCATGTCTCTCCTCCTGCTTGGACAGCCCCGATTCTACCGGCGGGTCCTGTGCGGCGGCGGTGACCGACCGGTCCGACACGGCGGGCGCGGTGCGTCCGGCCGATCGCGGTCAGGCCTCCAGCAGCCCGCGGATGTCGTCGGCGGTGAGCACCTTGGAGAACAGCTCGTCGTCGTCCATGACCGCGGTGAACAGTCGTGCCTTGCGCTGCTGCAGCGCCAGCACCTTCTCCTCGATCGTGCCGGATGCGATCAGGCGGTAGACGAACACGCGGCGGGTCTGTCCGATGCGGTGCGTGCGGTCGATGGCCTGCGCCTCGGCGGCGGGGTTCCACCACGGATCGAGCAGGAACACGTAGTCGGCCTCGGTGAGGGTCAGTCCGAACCCGCCGGCCTTCAGGCTGATGAGGAACACCGGCTGCTCGCCGTCCTTGAAGCCGTCGATGACCTCGGTGCGATTGCGTGTGGAGCCGTCCAGGTGCACGTGCGCGATCCCCGCTGCGGTCAGCCGCTCCTCGGCGAGATCGAGGAAGCTGGTGAACTGGCTGAACACCAGCGCCCGGTGACCCTCGGCGCGCAGCTCCTGCACATGCTCGATGAGCACGTCCAGCTTGCTGGAGCCGATCGCGGCGTCGGCCGGATCTATCAGGCCGGGTGCGAGCGACAGCATGCGCAGCATGGTGAGGGATCGGAACACGATGAACCGGTTGCGGTCCAGGTCTGCCAGCAGTCCGAGGAGCTTCTGTCTTTCGCGCTGCAGCACGGCGTCGTAGCGGGCGCGGTGCGCCGGCGCGAGGTCGACGAACACCTCCTGCACCTGCTTCTCGGGCAGGTCGGCGGCGACGACCTCCTTGGTGCGTCGCAGCATGAGCGGACGGATGCGTCGTCGCAGACGCTCGAGCCGGCGCTGCCGGTAGTCGCCGCCCTCTTCGTTCTCGGGCACCTTGCCCTTCTCGATGGGCTGCACGTACTCCTCGCGGAACCTGCGTGCCGAGGGGAACAGCCCGGGCGCGGTGAGTGAGAAGAGCGCCCACAGGTCGGTGAGGCTGTTCTCGAGCGGTGTGCCGGTCACGGCGATCTTCACGCGGGCGCGCAGCGCCGCGATCGCCTTGTGCGCCTTCGTGGCGGGATTCTTCGCGAACTGCGCCTCGTCCAGGATCGCCCCGGCCCACTCGACGTCGGCGTACTCGGCGTCGTCCAGCCGCAGCAGCGTGTACGAGGTCACGATCACGTCGGCGTGCTGCACGGCATCCGGGATCCGCTCCCGCCGGCGCGACGCGCTGCCCTCGACGATGCGCAGCCGCAGTCCGGGAGCGAATCGCGCCGCCTCGCTGCGCCACGTGCCCAGCACCGATGTCGGGGCGATGACCAGGAACGGCCGCTGCTCGCCCTGCTCGCGGGCGTGCACGACCAGTGCCAGCAGCTGCAGCGTCTTGCCGAGGCCCATGTCATCGGCCAGCACGCCGCCCAGCCCATGACTCCACAGGAACGCCAGCCAGTCGAAGCCCTGCTTCTGATACGGGCGCAGCTGCGCGTTCAGACCTTCCGGCACCGGCGCGGGCGGCACCTGCTGCACATCCCGCAGCCCCTCGGCCAGCGCCCGCCACGACACGGCGGGCTCGGATTGATCGGCGAGGTCCTCGAAATCCGCCCACAGCGCCGTCTGGTGCCGGCTGATGCGCGGACCCGTCTCCCATTCGGCCAGGTCGGCCGCCTCGTCGATGAGCTCGCGAAGCGCCTGGAGCGCAGGATGGGCGAGCGAGAAGTAACTGCCGTCGACGAGCATGAGCTTGGTGCGTCGCATGCTGAGCGCGGTGAACAGCGGCGTGAAGGGGATCGAGACGCCGTCGATCTTGACGATGACCCCCAGGTCGAACCAGTCCGGGTCGGTGGACTCGACGGTGGAGACGGTGATCTCGGGCGTGCCGGTGAGTTCACGGTACTGCTTGCGACGACCCGTCACCACGACGCGCACCTCGCTGTCCTCGAACGCGGGCAGCACGGTGGTCGCCCATTCCGCAGCGGTGACGCCCGCCATCGCCGATCGCGTCTGGAAGGGCTCGGGCGTGGCGGATGCCCAGATGCGCTCCAGCGATCGCAGCTCCTGCCGCTCGGCATCCGCGTCACGGAAGGCGTGATCACCCGGCACCGGCTCGTCGGCGACCACCGGCACTGCGGGATGGCCCGCATACTCCCACTCGAACCGGTGCTCCACCCTGTCTGCCGACCGGAAGGCGACACGCAGCAGCGGAACAGGACGCACCGGTACCGGAAGCGCGAGGCCACGCGCCGCTGTCACCGTGCTCTGCCGGGCGATCACCGGGTACACCTCGGTGAGGAAGGCACCACGGTCCGCGGCGGACACTTCGATCGTGTCGCCCGCGGTGATCGCCGCGTGCACCGGTGCGCTCAGCGGCACGGGCGCGAGTGCGACCTGGATGCCGGTGGCGACCACTTCCCAGTGGTACACGCCGGTCCGCCCGATCGGCCGCACCTGGGCGGTCGGAACGGGCTCTGCGTCGATCGTGATGTCGGCATCGACCCGCAGGCCGCCCTCATCGTCACGATCGATGCGGATCCCCCCTTCGGCCCGGCCGGCGAGCCGGACGGTGGTGTGCTTCTGGGCGGCGATCATGGCGATCCCCAGCCCGGAGGACGAGCGCAGGTGCTGCCAGAGCAGCGGCGACTCCACGCGGTCGAGCGGGATCCACTCCGACGCGGTGCCGGAGAGAAGGGAATCACGGGCGATCGCGAGGAAGTCCGTGAACCATCGTGCCTGCGCGACGTCGAAGCGGTTGCCGGGTCGTCGCATGCCGTCCCAGGTGACGTCGCCCTGGATCCACTTGCCGGTCGTCTCGCTGCGCATCAGGGGCCGGGCCGACAGCTGCACCTCGCCGTGATCCCTCGTCAGCTCGCGAGGGGTGGCCGTGCGCGCGGGGCTCGCACCCCAGCGGTCTCGCGAGCGCGGCGGTCGCACGCGCAGCTCGAGTCCGAGCGCGAGCGGGACCAGCTGCGCACCGGATGCGCTCTGCGGAGCGAGCCGCCGCCACGCGGCCCGCTGGGTGTCGCGCCGCGCGGCCGCAACGGCCTGACGCTCGGCGAGCCGGGGCGGCGCCGCGAGCAGCGCCGCGACGACGTGCTTGCAGTCGCGCTGCACCGGACAGGAGCACACCGTCGCCAGGATGGCCCCGCCGCGAAAGCGGATGCGGCAACGATAGGCCATCATCCCGGTGCCGTACACCTCAGCGCTGAGCTGCTCCGCCTCTCCATCCCACGACGCGTGCGCGACGCGGCCCCCGCGGGCGTAGTCCACGCCCCGCTGGTACGCCCCGTCTCCGGCCAGTCGACGCAGCTGCTGGGCGCTGGGCCGGGGAATGCTCATCACAGCATCCTCTCGCACATCACCGACATCGGCACGATGCCCGTTCGTTATCGAAAGCTTGTCGGATCGTGATCACCGACCCGCGGTGCACTGCCTACCCTGAAGGCATGAGCTCCACGAAGAAGCGGTCTTCTGCGGTTGTCGCCCTCGCCACTCTGCTCGCGCTGCTGACGGGTTGCTCGGCCGGAAGCGGCGCCCATTCGGGCGGCTCCGTCGCGCAGAACGCGGATGCGGCCGTCGAGCAGACCGCCGATGGGGAATCGCCGGATGCCGCGGTCGTGATCACCGGCAGGATGTCGGTGCAGACCGATGAGCCGCTGGTCGCCGCCGACAGCGCTGCCCGCATCGTCGGCGACGCCGGCGGCCGCGTCGACGGACGTGACGAGCAGGCTCGATCCGACGGGCAGTCCGCGCGGGCGGAGCTCGTGCTGCGCATCCCGTCCGATTCCCTGGATCGCACGCTCGATGCGGTGCGGCAGCTGGGTGAGCTGAGGGAATCATCCCTGCAGAGCACACCGGTCGCCGCCGCCCAGCGCGACCTGGAGGCCCGGATCTCGTCACTGAGCACGTCGCTCTCACGCTACAACGAGTGGCTGAGCCGCGCCGAGAAGACGTCCGACCTGATCGAGCTGGAGAAGGAGATCTCCGATCGGCAGAGCCAGCTCGAGAGCCTGGAGGCGGAGCAGCGGGACCTGAAGGACCAGGTAGCCATGGCGACCATCACCGCGGTGTTCGAGGCCGAGTACGTTCCCGTCAGCAGCGCCCCTCGCAGCCTGCCCGAGGCGATCGGCGCGGGGTGGAGCGGCTTCGTCGCCTTCTGGACGGGCGCGATGATCGCGCTCGGGCTGATGCTGCCGTGGCTGGCGCTGATCGGTCTGATCGTCGTGGTGGTGCTGTGGCTGGTGCGCCGGGCACGACGTACGAGCCAGCCGGGAGACCCCGGCCCGCCGCCGGCGGCGGCTCCTGCCGCGGCACCTCCGGCGACGGCGGCTCCTGCCGCCACTCCGCCGGCGTCGAAGCCCGAGTGAGCGCGGTTGCGCTCAGAGCACGCCCTCAGTGAGCACGCTCTCAGCGCGCGCGGTCGATCCTGGCGAGCACGCCGTGCACGAAGGCGCCGGAGTCCTCGGTGGAGAGCTCCTTGGCCAGCTCCACCGCCTCATCGATCGCGACGGCCGTGGGCACCTCGTCGTTGAAGAGGATCTCCCAGGTGCCGATGCGGAGCAGGGCGCGATCGACTGCGGGCATCCGCTCGATCTTCCAGTCGCGACTGTGCGTCGTGATCTGCTCGTCGACCTCGTCACGGTGATCGACGATGCCGTCGACGATCTCGCGTGCGTACAGCCACGAGCTCTGCCGTGCCGGCTCGCTGGCCGCTCTGGCGGCAGCGGCGGCCAGGGCGACCGATAGCTCCTCCCCGCGCACGTCGGCGGAGAAGAGGATGTCGAGGGCGCGCTTGCGCGCCTTGGTGCGTGCGCTCAACTCAGTCGTTCACGCGGCCGAGGTAGTCGCCCGTGCGGGTGTCGACCTTGACCTTGGTGCCCTGCTCGAGGAACAGCGGTACCTGGATCTCGTAACCCGTCTCGAGCTTGGCGGGCTTGGTGCCGGCCGACGAGCGGTCGCCCTGGAGGCCCGGCTCGGTGTAGGTGACCTCGAGCACGACGGATGCCGGGAGCTCGACGTAGAGCGGGTTGCCGTTGTTCAGCGCGATCTGCACCTGCTGGTTCTCGAGCATGAAGTGTGCGGCGTCGCCGACGGTGGCGGCCGGGACGTTGATCTGGTCGTAGTCCTCCTGGTCCATGAACACGAAGCTGTCGCCGTCGGTGTACAGGTACTGGAAGTCACGCCGGTCGACGTTCTCGATCTCGATCTTGGTGCCGGCGTTGTAGGTCTTGTCGACGGTCTTGCCCGAGACGACGTTCTTCAGCTTGGTGCGCACGAACGCGCCGCCCTTGCCGGGCTTGACGTGCTGGAACTCCACGACGCTCCAGAGCTGTCCGTCGATCTTGATGACGACGCCGTTCCTGATGTCTGCAGTGGATGCCATGCGGGTGCGAGTCCGTTCGTTTCGAAGGTTCAATGGTCGAGCGCGGATGCGCGCAGAGAAGTGACCGAGAGTCGATTCTATCGGATGCCGCGGAGCCCACCCGCGAACCTGTCGAACCCCGGCTGCTGCGCCTGTCGAAGGGTCGCGGTAATACCTGTGCGAGCCTTGCCCTGTTCGAACATCTGTTCTATACTGGAATCATGGCCATCGATGAGCGCACCGGCTTCGCACCGCAGTCCGCGGGCGAAGCGCTGGGCGCGCTTCTCGATGATGTGAGGTGCTCCGAGGTGGACACGAATCGGTATGCGGCCAGACAGGCCGAGCGGCTCGCCGATGCCGTGGAGTTCACCCGCCGCCATCCCGAGATCTACACGATCGACGCGGATGCCGAGATGGCGGAGCGCGCGGTGATGCTCGAGCTCTCGCTGCGACTGCGCCTGTCGCAGGAGCGAGTGCGGGAGCTGTGCTCGGCCACCGAGACCGCGCGTCGAGACCTGCCGCTGCTGTGGCAGCGCGCCAGGGACGGGTTCGCGTCGATGTACAGCGTGAGCGTCGTGGTCGCCGCATCCGGCCCGCTCGCCGCCCCGATGGGTGCACCGCAGGAGGTTCTGGATGCCGAGGCCGAGGCGCTTGCACTGCTGGACCGGTCCGCGCAGGACTGGGTGATCGACTGCTCAGTGGCACAGCTGCGCCATAAGGCGAAGAAGCTCGTCGACCGGATCACCGGTGATTCCGCGGCTCGTCGTCACACCCGAGCCATGGCCGATCGGAAGGTCATCCGTGCTTCCGCCGGTGACGGCATGTCGTGGATCACCGCATTGCTCCCCACTCACGAAGCGGTCGCGGCGATGCGACGCCTGACTGCCACAGCCAAGCACACCCAGAAGGACGAGCGGGAGGAACGCACCCGGGATCAGATCCGCGCAGACCTCTTCAGCGCCTGGCTGCGCGGTGTCGGCACTGCCACCGCGGTGAAGACCAAGGTGTTCGTCACAGTTCCCGTGCAGTTGCTTGCCGGCGATCCCGTTCCGGTGGAGCAGGCGACCATCGTCGGTGGCGACACGCTGGATGCGATCACCGCCAAGCAGCTGTTCCTCGACGCCCGCGGGTTCCACCGGGTGATCACCGACCCGGTCAAGGGCGTGATCGTCGACATGGACCGCCGCACCTACCGGCCTACCGCGGCGCAACGCGACTGGCTGGTCCTTCAGCACGGCACCTGCTCTCGTGACGGGTGCATGCGCCTCGCGGTCGATGCCGATCTCGATCACGATCGACCCTGGTCGCAGGGCGGCACGACCGACATCCGGCAGTTGCGTCCGCTCTGCCCGCGCGATCACAAGCTCCGACATCGCACCCGGATCCGGTATCGGACCAGACCCGGCAGATCGGTTCAGGTCGTCTCCCCTACCGGCTTCGAGAGCACCGCCCCTCCGCCGTTCTGACTCGACGCTTCGACAGGCTCAGCGACCCAACGACTGCGCGCCGACACCGCAGTTCAAGGGGCTGGACTGCTGCGTCTGCCGAAGCACCCTCAACGAGCTGCCTGCAGCATCCGGCGGATCTCCGGCCATGCGCGCGCGCCGAGCTCGGCATCCGCTTCGGGTGAGCCGCCACGGCGCATCGCGACTCCGCCGACAGCCGGCGACTCCCCCGGCAGCAGCAGCCGATGTCCGGCGCCGGGGTGCGTCACCACCGTCGTGACGAGACCGCGTTCGGACCGTGCGGCCTCGACCTCCGCCGCGAAGCGCGCACTCGGCCACACCTGATCGTCGCCGCCGGCGATCAGCAGCACCTCGCCGGCGATGTCCCCCACCGGAATCCGGGCGGCCGCCGTCGCATCAGCATCCAGCAGAAGACTCGTCTCATAGAGCGAGACGAAGGCGGGCGGGTCGGTCTTCGGCGACCACGAGGGATCGAACGCCACGTATGGCACCGGCTCTCCCCCGTGCGTCCAGTGCGATGACCAGGATCCGGCATCCGCACCGGCCCACACCACCGACGACGGCGCGACCGCGATCACACCATCCACGGCGTACCTGCTCGCCGTGACCAGGACGGCCTCCGCGCCGAACGACGTGCCGAACAGCACGATCCGATCCACCTCGCGCAGCAGCGATTCGATCTCTGACGCGAAGAGCTCCACAGGCACCTCGTGCGGACTCGGCCGCTGGCCCTCACCGCCGAACCACCGGATCGCGCGCACGCGTGCGCCCGTCGTCGCCAGCAGCTCGGCGCGCTCGCGCTCCACCCGGCCGCTCGATCCGGCCAGCAGCAGCACGCCGGTGCCGTTCGGCGCAGCAGGAACGGCTTCGAACCGATCCTCGGATGCCACCATGGCCGCTACTCGCCGATCTGCGCGACCAGTTCCCGCACCGCCTCGGCGTACCCGTCGATGCCCTTGCCGACCACGCGTACGGCCGCGACATTCTCCAGGTAAGAGAACTGGCGGAAGGATTCCCTGGCGTACACATCCGAGATGTGCACCTCGGCGAACGGCAGGCTCACTCCGGTCAGCGCATCGCGCAGCGCGACGGACGTGTGCGTCAGGCCGCCCGGGTTGATCAGGATCGCCGCACAGTCCTCACGCGCCGCGTGGATCGCGTCGATGAGAATGCCCTCGTGGTTGCTCTGCAGGGCGCGCACCTCGTATCCGAGCCCCCCGGCGACCTCCGCGACCAGCTGCTCGACATCCGCGAGCGTCGCCGTGCCGTACACCTCGGGCTCGCGCGTGCCGAGCAGATTGAGATTCGGGCCGTTGAGCAGCATGAGGCGGTGAGATGCGGTCACGATCCGCACACTATCAGCGTGGCCCGATGAGGATCAGCCGGACGCTGTGACTTCGCTCAGCAGCACGACGCCCGTCTCGCCCGCACCGCAGAAGCCACCGAACGAGCCGAAGTACGAGTCGCGCTCGTCGCCCTGTGGAAGATCCTCCAGTGCGATGATCGCCCCGAAGCCCGACAGCGTCGAACCGGCGGCGATCACCTCACCGTTCTCCAGCACCACGCGGGCCCCATCTGCGTCGTCGAGCCGCGCAGAATCCGGCCAGACTATCCACGCCCCGTCGCCGATGTCCCCGCTCCAATGGAAGCATCCACTGGAGCTCACCGCGAGCCACCCTTGCAGGGGGCCTTCGACCACGCCTGCCGCGTCCGCCGCGCGCACCGCGTCTTCGGACGACAGCGTCCCCAGCCCGAAACCGCCCTCGTCAGTGGGCGCCGTACCGCACGCCGACAGCGAGGAGACCACTACCAGCAGTCCCGCCATACACGCCCATCTGTGCATGATCGGACGGTATCAGCTCGCGTCAGGATCGGGGGTGACCGGGCTCTCCGCCGTGGCGGTGCTCGTCTGCGCGCTGCTGCCCGCGTCGCGCAGACCCGAGTCCGCGACCTCGATCAGCACGTCCTCCTGACCCGCGGCACCGACCGCCGCATCTCGTACTCGGCGCCGAAGCCCTCGGTGGTCAGCTCACCGCACTTCTCGAATCCGTTCCGGCGGTAGGCGGCCTGTGCGCGCTGGTTGTCGACATGCACCTCGAGATACAGCTCGCGCAGGTCGCGTGAGGCCGCCCAGTCGGATGCCTCGTCGAGCATCGCCTCGAACACGCCCTGCCCGCGCTGCTCGGGAGCGAGGTACACGCCGACGATCAGCCCCGCGTCCGCGTGCGCCCGATGCGGAATCACCGTGACCGAGCCGATCCAGTCGGCGTCTTCCGAGATCGCAACGATCTGCGCCGCGGCCGAGTCGCCCGCCGCGTTCCTCGCCCGTTCCTGCCAGTAGCCGTCGGGCTGCGCAGCTGCGTTCTCGACGGTGTCGAGGAACGCGATGGGAGCGGAATCGTCGGCCAGCGCCCGAAGACGCAGCGTCTTCACCTCACGCCACTCCGATGCCTCGACGCGACGCACGCTGATGGTCACGCGGCGATCTCCTGATATGCGGCGAACATCAGCGACTCGTCAGGAGCCTGCAGCACGGTGGGCTTGGCGATGTCATCAAGGAGGATGAACCGCAGCATCCCGCCGCGCGCCTTCTTGTCGCGCTGCATCGTGGCCAGCAGCGTGTTCCACGCGCCGGCACGGTAGGTGGTGGGCAGTCCCAGCGACTCCAGCACGCTGCGGTGCCTGTCGACCGCGGCATCCGAGAGCCGACCCGCCAGCCGGGACAGCTCGGCGGCGTACATCATCCCGATCGAGACGGCGGCGCCGTGCCGCCACTGGTAGCGCTCGGTGTGCTCGATGGCGTGACCGAGCGTGTGCCCGTAGTTGAGGACCTCGCGCAGCCCCGCCTCCCGGAAGTCATCCGAGACGACTCGCGCCTTCATCTCGATCGCGAGCTCGATCGTGCGACGGAACTCGTCGGTCGCGGTGTCGACGGTTCGTGCCGGATCGGCTTCGATGATGTCGAGGATCTCGGGAGCCCAGATGAAGCCGGCCTTGACGACCTCGGCGTATCCGGCCGTCGCCTCGTTCGCGCTCAGGCTGCTCAGCTCCTCGAGATCGCCGATCACCGCGCGCGGTGCCCAGAACGCGCCGACCAGGTTCTTGCCCTCGTTCGTGTTGACACCCGTCTTGCCACCCACGGCCGCGTCCACGAGCCCGAGCACCGTGGTCGGCACCTGAACCACCTGCACTCCGCGCAGCCAGGTCGCCGCCACGAAGCCCGCGAGGTCTGTCACCGCGCCGCCGCCGTAGCCGATCACGGCATCCGTGCGGGTGAAGTCGGCCTGCCCCATCACCTGCCAGCAGAAGGCGGCCACCTCGATCCGCTTGCCGGACTCGGCATCCGGGATCTCGGCGAGCAGCACCTGCAGCGAGCCGTCCGCCAGCAGCCGGTCGCGCAGCTCGGCCGCGCGGCTCGCCAGCGTGGGCGGGTGCACGACGAGCACCTTGCGCACCGCCGGGTCCAGCGCCGTCCGCACCCGGTCGAGGATGCCGCGGCCGACGGTGATGTCGTACTCCGCCTGCCCGGTCACGCTGATGGTCTTCACGCTCATGGCTGTTCCTTCCTCCAGGCGGCGATGCTCTCCGCCAGCATCCGCATCGGCCTGCGCGAGGTGTCGACGGTGAGATCCGCGACCTCCTCGTACCAGGCGCGACGCTCATCGAATATCGTCCGCCAGCGCTCCACCGGGTCGTCCTCGCCGGCCAGCAGCGGGCGCGTGCTGCCGCCGATCCGCCGTCGCACCGCATCCGCGGACACGGTCAGGAAGACCACCGGATGCTGCGCGAGCAGCGCCCGCGTGGCGGCATCCGCCACCGCTCCCCCGCCCAGTGAGACGACGCCGCCCTCGGTGATCGCCACGGCGACGGCTTCGCGCTCCAGTCTGCGGAAGTGCCGCTCGCCGTGCGCGTCGAAGATCTGCGGGATCGGCCCGTGCTCCGCGGCGATCCGCTTGTCGGTGTCGGTGAACGGCACCTCCAGCATGCGGGCGACCTTGCGGCCCAGGCTCGTCTTGCCCGCGGCCATCGGCCCGACGAGGACGGTCGTCAGCGGGCGCTCCGAGGGCTCAGGAGAGCTCATCATGAGCGAGCAGCGCCGCCTCCGACGCGGGAGCCGTCCGCAGCGCGTCGGGAATGCCGGCGAGGTACGCATCGAGGTTGCGCCGGGTCTCGCGGATGCTGTCGCCGCCGAACTTCTCCAGCACGGAGTTCGCCAGCTCGATCGCCACCATCGCCTCGGCGACGACGCCCGCCGCGGGCACGGCGCACACGTCGGACCGCTGGTGGTGGGCGGTGGCCTGCTCGCCCGTCGCGACGTCGATGGTGCGCAGCGCGTGCGGCACGGTGGCGATCGGCTTCATGCCGGCACGGACTCGCAGTACCGTGCCCGTCGTCATGCCGCCCTCGGTGCCGCCGGCGCGGTCGGAGCCGCGGGCGATGCCTTCCGCGGTCTCGAAGAGCTCGTCATGCGCGGCCGAACCGCGGCGGCGGGCGGTCTCGAAGCCGTCCCCGACCTCCACGCCCTTGATGGCCTGGATGCTCATCAGTGCCTGCGCGAGGCGCCCGTCCAGCCGGCGGTCCCAGTGCACGTGCGAGCCGACACCCGGCGGAAGTCCGTACGCGAGCACCTCGACGATCCCGCCGAGCGTGTCGCCGTCCTTGCGTGCCGCGTCGACCTCTGCGACCATGCGCTGCGAGGTCTCGGCGTGGAAGCAGCGCAGCGGATCGGCATCCAGCCTCTCCACGTCGTCGGGCGAGGGCAGGGGCGTGCCGTCCGGCACCTGGACCGGGCCGATGGACAAGGTGTGGCTGACCAGCCGGATGCCGAGCTCCGACAGGAAGGCGCGGGCGATCGCCCCCAGGGCGACGCGAGCTGCGGTCTCGCGGGCGCTGGCCCGCTCCAGGATCGGACGGGCCTCGTCGAAGTCGTACTTCTGCATGCCGACCAGATCGGCATGCCCGGGACGAGGGCGCGTCAGCGCGGCACCTCGGCCACGGGACTTCTCGGTCAGCTCGGTGGGTGCGGGGTTCATCACCTCGGTCCACTTCGGCCACTCGGTGTTGCCGATGCGCAGGGCGATCGGGCTTCCCAGTGACAGGCCGTGGCGAACGCCGCCGGAGATCGTGAGCTCGTCCTGCTCGAACTTCATCCGGGAACCGCGCCCGTAGCCGAGCTTGCGGCGCTGCAGATCGGCCTGGACGGCCTCCGCCAGCACCGGGACACCCGAAGGCAGTCCCTCCATGACGGCGATGAGTTCGGGGCCGTGCGATTCGCCGGCCGTGAGCACGCGGAGCATGGCTCTAGTCTTCCATGGCCGCGCGGCGCATGACGGCCACGATGACGTCCTCGTCCGGCAGCGGCACGTCCTGCTCGCCGTTCAGGAAGATGCGGATCTGCCGCACCGCCTGGTGCAGCAGCATCTCGAAGCCGGAGATCACCGGCGTCGTCGTCCAGCCAGCAGCGAGGGCCGAGGGCCAGGGCGCGTAGGCGGCCTCGAACAGCACCCCGCCCGCCGCGGTCAGGGCTTCCGCGACAGCGGCATCCAGCGCCGTGCCGCTGGGCAGGGTCGCGATCGTGGCGTCGACATCGCCGGCGGAGGCGTCGAAGGGCACCACGGAGACGTGGGCCGCCAGCGCAGCGCCGATGCGCTGCAGCCGCTGCGCGGCCTCGGGGCGACGTGCGCGCACCTCCACGCGGTCGGCGCCGAGTTCGCGAGCCGCCACCAGCGCCGAGGCCGCCGTCGCCCCGGCCCCGAGGATGCGCACCCTGTCCAGGGCGTGCACGCCCGCGCCGCGGAAGGCGTCGACGATGCCGCCGACGTCGGTGTTGAAGCCGCGCAGGCGCGCGCCGAGCAGCAGCGTGTTGACCGCACCCGTCAGCCGTGCGTGCGCGTCGAGGTCACCCGCCGCGTCGTGCGCGCGCTCCTTGAGCGGCATCGTCAGTGACAGCCCTCGCCAGGTGCGGTCGAGTCCGCTCAGTGCGGTCGCGAAGCCGGCGGCATCCACCCGCCGCCGCTCGTACTCCCAGCCCAGCCCCAGCCGCGCGTAGGCGGCGCGATGCAGCGCGGGCGAGCGGCTGTGCCCGATCGGGTCGCCCCACACGGCCAGGCGCGAGCGCTCGCCCACCTCAGCAGCCCGTATCGGGGTTGGCCCGGCACCAGCTGCGCATCTGCTTGATCGCCTGCTGATGCTCGGCGTAGGTGTCCGAGAACACCGTCTGCCCCGTGCTCATGTTCACTGTGACGAAGTACAGCCACGTTCCGTCGGCGGGGTGCATGGCCGCATCTATCGCCGCGTCGCCGGGGTTGGAGATCGGCGTCGCGGGCAGCCCCGTGATGGCGTACGTGTTCCAGTCGTTCTCGGCGTGCTGTGCCTCCTTCGAGGTGCTCGCCTTGCCCGCGTGCAGCTCGCCGTAGCCGTACTGCGCAGTGGAGTCCATCTGCAGCTTCATGCCGTCGTCGAGGCGGTTCTGGATCACCCGCGACACCTTCGTGAAGTCGGGTGTGCGCGCCTCGCGCTCGATGATGGAGGCGATCGTGAGCACCCGCTGGGCGTCGGCGTCGGGCACGCCCGCCTTGGACAGCGACTCGCGGGTGCGGTCCACCATGCGCTGGATGACATCCGTCGCGGTGGCACCGGGGTCGAACGTGTAGGTCGCGGGGAACAGCCAGCCCTCGAGCGATGCCGCCTGCACGCCGTAGGCGGCGGGGTCCTTCACGGCGGCCTGCAGATCCTCGAGAGCCAGGCCAACGCCGTCGACGATGCGCGGCAGCGACGACTCGATCGTGCCGCCCTCCGCGATGCGCACGGTGTTGGCCATGCGGTTCTCCGGGTCCTCCAGCGCCTTGAGCGCGGCCTCCGCCGTCATCCGCTTCTGCAACTTGTACACGCCCGGGTAGAACGTGGCGGTCGGCTTCTCCTTGATCAGGTAGTCGTAGAAGACGCGATCTGTCTTCGTCACGCCCGCCTTGAACAGCGCCGTGGAGACCGGCGAGCCGGTGTCGCCCTTCATGATGGTGACCTGCACCTCGCCGGTGGCCTCGCCGCTGGCGTAGTCCTTGGGCTCGCCCCAGCCCATCATCTCGTTGATCTTGTCCTGATACGTGTTGTAGACCCATGCGCCGCCGGCGGCGATGCCACCGAGCACGACCAGCACGATGATCAGACCGATCAGGCGTCCACGACCGCGCTTGCGCGGCACCTCGCGGTGCTGCTCGGGGGCGAACAGGTCCTCCATCGAGGACGATTCCTGCGCCGCCTCGCTCGGAGAAGGAGCCGTCGGCTCCGGAGCCTCGGCGGGCTGCGGCGGCACGACCTCGTCGGCGCTCCGGTCCGCGGCGGCGCGTGCCTCGCGCATCGCGCGGCGCGACCCCGGCGGCGGGGCGTCGCGCTGCGCGCGCTCGGGCAGTCCGGATGCCGCGGTGGGGAGGTTCTCGAACAGGTCTCCCAGGCCCGAGGATGCGTCGGGATCAGGCATCGTGCGTGGGCTCCTCGTCGAGGTCTATCACAGCGCCGGCGGGGTTCCCGGTGCTCTTCTCCAAGTCGACCGCGTGCTGCAGGAGCACGACCGCGGCCACCTGATCCACAATGCTACGAGAGTTCTTCTGAGTTCTGCCCGAGGATCGCAGTGCGGCGTGAGCGGTCACCGTGCTGAGGCGCTCGTCGACCAGCCGCACGGCCATCCCCGTGCGACGTGCCAGCTGCGCCGCGAACTCACGCGCATCCACGGTCGAGGCGGTCTCCTCGCCGCGCAGGTTGACGGGAAGGCCGACCACCAGCTCCAGCGGCTCCCACTCGCGCGCCAGCTCGGCGATCCGGTCGATCGAGGTCTCCGATCGGGCGACCGTCTCCACCGGGACGGCGAGCATCCCGTCGGGGTCGCAGCGGGCGACGCCGACGCGCGCCTTCCCGACGTCGATGCCGAGCCGGATGCCCCGACGGAAGCCGGTCACGCTGCGGAGAGCTCCGCGACGACCGCCGTGAGCGCGGCATCCAGAGCGGAGGCGTCCGTTCCGCCGCCCTGGGCGACATCGTCCTTGCCGCCACCGCCGCCGCCGAGCACGCCGGCCGCGACGCGCACGAGCGCGCCGGCCTTGGCGCCTTCGGCACGCGCCGCGTCGTTCGTGGCGACGACGACGATCGGCCGACCGCCCGCCACGCCTCCGAGCGCGACGACCGCGGCATCCGCTCCGAGCCGTTCGCGCACGCTCAGCGCGAGGGTGCGGACGTCGTCCGCCGAGCCGATCTCGCCGAGCGAGGTGGCCACGACACGGTACGAGCCGGCGTGCCGCGCCGCCTCGGCCAGCGCGGGCACGCGTCCCTCGCGCTCCTTGGCCTCGAACTGCGCGATGCGCTTCTCTGCGGACTTCAGGTTCGCCTGCAGCTCCTCGATGCGGGACGAGAGCTGATCGCGGGGTGCCTTCAGCGCGGCCGACAGCTGCGAGACCACAGTGCGCTCGGCCGCCAGCTCGCGGAACGCGTCCTGCCCGACGAGAGCCTCGATGCGGCGGTTGGACGCGCCGACCGACGACTCGCCCACCACGCTGACCAGCCCGATCTCCGAACTCGACGACACATGCGTGCCCGCGCACAGCTCGCGCGACCACGGGCCGCCGATGTCGACCATGCGCACCACGTCGCCGTACTTCTCGCCGAACAGCGCCATGGCGCCGGCCTCCTTGGCCTCGTCCAGGGAGACGACGCGGGTCGTCACCTCGAGCGCGTCGTTGACGGCGCGGTTGGTGATGTCCTCGATCTCGGAGCGGGTCTGCGCCGACAGCGGCTGGGACCAGGCGAAGTCGAAGCGCATGTAGCCGGCTCGGTTCAGCGAGCCGGACTGCGTGGCGGTCTTGCCGAGCGTGTCGCGCAGTGCCGCGTGCACGAGGTGCGTGGCGGAGTGCGCCTGGCGTGCGGCGCGGCGGTTGGCCGCGTCGACGACGGTGGTCGCGCGATCGTCGACGGCGACGCTGCCCGAGGCGACGTGCACCGTGTGGCTGATCAGCCCGGGGACCGGCTTCTGCACGTCGAGGACGTCGAGCTCGAACCCGGCGCCGACGATCGTGCCCTTGTCGGCGACCTGACCGCCGGACTCGGCGTACAGCGTCGTCTCGGCCAGGATCACCTCGGCGACCTGGCCCTCGGATGCCGACTGCGCGGGTGCGCCGTCGACGATGATGCCCAGGATGCGGGAATCGGTCTGCAGGTCGGTGTACCCGGCGAAGGTCGTCTCGCCCTGAGCCCGCAGGTCGCGGTAGACCGAGACGTCGGCCAGCTGACGCTTGCGGTTGCGGGCATCCGCCTTCGCGCGCTCGCGCTGCTCCTTCATGAGCGTGTCGAAGGCGGAGCGGTCCACGTCGAGTCCGGCCTCCTCGGCGACCTCCAGCGTGAGATCGATCGGGAAGCCGTAGGTGTCGTGCAGCAGGAACGCCTCGGATCCGCTGAGCATCGAACCGCCCGACCGCCTGGTCTCATCCAGCGCCAGATCCAGGATCGTGGAGCCCTGCGCGAGCGTGCGGCGGAACGTCTCCTCCTCGGCGAAGGCGGCGGACGACAGCGTCTGCCAGTCCTGCTCGAGCACCGGATAGGCGCTCTTCATCGCGTCCTTCGACACCTCGAACAGCTCGGGGAACGACGGCGCGTCCACGCCCAGCAGCCGCATCGCGCGGACCGTGCGCCGCATCAGGCGGCGCAGGATGTAGCCGCGCCCCTCGTTGGAGGGACGCACGCCGTCGGAGAGCAGCATCAGCGCGGAGCGCACGTGATCGGCGATCACCCGCAGGCGCACGTCATCCTCGTGCGCGGCGCCGTAGGTGCGGCCCGAGAGCTCGACCGCGCGATCGAGCACCGGTCGCACCTGGTCGATCTCGTACATGTTCTCGACGCCCTGCTTGAGGAACGCGACCCGCTCCAGGCCCATGCCGGTGTCGATGTTCTTCTGCGGCAGGTCTCCGACGATGTCGAACTCGGTCTTGCCGCGGATGTTGTCGATGAAGTCCTGCATGAACACGAGGTTCCAGATCTCCATGAAGCGCGTGTCGTCCACCGCCGGGCCGCCGTCCCGACCGTATTCCGGGCCGCGGTCGAAGAAGATCTCCGAGTCCGGCCCGCCGGGCCCCGGCTGGCCGGTGTTCCAGTAGTTGTCCGCGCGGCCCAGGCGCTGGATGCGCTCGGGCTTCAGGCCGATGACGTCGCGCCAGATCGACTCGGCCTCATCGTCGGTCTCGTACACCGTGACCCACAGGTTCTTCTCGTCGAACCCGAGCCCGCCGTCCGACTCGGAGGAGGTCAGCAGCTCCCAGGCGTAGCGGATCGCGCCTTCCTTGAAGTAGTCGCCGAACGACCAGTTGCCCAGCATCTGGAAGAAGGTGCCGTGGCGGGCGGTGCGTCCCACCTCTTCGATGTCGTTCGTGCGGATGCACTTCTGCACATCGGCGATGCGGGGGTGCGGCGCGGGAACGACGCCCGTGAGGTACGGGATCATCGGCACCATGCCGGCCACCGTGAACAGCAGTGACGGATCATCGCTGACCAGCGACGCCGAGGGGACGATCAGGTGGTCGTTCTTCTCGAAGTAGGCGAGGTAGCGCTGCGCGATCTCCGCGGTTCTCATAGTGCTCGTGGGTTTCCTTGCGTGGCGGAGCCGCGCCCGAAGACGCGACGGGGTGTGGGAAGTGCGGGTCAGTCGTCTGCGGAGTCGGCGAGACGCGCCTCCTGCTGACGGTAGGCCTCACCGAGGATGCCGGTGAACTCGGAGATGCGCGCGTCGATGTCGGCGAAGATCTCCTGACCGCGGGGGTCCTTGTTCATGAAGTGCGCGGCGACGAAACCGCCGATCACACCGATCAGGAACCAGAGCAGATTCTTCATTCCGCCATCCTACGACGAGAGGCGCCGGGGAATCCCCCGACGCCTCTCTGATGGATGCTGTATCAGCGAGCCGCGTAGTACTCGACGACCAGCTGCACCTCACAGGTCACGGGGACCTCGGCGCGCTTCGGACGACGCACCAGGCGGGCCTGCAGCTTGTCGAGCTCGACCTCGAGGTAGCCCGGAACCGGGGGCAGCACCTCGGCGTGACCGCCGGCGGCTGCCACCTGGAAGGGCTCGAGCGCCTCGGACTTCGCCTTGACGTGGATGAGCTGACCCGGCTTCACGCGGAAGGACGGGCGGTCGACGAGCTGACCGTCGACGAGGATGTGGCGGTGCACCACCAGCTGGCGGGCCTGTGCGGTGGTGCGGGCGAAACCGGCGCGCAGCACGAGGGCGTCCAGGCGCATCTCGAGCAGCTCGACCAGGTTCTCACCGGTCAGGCCGTCCTTGCGGCGGGCCTCGTTGAACGCGATGCGCAGCTGCTTCTCGCGGATGCCGTACTGCTCGCGCAGACGCTGCTTCTCACGCAGGCGGACGGCGTAGTCGCTGTCGGCCTTGCGCTTGGTGCGGCCGTGCTCGCCGGGAGCGTAGGGACGCTTCTCCAGGTAGCGAGCGGCCTTCGGGGTGAGCGGGATGCCCAGCGCGCGGCTGAGACGGACCTTGCGGCGGTCCTGGGACTTCGTGACCACGAAGTGTTCCTTCCATGACGCGGTCGTGTCTCTCACGACTCGCGGACGTATCGCCTCGGTTCCCTCTTCCCGTCGTGCACGCCGGGGCACGTCGAGAAGCTGTTCAGGAGTGGAGGGATGCCCGAAAACTCCGGTTTCGAGCCGCTCCATCCTAACAGATCGACTCTGCGGTCTCAGCGGTCGCCGAGGATCCTGCGGATCCGCTCCAGCCGCGCGGACACGTCGCGTTCGGCGCCCAGGTTCTTGGGCTCGTAGTACCGGCGGCCGACCAGCTCATCGGGCAGGTACTGCTGCGGCAGGATGCCCGCGTCGCTGTCGTGCGGGTAGCGGTATCCCTTGCCGTGCCCGAGTCGCTTGGCACCCGCGTAGTGCGCGTCGCGCAGGTGGACCGGCACGCGCCCGAAGCCGCCGCCGCGCACATCGGCGATCGCGGCGTCGATCGCCAGGTATGCGGCGTTCGACTTGGCCGTCGTGGCGAGATAGATGGTCGCCTCGGCGAGCGGGATGCGGCCCTCCGGCATGCCGATGAACGCCACGGCATCCGCCGCGGCGGTGGCGATCGACAGCGCCTGCGGATCCGCCAGACCGATGTCCTCCGCGGCGGAGATGACGAGTCGTCGCGCGATGAAGCGCGGGTCCTCCCCCGCCTCGATCATGCGGGCCAGGTAGTGCACCGCGGCATCCGGATCGGAACCGCGAATCGACTTGATGAACGCGCTGATCACGTCGTAGTGCTCGTCGCCCTGACGGTCGTAGCGCAGCAGCGCGCGGTCCACCGCCTGGGCGACGTCGTCGGCCGTGATCTCCGCCTCGCCTCCGCGCGACAGCGCGACGGCGGCGGCCGCCTCGAGCCCGGTCAGCGCCCGGCGGGCATCGCCGGAGGCCAGCCTGATCAGCGCGGCGCGCGCATCGTCGGCCACCGTGACCGCGCCGGACAGACCGCGCGCATCCGTGATGGCGCGATCGATCAGAACGCCGATGTCGTCGTCGGTCAGCGGCTGGAGCGTGAGCAGCAGGGAACGCGACAGCAGCGGTGAGATGACCGAGAACGAGGGGTTCTCGGTGGTCGCGGCGATGAGGATCACCCAGCCGTTCTCGACACCCGGGAGCAGGGCGTCCTGCTGCGCCTTCGTGAAGCGGTGGATCTCATCCAGGAACAGGATCGTGGTCTGGCCGTAGAGGTCCCGCTGTGTGATGGCCTCCTGCATCACCTCGCGTACGTCCTTGACGCCCGCGGTGATCGCGGACAGCTCGACGAACCGTCGACCGGACGACCGCGCGATCGCCTGCGCGAGCGTCGTCTTGCCGGTGCCGGGTGGGCCCCACAGGATGATCGACACCGCGCCGGGTGCCTTGGCGTCAGGATCGGCGAGGGCCACGATGGGAGACCCCGAGCGCAGCAGGTGCGCCTGCCCCGCCACCTCGTCGAGCGAGACCGGCCGCATGCGCACGGCGAGCGGCGTCTGACCCGAGAGGAGAGGAGCGGAGGTCATGACTCCAGGCTACTGGGCGGCACCGACAGCGGAGGCGCGCGACTTCACAGCGCGCATGGCGGGAGGTGAGCTCTTCGTTCCACTGCCGTAACCCCATCCGCCATCCCCTGAAACGCGACCCGGCGACGCTGGACCCGAGCGAGCCCGTCGGGCTCCTGTCACTGGAGGTCCTCATGTCCTATGTCAAGCCCGCCGAGCTCGTCGAGCGCATGCTCGACGCCGGCGCCAGCAAGATGCAGCTCTCCGCGCGCGACACCGTCGTGCGCGCCTTCATGGGCGCGGCCCTGCTCACGATGGGAGCGGCCTTCGCCGTGACCGTGTCGACGCAGACCGGCCAGCCCCTGCTGGGCGCCCTGCTCTTCCCCGTCGGCTTCGCCATCCTCTATCTGTTCGGATACGACCTGCTCACCGGGGTGTTCACCCTCGGCCCGTTGGCGGTGATCGCCCGAAGGCCGCGACCGTACCCGCCATGCTCCGGAACTGGGGCCTGGTGCTCCTCGGCAACGCGGGCGGCGCAGTCCTCGTCGCGGTGCTCATGGCGCTGTACTTCACGTACTCGTTCTCCTCCGAGCCCAGCGCCGTCGGGCAGGCGATCAGCGAGATCGGTCACGGCCGCACCGTGGGCTACGCCGAGCACGGCGCGGCCGGCATGCTGACGCTGTTCGTCCGCGGTGTGCTGTGCAACTGGCTGGTGTCCACCGGCGTCGTACTGGCGATGGCCTCTGACAGCATCACGGGGAAGGTCCTGGGCATGTGGCTGCCCATCATGCTCTTCTTCTACATGGGCTTCGAGCACTCCGTGGTCAACATGTTCCTGTTCCCCTCCGGCCTGCTGCTCGGGGCGGACTTCACGCTGTGGGACTACCTCATCTGGAACGAGTTCCCCACCCTGCTGGGCAACCTCGTGGGCGGTCTGCTGTTCGTCGGACTCCCGCTCTACCTGAGCCACGGCCGCACCCGCCCGCGCACGGCGGGCACGTCGGCGCCGCGCACCGTCGCCGCGGTCGAGGTCCCGGCCTCGTCATCCGTCTCCCCCGCCCCGGCGGAGCTCGAATCCGACGCCGGCGCCGACTCGGTTCTCGCCGATGTCGAGCGCGAGCGGCAGCCCACGGCGGTCTGATGACCTGGCGGCGGAGGGGCGTGGCGCGGTCGGGAACGACCGCGCCACGCCCTGCGTGGTCAGGCTGTTCGGAAGCGCTCGACGATGACCTGGGCGATACGCGGATCCGCACCGAGTGGCGCGGAGACCACATCGGCACCGGCTTCGTGGACGAGGCCGGCGAAGAAGCCGGGCGCGAGCAGGTGGCTGGCCGCGATCACGCGCCCCGCTCCCTCCAGTCGCGCACCGGCGACGGCATCCGCGATCCGCGGCCGCATCGTCGAGACATAGCCGACCGACACCGGGGCGGGGATCAGAGCACGCAGGTGCTCGGCCGCCGTGTCCACATCGACCGCTGCGACGGGATCGCTCGACCCCGCCGCAGCAAGCACCACCCGATCGCCGGCGCGCCAGGAACCGCTCACAGCGGCGCGCAGGCGCGTGGCGAGCACGTGCGCGACGAGCGGATGCGAACCCAACGGCTCGGTCCGGCGAGCACCGGGATGCCCTGCGATCGCCTCGGCGATGTCGACGGCGGTGTGGTGGCCCGCAGACAGCAGCAGGGGCACCACTACCACGTCGTCCTCCGTGCTCTCTTCGACGACGACGTCGCGGATCGCGGGGGTCTGGACGTCGACGAAGGCCTGCACCACCCGCACGCCGGGCAGCAGCTCGCGTACCATCTCCACCAGCCGGACGATCGTCGCGCGCCCTGCGCCGGAGTCCGTGCCGTGCGAGCAGGCGATCAGAGTAGTCACGCCGTCTCCGGCACGGTCAGGCGGTATCCGCGCTTGACCACCGTCCTCACGGCATCCGCGCCACCGAGACCGTCGCGCAGGCGCGCGATCGCCATCTCCACGGCGTGGGCGCTCTCGCCCCCGCGCGGAAGCGTTCGCCCCAGCTCCTCGCGTGAGAGCACCCGCCCGCGGGCATCGAACAGTGCCCCGAGGATGCTCGCCGACGATGGGGAGAGCGGGGCGAAACGACCGTCCAGCAGTGCCCCGCCGCTACGCACCTCGAGTTCCCCCGCCGCGGTGGTGGCGAACGGCGTGCCGCCCGCGGCGAAGTGATCGACGACGCAGCGCACCAGCGATCCGAGCCTTCCCCGCACGGCCGTCTTCACGTTCAGAGCCGCCTCTGCGAAGGGAGCCGCGGTGATCGGGCCGACGGCCGCCAGCAGCAGCCGGCCGTTCGCCGCGCGCTCCCGGATGGCGCGGATCGCTCCCGCGTCCTCCGCCACGCGGATCCAGGCTGCCGCACCCGGCGCCGAGGTGAACAGGACAGCGTCGACGGCTCCCGATGCGGCCTGCTGCGCGGAGCGCCGCACCACTTCCGGGTCCGGCGGAGGCCCCCAGCGGTACACGGTGAGCGGCACGACGTCGGCGCCGTGCTCGATCAGCAGGGAGTCGAGCCCATCGGCCCCGGCGCCGTGGTGCTGGACGGCGATGCGAAGCCCCTCGACACCGCCCGCGATCAGGTGCTCTGCGACCTCGGCGGACGTCTCGGATGCGGCGACCCACCGCGCCGCGAAGCCGGCCTGCTGGACGGCGCCGTGCGCTTTGGGCCCACGGGCGATGAAGCGGGCGTCCTGCAGGGCGGTTGATAGGGGCTCGTGCAGACCGCGCTCGTGCGCCGCGTCCATCCACCCCCGCAGGCCGATGCCGGTGGTGACCACGACCACGTCCGGCGGTTCCGCGATGAGCGCGCGCGACCGCTCGATGAGCTGCTCGTCATCGGCGGCATGAAGGATGCTCAGTGCCGGAGCCCGGTACACCGCGGCTCCGCGGCGCTCGAGCGCCTTGGCCAGGTCGCCCGCGCGCCGGTCGGCGGCGATGACGATCGTGCATCCGGTCAGGGCCTCGTCGGGCAGGGAGGCGGCCGTCATGCGAGTGCCACCCGCTGCGACGCGGGGGCGGGCAGAAGCAGATCTGCGCGTGCGACCTCGCCGATCACGATCACCGCGGGGTTGCTGAGGCCGATCTCCGCGGCGGCGGTCAGCGCGTGCGCCAGCGTGGTGCGGGTGGTGCGCTGCACTGCGCTGTGCCCGTTCTCGACGAACGCCATCGGACGCTCCCCCGGGATGCCGCTGCGCACCGCGGCCGAAACGAGCTGCGGGAGCGCGGCGACGCCCATGAGCACGATCGTCGTCACCGCGGGATCGCCCATCGCGGCCAGCGTCGAAGGCTCGAGTCCGCCCTGGCCGTTGACGACGTGGAAGGCGGCTGCGGTGCCAAGGTGGGTGACCGGGATGCCCGCCGCCTGAGGCACAGCGATCGCGCTGGACACCCCTGGCGTGACCTCGACGGCGACACCGGCGGCGAGGCAGGCCCGCACCTCCTCACCACCGCGGCCGAACACGAACGGATCGCCGCCCTTGAGGCGGACCACACGATGCCCCGCGAGCGCATGCTCGACGAGGATGCTGTTGATCTCCTCCTGTGGCACGGGATGGGCCCCAGGGCGCTTTCCGACGTCGATCACCTGCACACCGGGGTCGAGTTCACGGACGACCTCCTGCGCGGGCCCGAGACGGTCGGTGACGATCACGTCCGCCTCGGCGATGAGGCGCCGGGCACGCACCGTCATCAGATCGGCGGGCCCTGGCCCTCCGCCGACGAGATCCACGCGGCCTGCCCCGCCTCGCCGGTTGCGGCGCAGCGGGAGGCGTCCGTTGGCCACGAGGTCTCCGATCGCATCCCGGATCGCCATCGTGCGCCTCGGGTCGGCGCCGTGGGTGCTGACGACGCCGAGTGTGACGTCACCCGCCTCCGTCTGAGCAGTCATCCGCGCTGAGCCGTGCGATCCGTCACCGGCCGCGACGCACAGGATCCGGCGTCGTTCGCAGAGTGCCACGACGCGGCGATCGACGTGCGCATCGCCGGTCGCGACGTGCACCATCCACACCCCTGCGAGGTCCGCGGCGCGGAACCGTCGCGCCCGCCAGTCCAGCGCATGCGTCCGGACGAGCCGAGCGGTGTCGGAATCCAGCTCCGGCGCGACGACCCGCACGATGGCGCCCTCATCGACGAACCGACGCAGCCGGCGCGCCGACACGGCGCCTCCCCCGACCAGCAGAACGTCGCGCCCGGCAAGTGAGACCCCCAGCATCAGCGTCATCCCTGCTCCTCGAAGTCGAGGTAGACGTCATCATCGCGGACGACGACCAGCCAGACCCGCAAGGACGCCGCAGGCCTGCCCTGCGTCGCCACGCACAGGCCGGTGCGCAGATCGAAGACCTGCTTGT
This sequence comes from Microbacterium sp. ARD32, assembly GCF_031844385.1. NCBI lineage: Bacteria > Bacillati > Actinomycetota > Actinomycetes > Micrococcales > Microbacteriaceae > Microbacterium > Microbacterium sp. ARD32. The sequence goes on from NZ_JAUZVD010000001.1 coordinate 1,308,763, forward strand.
GCATCGGAGAGGCGACCGTGGGCGACTGATCCCTGGTGCCGACGATGCCGCGGGACATCACGTGCGCTCCGCTGTACGGGTCGAGGTTCGACACGGCGTGCACCGTGCCGTCCGCGAGGAGGAACAGCGCGATCTGCGTGCTGCCGAGCAGCGCGGCGCGACCGCGTTCCACTTCCAGGTCCCGTATTGAGCACACGCGCACGAGCGTGTCGACGGCTGCTGCGATGGTCATCTGCGCACCTCCAAGGTGGTTCCGGCGATGAGGATGCTCTCGGCCGACCGCTCGTCCGCGGTCGCCGGCCGCACCTGTCCGCGGACGGGCACGTACGCGAGCGAGGGATCGGGGGTGTCTGCGGCGTTCACGAAGGAGCCGAAGCGCCGCAGCTTCTCCGGGTCGCGGAGCGTCGCCGCCCACTCGTCCTCGTAGCGGTCGACGTGGCGCGCCATCGCGGCGTCGAGATCAGCGCAGATGCCGAGACTGTCATCGAAGATGACCTCGCGCAGGCCGTCCAGACCGCCCTCGAGTTCCTCACACCAGGGTGCCGTCCGCTGCAGCCGGTCGGCCGTGCGGATGTAGTACATGAAGAAGCGATCGATCGCGCGGATCAGCCCCTCGTCGTCGAGCTCCGAGGCCAGCAGCTCGGCATGCCTCGGTGAGAATCCGCCGTTCCCGCCCACATACATGTTCCAGCCGGTCTCGGTGGCGATCACTCCGACGTCCTTGCTGCGGGCCTCCGCGCATTCGCGAGCGCATCCCGAGACGCCCACCTTGAGCTTGTGGGGCGCACGCAGCCCGCGGTAGCGCAGTTCGAGGCGCACCGCCATGCCCACCGAGTCGAGGACGCCGTATCGGCACCACGTGGAGCCCACGCACGACTTCACCGTGCGCAACGCCTTGCCGTACGCCTGCCCAGACTCGAATCCCGCCTCGACGAGGCGCCCCCAGATCGCGGGAAGCTGCTCGAGCCGGGCGCCGAACATGTCGATCCGCTGACCCCCGGTGATCTTCGTGTAGAGCCCGTAGTCGTCGGCGATCCGGCCGATCGCGATCAATCCGGCAGGTGTGACCTCGCCGCCGGGCATGCGCGGCACGACCGAATAGGTGCCGTCCTTCTGCATGTTCGCCATCACATGGTCGTTGGTGTCCTGCAGCGCGGCGTTCTCGCCGTCGAGCACGTGCTCCCCGACCAGCACGGAGAGAATGCTGGCCAGGGCGGGCTTGCAGATGTCGCAGCCCCGCCCACGGCCGAAGCGCGCGATGATCGCGCTGAAGGTCGTGAGCTCCGACACGCGCACGGCGTCGAACAGCTGGCGTCGTGACATGTCGAAGTGCTCGCACAGAGCCGTGGAAGCCGTGCGACCGGACTTCGCGAGTTCCTTGGCGACGATCTTCGACACCATGAAGACGCAGGAACCGCAGGTGGCGCCCGCTCGTGTGCAGCTCTTCACGCCCGCCGCGTCCGCGCATCCCTCCTCGTGCACGGCGGTGCGGATGCGTCCCGCGGTGACGTTCGAGCACGAGCAGACGACAGCGTCGTCGGGCAGTTCGCGGGAGGGCGCCTCTACGCGGTCCTCCGGCAGCAGGTACGCCGCCGGGTCACCGCCCAGTGGGCCCCCGACGAGCGGCCGCAGTGCGCCGTACGCCGACGCGTCGCCAATCAGGATGCCGCCGAGGAGCGTCTTCGCATCGTCCGAGAGGACGAGTTTCTTGTAGACGCCCGCCACCGGGTCGGTGTAGACCACGTCGAGCGCGCCGGGAATCGTCGCCATCGCGTCCCCGAAGCTCGCCACGTCCACGCCGGACAGCTTCAGCTTCGTCGAGTCGTCGTAGCCGGGGAAGGACGCGTCCGCGCCGTTCAGCCGCGCCGCCGCCACTTCCGCCATCGCGTATCCCGGCGCGACCAGACCCACCGCGCGCCCCTCGAAGCTCGCGACCTCACCGACGGCGAGGATCCGAGGATCGTCCGTGCGGCATCCCTCGTCGATGATCACGCCTCCGTGCGGGTGGACCGCGAGTCCCGCCGCGCGGGCGAGCTCGTCGCGCGGGCGGACGCCGACGGTGAACACGACGACGTCGGCGGGCAGGCGGCCTCCGTCCTGGAACTCGACCGCGGCGACCGCGCCGGACTCGTCGGCCGCGAGCCGGCTGGTGCGGCTTCCGGTGCGCACCGAGATGCCTCGAGCCTCGATGAGACGCCGCAGCACGATCCCGCCCGCCGCGTCGAGCTGGGCGGACATGAGCCGATCCGAGGACTGCACCACCGTGCAGTCGACATCCATCCCCTGCAGCGCCCCGGCGGCCTCGAGCCCGAGCAGGCCACCGCCGATCACAGCGCCGCGTAGCGTCCGTCCCAGTCGCGCGCTCCGCTCCGCGACGTGCTCACGCAGCCGCGCCACGTCGTCGAGGGTGCGATAGACGAAGCATCCGTCGAGGTCGCGGCCCTCGACCGGAAGCCGCGGAGCATACGACCCGGTGGCCAGAACCAGCGTCTGGTAGGCGAGCACCGCGCCGGACAGCGTCTGCACCGTCTGCGCGGCACGGTCGACGTGCGTCACGGGATCGCCGCTCAGATGGGTCACCCGTGGATCGGCGAGCACCCTGCGGTCCAGCGCGAGCTCGTCGGCGGTCGCGCCGGAGAAGAAGGACGTCAGGCCCACGCGGTCGTAGGGATCCCTCGCCTCCTCGCCGATCACGGTGACGGAGTGGCGGTCCTGACCGCCGCTGAGAAGACTGTCGACGAAGCGGTGCGCGACCATCCCCGCACCCACCACGAGCACATCCGCGGCGGCTCTGAGCTTTTCGGTCATCGCACCCTGTTCCATGCATCGAAGCTATGGAGCCCGTGTTTCGCGAACCGGCCGATCCACGTTACGCGCGTCGAACAGTTCGCTCACAAACGGGTAACGATGGTGTGAGCAGACCAGGCGATAGGGTTGCGGTGGCGGGCCCACCGGTCCGGACGGAGGGAGAGGAACGCGATGGCGACACGCGGTTCCCGTGGCGCGCAGCAGCGCGCCCGCAAGGATGCAGAACGTGCGCGCCTGTACGCGGCGCGAACCGGTTGGAACGATCGGATGCTGGCGCGCCGTCGGCGAGACACCGTGATCGCTTCGATCGCCTGTGGGCTGATCGTGATCGGCGCGGTCGTCAGCCAGACCGTCCACGCCCAGGTCACAGCCCCCGCGCCCACCCCGTCCGCGCCCTCCGACGCGCCGTCGGCGCCCGCACCGACTCCCCTGTTCACGCCCGATGCGACGCCGTCACCGCAGCCCACACAGACGTCGGGTGAGTGAACTAGGCTGAGCGGAGTCCTTTCCCCACTCCCGCGGGCTGACCGCGCAAGGAGCACACCGTGTCTGACGACAACGCCCCCAAGCCCACCCCTCCCATGCCCGCGCCGCCGCGCAAGCCGCTGACCCCGATCGTCGCGGCCGCCGCCGCAGCTCCGGCCGCCCCCGCACCCGTGGCGTCGGATGCCGCCCAGTGGGGACGCGTGACCGAGGACGGCACCGTCGAGGTGCGCGAGGGCGAGAACTGGCGCCCCGTGGGCCAGTACCCCGACGGCACGCCCGAGGAGGCGCTGGCGTACTACGCGCGCAAATTCGACGACTTCGCGGTGAAGCTCGGGACGCTCGAGACCCGCGCTCAGGCCGGCGGCAGCTCTGCATCCGACCTGACCAAGCAGGCGAAGCACCTGCTCACCGAGGTCACCGACGCTGCCGCGGTCGGCGATCTCGCAGGCCTTCGTGCACGGATCGAGATGCTGATCTCCTCGCTGTCGGAGGCGACCGAGAAGGAGGCCGAGGCGGCCAAGGAGGCGCTGGAGGCCGCCATCACGGAGCGCGCCGCGATCGTGGAGAAGGCTGAGGCAGTCGCTGCCCGCGACCTCACGAAGGTGCAGTGGAAGCAGGTCACCGTCGAGATGACCGAGCTGTTCGACGCCTGGCAGGCGCACCAGCAGAACGGACCGCGTCTGCCCAAGGGCACCGCGCAGCAGCTCTGGAAGCGATTCCGCGATGCGCGCTCGAGCGTCGACAAGGCCCGCCGCGCGTTCTTCTCCGAGCTCGACGACGTGCACCGCGCTGCGCGCGACGCGAAGTCGCGCCTGGTCGAGCGCGCCGAGGCCCTCGCACCACGTGGGGTCGACGGCATCCCCGCCTACCGCGGTCTGCTCGACGAGTGGAAGGCGGCCGGCCGTGCCGGACGCAAGGCCGACGACGCCCTGTGGGCGAAGTTCAAGGCCGCCGGCGACGCGCTGTACGCGGCCCGCGCCGAGCAGGCTGCGGCCGAAGAAGCCGACTCCGCGCCCCGGATCGAAGCTCGTGAGGCGCTGCTCGAAGAGGCCAAGGCAGTCGCCGACGAGCCCAACCTGAAGCGGGCACGTGCGCTGCTGACCCGCATCCAGCGCCAGTGGGACGAAGTCGGACGCATCTTCCCGCGCGAGCGGGAGCGCGCACTCGATGACCGGATGCGCTCGATCGAGCAGGCGCTGAAGTCTCGCGAGGACGTCGACTGGAAGAAGAACAACCCCGAGACGAAGGCGCGCGCGAACGACATGAGCTCGCAGCTGGTCGAGTCCATCGAGAAGCTCGAGGCCGAGCTTGCCGCCGCGGAGAAGTCCGGCGACAAGAGGGCCGTCAAGGAGGCGACCGAGGCGCTGACCGCGCGTCGTGCGTGGCTGAACGCGCTGGGCGGCTGAACGGCCCCGATCGCGTTATCCACAGGTATGAGCCGTGCTCGCCCGTCGCCCGGGCGCACGGCTCATACTCTTTGTATGCATCCTGCGCTGTTCTACCGCCCGGGAGGACGTCTCTCGCTGCCCGAGCTGACGGCCGCTCGCCTGGACGGCGATGTGATCGAGGTCGGTGACGGCTACATGCCGGCCGACTCGGTGGAGGATGCGGATGCCAGGGCGACGAGCGTGCGGGAGCTGGTGCCCGCGCACGCGGCGGCGTGCGGACCGACCGCGGCCTGGATCCACGGTGCCGGCGACGCTCCGCCCGGCATCCACCACGTTCGTCGCATCGTGAGCACCCGAACGCGCGTGCCGCATTCCCCCCGGGTGATGTACCACGAGGCCAGGGCGTCACGCGACGACGTGCAGAGCATCGGCGGCACGAGAGTTCTCACTCCGCTGGCGACGGCGGTGGAGCTGCTGTTCGCCACCGCGCTCACCGATGCGGATGACTGGTGGCTGCGCGCCCTGCTGCAGGCCCGCTCCACGCTGCTCGCGGAGCTGAGCGACGTCGTCGACGCCTCGCCGCGGCGGCCGGGACGACGGGGCGCGGCGGAGCACCTGCAGAAGCTGGGTGCAGCTGCCCGCCGGTCGGGTCAGGAGGTCGTGACGCGGTACACGTCGTAAACGGCGTCTATGCGCCGCACGGCGTTCAGCACGCGGTCCAGATGCACCGAGTCGCCCATCTCGAACACGAAGCGACTGAGCGCCAGCCGTTCATCGGTGGTGGACACGGATGCGGAGAGGATGTTGACGTGGTGCTCGGTGAGCACGCGCGTGACATCGGAGAGCAGCCCCCCGCGATCCAGCGCCTCCACCTGGATCTGCACGCGGAACACGCTCTTGGTGGTCGGAGCCCACTCCACCTCGACGAAGCGCTCGGGGTCCGAGCCCAGCGCCTTCACATTGACGCAGTCCTTGCGGTGCACCGACACGCCGCTGCCGCGGGTAACGAAGCCGACGATCGGGTCACCCGGCACGGGCGTGCAGCAGCGCGCCAGCTTGACCAGGATGTCGGACGCACCGCGCACCAGGATGCCCGAGTCGCCGGAGCGCGCCTCGCGGACCGGCGCGTGCCCGGGCAGCTCGATGGCCCCGGTGCTGGTGTCGGGCTCGGTGGCGACCAGAGCGGTCACCTTCTCGAGCACCGACTGCGTGGAGACATGTCCCTCGCCGACTGCGGCGTAGAGCGCGGAGACGTCCTCATAGCGCAGCTGACGGGCGACCTCGGCGAAGGACTCCTGGTTCATCAGTCGCTGCAGGGGCAGGTTCTGCTTGCGCATCGCGCGTGCGATGGACTCCTTGCCCTGCTCGACCGCCTCTTCGCGGCGCTCCTTGGTGAACCAGCCGCGGATCTTGTTGCGCGCCCTCGTGCTCTTCACGAACGACAGCCAGTCCTGGCTGGGGCCGGCATCCGGATTCTTCGAGGTGAACACCTCGACCACGTCGCCGCTGCGCAGCTCTGTCTCCAGCGGCATCAGGCGCCCGTTGACCTTAGCGCCCATGGTGCGGTGACCGATCTCGGTGTGCACGGCGTACGCGAAGTCCACCGTCGTCGCACCGGACGGCAGGCCGATGACACGCCCCTTCGGGGTGAAGACGTAGACCTCCTTCGCTCCGATCTCGAAGCGCAGCGAGTCCAGGAACTCGCTCGGGTCTGCGGTCTCGGCCTGCCAGTCGGAGATGTGCGCGAGCCAGGCCATGTCGGCATCCGTCTTGCGGGTGTCGACCTTGCCCCCATTCATGCGCTCCTTGTACATCCAGTGCGCGGCGACGCCGAACTCGGCCTGCTGATGCATCTCGTGCGTGCGGATCTGGATCTCGACCGTGCGCCCTGAGGGGCCGATCACCGTGGTGTGCAGCGACTGGTACAGGTTGAACTTGGGCGTGGCGATGTAATCCTTGAAGCGGCCGGGCAGCGGAGTCCAGCGCGCGTGGATCGCACCGAGCACCGCATAGCAGTCGCGCACCGAGTTCACCAGCACGCGGATGCCGATCAGATCGTAGATGTCGTCGAACTCGCGACCGCGCACCACCATCTTCTGGTACACCGAGTAGAGCTGCTTGGGGCGGCCGAACACCTTGCCGCGGATGCGCAGTTCGCGCAGATCCTCGTCGATCGCGTCGATGACCTGCTGCAGGTACTTCTCCCGCTGCGGGGTGCGCTGGGCGATGAGGCTGGTGATCTCTGCGTAGAGCTTGGGATGCAGCACCGCGAAGGACAGGTCCTCGAGCTCGGACTTGATGGTCTGGATGCCCAGCCGATTGGCCAGCGGGGCATAGATCTCCAGTGTCTCCTTGGCCTTGCGCGCCGCCTTCTCTGGCGGAACGAACCCCCAGGTGCGTGCGTTGTGCAGGCGATCGGCGAGCTTGATGAGCAGCACCCTGATGTCCTTGGACATCGCCACGATCATCTTGCGCACGGTCTCGGCCTGGGCGCTCTCGCCGTACTTCACCTTGTCGAGCTTGGTGACGCCGTCTACGAGCATCGCCACCTCGTCGCCGAACTCCGAGGTCAGCTCGGCCAGCGCGTAGCCGGTGTCCTCGACCGTGTCGTGCAGCAGCGCCGCCGCCACGGCCCGAGGCCCGAGGCCGAGCTCGGCGAGGATCTGCGCGACCGCGAGGGGATGGGTGATGTACGGCTCGCCGCTCTGACGCACCTGGCCCTGGTGCTTCTCCTTGGCGATCCGGTAGGCGTGCTCGATCACCGGCAGATCGCCGCGCGGGTGGTTGGCGCGCACCGTGCGGATCAGGTTGTCCAGGTCGTTGACGCGGGGCGCGCGCGAGAAGATGCGCGGCACCAGCCGGCGCAGGCTGGAACCCTGCGATGTGGCCTGAGAATCCGCCATCTGTGCTCCTGTCCGCGATGTGATCATCCTACGCGGGGGCCGGGGTCTTCCCGGTCCCCGCGGCAGCGGTCAGACCGCGGCGGAGGCGGCGCGCTCGCGCGCCAGCAGCACCTTCTTGTCGTGCTCGCGAATGCCGGGCTCGCCCTGACGGAACGCGGCGTACAGCGGCGCCGACACGAACAGCGTGGAGTAGGTGGCGACCAGGATGCCGACGAAGATCGACAGCGAGATCGAGGTGAGCGTCTCGGCGCCGAACCAGAACGCGCCGATGAACAGGATCGCCCCCACCGGAAGCGCAGCCACGACCGAGGTGTTGATCGAGCGGATCAGGGTCTGGTTGACCGCGAGGTTGACCGATTCGCCGAAGGTGCGCTGCAGCGAGACGGCATCCTCCTCGGTGTTCTCGCGCACCTTGTCGAAGACGACCGTGGTGTCGTACAGCGAGTACGCGAGGATCGTCAGGAAGCCGATCACCGCCGCGGGCGAGATCTCGAACCCTGCCAGCGCGTAGATGCCGACCGTGATCACCAGCACGTCGAGCAGGCCGACGATCGATGCGGCGGACATCTTCCAGGTGCGGAAGTAGATGCCGAGGATCAGGAAGGTCAGTGCCAGGAAGATCGCCAGACCCCAGAGGGACTGGCGCGTGACGCCCTCACCCCAGGCCGGACCGATGAACGAGTCCGCGACCTCGTCGGCCTGCACGCCGTACGCGTCGGCCAGAGCGGCCTTGACGTCCTGCGTCTGGTCAGGCGACATCTGGTCTGTCTGGACTCGGACGTCCTTGTTGTTGACGATCGCGACCTTGGTGGTCGCGTCCGCCACGACGCTGCGCACCGCATCGGTCGCCAGGCTCTGCTCGCGGCTGTCGGGGTCGACGACCATGAACTGCGAGCCGCCGGTGAACTCGATCGAGAACTGCACGCCCTTGGTGAGCGGCACGACGACCGAGCCGAGCACCAGCAGGATGGCGATGACGAACCACAGGCGGCGCCGGCCGACGAACGGGAAGGACGTCTTTCCCGAGTACAGGTTGTTGCCGAACTCATTCATGGAGAACATCAGGCGTCGGAGTCCTTTCCGGCATCCTTGGATCCCATCGCGGCGAGGGCCTCAGCGCGCTTGCGCTCGGCGATGGTCTGGCGCTTCTCGGCTTCGCCGCGGGCGCCCTTGTTGCGGGCTGCCCGGCCGGTGCCTCCCGTGGTCGCCTCACGGAATCGCGCACGACCGCGATACACGGCGCCGAGCGATTCGGGATCCAGCCCCGACAGCTTGTGCCCGCCGCCGAAGAAGCGGGTGCGGGCCAGCAGCTGCATCACCGGATGCGTGAAGATCACGAAGATGAACACGTCGATCAGCGTGGTCAGGCCCAGCGTGAAGGCGAAGCCCTTGACCGTGGCGTCGGCCAGGATGAACAGCACGACGGCCGCCAGCACGTTGATCGACTTGGAGATGTAGATCGTGCGCTTCGCGCGACCCCAGCCGTCCTCCACCGAGCCGATGATCGATTTGCCGTCTCGCAGCTCATCTCGTATTCGCTCGAAGTACACGATGAATGAGTCGGCGGTGAATCCGATCGACACGATCAGACCGGCGACACCGGCGAGCGAGAGCCGGAAGCCCATCCGCCAGGCCAGGATCGCGATGATGATGTACGTCAGCACGCCCATCACGGCGATCGACGCCATGATCACCCAGCCCAGGGCGCGGTAGCTGAGCAGCGAGTAGATGGCGACCAGTCCCAGTCCGATCAGGCCGGCGATCAGGCCGTACTGCAGCTGCTGCGAACCGAGCGTGGCCGAGACGGTGTCCGAGCTCTGCACGGTGAAGCTCAGCGGCAGGGCGCCGTACTTCAGCTGGTCGGCCAGCACCTTGGCCGACTCCTGCGTGAAGTTGCCCGAGATGCTGGGCTTGCCGTTCAGGATCGTGGCCTGCATGATGGGCGCGGAGATGACCTTGCCATCCAGCACGAAGGCGAACTGGTCGCGGGGGCTGAGGTTCGCCAGGCGGTTGGCGTTCAGTCGCTGGCTGATCTCGCCGAACACCTTGGTGCCCTTGGCATCCATCGACAGGTTGACGGTCCACTTGCCGGACTGCTGCTCGCGCCCGGCGGTGGCGTCGTTGATCACGGTGCCGTCCAGCTCCATCGGCCCGAGCAGGTACTTCGCCTGGAAGATGCCCTTCTCGTCGGCCTCGCAGGCGATCAGCGGCTCGTCCTCCGGCGGGTTGCTGTCCTGCTCCTTCGAGCAGTCGTAGGCGAGGAACTCGGCCTGCAGCTTGGGCGTGATGTATGCCGGGTCGGATGCGTCCGTCGGTGCAGCGGTGGGGGTCGCCTCCAGCGTCGCGGCCGGCGACGGGTAAGGGGTGCTCTTGCCGTCCTCCCCGATGAACTCGTTCGACGGGGCGGTCGTGGCGAGCACGGCGCGGAACTCGAGCTTGGCGCTGGCCATGATCCGCTCGCGCTCGGCCTTGGAGGCGGTGCCGGGGATCTGGACGACGATGTTGCGGCCGCCCTCGGTGGTGATGTCCGCCTCGGACACCCCCGATGCATCCACGCGCTGACGGATGATCGCCACCGCCTGGTTCAGCTGGTCGCTCGTCGGCGCCGAGCCGTCGGGCGTCGCGGCCTGCAGGATGATCTGCGTGCCGCCCTGCAGGTCGAGCGCGAGCTCGGGCGCCCACGAGCTGGCGGGCTTGCCGTTGTCCGCCTTGAAGACGTACACGCCGAGCGAGTTGATGCCGAACAGCACCGCCGTCACGATGAGCAGGCCGAGAAGGACCCGCCAGGCGTGGCGGGTCGGGGATGTGGATGCCACGAGGTTCCGCTTTCCGCGAGAGATGACGCTGCGCGTCAGTTGTCGTTGTTGCGCTCGAGACGAGCCTTCGTCTCCTCGGGCGTCTCGACCTGGATCGCCTCGATGCCGTCCTCCGCGCCCTCGGCCGGGATGGTCTCGGCATCCACCTCGTCCTCGTCGGTCGCGTCATCGACCGGGTCGGTGGGGTCGATGACCCGGATGATGGCCTGACTGTGCACCTCGATGACCACGCCCGGCGCGAGCTCGACCTCGGCGGGCTTGTCCAGGTCGACCGGGTCGAAGGAGACGATCGTGCCGTACAGGCCGCCCTGCAGCAGGACCTTGGCGCCGGGGACCGTCTTGGCCGCCTTCTCCTCCTGCTGCTCCTTCATCTGCCTCTGCCGCTTGCGCGTGTTCAGGAACATGAACACGAGCATCACTGCGAGAAGACCGAACAGCATGAGGGACATGGGATCCATGAGTGCAAGAGCCTTTCAGGTGCACGCCGAACGCGGCGCTGCGTGGGGGAAACCGGGATTCCGGGAAGCCTTCAGCGATTATAGGTCATCGAACAATGCCGCACCCTCGGGGTGGTCCACACCCAGGTGGCGGTACGCCTCGGGCATCGCGATGCGACCGCGCGGCGTGCGGCCCAGGAACCCGATGCGCACCAGGTAGGGCTCGACGACGCTCTCCACCGTCTCGGCCTCCTCCCCGACGGCGACGGCGAGGGTGCTGAGTCCCACGGGACCGCCGCGGAATCGGCGCACCAGGGCATCCAGCACCGCTCGGTCGAGCCGGTCGAGTCCGATCGCGTCGACGTCGTACAGCTCCAGAGCCGCGCGCACGTCGGCGATCGACGCCTCTCCCCCACCGCTGTCGCGGCGGGAGCCGTGCACGAGCGCGTAGTCGCGCACGCGCCGCAGCAGCCGGTTCGCGATCCGCGGCGTGCCACGGGAGCGACGGGCGATCTCGGCGAGCGAGTCGGCGGGCAGGCCGACGCCGAGCACCGTCGCCGAGCGCGCGATGACCCGCTCCAGATCGCTCTCGTCGTAGAACTCCAGGTGGCCGGTGAACCCGAAGCGGTCGCGCAGCGGGTTGGGCAGCAGGCCCGAGCGCGTGGTGGCGCCGACGAGCGTGAAGGGGGCCAGGTCCAGCGGGATGCTGGTGGCGCCGGCGCCCTTGCCGACCATGATGTCGATGCGGAAGTCCTCCATCGCGAGGTACAGCATCTCCTCGGCGGAGCGGGCCATCCGGTGGATCTCGTCGATGAACAGCACCTCCCCGGGCGTGAGGCTGGACAGCAGTGCCGCCAGATCACCGGCGTGCTGGATCGCGGGGCCGCTGCTCAGGCGCAAGGCGCGCCCGCTCTCGTGGGCGACGATCATCGCCAGCGTCGTCTTCCCCAGCCCGGGCGGGCCCGCGAGCAGGATGTGATCGGCGGGGCGCTCCTGGATGCGGGCGGCCTCCAGCAGCAGCTGCAGCTGGCCGCGCACCTTGGGCTGCCCGACGAACTCGCCCAGGCTGGTCGGGCGCAGTGCGCCCTCGATCGCGAGCTCGGTCTCATCCAGCGCCTCGGCGGCGTCGCGGGCCTCGTGCTCAGCCACGCTTCGCCCCCTGCGCCGGAGTCGGCTGGCCCATCGCCGCGAGCGTGCGGCGCAGCAGCGCGGACACGGATTCGCGTTCGGCATCCGTGGCATCGTCCGCCGACTGCGCAGCAGCCTCCGCCGCCACCTTCTCCGTCCACCCCAGACCGACGAGCGCGGCGGTGACCTGGTCGACGGTCGCGGATGCTGCTGTCGCCGCCGCCGGCGCGGAGGCGACACGCGCCTGCACCTTGCCCGCCAGCTGCACCACGATCAGCTTGGCGGTCTTCGGGCCGATGCCGGATACGCGCCGGAACGGGGCGTCGTCCTCGGCGGTGACCGCCTCGGCGATCTGATCCACGGTCAGGTGCGAGAGCACGCCCAGCGCCGACTTCGGCCCCACGCCCGTGACGCTGAGCAGCTGCCCGAAGATCTCCAGCTCATCGCGATCCCCGAAGCCGTACAGACTCAGCGCGTCCTCGCGGACGATCAGGCTGGTGTGCAGCTGCAGCGACTCCCCGGGCACCGCGGTGTGAGCGACGTCGGCCGGAACGAACACCGAGAACCCGACGCCGCCCGTCTCGATGACGACGTGGCCGGAGGCGGCGTGCAGCACCGTGCCGCGCAGCGAGGAGATCATGCCTCCACCCTACGGCCCCCTCCCCCGGTTGTTGAGCGAGCGGAGCGAGTCGAAAGACGAGGCGCGCGCGCGCCGCGCTCGGCGTCGGCCCAGGCCCGCTGCGCGGGCGTGAGAGGGCTGGATGCCGTGGGCGCCGCCGCTCCGCCGCGCCAGGCGTGACAGAGGGCGATCGCGAGCGCATCCGCGGCATCCGCGGGCTGCGGCGGTGCATCCAGCCGCAGGATGCGGGCGATCATCGCCTGCACCTGTCGCTTGTCGGCAGAGCCGTAGCCGGTGACGGCCGCCTTCACCTCGCTGGGCGTGTGCGTGGCGGCGGGCAGGCCCGCCTCTGCCGCGATCAGCAGGGCGACGCCGGATGCCTGGGCCGTGCCCATCACTGTCTGCACGTTGTGCTGGGCGAACACGCGCTCGACGGCGACGGCATCCGGACGGTGCTCTTCGATGACGGAGCGGATGCCCGCGGCCACCGCCGCGAGACGCGCGGAGAGGTCCGCGTCAGCGGGTGTGCGAACCACGCCGACGTGCACGAGCGTGGCCTGTCGCGTGCGGCCGACATCGACGATCCCCACGCCGCAGCGGGTCAGGCCGGGGTCGATGCCCAGCACGCGCAGAGAACTCACTCCCCCAGGCTACGGGCGCGGAAACGCCGCGGGCGCAGGCGCGCCCGAGTGGGTCGCTGAGCCGGGCCCACGCGCTCCCGAGGCTCCGGCCGGCGCGCAGCGGTGGCTGGAGTGGGGCGTGGGGATCGAAGCGTCGCGAACCCGGAAAGGGTCACTCGTCGTCGTCGTTCTCCAGCTCGGCCTGCACCTCGGCGGTGAGGTCGAAGTTGCTGAACACGTTCTGCACGTCGTCGCTGTCCTCGAGCGCGTCGATCAGCCGGAAGACCTTGCGGGCCGTGTCGGCGTCGATCTCGACCTTGAGGTTCGGCACGAACTCGACGTCGGCCGACTCGTAATCGATGCCCACGTCGACCAGCGCCGAGCGCACGGCGACCAGATCCGTGGCCTCGGTGATGACCTGGAAGCCCTCGGCGTGGTCCTCGACCTCCTCTGCCCCCGCCTCGAGCGCCGCCATCATCACGTCGTCCTCGGTGGTGCCCTCGGAGCCGACCACGATGACGCCCTTGCGGGTGAAGTTGTAGGCCACCGACCCGGGATCGGCCAGCGTGCCCCCGTTGCGGGTGAGCGCGGTGCGCACCTCGGCCGCGGCGCGGTTCTTGTTGTCGGTCAGACACTCGATCATCAGCGCCACGCCGTTCGGGCCGTAGCCCTCGTACATGATCGAGGAGTACTCGACCGCCTCGCCGCCGATGCCTGCGCCGCGCTTGACGGCGCGGTCGATGTTGTCCTTGGGCACGGAGGTCTTCTTGGCCTTCTGCACCGCGTCGTACAGCGTCGGGTTTCCGGCCAGATCGGGGCCGCCGAGCTTGGCCGCGACCTCGATGTTCTTGATGAGCTTGGCCCACGACTTGGCACGACGCGAGTCGATGACCGCCTTCTTGTGCTTGGTCGTGGCCCACTTGGAATGCCCGGACATATGTCTCCGCTCGTCTCGTGTGCCCCGAGTCGCCTCCAGGGCGTCGTCCAGTCTAACGAATCGCGAACACGCGGCCCGTCAGCGCTCCCGCTGCGCCTCGTCGCCGCGGCCGAGCGCATCGCGGATGAACGGGACATGCGGGAGCAGGATGGGCTGATCCATCGCGGCATCCGGCACCCAGCGTTCCCAGCCCTCGTCGAGCGGCCAGGCGCCGGGCATGATGAGCTCGGCGACCGCGTGGTCGGCGATCGCGCGCACGGCGTCCGCCTGCGCCGACGTGAAGCGCCCCTGCGCCACGGCGGAGCCCAGCTCGTCGGCGTCCTTGAGCCAGATGTCCTCCTCGCCGGCGTGCTGCGCGTCGATCCACAGGTCGAGGATCAGGTCGCGCGAGAGGATGTGGGCCTGTGAGGCGGCAGAGCGCAGGTGAGGCAGTTCCAGGTTCACGTACGCGCCGTCGGGCGTGCCGTCGGCACGACGGAAGAACCACACCGACCACGGTCGGCCGTGGGGCGCCGCCCGCACGACGCCCGGCCCTCGCCAGACCGACTCGCGGACGGTCCGCGCGACGCTGAACCGCTCGGCGAGCGGCACATCGCGGGTCCTCCGGCCGTCCGCGGGCACCGACTCCAGCCGCGCCGATCCGGACGGGATCCATGCCACCAGACCGCGTTCATCGTCGCGGACGACGCGTGCGGTCTCGATCCACTTCCCGTACCGCCACAGGATCACCTGCCCGGGGGCGAATCTCTCCGCCTCGGCGGAACCCGCGGCGACGGCGTTCGCGAGTTCGACGCCGGGGTGCGCGCCGTCATGCTGATCCGCGAGCAGGTCGATGGCGTCGGTCAACGGCATCCGCTCCGCGAGCAGCGGCGCCCATGCGTCTCCCCTGCGCCCGACCAGGGTGACTGTTCCGCCGCTCGCGCTGACATCCGATGATCCGAGAGGAAGACGCATCCCGCCACGCTATCGCCGGATGCCGTCGCCGGCGCTCAGCCGCGCGCCGCGACGCGATCGAGGAAGCGCTGATGGAATCGCGCCTCGCCGGTCAGCTCGGGATGGAAGCTGATGCCCATCAGGTTCCCCTGCTCCACGGCCACGACGCGCCCATCCGGCAGGGACGCCAGTGTCACGGCATCCGTTCCGACATCCTCGACCACGGGGCCGCGGATGAACGCGGCGCGCACCGGCGCCGTGCCGAGCGCGGGGATGTCGAGCGCCGCCTCGAAGGATTCCGTCTGGCGTCCGAACGCGTTGCGCCGCGTCAGCACGTCAAGTCCGCCGAAGGTCTGCTGACCGGCGATGCCGTCGATCAGGCCGTCCGACAGCATGATCAGCCCGGCGCAGGTGCCGAGCATCGGCATCCCCTCGCGGATCGCGGCGCGGATCGGATGCTGCAGCTCGAACTGCCTGGACAGCTTGTCGATCACCGTCGACTCACCGCCGGGGAGGGCCAGACCGTGGACCTGGGCGAACTCCTCCGGACGGCGCACGCGCACGACGTCGGCACCGAGGTGCTCGAGCAGGGCGACGTGCTCGCGCACATCGCCCTGCAGCGCGAGCACGCCGACGCGTGCCGTGGTCACCAGCCCCGCTCGGCGAGACGGTGCGGTGCGGGCAGGTCGGCGACGTTGATGCCGACCATGGCCTCGCCGAGGCCACGGGAGACCTCCGCGATCACCTTCGGGTCGTCGTAGAACGTCGTCGCCTTGACGATGGCCTTCGCGCGGGCGACCGGGTCGCCGGACTTGAAGATGCCCGAGCCGACGAACACGCCGTCGGCGCCCAGCTGCATCATCATCGCGGCGTCCGCGGGGGTCGCCACGCCGCCCGCCACGAACAGGACGACGGGGAGCTTACCGGTCTCGGCGATCTCGGACACCAGCTCGTACGGCGCCTGCAGCTCCTTGGCCGCGACGTACAGCTCGTCCTTCGACAGCGCGCCGAGGGCGGCGATCTCGCCGCGGATCTTGCGGATGTGCTTCATGGCCTCGGAGACGTCGCCGGTGCCGGCCTCGCCCTTGGAGCGGATCATCGCCGCCCCCTCGGTGATGCGGCGCAGCGCCTCACCCAGGTTGGTGGCACCGCAGACGAAGGGAACCGTGAAGCCCCACTTGTCGACGTGGTTGACGTAGTCGGCAGGCGAGAGCACCTCGGACTCGTCGATGTAGTCGACGCCGAGCTCCTGCAGCACCTGCGCCTCGACGAAGTGGCCGATGCGGGCCTTCGCCATGACGGGGATGGAGACCGCGTCGATGATGCTGTCGATCATGTCGGGGTCGCTCATGCGCGAGACGCCGCCCTGCGCGCGGATGTCGGCGGGCACGCGCTCCAGGGCCATGACCGCGACGGCGCCGGCGTCCTCGGCGATCTTCGCCTGCTCGGCCGTGACGACGTCCATGATGACGCCGCCCTTCAGCATCTCGGCGAGTCCGCGCTTGACGCGTGCGGACCCGATGGTCTGGGTTGCGGGGTTCTGGTCGGCGGATGCCATGGTCACTCCTCGGGAGACATCGATTCAGCACAAAGGATCGTTTGGTCTATGTCAAAAGATAGCACCGTAGAATCGAGCCGTGAGCATGGATATCGCCGGGAGCACTGCTGCGGAGATCGCGGACAGCGTGCGCGCGCTGACCGAGCGCGGTCTGCTGCGGCCCGGTGACGCTCTTCCCCCGGTGCGGGAGCTGGCCGGCATCCTCGGCGTCAACCGCAACACGGCCGTTGCGGCGTACCGTCAGCTGGCGCAGGCCGGGCTCGTGATCTCGAGGGGTCGCGGCGGAACGCTCATCGCCGGCACCGATCCCGTCGCTCGGGAAGGCATCGCCGCCGACACCGTGCTGCAGGACATCGGCTCCGGCAATCCCGACCCGCGCCTGATCCCCGACCCGACCCGCGCACTGGCGAGCGTCGTCGGACGCCCCGTGCTCTACGGCGAGCCGGTGATCGATCCCGGATTGGAAGCGTGGGCCCGGGACTGGATGCTCGCCGATCTGCCGCGCGACGACCTGCGCATCACGGTCACCAGCGGCGCGGTCGATGCCGTGGAGCGTCTGCTCGCGCAGGCGCTCACCCGCGACGATGCGGTGGCTCTGGAGGATCCCTGCTTCCTGGCCAGCATCCACACCGTGCGTCTCGGCGGCTACCGCGCCGTGCCGGTGCCCGTCGACGCCGAGGGCATGACCGTCGAGGGCCTGCGGAACGCGCTGGATGCCGGCGTGCGCGCGATCATCAGCACACCGCGCGCGCAGAATCCGACCGGAGTGAGCCTGTCGCCGGCGCGCGCCGAGGCGCTGCGCGATGTGCTCCGCGACCACCCGTACGTGCTG
This sequence comes from Microbacterium sp. ARD32, assembly GCF_031844385.1. Taxonomy (NCBI): domain Bacteria; kingdom Bacillati; phylum Actinomycetota; class Actinomycetes; order Micrococcales; family Microbacteriaceae; genus Microbacterium; species Microbacterium sp. ARD32. Next base: position 1,326,228 of record NZ_JAUZVD010000001.1, read on the forward strand.
ATCATCGAGGACGACCACTTCTCGATGCTGTCCGCGCACGCGTATTCGTCGCTGATCGGACCGGATCACCGGCGGTACGCGCTGCTGAGGTCGGTGTCGAAGTTCCTGGGCCCGGACATGTGCCTCGCCCTGGCTGCGACCGACCCCACCACGGCCGAGCGGCTGGCGATGCGGCTGAACCCCGGCACCACGTGGGTCAGTCACCTGCTGCAGCGTCTTGCGCACGCGCAGCTGGCCGAACCGGGCATCCGCCGGCAGATCTCCGACGCCGCCGCGCACTACGCCGAGCGCAACAGCGCGTTCGTGACCGCGCTCGCCGAGCGCGGCATCAGCACGAGCTCGACCGACGGGCTGAGCCTGTGGGTGCGGCTGGACGTGCCCGCCCGGACGGCTGCGGAGCGCCTCATGCGCCGTGGCTGGCTGGTGCGCACCGGTGACGAGTTCCGCATCGACGAGACATCACCGGCATCCGATCACCTGCGACTCACCGTGCACGACCTCTCCGATGCCGACACGGCGCGCCTGCTGGACGACCTCCGGATCGCGGCGCGCTGAGCCCGGCCCACGCGGGTGAGAGGATGTCAGGATGAAGATCCTCTCGATCCAGTCGGCCGTGACTCACGGCCACGTCGGCAACTCGGCCGCCGTCTTCCCGCTGCAGCGCATCGGCGTGGAGGTGCTGCCGGTCTACACCGTCAACTTCTCCAACCACACCGGCTACGGCGCGTGGCGCGGTCCGATGATCGCGCCGGACGACGTGCGCGACGTGATCACCGGCGTCGAGGAGCGCGGCGTGCTGCCGCAGGTCGACGCCGTGCTCAGCGGGTACCAGGGCGGCGAGGGCATCGCGGATGTCATCATCGAGGCCGTCGCCAAGGTCAAGGCCGCCAATCCGGATGCCGTGTACGCCTGCGACCCGGTGATGGGCAACGCCAAGTCGGGCTGCTTCGTCGCCCCCGCGATCCCCGAGCTGCTGCGCGACAGGGTCGTGCCGGTGGCCGACATCATCACCCCCAACCAGTTCGAGCTCGGCTATCTGACCCGCACCGAGCCCGGCGACCTGGCATCGACGCTCGACTCGGTGGATGCCGCGATGGCGATGGGGCCGAGCGTGGTGCTGGTCACCTCCGTCGAACGCCCCGAGCGCGCGGAGGGCACCATCGAGATGCTGGCCGTCGACGCCCAGGGCGCCTGGCTGGTCGCGACCCCGCACCTGCCACTGAAGGCCAACGGCTCGGGAGACGTGACCGCCGCCCTGTTCACCGCGCACTACGTGCAGACCGGCGACGCGAAGGTCGCGCTCGAGCGCACCGTCTCCAGCGTGTTCGACCTGCTGCAGAACACCCTCGACTCGGGTGAACGCGAGCTGCAGCTGATCCAGTCGCAGGAGACCTACGCGAACCCGCGCCTGCAGTTCACCGCGTACCAGGTGCGCTGACCCGCTGGGCTGCGGGGCGGGTCAGCGCGGCCACGCGTTCGCGACGGCCTCGCGCACCTCGCCCAGCAGCTGCGGCAGCGCCTTGGTCTTGGCGATGATCGGGAAGAAGTTCGCGTCCGACGACCAGCGCGGCACGATGTGCTGATGCAGGTGCGCGTCGACGCCGGCACCGGCCACCGCGCCCTGGTTCATCCCCAGGTTGAAGCCGTCGCAGTTCGAGACCTGTCGCAGCACCCGCATCCCCGTCTGGGTCAGTGCACCGATCTCGGCGACCTCCTCGGGCGAGGCCTGATCGTACGTGGCGATGTGACGGTACGGGCACACCAGCAGGTGGCCGGAGTTGTACGGGAACAGGTTCAGCAGCACGAAGGCGGTCTCGCCGCGCGCGACGATGAGCCGCTCGGGATCCGGATGCTTGGGCGCCTCGCAGAACGGGCAGTCCTCGCGCAGCACCTCGGGACCGGCCTGGATGTAGGCCATCCGGTGCGGCGTCCACAGCCGCTGGAACTCGTCCGGCACGCCGGCGAGGTGGCCGCCGTCCTCGACGGCCACCTCGAGCTCGGGCGTATCTGTCACGCGAGGTCCTCTGAGCTCATCACCCGCGCATGCGACGCGATCGCCGCGCGGATGCGGCTGACGGCATCGGCGATCGGGACGCCGTTCTCCTGCGAGCCATCGCGGAATCGGAACGAGACTGTGCCGGCGGCGCGATCCTGCTCACCGGCGATGAGGATCAGCGGCACCTTCGCGGTGGTGTGGTTGCGGATCTTCTTCTGCATCCGGTCGTCGGAATGGTCCACCTCGGCGCGCACGCCGTCGGCCTTCAGCCGGCCGATGACCTCGTCGAGGTAGTCGCCGAACTGGTCGGCCACCGGCACGCCGACGACCTGCATCGGGGCCAGCCACAGCGGGAAGTCGCCCGCATAGTGCTCGAGCAGGATGGCGAAGAAGCGCTCGACCGAGCCGAGCAGCGCGCGGTGGATCATCACCGGGCGGTGCTTGGCGCCATCCGGTCCGGTGTACTCCAACTCGAAGCGCTCGGGCTGGTTGAAATCGAGCTGGATGGTCGACATCTGCCAGGTGCGTCCGATGGCATCCCGCGCCTGCACCGAGATCTTCGGGCCGTAGAAGGCCGCGCCGCCTGGGTCGGCGACGAGCTCCAGACCGGATTCCAGGGCGACCTCGCGCAGCGTCTCGATGGCGGCCGACCACTGCTCGGGCTCGCCGAGGAACTTCGGGTTGCCCTCCTCGTTGGTCGACAGCTCGAGATAGAAGTCGTTCAGGCCGTAGTCGCGCAGCAGCTCGAGCACCAGGTTCAGATTGGTGGTCAGCTCTTCGCGCACCTGGTCCTGGGCCACGTAGATGTGCGCGTCGTCCTGGGTGAGTCCGCGCACGCGGGTGAGGCCCGAGAGGGTGCCGCTCTTCTCGTATCGGTACACCGTGCCGAACTCGGCCAGCCGCAGCGGCAGCTCTCGGTAGCTGCGTCCGCGTGCACGGTAGATGAGGTTGTGGAACGGGCAGTTCATCGGCTTCAGGTAATAGTCCTGGCCCTGACGTGTGACGTTGCCGTCCTCGTCGACGACTTCATCGAGGTGCATCGGGGGGAACATGCCGTCGGCGTAGGTCTTCAGATGACCCGAGGTCGCGAACAGATCCTTCTTGGTGATGTGCGGACTGTTCACGACGTCGTAGCCGTTGCGAAGCAGGTGCCGCCGCAGGTTCTCCTCGATCTCGTAGCGGATGATGCCGCCCTTGGGATGGAAGACAGCCAGGCCCGAGCCGATCTCGTCGGGGAAGGAGAACAGGTCCATCTCGACGCCGAGCTTGCGGTGATCACGGCGCTCGGCCTCGGCGAGGCGCTCCTGATAGGCGCGCAGCTCGTCCTTGCTCGGCCACGCGGTTCCGTAGATGCGCTGCAGCTGCGGGTTCTTCTCGCTGCCGCGCCAGTAGGCCGCGGCCACGCGGGTGAGGTCCCAGCCGTTGCCGACCATGCGGGTGCTGGGCACGTGCGGCCCGCGGCACAGGTCCTTCCAGGCGACCTCGCCGTCCTTGGTGGTGTTGTCGTAGATGGTCAGCTCGCCGGCGCCGACCTCGACGGATGCTCCTTCGGCGGCGTCCGCGCCGGATCCGGGCCCGCCGGCAAGGTCGATCAGTTCGAGCTTGAACGGCTCTTCCGCGAGCTCGGCACGCGCCTCGTCAGCGCTCACGACCCGCCGGGTGAAGCGCTGACCTTCGCGCACGATGCGCTGCATCTCCTTCGAGATGGCCTTGAGATCCTCGGGGGTGAAGGGCTCGTCGACGCCGAAGTCGTAGTAGAAGCCGTCGGTGATGAACGGCCCGATGCCCAGCTTGGCCGCTGGGCGGATGCGCTGCACGGCCTGAGCGAGCACGTGCGCGGTCGAGTGCCGCAGGATGTCGAGCCCTGCCGGGCTGTCGATCGTCACCGGTTCGACGACGTCGGTCTCGGTGACGGTCGCCGAGAGGTCCTTGAGGGCGCCGTTCACGCGCATGGCGATCACGGAGCGGTCGGCGAAGAGTGCGAAGCCGTCGCGCTCTTCGGCGCTGGGCTGGGCGATGTCTGACACGGGGTTCTCCAGATAGACGATGGAATGAGACGACTCAGCTGCGGGCGCGAGCGCGCCCTGCCCGCTCAGGCGCCCGTAGTTCGCGTGACGACACCGGTGACAGAGGTCACGAGAAGGGTCGACACGGATTCCATGGGACGAGTCTACTCGGGGCAGAGCACCTCGGAAATGCGCGAGGCGCGCTGCGATCAGGTTCAGTTGGCGTTCAGCCCGTGCATCCGGGTGTCGAGTGCTCGCTTGTAGTGGCTCTCGGCGTCGTTGACGACCTTCTCCGGTGTGGCCGGATCGAATACCCGCAGGATCGAGAAGCGGAATGTCGACGGCACGAGACCACGCAGATCGCGATTGCCGCCATGACGTTCGCGGCATACGCCGCCCAGCGCTGACGGATGCTGTCCGCGCCGTCTGCCTTGCCCACGTACTGGCGACCGCTGCTGGTGTCGGTGATGAGATAGATGCCTTTGACCGAGCCGAGCGCCGTGCGCCAGGAGGCATAGCGCGGCTCGCGCATCACCGCCTGCAGATCGGCATGATCGAGGATGAACGCGTCGAAGCCGGGGAACGGAATCGGCTCGGCATCCGCGATGCCGGATACGGGATAGGCGCCAGCTGTCTTCGCCCGCATCCACCAGCTACGCGGGGCATTCCAGCGGATCACCAGACGCGATCGCAGGTCCGCCATCAGGTCAGTCTTCAGGAGATCGAACTGCCGGCGCACGCCGTCATTGCCGATCTCTCCTCTGTTCTCCAGCACCGACCACAGCCGCGCTTCCGCGCCGCCCTCCTTGATGAACACCAGCCAGAAGCGCGGGGGCGCTGCCGGGAAGCCGAAGCCGTCTACGCGCTGATCCCGGGTGTAGGCGAAAATCTCCTCGTCGGCGGAGTTGGGGGTGGATGCCGCGCACACCGCTGTCCTCATGAAGTGGCACATACGCATGGCGGATCACGATGGCCTCGGACGCGTCGATCCCGGCATCCTGCAGCAGCGGAGCGAGCGTCAGCGCCATGACAGCGTGCCATCCTTCGCGATGCTCAGGCGGGACGCGGATGCGGACGATAACCCGTGCGGATGCATATCCGGAGACTACCGCGCGGGAATCGGACCCCTGGCGCGTCACGCCGGACACCTCACCCATCATCCAAGACCGCGCCGCCAACGGCAAAGGCCCGGAACTCGCGACTTCCGCGAGATTCCGGGCCTTTTTCTGTGCGCGATACTGGGATCGAACTTGAGGCGAGCGGCTCCTGTAATACGCGGCATTCCGGCTTTGGCCAGTGTTTTCTAAGCATCTCGTGCATTTCGCGTCTGCCGATAATCGACAGGAATCGACAGGAACGACTGCTCAAAGGCCCACGCAGGGCCCACGCGCCGCCGGCGTCCTGGCCCGCGAGGATAGTTCATGAATGAAACCGGGAATGCGAGTTTGATGCACCGGAATAGCGTCATGAATAGTGTCCAGGGGCGCAGGGTGCACCGTCCGGGATGTAGCCCCCTGCCCCGATGCCTCGAGCCACGACGCAGAGCGCCCGCGGTACCCGCATTCGATGTCGGAGGCGCGGCCTATCCTGCAAGTACGAGTTCGTTGGTCTCACCGGAAGACCAGCTCGGGCACCCAAAGGAGTGTTGTCGTGGCAGAGAAGGTCGTATTCGTTGCGTTCGCCATCGAGGACGAACGGCAGCGTGACTTTTTGAAGGGGCAGTCGCTGAGCCCGCGGTCGCCGTACGCGTTCGTCGACATGTCCGTCAAGCAGCCGTATAGCTCAGAGTGGAAGGCGCGGGTGCGCACTCGCATCAAGCGTTCGGACGGTGTGATCGTCCTCGTGAGCAAGAACTCTTTGACCTCATCCGGCCAGGCGTGGGAGATCCAGTGTGCTCGCGAGGAAGGCAAACCCGTCCTGGGTATCTGGGCATACAGTGACGATCGCACGAACATTGCTGGCGTACGAACTGTCGCTTGGTCCGACCTGAATATCTCCACCTTCATCGACGGTCTCTGAGATGCCTGGCGTCCGGAGAGCTCTCGTTGCGGGGCTCAACTACTACGAACACATCGGCTCTCTCCAGGGCGCAGTAAACGACGCCTACAGCGTCAAGGCCGTGCTGGAGCGGAACGCCGATGGCACTCGGAACTTCGTGCAGCCTAAGCTCCTGACGAGCACAGGTCCTGGTGCTGATCTGACGCGGCACGCGCTTCGATCCGCCGTGGAGGAGCTCTTTCGTGATGAGGCAGAGATCGCGCTGTTCTACTTCGCAGGTCACGGGTACATCGACGGTGCGGGTGGCTATCTCTGTGGCAGTGACGCGAGCACTGGAGACGATGGCCTGGCGTTGTCTGACGTCGTGACCTTCGCCAACAACTCCCCCGCCAGCAATCGCGTGATCATCCTGGATAGTTGCCACGGTGGGGTCGCGGGCAACAACCCGTCGGGTGTGCAACTCGCCGAGATCAAGGAGGGCGTCACCATCCTGACTGCTTCGGCTGCCAATCAGTACGCGATGGAGGAGAACGGTTCTGGTGTGTTCACCGGCCTCCTCGTCGATGCCCTCAATGGCGCAGCCGCGAACCTCGTCGGGGACGTAACGCCAGGCAGCGTGTACGCACATGTCGATCAATCGCTGGGACCGTGGTCGCAGCGTCCTATCTTCAAGACGAACGTTAAGGAGTTCGTGTCTCTGCGACAGGCGGACGCGCCGATCGAACTCGACAAGCTGCACAAGCTCACCGAGTTGTTCACAAGCCCGGAGACGGAGATCCAGCTTGACCCGAGCTACGAGCCTGAGCGAACTCCGGCCGACGAAGGCGCGGTACCTCCGCCGGACCCAGTCAAGACAGCCGAGTTCGCGGTACTGCAGTCTTTGGTCCGAGTGAATCTCGTGCGCCCTGTCGGTGCTCCGCACATGTGGCACGCCGCCATGGAGTCGAAGTCGTGCGAACTGACTGTACTTGGCCAGCACTATTGGACGCTTGTCGACAAGGAGCTCATCTGATGCTGTCACACGAGCAGATCCGCTCTCGCTTGACGGGGGCAGAAGCCCAGGAGCGTCTCGCCGCCCTCGAACATGAGCGATGGTCGCGGTGGCAGCGGTATTTGCATGACCAGTGCCGACGCCAAGACGACGGCTCCCTCGTCATTCCCCCTGATCTTGTCGAGCGGTGGGAGGGACAGATGAACACTCCGTACGCCGAACTCTCGGCTGCCGAGCAGCAAAGCGACCTCGAACAAGTCGAGACGTACCTTCCGACGGTGATCGACATCCTCAGATGACGAGACGCTAAGTCTGGTAAAAACCCCGAGGTCACAGCCTCGGGGTTTTTTCTTGAAGGTGCTTCGCCATTCGCTCGATGTAACGTATCTGATACAAGAGTCGTGTAATGTTGCTGATACAAGACTTTGTATCATCGAGAGACGAGTGAACATGGCGGACCAGACCACCGCGGCAGCAGCTTCCAACACTGCTCGCATCGTATGGGACACCGCGGACAAGTTCCTCCGCAACGTCGTCGAGCCCCAGGAGTACGGCGACTACATCTTGCCCTTCACCGTGCTGCGCCGCCTTGAGTGCCTGCTCGCGGACACGAAGAAGGACGTGATCGCGTATGTGCACAGCCTGGGCGAGATGCCGCCGCACCTGATCGACATCGCCGTGCGCGATCGCTTCAAGCTGAGCTTCTTCAACGTCTCCGAGCTGGACCTCGCGACCATCGCCTCTGTCGACGACAACGTCGATAAATCGCTGACGAGCTACGTGGCCGGCTTCTCGAACAACATCGCCGACATCTGGAACGCGTTCGAGTTCCCGAAGCTGGTGACGAAGCTGGCTTCCGCGAACCGGCTGCACGCGGTCGTAAAGCACTTCTCGACGCTGCCGCTGGGGCCCGACCAGGTGTCTAACACTGCGATGGGTGACATCTTCGAGGACGTGATGTACCGGGCGTTCGACAAGAAGGGCAAGGGCGCGGGTGCCTTCTACACGCCGCGTGACGCCATCAAGCTCATGGTCGACGTACTCTTCGCAGCGGATGAAGACTCGCTCGTCGGCGAAAGTACGCTGCGTTCAATCTATGACCCGACTGCAGGCTCCGGCGGCATGCTGCTCGTGGGGCAGGATTCGCTCAAGGCGCTGAACCCCGACATCAAGGTCACGCTGTTCGGCCAGGAGCTCATGCCCTCGGCATACGCACTCGGCAAGGCAGACTTGCTGATCCAGGGCGGCAGACCCGACGCAATCCGCATGGGCGACACGCTCATCCACGACGAGTACGAAGGCCAGACCTTCGACTACGTGCTTTCGAACCCGCCGTTCGGCTCGGATTGGGGAGTACAGGAAACGGAAGTCCGCAAGCAGGCGAAGGTCGACGGCTCCAGGTTCAGCCATGGCCTCCCGAGCAAGAGCGACGGCCAGATGCTGTTCCTCGCACACTGCGCGTCAAAGCTCACACCCGCCGGTAAGCAGGGCCACGGTGGTCGCGCCGCGGTGGTCTCGAACGCATCGCCGCTGTTCACGAGCGACAAAGGACCGAACGCGATCCGCCAGTGGCTGTTCGATGAGGACCTCATCGACGCGATCATCGCGCTGCCGACGCAGATGTTCTACGGCACCGGTATCGCGACCTATATCTGGATCCTCGACACGAACAAGGACAAGGCGCGCCAGGGCAAGATCCAGCTCATCGACGGCTCAGGTCTCTGGGACCCGATGCGCAAGCCCATGGGCGACAAGCGGCGCTACGTCTCCGACGGCAAGCGCAAGAAGATCCTTGATGCGTACCGAGACTTCGATTACGCAGATGAGGCGATCTCGAAGGTGCTCACGCCGGAGGACTTCCAGTTCATTGACGTGCCGGTCTACAAGCAGGCACGGCTCGCCACCGTCGTGAGTGACGAAGCGATCGAGACGCTCCTAGAGCGCAAGGACTTCACAGATGCTCATGCCCATGCGCTGCGCTCGCTCGACGGGTCGCCGTGGAACGGACTCGCCACCGCGTGGCCGCAGGTCGCTAAGGCCGCCGGGCTCAAGGTGCCGGTCACGCAGATCGACGCTGTCATGAAGGCCGTCGGCGTCGAGGACGAGAACGCACCTGTCGCGGTGGACCGGAAGGGCAACGCTGTCATCGCTGACGGGTGGAAGATCACCGAGCGCGTGGCGCTGAGTGAAGACCTCGACGAGCACATGCGGCGCGAGGTGCTACCGTTCGCGCCGGACGCGCAGTGGGACGAGGCGGCTGCGAAGGCTGGTAACGAGATCCCGTTCACGCGTCTGTTCTACATGCCTGAAGAGCCGCGCGACCTCGCCGAGATCGACGCCGACGTGAAGCGCGTCATGGGCGAGCTGGCCGAGATGTTCGAGGCGGTGAGTCACGAGTGATGACGGCACCGCTGTGGGCTCTTGCAGACATACGCACATCCAACGTCGACAAGAAGTCGAGGGATGGTGAACCAGCTGTTCGTCTCGTCAACTACACCGACGTCTACTACAACCAGACGATCTCCTCAGACATGACGCTGATGGAGGCAACTGCGTCTTCAGATCACATCGCGCGATTTGGCGTTCAGGTCAATGACATCATCATCACGAAAGACTCGGAATCGCCTGACGACATCGGTGTTCCATCGCTTGTCATCGATGCTTCCGATGACATGGTTTGTGCCTATCATCTGTCGCTGCTGCGGCCGGACCCGAAGCACGGAAACGCGCGCTACTTGTACTGGGTACTCGAATCGGATCTCGCTAAGCGGCACTGGTTCACGACATCGTTCGGAGTCACCCGGTACGCGATCCTTAGCGGCACAATCGCGCGTCTTGGGGTTCCTTACTATGACTTTCCCACCCAGAAGCGCATTGCCGACTACCTCGACCGCGAGACCGGTGAGATCGACGCGATGCTGGCGAAGATGGACGAGCTGACGGAGACGCTGGAGGCGCGGCGAGTTTCTGCCATTCAGCGAGCTACGCAGCTGGACCCAGACGGTCAGCGGTGGAGCACAGTCCCTACCGCACACCTCTTCGGTTCCATTGGAAGTGGCACCACGCCGAAGGATCCGTCACATTACACGGAGAGTGCCGACGGAGTGCCCTGGGTGACTACCTCAGAGCTCAGAGAGACTCTGATCACGGAAACAACAAAGCGCGTAACGCCAGGGGCGATCGCAGCTGTTTCCTCGTTGCGGGTCCATCCAGCCGGTTCGATTCTCATCGCGATGTACGGAGCAACGATCGGTCGGCTCGGCACCCTCGGAGTCGACGCCACCATGAACCAGGCCTGTTGCGCGTTCTCCGATCCGCAAGGCGTGGACATGCGCTTCTTCTATTACACGTTGTGGGGCCAGCGCGACGACATCATTCTGCTTGCGGTGGGCGGCGGTCAACCGAACATCAGCCAGACGATGCTTCGTCGATGGCGTGTGCCGTGCCCGCCGCTCGACGAGCAGCGCCGCATCGCCGACCACCTCGACGAGGTCACCGGCAAGATCGATCAGATGCTCGCGAAGACCGCCGAGCTGAAAGCCCTTCTTATCGAGCGCCGCGCGGCGCTCATCACAGACGTTGTTACCGGAAAGAAGCAGGTGTCCTGATGAGTGACGCACAGTTGATGGAACTGGCCTTCGAGCAGGACCTCTGCGCGGAGCTGTCCGAACGCGGATGGCTCTATGAGGCGAACGGCTCCCCCCAGGCAGCAGGTTGGGACGTGGCGCTCGCCATGGTTCCGCGCGATGTGCTCTCGTGGCTCGCGACGCAGTACCCCGACGAGTATGAGAAGGCGGTGCCTGCTGATCTCGTGAACGGCCAGCGCGACGCCGCCGAGAAGAAGCTCCTCGAGCACATCACAAAGGAGCTCGCGAAGCAGACGAAGATGGATCCAACCACTGGGCATCCGGTCGGCGGGCTTCTCGGTGTGCTCCGCAAGGGGTTCTCCTACGCGCAGGTCGGACGGCCTGCAGCGAAGTTCGGACCGATGATGGTGTTCCCGCCGGCGAACCCGAACCTCACCGAGGTCATGGAGCAGTCGGAGGCCGTGAAGCTCCGGATCCTCCGTCAGGTGCGCTTCGACACCACGACAACCGAGACCATCGATGTCGTGCTGGCGGCCAACGGCCTGCCGATCGTGACGATGGAGCTGAAGACCGACAACACGCAGACGGTTCAGCAAGCGATCCGGCAGTATCAACAGGATCGCGTGCCGGGCAAGAATCGTCCTCTGCTGGCCCCGGGCCGTGCGCTTGTGCACTTCGCGGTCTCGAACGATCTCGTCTACATGGCGACGAAGCTGGCCGGCTCCGATACCGTGTTCCTACCCTTCAACCAGGGCAACAATGGTCACGAGGGCAACCTGCCGTCGGACACGGGTTCGCCGAGCAACTACCTGTGGCGTGAGATCCTTACGCGCCCGACGCTCATGCGGATCCTGAAGGACTTCGCACTGTTCGAGCCGAGCAAGTCCGGCAAAAAGGACGGACGCCTAGTCTTCCCGCGCTTCCACCAGCTGCGTGCGGTCGAGCGCGTCGTCGCGGACATCGAACAGCGCGGCACCGGCGGCAAGTACCTGGTCTGGCACTCCGCGGGCTCCGGAAAGACCAAGACGATCGCCTGGCTCAGTCACCGTCTGATCCGGCACATGGGCCCTGACAGCACGTCGACGTTCGACTCGGTGATCGTGGTCACCGACCGCACGGTGCTCGATGAGAACATTCGCGACGACATGAACCTCGTGCAGTCGTCGAAGGGGCTCGTGGTGTCGATTGGCGAGAAGTCGGGTGCGAAGTCGCCGCAGTTGAAGAGGGCGCTCATCGAGGGCGATCACATCATCACCTGTACGCTGCAGACCTTCCCGGAGGTCATGAAGCTCATTGAGAACACCGACGAGCTGCGCGGCAGGCGCTGGGCCGTCGTCGCCGACGAAGCCCACTCTTCGCAGACGGGTGAGAGCGCCCGCAAGCTGAAGGAGCTCCTGGCCGACGTCGTGGGTCTGGACTTCGACGAGGACGACATCGACGCCGAGCTGTCAGCCGAGGACCTGCTGCGCGCCAAGAACAGTGCCGTAGCGAACGCCGAGAACATCACCTTCATAGCCCTGACGGCGACGCCGAAGGCAAAGACGCTCCGGCTGTTCGGCACGCACAACCCGGACACAGACCGCTGGGAAGCCTTCGACACGTACACGATGGCGCAGGCGATCGAAGAGGGCTTCATCCTCGACGTGCTGCAGAACTACTCGACCTATGACATGTTCCTGCGCGTGAAAGACGCGCTCGGTAAAGCAGAGGACCTCGAGGTCAATACAGGCGAAGCGGTCACGAACATCGTCAAGTACGCACGGCTCCACCCGACCGCGGTCGCGCAGAAGGTGCGCGTCGTGATCGAGCACTTCCGCCGGAACGTGATGCACCTGCTGGACGGCGAAGCGAAGGCCATGGTCGTCACCGGCACGCGCATGGAGGCGTACACCTGGTCGAAGAAGATGAACGAGTACATCGCCGAACGCGGATACGACGACATGGACACGCTCGTCGCTTACTCGGGGTCGCTGAAGAACGAAGCTGGAGACAAGGTCACTGAGGTCGCCCTCAATGGCACGAGCGATGTCGCGCGCGCCTTTCGCGAAGAAGGCATCTACAAGGTGCTCATCGTCGCGAATAAGTTCCAGACCGGGTTCGATGAACCGAGGCTCATGGCGATGTACGTCGACAAGAAGCTCTCGAACATCACGACGGTGCAGACGTTGTCTCGCCTGAACAGGATGTACCCCGGCAAAACCTCGCCGATGGTCGTCGACTTCGTGAACTCGCCGGAGGACATCCAGAAGGACTTCCAGCTCTACTACGAGGACGCGCATGTCAAGGGCGAGGTCGACCCGAACGCGCTTTACACCCTCGCCGAGCGCCTGGACACGGCCGGGTACTACACGGAGAGCGGCCTTGAGGCCGCGGCCCGGGCGTACCTCGAGAACCTGGGCAGTGAGCAGATCTCGAAGGCGGTCTCCCCCATCGTCGCGAAGTGGCATGGCGAGTGGAAGCAGGCGAAGCTCGCGAAAGACAAGGCCGCGCGCGAGCAGATCGAGCGTTTCCGTTCTGACGTGATCAGCTACCGCAATGCCTGGCAGTTCCTCAGCCAGATCGTCGACTATGACGATCCGGTGCTCGCGCAGCGCGCGGTGCTGACGACCCTCCTGGCGCGCAGGCTCCACACCGACGGCATTGAGATCGACCTCGGCTATCTCGACGGTGTGCAGCTGTCCGGCGTGAAGCTCGTGCCCTCGCAGATCGCCGTGGACTACTCCCTCAGCGAGGGAAGCGGTGACGGTATCGAACTCCCGCAGTTCGACGGTGAGCACGGCGGCGGCGCGTCGGCTCCGAAGCGCGGACCGCTCGATGAGGCGATCGACGCCGTGAATGAGCTGTTCTCTGCGAAGGGCGTCGACGTCGGCAAGGACAGCGTCGCCGGGTTCATCACGACATTCTGGGGTTTCCTCGATACGGATGACGACGCGGTCGCGATGGCGAAGAACAACACCGCGGCGCAGATGAAGTCCTCCGAGAGCTTCCACAACGCTGTCGGACTCGCGATGTTCAAGGCCGTCCGAGAGTCTCAGGAGATCCAGTCGTACATGGCGGACCCGGCGTTCCTTGATGACATCGCGGCAATCGCGGCGGATGCGTTGTCTTCGCAGCACCGGCAGGATGAGGGCGCATCTATCAAGGGGACATCGTGACCGAGCGTCGGTCATTCGGCGATGACATCCGAGACGCGCGGAACGCGCGCGGTTGGACGCAGGAGACGCTCGCCGAAAAGGCGAGCGTCTCGCGCCCCACCATCGCCCGTGTCGAACGCGGCGATGATGTGTCGACGGCGAACCTGGCAAAGGTTGCCGGAGCGCTCGGGCTACAGATCACGCTTTCCGACAGGACGACATCTCGAGGTGAGGGGAACACGCCGTGAGCCAGATCGACGACACCTTTGTTGAACCTGTGGTGACGCGGGAGAAGCTGCTTGAATTGCTCGGGCTCGGCGGTGAGCGGCGCTCATTGGACTTCAAGCAAAAGGTCGACCTCGGTGTGCACAACGAGCTCGTCGAGTTCGCAAAGGACGTTGCGGCCCTGCGCTCATGTGGCGGTTACCTTGTGATCGGCGCTGATGATTCCGGCGCATTGACGAGCACCATGACGGCCGAACTCGCCAAGAAGTTCGACGAAGCGACCCTGCGCCCCAAGCTTGAGAAGTTTCTTCACCCAACCGACGTGATTACGGCTACGCATGAGGTCGATGGCCACCATGTAGTGCTGGTGTTCGTACCGAGGCATCGGATCGGTTTCACCGTAGTGCACGGTATCGGAGAGTACACACTTGCTGAAGGAAAGCGACAGAAGATCGTGCTCCGCCCTGGAGATGTGTTCGTGCGGAACGGCACCTCGTCGGAGCTGTGGTCCGAGAACCACGTCGAGCAGCTCCTACATGCAAGAGACGAAGTACTCCGGGAGACCTTCCGTCGTGACTTTGCAGCTACTGTCGCCGCGATCGAGAGCGGTCGAAATGCTCAGCTACTCGCGAGCGGTCCGTCGCAGTCCCTGACCTGGCGGCTTGATCAGGACTCGTTCGATGCGACGATCGTCGAGCTGCTTCGGCGAGACGACCGGGTTCCCATCCGGATGTTTCTTGTTCGCACTCCTGGCGATGCGCTCGCGACGATGTCTCGTGGCGATGAAGACGAGTTCGGCGTCATTCTCGACCGACTCATCTCACTCGCGGGCATCGCCCTCACACTCGGCCTGATTGAGATCGCTGACGAAGTGATCAATCAGCTTGCGGAGCTGTACCGCAACCCGCCTCGCCCCCAGGGCGTTGACCGTTCGTTCGCGGATGCACGATTCTGGTACGAAATCATCGCTCGCGTGTTTGCCCTGGGCGGACTCGCAGCGCATCTCGGGCAGTGGGCGCTTATTCGACGCCTTGCAACGCAGGCTCCCGCTGACTCGACGTTGTCGTTGTCATCATGGCTCCGACACGGACTCACAATGGCTTCGCGGAACAGCCTGTTTCCTCAGACGAACGGGCACTCGGAGTCGGGCGGAATCATCCCGGCCGCTCGTCGAGTCACCCATCGGCTTCCAGCACTGCGGCCGTACGCGCCCGATGACTCGGCATACGACCCGGAACCCGGGCGCGCGATGCCCGAGAACGATGCCTCGCTCAACTCTCTCTGCGTCTTTGACGCACTAACGAATGTCATCATCATCAGCGAGCCGGAGAGCGAGAAGAACACGTATCGGTCTGCCTACCCATCTTTTGGGTACTACTACGGACGCCGTTCGGCTCCAGCGCTTGCACGCCTACTCACGGACGCCGTCTACCGCGAGGCCCTTGTATCAGGCATCTCCGACGAAGTGTTGGAGGATGCGCTCCGGGAAGTCGTCGCGAGCGCGGAGAAGGTAAATACCTATGGACTGAACATCTGGGATCACGATGAGCCAGCTCTCACCCGCGCGATCACTGATGCCGCAGCCCGCGAGCTTGTCCGACAGAGTCGTCAAGAGTAGCCAATCACGTCACGCCGGATCGTCTGGATGGTCTCCGCAGGCACGTCGGCGACAGCCAGCCGATGCACCGTCGCCAACCGCGGGTTGAACAGCCCGACGTGGGTGAGCCCCGCGAACTCGGGCAGCCCCGATTCCTTCCCCATCAGGAAGTACATCAGCAGCTGCAACGTCTGGTCCTTCGTCGGCTTGTTCGCCGAGACCTTCATATCCCACAGCGTGTCGGTAGTGAGGAAGTCTCCGTCACCGGAATCGACGAGGTCGGTGTAACCGCCAGGCTCGCCGAGAAGATCTCTCACGGGATCCGCGAAGACGAAGCCGTCCTTCGTCACGGGTCCGTACTCGGCGAAAAACGCCTGCGTACGAGCGAGCATGATCGCGACGTGCGTGATCGTCATCTCATTGGGAACAATGCCGGCCGCACCGTGCTCGGGGTTCCAGAGCCGCGGGTCGTTTCGGCCGCCGACGTCGTAGCCGGCCAGCTGACATGCCGCGCCGACCGTGCCTTCGTCGATCACTGCCATCACGCGGCCCCGTTCCGTCTCGAAGGACCGAATCGATGCAACAGCTTCTTGAGCCGCCGCCGCGACGCCGAAGCCGGGACAGACGGCGTCGACTCGTTCTGCCCCGCGCAGGCTCACCCTGAAGACTTGTCGGACCGAGTCGTAGAACTCATCCCGCACCGTGCGGACTCTAGCGAGTCGGGTGAGATAGTCGACAGCCATCCCTATGACGCTGGCGTGAAGATTCTCGATCTTGTGGTCGAGCACGCCGTGTTCGTCTTCGGTCACGGCGCGGGTCAGCATCGACGGATTAATCAGACCGCCGCGAGGCTGCCCGGCCTCGCGGTTGTACTGCGTGATGCGCTGAGTCGCACTGACCATGAGCGTCACCTTCCTGTGAACTAGCGCCGAACGCTACTCGTTTGGCCTCTCCTCTCAGTCTGATTGGTTCGTCTCCGAGCACCTCGACGTTATCTATGTACTGGCAGTTAGGAGCCTATGAGGCCGCCCCAGATGCAGGCCTGTGCGCACTGACCATCTGACGCCGATAGTGGCAAACGTGGTCCTCGTAGTGGATCACGCCGTGCGCGATGTCATAGCGCAGCAAGACATGCCTCTAGTTCGGCTTCGCCGAGAGCAACGCCGGATTCGACGACATGCTAGCTACCGCCCGGAGTCGCTTCTTGAGTTTCGTGACCGGACGTCTCCTTGTCGACGCGCAACAAGTCCGCTGCCAGCATGTACGTCCAGGTCACGCAGGCGTCAGCCTCGGATGTGGGCACCTCAGAGTGGACGCCCTTGCTTGCGAGGTCATCCAAGGATTTGAGGCGCGTTCCGAGAACGGCAATGTTCGAGGCGAGCAGATCGGCATGAGTCGACTTACCTCGGTTGGACCGTACGTACTCAACGAGCCGATTCCGGTAGTGCTCATCATCCATCACACGCGTGATCCCCTCGTCGTCAATGATGGGTTCGGATGGTGGGTACAGTGCGTCAGCCAGGGCCTTTATCGCCCTCCGACAAGATGTAGCTGCATGGCTGAGAGATTCTCGGTCGCCCTGCGCAAGACGATCTTGAGCCGAGGCCAGCGCTTCGAGGGCGTCCGGGGCTCTTGTAGCAAGAGATGCTTCGACGAACGCTCGTCCCTGGGCGATAGTATCCGGCACGAGCTGTCCCCGTACGATCTCCGACTCTACTCGCACCAAGTATGCGTATGCAGCCTGCCGGATGCGCTGAATAATCAGTCCCTGTTGCATGAGTAGCGGCGTTGTCGTCGCCCGAGTCTTGTCACGGTTGATCGATGCCAAGCCAGTGTCGATCGGCGTCATGCCAGGTGTGATCGGGTCATCGTGGATTTCCCGAGTTGCCAGATAGAGAGACTCCAGTTCACCGATACTCTGGCCTTGAACCGAATCATCTCCGTTAAGCGGTGCCGAACGTCGTGCAATGAGGGCTTCAACTACAGCTGATATCTGCACCCTGGCCTCGGCCGTGCCCACAAGAGCCGCGAGGCGCGAATGGCACTGAGCAATTTCAGGAGACTTCGGACCACTACGGGAGACTCCGTCAAGCTCAAGACGAAGCCACGACTCGGCCAGAGGATCATCACGAAGGACGGCCACCCGCAGCGCAGTCTGCGCTAGCTCTGTCGCCGACATGCTCGCGTGTCCCCCTAGCGCCGAGCTCAGAATCTCGCGCAGCTGATCGTCGATCGTCATCGCCATAGTGTGCACTATAGCCATCGCCACAGACACTGCCCGCTCTACTAATGATGCGGATACAGGAAGTTTCATGAGCGCACTGTCTTCCGAGATCACACTGCGTTGAGAACGCGCTATCACGCGCCTCCGGAATGTCGCCTGCGACGGTGCGTAGCTGATTCGGCTGAGCGAGGTGAAGCCGTAACGAGGGTTTGTCAAATGAAGTCGTCACCGGCCGCGTTCCCGCCGCTGACGTCACGATCTGTGGTGCTTCCGATGGTCAGTCAGTGGGTCGCAGGTGAGGCATGACAGCACCCGCGATCTTCTCGGCGATGACGGCGACCGAGTCACGTGAGGTCTCGAAGCCCGCGAGATCGGGAAGAAAGCCACTGTACTCAGCGACGTCGGCGAAGGTCACTCCGTTGAGCACGGGGATCAGCGTCGACTTTCCGAGCAGCACTCGGAGCTCGCGTTCGGTCCAAAATCGACCGGTGAGGTAAGCAGGCGTGAGGAGCACGACGCCGGCGCGGGCCTTGCGTAGGCCCCTGTCCATCTGTAGCGCCTGACTCTGACCGGGGACAATTGCAACTTCGTCGAACCATACGCGGACGCCAAGGCTCTCGAGCTCGTCCTTGAGCTCGGTTGCAACGGCCGAGCCATCGATGCGGGCGTAACTGAGAAAGATGTCACATTCGCGGTCGTCTCGCTCGACAAGCCCATGCTGAACGCGTTCGGCCAATTCCTGCTCCGCAGGTGTATACACAATCCGCGTGGTTGTCGCCGCCGACTGGAGCTTGCGATTCAGCTCACGGGCGGCGCGGTCGGCTTGGCCGGCGACCTGCTGATTGTGGGCGTTGGCCTGGCGGATCTGTTGGTTCACCCGCTGGTTGTGCTGATTGACGCGGTTCACTTCGCGGTTGTACTCGTCGACCCGCCGCTTGTTCTCGCGGTTCACACGGTCGACTTCTCGTTGCAGCTTCTGCTGAGCCGCCCTCATCTTCGCCTGCAACTGCGCAGTATTGATGCTTCTCGCCATGACGATGCCCTCTCGCGTCCGTGTCATGAAGATTAGGCGCGACCACCGACATCGCTGCTCCAGGGCTGGCTGGCGATTTGTGCGCTACTTGGCGAGACAACGACTCAGCTCAACAAAGGGACCCCGTGATCGAGTGGTCACGGGGTTCGTCGCAGTCGACTCGGTGATCGAGGTCAACCGGCGTTCGTAGGCTCGAAACCGCGCGCGTGGACGTACTGACGCCAAAAGCGACGAACGTCGTCCTCGTAGTGGATCACGCCGTGCGCAGGATCGCAGCTCGGCGCACCCACGCAGAGCCCGCGGGTCTTGCCGGCCGCCCAGCGCCGATACCCCGTGACACCTGAGGCCAGAATCGTCTCGAGCTGTTGCTCGGTAAAGCCGAGGGCGCAGGCGGGCTCGGGGAAGGTCACAGTCACATCCTCGCAGGTCGAGTCGAGCATCCCGACTACAGTCGCCTACGCCGAGCGCCGGGCTCCATGAGCGCGGAAGCTCCGGACCGATATCCATCGAAATCTGAATTCGTAAGCCATTCGAGCCGCTTTCCCACAGCATCCAGACACCGTGGAGCGGGGATTGTCATCGCTGGATAGCGCTCGGAAGCGTCACTGGGATAGACCACCCTCGCGGCGTTCCCAGTGATGTTCTCGACCCCAGGTGCCCGTGAGTGACAGGGAGTCAGCCTCAGAAAGATCACGATCGGGTCACGAAAACGGGCGAATATGGCCCACGTGGGGCCCACGCGGAGCGCCTGACGTGCGCTCGAATAGACGAAAACCCCTGATGATCAGGGGTTTTCTGAAGTGCGCGATACTGGGATCGAACCAGTACAGACCGCCGTTTCACTCCCGCAGGATTCCGACGTACTTCCGCGCTATTTCTGGAAACAAGCGGCTCCGTGACACTGTTTCGTGGCCTAAGATGGACACGTTAGGACACACGCTAGGACACGTTAGGACACGGACATGGCCCGTCAGCGGAAGATCATCGACTCGCTCGGTCGCGAGCGGAAGGCCACGCGCCGCACCTGGGGGAAGGTCGAACCTCTCCCGAGCGGGAACTACCGAGCGAGCTACACCGGCCCCGACAAGCAACGGCACTTCGCGCCGATGACGTTCACCGCGATCATCGACGCTGACGCCTGGCTCGCGACTCAGCGCGCGCAGATCGTGGCGGGCACCTGGACCCCCAGCACTGCCCGCGCGGAGGCCGACGCGCAGGCGAACCGCGCGCAGACGTTGGGAGCGTACGCCGCGCAGTGGATCACGACTCGCACGAACAGCCGGGGCGACCACCTGAAGCCGCGCACGAAGGCCGAGTACGAACGGCTCCTGCGCACCCCCGACCGCGCACGCGCAGGCGACGACGGCGGTCCCCTCGCTCCCCTCGTCGCACTCCCCCTCATCGACATCACGCCGGGGCGCGTGCGGAAGTGGCGCGCTGACCTCCTCGCCACGGGGACCAAGACGCAAACCTCCCGCGCATACGGGCTCCTCAACGCGATCATGGGGACCGCCGTCATCGACCGGATCATCGACGCGAACCCCTGCACTGTGAAGGGTGGCCAGAGCACGCACACGGGCCGCAAGGTGGTCCCGCCCACGGATGCAGAGCTGGACACGATCCTGACCAAGATTCCGCCTCGCTATCGCGCCCTCGTCGTGCTGGCCGCGTTCGGCGGACTGCGCTACGGAGAGGCGACCGCACTGCGCGCGAAGGACGTGTCCGTCGAGAAGGATGAAGACGGCGCGGTGACGGCTGTCCGGGTCAACGTTGAGCGCGCAGTCACGCACACGGCAGGCGAAGGATTCGTCGTCGGTTCGACCAAGAGCGAAGCCGGTACGCGCCGTCTGGCGATCTTCGGAATCGACGCCGACATCATCGCGGAGCACGTGCGCGGGCTCATCGGGGACGCTCTTCTGTTCCCTGCGGTGGACGGCGTGAGCTTCCTTGCGCAGAGCGCGTTCTGGCGGCACTGGAACCCCGCCAGGACCGCCGCAGGACGGCCTGACATGCCCTTCCATGCCCTCCGCCACTACGCGGGCACGCGCTATGCCCAGGAGGGCGCGACGCCTCGCGAGACCATGGCTCGGCTCGGTCACTCGTCCATGGGCGCGGCGATGCGGTATCAGCACAGCGGCAACCGGGACGATGAGCTCGCGATGCGGATGGCACGCCGCAAGACATCGGCCTGACACCGAGTCCATCACCGGTCGTCGAAGGGCGTACACTGACCATCAGCGCCCAGCCGATGCTGGGAAGGGCTCAGGTGTGGAGAGCGACCTAACAGCACCATTCGATTCGACCGAATGGTTTCGCCATGTCCACCCCCACCTCCTCGTTCATCACGATCCAGCAGGCCGCTGACGCACTCGCCGTCTCCACCAAGACAATCAGGCGTCGGATCGCAGACGGCACCATCCCGGCTAAGCGGATCGGTTCGCAGATCGTGCGCATCCCCGCCAATGCCCTCGACGGGATCGGTCGCGACCTCGCTGTGAGCCGCCGCGCCTGAAACGACGAAGCCGCCCCTACTGCCAAGCCGGGACGGCTGTCGACTAACGATCATGTCTAGCGTACCTGGCGACGCCGAAGCGCGCCCCGCCCGCACCCCAGAGACTTCCGCAGATAAGGTGCTCGACAGCTTCGCAAATAAGGTGCTGGGCACTTCCTCAGATAACCCCATATCCCCCTGGGATATGGATACCGCTCAGGCCGTGCTCACACGTTACGCGCACGATGCTCTCCCGCCGAGAGGAAGGGGGAAGAACGCACGTCGTCAGCTCGACTTCCCCGAGCCGAAGGCGACGTATCCGCGTGGTCGCATCGACCCCGCGACCGGCGAACGTCGTCGGGGAAGCTACAGCTCCGACGTCTGGGGGTTTCTGGAAACGTGGGGGTTCCGCATCCTGAACGATTTCGATAGTGACGACATCGCCCCTCCGACGCTCGACCTGCTGTCTGAGCTGTTCGCGGATCACGTCACGAGGCACGCGAACACATGGCATCCGTATGACGGTCGCGGCCCGAGGGCGTCGCTTCGGATCGACCAGGCCGAGGATATGGCTGTGAGCGCCGCTGAGCACGTCCTCCGGGACTGGACGCCCGACTACATCAAGCAACAGCGCGAGCGTGGTCACAACGGCGGGAAGGCCGGGAGACCACGCGGGCCGACGAAGAACACCGATGAGAACTATCGCCGTCTCCTCCGGCTCCCCCGAGGACTCACCCGCCAACAACAAGCCAAGCGGCTGAAGGTGAGCACCGGGACCATTGACCGACTGCGCGCACGTCAGCGCAGGGACGACCCGTTCGCAGACCTCCTCTGATCGCCAGCTCGCACACCTTCCTGGCGTTCAACTCGCACACGTTCCTGGCGTTCGACTTGCCCGTGGCGCGTAACGCGATGATTCGGAGAGATCCCGAGTGCGCCTGTGGGTCCGTCAGTCAGGACGCGCGCACCGGGTGCTCTATCGTTTTCGGAAACGAACAACCCTCCAGGGTGCCTGGAATCATCCACCCCCTCCGTGCCAAATCTGTCGAGCGCGAGCGCCGTCACCCCTCCTTATGGAGCTTCAGACCCTTCTCCATTCCGGGTCGAATGAGGCACGGTTCTCCACCTCGTTCGCGAGCACCTGGATCGGGCGGCGACGACGGCTGAGTACCTCCTGTTCGCAGGATGGCAGTTCATTCTGGGCAACGAGGATGGCTTCATTCAGAGCCAAGAGGCTCGCTTGAAGGCCCGCGCTGGTCTCCTTTCGAAGCTCCCGTGCGGCGGTGTCGAGATGTGCGCGAGCCTCTGCACGTCGCTCGTTGGGAGAACCCATCGCGATACTCGCCTACAAACTCTTCGATGGGTCCAGAGTGTCCACGTACAAGTACGTCCACTCGCCCGAAGTGGGTTCGCTGTCCCTTAGATACGTGACCATGCTGACCTCGCGCTCATCGATGCGAGGGAGCTGAATCCTTCTCGGCGCAGATTCGTTCACGTTCTCGTCGGATGAGAGGGGCTCCAGATTGCGGGACTGGCCGTGGAAGGGTCCACCCACGAGCGTCGCCACGATCAGCGGCTCGCCAACGAGACGCTCCTGAGCCTCAATCTCCAAGTCCTCTTCAGGGTCGTATCCGTACGTCCCTCGGAGGCTCTCCAGTCGCTCGATCCGCCCAACTGCGCGGGAGAAGTGATCGGTGAACGTGCGCCGCTCCTCGTCGCTGAGCGCGCCTCCGAGGGTCTGTGCGCGGTCAAGGAGGTCTGCCGCCTCCTGCTGTCGGTGTGTCGCCTCTTCCCCCCAGTCGAGTGGGTGCTCGCGGAGGAGCACGCGGTATGCATCAACCGACTGGTCGATCAGACTGAGCACGATGGCTAGGTTCAGGCTGGTGGCGGACACTTGGATCACCGCCGAGTAAGGAGGCGGACGATCCAGGCCACTGTGTGCCACGCGATCCAGAGCACGAACGTCGGGAGCAGGAGCGCGAGCGCCAGCGCAGAGCTACTTCCCTGACTGGAGCCGGTGCCATCGAACGAATCGAAGTACCGAATCCAGAAGTCCGATCCGCTCATGAGTCCCCTTGGTGCAATGGTCGGAACGGCAGAAGTTTCGGAGTCGGCGAGGATCTCCCCCAGACCACCGTTATGGCTAACCATAATTGTGCTGGTTAGCCATAACAGGACGCAACTGGTGCACGAGTGACGTAGAGGTGTGCCCGACCTTTCACCTGTCGCTGAACCGAACATCTCGGCCCTCCGCATTCATCTCGCCCGCCTACGGCACGAACGCGGCTGGTCCTACGATGAACTCTCCGCTCGATCCGGCGTGGCACGCGCGACCATCGTCGCTCTGGAGTCCGCCAAGCCGGACAAACGCCGGGGCCTGGGACGCCCGGCTACGAGCGGAACGCTCGTCACATGGTGGAGGCTCGCACAGGCGCTTGGCGTCGATCTCGCAGAACTCCTTGAACCGCTATATGCCGACGAACATCCCGCCCCCGGTTCGGATTGAATGGCATCGAGCGCCTGGGGCGGTCATCCTCTCTCGGACAGGTGAGTTGGGTGCTCCAATCAGGCATTCGCTTCGGTGTCGGATTCGTCCAGGTCGCCGTAGCTCTGCTCCTCAAGATTCACCGGTATGAGGATCATGCCGCGCACGTCGCCGCGCGTTCCCTCGTAGTCGAAATCGTCGCGCGAGACGAGATCCAACTGGGGCTGTGGGTTGCCGAGCGACGCGGCAGGATCAGGTGAAAGCGCTTCGATGACGCACTCTCGCGCGGTCACCAAATGAGGCGCGAGGGCTATGCGGACCGCTTCCGCGAGTGTCCGGAGCCTCACCATGTCGTCCTCGGTGAGCACAACGCGGAGGTTCATGGCGAAGACGTCGCGAAGGCTCACTTCTCCGTCATCGGAGATGACCGCGATGGTGAGCGTCTGGTTCAGCGCGTTGACGGAATGCCCGACGTGCTTATCGCGCAAGGCCATGGCCCACGAGTGTAAGGCCCGAGTCTCATCGTCTAGGTCGGACACTAGCTCGGGCGGCATTCGACCACCCGCACCTTGTGCGATTCGCCCGTAGGCGACGACGGCACTCTCCGCCAGGCTCGCCAGCCGGGCGACTTCGGCCAACCCTGATACCCGCTCTTCTTCGAGGAGATCGCATCGAGCGATTGCTAATTGAAGATCAGCGTCGATGCGAGCCAGGAACGCCAACCGCTTGGCTTCCGCGCCGTAGGCGATGACTTGCTTCCCCGCTTGATACTCCGGGCCGAGCATGTTCGTGACCTGGACGTGAACGTCAACCATACGTCGAAACTACAAGCCACCAAGTTCGCACACTTTTCGGAGGGCCGCGTCTGGCTCTGAAAGTCGAGATTTCGACACCGACTCTCCGTCGAAGTCTCGACCCGAAGTCACAAGATGGGCCGGTTCGCGCGACCGCGACGTCCGAGACTCGCATGTAATCCCCTCGCACCATGCTGGCCTCGGATTGGCTCATTGTGGGCATCCATGCCGACCCGTGACCGGTGTGTCGCGCGGCCCGTTCGCGCCGCGTCAGCGCGCGATCTCATCGTTGCGGCCCCAGTCCACCGGCCATTCCTGTCGCGCGGCGTCGATCCAGACGCCGCCATCCCCCGGCCAGGAAGTGGGCACGGCGGGACCTGCGTAAAGGAACTGACTAGTGCGGTCTGTTGCCCCGATGCCGAGAACCCAGCCGCTCGGTAGGACGCGCCAACCTCGCCAGCGGGTCCTGTCTGGCGTGGTCTCGACGATGACGCTGTGGTCATCAGGTAGCTCGTATCTGGAGGTGGGCCGGAGCATATCGTCCGTTCGCTCCGCACCCCAGAAGCGGTTTCCTTGCCGCTCGTACCACCCGGCCTGACACGTGTGAAGCCACTGAAGGGCCTTCTTCGTGCCGTTGAACTCGCGTCGATCTAGCTGAGCGCCGCTTGCGTCCGCACCCGCTACCCCGGCCAATGCGTCGAGGGTCTGCAACTGGTCGCGCTCCCTCGCCACACGACGGTCCAAGTCATCCCGGACGTTGCGCGCATGCTCGACAGCTCCACGGAAGGTGCGGTCTCCGGTGAGTCGCAGATGCGTACCGCTGAATGCCTTTGCGGTCCGAAGGGAGAAGGAAAGCCCCACAAGGATGCCCGCCTTCTCTCGCCAGCTCAGCTCCTTGTTCAGGCGGGAGACGCGGAGGATGATTCCCTCGACAGCCGCTATATAGGCGAAGCCGTAAAGGAACGGGAAGAGCGATAAAGGAAGCCAGACCGCCAAGCAAAGCTGGAGGAAGAGTTCCTTCTGATCGAGCGTGGGCCAGTCACTAATCAGGCGGATGGTGCTCCACGTCATGAGACCGATTCCTACAGCAACGAGGGCGAAGTTGACGCAACCGGACAGCGCCTTCTGACCGGAGCTGGGGTCGGTGCGCTGGACGGCAACTTGCATGAGCACCAGCAGGAGCAATACCACCTGGAGCAGGATTTCGGCCCACAACGGGAACGGTCTCAGATTGACGTAGAAAGCAACGAATGCCGAGAATCCCAGGGCCTCCTTCCCCACGTCTTGCAGGAGAAGACCTCCGGACTTGTTGTTGAGCGCGCGAAACATCAATGGCAGACCAACGACCAGCGCGGTAAGGATGGTGTCCGTCAACAGCGAGAGTTGCCAAAGGCCGAGGGTGTGCGCGCCGAGCACGCATAGGATCACCCAGGCGGTGTAGGCGACCAAAACCCCGATGATCTTGCGGTTCCAAAGCGCCCTGCCGACCCCAGCGAAGCCGCTCCGAAGACCATCGCGAGTGTTCGGGTTGACCAGCCCCACGACAATCAGAGTCGCGAACACAATCGCTGTCGCGATTTCTCGTTCGTTAAGCACCCGGCCTCCCGCCGTTGACCGTAGCAGGACGAACCTGTCCCGATTGGGAGGCGCAAGTTGCTCCGCGATTCGGGATCGCCACTGGCTCCACGCACTATTCAGGGGGTTGACCCTGGCTCCGAAGGTGGAGTTTTGAGCGCCGGTTCCCCCTCCGCGATCTCGACGGTGTAAGCCGCCAGACGGGCCTCTTCGCGCGGTCGTTAGGACACGCCTGGGACACGCGCGGCGATTCGGTGACCCGATGGAAGCAAGAAACCCCCGATCAGTCGGGGGTTTCTGTCTGTGCGCGATACTGGGATCGAACCAGTGACCTCTTCCGTGTCAGGGAAGCGCGCTACCGCTGCGCCAATCGCGCCTAGAAGGCTGTTCAGTTGTGTTGAGAGGTGACGACGGGATTCGAACCCGTGTAAACGGCTTTGCAGGCCGGTGCCTAGCCGCTCGGCCACGTCACCAGAGGTGGATTCGAACCCACATGCCGGTGCCCCGGGCTGGGGCTCCTGCACTCGAGCGGATGACGAGACTCGAACTCGCGACCCTCACCTTGGCAAGGTGATGCGCTACCAACTGCGCTACATCCGCATGCTTGTTCTTCAGTTTTTAATTGTACCCGCAGAGCCGGGCACTCGAGATACATTAGCCCAGGTTCGGAGCTTCACCAAACCGGATCGCGCCATCGGGCGTGTCCATGCACCGGCGATCCGCACGCCACGCCCGGCGTGCCGGCGATGCGGGTGCGACTGCCCGGATCGGGTATGCTTTTCATTCGTGCCGGAGTGCACGAGACAACTACACACGGGCGATTGGCGCAGTTGGTAGCGCGCTTCCTTCACACGGAAGAGGTCGTCGGTTCGAGTCCGGCATCGCCCACGCGGATGTAGCGCAGTTGGTAGCGCATAACCTTGCCAAGGTTAGGGTCGCGAGTTCGAGTCTCGTCATCCGCTCCACAACAGAGGTCCGGGATCGTGCGATCCCGGACCTCTTCGCATGTCCGCGATGCAGGGGCCCGCCGTCGGCCCGATTCGGTCATGCTCTCTCGAGCTCGCTCCGGCGCGTCGACCTGGCTGCCACCGCGGTCGTCGCGCGGATGAAGGCCGTCAGAGCCGGAGACGTGGCATGTGAGGGCCAGGCGAGGATGAGAGTGGTGGGCTCGGCATCCTCCACGGGGACGGCTGCCAGATCATCACGAAGCTGATTGCGGATGGAGGAGGGAAGAACCGCGACCATCCGCCCCAAGGCGATGAGGTGCAGGAGTTGCCCCAGGTCGTGGATCTCGGGTTCGTGAGGGCGGTCCCCCGCCACTCCGGGCCAGCGCGGCAGCGGCTCTTCGGCGAGATCGCTCAGCAGGACGCTGTCACGCCCCGCGAGGCGATGCGATCTCGGCACCACGAGCAACTGGGACTCGGTCAGGAGGTCCTGAGCATCCAGACCTCCGAGGTCGTGGTGGGGACGATGAAGCAGGGCGGCATCTGCGCTGCCCTGCCGCACAAGGATCTCCCGCTCGCCGAAGCTCCACACCAGCTCCACCGGCAGCGCGCTCGGCTCGTCTTGATACGCGTCGAGGATTGCGGGGAGGAGCCCGCCGTCGCCACCCGGCTTGACGACCAGCACCAGGCGCGGGTCATCGCGACCAGCCCGCGTCACTCGACGCACAGTGGCCGCGGTGGCATCGAGCACGGTGCGGCTCTCGCGCAGCAGGACAGCACCTGCCTCGGTCAGCGTGACACCACGAGGGCCGCGTTCCATCAGTAGGACGCCCAGTCGTCGTTCGAGTTGCTGGATGGCTCGGGAGAGCGGTGGCTGGGTCATCCCCAGCCGTGCCGCCGCCCGGCCGAAGTGCAGCTCTTCGGCAACAGCCGTGAAGTACACGAGCTCGCGCACCTCTGGTGTTTCCATACCCCCACGGTATCGCCCGGTGCCCGATCAGTGTTGGATCTCCCGTCGACTCCCGTGCTTGTCTGAACGCATGACAGAAACCACGACCGCCCTGGTCACAGGAGCTAACAAGGGGATCGGGCGCGAGGTCGCAGCCCGACTCGCCGCGCTCGGCACGACCGTCGTGCTGGGCTCGCGCGACCCCCACCGCGGCGCGGCAGCGGCAGCCGAGCTCGGCCCGCAGGTGCATCCGGTCCCTCTGGACGTCACCGACCGCGCCAGCGTGCTCTCCGCCGCGCGCTGGATCGACGAGCACTTCGGCCGGCTCGACATCCTGGTCAACAACGCCGGGACCTCCGTGAGTCTCGCCGCGCAGGCCCCGAGCAGCGTCGGACTGGCGGCTGTGCGCGAGGTGTTCGAGACCAACGTGTTCGGCGTGATCAGCGTGACCACCGCGATGCTGCCGCTGCTGACTCGATCCCCGGCTCCCCGGATCGTCAATGTCAGCAGCGGACTGGGCTCCCTCACCCGGATGACGGATCCCGAGGACTACTTCACGTCTCGTCCGCCGATGGCCGCGTACGTGCCCTCCAAGACCGCATTGAACTCGTTGACCGTGCAGTACGCCAAGGAGCTGCGCGGCCGGAATATCCTGGTGAACGCCGCCGATCCGGGGCCGTCGGCGACCGACTTCACCGCCGAGTTCCCAGGGCTCACCCGCACCGCCGCTGACGGCGCCACCGTGATCGTCCGACTCGCCACACTGCCCGATGACGGACCGACCGGCGGTTTCTTCGACGAGCACGGCCCGGTTCCCTGGTGAACCGCAGAACGGAGCGCGGAGCGGAACCGCGGCACCCGCCGGTGCCGGGTTGTTCACTCGCTGCACGGACGAGGGCCGGGATCACATGATCCCGGACCTCGTCTCATGTCCGCGGCGCGGCGGCCGCTTCACGGACTCAGGCGCGTGCGGCGCCCGCCCGCCGGGTCTGCTCGGGCTGCGTCTTCGAGAAGATCACGACGAGGATGACGGCGGCGCCGACGACCACGTGCGGCAGCCAGACGTTCCCAGACTCGCCCGCGAAGCCGAAGATCCACGGAGAGAGCGCGAGGAAGAGGCTGGCCACGATGTCGAACGCGAGATGCACGGGCATCGGGATCAACCCGAACGGACCCCACTCGTACTTCGTGAACAGGCTGTAGACGATCAGACCGACACCGAGGACGATCGGGATGACGACAGCGGCTCCGCCGACGTTCGCAAAGCCGAACAGCCAGGGTGCCGCGACCAGCGCCACGCCGACGACGTAGTCGAGGATGCCGTGGACCTTGGTGGGGATGAAACGCATGATTCCTCCTTCGTTCCGCCGCAGAATGCGGCTCACTGCGAGTTCGGAGGCCTCGAGGAATCGGATTGCGGTTGCTGCGCCGCGCGCTCAGCCGCGCGCCCACCCGTAGCGCCGGATCAGCGCCTGCACGACCCGGTCGTAGCGCTTGCGGTCGAGCACGGCGGCCTCGCGCCGCATGCCCTCGTCGTGCACGCTGTACAGCTGCTCGATGTCCACCCACGACTCACGGCCGCGCGAGTCCCAGCCTCCCGAGCCGATCGAGAGGAAGTCCCGATCTCGGTCGTGAGCCTTGCTGGTCATCCGCACGGCGAAGACCCGGTCGCCGGACTGCCGCCCGATCACCAGCACGGGCCGGTCCTTGCCTCGTCCGTCGTCCTCCTCGTACGGCACCCAGGTCCAGATCACCTCACCGGAGTCCGGCCGCCCGTTGTGCGATGGCGAATAGCCCACAGTCACATCGGGCATCCGCTCCGGATGGACCTGGATCGTCTCGGATCCCGCGAGCCGCCCCGGGCTCAGCTCGTCCTCGCGCCTCCGGCCGCGCGACGACGCTGTGCCCCGGCCGTCGGGCCGGAGCACAGCGTTCGGGTGCGGCGAAGGCGCGGATGCGCGCCGGTTCGGCTTGGTCAGCATCCTTCCGACGATGCCCGCAAGGGTGGAGAGGATGCGCCGGGTCGAGCTCATCCCCTCACCCTAACCGGCGCTCACTCGACCAGTGCGTAGCCCTCCTCGCCGTGCACGAAGGTGTCCACTCCGGCGACCTCGGCCTCCTTCGTCACCCGGAAGCCGATCGTCTTCTCGATCACGAAGCCGATCGCGAACGACACCACGAAGGCGTAGGCCAGCACTCCCCCGCTGGCGATCAGCTGCACGATCAGCAGCCGCAGGTCGCCGCCCGCGAACAGTCCCTGCCCGGTGGCGAAGAAGCCCAGGTACACGGTCCCCAGCACGCCGCCCACCAGGTGCAGCCCCACCACGTCGAGCGAGTCGTCGAAGCCCAGCCGGTACTTCAGCTCCACCGCCAGCGCACACGCGATGCCCGACAGTGCGCCCAGCAGCAGCGACCAGCCC
This sequence comes from Microbacterium sp. ARD32, assembly GCF_031844385.1. Classification (NCBI taxonomy): domain Bacteria; kingdom Bacillati; phylum Actinomycetota; class Actinomycetes; order Micrococcales; family Microbacteriaceae; genus Microbacterium; species Microbacterium sp. ARD32. Next base: position 1,356,677 of record NZ_JAUZVD010000001.1, read on the forward strand.
GGCGTGAGATTCGCGCACGCCGGCGTGATGGCCACCAGCCCCGCCACCAGGCCCGACACTGCACCGACCGACGTCGGCTTGCCGCCGCGGATCCGCTCGATCAGGATCCAGCCCAGGATGCCCGCCGCCGACGCTCCCAGCGTGTTCACCACGATCAGGCCGGCGTTCCCCATGTCGGGCGAGAGCCACTCCGCTCCGGTGTTGAATCCGATCCATCCGAACCACAGCAGCGCCGCACCCAGCAGCGTCAGCGGCACGTTGTGCGGCTTCTGGATGCCCTTCTGGAACCCGATGCGCTTGCCCAGCACGATCGCCAGCGCCAGCGCGGCTGCGCCCGCGTTGATGTGCACGGCGGTGCCGCCGGCGTAGTCGATCACCGCGATCCCGCTCGACTCGCCGAACAGCGCGGTGCCCAGGTTCATGATCCAGCCGCCGCCCCACACCCACGCGGCGATCGGGAAGTAGCCGATCGTGCCGAACACGCCGACGAAGATCAGCCACGGTCCGAAGCGCGCGCGATCGGCGATCGCACCCGAGATCAGAGCCACCGTGATGATCGCGAAGGTCGCACCGTACGCGACGCTCAGCAGTGCGGTGTTCGCGCCCTCGCCCGATGCCGCGGCCACCAGGCCGAAGTCGCCGAACGGATCGCCGGCGAAATGAGCAGGGTCGGCGACACTGCTCATCGAGTAGCCGTAGAGCACCCAGAGCACCGCGATCAGCCCGATCGCGCCGAAGCTCATCATCATCATGCTGATCACGCTCTTGGCCTTCACCAGGCCGCCGTAGAAGAACGCGACCCCGGGCGTCATCAGCAGCACGAGTGCTGTCGCGGTGACCGCCCAGGCGATGTTGCCGGTGGATTCCATCTCGAACCTCTTCCCTCGAACTCGATTGGACGCCAGTCTGCGGGCGGTGTGTTTCCGCAGTGCGCGCGTCGTGTTGCGAGCGTGTTACAGCAGATGCCGTGATGTGACGATCCGGTTACGCGGGCGGATTCCGGTATTCTCGAACGCAACTCCCGCCGATCCGCGCGGGCACGAAGAGGAGTCTCGCGTGATCGATCTCGAACAAGTCAACGGCGACTGGGAGTTCGACCCGGCCCACACCCGGATCGGATTCTCCGCCAAGCACGCCATGGTCACCACCGTCCGCGGTGCCTTCAACGAGGTCAGCGGCCACCTGCACGTGGACACCGAGCGCCCGGAGAGCTCCTGGGCCAGGGTGACCATGCAGACCGCCAGCATCGACACCCGCGTCGCGCAGCGCGACGACCACCTGCGCAGCGCGGACTTCTTCGACGCTGAGAAGTGGCCCGAGATCACCTTCGTCAGCACGCACATCGAAGAAGTCGACGATCGCGCCTTCAGCGTCACCGGCGACCTGACGATACGCGATGTGACCAAGCAGGTGATGATCCCCCTGGCGCTGATCGGAATCGAGACGGGCGCTGCGGGCGAGCTGCGAGCCGGCTTCGAGGGCACCCGCCGCCTGAACCGCCGCGACTTCGGCCTGGAGTGGAACACCCCGCTCGACTCCGGCGGCGTGCTCGTCTCAGAGCGGATCACCCTCGAGTTCGAGATCTCCGCGGTGAAATCGGCATCGCCCGAAGGCGGCGACTCCGACGAGTGACCCGGCGCGGCTACGCCGCGTCGGCGCTGTCGTGCACCGCGTGGGTCAGCGCGTTCAGCCGCGAGATCGCCCGCAGGTACTTCTTGCGATAGCCGCCGCCGAGCATCTCGGCGGCGAACACGGCATCCAGTGACGCGCCTGTCGCGGCGACCGGCAGCTGCGCGTCGTACGCGCGGTCCACGAAGGCGACGAACCGCAGTGCCTCCGATTGATCGGTCAGCACCTGCACGTCGCGCAGCCCGACCAGGTCGACTCCGTCGATGAGGCGGATGTACCGCGAGGGATGCACCTGCGCCAGGTGCCGGATGACCTCGGCGAACGCGTCATCGGAGGCGACTCCGCGCGAGGCCGCGTCGGCCACGACCGCGGTGTACTCCGCATCGTCGAGCACGACCGCGCTCCCGTCGATCGCACGCTGCCGGTAGTCGACGCCGTCGATGCGCAGGGTCTCGAAGCTGTCCGACATCGCGTGGATCTCGCGCAGGAAGTCCTGCGCGGCGAACCTGCCCTCACCGAGCGCGTTCGGCGGGGTGTTCGAGGTGGCGGCGAGTTTGGTCCCCGACGCGACCAGCTCGCCCAGCAGCCGGGTCATCACCATCGTGTCGCCGGGGTCGTCGAGCTCGAACTCGTCGATGCACAGCAGGTCGGCCCCGCGCAGCAGGTCGACGGTGTTGCGATAGCCGAGTGCGCCGACGAGCGCGGTGTACTCGATGAACGATCCGAAGTACTTCCGGCGGGAGGGAAGGGCGTGGTAGACGGCGGCCAGCAGGTGCGTCTTGCCGACGCCGAAGCCGCCGTCCAGATACACGCCCGGCTTCGCGGGCGCCTGCTTGGGCGCGCGCCGGAACAGCCCGCCCCGCTTCACCGGCGCGCCGCCAGCGACGAACTGCTGCAGCTTCTCCTTGGCGGCCTCCTGCGAGGGATACGCGGGATCCGCGCGGTAGCTGTCGAAGGTCGCAGTATCGAACTGCGGCGGCGGGACCAGGCTGGCGAGCATCTCGGGCCCGGTGACGACCGGGGCGCGTTCGGTGAGGTGCACGACTCCGGTGCTCGTCTGCTGGGTCATCACGTTCCTGGTGTCAGAGGTTCCTGGTGTCAGAAGTCATAGTCTTACGATCCGGATGCGGGCGCGCCCGAAGGGATCTATCGTCAGAGGGACGGCTCAACCTTACGCCGTCGTCCCACCCGGCCCGCATCCTGAAGCGACTGGCGCAGCCGTGCACCGTCGGCCGCCAGCGTCCGCCACCCAACCCAGAGGAGCACACCGTGACCGTCGAGCACGACAACTCATCCGCCAAGTTCGCCGAGTACGCCGCACCCGGCCGGCTCGTCACCACCGAATGGCTGGCCGCCAACCTCGGCGCGCCCGGTCTGGTCGTCGTCGAATCCGATGAGGACGTGCTGCTCTACGAGACCGGGCACATCCCCGGCGCCGTGAAGGTCGACTGGCACACCGAGCTCAACGACCCCGTCGTGCGCGACTACGTCGACGGCGAGGGCTTCTCCGAGCTGCTCAGCCGCAAGGGCATCTCCCGTGACGACACCGTCGTCATCTACGGCGACAAGAACAACTGGTGGGCTGCATACGCACTCTGGGTGTTCTCGCTGTTCGGACACGAGGACGTGCGCCTGCTGGACGGCGGCCGCGACAAGTGGATCGCCGAGGGTCGCGACCTCACCACCGAGAAGACGGTGCGCCCGGCGACCGAGTACCCCGTCGTGGAGCGCGACGACTCCAGGCTGCGCGCCTACAAGGAGGACGTGCTGGAGTTCATCGGCCAGGGTCCGCTCATCGACGTGCGCTCCCCCGAGGAGTACTCCGGTGAGCGCACGCACATGCCCGCCTACCCCGACGAGAGCTCGCTGCGCGGCGGACACATCCCCACCGCGCAGAGCGTGCCGTGGAGCAGGGCCGTGGCCGAGGACGGCGGTTTCAAGACGCGCGCCGAGCTCGAGGCGATCTACCAGGACGGGGCCGGGCTCAAGGAGGGCGACGACGTGATCGCCTACTGCCGTATCGGAGAGCGCTCCAGCCACACGTGGTTCGTGCTGCAGCACCTTCTCGGCTTCGAGAACGTGCGCAACTACGACGGCTCCTGGACGGAGTGGGGCAGCGCGGTGCGCGTCCCGATCGTGGCCGGAACGGAGCCCGGCTCGCTGTGAGCGTGGGACAATCGCAGGGTGACTGACACGCATCTTCCCGCTCGTCTCGCCGCGGTTCGCGAGGAGTTCCTGGAGCTCCCGCAGGAGGACCGCCTCGAACTGCTGCTGGAGTACTCCGCCGAGCTCCCGGCCGTCCCCGACCGTCTTTCGGATCGCGTGGACATGTACGAGCGGGTGGCGGAGTGCCAGTCCCCCGTCTTCATCAACGTCGAGGTCACCGACGGCATCGTCGCCATGCACGCGACGGCGCCGCCGGAGGCCCCGACGACCCGTGGTTTCGCGAGCATCCTCGTGCAGGGGCTGACCGGCCTCACCGCCGAGGAGGTGCTCGCGATCCCCGGCGACTACCCCCAGACGATCGGACTGACGAAGTCGGTCTCGCCGCTGCGCATCGCCGGAATGACCGGGATGCTGATGCGCGCCAAGCGCCAGGTGGCCGCGAAGCGCTGATCCGCGCACGGAGTCAGGACACGGCGTCCGCCTCAGGACCGGACGTCCGCGGCGAGACCGCGCTCCGCCATCCAGTCCGTGATCGCCGCGGTCCAGCGGCTCTGATCGTAGTTCCACAGCTTCGTGTGCCGTGCCACCGCGAACGGCGGCATCGTCACCAGATCGGGTCGCGCCGCGGCCAGCGCGTGCGAGGCATCCGGCGGCACGAACCCGTCGTCGTCGCTGTGCAGGATCAGGATCGGCGCGGTGAGCTCCGATGCGCGCGCCACCATGTCCAGGCCGTCGAACCTGATCGCAGCCTCGGCGCCGCTGAGCCGCGCGGTGAACGCGTTCTCGAGCGCCCCCATCGCCAGTGAGGTCAGCGGCTCGATCAGCCCCTCCTCACGCGCCTGGAAGCGGAGCACGGTGCGCCAGTCCACCACCGGCGAGTCGAGCACCAGCCCGGCGACCCGGTCGCGGTGCTCCGAGCGGACGGCCGTCTGCAGCGCGATCGCGCCGCCCATCGACCACCCCATCAGCACGACGCGCTGCGCGCCATGGCGCAGCGCGTGACCGATCGCCGCGTCCACGTCGCTCCACTCGCTCGCGCCGAGTGCGTAACTGCCACCGCGCGAGCGCGGCGCCTCGCCGTCGTTGCGGTACGACACCACGAGCGTCGGCAGGCCGAGCGAATGGAACACCGGCACCGCGCGCAGGCACTCGGCGCGGGTGGTGCCGCGACCGTGCACCTGGATGACCCAGGTGTCGCCTGCAGCCCCGGCATCCGCCACCGGGAAGAACCACGCCGGGCACGGACCGGCCGGTGTGCCGATCAGCACGCTCTCCCACGGCAGGTGCAGCTCGCTCGGGGTGACGTAGTACCACCCGCTGAAGGCGGCGTCGCGGTCGACGTTCGCGCCGGGCTCGATCTGCGTGAGCAGCTTGCGGCGCACCGACGCGGCATCGGCGCTGAGAACCGCCCCGAGTTTGACATAGCCGTATGTGCCCGTCGTGAACAGCCCGTACCGCCCGGGAAGCTCAGTATCGAGTGTGCGATCCAGCTCGATGGTCTGAGCGCCGGTGTCGACCGCGACGATCCGGGTGTCGTTGCGCCGAGCGGTCGGCGTGACCACGCGGCGCGCCACGGTGAAGACGACGGCGCCTGCCGCGGCGCCGAGCGCCAGCAGAGCGGGGACGGCGATGGCTACGGCGTGCCTGAGACTCTTCATCGCCTCCTGACTTTAGCCTGTCCACGTGACCGCACACCCGGATGCCGCAGCGCTCTTCGACGCCGCAGCGGCGGAGCTGCGCGAGACAGCGTTCCGCGCCGACATCGTCGTGCGCGAGATTCCGTCCCCCGGCGGGCTCGCGCCGTTCTCGATCGCGTTCGCCGCCGACGTCCGCCCCGACGATCACGGCGACTCGGTGTACGGCACGGGCCGCTTCGTGCTGCTGCACGACCCCGACAGTCCCGACGCCTGGGGCGGACCCTGGCGGATCATCGCTTTCGCGCAGGCGCCGCTGGAGCCGGAGATCGGCACCGACCCCCTGCTCGCGGATGTCGCGTGGTCGTGGCTGGTGGACGCCCTGGACTCGCGCGGAGCGGGCTATCACTCCGAATCGGGGACGTCGACCAAGATGCTCTCGAAGGGCTTCGGCGGACTGGCAGAGGAGGGCGACGGGGCGCAGATCGAGCTGCGTGCGTCGTGGACGCCGGATGCACCGCTGCGCCCGCATGTGGAAGCATGGGCAGAACTGGTGGGGATGCTGGCGGGTCTTCCGCCGGGTTCCGAGAATGTCGCCGTACTCGGCGCAAGAAGGGTCTGACGTGGCTGAATACTCCGTGATCGAGAACCGCACGGAGTTCGAGAAGGCCTGTCGCGACCTCGCGAGTGCCGACGGGCCGGTCGCGGTCGATGTCGAGCGCGCCTCGGGCTTTCGCTATTCGCAGCGCGCCTACCTGGTGCAGGTCTTCCGGCGCGGCGCCGGGGTGTTCCTGTTCGACCCGCCGGCGCTGGGCGACTTCAGCGCGCTGCAGGCGGCCATCGGCGACGCCGAATGGGTGTTCCACGCGGCCAGCCAGGATCTTCCGTCACTGCGGGAGCTGGGCCTGAGTCCGACTCGCATCTTCGACACCGAACTCGCCTCCCGGCTGCTCGGCAGCGACGGATTCGGGCTGGCCGCGGTCGTGGAGCACGCGCTCGGCATCACTCTCGCGAAGGCGCATTCCGCCGCCGACTGGTCCACCCGCCCGCTGCCTCAGCCGTGGCTCGAGTACGCGGCGCTGGACGTGCTACATCTGATCGACGTGGAGGACGTGCTGCGGCAGCAGCTGGCTGACGCCGGGAAGACGGAGATCGCCGAGCAGGAGTTCCAGGCCACGCTGGACAAGGAGCCCAAGCCTCCCCGTGCTGAGCCGTGGCGGCGTCTGAGCGGCCTGCACAAGGTGCGCGGCGCACGCCAGCTCGCCGTGGCGCGCGCGCTGTGGACCGCGCGCGAGGAGTACGCGCAAGAGATCGACGTGTCGCCGGGGCGTCTGGTTCCCGACCGGTCTCTGCTGGCCGCCGTGCTCGCCTCCCCGCAGAGCAGATCCGCGCTCGCTGCGCTGAAGGAGTTCAACGGCCGTGCCAGCCGCACTCAGCTGGATCGCTGGTGGACGGCGATCGAGCAGGGCCGCTCCACCGAGGACCTTCCCCGCGAGAGGGTTCCCAGCGACGCGCTGCCGCCGCCGCGCGCCTGGTCGGATCGCAACCCGGATGCCGACCTTCGGCTCAAGGCCGCGCGGCCCGTGGTGGAGGCGATCGCCGAGGACCTGCACATGCCCACGGAGAACCTGCTCACCCCCGAGTACCTGCGCCGGGTCGCCTGGCAGCCGCCGGCTCTGACCGCCGACGCCATCGGGGACGCACTCACCGCGCTCGGCGCACGCCCCTGGCAGGTTGAACACACCGCACAGAAGATCGCGGATGCCTTTGTAGAGGGACCGCAAAGCGATTCCGACGCACTGCAAACTGCTTCGTAGGTTCGAACCAACCGATTCCTGCGGCCTCCAGCGCCCTTCTAGGCTGGGGGCATCCCCAACCAATGGAGGCAGGAGTGGCCGAGATCTCGGACGTCTTCTTCGTCGATGGAGTGCGCACGCCGTTCGGGCGCGCCGGCGAAAAAGGAATGTATTGGAACACCCGCGCGGACGACCTCGCCGTCAAGGCGACGATCGGCTTGATGGAGCGCAACTCCGTCCCCGCGGACCGCATCGATGACGTCGCCATCGCCGCGACCTCCCAGACCGGCGACCAGGGGCTGACGCTCGGCCGTTCGGTGGCCATCCTCGCAGGGCTGCCGCAGACCGTTCCCGGTCTTGCGATCGAGCGCATGTGCGCCGGGGCGATGACCAGCGTGACGACGATGGGGGCTTCCATCGGCGTGGGCATGTACGACCTCGCCATCGCCGGCGGCGTGGAGCACATGGGCCACCATCCGATCGGCAGCAACGCCGACCCGAATCCGCGCTTCGTCGCCGAGAAGATGGTGGATCCGGGCGCGCTGAACATGGGCGTCACGGCGGAGCGCATCTTCGATCGGTTCCCGCACCTCACCAAGGAGCGCTCCGACCGCTTCGGGATGCTCAGCCAGCACAAGGTGCAGGCGGCGTACGACGCCGGAAAGATCCAGCCCGACCTCGTGCCCGTCGCCGTCAAGGACGCCGACGGCGCCTGGGGCCTGGCGACAGAGGATGAGGGCCGTCGCCCGCAGACGACGATGGAGGACCTCGCCGGGCTGAAGACGCCCTTCCGCCCGCACGGGCGCGTCACAGCGGGCACCTCGTCGCCGCTGACGGACGGAGCGACGATGTCGCTGCTGGCCGGCGGCGGCGCGGTCAAGGAGTTCGGGCTGACTCCGAAGATGCGGATGGTCTCCTTCGCGTTCGCGGGCGTGCAGCCCGAGATCATGGGCATCGGCCCGATCCCCTCCACCGAGAAGGCCCTCAGAAAGGCCGGCCTCACCATCGATGACATCGGACTGTTCGAGCTCAACGAGGCGTTCGCCATCCAGGTGATCTCGTTGCTCGACCACTTCGGCATCGCCGACGACGACCCGCGCGTCAACCAGTGGGGCGGCGCGATCGCCCTCGGGCATCCGCTCGCCGCCACCGGCGTGCGCCTGATGATCCAGCTCGCCGCCCAGTTCGCCGAGCGACCCGATGTCCGGTACGGGCTCACCGCGATGTGCGTGGGACTCGGCCAGGGCGGTTCCGTCATCTGGGAGAACCCCTTCTACGACGGCAAGAAGAAGCGCAAGTAAGGGCGGCGAGCAATGACGAACTACGACGAGATCGACTTCGCGCCCATCATGGCCGTCACCGAGGGGGAGGTCGTCACGCACTCCCCCGTGCGCGACATCCGCCTCGCCTCCGGCAAGGTGCTCGCGCTGATCACACTCGACAACGGACGCGACCACACCCGCCCCAACACGCTCGGCCCCGCAACCCTCGCCGAGCTCGGCGAGACTCTCGCCGAGCTGACGGCACGCGCTGCAGCGGGAGAGATCCACGCCGTCGGCATCACCGGCAAGCAGTACATCCTGGCCGCCGGCGCCGACCTGTCCGACATCAGCCGCGTCGGCTCGAAGGACAACGCGCGTCTGATCGCGCAGCTGGGCCACAAGGTGCTCGGCTCGCTGTCGGAGCTGGGCGTTCCCTCTTTCGCGTTCGTGAACGGTCTCGCGCTCGGCGGGGGCATGGAGATCGCGCTGAACTCCACCTACCGCACGGTGGACGCGTCGGCGGCGGCGCTGGCCCTCCCCGAGGTGTTCCTCGGCATCATCCCGGGCTGGGGAGGCGCGTATCTGGTTCCGAACCTGATCGGCATCGAGAACGCCCTCGAAGTGGTCATCTCCAATCCGCTGAAGCAGAACCGGATGCTGAAGCCCCAGCAGGCATTCGAACTCGGGCTCTTCGATGCCATCTATCCCGCTGCGAACTTCCTGGAGGATTCTCTCTCCTGGGCCGACGAGGTGCTCGGCGGCAGGAAGGTGGAGCGCAAGAACGCCCCGGGCAAGATCGAGCGCACGGTCAAGTGGCCCGTCGCCATCAAGATGGCCCGAGGCATGCTGGAATCCAAGATCGGCACCGTGCCGCGCTCGCCGTACGTTGCACTCGACCTGCTGGACAAGGCGCGCAGCGGCACGAAGGCCGAGGGATTCGCCCGCGAGGACGAGGCGCTGGCCGATCTCGTCACCGGCGACCAGTTCGCCGCGTCGATGTACGCGTTCGATCTGGTGCAGAAGCGCGCCAAGCGCCCGGTCGGGGCGCCCGACAAGGCGCTGGCGAAGAAGGTCACCAAGGTCGGCATCATCGGCGCAGGTCTCATGGCCAGCCAGTTCGCGCTGCTGTTCGTGCGCAAGCTGCAGGTTCCGGTCCTCATCACCGACGTCGACCAGGCGCGCGTCGACAAGGGCGTGGCGTACATCCACGAGGAGATCGGCAAGCTCGAGGCCAAGGGCCGACTGGACCGCGACACCGCCAACAAGCTCCGCAGTCTGGTCACCGGCACCACCGACAAGTCCCTGTACGCGGACTGCGACTTCGTGATCGAGGCCGTCTTCGAGGAGGTCGGCGTCAAGCAGCAGGTGTTCGGCGAGATCGAGCAGATCGTCGCCGAGGATGCGATTCTCGCGACCAACACCTCGTCGCTGTCGGTCGCCGAGATCGGCTCGAAGCTCGCCCACCCCGAGCGCCTGGTCGGTTTCCACTTCTTCAACCCGGTCGCGGTGATGCCGCTGATCGAGATCGTGAAGACGGATGCCACGACGGATGCCGCTCTCTCGACCGCCTTCGTGGTGGCGAAGGGCCTGGGCAAGAACGCGGTTCTCACGGCCGATGCGCCCGGCTTCGTCGTCAACCGTCTGCTTGCGAAGGTCATGGGCGAGGCGGCGCGTGCCGTGTACGAGGGCACGCCGGTCGCCGACGTCGAGACCGCGTTCGGTCCGCTGGGTCTGCCGATGGGACCGTTCCAGCTGATCGACCTGGTCGGATGGAAGGTGGCCGCGCACGTGCAGGACACCATGGTGCGCGCCTTCCCCGACCGCTTCTACGCGAACGACAACTTCCACGCGCTCGCCGAGCTGGATGCCGTGGTGGAGAAGGATAAGGGCGGCCGGGTGACCGGCTGGACCAAGGCCGCCGAGAAGGTGCTGAAGGGTCAGACGGGCACAACTCCGGCATCCGCCGACACGATCCTCCGCCGCGTCCAGGACGGCCTGGCGCAGGAGGTCAAGCTGATGCTCGACGAGGGCGTGGTGCCCGAGGTCGAGGACATCGATCTGTGCCTCATCCTCGGCGCCGGCTGGCCGTTCATCGACGGCGGCGCGTCGCCGTATCTGGATCGCGAGGGTGCTTCGGAGCGCGTGTTCGGCGACACGTTCCACCATCCGCCGATTCGCGGCATCGCGCACAGCTGATCCGCCTGCAGCGAGCGGGCCGCCTCCACTCCGGGGCGGCCCGCTCTGCCGCTCCTTGAGAGCGCGCTATCATTTGAACATGTTCAGTTCCGAGTTGACGCCGAAGGCCGAGCAGACGCGGGCCCGCATCCGGGATGCGGCGATGAGATCCTTCATGCAACGGGGCTACGCGGACACGACGATCCGTGAGATCGCGGCACAGGCCGGTGTCTCAGTGGGGAACGCGTACTACTACTTCCCCTCCAAGACCCACCTTGTTCAGGAGCTCTATCAGCAGGTGCAGCGGGACCACGCCCGCGCCGCCGTGCCGAAGCTGGCAGAGGGCACGGGGCTGATCGACCGGCTGCGCATCGTCTTCGAGACGGGACTGGATACCCTCGAGCCCTATCGCCGCGTGGCACCGGGCTTCCTCGCCGCCATGATCGCGCCGGACTCCCCCATCAACCCGCTCGCGCGCGAGTCGACCGCGGCCAGAGAGCAGACCCGCAGTCTGTTCCAGCGCGCCGTCGCAGGGGCCGAGCACCGACTTCCCGAGGACATCGCAGAGCGTCTGCCGGATGCACTTTTCGTCGCGTTTCTCGCGCTGGTGATGAGGTGGACCTACGACGCCGATGATCAGGAGCGCACGAGGCGGCTGCTGAGCACCGCCCTGAGACTGCTCGCGACGGCGCTGCCGTTCGTCCGGCTTCCGGGTGTCCGCAACGTGACGCGCGATCTGCTCGAGCAGATCGGCGAGGTGCGCGCGTGAGCGCGGATGACGATCGGAGGCCGAGCGCCGCGTCGCCGCGCACAGCCGATCAGCCGATGGCCTTCACACGGGAGGAGTTCCGGGTGGGCTCGCTGGCTGCGTGGGGCAGCTTCATCGGGCTCCTCCTCGCCGCGGAGATCATCCTGGCTGTCGTCACCGACATCCGCTCGGCAGGAATGGGGATGCCGTTCTTCGGACTGCTCCCTCTGATGCTGCTCGTCTCCCTGATCGTCGCCGCTCCGGTCTCCGGCCTCGCTCTGCTCCTCGCCGCGCCCCTGGTGCGGCGTCTGGCGTGGCGGCTGCGCACCATCCGCTCGATCTGGATCCACGTGGGCGTGTTCGCACTGCTGGGCGCTGTCGTCGGAGCGCTCACGATCACCGTGATGCAGATCGGCTTCGCGATCGCGGGCAGCGCCTCGGACCTGGCGCTGTTCGGCCGGTACTGCCTGCTCGCGGCTGCGTTCACCGCCGCATCCACCACGATCGGTTGGGGCACGGCGATGCGCGCCGCCCGCCGCTGGGATCGCCGCCGCCGGGTCGTCGCGAGCATGCGTGGATTCGAGGACGGCACCTCGGGAGAGCAGGCCGTCATCGAGCGGCCCGGCCTCCGCAATACCTGAGCGGACGCCTCGGCGGAGCAGCCGAGCTCAGCGACCCTCGTGAATCGGCAGCTCGATGGCTCCGGTTCCGCCCGCCTGCCGGGCGAACGGCACGCGCCTGCCGAGCACCTGGGCGACCACGTCCTGTGCGATCTTGGACGCGGTCAGCCCGGCATCCTGCAGCACCTCCTCGCGCGAGGCGTGGTCGATGAACTCGTCCGGCAGACCCAGCTCGTCGACGGCGGTGTCGATGCCGGCCTCGCGGAGCACCTGCCGCACGCGGGTGCCGACACCGCCGACGCGGATCCCGTCCTCGAGGGTGATGACCAGGCGATGACGCGCCGCCAGGTGCAGCACGGAGGGCTGCACGGGAATCGCCCAGCGAGGGTCGACGACCGTCGCGCCGATGCCCTGTGCTCGCAGCCGACCCGCCACGTCGAGGGCGAGCTCGGTGAAGGGTCCGATACCCACCAGCAGCACGTCCTCGGTCTCGTCACGGGAGAGGACGTCGACCCCGTCGGACAGACGCTCCAGCGCGGGGATGTCGTCGGGCACGGAGCCCTTCGGATAGCGGATGACCGTCGGGGCGTCATCGACCGCGACTGCTTCGTCGAGCAGCTCCTGCAACCGGGTCGCGTCGCGTGGCGCGGCGATGCGGATGCCGGGCACGAGCTGCAGCATGGCCAGGTCCCAGACGCCATGGTGACTGGGCCCGTCGGGCCCGGTCACACCGGCCCGGTCGAGCACGAAGGTGACGCCCGCCCTGTGCAGGGCGACGTCCATCAGCACCTGATCGAACGCACGGTTCATGAAGGTCGCGTAGATGGCGACCACCGGATGCAGACCGCCGAACGCCAGGCCCGCGGCAGAGGCGACCGCGTGCTGCTCGGCGATGCCGACGTCGTACACGCGGTCGGGATAGCGCTCCGCGAACGGCGCCAGGCCGGTCGGACGCAGCATCGCCGCCGTCATGGCGATCACCTTCTCGTCTCGAGTGCCCGCGTCGACGAGGGCGTCGGCGAACACCGACGTCCAGGATCGTCCCGCCGACGCGCCGAGGGCGCCACCGGTCTTCGGGTCTATGCGCCCGACGGCATGGAACTGGTCCGCCTCATCATCGCGAGCAGGCTGGTACCCCCGGCCCTTCTCCGTGATGGCGTGCACGATGACCGGTGCTCCATAGTCCTTGGCCAGGCGCAGTGTCTCCAGCAGGGCCGGGATGTCGTGGCCGTCGACGGGTCCGAGGTATTTGATGTCGAGATTGGAATACAGTGCGACATTGTTCGTGAAGCGCGACAGGAAACCGCGAGTCCCGCCGCGGACGCCGCGGAACAGCGCGCGCCCTAAGGGTCCGAACGCACGGAACAGCCGGTCCGACCTGCGGTGCAGATCGCGATAGGCGCCTGCCGTGCGCACGCGGTTGAGATAGCGGGACATGCCGCCGATCGTCGGCGCATAGGAGCGTCCGTTGTCGTTGACGACGATCACGAGGTTGCGCTCATTGTCGTCCGAGATGTTGTTCAGCGCTTCCCAGGTCATCCCCCCGGTGAGGGCACCGTCGCCCACCACGGCGATCACGTGCCGGTCGGCACGCCCCGTGGCGGTCAGCGCGCGCGAGACCCCGTCTGCCCAGCTCAGCGAACTGGACGCATGCGACGACTCCACTACATCGTGCGGGCTCTCCGAGCGCTGCGGGTAGCCGGCGAGACCGCCGCGCGAGCGCAGCTGCGAGAAGTCCTGGCGCCCGGTCAGCAGCTTGTGCACGTAGGACTGGTGGCCGGTGTCGAAGATGAACGGATCATCCGGCGACGAGAAGACCCGGTGCAGCGCGATCGTCAGCTCGACCACGCCGAGGTTCGGACCGAGATGGCCGCCCGTGCGTGCCACGTTCTCGACCAGGAAGGTGCGGATCTCGGCGGCCAGCTCGGTGAGCTGCTCCGGCGAGAGCCGGTCGAGGTCTCGGGGCCCGGTGATGCTCGGCAGGATCGGCATGGACGCTCCTCCGCGACTCGGCGACTGCGCGGCCGGTGGGCTCACGCGAACCCTCTCAGTCTATCTCCGGGTGAATGAGTGTTCGGTGTGCGGGACGATCGGCGGTCCGGACGGCGCAGCCGACTTGCCCCATGCATCGATGGACTTCAATATAGGTGGATGTCGAATCCCGCGATCACCGTTCCGGACTCGCGGGTCGATCATCTGGGTCGAGCAGCTCGCCGACCTCGTGCGCGACCGCGCCACGCAAGGAAGAATCTCCCCATGAACGAGAAGAAGCCGTCCGTCCTGTTCGTCTGCATCCACAACGCCGGACGCTCCCAGATGGCTGCCGGCTTCCTGCGCCACCTCGCCGCCGATCGCATCGAGGTGCGCTCGGCGGGGTCGATCCCCGCCGAGCAGATCAATCCGGTGGCCGTCGAAGCCATGGCGGAGGTCGGCATCGACATCGCCGCCGGGGAGCCCAAGGTCCTCACGGCCGCGGCCGTGCAGGATTCCGACGTCGTCATCACGATGGGCTGCGGCGATGCCTGCCCGTTCTTCCCGGGCACCCGCTACGAGGACTGGAAGCTCGATGACCCCGCCGGGCAGGGCATCGCAGCGGTGCGCCTGATCCGCGACGAGATCCGGATCCGCGTCGAGGAGCTTGTCGGCGAGCTGCTGAAACCGCGGGGAGCTTCGGGGTGACGCCATCGGGCGGCCGCGGTTCAGGCGCCGGACCTCATGCCGATCTGCACCACCTGCTGCGCGGGCGTGCAGCAGCCGCCGGAGGACGTCTGCTCCGGCGCGTCGAACAGGCCGGATCCGCCGCAGACGCCGGTGTCGGGCAGCTCGAGCTCCACGGAGGCGGCCGCCTCGTGATCGCCCGCGAGTTCGGCGACCACGCTGCGGACCTGCTCGAAGCCGGTCAACGCCAGGAACGTCGGCGCGCGACCGTAGGATTTCGCCCCGACGATGTAGAAGCGCGGCTCCGGGTGGGCCAGGTCGACCGCGCCCGTGGCCCGCACGGACCCGCAGGAGTGGACGTTCGGGTCGATCTCGGTGGCCAGCCTCACCGGGGCCTGCAGGCGCGCGTCGAGATCGAGACGGACCTCTGAGAGGAAGGACACGTCCGGGCGGAACCCGGTCGCGACGACCACCCGATCCGCCGGCTCGAGCTTCCGCCCGTCCTCGGCCACCAAGACGACCCGGCCGTCATCGACGAGGAGCTGCTCGGTACGGAAGCCGGTGACGAGGTCGACGAGGCCGTCCTCCACGGCTCTCTTCGCCCGCTGGCCGAGCGCCCCTCGCTCGGGCAGCTCGTCGGCGGCCCCGGCGCCGAAGACGCTGCCGGCAGCACCGCGGCGCAGCACCCAGCTCACCCGGGTGGTCTGGTCGCGGCGCACGACCATGGCGAGGTCGCCGATCGCGGTCGCTGCCGAGTGTCCGCTGCCGATGACCACGACGTGCTTCCCGGCCAGCGCGGCCGCCTCGTCGCGGCTCGGCGTGCGATGGTCCAGGAGCCCGGCCTCGACGGCGGCCGTTTCGCCGAGGGCGGGGAGCCCGTCGGCTCCCGCGGGGCTCGGCGTCCGCCAGGTGCCGGAGGCGTCGATGACGGCCGTCGCCTCGATCCTCTCCTCCTCGCCGTCAGCGCGGAGGATGTGCACGATGAACGGCTGCTCGGCCCTGCCTGCGTCGATTGTGAGATCACGCCCCTTCCTGCCGACGCCGACGACGCGCGAGCCGTACCGGACGCGGGCGCCCAGCGCCTCGGCCAGCGGTGCCAGGTAGCCCTCGATCCACTGTGCTCCGGTCGGATAGCCGGTCTCGGCCGCGCTCCAGCCGGTCAGCTCGAGCAGCCGTCGCGACGCCGAGTCGACGAGCTCGGACCACGGCGAGAACAGGCGGACGTGGCCCCATTCGGCCACAGCCGACGCCGGGCCCTCGCCCGATTCCAGGACCAGCGGATCCATCCCGCGCTCGAGCAGATGAGCGGCGGCGGCCAGGCCCTGCGGACCGGCTCCGATGACGACGACGGGATGCACTTCGACCTCCATGTATTGACATTCTTCGATGAGTTGAGCCTGCCTCACGCATCGACAGATGTCAATGAGTGAGGCACAATGGAGGCATGAACGCTGCTCCGGCCACCGAAGCGACGACCGACGTCGCCCCCTGCTGCGTTCTCGGCGAGGCGGTCGACGATGCGCTCGCGCAAGATCTGGCCCGGGTGTTCAAGGCCCTCGGTGACCCGACCAGGGTCAAGCTCATGTCGCTCATCGCACACAGCAGTGAGGGCGAGATGTGCGTCTGCGACCTCACCGCGCCGGTCGGGCTGTCCCAGCCGACGGTCTCCCACCACATGAAGCTGCTCGTCGAGGCCCGCCTCGTCGAGCGCGAGCAGCGGGGCCGCTGGGCCTACTACCGGCCCACCGTCGGCACCCTCGCGTCCGCCGCCAAGGCACTCATCGCCTGACGGCAGCGTGTCGCCGGCCGCTGGAGCCGGCGTCGTGTCGGACCGGCCCGTGGCCGAGGCGTCGTCAAGAGCACTCGTTCCGCGTCGACTCAGAGCTTGCGGACACCGGCACGGGCGCGCCCCGCCAGGCCGAAGCCTGACGGGGCGCGTGCATGGACCGCGACGCGAGACTCGCCGGGCGTGTCAGGCGCCCGTTCGCCTCGTATCCGAGCCGATCGATCGGCTCAACTGACGGCAAGCTGCCGCAGCACGTACTGCAGGATGCCGCCGTTGCGGTAGTAGTCCGCCTCGCCGGGGGTGTCGATGCGCACGATCGCGTCGAAGGTGACGGCCGCGTGGCCCTCGGGCGAGAACTCGCTCGGGGTGGCGGTGACCTTCACGGTCTTCGGCGTCGTGCCCTCGTTCAGCTCGGTCAGACCCTCGATCGAGATGATCTCCGTGCCGTCCAGTCCGAGCGACTCCCAGGACTCCCCCGCGGGGAACTGCAGCGGGACGACGCCCATGCCGATCAGGTTGGAGCGGTGGATTCGCTCGAAGCTCTCTGCGATCACGGCCTTGACGCCCAGCAGGTTGGTGCCCTTGGCGGCCCAGTCGCGCGACGATCCGGAGCCGTACTCCTTGCCGCCGAAGACCACCAGCGGGATGCCCTGCTCCTGGTAGTTCACGCATGCGTCGTAGATGAACGCCTGCGGGCCGCCGGGCTGGGTGAAGTCGCGGGTGTAGCCCCCCTCGATCTGCTGTCCGTCGTTGACCGCCTTGACCAGCGTGTTCTTGAGGCGGATGTTCGCGAACGTGCCGCGGATCATCACCTCGTGGTTGCCGCGGCGCGAACCGAAGGAGTTGAAGTCCTTGCGCTCGACACCGTGCTCCTGGAGGTACTGGGCAGCAGGGGTGCCCGGCTTGATGGCACCGGCCGGCGAGATGTGATCAGTGGTGACGGAGTCGCCGAGTGCCGCCATGACGCGAGCGCCGCTGATGTCGGCGACCGGGGTGAGCTCCATGGTCATCCCGTCGAAGTACGGCGCCTTGCGCACATAGGTCGACTCGTCGTCCCACTCGAAGATCGGGCCCGTCGGGGTCGGCAGGCCGGTCCACCGCTCGTCGCCGTCGAACACCGTCGCGTACTGCTTGATGAACTGCTCGCGCGAGATCGACGAGTCGATGATCTCCTGGACCTCCTCGGACGTCGGCCAGATGTCCTTCAGGAACACGTCGTTGCCCTCGGTGTCCTGACCCAGCGCGTCGCTGTCGAAGTCGAAGTGCATCGAGCCGGCGAGGGCGTAGGCGATGACCAGCGGCGGCGAGGCCAGGTAGTTCATCTTCACGTCGGGGCTGATGCGGCCCTCGAAGTTGCGGTTTCCGGAGAGCACCGCGGTGACGGCCAGGTCGTGCTCGTTGACGGCGGCCGAGACCTCGTCGATCAGCGGGCCGGAGTTTCCGATGCAGACCGTGCAGCCGTAGCCGACCGTGTAGAAGCCGAGGCCCTCGAGGTCCTCGTTCAGACCCGACTTCTCGTAGTAGTCGGTGACCACCTTAGATCCGGGCGCCAGCGTCGTCTTCACCCAGGGCTTCTGCTTCAGGCCCTTCTGCAGCGCCTTGCGCGCGACCAGACCGGCCGCGACCATGACGGAGGGGTTCGACGTGTTGGTGCACGAGGTGATCGCCGCCAGCGTGACGGCGCCGTTGTCGAGGATGTATCCCTCTCCGGCCGGCGTGGTCACCGGAACCGGAGTGGACACGTTCGCGGGGGCCCCGCTGCTGATGTGCACCGGACGCGTCGTCGGCTCCTCGTCACCGGGGACCTGGCCCGGGTCGGAAGCGGGGAAGGAGTGCTTCGACTCCAGGTCGACGATGTCGTCGCTGGTCCTCGGCGTGGCGTAGCTGAGGATGTCCTTCTCGAACTGCGTCTTCGCCTCGGAGAGCAGGATGCGGTCCTGCGGACGCTTCGGCCCGGCGATCGACGGCACCACCGTGCCCAGGTCGAGCTCGAGGTACTCGCTGTACACCGGCTCCTTGGCCGCGTCGTGCCACATGCCCTGCGTCTTGGCGTACGCCTCCACGAGGTCGATCGTCTCGGCGCTGCGGCCAGTGAGGCGCAGGTAGTCGAGCGTGACGTCGTCGACAGGGAAGATCGCGGCGGTCGAACCGAATTCCGGCGACATGTTGCCGATCGTGGCACGGTTGGCCAGCGGGACGGATGCCACGCCGGCGCCGTAGAACTCGACGAACTTGCCGACCACGCCGTGCTGGCGCAGCATGTCGGTGATCGTCAGCACGACATCCGTCGCGGTGACGCCCGCGGGGATCTCGCCGGTGAGCTTGAAGCCGACCACGCGAGGGATCAGCATGGAGACGGGCTGGCCCAGCATCGCGGCCTCCGCCTCGATGCCGCCGACACCCCAGCCCAGTACGCCGAGGCCGTTGACCATGGTGGTGTGCGAGTCGGTGCCGACGAGCGTGTCGGGGTACGCGCGAAGCACGCCGTCGACGGTGCGGTCGTAGACCACCTTGGCCAGGTGCTCGATGTTCACCTGGTGCACGATGCCGGTTCCCGGGGGCACCACCTTGAAGTCGTCGAAGGCCGTCTGGCCCCAGCGCAGGAACTGGTAGCGCTCGCCGTTGCGCTCGTACTCGATCTCGACGTTGCGCTGCAGCGCGTTCTCGGCGCCGAACAGGTCGGCGATCACCGAGTGGTCGATGACCATCTCCGCCGGCGACAGCGGGTTGATCCGATTGGGGTCGCCGCCGAGAGCGGTGACGGCCTCGCGCATCGTGGCGAGGTCGACGATGCAGGGCACGCCGGTGAAGTCCTGCATGAGCACGCGGGCGGGCGTGAACTGGATCTCGGTGCTGGGCTCGGCCGCGGCATCCCAGGATCCGAGCGCCTCGATCTGCGCCTTCGTGACGTTCTTGCCGTCCTCCGTGCGCAGCTGGTTCTCGAGAAGCACCTTCAGGCTGAAGGGGAGCTTCTCATGACCGGCGACCGTGTCGATCCGGAAGATCTCGTAGTCGGTACTGCCGACCGTCAGGGTGCTCTTCGCACCGAAGCTGTTCACCGTGGACACGGATCCGTCTCCTTCTGTTCGGATGGGAGCGACAGGCGACTCCATCTTGCTCGCCTTCGGATGTCCGCGGCTAGCAAGGTTCCCCTTACCAGTGTGCTCCGCGGATTCGCTGGGCAGAAGCCCGAGATTTATCTTGATGTCGAGATAAATCTACCAGAGCTCAGCGGTCCTCGCGCGATGCGCCGCTCGGGTAGAGCACCCTAACCACCAGCCAGGTGACGGCGACCATCGGAGCGAACAGCGGCAATCCCATCACGAGCTTCAGCGTGCCGAGCAGGGTGACCTGGTCGGCGAGGTAGAGCGGCAGCTGCACACCCAGTCGCACGAAGAACAGAACGCCCCACGCGACACCGAGCCACAGGAACGCGCGCCGCTTGCGCTTGTCGCTGCGCCAGGCGGTGCCCTCCCCCATCAGGAACCCCACCGCCAGGCCGATCAGCGACCAGCCGACCAGTGCCGAGACGAGCATCGCGGTGCCGTACAGCGCGTTGGTGATCAGCCCCGGTACGAAGTTGTCCGCCCCGCGTCCGGTCCACAGCGCCAGGGCGGCCGCCGCGCCGGCGGCGACGAGGCCCCCGATCGCGGCCGACGGCGGCGACTTCTGCAGCAGCCTGACGACCGTGAACACCGCGGCGAGTCCGACCGACACGCCGAGCGAGAGCAGCAGCGGGTCCGGACGCACCGTGAAGATCACGACGAAGGCCAGGCTGGGCAGCACCGACTCCAGGATGCCGCGCCAGCCGCCCATGGCCGTCCAGACCACCTTCTGCGTGCTCTGGCCGCTGTCGGCATCCAGCCCCGCACGACGTGCGGCTCCGCCGAGCGCTGCGCCGATCAGATCGGAGGCCGACGGCTCGGCATCCGGCATCGCCTGCTCGCCGCCGGCGCGCGGGTCGGCGCCGCGATCGCGTCCGGCGGGAACCTCGTCGCCGGTCCGGCTCACGCCGTTCCCGGGGTGGACGGCATCTTCAGCGGGATGAGGTCGCGCGGCGGCATCGGCGATCCACCGCGGACCACCACGATCGAGCGGAACAGGTCCTCGACCTGCTCGGCCGCGGCCGGATCGGATGCCGCGTCCCCGCCGATCACGCCGCGCAGGAACCAGCGCGGGCCGTCGACGCCGATGAAGCGCGCCAGACGCATCTCCGACCCCTCGGCCGCCGCGGCGGGCACCTCGGCGAGCAGCTCCTTGCCCAGCGGGCCCTCGCGCTCCTCGACGCGGCCGCCCTGCGTGCGGATCTGGTCGCGCAGCTGTACTCGCGTCTCATCCCACAGCCCGCGTGAGCGCGGTGCCGCGAAGGGCTGCACCTGCAGCGACGAGCCGGCGTAGTCCAGGCCGACGGCGACGATGCGCTTGGTCTGCTCCTCCACCTCCAGGCGCAGGTTCAGGCCTTCGCGCGGCAACACCTTGATGCCACCGAGGTCGATGTACGGCCGCACGGGGTTCGCCTCCGCGTCGTCGAACGGTCCCGCCGTCGCACGGTCGGCCGGCGCCGACTTCAGCGTGGGTTCGATCTCTTCAGTCATTCGCTCTTTCCCTGGGTATAGCCGGTCGAACCGAATCCGCCTTCGCCGCGCACGCTGCTGGGCAGCTCGTCCACGGGTTCGAAGCGGGCCCTGACGACCGGCATGACGATCAGCTGCGCGATCCGATCACCGACCGCCACATCGTACGCGTGCTCGCTGTCGGTGTTCAGCAGGCTCACCTTGATCTCGCCGCGATAGCCGGCATCCACCGTCCCGGGCGAGTTGACCACCGTGATCCCGTGCTTGGCCGCCAGGCCGCTGCGAGGCACCACGAACGCGGCGTACCCCTCCGGCAGGGCGATGCGCACGCCGGTGCCGATCAGAGCGCGCTCCCCCGGCTGAAGCCGCACCGCCTCGGTGGCCACCAGATCGGCACCGGCGTCTCCGGGATTCGCGTAGAACGGCGTGTGCGCGGCGATAATGGGAACGGCAACGGAATGAGTCACCCCATGAGGCTAATGCAGAACACGCCGGCGCGAACCCGGGACGGCTATCGCGAGCGGCTGTCGCCGAGCCTGTGGATGCTCGTCACCATCGCCCTGGTCGGGCCGATGGTCTCACTGGTGTTCGCACCCGTCGCCGCCGCGCTCGCCGTGATGATCGGCGCGGGGGTGTCGCTGGCGCTCGTCGCGCTGAGTGTCCTGCTCGCCCCGGTCGTGGCGGTCCGGGGCAGCGAGCTGCACGCCGGACGCGCGCACGTCGACGCCCGCTGGCTGGGCGAGCCGGAGCCGTTCAGCGGCCAGGAGGCCAGGGACCGTCGCGGCCGCGACATCGCCCGCGACGGGTGGCACCTGATCCGCGGCGGCATCGACGGACTGGTGGTCGTGCCGATCACGGATCCGGATGACCCGATGCGCAGCTGGACGATCTCCACGCGCACACCCGACCGACTCGCGGCAGCCATCCGCCTCGCCCGCTCGGGCGTCTGAGCGTCGCGCCCGCTCCCGGGACTGAGCGCAGACAGCAGAACGCGCCCCGAGCCGAACGGCTGGGGGCGCGCATGTCATGAGTTCGTCAGGCGGCGCACTCCTTGCAGATCGGGCCCTCAGGGCCCTGGTGGTCCAGCTGGGAGCGGTGCTTCACGAGGAAGCAGCTCATGCAGGTGAACTCGTCCTGCTGCGCGGGGAGGACGACGACATCGAGCTCCACGTCGGACAGGTCAGCGCCCGCGAGCTCGAATCCGGGGTTGTCGGAGTCCTCGACGTCGCCGGCGCCGGACTGCGTGCTCGGCACACGCTCCTTGAGTGCCTCGATCGACTCGGAGTCGTCTTCGCTCTTGCGGGGCGCGTCGTAGTCGGTTGCCATGTGGTGAATCTCCACTTCCGTGGTGCGAGTGGGTTTGGGGGAGCTGATTCGGGTGTTCAGCGGGCGTCAGTTTGCACGAACGCGGACAATTTCGCAAATGCTCTTCATCCGCACGGGGAAACTCGCGGCGCGCCCAGCGTATTCCCGGGAGCGAGGGGGTCGTCGTGACAGCATGAACGCACACCCATCCAGAGGGGCAATCGGTATGGAAAACGTCACCATCGTCGGAACAGAGGCGGGAGTTCTCGTCCTCGCCACGGAGTCCGGGCAGCGCTTCGCGCTCCCCATCGACGACGTGCTCCACCGCGAGGTCCGTCGAGCGACCAGGGAGACCGAGACCGCGACCGCGCGTCTGGCCGCCAGCCCTCGTGACATCCAGATGCAGATCCGCGCCGGGCTGTCGGCGGCCGAGGTCGCCGCCCTGCTGGGTGTGAGCGAGTCCGACGTCGCACGTTTCGAGGGCCCCGTGCTCGCCGAGCGCGAGCACATCGTGAACCAGGCGCTGGCGGTTCCGGTACTGATCGGCAGCGAGGTCGAGCCGGACGCGCAGCCGACGTTCGGTGTCGCCGTGCGGGCGAAGCTGGCCGACCTGCACGCGAGCGACGAGCGCTGGGTCAGCTGGAAGGACGAGTCGGGCTGGACGATCAAGCTCGAGTTCACAGCGGACGAGGTCGAGCACGATGCGCGCTGGGCCTTCGACCCGCGGCGCAGCTCGCTCTCACCCCTGAACGCGGACGCGACGCAGCTGTCCCGCCAGGGAGCCCTGCCGGAGGGGCTGATCCCGCGCCTGCGCGCGGTCGACTCCGAGCGGGTCTCGCCGTACAAGGACGACACGCGCTTCGACTCCGGCGCCTTCGGCCCGCGACTGCTTCCCCGCCCCGAGGCCGAGCCGGAGGAGTCCGTGACTGCTCCTGAGCACTCCAGCGCGGCTGTGCAGCAGGCGGCGGCGCGACGCGCGCCCGAGGAGAGTCATCCGAATGCCGAGACCGCCGACCTGCTCGAGGCGCTGCGCCGGCGTCGCGGCCAGCGAGAGCCGGCTCCGCAGCCGAGCGAGGCGGACTCGGGCGATGGCGCACCGATCGCGCTCTTCGACGCCCCCGAGGAAGGGCTCGAGTCCCCGCCGGAGGCCGAGCCGCAGCCCGAGCCGTCGGATCAGCAGTCCGGTCGCCGCAGGCGGCGAAACGCGATGCCCAGCTGGGACGAGATCGTCTTCGGCGCCCGCACCGACGAGTGAGTCGTCCCGGAGCCGCTGACCGGGGACCTTCCTCGCTGGGTCGCTGACCGGGGACCTTCCTCGCTGCATCGCTGAGCCTGTCGAAGCGCCCCCGCACCGACGGGTGGTCAGCGCGCGAACGCGCCCATCCGGATCAGCGGCACCCGCCACTCCTCGGCCGACAGCGCACCGTGCTGGCCGACCATGCTGCGGCCGCGCTGGTCGGCGGCCTCGCCGTCGTACAGGGCATGGTTGCCCCGTGCGATCACGAGCAGGTCCCCGATGCGCGCACGAGCGGCATCCGTGACCACCGGACCGAAGAATCCGGCGTCGACCGCCTCCACACGGCTGACGACGTCGGCGAGACCCTCCAGATCGCGCCGCCACCGGCTCAGGATCGCGGACTGATCCGCATCCGGCTCCGCGTAGACGTGCTGCATCCGCGGTTCCCCGCCGATGTGCCGGATGCCGTCGTGCCAGCCGCCCGCGGCGTCGAGCACCAGCTGGCGCTGCGATGGCACGTCGATCATGCCGTGGTCCGCCGTCACCAGCACTCCCACGCCGTCGGGGATCCGGGATGAGAGCGCGGCATCGATGTCCTCGAGGGCCGCGACCCACTCCGCCGAGTCCAGTCCGTGCTTGTGCCCGGCCTTGTCCGCCTCGGGCAGGTAGCAGTACACCAGCGCGCCCTCGTGGGCTTCCGCGAGGGCCCATGCGGCCTCGACGCGGTCGGCGGGCGTCGCGCCGCCACGGAACTCGGCGCCGCGCAGGACCGCCTGCGAGAGCCCGGTGCCGGCGTGCGCGGGCACCCCCACCGTGAAAGCGGGATGCCCGGACTGCGCTGCACGCTCGAACACGGTCGGCACGGGCTGCCAGGCACGCGGGTCGATGCCGTTCCACTCGGTCAGCTGATTCACGAGTACGTCGCGCTCGGGATGCCGCACGCGATAGCCCACCATGCCGTGCTCGCCGGGAGCGGCACCGGTGAGCAGGCTGGTCAGTGCGGCGGCGGTCGTCGTCGGGAACACCGATGCCGCGACATCCCGCTTCGCCATCGCGGTGCTCAGAGTGCGGGCATGACCGGCATGAGCGCGCAGCGGCAGCGCACCCAGCCCGTCGACGACGACCAGCACGGCCGAACGCGCCGACGGCAGCTCTCCGGTGCCGCCGTGCAGCGCAGCGAGCAGCTGAGACGCCACCCCGGTGATGCTCCGCGTCGAATCGGGGCTGGACGGTAGCATGAGAGGCATCCGGGCCAGTCTTCCACAGCGGCCCGTCGCGGTGCATCCGAGCGCTGCCGCGAGTCCGTCCCGAGCGTCCCGCAGGAAGTCCATGCCAAAGCCCTCGTCATCCGAGCCCGTCCAGGAGCGCATCCAGGACATCGACCTCTCGCAGGAGATGCAGGGCTCGTTCCTCGAGTACGCCTATTCCGTCATCTACTCGCGCGCCCTGCCGGATGCCCGCGACGGACTCAAGCCGGTGCAGCGCCGCATCCTGTATCAGATGGCGGAGATGGGGCTGCGCCCCGACCGCGGTCACGTCAAGAGCGCCCGCGTGGTCGGCGAGGTGATGGGAAAGCTGCACCCGCACGGCGACTCCGCGATCTACGACGCCCTGGTGCGGCTGGCGCAGGACTTCGCGCTGCGCGTGCCGCTGGTCGACGGACACGGCAACTTCGGCTCGCTGGACGACGGCCCGGCGGCGTCCCGCTACACCGAGGCGCGCCTGGCCGCATCCGCTCTGGCGATGACGGAGAGCCTGGACGAGGACGTCGTCGACTTCGTGCCCAACTACGACGGGCAGTTCCAGCAGCCCGCCGTGCTCTCCGCGGCGTTCCCGAACCTGCTCGTCAACGGCGCCAGCGGCATCGCCGTGGGCATGGCCACGAACATGGCCCCGCACAACCTGATCGAAGTGGTCGCTGCCGCAACGCATCTGCTCGAGAACCCGGACGCCACGACCGCTGAGCTCATGGAGTTCGTGCCCGGCCCCGACTTCCCGTCCGGCGGCATCCTGATGGGCCTGGACGGCGTCAAGGACGCGTACGAGACCGGTAGGGGCGCGTTCAAGCTGCGGGCGAAGACCTCGATCGAGCCCCTCGGGCCGCGCAGGACGGGCATCGTCGTCACGGAGCTGCCCTACCAGGTGGGTCCGGAGCGCGTGATCGAGAAGCTGAAGGACGCCGTGGGCGCCAAGAAGCTGCAGGGCATCAGCGATGTGCAGGACCTCACCGACCGCAAGAACGGACTGCGCCTGGTCATCACCGTCAAGACCGGGTTCGACCCGGCCGCGGTGCTGGAGCAGCTGTTCCGGTACACGCCGCTGGAGGACTCCTTCTCGATCAACAACGTGGCGCTCGTCGACGGTCAGCCGCGCACCCTGGGCCTGAAGGAGCTGCTGCGGGTGTACCTGCAGCACCGCATCGAGGTCGTCGAGCGCCGCAGCCGCTATCGGCTGGCCCGCCGCAACGAGCGTCTGCACCTGGTGCGCGGTCTGCTGCTGGCGATCCTCGACATCGACGAGGTCATCCAGGTCATCCGCTCCTCGGACGACTCCGAGACCGCCCGGAACCGCCTGCAGCAGGTGTTCGACCTGGATGAGGTGCAGGCCGAGTACATCCTGGAGCTGCGCCTGCGGCGCCTGACCAAGTTCTCCCGTCTGGAGCTGGAGACCGAGCGCGACAAGCTGCTCGCCGAGATCGCCGAGCTGGAGAAGCTGCTCGGCGACCCCGCGCTCGTGCGCGCGCAGGTGGCGTCCGAGCTGGATGCCGTGGCCGAGCAGTTCGGCACGCACCGGCGCACCCTGCTGCTGAATGCCGCTCCCCCGAAAGCGCGCACCACGAAGTCCGCAGCAGAGCTGCAGCTGGCCGACGCGCCGACCACCCTGCTGCTGTCGACGACGGGACGCGCCGTGCGCGTGGACCTGGAGCCGGGGGCGACGATCACGACGCCGGCCCGCCGCAGCAAGCACGATGCGATCCAGGCGCGCCTGGAGACGACCACGCGCAGCGAGATCGGCGCGGTCACGAGTGCGGGCCGGGTCGTGCGGTTCACGCCCATCGACATCCCGGCTGTGCCCTCCAGCTCGGTCGGACTCGGCGCCGGTGTGCGGATCGCGGACTACCTGGGCATCACTGATCGGAGCGAGCGCGTGCTCGCGCTGATCCGCTTCGACGACGACACTCCGCTGGCGCTGGGCACCAAGGACGGCGTCGTCAAGCGCGTCGTGCCATCGGCCCTGGCCGTGCGTCCTGAGCTGGAGATCATCGGCCTCAAGCCGAAGGACGTGGTCGTCGGCGCCGCGACCGCGCCGGATGAGACGGAGCTGGTGTTCGTCAGCTCGGATGCCCAGCTGCTGCATTTCCCCGCCTCGAACGTGCGACCGCAGGGCGCGCCCGCAGGCGGCATGGCCGGCATGAAGCTCGGTTCGGGTGCCGAGGTCGTCTCGTTCACCGTCGTCGCGTCCGCGGAGGAGGCCGTGGTCGTCACGGTCTCCGGCTCTGAGGGGATGCTGGCGGGGGCGGATGCCGGGCGCGCGAAGGTGTCGGACTTCGCGGAGTTCCCCGGCAAGGGCCGCGCCACGGGCGGTGTGCGCGCCCACGCGTTCCTGAAGGGTGAGGACCGTCTGCGGCTGGCCTGGGTCGGCGTGGAGCCCCGGGCGATCGGCTCGGATGGCACGGCGCGGCAGCTTCCGGCATCCGGCGCCAAGCGCGACGCCTCCGGTCATCCCCTGGATGCCGTGATCGGCTCCGTCGGCACCGCGATCGGCTGAGCGCGTCGAAGCGGCGCGGGTCGTTCATTTCTGGGTCGCTGAGCCTGTCGAAGCGCCGCCCGTCTCACCCCTGGGATGGACGAACCCGGAAGAGCGAGCCAGGAGTCGAGCCGGCGCCGCCGGCTCAGGCGTCGATGGCCTCGCGGCTCAGCCTGTCGCTGGAGGTCATGATGAACTCGCGACGCGGCGCGACCTCGCTGCCCATCAGCAGCTCGAAGGTGCGCACCGCGGCATCCGCCGCGGCATCCTCGATGGTGACGCGGCGCAGCAGACGGCCGCCCTTGTCCATGGTCGTGGTGGCGAGCTGATCGGCATCCATCTCACCCAGCCCTTTGTAGCGCTGGATCGGATCCTGCCACCGCTTGCCGGCCTTCTGCAGCTTCGCCAGAAGCGCATGCAGCTCGGCCTCGGAGTAGGTGTAGATGGTCTCGTTGGGCTTGGACCCGGGGTTCATCACGATCACGCGATGCAGCGGCGGCACCGCCGAGAACACCCGTCCGGCTTCCACGAGCGGCCGCATGTACCGGAAGAACAGCGTCAGCAGCAGCGTGCGGATGTGCGCGCCGTCGACGTCGGCGTCGCTCATCAGGATCACCTTGCCGTAGCGGGCCTGAGAGAGGTCGAACGTGCGGCCGGATCCCGCGCCGATCGTGGTGATGATCGCCGCGCACTCGGCGTTGCCCAGCATGTCGCTGATCGACGCCTTCTGCACATTCAGGATCTTCCCGCGGATCGGCAGCAGCGCCTGGAACTCGCTGTTGCGCGCGTGCCGGGCCGTGCCGAGCGCCGAATCGCCCTCCACGATGAACAGCTCGCTCTGCTCGAAGTCCTTCGAGCGGCAGTCGACCAGCTTCGCCGGCAGCGACGAGGACTCCAGCGCCGTCTTCCGGCGCTGGGTCTCCTTGTGCGCCCGCGCGGAGACGCGCGCCTTCATCTCGGAGACGATCTTGTCCAGCAGCTGGGCCGCCTGGCTCTTGTCGTCGCGCTTGGTCGAGGAGAACCGTGCTGCCAGCTCACTGCGAACGACCTTGGCGACGATCGCGCGCACGGCGGGAGTGCCGAGCACCTCCTTCGTCTGGCCTTCGAACTGCGGCTCGGGGACGGTGACGTTGAGCACGGCGGTGAGCCCGGCGAGCACGTCGTCCTTCTCGAGCTTGTCGTTGCCGACCTTCAAGCGACGCGCGTTCTGCTCGACCTGTCCGCGCAGCGACTTCAGCAGCTCCTGCTCGAAGCCCTGCTGGTGCGTGCCGCCCTTGGGCGTCGCGATGATGTTCACGAACGAGCGGGTGACCGTCTCGTAGCCGGTGCCCCAGCGCAACGCGATGTCCACCTGGCATTCGCGCTGCACCTCGGTGGCCTTCATGTGCCCGTCGGGCTGGAGCACGGGCACCGTCTCGGTGAAGCTCCCGCTGCCCTGGAAGCGCCACGTGTCGGTCACCGGCGGATCGGATG
The DNA here is from genome assembly GCF_031844385.1 of Microbacterium sp. ARD32. Lineage (NCBI taxonomy): Bacteria > Bacillati > Actinomycetota > Actinomycetes > Micrococcales > Microbacteriaceae > Microbacterium > Microbacterium sp. ARD32. The sequence continues at coordinate 1,385,487 of NZ_JAUZVD010000001.1, forward strand.
CCAGGTAGTCGACGAACTCGGAGATGCCGCCCTTGTAGAGGTAGGAGGCCTCTCGGGGTGCGCTGGCGTCGGGGTCGTCCGTGGGGCGCTCATCGCGCACGATCAGTTCCAGGCCGGGCACCAGGAACGCGGTCTGCCGGGCGCGCGTCTCCAGCTCTCCCAGCTGGAAGGCGGCATCCTTGGTGAAGATCTGGCGGTCCGCCCAGTAGCGCACTCGCGTGCCGGTCACACCCCGGGGCGCCTTGCCGATCACCCGCAGCTCGCTCTTCTTCTCGAACGGGGTGAAGGGAGCGTCCGGCCTGGGCTCGCCGTCATCAGCGAACACGCCGGGCTCGCCCCGCCGGAACGACATCGCGTACGTCTTGCCGGCGCGGTCCACCTCGACGTCGAGCCGCTCCGAGAGCGCGTTCACGACCGAGGCGCCCACGCCGTGCAGTCCGCCGGATGCCGCATACGAGCCGCCGCCGAACTTCCCGCCCGCGTGCAGCTTGGTGTACACGACCTCCACGCCGGTCAGACCGGTGCGCGGCTCGACATCGACCGGGACGCCGCGTCCGCGGTCGGCGACCTGCACGCTGCCGTCGGCGTGCAGCACGACGTCGATCTTCGACCCGTTGCCCGCCACCGCCTCGTCCACGGAGTTGTCGATGATCTCCCACAGGCAGTGCATCAGCCCCGGCGATCCGTTGGATCCGATGTACATGCCGGGACGCTTGCGGACGGCTTCGAGTCCCTCGAGCACCTGGAGATGATGGGCGGAATACTCGGCTGTCACAATGTTCGATTCTAATTCGCGTGCGCCCCGCCGAAGGCCGCGACACTCCCCTGCGGCGCACCCGCCGCGCTGCGCGTACGCGCTGAGCGAAACGCGCCGGGAACCGGGCATGCGCCCAGGCGCGCCGTGGTTGTATTGAGCACGATCTCGAATCGAACCGAACCCCTGAGGAGGCACCGAGATGAACGCTACGACAGAGCGAGAGACCGTCGAGTACCGCCTCACCGCGATGGACCGGTGCGACTCCTGTGGAGCGCAGGCCTACATCGCCGCCGAGGTCAACGGCACGGAGATGCTCTTCTGCGCGCACCACGGCCGCAAGTACGAGGAGAAGCTGCGCGCGGTCGCCAGCAGCTGGCACGACGAGACCGCCCGCCTCATCGAGGCCTGAGCCTCAATCCACGAGCTGACGCCGCACCGACGGCGTCAGCCGGGTGAGGATCTCCTCGCCGACGGTGTCGATGCGCTCGGCGAGAGCCGTGGCATCCGATTCCCCATCATCACCAGGGCCGAACACGACCACGCGGTCGCCGACCTTCACCCCCGGCCAGGAGGCGACACTGCTGCTGCCGCCGGCGATCGCCGTGAGCGGCCGAAGCCCCGCGGGCGTCGCGACCTCCACGCCGCGGAGAGTCGACGGGAGACCGTGGTACGAGCCGAGCCCCACGTGCACGACGTCACCGTCGACCGCGTCCACCGTCGCGACCAGACGCGAGATCAGCCGCAGCCCGTCGAGTGCGGGGCCGTCGGCGGAGCGGATGCCGTAGCAGAACGCGCCGACGCGGCTGAGCGTGCCCCGCAGCTCGGGCCGCCACCACGCCGCCGCCGAGGCGGTGAGATGCAGTACCTCCGGGGCGCCTCCGGCGGATTCCAGCTGACGGACGGCATCCAGGAACACGGCCTGCGCCGCGTCGTCCTCCGCGTCGCTGGCCTCGGCGAGATGACTCCAGACGCCGGCGATGCGCGCGCTCCCGTGCTCCTCCGCCCGCCGGGCGGCGGCGACCGCCGCGGGCCAGTCCTCCGGACGGAAGCCGTTGCGGTGCAGCCCGGTGTCGATCTTCAGATGCAGGGCGGCGCGGATGCCGAGCCGCTGCGCCGCCTCGATCGCCTCGCGCAGGTAGGAGGCCGAGCCGATGCCCAGGTCGATGCCGGCGCGCAGCGCCCGCTCGACCTCGTCGGGCGCGGAGGGCGCCCATGCGTAGACGCGCTGCGCGGTCAGCGCGCGGATGCGCAGCGCGGTGGGGATGTCGTAGCTGCCGAACCAGGTCACCCCGGCCCGCTCGGCCTCGGCGACCGCCCACTCCACGCCGTGCCCGTACGCGTCGTCCTTCATCACCAGCAGCAGCTGGGAGCCGCCCAGGCGCTCACGGACGGCGTCGAGGTTCGCGTGGAACGCGCGGCGGGAGATCTCCAGGACCGGGATGCTCATGCCTGCCAGCTCCGCTCGCCGTGCTGGCCGATCACGGCGGCCAGCTCCAGCGCCTCCAGGCCCGCCGCCGCCGACCAGTCGGCCAGAGCGCCGCGCACCGGCCCGTCACCGCCGAAGTAGACGACCGGCGTGCCGATCGCGGCATCCGCCCTTTCCAGATCGACCACGCAGACGTCCATCGCGATCCGACCGACGATCGGATGCGCGCGGCCGTCCACCTGCACCCGCACGCGATTGCCGAGAGCCCGCAGGATCCCCTGCGCGTATCCGCCGGACACCAGGGCGACCCTCGTGTCGGCCGCGGCGCGGTGCGTGTAGCCGTACGAGACGGCCTCCCCCGCCCGCAGCGGCTTCGTGGAGAGCACTCGTCCCTGCAGGCTCATCACCGGCTCCGTCTGCGCGGCACCGTCGACGGGGATGCCGAGCAGCAGCGGGATGTCCACGTCGGGCGCAGCGCTCGTCGACGCGGGCACGCCGGATGCCGTCAGCCGCCGCGCCTCGTCCTCCGACGACACGAGCACTCCCGACACGCCGGCCGCATGCAGGATGCGAGCCGTCTCGTCGACGCCGTGACCGTACGCGTCGTATCGCAGGTCGACGACGGCGCCGGCGGCGTGCTCCCGGGCGTTACGCGCGAGAGCCCCTGCGCTGAGGAGCACCCGGGGTGTCGCACTGCCTGACATCTGCCGCCTCCGCCTCAGAGCTGGATGGAGTTGAAGCCCTTGCCGTGCACGAGCGCCTCGATGGCCGAGCGCGCCCCCGCCGCGTACGCGTCGAGCGCCTCGGCATCCGCCGTCAGATCGATCTGCATGCCGCGGTTCGCCGCGGCGCCGGTGAGGATCTCGCGCGTCAGCGGAGGGTTCAGCGGCAGCAGCGGGCCCTGGACGTTCGTCGCGAAGGCGTTGCCGGTGCGGATGACCTCGCCGCGGGCGCGCTGGTCTGCTCCGCCGGAGAGGGCGAAGCTGCCCTGGCCGGACACCACGCGGCCGAACGCGTGCGAGGAATCCTCGAGGGACCACTCGCTGGCGTGGTCCTCGAACCCGATCACCCGGCCGCTCGCCGTGTCGGCCATGATGTAGCCGACCTTGCGCGTCTTCGTGCGCGCGACGGTCGCGCCGAACACGCCGACGCCCTCCAGGGTCTCGCCGTCCAACGCGGTCACGCCGCGGCTCAGCAGCTCGGCGCCCCCGCCGACGGCCAGCAGCGTGCCGCCGTCCGCCACGTGGGAGCGGATCCGCTCCGCGCGGGTCAGCAGGTCGGCGTGCACGCTGCGCATGGCGGAGAGCGGGCCATTGCCGATCACCAGGATGTCGAGGTCCTCCGGAAGGTCCTCGCCGACGCCGACGCGTGCGGTCACGCGGTTCGCACCGGCCAGGTCGACACGCGCCTCGAGCGCGCGGACGTTGCCGCGGTCGCCGGTGACCCCCAGGGTGTCGGGGTACAGCTGCGCGATCGTGAGCTGCGTCATCGGCGAGCCACCTCCTGATCACCATGGCCGAGGATCCTGCGACCGATCATCATCAGCTCGTAGTTGACGAACCAGGTCTGGCGTCCCGCCGACGTGCGCGGCAGTTCGCGCATCATCGCCACCGCCCGCTCCATGTCGGGTTCGACGGCGCCGATGCGCACTCCGGCGTGCTCCAGCGCCAGCGCGAGCTGGTACGCCTTCTCGCCGGTGACCACGTCGACGGACTCCAGTCCGTGGAAGTCCACGTCGTACAGCCACGACACATCGGGCGTTCCCTCGTCGATCGCCATCAGCGCGCGCTCGGGCGCGCCGTCAAGGGCATCCAGGTTCATCTGCAGGCTGGGGGCGTTCTTGAACATCACGAACTCGACCTGCTCGCCGGCGGGGTCGCGGCGCAGTGGGATCACCTCACCGCGTCCGTACGCCGGGGCCATGCGCGCGAAGCCGCGCGCGGCGGCATCCGTCGAGAACTCGTCGCCGAGCACGCGGGATGCCACGGCGAGGGCGGCAGCGGCGTCAGCCGCGTAGTGCAGGCCGCGCGCGGGCAGGCGCACCTCGGCATCCGCCTCGCCGATGCGGATCGTCACGTCACGGCCGCTGACCCGGCGCACCTCGGAGTACGCCGTGTGCTCGGCGGCTCCGGCATTCCCGCTGCGGGTGTCGGCGGCGTTGGCCAGGCCGTGCGCCGACGCGGCGATGATGCCAGGCTCGACGCCGAAGAACGACACCGGCGCCCGCATGGCCCCGACGTCGATCTTGCTCAGGTAGGGGTCGTCGCGGTTGACGACAACGTGACCGGATGCCCGGGTGGACGCGTCCAGCATCATGTCGGCGACCCGCTCGGTCTCGTAGAACCGGTACAGCTGATCGACCTGCACGTTCAGCGACAGGATCACCGACGGCGAGAGCCGGTCGGCCAGGTCGGCGGCGTAGCCCTCGTCGATCTCGAGCACGGCGACATCGGCCTTGACCCGGCCGGTGGGAGTGGCATCGGCCAGCAGCGCGCTGGTCACCCCCTGCGGCAGGTTGGCACCGGTCGGGTTCGTGAACACGGTGAGCCCGTGCGCACGCAGCACCTCGCTGACCATGTGCGTCGTCGTGGTCTTCCCGTTGGAGCCGAGCACGAACACCACGCCGTAGCGGAACTGATCCGCCAGCGTGGGCAGCAGCGAGGGCGCCAGACGATTGGTCAGGTAGCCGGGGAACGCGGATCCTCCGCCGCGCAGACGGGTCGCGAAGCGTGCGAGCTTGCCCGCCAGCACGGGGAAGACGTACCGCAGGCCGGCGGAGCGCGCCTGCGGCGCCTCAGGCGTCATTCGAGGTAGTCCCGCAGCGACTGCGAACGGCTCGGATGACGCAGCTTGGCCATGGTCTTCGACTCGATCTGACGGATCCGCTCACGCGTGACCCCGAAGGTGTCGCCGATCTGGTCGAGCGTCTTCGGCTGCCCGTCGCCCAGCCCGAAGCGCATGCGGATCACGCCCGCCTCGCGCTCGGACAGCGAGTCGAGCAGCTGCTCGAGCTGGCGCTGCAGCATCGTGAAGCCCACCGCGTCGGCGGGAACCACGGCCTCGGTGTCCTCGATCAGGTCACCGAACTCGCTGTCGCCGTCCTCGCCGAGCGGGGTGTGCAGCGAGATGGGCTCACGCCCGTACTTCTGCACCTCGACGACCTTCTCGGGCGTCATGTCCAGCTCGCGGGAGAGCTCCTCGGGCGTGGGCTCGCGACCCAGGTCCTGCAGCATCTGACGCTGCACGCGGGCGAGCTTGTTGATGACCTCGACCATGTGGACGGGGATGCGGATGGTCCGCGCCTGGTCGGCCATCGCGCGGGTGATCGCCTGACGGATCCACCAGGTGGCGTAGGTCGAGAACTTGAAGCCCTTGGTGTAGTCGAACTTCTCCACCGCGCGGATCAGGCCGAGGTTGCCCTCCTGGATCAGGTCGAGGAACTGCATGCCACGACCGGTGTACCGCTTGGCGAGCGAGACGACCAGACGCAGGTTGGCACCGAGCAGGTGGCTCTTGGCGCGCTGACCGTCGCGGGCGACCCACTGCAGGTCGAGTCCCAGCTGGCTGGACTTCTCGGCCGCGGACATCGCCGACAGCTTCTCCTCGGCGAAGAGGCCGGCCTCGATGCGCATCGCCAGCTCGACCTCTTCGGCCGCGTTCAGCAGCGCGACCTTTCCGATCTGCTTGAGGTAGTCCTTGACCGGATCGGCCGTGGCGCCGGTGATCTGCGTCGAGTAGACCGGCACGTCCTCCTCATCATTGGAGGAGATGACGATGGCGCCGGTGGGAAGCGGCTCGGTGAACGCCGGCTTCTTGTCGTTCTCATCGTCCTCGACGTCGGCGGCATCGACCGCCTCGTCGTCGACCTCGGTCGTCTCGTCCTTCTTCTTGGCGGCGCGCTTGGCGGGCGCCTTCTTGGCGGGCGCCTTGGCTGCGGCCTTCTTCGTCGCGGCCGCCTTCTTCTTCGCGGGAGCCTTCGCAGCAGCCGTCTCCGCGGTCTCCTCGGCCGCGGGGGCCTGCGCTTCGGCGGCGGCCGTCACTTCATCGGGCTCCGCTTGCTCAGTGCGGCGCTTGGTGGTCGTCGTCCGGGTCTTCTTGGTCGTGGCAGGAGTCACGTTTCGCCTTTCACGGAGCGGTGCACACGCTCCGGGCCATTTCGGACACTAGTAAGACCCTTGTCAACCCCGATCACTCGGATCGGTGGTTGACAACGGGTCGGACGTCCATTATCACACACCTCAGGGCGACCATCGTCCTCAGGTGCGAACTTCGTGGTGCGGACCGCTGCGCCCGCCGGTCAGCCCCGCTTCTCCTCGTCTCCGGGCCGCCGGTTCGCCAGGTAGCGCTCCAGCTCGGCGGCGAGCTCATCGGCACTGGGAAGATCGCGCTCATCGAAGACGTGCTCCGATTCGTCGCCCTCCTCGCGTCCGGCCATGTACGCGTCGTAGCGGTGCTCGAGCGTGCGCACCATCTGCGTCAGCTCCTCGTTGCCCTGCACCTGCTCCTGCACGCGTTCGAGATACTCTTCGCGCCGCGCCTGCACGGCATCCATCCCGAGCACGAGCCCGGTCCCGAGCATCAGCCGGTCAGCGCCCATGAGCACGGTGTCGGGGTACTCGGTGTCGGCCAGGTAATGCGGCACGAGCAGCACGAAGCCGGCCACGCGCACGTCATGCGCGACCAGCCGGTACTCCAGCTGGTGGCCGACCGTCGCCGGCACCTGGGTGCGCGGCTTCCATACCGAGTGCGCGGCGATCAGCTCACGGCGGTTGCCGCTCACCGTGGTGCCGATCGGACGGGTGTGCGGAACGGGCATCGCGATCGAGTGCAGCCAGTTGACCGTGGAGACCTGGAAGGCCTCGACGAAGCTGATCACGGCATCCGTGAAGGCGTTCCACGCGAAATCGGGCTCGTAACCGCTCAGCAGCAGGAAGGGCTGCCCGAGAGCGTCATGCGCGAGCGAGAGCTCGAGTCGCGCGGGACGGAACTCGGTCAGGTGATCCTGATCGAACACGATCACCGGGCGGCGCGCGCGATAGTCCAGCAGCACGTCGTTGTCGAAGACGATCAGCGGCTGCGGTGCTGCGGTCTCGTGCAGATGCTCGATCAGACCGGACACCGCGCTGCCCGCATCCGTGAAGCCGGTGAGGAGGATCACCAGCGGAAGGCCGGTCGGCACGTCGGGCGCGCCGGCGACGGACTCGTACAGCTCTGCGGAGAAGGGCATGAGTCAATGCTACGAGCCGGGCGGACGACCGGACGGGCGTCGCTGATGCTGACAGCGAACACGGCTCCGGCCCCGCGCACGCGGTCCGGGTGTCGATCCGTAGGATGGAGGGCATGACGCTACCCGCGATCTCCCATACGACCGATCCGTTCCCTGGAAGCGCTGCGGATGCCGCAGTGCTCGTCATCCCCGATCCGGCAGGCGCTCACGACGCGCTGGACGGATACGAGGGACTCGCCGCCGCACTCACCGGCATCGGGTACAAGGGCTCGGCCTCCGCCTGCGCACGTGTGCATCTCCCGGCCGTGAGCGAGCGCCCGCTCGCCGTGGTCAGCGCGGGTGCCGCGCCGACGGAGGAGACCGTGCGGGATGCGGTGGCCACCGCCGCCCGCTCGCTGACCGGGTACGCCACGGTGGCGGTCGGATTCGCTCCCGGCCTGGAGGGCTTCGCGGATGCCGCAGCCGAGGGCGCCGCGCTCGGCGGGTACCGCTTCGATGACTACCGGTCCGAGAAGAAGCCCGCGCGCGCCGAGAAGATCGTGCTGCACGCCCCCTCGATCGGTGACGGCGCCCTCGAGCACGCCCGCATCGTCGCAGAGGCCGTTGCGCTGGTGAAGGACCTCGTCTCCGTGCCCGCGGAGTGGCAGAGCCCCGCCCAGCTGGCGCAATCCGCCGTGGACGCGGTGGATGGCCTGCCCGTGGACGTCGAGGTGCTCGATGAGAGGCAGCTCGAGGATCAGGGCTACGGCGGCATCATCGGCGTCGGCCGCGGCTCGGACCGCCCGCCCCGACTGGTGCGGCTCAGCTACTCCCCCGAGGGCGCGGTCCGCCACATCGCCCTGGTCGGCAAGGGCATCACGTTCGACACCGGCGGCCTGTCGCTCAAGCCCGCAGCGAGCATGCTCGGCATGAAGTTCGACATGGCCGGGTCCGCGACGGTGCTCGCCGCGATCCGCGCGATCGCCGCCCTGGCGCTCCCCGTGCGCGTGACGGCGTGGATGTGCATCGCCGACAACATGCCGTCCGGGCGGGCGACCCGCCCCGGCGACGTGCTGCGGATGCTGGACGGTCAGACCGTCGAGGTGCTGAACACCGACGCGGAGGGCCGTCTGGTCATGGCCGACGGTCTGGTCGCCGCCAGCCGCGAGAACCCGGACGTCGTCTTCGACGTGGCGACGCTGACCGGCGCGATCATCACCGCGCTCGGCAAGCGCCACACCGGCGTCATGGGCCAGGATGCCGCGGTCGCCGAGTACCTCGCGGCCGCCGAGCAGGTCGGCGAGCCGGCCTGGCGGCTGCCGCTGCCGGACTACATGGAGGAGCTGCTCGAGTCCCCCATCGCCGACATGATCAACTCGAACATGTCCGACCGCTCCGGCGGATCGATGTTCGCGGGCCTGTTCCTGCAGCGCTTCGTCGGCCGCACCTCGGATGCCGAGGACGCGCCCCGCATCCCCTGGGTGCACCTCGACATCGCCGGCTCCGGTGAGCACGCCGGAGCGCCGTACGGGTTCACCGACAAGGGCCCCACCGGCGCCACCGTCCGCTCGCTCATCGCGTTCGCCCGCGCATCGGTCGAGGAGGCCTGATGGCCGTCCACGAGTTCGACCTCGTCGTCCTCGGCGGCGGCAGCGGCGGCTACGCCGCGGCGCTGCGCGCCGCCGAGCTGGGAAAGAAGGTGGCGCTGATCGAGAAGGACAAGGTCGGCGGCACCTGCCTGCATCGCGGGTGCATCCCGACCAAGGCCCTGCTGCACGCCGCCGAGGTCGCCGATCACGTGCGCAGCGCGGCGTCGGTCGGGGTGACCGCCACGCTCGGCGGCATCGACGCGGCCGGGGTGACCGCCTACCGCGAGGGGATCGTCGCGAAGAAGTTCAAAGGCCTGGAGGGTCTGATCAAGGCGCGCGGCATCACCATGATCGCCGGTGAGGGCCACCTGCAGAAGGATCGCTCGGTGCGCGTCGGAGACGACCGCTACGTCGGCGCCGACGTGGTGCTGGCCACCGGCTCGTACAGCCGCACCCTGCCCGGTCTGGAGATCGGCGGCCGGATCCTCACCAGCGAGCAGGCGCTCGCGCTCGATGAGGTCCCCGCCAAGGTCATCGTGCTCGGCGGCGGCGTGATCGGCGTCGAGTTCGCCAGCGTCTGGCACTCCTTCGGCGCGGAGGTCACCATCGTCGAGGCTCTGCCGCACCTGGTCCCCAACGAGGACATCGCGCTCAGCAAGGGCCTGGAGCGCGCGTTCCGCCGCAAGGGCATCGCCTACAACCTGGGCGTGCGCTTCCAGAAGGCCGAGCAGGACGAGCACGAGGTCACGGTCACGCTGGAGGACGGCAAGACGTTCTCGGCCGACTACCTGCTCGTCGCCGTGGGCCGCGGGCCCGCCACCGCGGGTCTCGGCTTCGAAGAGGCCGGTGCCACGGTGGATCGCGGCTTCGTGGTCGTCGACGAGCAGCTGCGCACCGGCGTGCCGGGCCTGTGGGCGGTCGGCGACATCGTCCCCGGCCTGCAGCTCGCGCACCGCGGCTTCCTGCAGGGCATCGCGGTCGCCGAGCGCATCGCCGGCATGGAGGTCGCCGCCGTTCCCGACACCCAGATCCCTCGCGTGACCTACTGCAGCCCCGAGGTCGCCTCGGTGGGCATCACGGAGGAGGCCGCGATCGCGGCCCACGGCGCGGATGCCGTCGTCGCCTACGAGTACAACCTGGCCGGCAACGGCAAGAGCGAGATCATCGGCACCGGTGGCACGGTCAAGGTCGTGCGCCAGAAGGACGGTCCCATCCTGGGCGTGCACCTGCTCGGCGACCGCGTCGGCGAGCTCATCACCGAGGGTCAGCTGGCCGTCGCGTGGGAGGCCCACCCGGAGGACATCGCACCCCTGATCCACGCGCATCCCACGCAGAGCGAGGCACTGGGCGAGGCTTTCCTCGCTCTGGCCGGAAAACCGCTCCACGCACTCTGAACCGCACCAACAGGGCGCCCGGGTCACTAAGCTTGGGGCGTCACAGATTTCTGAAGGAGACTCCGTCATGAGCACACCCGTGGTCCTTCCCGCACTCGGGGAGAGCGTCACCGAGGGTACTGTCACTCGCTGGCTGAAGCAGGTCGGCGACACGGTGCAGGCGGATGAGGGCCTGCTCGAGATCTCGACCGACAAGGTCGACACCGAGATCCCCTCTCCCGTCAGCGGCGTGATCGAGGAGATCCTCGTCGCCGAGGATGAGACCGTCGAGGTGGGTGCACTGCTCGCTCGGATCGGCGACGGCAGCGGCGCAGACTCCAGCGGTGACGCGCCAGCCGCACAGGAGGCGCCCGCAGCCGAAGCGCCCGCCGCAGAGGCATCCGCTCCGGCTGAGGCCGAGGCACCGGCGCCGGCCGAGGCATCCGCTCCGGCCGAGCCCGCAGCTGAGCCGGAGACCGCCGCCGCACCGGCCGCGTCCGGTGACGCGACCGACGTGGTCCTGCCCGAACTGGGCGAGTCCGTCACCGAGGGCACCGTCACGCGCTGGCTCAAGGCCGTCGGCGACGACGTCGAGGTGGACGAGGCCCTGCTGGAGATCTCGACCGACAAGGTCGACACCGAGATCCCCTCGCCGGTGGCCGGCACGCTGCAGGAGATCCTCGCCGCCGAGGACGAGACGGTGGCCGTCGGCGCCGTCCTCGCCCGCATCGGCTCCGGCGCGGCGCCTGCCGCCGAGAAGGCGCAGAGTCCCGCTGCAGAGCCCGCACAGGAACCCGAGCCCGCCAAGCCGGCAGAGCCCGCCAAGCCGGCGGAGCCGGCCAAGCCGGCAGAGCCCGAGCCCGCCAAGCCGGCGGAGCCGGCACCCGCGGCTGAGGCCTCTGACACCGACGCCTCCGACTCGCTGTACGTCACGCCGCTCGTGCGTCGCCTGGCCTCCCAGCAGGGCATCGACCTGACCACGGTCAAGGGCACCGGCGTCGGCGGCCGCATCCGCAAGGAGGACGTGCTGAAGGCTGCCGAGGCCAAGTCGCAGGCGCCTGCCGCGGCCCCTGCTGCTCCGGCACCGGCTCCGCTCGAGGTCTCGCCGCTGCGCGGCACGACCCAGAAGATGTCCCGCCTGCGCAAGGTCGTCGCCGAGCGCGCGGTCGCCTCGATGCAGCAGACCGCTCAGCTGACGACGTTCGTCGAGGTCGATGTGACGGCTCTGGCCGCCTACCGCTCCGCCAAGAAGGACGAGTTCCTGCAGAAGACGGGTGACAAGCTCTCCTTCCTGCCGTTCTTCACCCTGGCCGCCGCCGAGGCGCTCCAGGCGCACCCGATCATCAACGCGACGGTCGACGGCGACAGCATCGTCTACCCCGCCGCCGAGAACATCTCGATCGCCGTGGACACCGAACGCGGCCTGCTCACCCCGGTGGTGCGGGATGCGGGAACGAAGAACATCGCGCAGATCGCGCACGAGATCGCCGATCTCGCCGCGCGCACGCGTGACAACAAGCTGAAGCCGGACGAGCTGGCCGGCGGCACCTTCACGGTCACCAACACGGGCTCGCGCGGCGCGGTGTTCGACACCCCGCTGGTGTTCCTGCCCCAGTCGGCGATCCTCGGCACCGGCGTCGTGTTCAAGCGGCCCGGCGTGGTGACCGTCGACGGCGTCGACGCGATCGCCGTGCGCTCGTACGTGTGGCTGGCCATCTCGTACGACCACCGCATCATCGACGGCGCCGATGCGGCCCGCTTCCTCTCGGCGATCAAGAACCGCCTCGAGGCCGCGGACTTCGCGGGGGCACTCGGCATCTGATCTGAGCAGGAGGCTGAGCCCGTTCAGCTCGCACCGGATGGCTGGTCTGCGACGTCGTACACGTCGCGGACCAGCCATCCGTCTTTCTCGCGCACCATCACGAGCATCTGCTCACCGCTCCGATCCGTGCTCGCCAGGCGCAGCACGGCGATGTCGCCGTAGTCCTCGATCAGGGTCGCGCTCCTGCCCGCGGCATCCGACCCCAGCCGCTCGAGCACGACCTTCGCGCTCCCGGCCGCGACGGCATCCGAGCAGGCGCGATCGCTTTCGCCGGTGCAGCGGGCGATCGTCTTCAGCAGGATCCCGGCTGCCTGCTCCACGCCGCCGGCCGCGCCCTCCCCGTCCGCGTTCTGTCCCGGCGCGCCCGGATCCGCGGACGGGGACGGCCCGGCGTCGTGCGGGGAGCCGCTCGGGTTCGGCGGCGAGGCCGAGGGCTCCGGGAAAGACCCGCGATCGGCCGTGGCAGCACGCGCTGCGGGCGGCTCCTCCTCCCCGCCGGGCCAGAGCATGCCACCGAGCAGGACGAGCCCCGCGACTCCGGCTCCGACGAGCAGCATCCTCGTCCGCGGCTGTCGAGCGCTGTCCGCGGCATCCGACCGCGCGCTGCGTGCGGATCCACGGATCGCTCCGGGTCGCCGCACTGATCGGGGCGGTCGCGTCGCCCCAGGCGGCGGGGGCGACGCCGCTCGTGCGGTCATGCGGCTGCGGATCCGCTCCCGCAGCGACTCCGCCGCGGTGAGGATCCGATTGCGCAGCGCGTGCTGTCGGCGAGGCATCCCCGGCACCTCGTCGAGCGCCGCACGGTGGAACGGCACGGCCCGCACGCGCTCGGGCGCGAGAGCAGCAACCGCATCGTCCATCACAGCCCTCTGCGGAGCACCCGGCTGCAGAGCACCCGGGTGGAGTGCATCGCGCTGCAGAGCACGGGGGGCGGCGAGCTCGGTCAGCTCCCGCTCCCAGGCATCTAGTGAGCGTCGCACCATCCGGTGATCGCCCATCCCGGCGCCGATCCGCGCCAGCACCCGCTGCAGCGCGCGGTCGGTGCACATCTCCCGCACGCGTTCGACGATCGCGGCAGCGGATGCCGCGCAGGTGGCCCCGTCTCCTGGGACGAACAGCGGCCGCCCCTGCTCGTCCACCCACCAGCATCCCATCAACCCGGCGTCCGCGACCTCGACGACCCCGCGCATCAGGCTCCCCACCAGCGTCACCGTCTCGCCGGCGGTCAGCGGCGCCCCCGCCGCCGCGCGTCGCGAGATCAGCACATCCACCGACTCGACGCACCAGGGCAGCAGCGCACCGTGCCCGCTCGCGCTGCGCACCAGATCCCGCACGCCGGCGACGTGCTCGCCGTCCGCGAACTCCCACAGGGCGGTGTCGACCCCGGCGGCATCCACCAGCACCCGGCGGCGCTCACCGTCCGCGACCAGGTCTCCGGGATAGGGATGCTCGGCGCCGTCCAGGCGCCGGAAGGGGCGGTGCGCGCCCGGCACCAGTGCCGTCCGATCATCCGTCTGCTCGTTGTCCATCGCTCCATGAGAACGCATCCGCGATGCGCGAGGGCGCCGAATGCCGCGATTGTGGACAACTCGTGCCGGAAGGCGACCTGTGCAGGGAGAACGACACGGCGCCGACTCGGTAGGCTGGTACGCATGGCAAAGCGTGCTCCCGAAGCTGAGAAGCGTCCCGGCTTCTTCTCCCAGATCCGTTCCCTGTTCCGGTTCACCCGGGAGGTCTACGGCTGGCTTCCGTGGGCGCAGCTGGCCATTCTCATCGGCGGCGTGCTCATCGGACTCATCGTCGGCTACCTCGTCGGCGGCGCCGCGGTGCTGTCGCTGGTCATGTGGGGCGTGACCGGTCTGATGTTCGGCATCCTCGGCGCGATGTTCCTGATGACTCGCCTGTCGACCAAGGCCATGTACGCCAAGATCGACGGCATGCCGGGGGCGGCCGGACACGTGCTGAGCACCAGCCTGGGCCGCAGCTGGCAGGCATCCGACACTCCGGCCGGCATCAACCCGAAGACGCAGGAGGCCGTCTACCGCGCGATCGGCCGCGGCGGGATCGTCATCGTGGGAGAGGGCACCCGCGGGCGCCTGACCCGGCTGGTGAACGAGGAGCGGCAGAAGGCCCAGCGCGTCGCGAACGGCGTGCCCGTGACGGTGCTCTACGTGGGCCACGGAGACGATGACGTAGCCATCTCCGACCTCGCCAAGACCATCAAGAAGACGCCGAAGGCGATCGACAAGGCCACCATGGCCGCCGTGATCCGGCGCATCGACTCGGTGTCGCAGTCGCTGTCGTCGCTGCCGATCCCGAAGGGCATCGACCCCACCAAGGTGCGGGCCCAGCGTCCGCGCTGATCACTCCCCCAGCGGCACCTTCGGCAGCCGGCGCACCCGCGGGCGGCGACGGCGCTTCTCGGGGATCATCGAGCGCATCTCCTCGAGCTTCCCGAAGCACAGCAGGCGATCCTCCGCCTCGAGCACGACGTGCTTGCGCGGGTTGGGGATGACGCTCACGCCCCGGTGCAGGGTGAGCACGGTGATGTCACGGTCCCACAGGCCCAGATCGCCGAGCTCCATGCCCACCTGCTCCGCCCCGGAGTGCACCATCAGCTCGGCCACGCCGTAGCCGGTCGACACGCTCAGCCGCTGTCGGATGTCGATGTCGGGGAAGGCCACCTGGTTCGCGATGTAGTCGATGATCGCACCGGCGACATCCAGCTTGGTGGCCGCCTCGATCCCCTGCAGACCCGGCGAGGAGTTCACCTCCATGACCAGTGGGCCCTCGTCGCTCTCCAGCATGTCGACCCCGGCGACGCGCAGCCCCATGATCTGGGCGGAGCGGACCGCGGTCTGCTCGTAGACCGGGTCGAGCGTCACCGGCTCCACGCGTCCGCCGCGGTGCACGTTCGAGCGGAACTCGTCGCCGTCGGCGACGCGCCGCATCGCCGCGACCACTCGGTCGCCGACGACGAGCGCCCGGATGTCGCGACCGCGGCTCTCGGCGATGAACTTCTGGATCAGCACGTTCTGCTTGGTGGAGTGCAGCGTCTCGATGATCGCCTCGGCGACCTTCACCTGCGGCGCGAGGATGACGCCGATGCCCTGCGTGCCCTCCAGCAGCTTGATGACGACCGGGGCACCGCCGACCCGCTCGATGGCGGGGCGGACGTCAGCGCGGTTGCGCACGAACGCCGTGGGCGGCATGGCGATGTTGTGCCGGGAGAGGATCTGGTTGGCACGCAGCTTGTCGCGCGCGCTGGAGATGCCGTTGGCGGTGTTCGGCGTGTAGACGTCCATCTGCTCGAACTGGCGCACCACGGCGGTGCCGAAGTAGGTGATGGAATTGCCGATGCGGGGCAGGATCGCGTCGTAGTCGCTGAGCTGCTTGCCGCGGAAGAAGAGGTCGGGGGCGTCGGCGGTGAGGTCGATCGCGAACCGCAGCGTGTTCAGCACCTTGACCGTGTGTCCGCGCTGCTGAGCGGCGGCTCGCAGCCGTTGCGTGGAGTACGACTGCGGTGCCCGCGAGAGGACGGCGATCTTCACAGATGTTTCCTGCCAGGATGAAGGGGTGAATCGGTCTTCTCATTCAAACACGTCCACGGGGTGGCGCGAATGGGTCGGCCTGCCCGATCTCGGTGTCGACTGGATCAAGGCCAAGATCGACACCGGCGCGCGCACCTCGTCGCTGCACGCCTTCGACGTGGTCGAGTTCGAGCGCGACGGCGGGGACTGGGTGCGGTTCGCCGTGCATCCCTGGCAGGAGAGCCGGGCGGATGCCGTGGTGCACGAGAGCCCGGTGCACGATCGCCGCGCGGTGCGCAGCTCCTCCGGACACGCCGAGGAGCGACTGGTCGTGCAGCTGCGGATGCGGCTGGTCGGGCAGATCGTGGAGGGCGAGGTGACGCTGACCAACCGTGACGAGATGGGCTTTCGGATGCTGATCGGCCGTCAGGTGCTGCGTCGCGGCTTCATCGTCGACCCCGCGAAGTCGTTCCTGGGTGGGCATGCCCCGCGCGAGACGCGGCGCCGCAATCGGGGACGCGCCTGAGCGGGCGTCAGGCCCGGATCAGCACGGTGCCGGCCAGCTTGTCGTGCAGCCCGCGCTGATCGGCATCCCAGATCACGGCGGGGATGACGACCACCAGCAGCACGGTGCGCACGATCGGCCGCCAGAGCCCGACCCACCCGCCGCCGATGCGCACCACCCGCATGCCGAGGATGCGGTGCCCTGGGCTGCCCCCGGCAGTGGGGATGAACAGGATCTGCAGCACCGCGAAGACCATCATGGGCGCGAACTGGCGCCAGCCGGCTTCGCTCGGCAGCGCGAGCGGGTCGTACCCGAGGAACCCGATCGCGATGATCGTCGCGGCGACGTAATCGATGGCCAGAGCCGCGATCCGCCGTCCGGGACGGGCGATGCTGCGGGGTCCGGTGGCAGGCAGACCGAGGCGCTGACCGGGATAGTCGTTCACTCCCCCAGCCTACCGAGCACGCGTAACATGCCCGAAACACGACCGACACGGCTGAGAAACTCCCCTTGCATAACCTGCGTAAGGTTGATGCAACCGATACCCGATCAGGAGTCGTACATGTTCACAGAGCCCGCAGACGTCCTTGCATACATCGAGGAGAACGACGTCAAGTTCCTCGACATCCGCTTCACCGATCTTCCGGGCGTGCAGCAGCACTTCAACATCCCGGCTTCGACGGTCGACGAGGACTTCTTCCGCGACGGGCAGCTCTTCGACGGATCCTCGATCCGCGGCTTCGCCTCGATCCATGAGTCGGACATGCAGCTGATCCCGGATGTGACGACCGCATACCTGGATCCGTTCCGTGAGGCGAAGACGCTGGTGATGGTCTTCGACATCTACAACCCGCGCACCGGCGAGATCTACTCGAAGGACCCGCGTCAGGTGGCCAAGAAGGCCGAGAAGTATCTCGCCTCCACGGGCATCGCCGACACCGCGTACTTCGCGCCCGAGGCGGAGTTCTACATCTTCGACGACGTGCGCTACTCGGTCACCTCGGGCGAGAGCTTCTACAAGGTCGACTCCGAAGAGGCGGCGTGGAACTCGGGCCGCGAGGAGGAGGGCGGAAACCTCGGCAACAAGACGCCGTTCAAGGGCGGCTACTTCCCGGTCTCGCCCGTGGACAAGACCGCCGACCTGCGCGACGACATCACCCTGCGCCTGATCGACGCAGGATTCCAGCTGGAGCGCTCGCACCACGAGGTCGGCACAGCGGGCCAGCAGGAGATCAACTACCGCTTCGACACCATGGTCAGCGCGGCCGACGACATCCTGAAATTCAAGTACATCGTCAAGAACACCGCCCAGGAGTGGGGCAAGACCGTCACGTTCATGCCCAAGCCCCTGTTCGGAGACAACGGCTCGGGCATGCACACGCACCAGTCGCTCTGGCTCGACGGCAAGCCGCTGTTCTTCGACGAGGCCGGGTACGGCCAGCTCAGCGATATCGCGCGCTGGTACATCGGCGGCCTGCTCAAGCACGCGCACGCCGTGCTGGCCTTCACCAACCCGACGCTGAACAGCTACCACCGACTGGTGAAGCACTTCGAGGCGCCGGTGAACCTGGCCTATTCCGCCGGCAACCGCTCCGCGGCGATCCGCATTCCACTCACCGGCTCCAACCCGAAGGCCAAGCGCATCGAGTTCCGTGTGCCGGATGCCTCGGGCAACCCCTATCTGGCCTTCGCAGCGCAGCTGATGGCGGGCCTGGACGGCATCAAGAACCGCATCGAGCCGATGGAGCCCATCGACAAGGACCTCTACGAGCTCCCCCCGGAGGAGGCCAAGAACATCCCCCAGGTGCCGAACTCGCTGCTGGATTCGCTGGATGCGCTCCGCAACGACCACGAGTTCCTTCTCGAGGGCGGCGTCTTCACGCAGGAGCTCATCGACACCTGGATCGCCTACAAGTACGACAACGAGATCCTGCCGATCGCGCAGCGCCCGCACCCGTACGAGTTCGAGCTCTACTACGGAGTCTGACCGCGTCTCGGCGCCTCGCCCGCCCGCGGTGGGTCAGGCGCCGAGATAGCCGCTCAGGCGGCCGTGGAAGCGCTCGCTGCGGTCATCCAGGCCGACGATCGCGATCTTCGCGCCGTGGCGCTCGTAGCGGGTGGCGATCGCGTCCAGCGCGGCCACGGTCGAGGCGTCCCAGATCTGCGCCGCGCTGAGATCGATGATCACGGATGCCGGATCCTCGGCGTACCGGAAGTGCTCGACCAGGTCGTTGCTGCTGCCGAAGAAGAGCGGCCCCCGCACGGCGTAGCGCACGATCTCGCCGTCCTCGTCGAGTTCGCGCCGGACGCTGATCACGTGCGCCACCCGGCGCGCGAACAGGATCATCGCCAGGATCACTCCGGCGATCACGCCGTAGGCGAGGTTGCTGGTGAGCACCACCGTGCCGATCGTCACGACCATCACGGTCGTCTCCGACAACGGCATCCGCCGCAGCGTCGACGGTCGCACGCTGTGCCAGTCGACCGTCGTCACGGCCACCACCATCATCACCGCCGCCAGCGCCACCATCGGGATCTGCCCCATCACCGTGCTCAGTCCGGTGACCAGCGCCAGCATGAACACGCCGGCCACGAAGGTGGAGATCCGGGTGCGCGCGCCGCTGGTCTTCACGTTGAGCACGGTCTGGCCGATCATCGCGCACCCGGCGACTCCGCCGTAGCAGCCCGCGGCGATGTTCGCGACGCCGAGCGCCCACGACTCCCGTCCCTTGTGTGAGGGCGTCTCGGTGATCTCGTCCACGAGCTTCGCCGTCAGCAGCGACTCCATCAGCCCGACCAGCGCCACGCTCAGCGCGGTCGGCAGGATCAGCTGCAGCGTCTGCAGATCGAGCGGAACGCCGAGCGGTGTCAGACCGGGCAGGCCCCCGCCCACGGTGCCCTCATCGGCGACGTCAGGAACGGTCATCCTCCCGACGATGACGATGGCGGTCACGACCACGACCGCGACGAGCGGCGAGGGCACCGCCTTCGTCACCAGCGGGAGCAGGATGACGATGGCCAGCGTCAGCGCGAACAGGCCCCACACCGGCAGCGCGGCACCCAGGATGTGCGGCAGCTGCGCGACGAAGATCAGGATGCCGAGCGCGTTGACGAACCCGAGCATGACCGATCTGGGCACGTACCTCATCAGGCGCGACAGGCCGAGCAGGCCGAAGGCGATCTGCAGCACCCCGGCCAGGACGACCGTCGGCAGCACGTACTGCACGCCGTGCTCGTGCACGAGCGGTGCGATCACCAGCGCAACCGAGCCTGCCGCCGCGGTGATCACCCCGGGGCGGCCGCCCAGGAACGTCATCGTCAGGCAGAGCACGATCGAAGCCACCAGGCTGGTCATCGGATCGACACCCGCGACCACGGAGAACGAGATCACCTCGGGCACCAGCGCCAGGGTCGTCACCAGGCCGGCGAACACCTCCCGGGTCAGCTGCCGGGGGCTGCGCAGTGCGGCGCGCACGCCGAACGCCGGGTTCGATGAGGGCATGGGGGCTCCTGTTCACGCGGACGCCCGATTCTATCGGCGCCCGCCCGATCAGCAGAGCACGCGCAGCGCGCCCGGCTGCACGCGCACCTCCAGGCCCGTGATGTCCCCCGCCTCCTCGCCGTCGATCTCGAAGGCGGTCGGCGTCGAGAGCCACGCGCGGATCCGCTCGCCCGTCAGGTGCCGCGCGGCGTCCGTGTCGACGGTCTCGTCGTCGCCGCCGATGAGCCGGCGGATGCCGTTGTCCCACACGATCGCGCGCAGGGTGCGGGCCCACTGCGCGGCGCTCTCGGCGCTGACCAGCAGCAGGTCGAGCCGCCCGTCGTCGGGGACGGCGTCCGGCAGCAGCGTCACTCCGCCCTGGATCGCACCGCAGTTGCCGATCAGCAGGGTGTGCCCGCTGACCGCCTGCTCCTCGCCCTCATCGACGCGCAGCGAGATGTCCATGGTCTCCGCCGCCGTCAGCGCGCGCCCCATCGCCTCGACGTACGCCAGCCAGCCGGCGCGATCCTTCAGGTCGTCGTCGGTCTCGGCCAGCATGTGCGCGTCCAGCCCGACGCCGATCATCACCAGGAAGCCGGTCTCGGCCGCGCCGCCGTCGGCGCGCACCCAGCCCATGTCGATCTCCCGATCGTGGCCGGCCGCGATCAGGGCCAGTGCCTTGGGGATGCTCCCGAGCGGGATGCCCAGATTGCGCGCGAGCAGGTTGCCGGTGCCCCGCGGGACGATGCCCAGCCTCGGGGCGTCGTCACCGACGCTCGCGAGCGCCTCGGCGACAACGCGCACGGTGCCGTCGCCGCCCACCGCGACGACGACATCGCATCCCGCCTCGACGGCGGCCTCCGCCATCGAGCGCCCCGGATCATCCTGCGAGGTCTGCCACCACTGCACTTCGGCGTCGTCCGCGAATGCCGCGCCCACGGCATCCCGCAGCGCCGACTCGTCGACCTTGGTCGGATTCCACACGATCCCGATGCGCTCCGCCATGACTCCCCCTGGCTCTCGATGACGCCTGGCCCGCCGCTGTGCCGGCGAACCGCACGGCTCAGCCGTAGAACTGCTTCTCGAACACGCGCCGTGCGCGGCGCGTGACCCGAAGATACTCCTCCTCCAGCATGGCCGCTCCGCGATCCGGGTAACCGAGAAGTCGCCCCACGCCATCGAGCTCCCGGTGCTCGGCGGGCAGCAGGTCCCTGGTCTGGCCGGTCAGCAGCGTCATCGCCGAGCGCAGCCGGCTGGCGAGCACCCAGGCGCTGCGCAGCTGCTCGGCCCCGGCGGCCGGCAGCAGGTCGGCCAGCACAGCCCCGTCCAGCGCCTGCAGCGTGGACGTGGTGCGCAGGTCGGGAACGCGATACCCGTGCTGCAGCTGCAGCACCTGCACCATCCACTCCACATCGCTGAGCGTGCCGGGGCCGAGCTTCAGATGCCGGCGCGGGTCGACGCCCTGCGGCAGCCGTTCGCCCTCCACCCGCGCCTTGATGCGCTTGATCTCGCGCACGTCCTGCAGGGAGACCTGCTCGGGGAAGCGGATGCTGTCGGCGAGCTCCATGAAGCGGCCGATCAGCTTCTGGCTGCCAGCGACGCCGCGAGCGCGCAGCAGCGCCTGGGCCTCCCAGGACAGCGACCAGCGCCGGTAGTACTGCGTGTACGCCTCCAGCGTGCGCACGATCGGCCCGTTGCGCCCCTCGGGCCGCAGATCGGCATCCAGGTCCAGCGGCAGACGGTGATCGGTCAGATGCTCGCGCAGCCCGGCGACGATCTTCGCCGCCAGCTGCTGCGCGCGCTGCGGGTCGATGCCGTTGGGCTCGTAGACGTACAGCACGTCGGCATCCGACCCGAATCCGAGCTCCGCGCCGCCGAAGCGGCCCATGGCGATGATGGAGAAATCCAGCGCGTCGTCCTCGGGCGGCACCACCTCGCGGCGCACGGCGCGCAGGGCCGCCTGGATAGTGACCTCGGTGATCTCGGTGATCGCGCGCGCCATCTCGTCCACGCCGATGTGGTCGAGCACGGCGCCGATGGCGGTGCGCAGCAGTTCGCGGCGGCGCAGCGCCCGCACCGCCTGCAGCGCGGCGGCGATCGTGGAGTGCCGCGTCTGGATGGCCCGCGCCTCCTCGTCGAGCGCCGCGCCCCCGCGCGGCTGCAGCAGGCTGGGCGTGTCCAGCCAGGCGACAGACTCGGGGATCCACTCCATCAGCTCGCCGACGTAGCGCGAGCTGGAGAGCACCCGCGTGAGGCGCTCGGCCGCTCCTGATGAATCGCGCAGCATCCGCAGGAACCAGTGCGTGTCGCCGAGTCGCTCGCTGATTCTCCGGAAGGCGACCAGGCCGTAGTCCGGATCGGTGCCGTCGGCGAACCAGCGCAGCATGACCGGCATCAGATACCGCTGGATGCTGGCCTTGCGGCTGAGCCCCGAGGTGAGCGCCGCGATGTGCCGCAGGGCGCCCGAGGGGTCGCGGAACCCGATGGCCGCCAGGCGGTCCGCGGCCTGCCCCGTGGTGAGGGCGCGCTCCTCGGCCGGCAGCGACGCCACGGCCGCGAGCAGCGGCCGGTAGAACAGCCGCACGTGCTGCTCGCGCACCTCGCGACGCACACCGTCCCAGAGCCGCCGCAGCCCGGCCGCCGAGTCGGCCAGTCCGGTGGCCCTGGCGAGGCGGCGCATGCCCTCGTCGTCGCGGGGCATCAGATGCGTGCGCGTGAGCTCGTGCAGCTGCAGGCGGTGCTCCAGCAGCCGCAGGATGCGGTACTGCTGGGCGAACGCCGCGCTCTCGACCCGGCCGATGTAGCCGCCGTCGGCCAGCGCCTGCAGCGATTCCAGGGTGCCGCGGGTGCGCAGGCTCTCGTCGCTGAGCCCGTGCACCAGCTGCAGCAGCTGCACCGTGAACTCGATGTCGCGCAGGCCGCCCGGGCCGAGCTTGAGCTGGTAGGGCATGTCCTCCGGGGGGATGTTGTCGGTGACGCGCTCGCGCATGCGCTGCACGCTCTCCACGAAGTCCTCCTGCTCGGCACTGGACCACACCCGCGGCTGCAGCGCGGCGATGTAGTCGGCGCCGAGCTCGGCATCGCCGGCCAGCGGACGCGCCTTCAGCAGCGCCTGGAACTCCCAGCTCTTCGCCCAGCGGTCGTAGTAGGCGATGTGCGAGGCCAGCGAACGCACCAGCGCCCCGTGCCTGCCCTCGGGGCGCAGCGCCGCATCCACCTCCCACAGCGCCGGCTCGGCCTCGATGCCGGAGAGCACGCGCATGGTCTCCCTCGCGAGCCGCGTGGCGATGTCGATCGCTCTGGCCTCGCCCAGCAGCTGCTCGTCGGCCGTGCCGCCAACGAAGATCACGTCGACGTCGCTGAGGTAATTCAGCTCCCGTGCACCCGCTTTGCCCATCCCGATGACGGCGAGCCTGGTCGCGGCGACCTCCGCGCGATCGAGCCCGTCATCGACGACCGACGCGCGGGCGACGGCCAGCGCCGCCTCCAGGGCGGCCGCCGCGGCGTCTGCGAGTGCGGCGGAGACACCGGCGATCGCCTCGACGGGGTCAGCGGATGCCGTGTCCGCGGCGACGATCTCGACGAGCGCGCCCCGGTAGGCCACCCGCAGGGCGTGCTCGCCATGCGCGTCTGCAGCGAACCCGTCCACAGCGGCCACCGCCGCCAGCATCCGCTCGGTCAGCTCCTCACCCGTGGGCAGGTCCGTGCGCAGCAGTGCGGCCGGGTCCAGCTGCTCGGGCCGGCGGACGAAGAAGTCCGCCACGCCGGTGGAGACGCCGAACACCCGCCACGCCGCGGCGCGTGCCCGAGGATCCCGCAGCACGGCGGCGGCACGTCCGGCGTCGCGGCGGGCGATCCGCAGCGCGCCGGCGACCGCATCGTCCGGGTCGGCGGCGATCAGCCCGTCCACCAGATCGGTGCGCTCCAGCCCGGTCAGCTCGGACAGCTCCGTCAGCGCCTCCGAAGCCGCGGCGAGACCGACGAAGCCGAGCCGGGCCAGCGCGGACAGCGCCACGGACGCATCAGGTCGTGCCATGACGGCCGCTCAGAGCAGACCGAGGTTGTTCTGCAGCTCGAACGGCGTGACCTGCCCGCGATAGGACTCCCAGTCCCGGCGCTTGTTCAGCAGCACGTAGTTGAAGACCTGCTCCCCCAGGGTCTCCGCGACCAGCTCGGAGTCCTGCATGTACTCCAGCGCGTGGTCCAGGCTGGCCGGCAGCGGCGCATAGCCGAGCGCACGGCGCTCGGCGTCGCTCAGCGACCACACGTTGTCCTCGGCCTCCGGCGGCAGCTCGTACTCCTCCTCGATGCCCTTCAGCCCGGCCGCGAGGATGAGCGCGTACGCCAGATACGGGTTGGCCGCCGAGTCCAGTGCGCGGTACTCCACCCGGGTGGACTGGCCCTTGTTGGGCTTGTACATCGGCACGCGGATCAGCGCGGACCGGTTGGCGTGGCCCCAGGTGACGAAGCTCGGGGCCTCGTCGCCGCCCCACAGTCGCTTGTACGAGTTGACGAACTGGTTGGTCACCGCCGCGATCTCGTTGGCGTGCCGCAGCAGCCCGGCGATGAAGCGCCGGCCCGTCAGGGACAGCTGGTACTCGGCGCCGGCCTGGTAGAACGCGTTCACATCGCCCTCGAACAGCGACAGGTGCGTGTGCATCCCGCTGCCCGGGTGATTGTTCAGCGGCTTCGGCATGAACGTGGCGTAGACGCCCTGCTCGATCGCCACCTCCTTGACCACCGTGCGGAACGTCATGATGTTGTCCGCGGTGGTCAGCGCGTCGGCGTACCGCAGGTCGATCTCGTTCTGCCCCGGCCCGGCCTCGTGATGGCTGAACTCCACCGAGATGCCGAGATCCTCCAGCATCCGCACCGCACTGCGGCGGAAGTCGTGCGCGGTGCCGCCGGGCACGTTGTCGAAGTAGCCCGCCGAGTCGGCCGGAACGGGTCCGTCCGGCCCGATCTGGGACGACTTCAGCAGGTAGAACTCGATCTCGGGATGCGTGTAGAAGGTGAAGCCGGCATCCGCGGCCTTCGCGAGCGACCGCCGCAGCACGTGCCGGGGGTCGGACACAGCTGGACGGCCGTCGGGTGCGGTCAGGTCGCAGAACATGCGGGCCGTGGGGTCCACATCGCCGCGCCAGGGCAGGATCTGGAACGTCGACGGGTCGGGCTGTGCCAGCAGATCGGACTCGAACGTGCGCGTGAGGCCCTCGATCGCCGAGCCGTCGAAGCCGATGCCCTCGGCGAAGGCGCCCTCCACCTCGGCGGGTGCGATCGCCACGGACTTCAGCGTGCCGATCACGTCGGTGAACCACAGGCGCACGAACTTCACGCCGCGCTCCTCGATGGTGCGCAGCACGAAGTCGCGCTGCTTGTCCATGCTCACTCGTCGTCGCCCGGGTCGGACAGCGAGCTGCGGCCCCAGGAGTCCTCGGCGGCATCGTCCTCCGCCCAGGCACGGGATCGCTCGCGCAGCTTCTCCGGCGCCAGGGCGGCCTCGTCGGCCGTGTCGAACGGTCCCACCCGGTCGACGGCGGCCGACAGCATGCCGAACTCCACCTCGCCGGTGCTCAGGTTGTACCAGTACTTCTCGTCGCCGTCGGACATCGCAGCTCCTTCGTCGGGATCTGTCACGATCCTAATCGTGCGGGCATACCTGGCTAGGCTATTTCGCATGGCACAGCAGGCAATCGGCGTCGACATCGGCGGCACCGGCATCAAGGCAGGAATCGTCAACCTCGAGCACGGCACGCTCGACTCGGATCGCGTGCGCATCCCGACGCCGAAGGGCGGCCACCCCGCCGACGTGCTGGAGACGGTCAGCAAGGTGCTGCATCAGCTCGGTGCGGCGGATTCGACGCTCCCGCTGGGCGTCGCCTTCCCGGCGATCGTCAAGCGCGGCAGGACGCTGTCGGCGGCCAACGTCGCCAAGGACTGGGTCGGCTTCGAGGCCGAGAAGTTCTTCGAGGACGGGCTGGGCAGGCACATCACCTTCGTCAACGACGCGGATGCCGCCGGCGTCGCCGAGGCGCGCCACGGAGCGGCACGCGACGTGGACGGCCTCACGATCATGACCACGCTCGGCACCGGCATCGGCTCGGCCTTCCTGTACGACGGGGTACTGATCCCCAACACCGAACTCGGGCACCTCGACCGCGGCGGCGAGTCCATCGAGCGGTGGGCCGCGTCCTCGGCGATGGAGCGCGAGGAGCTCTCGTGGGAGGACTGGGCGGCGCGCCTGCAGGAGTTCTACACGCACGTGGAGTTCCTGTTCAGCCCCGACCTGTTCGTGGTCGGCGGCGGCGTCTCCAAGAATCCCGAGAAGTTCCTTCCCCTGCTCGAGCTGAACACGCCGATCATCAACGCGGTGCACCGCAACAACTCCGGCATCATCGGCGCCGCCTCGCTGGCATCCGACTGACGCCCCGAGCACGACGAAGGCTCCGATCTCTGCGATCGGAGCCTTCTGTCGTGCTGAGGCGAGCGGGCCGGCCTGTACGCCGGGTTCTGTTCAGGAGCTCTCGCTCCCTTGACGGCCATCTCTCTCGGCGACACGTTGCCGTGCCGCTCCAGCAACCTACCCGAGGACTCGGCGGGCCGCGTCGACGTCCTCTGTCTGGTCTTGCTCCGGGCGAGGTTTACCTGGCGGGACATGTCACCATGTCCCCCGGTGGTCTCTTACACCACCCTTTCACCCTTACCGACACCCGAGGGCGACGGCGGTCTTCTCTCTGTGGCACTGTCTCGCGGATCACTCCGGGTGGGTGTTACCCACCGCCCTGCCCTGCGGAGCCCGGACGTTCCTCGGTGCGCTCTCGCGCCACGCGACCGTCCGGCCGACCCGCTCGCTCTCCGATTCTACGGGCTCTCACTTGCCGGCGTCGTCGCTGACGTGCAGGTCCAGGGGCACGTCGATCTCGAAGCCGGGGAACAGCCGTGCGGTGGCCGCCTGCGCCGCGTCGCGCACGGCGTCGGCCACGGCATCCGCCTGGTCGGCCGGGCAGTGCACGATCACCTCGTCGTGCAGGAAGAACGCCAGGTGGGCCCGCGCGGCGAACACCGGCCCCGAAGCCGCGGCCGGAACGGATGCCGTCGGCAGCGCCATCAGGCGATGCCTGATCTCGGCGAGCCAGAGCAGCGCCCATTCCGCGGCTGTGCCCTGCACGATGAAGTTGCGCGTGAAGCGCCCGCGGTCCCGTGCACGTCCCCGGGCCCGGGATTCATCCGCCGCCGCCGCGCCGGGATCGCCGGCCTGCGACTGCGCGCGGCGCCAGGAGGCATCCGGGCGCGGCGAGGTGCGGCCCAGCAGCGTGGACACCACCCCGCCCTCCTCGCCGGTGCGCGCGGCGGCGTCGACCAGGCCCATCGCGCGCGGGTACACCGCGCGCAACCGCGGCACGAGTCGGCCGCTCTCCCCCGTCGTCGCCCCGTACATGGCACCCAGCACGGCGTACTTCGCCTCCTGGCGCGTGGCGACCGCCCCAGAGCGCACGACGCCGTCGTACAGATCGGTTCCGCGCGCGGCCTCGGCCATGGCGGCGTCGTGGGACATCGCCGCCAGCACCCGCGGCTCCAGCTGCGCCACGTCCGCCGCGACGAACGTCCACCCCGGATCCGCGCGCACGGCCGACCGCAGCTGCCGCGGGATCTGCAGCGCGCCTCCACCCGATGACGCCCACCTGCCGGTGACCACGCCGCCGGTGAGGTACACCGGCCGGAATCTGTCGTCGTGCACCCACTCGTCCAGCCAGGCCCAGCCGTTCGCGGCGAACAGCCGGGACAGTCGCTTGTACTCCAGAAGCGGCTCGACCACGGGATGCTCGACGCGCGACAGCTCCCACTTGGAGGTGGACTCGATGAACACGCCCACGCGGTGCAGTGCCCGCAGCAGTCGCGGCGGACTGTCCGGGTTGAGCTCGGGATCGTTGAGACGCTCGCAGATCTGCGAGGCCAGTGCCGCCATCCGCGCCGGACGCGCTCCGCTCATCGGCCGCGGGCCCAGTGCCGACTGCAGGATCCGCTCGTGGATCGCCCTGCTCCACGGCAGCCCGGCCGCGGTCATCTCCTCGGCCACGAGCGCTCCGGTCGACTCCGCAGCGCACAGCAGCGGAAGCCGGCCGTCGGCTGCGCCACGCAGTGCGGACAGCTGCGCGCGCCACTGGGTCAGCACCTCGTCGAACCCGTCCGAGCGCGCCACGTGCGGCAGGTCGACGTCGAACAGTCCGGGTTGAGTGATTCGCCCGGCCGTTCCGTCGTCCCCGTCCGTGCGCAGCCAGCGGGGCGAGCCCGGCAGCGGTTCGGCGAGTGAGGCCGTGTCACGCAGGATGGCGTGGCAGAGCGTCAGGTCGCGCGCCCGGCGCAACCGGATGCCGGCGGCCAGCAGCGGCGGGTAGAACGAGCGCAGTGAACGCACGGTCCAGCGGGGCGAGCCCTGCTCCTCCAGCTCGCGCACCCGCTCCGGCAGGCCCTGCTCGGAGATCACCTCGACCGCCGGCGCGTCGAAGGGGTCGGCGAACAGCGCCACCCTCCAGTCGCGACCGTCGGCGCCGCGACCCACCACGGCGTGCGGCGGCGTAGGCTGCGGGCTCGGCGGAGTCACGACATCCGGTCCCTCACCGGCATACGACCTCGCCTCGTCACGCATCTGCAGCGCGACGCCGCAGGGACATCACAGCCCGGACTCCTCCGTGCGCACCAGAATCGCTCCGCACTCGGGGCACGAGAGCACGTCATCCGGCGCGGCCCTGCGCACCTCCGTCAGGTCGGTGCCGGAGAGCACCATGCGGCATCCTTCGCAGACGCCGCGTCGCAGCAGTCCCACGCCGATCCCGTCGCGTTCTGCCCGGCGCTCGAATTCGGCGAGCAGGTCCGGGGCGACGGTGCCGGCGAGAGCGGCGCGGTCGCGACGCAGCTGCTCGCCCTCGGTCGCCGCTGCCGCCATGCCGCTCTTCGCGGCAGCGGTCAGCGCGGCGCCCTCCGCCTGCGTCTGGTCGATCAGCGCCTGCTGCGCGTCGACGGCGGCCTGTGCCTCCTCCACGCGTCCCATCACCTCGAGCTCGGCGTCCTCGAGCATGGCGATCCGACGGGTCAGACTCTCGATCTCGTTCTCCAGCGCCTGCGCCTGCTTCGGGTCGGTCGCCGCCGTCAGGCGCTCTGCGTCCCGATCGCGCCGCTGCGTCGCCAGCGACACATCCGACTCCAGCCGGCTCAGCTCGGTGCGGGCGTCCTCCAGGGCGCCGGCCAGCGATGTCAGCTCCGCCGTCTGCTGCCTGCGGACGCCGGCGAGCTCGTTGATGCGCGCCCCCTGCGCCGGCTGCGTGCGAGCGCGTTCGGCCTGCTGGATGCGGCGGTCCAGGTCGGCGATCTCGAGCAGGGTGCGCTGGTTCTCGGGTGTGGCCTTCACACAGTCAAATCTAGGGCATCCGCCGCGCTCAGCGCGGGGCGCGTAGGCTGACGGAACGTCGACCCGGAGGAGAGTCATGACCGTCATCCCCACCTTCACCGCTCACAACGGCTTCGCGCTGCCGGCGGTGGGACTCGGAACGTATCGGCTGAACGGACAGGCGGGAGCGGATGCCGTGGCCGCCGCCCTGCAGGCGGGCTACCGGCTGGTCGACTCGGCCTTCAACTACGAGAACGAGGGAGCAGTGGGCGCCGGAGTGGCCGCTTCGGGCGTCGATCGCTCCGAGATCATCGTGACCACCAAGCTGCCCGGTCGGCACCACGAGGCCGCAAAGGCCCGAACGAGCCTCGAGGAGAGCCGCTTCCGCCTGGGGCTGGATGCCACCGACCTGCACCTGATCCACTGGCCGAACCCCAGCACGGGCCGGTACGGCGAGGCGTGGCAGGCTCTCGTCGACGCTCAGCAGCGCGGCACGGTGCGCCAGATCGGTGTCTCGAACTTCCTGCCCGAGCACCTGGACCGCATCGAGAGCGAGAGCGGACAGCGACCGGTCGCGAACCAGATCGAAGTGCATCCCTATTTCCCGCAGAGCGACGCCCTCGCACTGCACGCCGAGCGCGGCATCCTCACAGTGGCGTGGAGTCCGCTCGGGCGCGGAGCCGAGTTGCTCGCCGAGCCCGTGATCGTCGAGGTCGCACGGGCGCACGGCATCAGCCCGGCGCAGGTCGTCATCGCGTGGCACGTCGCGCGCGGCACGGTGTCGATTCCGAAGGCCTCCTCGCTCGAGCACCAGCGCGCCAACCTCGACGCCGCATCCGTCTCCCTGGATGCCGCGGAGGTCGACGCCATCACGGCACTCGGTCGCCCCGATGGACGCCTCTTCGGCGCAGACCCGGCCAGCCACGAGGAGATGTGACCCTCGCCGCGCGCCTGGACGCCCGTGCGGGCCGCGCGTACTTCGCCGTCCAGGCCGCCGCGGGCGCTCTCTGGTGGGTCGCGGTGGCGCTGGACCCCGGCATCCGGACGCTGACGCTGGGTGATCTTCCGGCCGGACCGGTCGCGATCGCGGACGTCCCCCTGTTCGTCTTCGCCTCCGTGCTCGCCGCCATCGGCATCCGCTTCGCGGCTCCGGTCGTGACGGGCTGGACGATGCTCGTCGCGGTGATGATGGCCGGGTACGCCACCATCACCGGCCTCGCAGGATGGGGTGCGCTGCTCATGATCGCGGCGATGATCGGCTCCCTCGGTGCGACGCTGCTGGTGCAGCTGAACAGGATCCCGTCGGAGTGGCTGCTGATCGGCCCGTTCCGCGCAAGGGAGGCGGAGTCCGCGCCCGCGCGCGTGCACCTGCTGCGCACAGGCGCGCAGATCGTCATCTTCTGGGGCACGTGCCTTGTCGTCGTCCCCGCTGTCATCGCGATCGTCGAGTGGCGGTGGGGGCTGCGGGTGGCGCTTCCTGTTGCCGTGCCCGCGCTCGGCGGAGTGCTGCTGGCAGCCGCATCGGCGCTCGGCGTGTGGTCGGCGGTGACGATGGCGGGGCGCGGCGACGGCACGCCGCTGCCCATCGCGACCGCACGTCGTCTGATCGTCAGCGGACCGTACCGCTTCGTGCGCAATCCGATGGCGGTGGCGGGGATCACGCAGGGCGTCGCCGTGGGGATGCTGTGCGGATCGTGGCTGGTGGTCGTCTACACGCTGTGCGGATCGCTGGTGTGGAACGATCTCATCCGACCCTGGGAGGAACGCGACCTGGTCGACCGGTTCGGCGCGCCGTACGAGGCGTACCGCGATCGCGTCTCCTGCTGGATCCCGCGACGGCCCCGCCGAGCATCCGGAACGGCACGGCGCCCTCTCGTATACTGACCCGGATGTCCGAGCACACCGAACCCGCGCCGCCTCCGTACACCCGGGCCGAGGCCCGTCGCCGGAGCGAGCGCTCAGGCGCGGACATCAGCCGCGCCCTGGACCGGCACGACCGCCGCATCGGCTGGATGGACCTGCTGCGCGGGCTGTCGATCCTGCTCGTGATCCTGCACCACAGCACGCAGATCACCGTCTACCGGATCGGCGAGGTCCCCGGGTTCTTCGAGTTCCTGAGCGCGTTCTTCGCGCCGTTCCGGATGCCGATGCTGATGTTCCTGTCCGGCCTGCTGGTGGCCGGCTCCCTGCACGCCCCGACCGGCAAGTACGTGTGGGGCAAGGTGCGCCGCATCCTGTGGCCGATCTTCGTCTGGACGATCGTGTACGCGGCGATGGAGTTCGTCGCCGACCCCTCGCAGGCGAAGTACATGCCGTGGGAGCTGGGCTTCTGGAACACCTACCTGTGGTTCATGCAGTTCATCTTCGCGTACTACATCATCGCCCTTCTGATGAGGTGGCTGCCGATCTGGGTGCTGTTCGCCGTGCCGTTCGTGCTGATGTTCGTGATCCCGGGTGAGCTGGAGCTGCTGCGGCGGTTCTTCTACCTGATGCCGTTCTTCTTCCTGGGCGCTTTCATCGAGAAGCACTGGGACGAGTACGCGCGCCGGCTGAGCGTGCCGCTCGCCGCCGCGCTCGCGATCATCCCGATCGGAGTCGGGCTGTACTCCGGGTTCGTCGACGCGCTCTGGTACGAGCCGCTGTCGGCTGTGCCGGCGATGCTCGGCATCATGATCCTCGTCCGGCTCACCGCCATCGCACCGGATGCACGATGGCTGGCCCCTGTGCGGTTCGTCGGCCGGTACTCGCTGATCTACTACGTCTCGCACTACCCGGTGTTCGCGGCGCTCGGCTGGCTGGCGCTGAAGGCCGGGTTCGACAGCCCGACCCTCGGGCTGGTGGCGATCTTCGCCGTGACGGTCGCGATCTCGACGGGATTCGCCCTGCTGGGCCGCAGGATGCCGGTGAGCCTGCTGTTCGAGCTGCCGCGGCGCGTGTGGCCGTCGCGGACAGGACGGCGCTCCCCCGTCACCGGCTGAGCGCGCCTCACTACCCCGGCGGGCTGAGTCCGGTCAAGACCCTGCCACGGCGCGGTGCGAGCGAGCAGAGTGGTGGTCACCGACGACGGGAGACCCTCCATGACGCAGATCGCTCACGCCTCCGCTCGCGGCACCGCGCACCCGCGTGGTCCGCTCAGTGACGCGCTCCTGGCCGCTCTGACCTCGTCGTCCGAGGCCGATGCGGACACGCTGATGCGGCTGTCGGAGTCCGCCGTGCGGGCGTGTGATGACCCGAGGGTCGACGGCGATCTGCAGCTGTCGCTGTTCCTGCTGTACGCATCCGCGTACGGCACGCTCGACGAGCTGGACCCCGGACGGGAATGGGATCCCGCGCTCGTCGCTGCGCGTCGGATGCTGGAGACCGCCTTCGAACAGGCGCTCCGCGAGCGCATCGTCGTTCCCGCGCTGCCCGAGCCCACCGCCGGCGCCGTGTCGCGGGCGCTGTTCGCCCTGGTCGCGGACGACGACGGTCCCAGTCTGTCCCGGCATCTGGCCAGGCGCGCCACTGCCGATCAGGCGCGCGAGTTCCTCATCCAGCGCTCGATCTACACGCTGCGGGAGGCCGATCCGCACTCCTGGGCCATCCCGCGGCTGAGCGGAGCGCCGAAGGCCGCACTCGTGGAGATCCAGTCCGACGAGTACGGCGGCGGACGCCCCGATCGGGTGCACGCCGAGCTGTTCGCGAAGGCGATGCGCGGTGCAGGGCTCGATGACCGCTACGGCGCCTACGTCGATCACGTTCCCGCCATCACGCTCGCCTCGCTGAACATGATGTCGATGTTCGGAGTGAACAGGCGGCTGATCGGTGCGATCGTCGGGCATCTCGCGGCGTTCGAGATGACCTCGTCGATCCCGAACCGCCTCTACGCCGACGGGCTCAGGCGACTCGGGTTCGGGGAGGACGTCACCGACTACTTCGACGAGCACGTCGAGGCGGATGCCGTCCACGAGCAGATCGCCGCCCGCGATCTGGCCGGTGCCCTGGCATCCGAGCGACCGGAGCTTCTGCCCGACATCATGTTCGGCGCAGCCGCGTGCCTCGCCGTGGACGGCGCGGTCGCCGCCCACATGCTCGACTGCTGGACCGGCGCGGAGTCGTCGCTGCGCACGGCGGCGCCGGCATGAGCGCGGCCGAACGGCATCCCACCATCACGCCCTACCCGGACGGGCCGCTGCTCGTGCGCGGCGACGTCGAGCTGCAGACCGCCGACGGCGAGACCATCCCGCGCAGGCGCCGCACGGTGGCGCTGTGCCGGTGCGGGCTCTCCACCATCAAGCCGTTCTGCGACGGAACGCACAAGGCCGCGGGCTTCCGCACCGACGACTGAGCAGGAGGAACGGGGACGGTGGGCCCTGCCGGGATCGAACCGACGACATCCACGGTGTAAACGTGGCGCTCTACCAGCTGAGCTAAAGGCCCTCAGCGCCCCATCCTAGCGGGCGCCGATTGCGGCACCGGGCTCGCGAACGGATATAGGCTGGGCACAGCACGTGCTGTGCAGAGCCGACAACGCTCCCCCACGCTGCTTCCCGTTTCCTTGGCACAACCTGCCAGTAAGACGAAAGGCTCCACGTGACTGTTCACGACCAGGATCCGTACTCCCAGGGCCCCCTCGACAGCGATCCGGAGGAGACCGGCGAGTGGCAGCAGTCGCTCGATGAGCTGGTGGATGCGAAGGGCCACGGCCGCGGGCGTGAGATCATGCTCAGCCTGCTCAAGCGCTCCAAGGACCTTCACCTGGGCGTGCCCATGGTGCCCACCACCGACTACATCAACACGATCGCGCCGGAGAACGAGCCCGAGTTCGGCGGCGATGAGGAGATCGAGCGGCGCTACCGCCACTGGATCCGCTGGAACGCCGCCATCACGGTGCACCGCGCACAGCGCCCCGGCATCGGCGTGGGGGGTCACATCTCCACCTACGCCGGCGCGGCCTCGCTGTACGAGGTCGGCTTCAACCACTTCTTCCGCGGCCAGAACCACCCCGGCGGCGGAGACCAGATCTTCATCCAGGGCCATGCCTCCCCCGGCATCTACGCCCGCTCGTTCCTGGAGGGCCGCCTGAGCGAGGCGGACATGGACGGGTTCCGTCAGGAGAAGTCGCACGAGGGCCACGCCCTGCCCTCCTACCCGCACCCGCGGTCGATGCCGGACTACTGGCAGTTCCCGACCGTGTCGATGGGCCTGGGCCCGATCAACGCGATCTATCAGGCGCAGGCCAACAAGTACCTCACCAATCGCGGCATCAAGGACACGTCCGACCAGCATGTCTGGGCCTTCCTCGGCGACGGCGAGATGGACGAGG
Source organism: Microbacterium sp. ARD32 (assembly GCF_031844385.1). Taxonomy (NCBI): domain Bacteria; kingdom Bacillati; phylum Actinomycetota; class Actinomycetes; order Micrococcales; family Microbacteriaceae; genus Microbacterium; species Microbacterium sp. ARD32. The sequence goes on from NZ_JAUZVD010000001.1 coordinate 1,419,866, forward strand.
TCGAGTCCCGCGGCCAGCTGCAGGTCGCCGCCAACGAAGGTCTGGACAACCTCACCTTCGTGATCAACTGCAACCTGCAGCGCCTGGACGGTCCGGTGCGAGGCAACGGCAAGATCATCCAGGAGCTGGAGTCGTTCTTCCGCGGCGCCGGCTGGAACGTGATCAAGGTCGTCTGGGGCCGGGAGTGGGACGACCTGCTCGCCCGCGACACCGACAACGCGCTGCTGAACATCATGAACGCCACTCCGGACGGCGACTACCAGACCTACAAGGCCGAGTCGGGCGCATACATCCGTGAGCACTTCTTCGGCAAGGACGAGCGCGCCGCAGCCCTGGTCAAGGACTACACCGACGAGCAGATCTGGCAGCTGCGCCGCGGCGGCCACGACTACCGCAAGGTGTTCGCCGCCTACAAGGCCGCGCTCGAGCACAAGGGCCAGCCCACCGTCATCCTCGCCAAGACCGTCAAGGGCTACGGCCTGGGGCCGCACTTCGAGGGCCGCAACGCGACCCACCAGATGAAGAAGATGACGCTGGAGAACCTCAAGACCTTCCGCGACACCATGCAGATCCCGATCACGGACGCGCAGCTCGAGGAGAACCCGTACCTGCCGCCGTACTACCACCCGGGCGAGAACGACGAGACGATCCAGTACATGCTCGAGCGCCGTCGCGCCCTCGGCGGCTTCATCCCCGAGCGCCGCACCGAGCACACCTCGATCACGCTTCCCGGCGACGCCACCTACGCGCTCCCGAAGAAGGGCTCCGGCACGCAGGAGATCGCCACGACCATGGCGTTCGTGCGCCTGCTCAAGGACCTGCTGCGCTCCAAGGACTTCGGCAACCGCATCGTGCCGATCATCCCCGACGAGGCCCGCACCTTCGGCATCGACGCGTACTTCCCGACCGCGAAGATCTACAACCCGAACGGTCAGCACTACACCTCCGTCGACCGCGAGCTGCTGCTGGCCTACAAGGAGAGCCCGCAGGGCCAGATCGTGCACGTCGGCATCAACGAGGCCGGCGCCACGGCCGCGTTCACCGCTGCCGGCACGTCGTACTCCACGCAGGGCGAGCCGCTGATCCCGATCTACATCTTCTACTCGATGTTCGGCTACCAGCGCACCGGCGACGCGCTGTGGGCGGCCGGCGATCAGATGGCACGCGGCTTCGTGATCGGCGCCACGGCGGGCCGCACCACGCTGACCGGTGAGGGCCTGCAGCACGCCGACGGGCACTCGCCGCTGCTCGCCTCGACGAACCCGGCCACCGTGTCGTACGACCCGGCCTACGGGTACGAGATCGCGCACATCATGCGCTCCGGCCTGGAGCGGATGTACGGCGGCACGCACCCGCATCCGGATGTCATGTACTACATCACCGTGTACAACGAGCCGCTCGTGCAGCCGGCCGAGCCCGAGGATGTCGACGTGGACGGCATCATCCGCGGCATCCACCGCATCTCCGTCGACTCCGGCGAGGGACTGAAGGCGCAGCTGTTCGCCTCGGGCGTGGGCGTGCCGTGGGCTCTGGAGGCGCAGGAGCTGCTCCGCAAGGACTGGAACATCAGCGCCGACGTGTGGTCGGTCACCTCGTGGGGCGAGCTGCGCACCGACGGCCTCGCCGCCGACGAGCACAACTTCCTGCATCCCGACCAGGCGCCGCGCACGGCCTACCTCACCGAGAAGCTGCAGGGCGCCGAGGGTCCGGTGATCGCGGTGAGCGATTACATGCACGCCGTGCAGGACCAGATCCGGCAGTGGGTGCCGAACCCGTACTACACGCTCGGCGCCGACGGCTTCGGCTTCTCGGACACCCGTGCGGCCGCCCGCCGGTTCTTCAAGATCGACGGACCGTCGATGGTCGTGCGCACCCTGCAGGCGCTGGCCGACCAGGGCAAGGTGGAGCGCTCCGTGGTGGGCGACGCCATCGCCAAGTACGCGCTGCACGACGTGAACGCGGGCTCCAGCGGAAACGCGGGCGGCGAGAGCTGACACCAGTGACCGGTTCCGCACAGCCGGCCATGGACAAGGCCGCCACTCTCGCCTGGCTGCGCCGGATCTCCGGCGACATCGCCACGGTGACGATCAAGCGGCTCGAGGACACCCTGCCCTGGTACGCCGACATGCCGCCGGCCCGGCGCTCCGCCGTCGGGCTGGTGGCGCAGGCGGGCATCACCTCGTTCATCCAGTGGTACGAGGATCCGTCCTCCACTCCCTGGATCGCGGCGGACATCTTCGCGGCGGCCCCTCGCGAGCTGCTGCGCAGCGTGAGCCTGCAGCAGACGCTGCAGCTGATCCGGGTGACGGTCGCCGTCACCGAGGAACGGGTGGCCGGACGCGGCGACGAGCTGCGCGAAGCGATTCTGCTGTACTCGCGGGATGTCGCGTTCGCCTCGGCCGACGTCTACGCCCGTGCCGCCGAGGCGCGGGGGCTGTGGGATGCCCGGCTGGAGGCACTGGTGGTGGATTCGATCCTCACCGGCGAGGCCGACGAGGAGCTGCCCAGCCGCATCGCCGCGCTGGGATGGCACGGACACGGCGAGGTCTGCGTGCTGGTGGGCACCACGCCGCCGCAGTTCGATGTGGACCAGGTGCGCCGCATCGCACGCCGGCTCTCGGTGGACGTGCTGATCGGAGTGCAGGGGTCGCGCCTCGTTCTGGTGGTGGGTCGCGCCCGGGTGCCCGGCAAGGAGTCCGCAGAGGGTGAGGAGCTGCCGTTCGCCGAGATCGCGCAGCGCCTGGAGCCGTCGTTCGGCCCGGGTTACGTCGTGCTCGGCCCGCCGGTCGCCGCGCTGGTGGATGCCGGCCAGAGCGCCCGCGCGGCGCTCGCCGGCTTCGCCGTCGCACGGGGCTGGCGCGGCGCGCCCCGCCCCGTCGAGGCCGACGATCTGCTGCCAGAGCGGGCACTGGCCGGCGACACGCTCGCCAAGCAGACGCTGATCGAGCGGATCTTCCGCCCGCTGCAGTCGCACTCCCCCGATCTTGTCGCCACGCTGTGGAGCTACCTCGACAACGGACGGTCTCTGGAGGCCACGGCCCGCGAGCTGTTCGTGCACCCGAACACGGTGCGCTACCGCCTCAAGCGCGTCAGCGAAGTGATCGGGTGGGATGCCACCGGTCCCCGCGAGGCGCTCATCCTGCAGACCGCGCTGATCCTGGGCTCGATCGGCACCTCGGAGCCGCCCCGCCGCCGCCCCGCCCCGCGTCGTCGCTGAGACGCAGTCGGGGGCTCCGCACCTATCGGCTGTGCGCCACACACAAACGAAACGCGGATTCTTGTGATGGATCATCCACTCACTCCGCGCCATCGTTGGCAGAATGGATGGGTGATCGTCGTCGCCTGCCCTGGACAGGGCTCCCAGACCCCCGGTTTCCTCGCACCCTGGCTCGAGCTGGACGGCGTCGCCGATCAGCTCGCCGCGTTCTCCGAATCGGCCGAGGTCGATCTGGTCGCGCACGGCACCGAATCGGATGCCGACACCATCCGCGACACGCGCATCGCGCAGCCCCTGATCGTGGCTGCGTCGCTGATCGCGATGACGCAGCTGTCGCTCCGAGCCGGACGCGGCGCTGACGGCGTCGCGGGCCACTCTGTGGGCGAGCTCGCAGCCCTGGTCGGCGCTGGAGTGATCAGCGCGGATGCCGCGATGCGTCTGGTCGGCATCCGCGGGCGAGCGATGGCGGATGCCGCAGCCCAGGCGCCCACCGGCATGAGCGCTGTGCTCGGCGGCGACGCCGACGACGTGCTCGCACTGCTGGCGGAGCTGGAGCTCACCCCGGCCAACTACAACGTCGCGGGTCAGGTCGTCGCCGCGGGGTCGCTCGGGAGCCTGGCGACGCTGGCCGAGCGCGCCCCGCGCGGCGTGCGCGTGATGCCTCTCCAGGTGGCGGGCGCTTTCCACACCTCGTACATGGCACCCGCCGTCGCCACCCTCCGCACGGCTGTCGACGATGTGGTCGCGGACGACCCCGGCATCACGCTGTGGTCCAACCGCGACGGCGCCATCGTCTCCGACGGACGTGATGCGCTCGACCGCATCGTCACCCAGGTCTCCTCACCGGTGCGGTGGGATCTGTGCATGGAGTCGATGGCGGATGCCGGCATAACCGGGTTCATCGAGGTCGCACCCGCCGGCGCCCTCGTGGGCCTCGCCAAGCGCGGACTGAAGGGCGTCCCTCAGGTCGCGGTGAAGACCCCCGACGACCTCGACGCAGCAGTCGCGCTGCTGAATGGAGAAGCAGCATGACCCCCGCCATCACCCAGGCCACCGGAGCAGCGCACACTCGCATCCTCGCCGTCGGCGCCGCGCGCGGTGAGAACGCGGTCCCGAACGACGACCTGATCGGCCCGATCGACTCGAGCGATGAGTGGATCCGTCAGCGCACAGGCATCATCACACGTGCGCGCGCCGTTCCGGCCACCACGGCGATCGACCTGTCCGCGACCGCGGCAGCCGAGGCCGTCGAGCGCTCCGGCGTCGACCCGGCGCAGATCGATCTGGTCATCGTCGCCACCATCAGCAACCCGAAGCAGACCCCGTCGGTGTCCGCGATCGTCGCCGATCGCATCGGAGCGACGCCCGCCGCCGCGTACGACATCAACGCCGCCTGCGCCGGCTACGCCTACGCCGTCGCGCAGGCCGACGCGCTGATCCGTGCCGGCGCCGCGCACTACGCCGTGGTGATCGGCGCCGAGAAGCTGTCCGACATCGTGGACCCGGCCGACCGCAGCATCTCGTTCCTGCTCGGCGACGGCGCCGGTGCCGTCGTGATCGGCCCCAGCGACGAACCCGGCATCTCTGCCACCGTCTGGGGCTCTGACGGCTCGAAGGCCGACCTGGTGGGCATGAACCACACCCTCACCGACTTCCGCGACGGAAAGGCGCCCTGGCCGACGCTGCGACAGGAGGGGCCGCGCGTGTTCCGCTGGGCCGTGTGGGAGATGGCCAAGGTCGCCCGCGAGGCGCTCGAGAGGGCAGGCATCCAGGCATCCGATCTGGCGGCCTTCATCCCGCACCAGGCGAACCTGCGCATCGTGGAGGAGTTCGCCAAGCAGCTGGGACTCCCCGAGTCCACCGTGATCGCGCGCGACATCGAGACCACAGGCAATACGTCGGCCGCCTCGATCCCGCTCGCGACCCACCGTCTGCTCGAAGAACATCCCGAGCTCAGCGGTGGTCTGGCGCTGCAGATCGGCTTCGGCGCAGGGCTCGTCTTCGGCGCGCAGGTGGTGGTGCTCCCCTGATGGGGGCGCCCTTCCCTAGACTGTTCAGCGGTTCCGAAACAATCCGAGAAAGAGGAAACACCATGGCTCTCACCAACGACGAGGTCCTCGCAGGGCTTGCCGAGCTGGTCACCGACGAGACCGGCATCGACGCATCGGAGGTCGCGATGGAGAAGTCGTTCACCGACGACCTCGACATCGACTCCATCTCGATGATGACGATCGTCGTCAACGCCGAGGAGAAGTTCGGCGTGACGATCCCCGACGACGAGGTCAAGAACCTCAAGACCGTCGCCGACGCCGTCAACTTCATCGTCGCCGGCCAGGAGTGACACCGCGGATGCCACCCCCCGCTGCCGCAGGCGCGGGGCGTGGCATCCTCCTTCCCTGACATCCTCCTCACGAAGGACCCTTCATGACCAAGCGAATCGTCGTCACCGGGATCGGCGCCACGTCAGCTCTGGGCGGCACGGCCGCCGAGAACTGGACCAACCTGCTCGCCGGCGTCTCCGGCACGCGCACGCTGGAGCACGACTGGATCGAGAAGTACCAGATCCCCGTGCACTTCGCCGCAGAGGCCAGCGTCCGTCCCGAGGAGGTGCTGCCGCGCCATGAGGCGAAGCGGCTGGACCCGTCGACGCAGTTCGCGCTGATCGCCGCTCGTGAGGCGTGGGAGGATGCCGGCGCTCCCGACATCGCGCCGGAGCGCCTCGGCGTCGACTGGGCAACCGGCATCGGCGGCGTGTGGACGCTGCTGGACGCGTGGGACACCCTGCGCGAGAAGGGTCCGCGCCGAGTCATGCCGCTGACGGTGCCGATGCTCATGCCGAACGCCGGCGCCGGCAACCTCTCGCTCCACTTCCACGCCAAGGCGTTCGCCCGCACCGTGGTCAGCGCCTGCGCCTCGAGCACGGAGTCGATCGCCAACGCGTACGAGCACCTGCAGGACGGCCTGGCCGATGTGGTCATCGCCGGAGGAGCGGAATCCGCGATCCATCCGATCACGATGGCGTCGTTCGCCTCGGCGCAGGCTCTGTCGCGCCGCAACGACGACCCCGCCACCGCGTCGCGTCCCGGCGCGATCGACCGCGACGGCTTCGTGATGGGCGAGGGCGGCGCAGCGCTGGTCCTCGAGACCGAGGAGCACGCCAGGACGCGCGGCGCGAAGATCTACGCGTACCTCGTCGGCGGCGGCGTCTCGGCCGACTCCTACCACATCACGGGCAACGACCCTGAGGGGGCCGGCGCCGCCCGCGCCGTCGAGGCCGCTCTCGCCCAGGCGGGTGCGAGCCCCGACGAGGTGTCGCACATCAATGCGCACGCCACCTCCACCCCGGTCGGAGATCCCAATGAGTACGAGGCGCTGAAGCGCGTGTTCGGAGAGCGCATCGATCAGATCCCGGTCTCGGCGACCAAGGCATCCACCGGCCATCTGCTCGGCGGCACCGGTGCTCTCGAGGCCGTCTACACGATCCTCGCCCTGCGGGACCGCGTGGCTCCCCCGACCATCAACATGACCGAGCCCGACCCTGCCGTCCCGTTCAAGCTCTCGGTGCAGCCGCAGCCGCTCGGCGACGGCGACCTGCTCGCGATCAGCAACTCGTTCGGCTTCGGCGGGCACAACGCGGTGGTCGCCTTCCGCAGCGCCGACTGACGCCTCGACGAACAGACCATGGGGCTCGGGGACGGCGGGGCGGTTCAGCCGTCCCCGCGCCTGGTCCCCAGGTGACCGCCGTGATCTGATCGGGACAGGACGAAGCCTCCGTGACCCTCGGGGTCAGGAGGCTTCGTCGTCGTGCGGAGGATTCGCTTTCTCGTCGTCCGGGAGCGTGTCACCGGATCGGCGCTACTCACGCCTCCTCCGCAGGTCTGTGCGGTCGCTGTGCGCCGGGTGTCAGCCCACCTTGTGCAGCCAGACGACCCTGGCATCGTCGCCCGCGTGCCGGAAGGGCTCCAGCTCCTCGTCCCAGGCCGCGCCGAGTGCGACATCCAGCTCACGCTGCAGCTCGACCATGCTGCCCGCTGCGATCTCCATCGCGTAGCGGATGCGGTCCTCGCCGATCACGACGTTTCCGGCGGTGTCGGTCTGCGCGTAATGGATGCCCAGGTCGGGGGTGTGCATCCAGCGACCGCCGTCGTTGCCAGCAGTCGGGTCCTCCGAGACCTCGAAGCGCAGGTGCTCCCAGCCGCGGATGGCCGTCGCGATGGCGGAGCCCGTGCCCACCGGGCCGTCCCAGTAGAACTCCGCCCGGCGCGTGCCCGGCTGCACCGGCTGGTCGCTCCAGTCGAAGTTGACGGCGCGACCGACAGCGCGTCCGACCGCCCATTCCAGGTGCGGGCAGAGCGCGCGAGGTGCGGAGTGGACGTAGACCACTCCGCGTGCGTATCCCGTCGCCATGATCTCTCCGTTTCATCAGGTGCGTCTTCCCCTACGACCTGACCGAAGAACCTCGGCGAGCTATGCGGTTATGAGGTGATTATCACCCAGATCCGGGCGAATCACAAGCGTGTGATTCGCCCGGATGCTTCGACAGGCTCAGCAACCCGCCAGGGGTCCCTGAGCCTGTCGAAGGGTCGAGCCTGCGGATGCGGGGCTCAGGCCTCGCTCATGGCGAGCTTGGCCTGCTGTCCCTTGGCCGCGTAGTAGGCGGCGCGAGCGGCATCCTTGCGGGCCTGCTCGGCGTAGCCGTGCTCGAGCACGTCCTGCGGCACCTCGAACTGCTCGTGCGTGTTCCGGCCGTTGTACTTCTCGATGTAGGCGTCGAGCTCGGGGCCGGAGGTCCACGACGTGATCAGGTTGTAGCGCGGCTCGGTGCCGTTGTGCGTGGTGGCGTGCCAGAGGCGCTGCGTGTCGATGATCAGCTGCGCGCCGGCCGGCAGCGCGATGCGCACCTCGCCCTGCGGGTCGGTGCGGTTCTCACGCAGCACGAAGAAGCTGTCCTTGTCGTCGGTGAGGTTGAAGAACCCGCGGACGACCCAGCCGGTGCCGTCAGGGTTGAGGCGGTTGTTGTCGTCCTGGTGCAGGTTGTAGAGGCAGTCGCCGTACGGCGTGGGCTGCAGCTCGATCACGCGGCAGCGACCGACGTTCGCACCCGGCTCCTGAGCGCGACGGGTGAGGTTCGGGGCCTTGGCGACCTGCGAGTCGATCCAGACGCCGTCCTTGTCGGTGCGCGGCGGCTTGTGGTTCCAGAAGCCGTTGCACTCGATCTCGCCCTTGGCGCTCGCGAGCGGAGCGAAACGAGTGTCCCCGGAGGACTTCCAGTCGACGTACTCGATGTCCAGCCACTCCTTGGGGTCGAGCTCCTGAGCGTAGCTGTCGAGAACGACGAAACCGGTCTCCTCGAGGGCTGCGGACTTGATGTATCCCATGATCTCAGTCATGTCCTTTCGTAGCGGGCCAGCACGTTTTAACAGGCCCTACTTAGGCAAGCCTACATCGGGGCCCTGGACGCGCCGTGGAGCCCGGCTGCGCAGAATCGCTCCGGACTAGACTCGTTGCGGCAGCACCCACAGGCCCGCCCGATCGGAGGACTCACGCAGTGATGGCAACGGGGACCAATGTCGAAGCGAACGCGACGGGCACCATCGAATGGCTCGCCGCACCGACCACGAACATCGTCGTCCCGGTCTATCAGCGGCAGTACCGCTGGGACATCGGCGCCTGCGAGAAGCTGCTCTCGGACGTGCGCGCCGTGGCCGCGGAAGATGCCGATCACCGGCACTTCATCGGCTCGATCCTCTCCGCTCAGGATGCCGACGGCGGCGACCTCGTGCTGATCGACGGGCAGCAGCGGGTGACCACCGTCATGCTGCTGATCGCCGCGCTGCACCACGCCGTCCGCGAGAGCGACCCGGCCATCGCATCCGAGCTGGAGCGCGTGCTGGTGCGCGCCGACGACTCCACCCGCACCAAGCTGCGCCCGCACCACGCCTGGGCCGACCTCTACGAGTCGGTGGTGCTCGATCGTCGCTCGGATGCCGATCGCGAATCGCGCTTCGACGACAACTACGCGTTCTTCCGCAGCCAGGTGCACGCCGACGAGGCCGCCCGCATCTGGCAGGGACTGCAGAGGCTCGAGCACGTCTCGATCACTCTGGGCGCATCGGCGAACGCGCAGCAGATCTTCGAGAGCCTGAACTCCACCGGTCAGCCGCTGCGCGACCACGAGCTGATCCACAACTACATCCTGATGGGGCTCTCGCACGCCGAGCAGCTGCGCGTCGAGGAGGAGTTCTGGCTGCCGATCGAGCAGCACACCGGCGAGACGATCGGCGCGTTCTGGCGTCACTACCTGGTGATGACGACGGGCCGCGAGATCGATGCGGTCGGCGAGCACGGCGTGTACGCGGCCTTCCGCGGCTCCTTCCCCCGGCTCGACCTCGCACGGCTGCGCGAGGATGCCGCGGCCTGGCGCGAGCACGCCGAGATCTACGGCATCCTGCTGGACCCGAGTCGCGAGCCCGACGACGGCATCCGCCTGCACCTGCAGCATGTGAACGCCTTCGGCCGGGCCACCTATCCGCTCGTCATGAGCGCGTACGGCGATCACCGTCGCGGCGCGATCACCCGCGCTGAGCTCATCGAGGTGCTGGAGTGGGTGCAGGCGCTGTTCCTGCGTCGCGCGATCGTGGGCCTGCCGACGAACCGCCTGATCGCGCGGCTGTGCCGTGCACGGTCGCAGAGCCGGGATTCCCTGATGCGCGCCGTCGCGCGCATCACGCCCTCCGACGAGCGCGTGAGCGCCGTGCTGAAGTACGGCGAGCTCCCCCACCCCGCCTACGTGCTCGGGCGGCTCGAGAACGTGGCGGATCCGACCGGCTTCGACGTGGAGAGCATCGTGCCCGCCGCTCCCGCCGACGGGTGGAGCGGTGACGGCGTCCGGCCGTGGCGGGAGTACTCCGAGGACGAGCAGAACAGCCACCGCGCCCTCGCCCCCACCCTGGGCAATCTCACCCTGCTGGAGCAGTCGCTCACCGAGCGGGTGTTCGGCGCCTCGTACCCCGAGAAGCGCACGCAGGCGTATGCGCGCAGCGCGGTCGAGGAGAATCGTGCGCTCGCCCGGGAGGAGACGTGGGGCACGGCCGCGATCTCGGCGCGCACCGTTCGGCTGAGCGCGGACCTGGTGCGGATCTGGGCGCGTCCGGAGGTGGGCGAGATCGACGACGACGGACTGACGCCGGTGCTGGATGCCGTGCGCCGACGCGGATGGCCCGCCGGCTGGGATCGCGAGTTCGACTACTGCGAGTACCGCGGCGAGCACTGGGAGGTCAAGGACGTCAAGGCGCTCTTCAACCGCGTCTTCCGGCGCGCCTGGACCGACGACCGCCCGGCGGCCCTGGCATACAGCGCGCGCCACGGCGGGCCGCTGTACGACGAGATGGCCTGGAAGGGGCACTGGGACACGCTCGCCGAGGGATGCCACCTCTACATGGGCTGGGATTCCAACTACATGATGACCGCCCTGCAGGGCGTGCTGGAGGAGTCCGGCATCGCCGCCGAGGTGTTCGTGAAGTACTCCTACATCGGAGACGTGATGTGATGACCGACCGCACGACGACGCGCCGCATGCCCGGCTTGACGATCCAGGACCACACGCTCGCCGTTCCGCTGGTGTGGGGAGACCCGGCCGATGCTCGCACGATCGACGTGTTCGCGGCGGTCGTGACGCGTGAGGGCGGCGAGGATCTGCCGTACCTGCTGTACCTGCAGGGCGGCCCGGGGCACGAGGCGCCGCGCGCGTTCGGCAGTCCGTCGTCGCCCGCGTGGCTGGATGCCGCGCTGAAGGAGCATCGTGTGGTGCTGCTCGACCAGCGGGGCACGGGACGCTCGACCGCGATCGGCGATCGCGACCTGGAGCGTGGAGCGGATGCCGTGGCCGAGCGCCTCACGCACCTGCGGGCGGATTCGATCGTGCGCGACGCGGAGGCGCTCCGCGAGCACCTGGGCGCTGCGACCTGGAACGTGCTCGGGCAGTCGTTCGGCGGCTTCACGACGCTCGCCTACCTGTCGACGGATGCCGAGTCACTGCATCACGTGTACTTCACCGGCGGGCTCAGCACGATCGATCGCACGCCCGACGAGGTCTACGCGCTCTGCTACGACAAGATGCGCGTCGCCTCGGAACGCTACTACCGGCGCTTCCCCGAGCACCGCGACAGCATGCGCCGGCTGGTCGACCTCGCGGCATCCGGTGACATCGTGCTGGCGGACGGCGAGGTCGTCTCTCCCTCGCGTCTGCGCTCGGTCGGGTCGGCACTGGGCACCAACGACGGCTGGCAGACGGTCTGGTCGCTGCTGGAGCTCGACCCGGCATCCAACGCCTTCCGGCACGACCTGGCGGCGGCCATGCCGTTCGACGGCCGCAACCCGCTGTACTTCGTCTTCCACGAGTCCAGCTACGCGTCCGGTCACGCCACGCGCTGGTCCGCCGAGCGCGTGGAGCCGGCCGACTTCGTCGACGACATGTCGCTGTTCACCGGTGAGCACGTGCGCCGGGAGTGGTCCGAGACCGTGCCCGCGTTCCAGCCGTGGCGGGAGGTGACGCTCGCGCTCGCCGAGCACGAGTGGCCGAGGATCTACGACCGCAGCGCACTCGAGGCATCGGATGCCCGGGGAGCCGCTGCCGTCTACGTGAACGACGTCTACGTACCGGTGGAGTACTCGCTCGAGACGGCCCGGCTGCTGCCCGGCGTGACCCCGTGGGTGACGAGCGAGCACGAGCACAACGGCCTGCGCGCCGGCCCCGTGCTGGAGCACCTGATCGACCTCGCCCACGGACGCCGCGTGCGTTGAGGCCGCGATGGATGCATCGCCGAACACCGAGGGTCCCGGCCCCGGGGGCCGCATCCGGGTGGGCACGTCGGGATGGCGGTACGCCTCCTGGCGGGGTGACTTCTATCCGCGCGGACTCGTGCAGCGCCGCGAGCTGGCGTATCTGGGCGACCGCCTCTCCACGGTGGAGATCAACGGGAGCTTCTACTCGCTGCAGCGTCCGGACAGCTACCGGCGCTGGCGCGACAGCGTGCCCGACGACTTCACGTTCGCGGTGAAGGGGTCGCGGTACATCACCCACATGCGGCGCCTGCGAGACGTGCGCACCGCGCTGGCGAACTTCTTCGCCTCCGGCGTGCTCGCACTCGGTCCCGCCCTGGGCCCGTTCCTGTGGCAGCTGCCGGCGCGACTGGAGTTCGATCAGGGCCTGCTCGAGGACTTCATCGCGCAGCTGCCGACGTCCACCGCGCACGCGCAGGCGCTCGCCGGCGAGCACGACGAGCGGCTGGATGGCCGCGCCTGGCTGGAGATCGACGAGGACCGTCCGCTGCGGCACGCCCTGGAGCCGAGGGCGCGCAGCTTCGACGATCCGGCGCTTCCGGCGCTGCTGCGCGCGCATGGGGTCGCGCTCGCCGTGGCCGACACCGCCGGCCGCTGGCCTCGGTTCGACGCGGACACCGCCGACTTCGCGTACCTGCGGCTGCACGGCTCCACAGAGCTGTACACCAGCGGCTACGACGCCGGAGAGCTGCGAGCGTGGGCCCGGCAGGCCATCGACTGGGCGCAGGGCGACGCAGGCGGCACCGGACCGCGCGACGTGTACGTCTACTTCGACAACGACGCGCACGGTCATGCACCGCACGACGCCGTCGCTCTTGCGGCGCTCATCGCCGGCGAGGGGGCGGACGGCCGAGAGGGATAGGCGCGCCGTCGGCCGGTCACACTGCGGAGCGGCCGGGCTGCCCGGTCACGGGCGGGATCGGCGGATGCGGCGCGCGCGGCGCGCGTCGCGCACGTCGTTCTCGGCGTTGCGCTGGAGGCGCTCCGTGCCGCGCAGCTGCACCTGCAGCGTGCGCTCGGCCGGGATGCCGGCGCGCAGTTCCCGAAGCCGCTCGAGCTCCGCATCGAAGAGCGCACCGACGAGCAGCGCCATGTTGCCCAGCCACAGCCAGACGAGGAAGACCACGATCCCCGCGAACGAGCCGTACAGCCGGTCGTAGTTCGCGACGCTGCCGACGTAGAAGCCGAATCCCGCCGACGCCAGCGCGAAGAGCACGATGGCGATCGCCGCGCCGACGCTGACGAGACGGAAACGCGGATGCCGGACGTTCGGCGCGAAGTAGTACAGGATCGCGACGACCAGCATGACGACGAGCACGACGGCGGGCCAGCGCGCCAGCCGCCACACGGTGAGGGTGACCTCGCCGGCGCCCAGCGCCCGCCCCAGTGACCGGGCGACGGGCCAGCTGAGGGCGGCGAGCAGACCGGCGATCCAGACCAGCACGAACACCGCCAGAGTGATCAGCAGCTGCACGGGCTTCGCCTTCCACACCACGCGTCCCTCGGGCACGTCATAGGCGCGATTGATCGCCCGGCCGAGCGCGGTGACATAGCGCGCGACCGACCACAGCGCGACCACGAGCGAGATCGTCAGCACCCATCCGCCGCCGGCCGAAGCCGCGGCATCCTCGACGGGCTCCCTGATGTCCGCGATGATGCTCGCGTCGAGCACCTCCTCGCCGGCGTCCAGGATGGCGCTGATGACATCCTGCTTGCGCCCCGTCAGGCCGATCAGCGAGAACGCCGCGACGATCGCAGGAAACCCGGCGAGCACCGCGTAGAACGTGAGTCCGGCGGCGGCATCCGCGCTCGAGGTGCGGAAGAAGCCGCGCGCCACCCGGCCGATGACCAGCCTCCACTGAGCGCGATGCGCTCCGTCGCGTCCCGTCGCGGGCGGGTGTTCATGCCTGGGCATCCTCACAGTATTCCCCGCTTCCGTCTCGGCGCCGTCTCCCTTGCTCGCACCGCTCCCCCGATGCTAGGGCGCTCTCCCGGGTGCTGCCGCTGTCAACCCCCTGGGCATCTCACCTGCGGCGCGGGAGGGTCGTGCCATGACTGATGCGACATCCGCGACCCCGCAGAGGCACGCCGACGGCGAGCAGGAGCCGGACACCGAGGACCTTCAGGAGCCCAGCACCGAGAAGGACGTCGATGAGGAGCCCAGGGCCGAGAAGCCGCACGACCCCGAACCCGACCACCAGGCGGTGGGCATCGGTGTCGTCGGCGGACCCCAGACCGACACGGACGACACGGACGACGAGAGCGCCGAGTAGGGCGGGCGGGACTTGAACCCGCGATCGTTGGGTTATGAGCCCACTGCCTTCACCAGCTTGGCCACCGCCCCGTAGATGCACCAGCCTACCGGTGCGCTCCGAGCGCTCGCGCCGCCGAGTGCGTGTCGATGTGGCCCAGGTAGATCTCGGCGTTCGTGATCAGGCCGTCCCGCTCCTCGTCCGTCAGAGCGCGGCGCACCTTCGCCGGGACTCCGGCGACCAGCGATCCGTCCGGCACCTCGGTGCCGCCCAGCACGACGGCGCCGCCTGCGACCAGGCATCCGCTGCCGATGACCGCGCCGCTGAGCACCACGGCGCCCATCCCGATCAGCGACCCGTCGCCGATCGTGCATCCGTGGACCACCGCGTTGTGCCCGATCGAGACGCGCTCGCCGATCCGCACGCCGTGCCCGGAGTCGACGTGCACCGACACGTTGTCCTGCACGTTGCTGCCCGCCCCGACCACGATCGCAGCGGAGTCCCCACGCAGCACGGCGTTGTACCAGACACTCGCTCGAGAGCCCAGCTCGACCTCGCCGACGATGCGCGCGCCGTCGGCGACGAATGCGTCCTCGGCGATCTGCGGCGTGCGGTCGGTCAGGGCAATGACGGATGCCGATTCAGCGACGCTCATGCAGGAGAGCCTACCCTCAGAACCGCGGAATCACGCGGCTCAGCGGCCCGGTAAGCGTTGCCTTGGCTTGCTTGCGGAATGCCCTGGCGTGAGTAGCGTTGACATCGACAAGGCCCGTCTCGACCACTTTCGGAGGATCCCATGAGCAAGGCAGACACCGTTCCCACCACCGCCGTCGACCCGACCGTCGCGGCAGCCGCAGCCCAGTTCCTCTCCCCCGTCGTCCACGGCCTGGAGGCACTCACCGTCAACGGCAAGCAGGCGCACTGGCACGTGCGCGGGGCGAACTTCGTGGGTGTGCACGAACTGCTCGACACGATCGTCGCGCACGCGGGCGACTTCGCCGACACCGCCGCGGAGCGCATCGTCGCCCTCGGCCTGCCGATCGACTCGCGCATCGGGACCGTCGCCGCGAAGGCCGCTGCCACTGCCGTGCCGGCCGGCTTCGCGCAGTCCGACGAGCTGGTGCGCGCGGTCATCGCGGACATCGATGCGATCATCGCCGACGTGAAGGCCGCGGTCGAAGGCCTCGATGACGTCGATCTCACCAGCCAGGACGTCGCGATCGAGATCCAGCGCGGCCTCGAGAAGGACCGCTGGTTCCTGGTCTCGCACATCGCGGCCTGACGCTTCGACAGGCTCAGGCGCGGTGGGTGATCCTTCCGCCCAGGATGGTCGCGGGCACCGGCATCCGGCTCAGCGTCTCCCGGTCCGCCGTCTGCGGATCGGCCGCGCACAGCACCAGGTCGGCGGTCTCGCCGAGCCCGATGGATGCCGCGCCGTGACGTGAGCTCGCCTGCAGCGCGACATCGATCGGCACGCGCTCCTCGGGATGCCAGGGCTCGCGGTCATCGCCCGTGCGGAACACCGCTGCGGCGATCGTCTGCCAGGGGTCCAGTGCCGCCACCGGCGCATCGGATCCGAACCGCAGCGACGCGCCGGCGGCCACCAGTGACGCGAGCGGGTACGCGATCGCCTGCTGGTCGCGCCACAGCTCGTCCGCCAGATCACGATCATCCACTGCATGCGCGGGCTGCACGCTCGCGGCGATCCCCAGCCGGGCGAACTTCGCCAGGTCCGCGTGGCGCACCAGCTGCGCATGCTCGATCGTGCCGCGCGCCTGCGCGAACGCGAACGCGTCCAGCGCGGCGGTCACGGCCCGGTCGCCGATCGCGTGCACGGCGGCGTCGATTCCGGATGCCGTGCTGCGCATCAGCAGCTCGCGCAGCTGCACCGGATCGATGTTCAGGGCTCCGCGGTTCCCCGGCTCCCCCGCGTACGCGTGCGAGCACGCCGCGGTGCGGGTGCCCAGCGAGCCGTCCGAGATGAGCTTGAGCGGCCCCACGCGCACCATTCCCCCGGTGCCGGGCAGCTCGTCACCGCTGTGAAGTCCTTCGGCGATGGCGCGCTCGAGCTGATCGGGGTAGAACACGAACTCCACACGGTGCAGGTCGAACCCGGCATCCGTCCGGCGTCGCCACGCCTCCGCGTTCCACGCCATGTCGAAGTCCACCAGCCCGGTGACCCCGCGCGCGGCGGCAGCCGCTCCGGCCGCGGACACGGCTGCGTCGACGGTTGCCGTGTCGGTGGCGTTGAGCCGACGCGAGATCTCGAAGGCGTCCTCCTCGCGCAGCAGCCCGTCATCGTCCGCGCCCTCGAAGCCCTCCCGGCGCAGTGCGGCCGAGTTCAGCCACACGCTGTGCACGTCGGCGTTGATCAGGTACACCGGGCGCTCCCCCGTGGCGGCATCCAGCAGCGCGAGCGTGGGGCCCTCGTGCCACAGCGCGTCACGGAATCCCGCGCCGACGATGCGACCGTCCGGCAGGGGCGCCGCTCCGGCCGCCAGCGCGGCCGCCTCTGCGGGGCCGGAGGCACCGCCGAGCGGGATCCGCTGCGCATCCAGAGCCCACTGCACGGTGTGCACGTGATGGTCCCACAGACCGGGGATCACCCAGGCGCCTTCGCCGTCGAGCGTCTCGACGGCCGCACGCAGATTCCCGGCGGGGCCGATGTCGGCGATGATCCCGCGGCGGATCAGAATGTCGACCGGCTCGTCCGTGGGCATCAGCTCGCGCGAGGGTCCCGCCACGCGCACGGCGCGCAGCAGCAGATCCGCGGTCATCGGCGGTGCGCCAGCCGGGCCTGGCGCGCACGCCGCATCTCCGCCGCCAGCTCCGGCTGCGCGTACTCCCCGTTGCCGTCGAGCTCGGCGATCACGTTCTCCACGATGCGGTCGGGCTTGTTCTGGCTGAGCTTGCGCTTGGCGGAGACCGTCGTCGGCGTCAGCCGGAAGCCGACGGTCCCGGACTCGAGAGCGCGCACGAACTCCTCGGTGTTGGGCAGCTCCCACATCATCCGCGGCTGCGGCAGCGCGCGCTCGAAGTGCGTGACCAGATCGTCGAGGATCCGCAGGTTCGCCGTGGTGTCGACGATCTCCGGGATGCCGCTCAGATGCACTGCCGTGTAGTTCCACGTGGGCACGGCCCGCACGTCGCCGTACCAGCTCGGGGAGATGTATCCGTGCGGTCCCTGGAAGATCACCAGCAGCTCGCGCTCTCCCAGGTGCAGCACCTGGTCGTCCGGCATGCCGACGTGGCCGACGATGGTGAGGTCGTCGCGCTCCGGATCCAGCAGCACGGGATAGTGCGAGGCCACCATCCCGTCATCGCCCTGGGCGACCAGAGTCGCCCACGGGTTCTGCTCGACCACCCTGCGCAGCTCGGCGATGTCGGTCATGGCGAAGCTCGGGTTCTGGCGCATGCGATCAGCTTACGGCGACGGGGACGACCTTCCGGCCGCACCCCGCCGCCGGTCGGGCTAGCTGTTCTTGACCACCGGGATCGCCTGCGTCTTCCAGTCCTCGAAGGCCGCGTCACCCGCCATGAAGGCGTTCACCTCTTCGGTCGTTGCGGTCAGCTTCGGATCGTTGTCCAGATACTTCTTCGTCTCACGTGCCACCAGGCCCGAGAGCACGAGCAGTCCGATGAGGTTCGGCAGCGCCATGAGTCCGTTCATGACGTCCGAGAACGCCCAGACGACACCGAGCTCCGTCGTGCAGCCGACGAAGACGACCAGCGAGAAGACGATGCGATACGGCATGATCGCCTTCACGCCCACCAGCCGCTCCAGACTGCGCTCGCCGTAGTACGACCAGCCGAGGATCGTCGAGCCGGCGAAGAGCACGAGCCCGATCGTCACGATGTAATGGCCCCACTCGCCCGGCAGTCCGTGCGAGAACGCCTCGCCGGTCATCAGGGCGGCGCTGATCTGCTCTCCCGTCTCGGGGTCGACCTTGTTCCACGTGCCGGTGGTGATGATCACCAAGCCCGTGCAGGTCACCACGATGATCGTGTCGATGAAGGTCTGCGTCATCGACACGAGCCCCTGACGCACGGGATGGCTGGTCTTCGCGGCAGCGGCGGCGATGGCCGCCGAGCCCATGCCCGACTCGTTCGAGAAGATGCCGCGTGCCACGCCCATCTGCACGGCGACGATGATCAGCGATCCCGCGAAGCCGCCGACCGCACTGGTGCCGGTGAACGCCTCGCTGAAGATCTGCGCGAACGCCGCCGGGACGCCGGCGATGTTGGCAATGAGGATGTAGATCGCGCCGAGCACGTAGAAGATGATCATCACCGGCACGAGACCGGCTGTCACGCGACCGATGGACTTGATGCCGCCGACGAGCACCAGCAGCGCGAACACGGTCAGTGCGATGCCGGTCACCCAGGTCGGGACGTTGAAGCTGCTCTCCAGGTTCGCCGAGATCGAGTTGCCCTGCGTCATGTTGCCGATGCCGAAGCACGCGATCACCGCGGAGATCGCGAAGAAGATCGCGAGGAACTTTCCGAAGCGGTTCCTGATGCCGCGTTCCAGGTAGTACTGCGGCCCTCCGGATTTCTCACCCGCGGCATCCGTCGTGCGGAAGCGCACGCCCAGGAACGCCTCGGAGTACTTCGACGCCATGCCGAGCAGGCCGGTCACCCACATCCAGAACAGCGCGCCGGGTCCGCCGACGCCGATGGCGGTGGCGACTCCGACGATGTTGCCCGTGCCGACTGTGGCGGCCAGGGCCGTGGTCAGCGCCTGGAACTGCGAGATGTCACCGTCCGACCCGGGGTCCTTGCGGGTGAACAGTCCCAGCCTGAGCGCGGCGCCGAGCTTGAGGAATTGGATCCCACCGAGGCGGATCGTGAGGTACAGACCCGTACCGAGGAGCAGCGGGATGAGGATCCACGGCCCCCAGACCCACGAGCTGATGTTCTTCAGGACGGCTTCGAGGCCGGATAGGTCCATGACTTCTCCTGTCGTGCATCATTGCGAACGGATTCGGACATCCTATTCACAGCGGGCACTCAGGTTCCAGCACTCGGGGCGCGAGTCGGTCATCTCTGACAGAACGGGCACCAGTACAGCTTGCGCGCGCCGAGCTCCTCGAGCGCGATCTCGGTGCCGCACACCCGGCAGGGGAGCCCCGCGCGGTGGTACACCCAGTGGCGATCGTCCCGGCTGGCCATCGCCGCCCGGTACTGCTCCGCGGTGAGGTCGTCCATGGTCATCATCTGGCCGGTGTCCACGCCGATCGCCAGCAGCCGCACCCAGTCGCGCCACAGCTGCCGGACGACCTCCTCGGGCACGTCCCTGCCCGGCGTGTGCGGGTTCAGCCGGGCACGGAAGAGCATCTCGGCGCGGTACACGTTGCCGATGCCGCTGACGACGGACTGATCCATCAGCAGCAGCGCGATCGCGGTGGGCTTGCGGCGCACGATGCGCACGAAGCGCTCCTCGCCCTCGGCGGGGTCTCCCACCAGCGGGTCGGGGCCCAGCTTCGCCACGGTGGCGAGCATCTGCTCGGGCGTCTGCAGCTCGCACGCGGTCGGACCGCGCAGGTCTGCACAGGTCACGGAGGTCATCAGCCGCAGGCGCACCTGGCCGACGACCGGCGGCGGCCACTCGACGCCCTCCTCTGCGAGCCCCTTCGTCTGCTCGGACATCCGCACGTGCACGCGGGTTCGGCGCGGTGCGCCGATCGAGGTCAGCGAGTTCTCCCCCGCGTCGTCGAAGATCTCCTCCTCCAGGTCGGTGCCGCGCTGGTTGGTCTGCCCCATCCGGCCGTTGGCCGAGGCGATCGTCGGATCGACGAGGATCTCACCGGCGAAGTCCCACGCACCGTACAGGCCCAGGTGCACGCGCAGCCAGGTGTCGCCCTCGAACTCCAGGAACATCTGCTTGCCGACCGCCTTCGCCTGCAGCATCTCGCGGCCGTCGAGCACGGACGCTCCCTCGGCGAAGCGACCCTGCGGGCTGGAGGCGCGCACCGGGAGACCTGCGAAGTTGCGGGCGAACTGGCGCGCGATGCGGTGGACGGAGTGACCCTCGGGCATGTCAGGCGCGTCCGTCGGCGCCGACACCTCCCTGCCGCGGATCCGGGAGCAGTGCGCCGGAGGTCTCGAAGTCGGCGATCTGGGCGATCCGCCGCACGTGCCGCTCCTCGTCCGAGAACGGCGTGGCGATGAAGGTGTCGATGAAGGAGATCACCTCGTCGAAGGTGTGCTGGCGCGCCCCGATCGAGATGACGTTCGCATCGTTGTGCTCGCGGGCGAGCTCCGCGGTGGAGGTGTTCCACACCAGCGCCGCGCGGATGCCGTTCACCTTGTTCGCGGCGATCTGCTCGCCGTTGCCCGAGCCGCCGAACACCACGCCGAGCGCCTCGATGCCGGAGGTCTGGTCGGCGACCACGGCCTGCGCCGCGCGGATGCAGAAGGCGGGATAGTCATCCAGCGCGTCGTACTCCACCGGCCCGTGGTCGGTCACCTCGTGACCGGCCGAGCGCAGATGCTCCTGCAGGCGGGTGGAGAAGTCGAGCCCTGCGTGATCGGTGGCGATGTGGATGCGCATGAAGACATCCTATTCGCGACGCTTCGATCCCCACGCCCCACTCCAGCCATCGCTGCGCGCTGGCCGGGGCCTCGGGGGCGCGTGGGCCCGGCTCAGCGACCCGACGGGTTCAGCGACGCCGTGGGTTCAGGGCAGGACACCCGCGGCGGCGCGCTTGAATCCGGCGCGCACGTTCTCGCAGCATCCCGGCCGGCACACGTCGAAGGAGCCGCCCACCGACGCCACGCGGGCACGGTCCGCGTCGGGGCGGCCTTCCAGCCGCTCCTGGATGAGGTCGACGATCCCGGCCGCGAATGCCGGCGACACGCCCGGGGTGGGGGTGCGCACGAAACGGAGCCCGGCCTGCTCGGCCGCCTCCTTCGCTTCGGTATCGAGATCCCAGAGCACCTCCATGTGATCGCTCATGAATCCGACCGGCACCACCACCACTGCCTGCCGGCCGCGGCCTGCGAGCTCGCCGATCACGTCGCAGACGTCCGGCTCGAGCCACGGCTGGGTCGCAGGACCCGAGCGCGACTGGTAGACGAGCTCCCATGGCACCTCCGCCGCCGCGGGAGTCAGCTCCGCCACCCGGTCCATCACCCAGGCAGCGACGGCCTCGTGCTGGGCGGCGTACGCGCCCCCGGGACCCCAGTCGATGTCGCGCGGCCCGGAACGCTCGGCATCGGTCGAAGGGATGCTGTGCGTCGAGAAGAGCACCTGGATGGCGTCGGCCGCGACGCCGTCGGCGAGGTACTCCTCCACCGCATCGTGCACGCCGGCCACGAACGCCTGCACGAAGCCGGGGTGATCGTAGAACGGGCGGATCTTGTCGATCGTGACCACGCCGTCGTACTCGGAGCCGTCCAGCACCCGTGCGAAGTCCTCGCGGTACTGGCGGCAGCTCGAGAAGGAGCTGTACGCGCTGGTGGCGAAGGCGAGCAGCGTCGTGTGACCTCGCCCGGCGGCCTCGGCGACGGCATCCTCCAGGTACGGCGCCCAGTTGCGGTTGCCCCAGTACACCGGCAGCGCGATCGAGCGCGCCTCCAGCTCGGCCTCGAGGGCGGCCTTCAGCGCGCGGTTCTGGCCGTTGATGGGGCTCACGCCGCCGAAGTGCCGGTAGTGGTGCGCGACCTCCTCGAGACGCTCGTCCGGGATGCCGCGGCCGCGCGTCACGTTGCGCAGGAACGGGATGACGTCGTCCTGCCCCTCGGGACCGCCGAAGCCGGCGAGCAGGATCGCGTCGTACGCGACCGGCTGCTCGACGAAGGGCTCACCCCCGGATGCTGCGGAAGAGGCGTGCAGGACGACATCCGTTGCTTCAGGGATCACGGCGCTCATCCTCGCACTCCAGGCTATGAGCCAGCGCGGAGCCGCTTGCCCTGCGCGGCGGCTGGCGTAGGCTGTCATGGTTGCCGTCGGCGCCAGCAGTGCCGACGATGCACGACACCCCTCACCACTGGGAGAAAACAGCTGTGCCTGGAGAGAACCTCACCCGTACCGAAGCGCAGGAGCGCCGCGCCGTCATCGACACGCAGTCCTATCAGGTCTCGCTCGACCTGACCAAGGGCGCCGCGGTGTTCGGCTCGCGCAGCGTGGTGCGCTTCACCGCGACACCCGCGAGCGCCACCTTCATCGACCTGATCGCTCGCGAGGTGCGGGAGATCTCGCTCAACGGAGAGCAGCTGGATCCGGCGCAGGTGTTCAGCGACTCCCGCATCGCGCTGGCCGGTCTGCAGGCCGAGAACGTGCTCATCGTCGACGCGGACTGCCTGTACACGAACACCGGCGAGGGCCTGCACCGGTTCGTCGACCCCGTCGACGGCGAGGTGTACCTGTACTCCCAGTTCGAGGTGCCGGACTCGCGTCGCATGTTCGCCGTGTTCGAGCAGCCTGATCTGAAGGCCACCTTCCAGTTCACGGTGACCGCTCCCGCGGCGTGGAAGGTGGTCTCCAACTCCCCGACGCCGGAGCCGATCGTGCACGATGCGTCCACCGACTCCGGCACCCAGCAGACCGCCACGTGGGGCTTCGAGCCCACGCCGCGCATCTCCTCCTACATCACCGCGCTCATCGCCGGCCCGTACGAGGCCACGTTCTCCGAGCTCACCAGCGCCTCCGGCCGGGTGATCCCCCTGGGCGTCTACGGTCGCAGGAGCCTGTGGTCGCACCTCGACGCCGACTACATCTTCGACAAGACCCGCGAGGGCTTCGCCTACTACGAGTCGAAGTTCGGCGTGCCCTACCCGTTCGCCAAGTACGATCAGCTGTTCGTGCCGGAGTTCAACGCCGGCGCGATGGAGAACGCCGGCGCGGTGACCTTCACCGAGACGTACGTGTTCCGCAGCAAGGTGACGGATGCCGTCAAGGAGCGCCGCGTCGTCACGATCCTGCACGAGCTGGCGCACATGTGGTTCGGCGACCTGGTCACCATGAAGTGGTGGAACGACCTGTGGCTGAACGAGTCGTTCGCCGAGTGGGCCTCCACCATCGCCACGGCCGAGGCCACCGAGTGGACCGAGGCGTGGACCACGTTCAACGCGATGGAGAAGACCTGGGCGTACCGGCAGGATCAGCTGCCGTCCACGCACCCGATCGTCGCCGAGATCAACGACCTGCAGGACGTGCTGGTCAACTTCGACGGCATCACCTACGCCAAGGGCGGCTCCGTGCTCAAGCAGCTGGCGGCCTGGGTCGGCATCGACGCGTTCTTCGCCGGCGTCGGCCAGTACTTCCAGAAGCACTCCTGGGGCAATACCGAGCTGAACGATCTGCTCGTCGAGCTGGAGGCCACCAGCGGCCGCGAACTGGGGACCTGGGCCAAGAAGTGGCTGGAGACCGCCGGCGTCAACACGCTCGCCCCCGTGATCGTCGAGGATTCCACGGGGACCATCACCCGGTTCGCCGTGACGCAGACCGCGCCGGCCGACTATCCGACGATCCGCCCGCACCGCCTCGGCATCGGCTTCTACAGCCTCGACGGCGACGCCCTGGTGCGCACGCACCACGTCGAGGTCGACATCGACGGCGACCGCACCGAGATCCCCGAGCTGCAGGGCCTGCAGCGCCCGGACATGGTGCTGCTGAACGACAAGGACCTCGCCTACGCGAAGATCCGGCTGGACGAGCGCTCCCTCGCCACCGCCATCGAGCACCTCTCCGACATCAGCGACCCGCTCGCCCGCTCGCTGGTGTGGGGGGCGGCCTGGGACCAGACCCGGGATGCCGAGAGCTCGGCATCCGACTACATCGACCTGGTGCTGGGCAACATCGGCCGCGAGACCGAGTCGACCACGGTGCGCACCACTCTCGCGCAGCTGCTGCTGGCCGCCGCCAGCTACGTCGCCCCGGAATCACGCGCCGCCGCGCGGGAGAAGATCGCCGACGGCCTGTGGACGCTCGCGCAGCAAGCCGAGTCGGGCAGCGACAGCCAGCTGCAGCTGGTCACCGCTTTCGCCAACGTTCTCGTCACCGACGAGCACGCCGGCATCGTCGGGCGGCTGCGCTCGGGCGAGGAGACCCTGCCCGGGCTCGAGATCGACGCCGACCTGTCGTGGCTGCTGCTGGTCGGACTGGCTGCCGCCGGGGCCACGGATGCCGCGACGATCGACGCCGCGCTCGCCGCGGACAACACGTCCAAGGGCGCGGAGTTCGCGGCCCAGGCGCGCGCGGCGCTGCCGAGCACGGCGGCCAAGCAGTCCGCCTGGTCGTCGCTCATCGACAACGCCGACCTGCCGAACACCATCGTCCGCGCCGCGGCCGCCGGATTCGTGCACCCGTCCGGCGCCGATGTGCTGGGCGAGTTCATCCCGAAGTACTTCGACATGCTCGTGCCGATCTGGGAGGGGCGCACCTACCAGATCGCCGATTACCTGATCGTCGGCCTGTACCCCCGCTCACTCGCGAACGTCGAGCTGCGCGACGCCACTCGTGCGTGGCTCTCGGAGAACCAGGACGCCGCGCCCGCCCTGCGTCGTCTGGTGCACGAGAACCTCGCGGACGTGGAGCGCGCACTCGCCGCGCAGTCGCGCGACGCGGAGGACTGATCCCCACGGCCCCCTCCGATCGTCGCTCCGCGCCGGTCGGAGCCTCCGGGCCGCGTGGGCCCTCCACAGCCCCCTCCGATCGTCGCTCCGCGCCGGTCGGAGCCTCCGGGCCGCGTGGGCCCTCCACAGCCCCCTCCGATCGTCGCTCCGCGCCGGTCCCCGCTCGGTAGGATCGAGGGGATGAACATCGTGCCCGCGGCTGCGACACCGGCGCCTGATCCCCCCGCCACCGGCGTGTGGGACGACGTGCTCGAGCGCCTGCTGATCTTCGGCGGCAGAGCTCTCACCGTGGTGGCGATCATCGCCGCGTGCGTGATCATCGCCTTCCTGCTGCGGTTCGTGATCCGCCGGGTCGTGCAGCGCATCGTCAACAGCGCCAAGAGCAAGGCCAACGTCGACGACACCCAGGCGCTGGAGCGCTCCCCCCTGGCCGACATGAGGCTCGTCCAGCGCACGCGCACCCTCGGATCGATCCTGCAGAACATCGTCAACGTGATGCTCGTGGTGATCGCGCTGGTGCTGATCGTCAACGCGGTCGATCCCAGCCTGCTGGGATCCCTGACCCTGCTCACGGCTGCGGTCGGCGCGGGTCTCGGCTTCGGCGCGCAGAACATCGTCAAGGACGTGCTCAACGGCATCTTCCTCGTCGCCGAGGACCAGATCGGCATCGGCGACGTGGTCGACCTGGGACTGGCATCCGGCGTGGTCGAGTACGTCAGCGTCCGCGTCACGCAGGTACGCGACGTCAACGGCACCCTCTGGTACGTGCGCAACGGCGAGGTGACCCGCATCGGCAACATGTCGCAGGGCTGGGCGCGCGCGATCATCGACCTGGGCGTCTCCCCCGACGCCGACCTCGACGTGGTCGAGGAGACGATGCTCGCGACCGCCGAGGGACTCGCCAAGGACCCCAAGTGGCGCACCCGCATCATCGAGAAGCCCGAGATCTGGGGGCTGCGCACCATCGACGGCGAGGCGCTCGTCGTGCGAGTGGTGGTCAAGACCCGAGCGCTCGCGATGGACGACGTGTCTCAGGAGCTGCGCCGGCGGCTGCGCGACGCCATGCTCGCCAAGGACATCACCGTGCCGCAGCTGGCATCCGTCAACCTCAGCGGCTTCGAGGGGGCGCGCCGGGTGCGCGGCGCCAACCCGCCGCGCACCCGGCCGAACCCGGTCACCGGCGTGCCCCCGATCGCCGAACGCGGCATCTGGCGGCGCCGGAGGCCGGGCGATCACGAGGGGGACCCGACGTGAGCTTCTACGACGAGATCGGCGGGCACGAGACCTTCCGGCGCATCGTCGAGGTCTTCTACCGCGAGGTCGCGCACGACCCGGTGCTCAAACCGATGTATCCGGAGGAGGATCTCGGGCCGGCCGCCGAGCGGCTGACGATGTTCCTCGAGCAGTACTGGGGCGGCCCGGGCACGTACAGCGAGCGACGCGGTCACCCGCGCCTGCGGATGCGGCACGTCCCCTTCCACGTCAATCCGGATGCTCGCGACCGCTGGCTCGCGCACATGCGCACCGCACTCGACGAGGCGCGGCTCTCGCCCCTGCACGATGCCGCCTTCTGGGACTACCTGCAGCGAGCGGCGCACTCGCTGGTGAACACGTTCGAGCCCTCGCCCGGCATCGGGCCGGCCACGGAGCGCCGTCCGGACCTGGGACTCACCTCCTAGCCCCGCAGTCACCATCGTCGACGAAGGAGTCGCCATGACATCGCCCACGCACCACACGGATGTGCTCGTCATCGGCTGGGGCCTGTCGGGCCTGGTCGCCGCTGGCGAGGCCCTGGCTTCGGGCAGACGCGTGACGATCATCGATCAGGAGCCGCGCGCGAATCTGGGCGGTCAGGCATGGTGGTCGTTCGGCGGCCTGTTCCTGATCGACTCCCCGGAGCAGCGCCGCATGGGCATCCGCGACTCGCTCGAGCTGGCCACCCAGGACTGGTTCGGCAACGCCGGCTTCGATCGACCCGAGGACGAGTGGCCGCGCCGCTGGGCGAGCGCCTATCTGCAGTTCGCCGCCGGCGAGAAGCGCAGCTGGCTGCGCGAGCGGGGCGTCGGCTTCTTCCCGGTGGTGGGCTGGGCGGAGCGCGGCGGAAGCGGTGCGATCGGGCCGGGCAACTCCGTGCCGCGCTTCCACATCACCTGGGGCACCGGCCCCGGCATCGTCGCGCCGTTCGCAGCCGCCGTGGAGCACGCGGAGGCGGAGGGGCTGGCGACGATCCTCCCCCGGCACCGGGTGACCGGGCTCGTGCTCGAGGACGGTTCGGTGGCGGGCGCGCGCGGTGACGTCCTGGCCGACGACCTCTCCCCGCGGGGAGTGTCGTCGTCGCGCACGCGTGCGGGTGAGTTCGAGATCAGGGCGGATGCCGTGGTCGTCGCCTCCGGAGGCATCGGCGGCAATCACGACCTGGTGCGAGCGGCGTGGCCGGCCCGCCTCGGAACCCCGCCGCAGCACCTGCTCACGGGCGTCCCCGCCTACGTCGACGGATCCATGCACGCCGTGTCGGAGGCGGCCGGCGCGCACCTGATCAACGGCGACCGCATGTGGCATTACGTGGAGGGCATCCAGAACTGGGATCCGGTGTGGCCGAGCCACGGCATCCGCATCCTCCCCGGTCCCTCGTCGCTGTGGCTGGATGCCACCGGCAAGCGACTGCCTGTGCCGCTCTACCCCGGTTTCGACACGCTCGGCACGCTGGCGCATCTGCGCACCACCGGTCACGACCACTCCTGGTTCATCACGACGCTCAAGATCGTCGAGAAGGAGTTCGCGCTCTCGGGCAGCGAGCAGAATCCCGACCTGACGGGCAAGGACGTCGCCCTGCTGCTGAAGTCGCGCCTGGCGAAGGGTCCGACCGGACCGGTGCAGTCGTTCCTGGACGAGGGGGCCGACTTCATCGTCGAGGACGATCTGGAGACCCTGCTCGGGCAGATGCAGCGGATGCCCGGCGGCGAGGCACTCGATGTCGATCACGCCCGCCAGGAGGTTCTCGCGCGCGACCGCGAGATCGGCAACGACTTCACCAAGGACGCGCAGATCTCGATGCTGCGCTCGATGCGCTCCTACCGGGGCGACAAGCTGATCCGCACGGCTCCCCCGCACCGGCTGCAGGACCCCGCTGCCGGCCCCATGATCGCCGTGAAGCTGCACGTGCTCACCCGCAAGTCGCTCGGCGGCATCCAGACCGATCTCGACGGCCGCGCGCTGGCGCCGGACGGTCAGCCGGTTCCCGGGCTGTACGCGGCGGGTGAGGCGAGCGGTTTCGGCGGCGGCGGCGTGCACGGGTATCGAGCACTGGAGGGCACGTTCCTCGGCGGCTGCCTGTTCTCCGGCCGCCAGGCCGGTCGAGCGGCGGCGCGGAACGACTGAGCCCGCTCCCCCTCCTGGGTCACTGAGCCTGTCGACCTCCTGGGTCACTGAGCCTGTCGACCTCCTGGGTCACTGATCCTGTCGAAGTGGCCGACCGGTCGCCCGCACGTCGGTCAGCCCCGTCGCGACCGGACCGCGGCTGAGCACGTGACCGCGTGCGAACGCGAGTCGCGTCCACCGCCCCGATGCCGTGACTCGCACCTGCTCGCCCCCCGCCACGAACCCGAAGGCATGGGCCGCGAACGCCACCCCGCGCGGCAGTCCGCCGAGATCCTCGTCCGGCTCGCCCCAGATGCGCGCGCGCAGCGCCCGCACGGCATCCTCTCCCGCGCCGACGGGGCTGCCATGGGCGACGGCGGAGATGCCCCACTGCGCGCGCTCGGCGATGACGCGCGCCGGGAGAGCGCCCACGTGCTCCCAGCCTCCGCGCGGCGGCGCGACGCCGGCCCACGCGGGTGACACGGCGGTGTCCGGCAGCAGCAGCTCGGCCGGTTCCGGGCTCGGTGTCAGCGACTCCACGACGAGGTCGCAGCGCAGCTCGGGATCGGCCTGCACGATGCGCATCGCCAGGATCGTCGGGGTCTGATCGAACAATCCCTGCGGCGCGAGCGCTGCGGCCGTGAGCGCCAGCACCCCGCCGGCTGCCTGCAGGCGCACGCCGTCGGCGCCGGCCTGGGCGGCGCGGCCGGCGAAGGTCAGCACGTCGCGCGCGGTGTGCGCGTCGGCGAGAACGAGAGGAGTGGTCATTTCTTCTAAACTAGCCTGATGACCGCCGAGGAGAGCGCCCGCCGATCCGTTCAGAACCTGATGCAGGTGCTCGACCTGGATGCCTCGGCCGCGCGGACCACCGAGGACATCTTCACCGGCGTCTCGCACCCGATGCCCACCGGCCGGGTCTACGGCGGGCAGGTGCTGTCGCAGTCGCTGGTCGCGGCGGAGCGCACTCTCCCCGAGGAGCGGATCGTGCACTCCATGCACGGCTACTTCCTGCGCCCGGGCGATGCGACCCAGGGGATCACCTTCGCCGTGGACCGCATCCACGACGGGCGCTCGTTCTCCACGCGCCGAGTGCAGGCGTACCAGGCCGGTGTGCCGATCTTCTCGATGATCTCCTCGTTCCAGGACGAGGATCCGGGCCTGGAGCATGCGGAGCCCTTCCCGGACGGTGTCCCGGAGCCGGAGTCGCTGCCCTCGGACGACGAGCTGATCGGGCGGGTGCATCCGATCACCGGCAGGCTGCTGTCGGACCGGCCTGCCGACATCCGTCACGTCACCGGCCCGCTCTTCCTCGAGGTCGCGGGCGAGCGCGTACCGCAGCAGGCGGTGTGGATGCGCATGCGCGCACCCCTGCCCGACGACCCGCGGCTGCATCGCGCTGCACTGGCCTATCTCAGCGACATGACCATCCAGGAGTCGATCCTGCGTCGCCACGGCATCACCTGGCAGACGCCGGGCCTGAAGGTCGCGAGCCTCGACCACGCGATGTGGTGGCACCGCTTCGGCCGAGTGGACGAGTGGATGCTGTACGTGCAGCAGTCCCCCAACGCCCGCGGCGGCCGCGGGCTCGCGAACGGTCGCATCTACACGCGCGGCGGCGTGCTGATCGCGACCGTGGCGCAGGAGATCATGATCCGCGTCCCCGAACTGTGACGCCCGCGGCCGGTCACCGGCGGCGATAGGTCAGCGGCTCGCCGACCAGCGGCTCCCACGCCGTGCGCATCTCCGGCGTGAGCCGCACGGGCCGGCCCGATGCGGCATCCACCAGCACCATGACGGTCGTCGCCCGTGCGTACAGCGCCTGCTGCTCCGCGGCGGCGTCCGCGTGCACCTCGTAGCAGACCTCCAGGCTGGAGCCGCCGAGCTTGCCGAACCACATCTGGATGTCCAGTGGATGCCGCTGATACGGCACCGGCGCGAGATACTCGATCTCCTGCCGGGCGATGAGCGTCAGCATCCCGAAGGACAGGCCCGAGTCCAGGATCGCCGTCGGCGGCGCGGACTCCCCCGGCGCGGGCTTCCAGAACGCGCGCACACGCGCTTCTTCCAGGAGCTTGAGCATCGCCGTGTTGTTGACGTGATTGAAGGCATCCAGATCCCCCCAGCGCAGCTGGATGGGGATGTGCAGACGCCCGTCCTCGCCGATGCGCTCGAGGGATGCCGTGACTCGGCCGCTCATCGCCGCTAGTCGCGGGTCAGCTTGCGGTGGGTGGTGCGGTGCGGGCGCGCCGCCTCCGGTCCCATCCGCTCGATCTTGTTCTTCTCGTACGCCTCGAA
Organism: Microbacterium sp. ARD32; assembly: GCF_031844385.1. Lineage (NCBI taxonomy): Bacteria > Bacillati > Actinomycetota > Actinomycetes > Micrococcales > Microbacteriaceae > Microbacterium > Microbacterium sp. ARD32. The sequence goes on from NZ_JAUZVD010000001.1 coordinate 1,450,406, forward strand.
GTTGCCCTCGAACCAGTGCCACTGCGACGGGTTCTCGTCGGTGCCCTCGTAGGCGAGGATGTGCGTGGCGATGCGGTCGAGGAACCACCGGTCGTGCGTGATCACGACAGCGCAGCCCGGGAACTCCAGCAGGGCGTTCTCCAGCGAGCTGAGGGTCTCCACGTCGAGGTCGTTGGTCGGCTCGTCGAGTAGCAGCAGGTTGCCGCCCTCCTTGAGCGTGAGCGCCAGGTTCAGCCGGTTGCGCTCACCACCGGAGAGCACTCCGGCCTTCTTCTGCTGGTCGGGTCCCTTGAAGCCGAACTTCGACACGTACGCACGCGAGGGGATCTCGGTCTTGCCGACGGTGATGAAGTCCAGTCCGTCCGAGACGACCTCCCACAGGTTCTTGTTCGGATCGATGCTCGCGCGGCTCTGGTCGACGTAGCTGATCTTGACCGTCTCCCCGATCTTCAGCTCCCCGCCGTCCAGCGGCTCCAAGCCCACGATGGTCTTGAAGAGGGTGGTCTTCCCGACGCCGTTGGGCCCGATCACGCCGACGATGCCGTTCGGCGGCAGACTGAAGCTCAGCCCGTCGATCAGCATCCGGTCGCCGAAGCCCTTCTGCAGGTTCTTCGCCTCGATCACGACGTTGCCCAGGCGCGGTCCTGCGGGGATCTGGATCTCCTCGAAGTCGAGCTTCCTGGTGCGCTCGGCCTCGGCCGCCATCTCCTCGTAGCGGGCCAGACGCGCCTTCGACTTGGTCTGGCGTCCCTTGGCGCTGGATCGCACCCACTCCAGCTCGTCCTTCAGTCGCTTGGCGAGCTTGGCGTCCTTCTTGCCCTGGATGTCCAGGCGGGCCGCCTTCTGCTCGAGGTAGGTCGAGTAGTTGCCCTCGTAGCCGAGCAGCCTTCCGCGATCGACCTCGGCGATCCACTCGGCGACGTGGTCGAGGAAGTACCGGTCGTGCGTGACGGCGATGACCGCGCCCTTGTAGTCCTTCAGATGCTGCTCGAGCCACAGCACGCTCTCGGCGTCGAGGTGGTTGGTCGGCTCGTCGAGCAGCAGCAGGTCCGGCTTCTGCAGCAGCAGCTTGGCCAGCGCGACACGGCGGCGCTCACCGCCGGAGAGCGGACCCACCTCGGCATCCGCCGGCGGGGTGCGCAGCGCGTCCATCGCCTGCTCCAGCTGGGAGTCGAGGTCCCAGCCGTCGGCGGCGTCGATCTCCTCCTGGAGCACGCCCATCTCGGCCAGCAGCGCGTCGAAGTCGGCATCCGGGTCTGCCATCAGCGCGGAGATCTCGTTGAAGCGATCCAGCTTGGGCTTGATCGCCACGCCCTCCTGGATGTTCTCCAGCACGGTCTTGGACTCGTCGAGCTCCGGCTCCTGCATCAGGATGCCGACGGAGAAGCCCGGCGTGAGCTTGGCCTCGCCGTTGGAGGGTGTGTCCAGCCCGGCCATGATCTTCAGGATCGTCGACTTGCCCGCGCCGTTCGGACCGACCATGCCGATCTTCGCTCCCGGCAGGAACGCCATGGTGACGTCATCGAGGATGAGCTTGTCGCCCACCGCCTTGCGGGCTCGCACCATGGAATAGATGTACTCGGCCACGAAGCAGCTCTCCTTCAGTCAGCGGGCACGCGGAACGGCTCTGGGAGCCGACTCACCAGCCTACCCGTCTTCGCCCGTGCTCTCCGCGACGCCGTCCGCGCTCACCAGTCGATCGGCCGCGTGCTCCCCACCAGGCAGCGGCCCTCGGCCAGCTGCGGCATGACCGCCGTGACCGGTTCGCCGGTGGAGGGCCCGACCTGCCCGATCAAGCACGCGTCCTCGCCCCAGGCCACCGAGAACTGCAGGCTCTCCACGGCGCGCCCCACGGTGGTGAGGTCGTGCGTGACCTGCATCCGCTCCTTCGGGAATCCCGCCGCCGCCAGCGCGTCGACGTACGCGCGGCCGCGGAGCCGGTCTGACGAGGCCCAGACCTTCGCCGTGACCGCCGTGAACAGCGGCAGGTTGTCGTCAGCGGTGCCGTCCGGCATCAGCGTGGGCGCACTGCGGGGCGATGGCGAGGGCGATGCGCCGGGTGACGTCGACGGACGCGCGGACGCGGACGCGGAGGGGGCCGGCTCCCGGTCGACGTCGGATGCCGAGCATCCCAGCAGCCCGGTCGCGATGAGCACCGCTCCCGCTGTCGCACCCACGACGCGGCGCGCGGCGGCGGAGACGGTCGACCCACGAAGCACGCTCAGCAGTCTAGGCGGTGCTCGAGTGCGATCCGTCTCCGCCGCTCTGCGGCGTCTCCCCGCGCGACGGCCGCGGAGGCCCTCACGAATACGCGAGCTCGGCGTCGGCGGTGCTCTCACCGCCGTCCGCGGTCGTCAGGCCGGCGGCTTCCCAGGCATCCCGCTCCTGCGCCGTGGACTCGTCCGCCGCGGTCTCGTCGTCCGCGGACGACGTGACGTCCGGTGTCGCCGGCGCCGCCTGGGCCTGCCCGGTGGTCGCCGCACGCTGACGACGCACGAACGCGCTCGTGCCCCAGCTGAGGTCGTGGCCGATTGAGTCGGCGGTGATCTCCGCGTCGACGCTCTTCCGTCCGCCCGACTCCCACTCCTTCAGCTTGAGCCGGCCGACCACGATCACGGGGTCGCCGCAGTGCAGCGACGCCTTGGCGTGCTCGGCGATGTGGCCGAACGCCGAGACGGCGTACCAGCTGGAGGGCGTCTCCACCCATTCCCCGGTGCGCTGATCGAGGTAGCTGGACGAGGTCGCCACGCGGAAGTTGATGACGGCCTTGCCGTTGCGGGTCTCGTTCTTGACGGGGTCGTTGCCGATGTTGCCGGCGATCACGATGGTGTCGTTCCTGATTGTCATGCTCTGCTCCTGTCTTGCCGGGATGAACCCCGGGTGAGAACAGCGTGCACCGCGGGGTGGGACCTTCATCGGCCTGATCGCGCGATGTGTGGAGAACAATTCGGATTCCGCGAATGTGCACACCAGTGCCGGGTCGCGCGCCGAGGGCGGATCGCCCCGCCGGTGAGCGAGGACTGCGGCGGGCCGCCGGAGCGACGTCGGTGGTGCGTCCTACGGTGATGCCATGACCACCACGATTCCGCTGCCGGCCTGGCTCACCCGGGTGGGCGTGTTCGATCTGGAGACGACGGGAGTGGACGTCGCGACCGATCGGATCGTCACCGCGCACGTCGGCGTGCTCGATCGTCACGGACGCGAGATCGCCGCCCGCGACTGGCTCGCCGATCCCGGCATCCCGATCCCCGACGGAGCGGCCGCCGTGCACGGGATCAGCACGGAGCACGCCCGCGCTCACGGTCGTCCCGCGGCCGAGGTGGTCGCACAGGTCAGCGCCGCGCTGCGGACGCTGTTCGCCCAGGGCATGCCGATCGTGGCGTACAACGCCTCGTACGACTTCTCGCTGCTGGCGCACGAGTCGGCGCGCCATGGGGTCGCGCCGCTGGTGAGCCCGCAGCCCGTGATCGACCCGCTCGTGATCGACAAGGCCCACGACCGCTACCGCCGCGGCAAGCGCACGCTGAGCGTCGTGGCCGAGCACTACGCCGTGCCTCTCGACGACGCGCACGAGGCATCGGCGGATGCCGTGGCCGCCGGCCGCGTGGCGCTGGCCCTGGCGAGGGAGTTCGCCCTCCCGCTCACGGCGGCTGAGCTGCACACGCAGCAGATCGGATGGGCGCGTGATCAGGCTGCGAGCCTGACCGAGTACTTCATCAGGGTGGGCCGGCTCGATCCCGCCGAGAGCGTGGACGGCAGCTGGCCGATCCGTGGCTGATCGCCTGAGCGGGCGACGAACGGCCTACGCTGTGAGCATGGGCGAGCTGTTCGGCTGGATGCTGGTCGCGGCGTGGTTACTGGTGCCGGTCGCCGGCGTCGTCATGGTGATCCGGTGGAGCATGTCCGCCCGCCCTGTCGAGACGAAGTACGACGGCTCCGGCGCCGGCCTGGTCGACGGCTTCGACGCGGTCTTCAACCCCGAGGCGTACGAGGCTCACATCGAGCGGGATCGGGCGACCAAGCGCACCGCTCCCGCACCCTCACCCGGCGATCCGCCCTGGGCGATCGACGGCGACCACATCCGCATCGATGTGTGATCCTGGTCGCCGCGCGGCCCGAGAAGACGGCTCGCACTCACCGAGCAGCGGACAGCAGAACGCCCCCGGATCGAGTGATCCGAGGGCGTCCTCTGCTGGCTTCAGCTCTGAGAGCCGCCGAAGTTCTTGAAGCGCTGGTTGAACTTCTCGACACGACCGGCCGAGTCCATGATGCGCTGCTTGCCCGTGTAGAACGGGTGCGAGGCCGAGGAGATCTCGACGTCGACGACGGGGTACTCCACGCCGTCCAGCTCGATCGTCTTGTCGCTGGTGACGGTGGAACGGGTGAGGAAGGTCTCGCCCGAGCCGAGGTCGCGGAAAACGACGGCCTGGTAGTCGGGGTGGATGTCAGTCTTCATGGGATTCCTTACGTGTTGCCCTGGATTGTGCCAGAGCGAGGGAAGTCTGCGATGCGATTGCACCAAGGATCTACTTTAGCAGTCCTTCGGCGGGCTCAGGAACGGGCCGCCCGCGCGGCGTAGCGCCCCTCGTCCACGGTCAGCGTGATGGGCATGCCGAACGCGTCACTGAGCGCCTCCGCCGTCAGCGTCTCGGCGATCGGCCCCTGGGCGACGGCGCCGCCCTCGCGCATCAGCATCACGTGCGTGAACCCGACGGGGATCTCCTCCACGTGATGGGTGACCATCACCATGGCCGGCGTCGTCGGCGACGCGGCGTAGCCGCTGAGCAGCTGCAGCAGCTCCTCGCGGGAGCCGAGGTCGAGGCTGGCGGTCGGCTCGTCCAGCAGCAGCAGCTCCGGGTCGGTCATCACGGCGCGCGCGATCTGGACGCGCTTCTGCTCGCCGTCGCTGAGTGTGCCGAACAGGCGGTCGGCGAGATGATCGAGCTTCCAGTCGGCCAGCACGCGGCGCGCACGACGCTCATCGATGCTCTCGTAGTCCTCGTTCCAGCGGCCGAGCACGGAGTAGGCGGCGGTCATCACCGTGTTCAGCACGGTCTCCTCCCGCGGGATGCGGCGCGCCATCGCCGAAGAGGCGAAGCCGATGCGCGGGCGCAGCTCGAACACGTCCGTGCGCCCCAGAGTCTCCCCCAGCACCGTCACGGTTCCCGAGGTGGGGTGCATCAGCGTGTCGGCGAGCTGCAGCAGGGTCGTCTTGCCTGCACCGTTCGGGCCGAGCACCACCCAGCGCTGATCCTCAGTGACCTGCCAGGTGACGTGATCGACGATGTGACGCCCCTCGCGGCGCACGACGACATCGGTGAGATCCAGGGCGCTCGACATGCTGTCCAGCCTATCGGCTCAGGCCGTCAACTCCTCGTACAGCGCGCGCGTGGTGTCGGCGATCGCGCCCCAGCTGAAGCTCGTGCGCGCGCGCTCTCGGCCGGCGGCGCCGTACTCCGCGGCGCGCTCCGGGTCGCCGGTCACCTCGGTCAGCCCGGCGGCGAGGTCGGACACGAACTGCTCGGGGTCGACGGGCGTTCCTGTGCCGTCCTGCAGCTGCTCGATGGGCACGATGCGGCCGGTGACGCCGTCCTCCACGACCTCGGGAATGCCACCGGTGCGCGTTCCCACCACCGCGGCACCGCAGGCCATGGCCTCCAGGTTGACGATGCCCAGCGGTTCGTACACCGAGGGGCACACGAATGTCGTGGCCGCTGTGAGGATCGCCGAGAGCTCGTCCCGCGGCAGCATCCGCTCGATCCAGATCACACCCTGCCTGGTCTGCTGCAGCAGGCGGACGAGCTCCTGCACCTCGGCCATGATCTCCGGGGTGTCCGGTGCACCGGCGCACAGCACCAGCTGCACGTCCGGAGGCAGCAGCCGGGCGGCGCGAAGCAGGTACGGCAGGCCCTTCTGGCGGGTGATCCGCCCCACGAACACGACCGACGGCCGCGAGGCGTCCATGCCGATGCTCTCCAGGAACGCCGCGTTCTGCACCGGACGCCAGCGCTCCACGTCGATCCCGTTGTGGATGACGCGCACCCGCGCCGGGTCCACCTGCGGGTAGCTGCGCAGGATGTCCGCGCGCATCCCGGCGCTGACCGCCACGATCGCCGCGGCGTTCTCGTAGGCGAGCCTCTCGATGCCGCCCGAGACCGCGTAGCCGCCGCCGAGCTGCTCCGCCTTCCAGGGCCGCAGCGGCTCCAGGCTGTGCGCGGTGAGCACGTGCGGGATGCCGTGCAGCTGCGAGGCGAGGTGCCCGGCGAAGTTGGCGTACCAGGTGTGGCTGTGCACGACATCGGCTCCCGCGACGTCGCCGACCATGGTCAGGTCGGTGCCGAGGGTCTGCACCGCGGGGTTCGCGCCGGTCAGCTCCGCAGGCGTCCGATACGCGTGCGTGCCCGGCTCGTCCCGTGGGGAACCGAACGCCCGCACCTGCACGTCGATGCTCCGTCGCAGCGCGGACACCAGCTCGGCGACATGCACTCCGGCGCCACCGTAGATCTCCGGCGGATACTCCTTGGTGATGATGTCGACTCGCATGACTGCACGGTAGTACATCCGCCATGGTCCGCTCTATTGTGGAGCCATGTCGGCACCTAAGAAGGTTTTCGGGATCATCCTCGCCGGCGGCGAGGGCAAGCGACTGATGCCCCTCACGGCGGATCGCGCGAAACCGGCGGTGCCGTTCGGCGGTCAGTACCGGCTCATCGACTTCGCGATATCGAACCTGATCAACTCGGGGCTGAGACAGGTGGTCGTGCTGACGCAGTACAAGTCGCACAGCCTGGACCGGCACGTGTCGCAGAACTGGCGGATGTCCGCGCTTCTCGATTCCTACGTCACCTCGGTCCCCGCCCAGCAGCGGCTCGGCAAGCGCTGGTTCTCCGGGTCGGCCGACGCCATCCTGCAGAGCCTGAACCTCATCAACGACGAGAAGCCCGACATCGTCGTGGTCATCGGCGCCGACCACGTGTACCGGATGGACTTCCAGCAGATGGTGGACGCCCACATCGAATCCGGGGCGTCCGCCACGGTCGCCGGCATCCGCCAGCCCCTCGCGCTGGCCTCGCAGTTCGGCGTGATCGACGCCGACCCGGAGACGGGCCGCATCCGCCAGTTCCTGGAGAAGCCCGCAGCGCCCGCGGGACTGGCCGACTCGCCCAACGAGGTGCTCGTCTCGATGGGCAACTACGTCTTCGACACCGACGCCCTCATCGCCGCCGTGGAGGCCGACGGCGAATCGGCCAGCTCGGGTCACGACATGGGCGGCGACATCGTGCCCTACTTCGTCGACCGCGGCGAGGCCGGTTACTACGACATGAAGCAGAACGATGTGCCCGGCTCCTCGCCGCGGGACCGGTCGTACTGGCGCGACGTGGGAACGATCGACTCGTACTTCGACGCGCACATGGACCTCATCTCCACGCTGCCGATCTTCAATCTGTACAACACCGTCTGGCCGATCCGCACGCAGACGGTGAACACCCCGCCGGCGAAGTTCGTGCGCGACGCCGTCGGGCGCATCGGAAACGCGATCGACTCGATCGTGTCGGCCGGGTCGGTGCTCTCCGGCACGCACCTGGAGCGCAGCGTGGTGGGCGTGGGAAGTCTGGCATCCGGCGGCTCGACCATCACCGACTCCGTGCTGCTGGACGGGGTGATGGTCGGGGCGGGCGCGAGGGTGCATCGGGCAGTGCTCGACAAGAACGTGATCCTCGAGGACGGCGCGACCGTCGGAGTGGACCGGGAACGCGATCTGGAGCGCGGCTTCACCATCACCGACTCCGGCATCACCGTCGTCGGAAAGGGCGTCCTCATCGAGCGCTGAGGCCGGATGCCCGGATGACGACATCCGGGCGTCCGCCGGCCGATCGGGCCGATACGCTCGACGGGTGACCGCCGCGCGCTTCCTCGTCGTCCTCGATGCCGATTCCACGCTCATCCGCAATGAGGTGATCGAGCTGCTCGCCGACGAGGCCGGGCGCCGTGCCGAGGTGCAGGCCGCGACCGAGGCCGCGATGCGCGGCGAGGTCGACTTCGCCGCGAGCCTGCGCTCGCGAGTGGCCGCGCTGAAGGACGTACCCACGGACGCGTTCCCGCGCGTGCGCGCACGGATCGAACCGACCCCCGGCGTGCACGAGCTCACGGCCGCCGTGCACGAGCGCGGTGGCGTCGTCGGCGTCGTCTCCGGGGGGTTCCACGAGATCCTCGATCACATCGCGCCCGGGCTGGGCGTGGACCGCTGGCGCGCGAATCGCCTGCGCGTGTCGGAGGATGCGCTGGTCGGCGAGGTCGAGGGGGACATCGTGGATGCCCGGGTGAAGGCCGAGTCTCTGCAGCAGTGGGCGGCCGAGCTCGGCGTCGCCCCGCACGCCACGATCGCGATCGGCGACGGCGCGAACGATCTGCTGATGATGGAGGTGGCGGGCCTCGGTATCGCGTTCAACGCCAAGCCGGCCGTGCGCGCGGCCGCGGCCCTCGTCGTCGGGCCGCAGGACCTGTCCCAGGTCATCCCGCTGCTGCCCTGACCCACCACGCGACGCGCGCGGGCGGGTGATCGACGGCGCGGATCAGTGGCCCATGCCCAGACCGCCGTCGACCGGGATGACCGCGCCCGAGATGTAGCCCGCGTCGTCGCCGGCGAGCCAGACGACGGCACCCGCGACCTCGTCGGCGGTGGCGAACCGGCCGGCCGGGATGCTGGCCTTGTACTGCTTCTGCGTCTCCTCGGGCAGCTCCGCCGTCATGTCGGTCTCGATGAAGCCAGGAGCGACGACGTTGGCGGTGATGCCGCGTCCGCCGAGCTCGCGCGTCAGAGAGCGCGCGAAGCCCACCAGGGCGCTCTTGGATGCCGCGTAGTTCGTCTGCCCGGCGGAGCCGTACAGCCCGACCACGCTGGAGATCAGGATCACTCGGCCGAACCGGGCGCGCAGCATGCCCTTCGAGGCGCGCTTGACCACCCGGAACGATCCGCCGAGGTTCGTGGCCACCACGCTGTCGAAGTCCTCCTCGCTCATGCGCATCAGCAGGGTGTCCTTGGTGATGCCGGCGTTGGCGACGACGACCTCGACCGGTCCGAGCTTCTGCTCGACTTCGCCGAACGCGGCGTCGACCGACGCGGCATCCGTCACGTCGGCGCGCACCGTGAGCGTGCCCTCGGGGCCCTCGCCGCTGCGTGCGGTCACCGCCACACGGTAGCCGTCGCGCACGAAGCGCTCGGCGATGGCGCGGCCGATGCCCCGGTTTCCGCCGGTGACGAGGACGACGCGGTCGGTGCTCATGAGGACTCCTGACTGTCGGGACGAACGCACGTCATCCTATCGATCCGGATGCCGCCCCGCGGCGTTCGCGACGCGCGTCCGGGCGCGGGGGAACGGCGCGGGGGAAGGCATCCCGCGCCGCGTGCGCGGCGTAGGCTGGAAGCACCGTGAAGAGCACCCGACGTCCCCCATCCGTCACCTCGCTGCCTGAGGCACCGCAGGACGAGGCGAGACGACGCGTGCGCCGGTACGCGATCACGATGGGCATCCGCACGGTGTGCTTCATCCTGATGGCTGTCATCCAGCCGATCGGGTGGTGGACCTTCGCGTTCGCCGCCGGAGCGATCTTCCTGCCGTACATCGCGGTCGTGGCCGCGAACGCCGGTGCCGACAGCACCCCGGTGACGGTGGAATCGCCCGCTCTCGAGCTCGAGGCGCGGTCGCCTGCCGAAGACCCCGCCGCCCCGCGGGTGATCACCGTCCAGGAGGCCGCCTCCGAGCCGCCCGCCGAGGAGGAGGATCCGCGATGAGCGCGGAGTTCGAGTGCGCGCGCGCAGCGTGCCGGGCCGCCGCCACGCATCACATCGTCTGGCGCAACCCGCGCATCCACAGCGAGGACCGCAGGAAGATCTGGCTGGCCTGCGATGAGCACGTGGGGTTCCTCAGCGATTACCTGCGCACCCGGGACTTCCCCGTCGAGGTTCGTCAGGGGCTTCCGGCGTGAGGCAGCGGCTGCTGCGCTGGAGCGGATATCTGCTGGTCGCGATCCTGTTCGCCATCGCCTGCGCGTACCTCTCGCACTGGCAGTTCGACCGCAACGAGCAGAAGGCCGCGCAGATCGCGCTCGTCGAGCGCAACTACGACGCGACGCCCGTCCTTCTCGACGAGGTGGTCGACGCCGACGGCGAGCTGGACGCCGAGGCCGAATGGCATCCGGTGCAGCTGCACGGCGAGTATCTCGCGGATCAGCAGCTGTACGCGCGCAACCGGCCGCACGGGGGCACGAGCGCGTTCGAGGTGCTCGTCCCGTTCCGGCAGGACGACGGGCGGGTGCTGCTCGTCGATCGCGGGTGGGTCCCTCCGCGCGAGAACAGCACGCCCGCCACGACGCCCGCTCCCCCGTCGGGCGAGGTCACCGTGGTCGTGCGGATGCGTCCGGGTGAGCGCCTGCCCGCCTCGGGACGCAGCGCACCCGAGGGCCAGGTCCCCACGATCAATCTGCCCACGATCGCCGAGCGCGTGAACCCGGATCTGATCACCGGGGGCTACGGGCAGCTGGTCTCCGAGGATCCTGCGCCCGAGACCGGACTCGGCGCCTTCGAGGCGCCCACCGAGGACCCCGGCCCGCACCTCTCCTACGCGATTCAGTGGATCCTGTTCGCCGTGATGGGCTTCGCGTTCATCTTCTATGCGATCCGCACCGAGATCGTGAAGGCCAAGGAGGATGCCGGTGAGCGCGTCCCTCGCCCGCCGCGCCGCCGTCGCGACCGCGATGCCGACGATGAGGACGCCCTGCTCGACGCCGTCGGCCGCTGAGCCGCGCGATAGCCTGGAGGGATGCCGTTCCGTGAGCTCTCCCGCGACGTGAAGGCGCCGGGTCTCGTCGGCGCGCGCTCCTCGCTGCGTGACGCGTTCCGCGACTCGGGACTCGGGCTGCGGCGCGGGGTCGTGGAGCTCTCCCCGGCATCGGATGCCTGGGCGCGGACCTTCTCCGTCGTGCAGGAAGCGCTGGCGGCGACGGCACCGGCATCCGTCGTCGCGATCGAGCACATCGGCTCGACCTCCGTCCCCGGGCTCGACGCGAAGCCGATCCTCGACGTCGGGATCGCGGTGCGCTCCGGCACCGAGCTCGCCTCGCTGGATGACTGGCTGATCGGCCTCGGAATGCTGCTGCGCGGCGACGCGACCGACGTGCGCCCCGACCGCATGTACGGCTACGAGCTGGAGCCGATGATCCGCCTGGCCAACGTGCACGTCGTCGAGGCCGGTTCCGAGGCGTTCCGACGCTACCTGCGCTTTCGCGACCACCTGCGCGCGAACCCGTCTGACCGCGACGCGTACGCGGCTCTCAAGCGCGCGCTCGCCGCACAGCATCCCGACGATCGCCTCGCCTACATCGACGGCAAGGCCGACTTCATCACTGCCCGCCGCGACGACGCTTCATGACTCAACGGGCTCGATCGCCTCGCGCTTGGTCTTCGCCCAGCTCTTCGCACCGGTCAGCTGGCGCAGGAGCGAACGGTAGACCACCGGATAGATCAGCCACGAGTAGAACAGATAGAGGTGGGCGAGCGCGATGCCCGCGACCGCGCCCGCGAAGCCGCGGCCCCGCCGAGCCAGCAGCACGCCGACCACCCCGGGCAACGCCGAGAACACGTACGCGAGCACGACGATGAACACGGTCATCGGAGGGCGGGAGATCCCGGTCGCGAGGAACACCACGCTCAGGACGACGGTCAGTCCCACCCAGGCCTGCACCACCGGCGTGAGCAGATACCAGAGCTGGTCCCACTTCGGAACGAGACCGACGTGCCTGTTGCGCATCGTCGCGGCGAGCAGATCGAGCACCTGCCATCCGCCCTGCGCCCAGCGCGTGCGCTGACGGTACAGCGCGCGCAGCGAATGCAGGCCCTGCTGCTCGATCACCACGTTCGAGGCCTGCGCACCCCGCCACCCGGCATGGATGAGCCGCAGTCCGATGTCCTGATCCTCGGTGAGCCTCCCCGCGCGCCACGGCCCGACCCGGCCCTCGGCATCCTGCACCGCGATCTCGTCCAGCGCCGCGAGCCGGTTGAACTGCCCGTTCCCGCCCATGTTCGCGGTGCCCCAGCCGGTGCGGCCCAGCTGGAACACCGTGCCGAACACGCCGAACTCGAGATCCTGGGCGATCGTGAGCAGGCCGTCCCGGTTGTAGATGCGCACCTGCGACTGCACTCCCCCCGTGCGGCCGTCGGCGAAGAAGCGCGCCACCCGGCCTGCCATCGGGTCCAGACGCCCGTCCGCGTCGACGATCGTGACGATCACCCGTGCCGGATCCCAGCCGCGATAGGGCCCTTCGGCGAGCACCTGCCGGTGCAGATGACGCCACGCGTCGTTCAGCGCCTCGGACTTTCCCTGCCGCGCGTTCGGCGCGATACGCGTGAGCACCGTGAGATCGGGTTCGCTCATGCCGGCGAGCACGGCGCCGGTGCGGTCGTCGGAGCCGTCGTCGATGACGAGGATGCGCTTGTGCGTCACGCGCACCTCGCTGAGCCTGCCGACCGAATCGGCGATCACCGTCTCCTCGTTGAGCGCGGGCACCATGAACACCCACAGGTAGTCCTGCTCGTGCGCGAGTTCGTCGCCGCTGGATCGTGCGCGCGCCGCCCTGCGCACCTGGGAACCCGCGCGGACGGCGAGGATCAGCAGCGAGACCGTCGAGACGATCACCAGCACGGCCGCGATGACGAAGATCGGCGCCGCCCAGATCGGCAGACCGTCATAGATGTGCACGATGAAGCGGCTGGCGCCGCCGAGCCATCGCAGCACCTCCGCCCAGAAGACCTCAGGATCCGGCATCGGCCGCGTCGTCCTCCATGCCGAGGCGCCTGCGCACCGCCGTGCGCAGCCCGCTGCCGCTCAGCTCCTGCGGCGGCGGTCCGTCCCGCAGCACGTGCTCGAGCGCCTGCACGATGCGCTCGGACGCCCTGCCGTCGCCGTACGGGTTGGCCCGCGACGCCCGGCGCGCGTGCTCGGCGTCATCCTCGATGAGCAGCGTCGTCTCGCGCACGATGCGGTCGGTGTCCGCACCGACCAGCACGAGCGTCCCGGCGTGCACGCCCTCCCCGCGCTCGGTCGTGTCCCGCGCGACGAGCACGGGGGTGCCGAGCGACGGCGCCTCCTCCTGCACCCCGCCGGAGTCCGTGATGATGAGCCTGGCCGCGGCCATCAGCCGGGCGAAATCGGCGTACTCCCTGGGCTCGACGAGATGCACGTTGCCACGATCCCCGAGCGCGTCGAGCATGGGCTGCCGAGCAAGCGGGTTCGGATGCATCGGCACCACGAACGACGCGTGCCCGTGGCGCTCTGAGAGGATGCGCACGGCGGCGGCGATGCGGACCAGGCCCGCACCCCAGTTCTCCCGGCGATGAGCAGTCACCAGCACCAGCGGATGCTCCGGGGTCGCCTGCAGCGCTTCCAGTCCCGCCCCGAAGCCGCCCTCCTGACCGGCCGCCCAGTGCAGCATGTCGATCGAGGTGTTGCCGGTCACCACCACCCGGTCGTGATCGACCCCCTCGCGCACGAGATTCATCTTGTTGTCGGGAGTCGGCGCCAGGTGCAGCGCGGCGATGCGGGAGATGAGCTGCCGGTTCCCCTCCTCGGGGAACGGCGAGAGCAGGTTCGAGGTGCGCAGCCCGGCCTCGACGTGCACGACGGGGATCTGCAGGTTGAACGACGCCAGGGCGGCGGCGGCCGCCGAACTCGTGTCGCCGTGCACCAGGCAGGCGACGGCCCCGTCGACCCCGCGCCGCCCGTCGGCGGCGTACTCGGCCGGCACCGTGCTGCTCGACCAGACGCGGTCGATGCCGACCATGACCCGCGCGAACATCTCGTTCAGTGTCGGCCTGCGGTCATCGACGACAGCGGAGGCGCGCAGGTTCGCGTCGACCCGCATCCCCACCCGGCGGATCAGATCGTCCACGAGGTCGGTGTGCTGGCCCGTGGAGATGACGACGGGGCGGAAGGTGCCGGAGTCCTGCAGGGCACGGATCACCGGGATCATCTTGATCGCCTCGGGTCGCGTGCCGATCACCACCAGCACGCGAGTGCGCTCACCATAGGGGATCACGAGCGCCTCCTCTCGCTTCGTCGGCCCGCCGGCGGCGAGGCTCATCCTTCACGATAGCGACTCGGCGCATCGTGGCTCGCCGGTGCTCATGCCAGCTCGATCAACTCCTGGTACTCCCGGTTCCAGATGTCCTCGACACCGTCGGGCAGGATCAGCACGCGCTCCGGATTGAGCGACTCGACGGCTCCGGGATCGTGCGACACCAGCACGACAGCGCCCTCGTAGTGCGCAAGCGCACCCAGGATCTCCTCGCGCGAGGCGGGATCGAGGTTGTTCGTCGGCTCGTCGAGCAGCAGCATGTTCGCGGAGGACACGACGAGCGTCGCCAGCGACAGCCGCGTCTTCTCACCGCCGGAGAGCACACCTGCGGGCTTGAGCACGTCGTCGCCGGTGAACAGGAACGAGCCCAGCACCTTGCGCGCCTCGGTCTCGGTGATGTCGGGGGCCGCCGACATCATGTTCTGCAGCACTGAGCGGTCCACGTCCAGGTTCTCGTGCTCCTGCGCGTAGTAGCCGATCTTCAGCCCGTGGCCGGGCTCGAGCACGCCGGTGTCGGGCCGGTCCACTCCCGCCAGGATCCGCAGCAGAGTCGTCTTCCCCGCGCCGTTCAGCCCGAGCACGACCACCTTCGAGCCGCGATCGATCGCCAGGTCGACATCGGTGAAGATCTCCAGCGAGCCGTAGGACTTCGACAGTCCGGATGCCATCAGCGGCGTCTTCCCGCAGGGTGCGGGCTTCGGGAAGCGCAGCTTGGCGACCCGGTCGACCTGGCGCACCTCCTCCAGTCCGCTCAGCAGCTTCTCGGCGCGCGCGATCATCTGGTGCGCCGCAGCGGCCTTGGTGGCCTTCGCGCCGAACCGGGCGGCCTGCAGCTGCAGCTGGGTGGCCTTCTTCTCGGCGTTCGCGCGCTCCTTCTTGCGCCGCTCCTCGTCCGCCACGCGCTGGCGCTGATAGTGCTTCCAGCCCATGTTGTAGATGTCGATCACCTGGCGGTTCGCGTCCAGATAGAACACCCTGTTGACCGTCTCGCCCACCAGCTCGACGTCGTGACTGATCACGATCAGCCCGCCCTTGTAGCCCTTGAGGAACTCCCGCAGCCACACGACGCTGTCCGCGTCGAGATGGTTGGTCGGCTCGTCGAGGATCATCGTCCCGGCATCCGAGAACAGGATGCGCGCCAGCTCGATGCGCCGGCGCTGACCGCCCGAGAGCGTCTTGAGCGGCTGGTCGAGGATGCGATCCGGCAGCGAGAGGTTGTTGGCGATGGAGGCCGCCTCGGCCTCTGCCGCATAGCCGCCGAGCGACTCGAAGCGCTCGGTGAGGTTTGCGAACCTGCGCATGGCGCGCTCGGCGATCCTCGGATCCTCGGATGCCATCTCGTGCGACGCCTTCGTCATCCCCAGCTGCAGCGTGCCGAGGCCGCGCGCGTCGAGGATGCGGGTGCGGGCGAGCATCTCCGGGTCGCCGGAGCGGGGATCCTGCGGCAGATAGCCGAGTTCCCCGGATGAGGTGACCTTGCCGTCCGAGGGCAGCACGTCGCCGGCCAGCACCTTCGTCAGCGTGGTCTTACCCGCGCCGTTGCGACCCACCAGTCCGATCTTGTCGCCGTCGGCGACGCGGAACGACACGCCCGACATGAGCACACGCGCGCCCACGCGGATCTCGAGGTCTTGCACGGCGAGCACAGCGATGGTCCGTTCATCTGGAGGGGAGGTCGGCCGAAGGGCCAGCCTCCCAGTATACGTGCCGCCCGCGCGAGGACCCCTCTGAGGTATGACGGCGACGATACCCGGGAGTGATGTGCACCCGTGCATCCGCTTCGTAGGTTCCTGGGGTGGACATCATCAACGAGCTCATCCTGCAGGCGTCGTCATCTCCGTGGCTGTACCCGGTGATGTTCGCCGTGGCCGTGATCGACGGGTTCTTCCCGCCGGTGCCGAGCGAGACCGTGCTGGTCGCGTCCGCGGCCCTGGCCGCGTCATCCGGCGAGCCGGATCTCGTGCTGCTGTGCGCGGTGGCCTCGGTCGGCGCGATGATCGGCGACAACATCGCCTATGCGATCGGCCGGTCGATGGGAACCGACCGGTTCGCGTGGATGCGTCGCCCGCGCATCGCCCGTGCCTTCGCGTGGGCTCAGCGGTCGCTGGATCGCCATGGCGCCGCCCTCATCCTCGGCGCGCGGTACATTCCGGTGGGCCGGGTGGCCGTGAACATGTCGGCCGGCGCGCTCGGCTACCCGTGGCGCCGTTTCCTGCCCGTCAGCGCCGCCGCGGCACTGACCTGGTCGGCGTACAGCGCGGGGATCGGTCTGCTGGCGGGGCACTGGCTGAGCGGTCAGCCGCTGCTGAGCGCGGCGCTCGGCGTGGTGCTGGCGCTGCTGGTCGGCGTCGTGATCGACCGCGCGACCACCGCGCTCCGGCGCAGGCGCGCACCGCGGGTGCCGCAGGCGACTGCGGAGGCGAAGTCGGAATCGCTCCCCGTCGAGACGGGATGCGTCGAGGTGGGATGATGAGTGCCATGCCGAAGCAGAAGCGCCGCGAGCACGAGCGGTCACGGCGCCCGTCTGCAGGGCGCGACCGCGGCACGCTGATCGTCATCGTGCTGGGCGTGGTGGCCATCGCCCTGCTCAGCGTCATGGCACCGGTGCACGCCGCCGTCTACGGCAGCGACGTCGCCGCCACGATCGTGTTCGCCGGGGCGGCCGCCGGCGCACCGCTGGTCGCCCTCAGGCATCCGAGCATCGCCGCGGCGACGTTCACGATCGCCGCTCTCGCTCTCGCCCTGCTCATCCCGGAAACGCGCACCCTCACCGGCCCCTGGCCGTGGACGGTGCCGCTGCTGATCGCATTCGCCGTCACCGTGGCGACGCTGACCATCGCGCACGGATGGCGACGCGGCCTGACGCTGTACCTGCTCGGCTCGCTCGCCGGCGTAACCGCCTCCGCGACCGTGCCCACGACACCCAGCGGCAACTCGCTCATCGTCACCACCTCCATCGTCGGCGCCGTCCTGCTGGTGGCGGCTCTGCTCGCCGGACGGCTGCGCGTCGGCGCGGAGCTGGACCGCCAGCGCCGCGTCTCGGCCGAGGAGCAGGAGCGCCGGCTGCAGATCGAGGAGCGCACGCGCATCGCGCGGGAGCTGCATGACGTCGTCGCGCACAGCATGTCCGTGATCCAGGTGCAGGCATCGACAGCGCGGTATCGCCTGCCCGACCTGCCCGAGGTCGCGATCGCCGAATTCGAGGACATGGCGGCGACCACCCGCGGATCGCTGGCCGAGATGCGCCGGCTGCTGGGCGTGCTGCGCACCGAGGATCAGCCGGCCGAGCTCGCGCCGCAGCAGGGCATCGATGCGATCCCGGGGCTCGTCGAGAGCATCCGTCGCGCCGGGGCGGACGTCTCTCTCGAACTCGTCGCGGCGAATCTGTCGGCCGTGTCCGCCGGCGTGCAGGTCACCGCCTTCCGGATCGTGCAGGAGGCACTCAGCAACGCGGTGCGACACGCGCCGGGCTCCCCGATCACGGTGCGGATCGGCCAGGATGCCGAGGCGGTCAGCGTTCGGGTGCACAACGTCGCCGCGACGGATCCGGCGCCCGCGGCACCGGCGGGTCACGGCCTGCGCGGCATGCGCGAGCGGGTGGCCCTGGTGGCGGGTACGCTCGAGACCGGTCCGGATCCGGACGGGGGCTGGACGGTCATCGCCGTCCTCCCGTGGACGCAGAAGCAGGAGAACGCGTGACGATCGAGCTGCTCATCGCCGACGACCAGGCCATGGTGCGCGCCGGCTTCGCGGCGCTGCTGGATGCCCAGGACGGCCTCCGCGTGACGGGTCAGGCCGCCGACGGGCGGGAGGCCGTGGCGCTCTCGGCGCGCCTGGACCCCGATGTGATCCTGATGGACGTCCGGATGCCGGAGCTGGACGGGATCGAGGCGACCCGCCGCATCCTGGGTCCGTCGTACCCGGCGGCCAAGACGCCCCGCATCCTCATGCTCACCACCTTCGACATCGACGACTACGTGTACGACGCGCTCGAAGCGGGGGCGAGCGGCTTCCTGCTGAAGGACGCCCTGCCCGACGAGCTGGTCCACGCCGTGCGTGTGATCGCCGGCGGCGAAGCGCTGCTCGCACCGCGGGTGACCCGCCGGATGATCGAGCACTTCGCCTCGCGTCGCCCTCGCGCCGCGCGCCCGCACCCGGCGCTGAACGACCTCACCGAACGCGAGCTCGAGGTGCTCACGCTGATCGCCCTCGGCCGCTCCAACCACGAGATCGGCGCCGAGCTGTTCATCGCCGAGCAGACAGTCAAGACCCACGTCGGCAAGGTGTTCGCCAAGCTGGGTCTGCGCGACCGCGTGCACGCGGTCATCCTCGCCTACGACGCAGGTCTGGTCGAACCCGCCTGAGCGTGCGGACCCGCTCTCACCCCAGGGTATGAGCGAGTCGGGTCCGTGGCGTGATGTGCGGCATCGCACCGCCTCCTTAGTCTCCTGGCAACTGACCAGGAGAGGCTCTTCATGCACATCCCCACATCACATCGCGACAGCGCGGTCGATCTCGTTCGCGCCCTGGCCATCGCAGGCGTCGTGGTCCTGCATTCCCTCATGGTCGGGGTGACGCTCTCACCGGAGGGCCCCCTGTTCTCCAACGCCGGTGAGGTCGGCGGCTGGATCGTCCCCGTCAGCTGGGTGATGCAGGTGATGCCGATGTTCTTCGTCGTCGGCGGCTTCGCGGGCATCACCGCCCTGCGCGCGCAGCGCCGGCGCGGTACGCGCGGCACGGTCTTCGCGGTGTCCCGCGTGCGCCGGCTGCTGATCCCCGCCATCGCCTCGGTGGCGACCGCGGGCGTCGCGCTGGCGCTGCTGTCGGATGCGGGGCTGGATGCCGAGCTCGTGGACACGGCCGGATACCGTTACGGTCAGCCGCTGTGGTTCCTGGGGGTCTTCCTGGTGCTCCAGGCCATGCTGCCCGCCCTCGTGCGCCTGCACGAGAGAGCACCCCTGCGCACGATCGGCGCTCTGGCCGCTGCATCCGTGGTGGTCGACGTCGCCCGCGTGATCAGCGACTCCGACGGCATCGGCTACCTCAACCTGCTCTTCGTCTGGGCCACCATGCAGCAGCTGGGCTTCCTCCTCGCCGACGGCCGCATCGACGCGCTCCCGCGGCGCACCCGCATCACCGCCGCGGCCGTCGCGCTCGCACTGCTGCTCCTGTCGTTCGGAACGGGATTCCACTCCCCCGACCTCATCGCGAACACCAACCCGCCCACGACCGCGCTGCTGCTGGTGGGTGTCATCCAGACCGCCGCATTCTCCCTGTTCAAGCCGCAGCTGACGGCGTTCGCGGAACGTCGGCCCGTCGCGGCCTTCACCCGGTTCGTGTCGGCTCGCGCCATGACCGTCTACCTCTGGCACATGCCCGTGCTGCTCGCACTCGCGGGCCTCACCGCGCTGAGCGGCATGATCACCGGTGATCAGCTGCCTGCGCTCGCCTCGGGCCAATGGTGGCTCAGCCGCCCGCTGTGGCTCGTCTGCACGCTGGGCACCACCGCGCTGCTGGTCGTGCCGCTGTCGCGCCTGGAGCGCATCACCGCTCCGATCGACACCTCTCCGGCTCGCGCCGCCATCGCCGTGCTCCTCGGGGCATCGGCCGTGGTGCTCCTGCTCGTGGCCGGCACCTCGCCGGTGACGGCGACGATCGCCATCGCCTCCTGGCTCATCGCCCTGCACCTCACGGGAATGCCGCGGGCTGCGGCTGCGATCCCTGCGGTCCCGGGGATCGCACTCAGCCGAGGTAGAGCTCGTGATGTCGCACGCATCCCGGGTTGAAACCGGCGCCGTGCACGACGTGCGCGCCGATCGGCACGGTCATCGCGCGATCCCCCGTGCCAGCAGCGCATCGCCGACGTCGTCCGCATGCTTCATGGTCAGCACGAGCAGCGGCAGCGCCGCGCGCGGACCCAACCTCGTTCCCCGCGCCTGCTGGGCGTCGCGCACCTGAGCCGCCAGCGCGGCGACCACGGGGATCATCGCGATGGCCAGTGAGAGAGTCATCGCGACGGTTTCGGGATCGACGCCGGCTCGGCGCAGCGGGCGCAGCAGTCGGCGCAGCGCATCCAGCAGGTCGCCCATGCGCGTGGTGCGCGTCACCAGGTCGGCGAGCAGCAGCAGAGCCACGACGCGCCCCGTGCTGACGACGGCGACCTGCCAGGATGCGAACGCCCACAGCGCCCCTCCGAGCACGAGAATGAGCCAGCGCAGCCGCCACCAGCCCCCGCCGAGCGCGCTCAGCGGCAGCGCCCCTGCGGGATAGAGCGCAGAGACGACGACCAGCACGATGATGGACCCTGCCACGCCGATGGGGGCGAGCGAGAGCACGAGCGCGGTCACGGCCAGTCCACCCAGCTTCGCGAGCACCGGCATGCGGTGCAGGATTCCGGTGCCGGGACGGTAGAGCGAGATCACGCGCAGCTCCGGCGATACTCCGCGATCACGTCGTCGGGTGCCCCGACGGCGCGCACGCGCCCGTCTTCGAACAGCACCGCCTCGTCGCAGCGCGCAGCCAGGTCCAGATCGTGCGTCACGAGCACCACCGGCACGTCCAGGCCCAGCAGCAGTTCGCCGATCAGACGGGCGTTGCGCAGGTCGAGCAGGGTGGTCGGCTCGTCTGCGACGACCAGCTGCGGCTCGGTCGCGAGCACGGAGGCGATGGCCAGCAGCTGCCGCTGGCCGCCGGAGAGAGCGGATGCCGGCACCTCCGCGCGGTCTGCGAGGCCGTAGCGCTCGAGGATCTCCGCCACCCGCGCCGACCGCTGAGCTGCAGGCAGCTCACGCAGCGAGAGAGCGACGTCCTCGGCTGGAGTGGGCATGAGGATCTGCGCCTCGGGGTTCGTGAACACGAAGCCGACACGTCGGCGCAGCCGCGCAGCATCCCGCTTCGGATCCAGGCCCTGCACGCGAACGGTTCCCGACGTGCTGCTCCGGAGTCCGTTCAGCAGCCGGACGAAGGTGGACTTTCCCGAGCCGTTCGCTCCGATCACGGCGGTCCGCGCTGCACTCAGGCGCAGGTCGACATCCTGGAGCAGCACCGCTCCGTCGACCTCCACCCCGACCGCATCGCACACGATCGCGGTGTCGACGGCGGTCCGGTCATCGTGCATGCGCGGCGGATGCCTGTGCTCTCGACAGCCCGATCGGGAACGCCCGCGGATATGCGCGCCGCAGGGCGACGGACAGCAGCACGGCTGCGATCGCCTTCAGCAGGTCTCCGGGGAGGAAGACCAGGCTGGACACCACGGTCGGTCCGATCGGCACGCCGGTGACGAGGGCCTGCACCGGGATGCCGAAGAGGTACACCACCACGATGCCGCCGAGGATCGTGGCGGCAGCCGCGCGCCACCAGGTGAACCGTCCGCTGTGCGCGATCAGCCCGATGACGATCGAACCTGCGATCCACCCGGCCAGATAGCCGGCGGTCGGTCCCACCAGCACGCCGAGCCCGCCGCGCCCGCCGGCCAGCACCGGAAGGCCCGCCGCCGCGAGCGCGAGCACGACGAGGATCGCCAGCGGAGCGCGCCGCGCGCCGAGGACGAGCCCTGCGAGCATGACGCCCAGGGTCTGCGCGGTGATGGGCACTCCGCCCGGCAGCGGGACGACCACCGTGCCGAGCACGGCGATCAGTGCGGCGAAGACGGCGATCCGGGCGAGATCGGCGCCGAGTGCGCGAGGAGCTTCGGTCATCACGGGTCCTTTCGGCAGAGACGACGGCATTCCACCTGAACACCGTTCACCTGAACGATGTTCACTATACTGGTCGCATGTCTCCGGCACGACACGACCGCCACAGCGTGGTCGACTGCGCTCTGCGGCTGCTCGACGAGGTCGGGCTGCCCGACCTGACCATGCGGCGCCTGGCCACCGAGCTCGACGTGCAGCCGAGCGCGCTGTACTGGCACTTCGCCAGCAAGCAGGAGCTGCTGGCGGCCGTCGCCGATCGCATCCTGGATGCCGTGCCCGAGCCGGATCCGCGCATCGGGCCCGCAGGCGTCGCCGCCGCGGTGCGCGATGCGCTGCTCGCCTACCGCGACGGCGCGGAGGTCGTGCTGAGCTCGTACGCGCTGCGCCTGGGCTCCCGCCGCGCCCAAGATGCCCTGCGCGCCGCGCTGCGCGACGAGGACCGGTCCGCCGCGGACGCGCTGTTCGAGTTCATCCTGGGCCACGTCATGCTGCTGCAGCAGCGCATGCACGCGCTGAGCATCGGAGCCGTGCAGGACGAGGCCGCGGACCCGACACCGGACTCCGACGCGGTGTTCGCCGCCGGCATCCGCGGCTTCGCCGCCCTCAGCGCCTCCCGTCGCCCATCCTGAGGCCCGGCAGCAGGGCCAGCAGCAGCAGCCCGATCGCCAGCAGGTATACCGTGATGTACCCCGAGCCGCCGATGGGCAGCAGCACGAAGCCGAGACCGGCCACCGCGATCAGCACGGCCGACCCGGTGGAATCCGCGATCGACAGGGCCGACGAGTTGAACCCCTCATCGGCGGTGGTCGAGTACGCCAGCGTCAGCACGGTGAGCCGCGGGTAGAGCAGCCCCATGCCCGCGCCGGCGAAGAACCAGCCGGTCACCACGATCCACGGGTCGGCGCCCAGGATGCTGACGGCCAGCGCCGACGAGAAGCCGACGGCCATGAGCACGGTCGAGAGCGTGACGATCCGCGCGCTTCCCAGCAGATCGCCGTAGCGCCCCTGCACCGCCGAAGCGCCCGACCAGCCGAGAGCGGACAGCGTGAGCGCCAGGCCGGCGACCGTCGGCGAGAACTCGAACCGGTCGATCAGCAACCGGGGCACGTACGCCTCGGCGGCGAAGAACGCCCCGGCGGCGATGGCGCGCATGAGCACCACGCTGGGCAGCCCGGACGCCGCCCGCAGCGACCCGACGGGCAGCAGCGGCAGCAGTGCGACGCCGATCACCATGATCGCGACCACGGCGATCGCCGCACCCGTGCCCGGACCGCCCAGCGCCGCAGGCAGGTCGGCGGCGAAGCCGACGCTCACGGCGCAGACGGCCACCAGCACGGCCAGCAGCAGCCGCACGGCGACGCCGACCCGGCGGCGTGCGCGCCCGGCACGGGCCTCCGGCACGACCGGGACGGATACCGGCGCGACGGGCACGGATGCCGTCACGACGGGGACGGATGCCGTCACGACGGGCGCGGATGCCGGTTCCCCGGAATCGGACGCCGGTTCCCCCGTGCGGCCGGGATCGCCGGCATCCGCCGCCAGAGAGACGCCGCGCAGCCGGACGGCGACCAGCGCGAATGCCGCGACCGTGAGCACGGCGACGCCCAGGAACGCCCACCGCCAGTGCAGGAACTCCGTGACGGCGCCGGCCAGGAACGGTCCGACCATCGACGGCACCACCCAGGCCGCCGCGTAGGCCGCGAAGATGCGTCCATGCAACTGCGGCGGATAGAGCCGGGCCACCACCACGTAGAGGGCGACGGTCTGCCCGCCCGCGCCGAGCCCCTGGATCAGGCGTCCCGCGATGAACGTGTACATGTCCAGCGCCAGCCCGGAGACCAGCAGCCCCACGGCGAAGAGGGCGACGGCCGTGTACAGCGGCGGGCGGGGGCCGCCGCTGTCGCTCCACGCGCCCGATGCGACCATTCCGATCACCCCGGTGGCCAGCGTCGCCGAGAACGCCACCGCGAACAGCGCCTCGCCGTCCAGATCGTCGGCGACCACGGGCATGACGGTGGTGACCGCCAGCGCTTCGAGCGCGGCGAGGAAGATCAGCACCACGGTGCCGACGGTGATCCCCAGGCGGCTGCGATCCCAGATCGTCGGCGGAGCGGGCGTGCTCACAGGCCGGCCGCGCGCTCGTGCACGGCCGCGGAGATCGACGCACGCGCGCGGGCGATGCGCTCGACGGCCTCGGCGAGGATCTCGGGGCCGGTGCCGATGTTGAACCGCACGTGCCCCGCTCCCTCCGCGCCGAACGCCGGGCCGAAGTGCAGCGCCACCCTCGCCTGCCGGAGGATCTGCTTGGCGGGGTTCGGGCCCCAGCCCAGGTCGGTCAGGTCGACCCACGCCAGATAGCCGGCATCCGGCATCCGGTACCGCGCCTCGGGCAGGTGCTGCGCGAGCAGGGTCGCCAGCAGCCTGCGGTTCTCGTCGAGCGTGACGAGCAGGCCGTCCAGCCAGTCGTCGCTCTGCGGGGAGAACGCCGCGACCGCGGCCAGCATCCCGAACTGCCCGGTGCGCCATTCCACCTCGATCGGCAGGGAGCGCAGCACCGCGGTGGTGGCGTCGGACGCCGTGATCATCAGCGCGCACTTCAGGCCCGCGAGGTTGAACGCCTTGCTGGCGCTGGTCACCGCGTAGCCGATCCGCGCGGCGGCCTCCCCGCTGGCCAGGAAGGGCGTGAAGACCGCGTCGGGCTGCGTGAGGGGTGCGTGGATCTCGTCCGAGATCACGACCACACCATGCTGCTCGGCCATTCGTGCCAGCGCGTCGAGGGAGGCGGCGGAGTGCACCGACCCGGTCGGGTTGTGCGGATTGCACAGCAGCACGGCGCGCGCGCCGTCGGCGAGAGCGTCGCGGATGCCGTCCAGATCGAGCTCCCAGCCGCTTCCGGTGTCGCGCAGCGGCACGCTCTGGGCGACACCGCCGGCCTCCTGGACCAGGTCGAAGAAGGGCGGGTAGATGGGCGGGTTGACGATCACCCGGTCCCCCGCGCGGATGACCCGCCGGAGGATCTCCACGATCCCCATGCTCACGTCCGCGGTGGAGCGCATCCGGCCGGGCTCCGCCGCCCACCCGAAGCGCCGGCTCGCGAAGCCGGCATAGGCCTCCGCCAGAGGCGTCCGCGAGGCCACGTACCCGGTGTCGCCGGTGCGGACCGCACGCTCCAGCGCGGCGGTGACCGCGGGTGCGAGCGGGAAGTCGGTCTCCGCGACGAACAGCGGCAGCACGTCGTCGGGATACTCCCGCCACTTCTCGCTCGTGCGCCGCCTGAGCTCATCGAGAGGGAGTGCGCGGATCGGTGCGGCGGTCATGGCCTTCAGCCTACCCAGCGCAGGGACGACGAACGGGTGCGGCCGTCGGACGGCCGCACCCGTTGCAGGCAGATGTCAGATCGCGAAGCCGAGGGCGCGCATCATGTCGCGGCCGTCGTCGGTGATCCGCTCCGGGCCCCACGGCGGCATCCACACCCAGTTGATGCGGAAGCGGTCGACCACGGAGTCCAGGGCCTGCGCCGTCTGCTCTTCGAGCACGTCGGTCAGCGGGCATCCGGCGCTCGTGAGCGTCATGTGGATGACCAGGGCGTCGTTCTCGTCGTCCCAGGCGAGGTCGTAGATCAGTCCCAGGTCGACGACGTTGATCCCCAGTTCGGGGTCCATGACGTCCTTCAGAGCCTCGGTGACCTCGTCGTACTTCTCGTCGGTCAGCGTTGCGGTCATGGCCTCAGCCTACGCTTCGATGGGCGCGCTCGGGTCGAGGAAGCGGTCGTAGCCCTCCTCCTCGAGGCGGTCGGCCAGCTCGGGGCCGCCCTCCTCGACGATCCTTCCCTTGACCACGACGTGCACGTAGTCCGGACGGATGTAGCGCAGGATGCGGGTGTAGTGGGTGATCAGCAGCACGCCGAGGTTCGTGGCCTCCTTGGCGCGGTTCACGCCCTCCGAGACGATCTTGAGCGCGTCGACGTCGAGACCCGAGTCGGTCTCATCGAGCACGGCGAGCTTCGGCTTGAGCACCTCGAGCTGCAGGATCTCATGACGCTTCTTCTCACCGCCGGAGAAGCCCTCGTTGACGTTGCGCTGTGCGAACTTCGGGTCCATGCGCAGGTTCGTCATGGACGTCTTCACGTCCTTGGTCCACTGGCGGATGGCGGGTGCCTCGCCGTCGAGCGCGGTCTTGGCCGTGCGCAGGAAGTTCGTGACGGTGACCCCTGGGATCTCCACCGGGTACTGCATCGCCAGGAACACGCCCGCCCTGGCGCGCTCGTCGACGCTCATCGACAGGACGTCCTCGCCGTCGAAGGTGATGGTGCCCTGCGTGACGGTGTACTTGGGGTGACCGGCGATCGTGTACGCCAGGGTCGACTTGCCGGAGCCGTTCGGCCCCATGATGGCGTGGGTCTCACCGGTCTTGATCGTCAGGTCGATGCCGTTGAGGATCGGCGTCGTACCCTGATCGGTCTCGACCGTCACGTGAAGGTCGCGGATCTCGAGAACAGACATTCAGACTTCCTTAATGACAGTGGGGTCGATGAGCACATCGTCGCCGTCGATCTCGACGGAGTACACGGGGACGGGCTCGTAAGCGGGGAGATTGAGGGGCTTGCCGGTGATCAGCGAGAAGCGGGAGCCGTGCGCCCAGCATTCCAGCGTGTCACCCTCGACGAACCCCTCGGCCAGGGAGATGTCGCCGTGCGTGCAGCGGTCGCCGATCGCATGGATGTCTCCGGCGGAGTCCTTCACGATCGCGATCGCCACGCCGTCGAGCTCGACGCGCAGCGGCGTGTCCAGCTCGAGGTCGTCGACGCCGCAGGCGCGCTGCGCGCTCACGCCTCGACTCCGACGAGCTCGGCCTCGATCGCGGCGAGCAGCTCGTCCTGCAGCTCCGGGATGCGGATGCGCTGCACGATCTCGGTGAGGAAGCCGAGCACCACGAGCCGCCGGGCCTCCGCCTCGGTGATCCCGCGCGCCTGCAGGTAGAACAGCTGCTCGTCGTCGAAGCGACCGGTCGCGCTCGCGTGGCCGGCGCCGACGATGTCGCCGGTCTCGATCTCCAGGTTCGGGATCGAGTCCGCGCGCGCACCCTCGGTGAGCACCAGGTTGCGGTTGGCCTCGTACGAGTCGGTGCCGGTGGCGTCCGGCCCGATGAGCACATCGCCGATCCACACGCTGTGCGCGCTCGCCCCGCGCAGCGCCCCCTTGTAGAGCACGTCGCCGACGGTGTGCGGCCCCTTGTGGTGCAGGTAGACCTGGCTCTCCAGGTGCTGACCGGAGTCGGCGAACGACAGGCCGTAGAGCCTCCCGTTCGCACCGGCGCCCGCGAGCTCGACGTTCGGGTTCACGCGCACCACGCCGCCGCCGAAGCTGACGACGACGTGGGTCAGCTCCGCGTCGCGGTCGACGCGGGCCTGGTGCGCGGAGGCGTGGATCGCGTCGTCCTGCCACTGCTGCACGCTGATCAGCGTGAGCCTGGCGCCGTCGCGGACGATGATCTCCAGATTCTGCGCGTACTGGGCGGTGCCGGTGTGGCGCAGCACCACCGTGGCGGAGCTGTGCGGCAGCGCCTCGATCACCAGGTGCGCGTCGGCGCGGCCGCCGGTGCCGTCGATGTGCACGAAGATCGGCTCGGCGACGGCCTCATCGGCCGGGATGCTCAGATGCATGGCATCCGTCGATCCCTGCCAGGCGACCGCCGAGACGACGTCCTCGGGAAGGAAGAACTCGCCGCGCGGCGCCGTGCCGTGACCGAGCGCCGGGCGCAGGTACTGCTCGTGACTGATCGCGTAGGTGACGCCGTCGTTCGGCTCCGCCGGCTCGAACAGCGGCTTCAGCTGCGCGACGGGGGTGTGCTTCCAGTTGACCTCGCGGCCGGTCGGCACGCCGAAATCGGCCGGGTCGAAGGAGCGGGGCCGCTCGGAGCGGGTCTGCACCGGCACGAAGCCGGCGTTCGCCACCTGTGCGGCAGGGTCGATGTGCGCGTTCGCTCGCGGCGCCACCGCGGGCGCCTGTGTGGGGGCCGCCATCAGCCGACCGATCCTTCCATGCCCATCTCGATGAGCTTGTTCAGTTCCATCGCGTACTCCATCGGCAGCTCGCGCGCGATCGGCTCGATGAAGCCGCGCACGATCATCGCCATGGCCTCGGTCTCCTCGATGCCGCGCGACTGCAGGTAGAACAGCTGCTCCGCGCTGACCTTCGAGACCGTGGCTTCGTGACCGAGCTGCACGTCGTCGACGCGGATGTCGATCGACGGGTAGGTGTCCGAGCGGGACTGCGTGTCCACGAGCAGGGCGTCGCAGACCACGGAGTTGGAGGAGTGGTGCGCAGCCGGGTCGACGCGCACCTCGCCGCGGTAGCCGGAGCGGCCGCCGCCGCGGGCGATCGACTTCGAGACGATCGACGACTGCGTGTACGGGGCCTGGTGCACCATCTTGGCGCCCGCGTCCTGGTGCTGGCCGGGGCCGGCGAAGGCCACAGACAGCGTCTCGCCCTTGGCGTGCTCGCCCACGAGGTAGATCGACGGGTACTTCATGGTCACCTTGGAGCCGATGTTGCCGTCGACCCACTCCATGGTCGCGCCCTCGTGCGCGACAGCGCGCTTGGTGACCAGGTTGTAGACGTTGTTCGACCAGTTCTGGATCGTCGTGTACCGCACGCGGGCGTTCTTCTTCACGATGATCTCGACCACGGCCGAGTGCAGCGAGTCGGACTTGTAGATCGGAGCCGTGCAGCCCTCGATGTAGTGGACGTAGCTGTCCTCGTCGGCGATGATCAAGGTGCGCTCGAACTGCCCCATGTTCTCGGTGTTGATGCGGAAGTACGCCTGCAGCGGGATCTCCACGTGCACGCCCTTCGGGACGTACACGAACGAGCCGCCCGACCAGACGGCCGCGTTCAGCGCGGCGAATCTGTTGTCGCCCGCGGGGATCACCGTGCCGAAGTACTCCTCGAAGAACTCGGGGTGCTCACGCAGCGCGGTGTCGGTGTCCATGAAGATGACGCCCTGCGCCTCGAGGTCCTCGCGGATCTGGTGGTACACCACCTCGGACTCGTACTGCGCGGCGACGCCCGCGACCAGGCGCTGACGCTCGGCCTCGGGAATGCCGAGCCGCTCATAGGTCTCGCGGATGTCCTCGGGCAGGTCCTCCCAGGACTGCGCCTGCTTCTCGGTGGAGCGGACGAAGTACTTGATGTGGTCGAAGTCGATCTCGCTGAGGTCGGCGCCCCAGGTCGGCATCGGCTTGCGGTCGAAGAGCGCCAGCCCCTTGAGCCGGGTCTTCAGCATCCACTCCGGTTCGGCCTTCAGCGCCGAGATGTCGCGCACCACGGCCTCGCTGAGACCGCGCTTCGCGCTCGCTCCGGCGGCGTCGGGATCGTGCCAGCCGAATTCGTACACCCCCAGACCATCCAGCTCCGGGCGGTCGATCAGCACATCCGACATCACACACTCTCCTCAAACGGGCCGCAACGGTGTCATCCGCCCCGACACACCTGACCCCCGTCGAGTCTGCGGGGATCGGATGCCGCTGGTGGGCCCCATCATTCAGGCGCTCGCATCGCGCCTAGACTGTCTGTGGTGGACGCAGCGCTCTGCGCGGCCATCACAACAATCCCGATTCTACAGGTTCCGCCCTGCCGACGGGCCGCTCCGGTCCGCAGCCGCCGTGAACCGGAGGACACATGCCCGCCAGCTCCGTCACGACCGAATCCGCTCCGCCCGCGGCCGCCACGGGGTTCGTCCCGCGCCGTCCGCTGCGGGTGATGGCCTGGCTGTCGTTCATCGCCGAGATCCTCATCATCGGCACCGGGGGCGCGGTGCGGCTGACCGGATCCGGGCTGGGATGCTCGGAATGGCCGCTGTGCACGCCGGAGTCCCTGGTCCCGATCCTGGAGCTGCAGGGCATCCACGGCGCGATCGAGTTCGGCAATCGCACCATGACCGGCCTGGTCGGACTGCTCGCACTCGGTGTGCTCATGCTCACCCTGCACGCGATCAGCGGACGGCGACTCGTCGTGCGCGCGGTGTGGTTCGCGATCGGCGGAATCGTGCTCGCCGTCGGCGTCTACGCCGCGGCCTCCGCTCTGAACGTGGTCGCGGCGGCCGCACTGATGTCGGCCGCGCTGCTCCTGGCCGTGGTCGTGGGGATGATCGATTCGCTGCGACGGACCACGCGACGCCGCGACCTGGCGGTGCTGGCCTGGATCGTGCTGGTCGGCGTGATGGCGCAGGCCGTCGTGGGCGGCTTCGCCGTGATCAGCGACCTGAACGCGTTCATCGTGGGATTCCACTACACCGTCTCGCTGCTGCTGGTGTGCGTCACGGCGCTGTTCCTGGTGCGACTGCACGCGGCGCCGGGCCCGCGCGAGAGCGCCGTCCCGGCCTGGTTCGCCGCGCTCACCCACGTCACAGGTCTCGCCCTGGCGCTCACCATCCTGTTCGGCGTGCTGACCACCGGCTCGGGGCCGCATTCCGGCGATGCCGACATCAAGAGGAACGGATTCGACGCGAGCGTCCTCGCGCACGTGCACTCCTGGCCCGGCTACCTGCTCGCGGCGCTCGTGCTGACGCTCGCGATCGCCGCCTGGATGCTGAGACTGCAGCCCCGCACGTGGCTGCTGGTGCTGATCCTGGCGATCCTGGTGCAGGTGGGCGTCGGCGTGCTGCAGGCCCGCACGGGTCTGCCGGCGATCGCCGTCGGCATCCACATGATCCTGGCGTCGCTGTCGGCGGCCGCCTACACGGTCGTGGTCACCAGGCTCAAGCGGCCCGTCGCCGGCTGAGGCCCTTCGACCGGCTCAGGGACCCGATCAGAACGGCAGCAGCGGGTCGACCGCCACCGCCAGGAAGATCAGCGTCAGGTACGTGATCGACGCGTGGAACACGCGCATCGGTCGCGGCTCGGTGCCGCGCAGTGCCCGGTTGTACAGGCGGTGCGACTCGTAGATGAACCACCCGCCGAAGACGAGGGCGGATGCCGTGTACACGACGCCCATCTGCGCCACGGGCACGAGCAGCAGCGAGCACGCCACGGTCGCCCATGCGTACAGGATCACCTGCAGTCCGACCTGGTGGGCCGGACGCGTCACGCCGAGCATGGGCACGTCCACGTCGTCGTAGTCGTCCTTGTACTTCATCGACAGCGGCCAGTAGTGCGGCGGCGTCCACAGGAAGATCAGCACGAACAGCACGAACGGCGCCCAGTCCAGCGAGCCGGTGACGGCGCTCCACCCAATGAGCACGGGGAAGCATCCGGCGATCCCGCCCCAGATGATGTTCTGCTCGGTGCGGCGCTTGAGGATCATCGTGTAGATGACGACGTAGAAGAAGATCGCGAACGCCGACAGCGACGCGGCCAGCCAGTTGGTGAACGCCAACAGCCAGACGGTGGAGATCACCGCGAGCACCCACGAGAACACCAGCGCGCCGCGGGGCGAGACCTCCCCCGTCACCAGCGGACGATTCTCGGTGCGCTTCATGTGCACGTCGATGTCGCGGTCCAGATACATGTTGAAGGATGCCGCCGATCCGGCGCTCATGGCGCCGCCGACCACGGTGGCGACGATCAGCCACAGGTCGGGAACACCGCCCTGGGCGAGGAACATCACAGGCACGGTGGAGACGAGGAGCAGCTCCATCACGCGGGGCTTCGTGAGGACGAAGTAGCCGCGGATCTTCTGGCCGACGGAGAACGTGCTCTCAGCGGTCTGCGATGTCGATGAGATCGCGATCCCCTCCTTCTGCGCGCAAGTGGGCACTCGTTCCAGTCTAGTGCTTCCGGCGTGTCGCGAGGACGCGTGCCGGAGCCGCGGAGACGCGTGAAATGCACCTGGGGAGGGTGCGGACGCACGAGTATGCTGAAACCACTCGCGCGCCCCTTGCGCTGTGCAATCTCTTCTCCGTGACGATGCGGAGCGCGCAGGATCAGGAATACGGGCGCCTCCGAATGTGTCAGAAGGAGTATGACCGTGGCAGAGCTTCAGTGGGACGACATCGACCGCCGAGCGGTGGACACCGCACGAGTGCTGGCGGCCGATGCCGTGCAGAAGGTCGGCAACGGCCACCCGGGCACGGCGATGAGCCTGGCTCCGCTCGCCTATCTGCTCTACCAGCGCGTGATGCGCCACGACCCGGCTGATGTGGACTGGCTGGGCCGCGACCGCTTCATCCTCTCGGTGGGACACTCCTCTCTCACGCAGTACATCCAGCTCTACCTGGGCGGCTTCGGTCTGGAGCTGAGCGACCTCGAGGCGCTGCGCACCTGGGGGTCGCTGACCCCCGGTCACCCGGAGTACCACCACACCCGCGGCATCGAGATCACCACCGGTCCGCTCGGGCAGGGGCTGGCCTCGTCGGTCGGCTTCGCGTACGCGGCCCGCTACGAGCGCGGTCTGTTCGACCCGGATGCCGCTGCCGGCACGAGCCCGTTCGATCACTTCGTGTACGTGATCGCCGGCGACGGCGACCTGCAGGAGGGCGTCACGAGCGAGGCGTCCTCGCTGGCGGGCCACCAGGAGCTCGGCAACCTGATCGCGTTCTACGACTCCAACGAGATCTCCATCGAGGGCGACACCGACGTGGCGTTCACCGAGGACGTGCGCCAGCGCTACGAGGCCTACGGCTGGCAGGTGCTCGAGGTCGACTGGCGTCGCACCGGCCAGTACGTCGAGGACGTGCAGGAGCTCGACGATGCGATCGAGCAGGCCAAGGCCGAGACGGGCAAGCCGTCGCTGATCATCCTGAAGACCATCATCGGCTGGCCGGCCCCGAACATGTCGGGCACCGAGAAGGTGCACGGCAACGCGCTGGGCGCCGACGAGGTCGCCGCCACGAAGAAGGTGCTCGGCTTCGACTCCGAGCAGTCGTTCGTGGTCGAGGATGCCGTGCTCGCGCATACCCGCGAACTGGGCGCCCGCGCCGCAGAGGCGCGCAAGGCGTGGCAGCAGTCGTTCGACGAGTGGGCGTCCGCCAACCCCGAGCGCAAGGCGCTGCTGGACCGCCTCGAGCAGCACGCTCTGCCGGAGGGCATCGAGAAGGCGCTGCCCGTCTTCGAGGCGGGCACCGAGACGTCGACCCGCGCGGCCTCCGGAAAGGTGCTGAACGCACTGGCCGCCGAGCTGCCCGAGCTGTGGGGCGGATCCGCCGATCTGGCCGGCTCCAACAACACCACGATCTCCGGCGCCGCGTCGTTCATCCCCGCCGAGCGCTCCACGCACGACTGGAAGGGCGACCGCTACGGGCGCGTGCTGCACTTCGGCATCCGCGAGCACGCGATGGGCGCGATCCTCAACGGCATCACGCTGCACGGCCCGACCCGCGCCTACGGCGGCACGTTCCTGATCTTCAGCGACTACATGCGCCCCGCCGTGCGGCTGGCGGCGCTGATGGACATCCCGAGCACGTTCGTGTGGACGCACGACTCCATCGCGCTCGGCGAGGACGGCCCCACCCACCAGCCGATCGAGCAGCTGGCCTCGCTCCGCGCCATCCCGAACTTCACGGTGGTGCGCCCCGCGGACGGCAACGAGACGGCCGCCGCGTGGCTGGAGATCCTGCGCCGCCACGGCGGTCCGGTGGGCATCGCGCTGACCCGGCAGAACGTGCCGGTGTTCGAGCGGGGCGAGGGCGCGGCATCCGGCGACGTGCTCGCGTCCGCGTCGAACACCGCGAAGGGCGCCTACGTCCTCGCCGAGGCGCCCGGCGGCACCCCCGACGTGATCCTCATCGGCACCGGCTCCGAGGTGCAGCTCGCCGTCGCCGCGCGCGAGACGCTCGCGGCAGAGGGCGTGAACGCCCGCGTGGTCTCCGCGCCGTCGCTGGAGTGGTTCGCCGAGCAGGACGAGGAGTACCGCGAGTCGGTGCTGCCGGCATCCGTCACCGCCCGCGTCTCGGTCGAGGCGGGCTCCGTGCTCACCTGGCGGGGCATCGTGGGCGACCGCGGACGCTCGGTCGGCATCGACCACTTCGGCGCCTCCGCCGACTACAAGACCCTGTTCCAGAAGTTCGGCATCACCGCCGAGGCCGTCGTCGCGGCGGCCCGCGAGTCGATCGCCGCCGAGTGAACGACTGCAAGACCAACTCAGAGGAGAACGCATGAGCACCCCCACCGAAGACCTCTCGGCCGCCGGCGTCAGCATCTGGCTCGACGACCTGTCGCGCACCCGCATCCAGTCCGGCAACCTGAAGCAGCTGATCGACACGCGCGACGTCGTGGGCGTCACGACCAACCCGACGATCTTCGCGAACTCGATGACCAACCCGGACGACACGTCGTACGACGAGCAGGTCGGCCAGCTGGCCGCGTCCGGCGCATCCGCCGCGGATGCCGTGTTCGCCGCCACCACCCAGGACGTCCGCGACGCCCTGGACGTGTTCCGCCCCGTCTACGACGCCACCGACCGCGTCGACGGCCGGGTGTCGATCGAGGTCTCCCCGGACCTCGCGCACGACACCGAGGGCACGATCGCCCAGGCCAAGGACCTGTGGGAGCGCGTGGACCGCGAGAACCTGCTCGTGAAGATCCCCGCGACCAAGGCCGGTCTGCCCGCGATCACCGCGGCCATCGGCGCGGGCATCAGCGTCAACGTCACGCTGATCTTCAGCCTGGAGCGCTACGCCGAGGTCATCGACGCGTACCTCTCGGGGCTCGAGACGGCCCAGGCCGCCGGCATCGACCTGTCCAAGATCCACTCGGTGGCGTCGTTCTTCGTCTCCCGCGTGGACACCGAGACCGACAAGCGCCTGGCCGCGATCGGCACCGACGAAGCCGCCGCGCTGCGCAGCAAGGCGGGCCTGGCGAATGCGCGACTG
This sequence comes from Microbacterium sp. ARD32, assembly GCF_031844385.1. Classification (NCBI taxonomy): domain Bacteria; kingdom Bacillati; phylum Actinomycetota; class Actinomycetes; order Micrococcales; family Microbacteriaceae; genus Microbacterium; species Microbacterium sp. ARD32. The sequence goes on from NZ_JAUZVD010000001.1 coordinate 1,485,037, forward strand.
GCGTACGAGCTGTACGAGAAGACCTTCGCCGGCGACCGCGCCAAGGCGCTGCTCGACGCGGGTGCCACGCTGCAGCGTCCGCTGTGGGCATCCACCGGCGTCAAGGACCCGGCCCTGCCCGACACGCTGTACGTGACCGGCCTGGTGGCACAGGGCGTGGTCAACACCATGCCCGAGAAGACGCTCGAGGCGACCTTCGACCACGGCGTCGTCACCGGCGACACCATCACCGACGGCTACGACCAGGCGCGTCAGGTGTTCGAGGGTCTGAAGTCCGTCGGCGTCGACTTCGACGATGTCACCCAGGTGCTCGAGGACGAGGGAGTCGCCAAGTTCATCGACTCCTGGCACGACCTGCTCGCGCAGGTCGAGAAGGGCCTCGAGGCCGCACGATGACCGTGTCGGTGCACGTGACGCAGGCCGCCCGGGCCGCGGTGGACGCTCTCGTCCCCGAGCTCGTGGCGGACCTGGTCGCGTCGCGTGTCACCGCCGGCGATCCCACGCTGTGGGGCGCCGAGGCCGAGTCCGAGGCCGCGGTGCGGCTGGGCTGGGTGGATGCGGTGTCGGTTTCCCGCCCGCTCGTCGACGAGATCGTGGCGCTGCGGGAGCAGCTCGCGTCGCAGGGCATCGACCGCGTTGTCCTGGCCGGCATGGGCGGCTCCTCCCTCGCCGCCGAGGTGATCGCGGCCACGGCCGGCGTGCCGCTGGTCGTGCTGGACTCCACGGCGCCCGCACAGGTGCTCGCGGCACTGGACGGCGATCTGGCGCGCACCGTCCTGGTCGTCTCATCGAAGTCGGGCACGACCGTCGAGACGGATTCGCACCGGCGCGCGTTCGAGGCCGCGTTCGAGGACCTCGGGCTCGCCCCGGCCGAGCACATCGTGGTCGTCACCGACCCGGGGTCGGCTCTGGACGCGACGGCGGCGGATGCCGGCTACCGGGTGTTCCACGCCGATCCGAACGTGGGCGGGCGCTACTCGGCGCTGACCGCCTTTGGCCTCGTGCCCGCCGGGCTCGCCGGCGCCGATGTCGCCGAGCTGCTCGATGAGGCCGAGGCCTCGCTGCTGGAGTTCGCCATCGACTCCCCGGAGAACCCCGCTCTGCGTCTGGGCGCCGCCATCGCCGGCGCCGAGCCGGGCGATGCGGGCCGCCGCGACAAGCTCGGCCTCGTCGCCGACGGCACCCACGTGGCCGGTCTGCCCGACTGGATCGAGCAGCTCCTGGCCGAATCCACCGGCAAGAACGGCACGGGCATCCTTCCCGTCGTGCTGCTGCCCGTCTCCCCCGAGCTCGAGACCCGGCCCCGCGACCTGCGGATCGTGCGGCTGGTGGAGGATGCCGACGAGTTCGGCCTCCGCGAGCGTCATCCCGGCGAGATCCTCGTCAGCGGCAGTCTGGGCGCGCTCTTCCTGCTGTGGGAGCACGCCACGGCGGTCGCCGGGCGCCTGCTGGGCATCAACCCGTTCGACCAGCCGGACGTGGAGTCCGCCAAGGCTGCCACGCGCGGCCTTCTCGAGTCCCGGCCGCAGCCGAGCGCACCGACGTTCGTGCAGGACGGCGTCGAGGTGCGCGTCAGCGATCCCGCGCTGGCGATCTCGGCGAGCATCGAGACGGTTCTCGACGCGCTCTGGGCCGCGCTGCCGCCGGACGGCTACGTCGCCATTCAGGCGTACGTCAACCGTCTGGAGCTCGGTCAGCTGCAGGGCCTCCGCGAACTCGCCGCGGCCGATTCCGGACGCCCGGCCACCTTCGGCTGGGGCCCGCGCTTCCTGCACTCGACCGGTCAGTATCACAAGGGCGGCCCGCAGCAGGGCGTGTTCCTGCAGATTCTCGAGCGCACCGACGTCGACCTGGAGATCCCCGGCCGGCCCTTCACCTTCGGGCAGCTGATCGAGGCCCAGGCGGCAGGCGATGCCGCGGTGCTCACCTCGCTCGGGCGGCCCGTCGTGTCGCTGACCGTCACGGATGCCGCCGACGACGTGCTCACTCTCTTCACCGCCACTCAGTGATCCCCGATCTGGAGATATCCCTCACCGATGACCGTTACCATCTCACGCGGAAGCAATCCGCTCCGCGATCCCGATGATCGTCGCCTCAACCGCATCGCAGGTCCCAGCGCTCTGGTGATCTTCGGCGTGACAGGCGACCTGTCGCGCAAGAAGCTCATGCCCGCCGTGTACGATCTCGCCAACCGCGGCCTGCTGCCGCCCGGCTTCGCGCTGGTCGGCTTCGCCCGCCGCGACTGGGAGGACCAGGACTTCGCGCAGGTCGTCTACGACGCCGTCAAGCAGCACGCCCGCACCGAGTTCCGCGAGGAGACCTGGGAGCAGCTGCTGCAGGGCATCCGCTTCGTGCAGGGCACCTTCGACGACCCGGAGGCGTTCCGCCGGCTGCGCGAGACCGTCGAGAAGCTCGACGTGGAGCGCGGCACGATGGGCAACCACGCCTACTACCTGTCGATCCCGCCCAAGGCCTTCCCCGAGGTGGCCAAACAGCTGCGCGAGTCGGGCCTGGTCGGCGAGCAGCACGCGGATGACACGCACTGGCGCCGCGTGGTGATCGAGAAGCCGTTCGGCAGCGACCTGGAGACGGCGCGCGCCCTGAACCGCGCGCTGGAGGCCGCGTTCCCGGCGGACTCGATCTTCCGCATCGACCACTATCTCGGCAAGGAGACGGTGCAGAACATCCTGGCTCTGCGCTTCGCCAACGAGCTGTACGAGCCGCTGTGGAACCGCAACTACGTCGACCACGTGCAGATCACGATGGCCGAGGACATCGGCGTCGGCGGCCGCGCCGGCTACTACGACGGCATCGGCGCCGCGCGCGACGTCATCCAGAATCACCTGCTGCAGCTGCTCGCGCTCACCGCGATGGAGGAGCCGATCAGCATGTCGGCGGATCACCTGCGTGCCGAGAAGGAGAAGGTGCTCGAGGCGGTGCGCCTGCCCGACGACATCTCGCTGGCCACCGCGCGCGGACAGTACGCCGGCGGCTGGCAGGGCGGTGAGAAGGTCAACGGCTTCCTCGAGGAGGACGGCATGGCCCCGCAGTCGTCCACCGAGACCTACGCAGCCATCAAGCTGGAGATCGACACCCGCCGCTGGGCGGGCGTGCCGTTCTACCTGCGCACCGGCAAGCGCCTGGGTCGTCGCGTCACCGAGATCGCCGTCGTGTTCAAGCGCGCGCCGGAGCACCTGTTCGGTCGCGCGCAGACGGCGGAACTGGGCCAGAACGCGCTGGTCATCCGGGTGCAGCCCGACGAGGGCGTGACCATCCGGTTCGGCTCGAAGGTGCCCGGCAGCGGTGCGAACGTGCGCGACGTGACGATGGACTTCGGCTACGGGCACGCGTTCACCGAAGCGAGCCCGGAGGCCTACGAGCGGCTGATCCTGGACGTGCTGCTGGGCGATCCGCCGCTGTTCCCGCGCCACGAGGAGGTCGAGCTCTCCTGGAAGATCCTCGACCCCGTGGAGCAGTACTGGGCGTCGCTGCACACCCCACTGGAGCAGTACGCGCCCGGATCCTGGGGCCCGGCATCCGCCGACGCCCTTCTGGCCCGCGACGGACGAGTCTGGAGACGCCCGTGATCATCGATCTTCCCGACACCACGGTCAGCAAGGTCGCCAAGCAGCTGGTCAAGGTGCGCGAAGAGGGCGGCGCCGTCGCCCTCGGGCGCGTGCTGACCCTGCTCATCATCGCTCGCAACGGGGTGGCCGAGCCGGCAATCGACGCGGCGAACGACGCCTCCCGCGAGCACCCGATGCGCGTGATCGTGCTGATCACCGGCGACGGCGAGGCGCACCTGGACGCGCAGATCCGCGTCGGCGGCGACGCAGGAGCCAGCGAGGTCGTCGTGCTGCGCGCCTTCGGCGATGCCGCCAGCAATGCGGAGAGCCTGGTCACCGGCCTGCTGCTGCCGGATGCTCCGGTGGTCGCGTGGTGGCCGGAGGAGGCGCCGACGGATGCCGCGAACTCCCCGCTCGGTCGCATCGCGCAGCGCCGCATCACGGATGCCGCCACCTCGCCGGACGTCCGCGATCGGCTCGCCCTCCTGGGCCGCACCCACGCCCCGGGCGACACCGACCTGGCGTGGACTCGCCTGACCCACTGGCGCGAGCAGCTGGCGGCAGTGCTCGATCAGCCGCCGTACGAGCCGGTCACCGCCGTCGAGGTGCGCGGCGCGGCGGCGTCGCCCTCCACGGCGCTGCTGGCCGCCTGGCTGAGGATGGCGCTGGACGTTCCGGTCAGCTGGTCGTACGAGGAGCCCGATCACTGGCAGGAGGGCATCAAGTCGGTGCGCCTCACGCGCTCCAGCGGCGACATCCTGCTCGAGCGCCCCGCTCCGGGCGCGGCCGTGCTCACCCAGCCGGGCCAGCCGGACCACGAGCTGCACCTGCCCCGTCGCACGCTGCGCGAGTGCCTGGCCGAGGAGCTGCGGCGCCTGGACGCCGATCTGCTGTACGGTCGGGTCATCACCGAGGGCTGGGAGAGGCTGGGCCCCGCGGACAAGGGAGCGTGAGCGCATGGCGAGCACGGTGCAGGGTTCCGTCAAGACGGTCGTCGTCGAGGCGACGCCGCAGAGCCTGGCCGCCCGCGTGGCGGACCGGTTCCTGACCCGCATCATCGCTCGCACTCGCAACGGCCGCATCGCGCACATCTGCCTGACCGGCGGCTCGATGGGCGGCGCTGTGCTGACGGCGGCGGCATCCGACGAGCGGGTGTCCGAGATCGACTGGTCGCTGGTGCACTTCTGGTGGGGGGATGAGCGCTTCGTCGAGCGCGACGCGCCGGACCGCAACTCGCTGCAGTCGCGCAGCGCGCTGCTGGATGCCCTGCCCGTTCCTGCCGAGAACATCCACGAGGTCGCGGCGCCCTCGGACGGCGTGACACTGGACGAGGCCGCGGCGTCGTACGCCGCCGAGCTCGCCCGCTTCGGCAAGCACGGCGATCCGTGGCCGTCGTTCGCCGTGTGCTTCCTGGGCGTGGGCCCTGACGGGCACATCGCCTCGCTCTTCCCGGATCGCGCCGAGGTGACGGTTACGGATGCCGCGGTGCTGCCGGTGCGCGACTCCCCCAAGCCTCCGCCGGAGCGCGTCACGCTGACCCGTCCCGTGCTGAACGCCTCGAAGCGGGTCTGGCTGGTGCTCACGGGCGCCGAGAAGGCATCCGCTCTCGGCCTGGCGCTCGCCGGCGCGAGCTACGCGAGCGTGCCCGCCGCCGGCGCGAAGGGACGCCGGCGCACGGTGTTCTTCGTGGATGAGGCCGCCGCGGCCGAGGTCGCGCCGGAGCTGATCGACCGCGACTACTGAGCAGGCCCGTCGTCCGTCTGCGTCCCTGAGCCCGTCGAAGGGCCGCCGCTGCCCCGCTGCATCCCGAGCTCCTGGCTCTCGCTGAGCACCTGCGGGTGATACCTGGCGAGCCCGAAGACTCCGAACACGGCGATCGCCCCGGCCACGCCGAACAGGATCAGCACGAGCAGCGGCGCCGCGGAGGCCTCGCGCAGCACGAGCGCGCCGATCAGCACGGCCACGATCGGGTCGATCACCGTGAGACCCGCGATCACCAGGTCGGGCGGGCCCGAGCTGTACGCCGTCTGCACGAAGTAGGCGCCCACCGCGGCGGCGGCCAGCAGCGCGATGACGCACACGACGGTGAGCCACTCGAAGTTGCCGTTCTGGATGCGGCTGATGACGGCCTTCGCGAGGGTCGCGACGAAGCCGTAGAGGATGCCCGCTCCGGTCACGTAGAACAGGGCGCGCATCCGGCGCCGCAGGATCAGCCAGCAGGCGCCCAGCACGATGATGACGACCAGCAGGATCGCCAGGATCGTGAACAGGTTCTCGTTGCTGATCTCACGCTCGACCGCGTAGAACGCCGCGAGCGTGACGAACAGGAAGATGCCGCCCAGGCAGCTGGCGATGGCGATCAGTGACTTCCTGGTGGGCGTGTGCCCGGACACGCGCGCGTTCAGCAGCGTGGTCACCACCAGCGCCACCGCCCCCAGCGGCTGCACCACGATCAGCGGTGCGATCGCCATGGCGCTGAGCTGGCAGAGCACGGCCAGACCGAGCATGAGCGTGCCGATGATCCACGACGGTCGGGCCAGCAGTCCCTTCAGCTGGGAGCTGCTGAGTCCGGTCGCCCCCTCGACACCGGTGAGCTTCTCGACCTTCTCCACGCCGCGGTGCTGGTACTGCGCACCGAGCGACATGAAGACAGCGCCGGCGAGGGCCAGCGGGATGCCGAGGAGCAGGGCGGGGTTCTGGAACACGCCGATCAGCTGATCACTCACGTCGGCCGCGAACTCCACCCCATGTTGCACTGTCTCACCTTATCCGCCGTCGGCCGCACAGTAGTGTTGTGGCGTGGCTGTTCTTCCGATCCGCATCATGGGCGATCCCGTCCTGCATGCTCCCGCTGCCGCGGTGGGCGAGATCACCGACGAGATCCGCACGCTGGTCGCCGACATGTACGACACGATGGACGCCGCGCCGGGTGTCGGCCTCGCGGCTCCGCAGGTGGGCGTGCCCCTGCGCATCTACGTGTACACGTACGTCGACGACGACGACCGGCCGTGGCGCGGTGAGATCATCAACCCCGAACTGTGGATGACGCCGTCCGAGCCGGGGGCGCCCGACCAGGAGGAGGAGTCGGAGGGATGCCTGTCCTTCCCCGGTGAGCGCTTCGCCCTGCGTCGCTCCGACCGCGTGCGCGTGACCGGCACCGACCTGGAGGGCGCACCGGTGCGGATCGACGTCGAGGGCTGGCGCGCCCGCATCATGCAGCACGAGTTCGATCACCTGAACGGCATCCTGTACGTCGACCGCCTCTCGGACGGCGACGCGAAGACGGTGCAGAAGATCGCCCGCAAGCGCGGCTGGTCGCGCGGCGGGGCGAGCTGGATGCCCGGCGTCGACGATCTGGAGGGATGACCGCTATGGCCACGGATGACAGCCCGGCGATCCGCGTCGGCATCGTCGGCTACGGCAACCTCGGCCGCGGCGTCGAGCGCGCACTGACGCTGGCCCCCGACATGCGCCTCGTCGGCGTCTTCTCGCGACGCGATCCCGCCACCGTCGCACCCCTGTCCGCGGACACCGATGTGCGCTCCGTCGACGACCTGTCGCAGCTGCGGGACGAGATCGACGTGCTCGTGCTGTGCGGCGGCTCCAAGAGCGACCTGCCGCGGCAGAGCCCGCAGCTGGCGGCCGCCTTCAGCATCGTCGACAGCTTCGACACGCACGCGCGCATCCCCGAGCACTTCGCCGCCGTGGACGCCGCCGCCCGGGCCGCGGGGACGACGGCGATCATCTCCACTGGTTGGGACCCGGGCCTGTTCTCGCTGCAGCGGCTGTACGGCGAGGCGATCCTGCCGCAGGGCGAGACGCACACCTTCTGGGGACGCGGACTCAGCCAGGGCCATTCCGACGCCGTCCGCCGGGTGCCGGGCGTCGCCGCAGGAGTGCAGTACACGCTGCCCTCCGAAAAGGCCATCGCGCAGGTGCGCTCCGGTGCGCACCCGCCCCTGGGCACGCGCGACAAGCACACCCGCGAGTGCTTCGTGGTGCTCGAGGACGGCGCAGACGCGGAGGCCGTGCGTGAGGCGATCGTCTCGATGCCGGACTACTTCGAGCCGTACGACACCACGGTGCACTTCATCTCCGCGGAGGAGTTGGCCCGGGACCACGCCGGCGCCCCGCACGGCGGCTTCGTGATCCGCACCGGCACCACCTCGGAAGTCAGCACGCAGACGGTCGAGTTCCGGCTCGCACTGGATTCCAACCCCGAGTTCACCGCCAGCGTCCTCGTGGCGTACGCACGTGCCGCCGCCCGCCTGTCCTCCGCCGGTCAGCACGGGGCGAGGACGCCGTTCGACGTGGCGCCCGGCCTGCTCTCCCCCAAGTCGGCGGCGCAGCTGCGCGCCGAACTCCTCTGATCGCAGAGGATCGCAGACGACGAAACCCCGCCACGCGGGCGGGGTTTCAGTCTTTGGCTCCCCGGCTTGGACTCGAACCAAGAACCTGCCGGTTAACAGCCGGCTGCTCTGCCAATTGAGCTACCGAGGATCATGCCGCCCGCCGAGCGGGCAACTCGTCCAGCTTAGCAAACTCCGCGTGCACTCCCGAACATGCGCCGCACCCCGGGCGTGGCGCGATCAGCGCGCGGCATCCGCCTCTGAATTGGGCGACCAGAGCAGGTCCCTTCCGATGCCCCTGGCCACGACGTGGCCGCGACGGAGGATGAGCGCCTCGGCCTCCAGCTCGCGGATGAAGGCGGCATCGTTGGTGACCAGCAGCGCCGCCATCGACTGCTCCCGGCGGCGGCGCGTGATCGCCTCGAACACCACGGGCCGCACCTCCACGTCGAGGTTGGCCAGCGGTTCATCCGCGATCAGCACGTGCGGCTCCAGGATGAACGCCCGCGCGATCGCTGCGCGCTGGCGCATCCCCGCACTGAGCTCGTACGGGAACTTCGCGGCTGCCCCCAGGGGCAGGTGCAGCTCGTCCAGCAGCGACGCCACCCGGATCGCGAGCGCCCTGCTGTTGACCTTCTTCTCACGCGACGTGATCGGCTCGGAGATCGCCTCTCCGATGGTCAGCCGGGGTGGCAGATTCGCACCGGCTGCCTGCGGGATGTAGCCGCTCAGCGCCGTCAGCATCCGTCTCCTGCGGCCGAGGCGGCGGATGTCGATGCCGCACACCTGCGCGCGTCCGCCGGCGGCCTTCAGTGACGCATCCGCGTGACCGGCCAGGGCGGTCACCAGAGTGGACTTCCCCGCCCCGGTCGCACCGCCCACGCAGATCAGCTCGCCGGAGCGCAGCGTGAACGTGACGCCGTCGACGGCGCGCGTGACGCCGCCGTGGCCGATCCGGTCGATGACGAGGTCGGAGCATTCGATGGCGACGTCGCTGGCGGGCATGCATCCATCCTGCCCGCTCAAGTCGCGCACAGGCTCACGACTCGACGAAACGCTGCCTCTCCTGGTCGAGATCGCGCAGCCTCATCCGCAGGGCGCGCCCGCCGTCGGAGTCGGCCGGCACACGCTGCACGGCACCGAGCAGCTCGTTCTTCTCGTGGTCGATCGAACGCAGGATCAGCCGGCGGCACAGGTCCGTGGCCGAGACCAGCGCGCGCTCCTCGTCCTTCGCCGGGAACGGCATCATCAGCAGCTCCCCCGCCAGGCTCCGGTACGGTTCGCGTACGGCATCCGCGGCCGCCGCCGCCCAGCCGACGCGGGTGCGGTCGGCCACGCCGGCGATCGACTCGCGCACGGCGTCGAGGCCGGGATGCCGGAAGTGCTCGGTCAGCGCGCGTGCGAGCAGCTCCGGCTCGATCGAGTGCCCGTACTGCAGCACGCCCATGAGCGCGTCGCGTTCGAGCGCGACGTCGGCGGTGCGCGGCAGGTCCGCCAGGCGCACGCGGATGATCTGCTCGGCATCCGGGGCGGCCGGCCCACCGGACGCCGGCGAAGCGGATGCGGCACGCCGCGGCTCGCGGTCGGCCGCCGCCGCGCCGCGCGCGGCGCGCTGCACCTGCTGCCGCACGTCGGTCGGGTCCATGCCCAATCGTCGCGCCAGGACGCGCTCGTAGCCCGGGCGCAGCAGCTCGTCGCGGATCTCGGCGACGATCGGCGCTGCGGCGCGGAGAGCGCCGACCTGCCCCTCCACGGTGGCCAGGTCGTAGCCGGCCAGCTTGCGGTCGATGGCGAACTCGAACATCGGCACCTTGGCATCCATCAGCCCGCGCACCGCCGCATCGCCGCGCTGCAGCCGCAGATCGCACGGGTCGAGCCCGTCGGGCGCGACCGCGACGAAGGTCTGGGCGTTGAAGCGGGAGTCCTCCGAGAACGCGCGCAGCGCGGCCTTCTGCCCGGCCTCGTCGCCGTCGAAGGTGAACACCACCTCGCCAGATGCCGAGTCGTCGCCCATCACCCGCCGCAGCACCTTGATGTGCTCGGCTGCGAACGCGGTGCCGCAGGTGGCGATCGCCGTGGTCACCCCGGCCAGATGGCAGGCCATCACGTCGGTGTAGCCCTCCACGACCACGACCCGTCGCGGATCGCCGCGGGCGATGTCGCGCTTGGCGAGATCGAGACCGTACAGCACCTGCGTCTTCTTGTAGAGCGGCGTCTCGGGGGTGTTCAGGTACTTCGGACCCTGATCGTCGTCGTACAGCCTGCGGGCGCCGAAGCCGATGGTCTGACCGGTCACGTCGCGGATGGGCCAGATCACCCGACCGCGGAACCTGTCGTACACGCCGCGCTGGCCTGTGGAGACCAGCCCCGCGTTGGTGAGCTCGTCCCGGGAGAAGCCCTGCGCGCTCAGCGCCTTGAGCAGATTGTCCCAGCCGCGCGGGGCGTATCCGACGCCGAAGTGCGCCGCAGCTCCCGCATCGAAGCCGCGCTCGCCCAGGAACCGCCTGGCGCTCTCGGCCTCGGGGCTCAGCAGCTGCCCGCGGAAGTACTCGGCGGCCGCCGTGTTCGCCGCGTACAGGCGGCTGCGGCCGCTGGTCTCCGGGGCGGCGCCGCCGTCCTCGTAGTGCAGCGCGTAGCCGATCCGGCCCGCGAGCCGCTCGACGGCCTCGGTGAAGCTGACGTGGTCCATCTCGCGTAGGAACGAGTAGACGTCGCCGGAGGCGCCGCAGCCGAAGCAGTGGTAGAAGCCCACCTGAGGGCGCACGTGGAAGCTGGGGCTCTTCTCGTCGTGGAACGGACACAGGCCCTTCATCGAGCCGACACCGGCCGACTTCAGCGCCACGCGCTCTCCCACGATGTCGGCGATGTTGGTGCGGGACTTCACCTCTTCGACGTCGGCCTGCAGGATGCGCGGCATCAGTGCACCCTCTCGACCGAGGCCCGCGGGACCGGATGCCGGCGGGCGCCCGGCCGCGCATGACGCGGCGTCCAGATGCCGACCTCGGCCGGGTCGATCTCGCCGACCAGACGGTTGTGCCAGTCCACTGCGGTCTGGTCGGTCAGACTCGCCACCTGGTCCACCACGACGCGGGCGCGGTCGGCATCCGTCGACGCCGCCGCGAAGTCGGCCGCGAAGGCCGGCTCCAGCACATCGGCGCCGGCCGACCACAGCGCATCCGTGGACCACAGCGCATCCGCCAGCCGCGTCAGCACCTTGCGCTGCTCCTTGTACACGCCCTTGCGCGCGTCGATCGTCACGATCGACTGCCCCATGATGCCCTTCAGCACGGCGATCTCGGTCTCCACGATGCGCGGCACCACCACGTGCCCGCTGTAGCGCGCCAGAGACGGCCCGGGATGCGCCTCGCGGGTGGCCGCGACGGCTGCCCGGGCGAAGCGCCCGATCAGGTCGCTGGTGAGGTTCTTCAGCCGGGCGAGATCCCGGCGTGAGCGGTCGAACGTCTTCAGCCACATCGGCTGCCGGGTGAGGCGGTACAGCGCATCCGCCAGCTCCTCCCGGGTGTAGTCGTAGCCCACCCACTGCTGGATGCGTCCGACCAGCGGGTGATGCTCGAGCGGATCGGAGAGCTGCGCGACGTCGAGGTAGCCGTTCACGATCGCGTCCTCGAAGTCGTGCACCGAGTACCCGATGTCGTCGCTGAGGTCCATGATCTCGGCCTCGATGCAGCGCAGCCGACCCGGCGCGCCCTCGCGCATCCAGCGGAACACCGGCTCGTCCTCCGGATACACTCCGAACTTCAGCCGGCCGCCCGGATCCGGCAGGGGGTTGTCGATGGTCCACGGGTACTTGCAGGTGGCATCGAGGCTGGCCCGGGTGAGGTTCAGGCCGACGGAGTGATCTCGGTCGTCGAGCACCTTCGCCTCGAGGCGGGTGAGGATGCGCAGGGACTGCGCGTTCCCCTCGAAGCCGCCGATGTCCGCCGCCCAGTCGTTCAGGGCCCGCTCACCGTTGTGACCGAACGGCGGATGCCCGAGATCATGGCTCAGGCAGGCCGTGTCGACCACGTCCTCCGAGACGCCCAGCGCCGTGGCCAGCTCACGGCCCACCTGCGCGACCTCGAGCGAGTGGGTGAGCCGGTTGCGGGCGAAGTCGGCCGTGGATGCCGGGCTGAGCACCTGCGTCTTCGCGGCCAGGCGCCGCAGGGCCGCGGAGTGCAGCACGCGGGCGCGGTCGCGGGAGAAGTCGTTGCGCTCGGAGCGATGGGTCTCGGCGAAGAAGCGCTCCGCGTCGGCCGCGCTGTATCCCGGGTCAGCCGCCACTGTTCTCGGTCTCCGCTCCGCGCATCATCACACTGACATCCTGATCGATCTCCCGGGAGTCCAGCCAGCCCTCCGGCAGCACGGTGCGCTTCGGGGAACCGGCGCGCCCGCGCTGCCCCTCGGCGCCTGCGCCGGGGTAGGGCGCGTCGCCGATCGTGCCGAGCAGGTCGTCGATCTCCTGCAGGGTGGATGCCTTCGCCAGAGCCGCGCGCAATTCGCCGCCGACCGGGTAGCCCTTGAAGTACCAGGCGACGTGCTTGCGGATGTCCTTGCATCCGCGATCCTCGTCCTCGAAGAACTCCACCAGCAGCTCCGCGTGGCGGCGGAACGCCTGGGCGACGAACTGCAGCGTGGCGTCGACCTTCGGCGCGGCAGTCGCGCCGGCCGGGCCCAGAGCATCCGAGAGCTCGCCGAACAGCCACGGCCGCCCCAGGCATCCGCGCCCGACGACGACCCCGTCCGCACCGGTCTCCGCCATCATCCGCACGGCGTCGTCCGCCGACCAGATGTCGCCGTTGCCGAGCACGGGGATGCTGGTGACCGCCTGCTTCAGCTCGCCGATCGCGCTCCAGTCGGAGTGGCCGGAGTAGTACTCGGACGCCGTGCGCGCGTGCAGCGCGACCGCCGCCGCCCCGGCATCCTCCGCCGCGCGACCCGCGTCCAGGAAGGTGAGGTGGTCCTTGTCGATGCCCTTGCGCATCTTGACCGTGAGCGGCACGTCGCCTGCGGCCTTCACTGCGCGAACGACGATGTCTGCGAAGAGCTTCGTCTTCCAGGGGAGCGCCGCTCCCCCGCCCTTGCGCGTGACCTTGGGCACCGGGCATCCGAAGTTCAGGTCGATGTGGTCGGCGCGGTCCTCCGCGACGATGATGCGGACGGCCTCGGCGATCGTGCCCGGATCCACGCCGTAGAGCTGGATGGACCGGGTCGTCTCGCTCTCGTGATGCTGGATGAGCCGCATCGTGATGGCGTTGCGCTCCACCAGCGCGCGCGAGGTGATCATCTCGCTCACGTACAGACCGGCCCCGTACTCGCGGCACAGCCGCCGGAACGCGGTGTTGGTGATCCCCGCCATGGGCGCGAGCACGACGGGCACGTCGAGGTCGATCGGTCCGATGCGGAGGGCGGGAGAGGTGGCGGTCGCGAGAGTCATGTCCCCTCCATTCTCCCAGACACGGGCCCCGCGCGGGCGCGGCGGAATTAGGCTGTGGATATGACCGAGACCGCGCTCCGCCAGATCCCCTTCACCGACGCCGAGGGCACCGAGAGGACCCTCGATGACTACGGCTCCCCGGTGCTGCTGGTGGTCAACGTGGCCTCCAAGTGCGGGAACACCCCGCAGTACGAGCAGCTCGAGCGCCTGCAGCGGGAGTACGGCGACCGCGGGCTGACGGTGCTGGGCTTCCCGTGCAACCAGTTCATGGGGCAGGAGCCCGGCTCCATGGAGCAGATCCTGGCGTTCTGCTCCACCACCTACGGGGTCACCTTCCCGGTGAATCAGAAGCTCAAGGTGAACGGTCGCAACGCGCACGACCTGTACAAGGCTCTCACGCAGACGACGGATGCCGCAGGCAAGGCCGGCCGGGTGGAGTGGAACTTCGAGAAGTTCCTGGTCGCCGCCGACGGCTCGGTGCAGCGGTTCCGGCCGAAGCAGCAGCCGGACTCCCCCGAGATCGTGTCGGCGATCGAGAGCGCCCTCACGGCCGCCGGCCGTTGAAGTCGGTCAGCTCGTCGCCGCACTCCGCTGCGCCCAGATGTCGCGGATGACGTTCTCGAACGCCTCCGGCGGCTGGGCGCCGCTGACGCCGTACTGGCCGTCGATCACGAAGAACGGCACCCCGTTGATCCCGTAGCTGCGCGCCTGCGCCTGGTCGGCGCGGACCGCTTCCAGGTACTGGGCCGACTCCAGCGCGGTGCGGGTCTCGCCGGCATCCAGTCCGACCTCCTGGGCGAGGGCGACGAGGTCGTCGATGCGGCCGACGTGCCTGCCCTCGGTGAAGTAGGCCGACATGAGCCGCTCCTCCATCTGGTGCTGCACGCCATGCGCCTTCGCGAGGTGCAGCAGCTCGTGCGCCTTGACCGTGTTCGTGTGCTGCAGCAGATCGAAGCGGTACTGCAGCCCGGCGCCCGCGGCGACGTTCGTGACGTGCGAGAGCATCTGCTCCACCTGCTCGCGCGCCATGCCCTTGTGCCCGGCGAGGAAGTCCAGCTCGTCGCCGTCGAAGTCGACGGGCGTGTCGGGAGACAGCTCGAAGGAGTGGAAGGTGATGCTCACCTGCGGGGCGTCGTCGTCATCCGCGGTGGCGGCGAGCCCCTTCTCCAGGTTGCGCTTGCCGATGTAGCACCACGGGCAGGCGATGTCGGACCAGATGTCGATGGAGATGGGTTCGCTCACAGCACGGTGCAACGGGATGGAACGCGCTCGTATTCCGTGCCGGTAATCTTCTGAGGTGCTCACCGCCGCCGATCCGCTCCCGTTCCGCCCGCATCGGGTGCTGATCGCGGGGGTGTCCGGGTCGGGCAAGACCACGTTCGCGCAGCGGGTCGCGGATGCTCTGCAGCTGCCGCGCCACGAACTGGACGCACTCCATCACGGCGCCGGATGGACGCCGCGTCCGTCGTTCCTCGATGACGTGCGCGCCTTCGCCGCGACGGAGCGCTGGGTCAGTGAGTGGCAGTACAGAGCGAAGGGCACCGATGACGTGCTGCCGCCACGGGCCCAGCTGTGCGTGTGGCTGGACTACCCCGACCGGATCGTGCGCGGACGCCTGTGGCGCCGGACCCTCGGCCGCAGCATCCTGCGTCGCGAGCTCTGGAACGGCAATCGCGAGCCGAACCTCTGGCATCTGGCCACGAAGACCGCGCCCGAGGAGAACGTGCTGCGCTGGCAGCAGAAGACGCTGAACGTGTGGCGGGAGCGGATGCCGCAGTACGAGGCCCGCTTCCCGCACCTGACCATCGTGCGCTTCGCCCACCCGCGTGAGGCCGAGCGGTGGCTCAGCCGGCTGCCGGCCGGCTGAGCCCGCACGCTGCTAGCCCGAGTCGTCCGGTGCGTCGACCGCGCCGCCGAACCGGCGGTCGCGGGACAGGTAGATGCCGATCGCGCGCCACAGCTCCTCGCGGGAGAAGTCCGGCCACAGCGTGTCCAGGAACACCATCTCGGCGTACGCCGACTGCCAGAGCAGGAAGTTCGAGGTGCGCTGCTCCCCCGAGCTGCGCAGGAACAGGTCCACGTCGGGCATGTCCGGGATGTAGAGGTGCCTCTGCAGCTGCTTCTCGTTGATCGCGCTGGGCTTCAGACGCCCGGCGCGCACATCCTCCGCCATCGCCCGCATGGCGTCGATCAGCTCGACCCGCCCGCCGTAGTTGACGCACATCGTCAGCGTGAGCACGTCGTTGTCGCGCGTGAGCTGCTCGGCGAACTGCAGCTCCTTGATCACAGAGCCCCACAGCCGCGGCTTGCGCCCTGCCCAGCGCACGCGCACGCCCCACTCGTTCAGCTGGTCGCGGCGGCGGTGCAGCACGTCGCGGTTGTAGCCCATCAGGAACCGCACCTCGTCCGGGGAGCGGGCCCAGTTCTCCGTCGAGAACGCGTAGACCGACAGGTGCTTGACCCCCGCCTGGATGGCGCCGGCGACGACGTCGAGCAGCACCTCCTCGCCCGCCTTGTGCCCCTCGATGCGGCTCAGGCCCCGGCGGTTCGCCCAGCGTCCGTTGCCGTCCATGACGATCGCGACGTGCTCGGGCACCACGGGGAACTGCGGCGGATGCGCGCCGGTCCAGTCCAGCGGCCGGAACGGCACGGCATCCTTGTGCGTGTACGGCTTGGGCGTCACCGGGCTCCGATCCTCGGGGTGGACACATGCTCGAGCGAGCGGATGCCGCGTTCCAGCTGCCACTGCACATATGCGGAGATCGTGCCCGAAGCCGCGGCCAGATCTCCGGGAGCCGCTGCGTCGATCGTCGCCCAGTCGCCGCTCATCAGCGCACGCATCAGCGTGAGGGTGGATGCCGAGATGCGCGGGCTCCCCACCGGGGCGCAGTCATCGCACACCGTGCCGCCCAGCTGCGGGCCGAAGTGCGTGTGCGGACCGGGCACCCCGCACCGCGCGCAGTCCTCCAGCGCCGGCGCCCACCCAGACAGCGCCATCACGCGCAGCAGATAGGAGTCCAGGATGCTGCGCGCGGCATGCTCCCCGCGCGAGAGCGACCGCAGTCCGCCCACCAGCAGCAGATACTGCTCGGTGGTGGTCTCGGCCTCGCTCAGCCGGTCGGCGGTCTCGGCCATGGCGCTGGCCGCCGTGAAGCGCTCGTAGTCCACCGCGATCTCCGCGCCGTAAGCCCCCAGCGACTCGGCCTGCTGCACGATGTCCAGCGACCGGCCCTGGTACAGCTGCACATCGGCGACCATGAACGGCTCCAGCCTGGAGCCGAACTTCGACGAGGTGCGCCGCACGCCCTTCGCCACCGCACGGATCTTGCCGTTGCGTCGCGAGAGCATGATGACGATGCGGTCCGCCTCACCCAGTTTGTGGGTGCGCAGGATCACCGCTTCGTCTCGGTAGGTGGGCACCCCTCGATTATCCCCCGGGCAGGCGACAATGGAGGTGTGAGCGAACCGACCTTCATCATCCCGCTGTGGGCGGATCTGCTCGGCGTCGGCCTCGGCGGCATCCAGGGCGCCATGTTCGCCTCGGGCTTCCAGGGCGAGCGCCGGCTCGACTGGCTCGGTGTGGCCATCATCGGCATCATGATCGGCATGGGCGGCGGACTCATCCGCGACCTGATGATCGGGCAGCCGCCGGCCACGCTGCAGAACAACTGGTACCTGATCACCGCCGGCGGCGCCGCACTGCTCGGGATGCTGCTGGCGGGTGTGTTCAACCGGATCAACACGTTCATCGTGGTGCTGGATGCCGTGGTGATCGGCATGTTCGGCGCGTTCGGCGTCAGCAAGGCGATCGCCTTCGGCATCCCGGCGGTTCCCGCCGTCTTCATCGGCGTGTGCGCGGCCGTCGGCGGCGGCGTGCTGCGCGACGTGCTGATGGGACTGCCGGTGGCCATCATGCACGTCGGTTCGCTGTATGCGGTGGCCGCGGGAGTCGGGTGCACCTTCATCGTGACCGCGCACGCATTCGGGATGAGCATCACCCTGGCCGCGGTGCTGGGCATCGTCGTCACGGCGATCATCCGCGTGCTCGCCGTGATCTACGACGTGTCGCTGCCGGAGCAGCGCCGCCTCTACCGCCGCAAGGTCGCGACCGAGACCGGGATGATCCCGATCATCAAGCCCTGACCCGACGCTTCGACAGGCTCAGCGACCCAGGGCCACCAGACCGACGCTTCGACAGGCTCAGCGACCCAGGGCCACCAGACCGACGCTTCAGGCGTCGACGAGCTGGGCCTCGCGGGTGCGGATCGAGCGGTTCACGCACGAGACGATCGCCTTGAGCGACGCGGTCGAGATGTCGCCGTCGATGCCCACGCCCCACAGCCTGTGGTCGTCCACCTGCAGCTCGACGTAGGCCGCCGCCTGCGCGTCGCCGCCGCTGGACATGGTGTGCTCCACGTAGTCGTACAGCGACACGTCGAAGCCGCGCTCGCGCAGGATCTCGATGAACGCAGCGATCGGTCCGTTGCCCGTTCCGGCCGTCGCGATCCGCTCCTCACCGTCGCGCAGCACGACATCCAGCGAGACCTCGCCGGTCATGTCGCTGCGCGTCTGGGTGCCCAGCAGCTCGAACCGGCCCCACTTCGCGTCGTCCTGATCGGCGGGCAGGTACTCGTCGGTGAAGATCGACCAGATCTGGTCACTGGTGACCTCGCCGCCCTCGGCATCCGTCTTCGCCTGCACGACGCCCGAGAACTCGATCTGCAGCTTGCGGGGCAGATCCAGCGCGTGGTCGGTCTTGAGCAGGTAGGCGACGCCGCCCTTGCCGGACTGCGAGTTGACGCGGATGACGGCCTCGTAGGAGCGGCCCAGATCCTTCGGGTCCACCGGCAGGTAGGGCACCGCCCACTCGATCTCGTCGACCGTGACGCCTTCTGCCTCGGCCTTCGCTGCCATCGCCTCGAAGCCCTTCTTGATCGCGTCCTGGTGCGAGCCGCTGAACGCGGTGAACACCAGGTCCCCCGCCCACGGACTGCGCTCGGGCACGGGCAGCTGATTGCAGTACTCGACGGTGCGCTTGACCTGGTCGATGTCGCTGAAGTCGATCTGCGGGTCGATGCCCTGCGTGAACAGGTTGATCCCCAGCGCCACCAGGTCGACGTTGCCTGTGCGCTCGCCGTTGCCGAACAGGCATCCCTCGATGCGATCGGCACCGGCCAGGTAGCCGAGCTCGGCGGCGGCGATCGCCGTGCCGCGGTCGTTGTGCGGATGCAGCGACAGGATCACGTTCTCGCGGTGGGCCAGATGCCGGTTCATCCACTCGATCGAGTCGGCGTACACGTTGGGGCTGGCCATCTCGACCGTGGCGGGCAGGTTGATGATCACCTTGCGGTCGGGCGTGGGCTCGAGCACCGCGATCACCTCGTTGCACACCTCGACGGCGTACTCCAGCTCGGTGCCCGTGTAGCTCTCCGGCGAGTACTCGTAGTACACCTCGGTGCCGGGAACGGTCTTCTCCAGCCTGCGGCACAGCCGGGCGCCCTCCAGAGCGATCTGCTTGACACCCTCGCGGTCGGAGCGGAACACCACCTCGCGCTGCAGCACACTCGTGGAGTTGTAGAAGTGCACGATCGCCTGCTTGGCCCCCGCGATCGCCTCGTAGGTGCGCTCGATCAGGTGCTCACGGCACTGGGTCAGCACCTGGATCGTGACGTCGTCGGGGATCAGGTCCTCTTCGATCAGCTGGCGCACGAAGTCGAAGTCGGTCTGGCTGGCCGACGGGAAGCCGACCTCGATCTCCTTGTATCCCATGCTCACGAGCAGCTCGAACATCACGCGCTTGCGCTCGGGCGACATCGGGTCGATGAGCGCCTGATTGCCATCGCGCAGGTCCACCGCGCACCAGCGGGGCGCTTCGGTGATGCGCTGCGAGGGCCAGGTGCGGTCCGGCAGGTCGACGCGGATCTGCTCGTGAAACGGCCGGTACTTGTGAACCGGCATCGAAGAGGGCTTCTGGTTGTTCTTCATGATGGGGCTGCTTCTCTGTCAGAAAACGTGCTCAGGCCAACACGAGCGCCGCGACGAATCAGGCCCGATGATCAGGACTCGTCACGGCAGCGAAGAAGAAGCAGACCGCCCAGAGGCATGCATCGATGCTAGCACCACGTTTGGCAGAATGCTCACCCTGCGCCCCCAGGCGGCGTCAGGGGATGAGAGCGATCTTCCCGCCCGGGTGCCCCTCCGCGAGGAAGCGCAGCGCCTCCGGCGCCTGCGCGAGCGGGTACTCCCGCGCCATCGGCACGACGAGATCGCCGCGTTCGGCGGCCCCGACCAGTCGCACGCGCGCCGCGTCGCGGAACCGCGCCGTCTCGGGGTCCGAGCCGGAGCTCGCCTGGAATCCGTGCTCGGCCGCGGCCCGCGGCGAGACGATCGTGACGATCCTGTGCCGGTCGCCGACGAGAGCGAGGGATGCTTCGGTCGCCTCGGCCGTCCCCGCGGCATCCAGGGCGGCGTCGATCGTCTCGACAGCGGCATCCGCCATCACCGCGCGGATGCGGTCGGTCAGGCCGTCGCCGTACTCCACCGGGATGCCGCCGAAGCGACGCACCGCCTCGAAGCGGGACGGGCTCGCCGTGCCGATGATCCGGATGCCGCGCGCTGCGGCCTGCTGCAGCACGCTCGCGCCGACGGAACCGGAGGCCGCGTGCAGCAGCAGCGTCTCCCCCGGGCGCGCGTCGACCGCGTGCAGCATCGCGGATGCCGTCGAGCCCGCCAGCAGCAGATTCGCCGCCTGGGCGTGCGTCAGGGCAGCCGGCTTGCGCAGCACCTTCTGCGCCGGAACGGTGAGCTCGGTGGCGTACCCGCCGCTCACCCGGAACGCGATGACTTCGTCCCCCACCGACACTGCTCCGGTGACGATGCGCGTGTCCGGCCCCACGGCGGTGACGACGCCGGAGACCTCGTAGCCGATCACCGTGGGGAACTCCACGCCCGGACGCGGGACGGCGACGTGCTTGGCATCGGCTGGATTGACCCCGGCGGCATGCACGCGGATGGTGACCTCGCCCGGCCCCTGCTCGGGCACCTCGTGCTCCTCGAGACGCCAGGTGGCCGGTTCGCCGGGTCCGGGGGCGACCCATCGCCTGGCCGTCCGCAGCGGCGCGCTCATCTCAGAAGCCCAGGCGGCCGAGCTGCTTCGGATCGCGCTGCCACTCCTTGGCCACGCGCACGTGCAGCTTGAGGAACACGCGTGTGCCGAGCAGCTCCTCGATCCCCGCGCGCGCGGCGGCGCCGACATCGCGCAGCCGCGACCCCTTGCGCCCGATGATGATGGCCTTCTGGCTGTCGCGCTCGACCACGATGGACGCGTACACATCGGTGAGGTCGCTGTCCTCGCGGGGCTCGACGTCGTCGACCACCACGGCGATGGAGTGCGGCAGCTCGTCGCGCACGCCCTCCAGCGCGGCCTCGCGGATGATCTCGGCGATGCGGTCATCGTCGGACTCGTCGGTGACCACGCCCTCCTCGTACAGCCGCGGCCCCACTGGCATGAGCTTGAGCATCTCGTCGGCCAGCACGTCCAGCTGCTCAGGGCCGAGCGTCCCGTCGCCCAGCGCCGACAGCGGGATGACGGCCGCCCAGTCCTCACGCAGCGAGTCGACCTCCATCAGCCGCTCGATGATGTCGTCCTTGTCCGCGGCATCCGTCTTGGTGACGATCGCCACCTTCTTCGCGCGCGGGTAGCCGTCCAGCGACGCCGCGATGCGGCGATCGCCCGGGCCGACCTTCTCGGTCGCCGGCACGCAGAACCCGATCACGTCCACGTCGCCCAGCACCTGCTCCACCAGGTCGTTCAGGCGCTCGCCCAGCAGTGTGCGGGGTTTGTGGATGCCGGGGGTGTCGACGATCACGAGCTGCCCGTCCGGCCGGTTCAGGATGCCGCGGATCGCGCGCCGCGTGGTCTGCGGCTTCTCGCTGGTGATCGCGATCTTCTCCCCCACCAGGGCATTCGTCAGCGTGGACTTGCCGACGTTCGGCCGTCCGACGAACGTCACGAATCCGCTGCGCGTCTGCTCACTCATCCCGCTGCCCTCCATCTCGGTCACCGTCCAGTGGCAGCTGCTCGGCCGCCCGCTCCACGAACACCGTGGCCAGTCCGCGCCCGCGCCCGCGCGACGCCCCGCCGGTGAGCACCAGCCCGTCGACGGATGCCGTGGCTCCCGGCTGCGGGATCTGCCCGAGCGCCTTGCCCAGCAGGCCGCCGATCGAATCGACGTCCTCGTCCTCGAGCTCCAGGCCGAACAGGCCGCCGACGTCCTCCAGCGGCAGCCGCGAATTGACCCGGTACCGTCCGCCGCCCAGGTCCACGACCTCGGCCGGACCGCGGTCGTACTCGTCGGCGATCTCGCCGACGAGCTCCTCGATCAGATCCTCCAGGGTGACCAGGCCCGAGATGCCGCCGTGCTCATCGATCACCATGCACACGTGCACGGCGTCCCGCTTCATCTGCTGCAGCAGGCTCTCGGCCCGCATGGACTCGGGCACGAACACGGCCGGACGGGCGATCGGCCGCACCGGAGCGCCCCGCCACGAGCTCTCGTCGCGGTAGGCGAACTGCACGAGGTCCTTCAGGTACAGCACCCCGACCACGTCGTCGGCGTCGTCGTCCACCACCGGCATCCGCGACACACCGCTGCGCAGGAACAGCTCCATCGCCTGGGTGGTCGTTGCCGCCGCGTCGACGGTGAGCATCTCGGTGCGCGGCAGCATGACCGCGCGCACGAACTGGTCGGTGAAGTCGAACACCGAGTGGATCAGATCGCGATCGTCCGCCTCGATGAGGTCGTTCGAGGCGGCCTCGTCGACCATGCTCAGCAGCTGCTCCTCCGAGGCGAAACTGCTGCGTCCGCCTCCGGGTGTCACGCGCCGCCCGGCGCGCACGAGCGCCTCGGCGAGCGGTCCGAGCAGCACGCGCACGCCGCGCACCGTCGGCGCCCAGGCACGCAGGATGCCCGCGGCGTGCAGCCGTCCGAACGAGCGCGGGCTCGCGCCCACCAGCACGAACGTGATGCCGGTCATCAGCACCGCCGCGGCTAGCATCGCCCACCAGATGCTCGGCAGCAGGGAGTCCAGCGCGACGGTGACCAGCACGGCGGCGGTCGTCTCGGACAGCACGCGCATGAACGCGACGGAGTTCACGTGCGGGTCGGGATCGGCGGCGATCCCCTGCAGCGCCGCAGCGCTGCGCCCCTCGGACGCCAGCTCCTCGAGATCTCCGCTCGAGGTCACCGAGAAGGCGGCATCCACCGCGGCCATCAGGCCGCCGAACGCCACCAGCAGCACGGCCGCCGCGAGCAGGATCGCCGGTGTCATCGGCGGCGTTCGGCGTGCGCGAATCCCTGAATCAGCGACTTCTGCAGCCCGAACATCTCACGCTCCTCGTCGGGTTCGGCGTGATCGAAGCCCAGCAGGTGCAGCAGGCCGTGCGTGGTGAGCAGGATCAGCTCGTCCATCAGGCTGTGGCCGGCCGTCTGCGCCTGCGCCTCGGCCACCTGCGGGCACAGCACGATGTCGCCGAGCAGCCCCGGCGGCGTCGGCCGGTCGGGCGTTCCGGGACGCAGCTCGTCCATCGGGAAGCTCAGCACGTCGGTGGGTCCTGGCTCGTCCATCCACTGCACGTGCAGGGCCTCCATGGCACCCTCGTCCACGAGCACGATCGCGACCTCGGCATCCGGGCTCACGTGCAGCTCGGCGAGGTTGAACGCGGTGAGCCGCTGCAGCACCGTCTCGTCGACCTCGATCGCCGACTCGTTGTTGATCTCGATCATTCCAGGCCTCGTTTCGGCTTGCGGTCACGAAGGCTCGGGCGCATGCCCGCTCGCCGGTCGGCGCGGTTCGCGAAGGCGTGCGCCTGCTCGCGCTCGTACCGGGCGGCCGTGCGCTGCTCGTCGTACTCGCTGTAGGCGTCGACGATGCGGCCCACCAGCGAGTGACGGACCACGTCGTCGCTGGTCAGCCGGGAGAAGTGGATGTCGTCGATGCCGTCCAGCACGCGCGTGACCAACCGGAGCCCGGACGCGCCCTGCGGCAGATCCACCTGCGTGATGTCGCCGGTGACGACCATCTTGGTGCCGAACCCGAGGCGGGTCAGGAACATCTTCATCTGCTCGGGCGTGGTGTTCTGCGCCTCGTCGAGCACGACGAACGAGTTGTTCAGCGTGCGCCCGCGCATGTAAGCCAGCGGCGCCACCTCGATCGTGCCGGTGGCCATCAGCCGCGGGACGATCTCGGGATCCATCATCTCGTTGAGCGCGTCGTACAGCGGACGCAGGTAGGGGTCGATCTTGTCGGTGAGCGAACCGGGCAGGAACCCGAGCCGCTCGCCCGCCTCGACGGCGGGCCGGGTCAGGATGATCCGCTCGACCTCCTTGCGCTGCAGCGCCTGCACGGCCTTCGCCATCGCGAGATAGGTCTTGCCCGTTCCGGCCGGACCGATGCCGAACACGATCGTGTTCTCCTCGATGGCGTCGACGTACTCCTTCTGTCCCTGCGTCTTGGGGCGGATCACCCTGCCGCGCGTGGACAGGATGGCCTCGCCGAGGACCTCGCTCGGGCGCGGCCCATCATCACGGCGCAGCATGCGGGCGGAGCGCTCCACATCGCCGGGCACCAGATCGTGACCGGAGCGCGTCAGCTCCAGCAGCTCCTCCACCAGCCGGCGCGCGGCCTGGATGTCGGCATCCGCACCGCCGAGGCTGATCTCGTTGCCGCGCACCAGCACCTGCACGTCCGGATGCTGCTGCTCCAGCATCTTCAGCAGGCGATCCTGCGGACCGAGCAGCTGCACCATGGCGACACCGTCGGCATAGATGCGCTCGGTGCGCTCCGGACGGGGCGGGAACTGCGGGGACGAATCGTCAGAGTCCAACGAGCTTGCTCTCCTCGATGTTCGCGAGCACGTGCGCGTGCACGTGGAAGACGGACTGACCGGCACGGGCGCCGTTGTTGAAGATCAGCCGGTACTGACCGTCGGCGTGATCGGTCGCGATCCGGCTGGCCAGGGCGACCATCTCGGCCATCAGGGCCGGATCGCCCGCGGCGAGCTCGGTGACATCGCGATACTGCTCGGTCCGGGGGATCACGAGCACGTGCAGCGGTGCCTGCGGGTTGATGTCGCGGATCGCGAAGACCCGGTCGGTCTGCGCGACGATCTCCCCGGGGATCTCCCCGTTCCGGATCCGCGTGAAGATCGAGGGCTCTGTCATGCGACTCAGTCTAATTGCCAACGGTCACCAGCGGCCCACCTCGCCAGCGGCCCACCGTCACCAGCGCCCCAGTGCCACCGAGAGCGCGGCGATCGCTGCCGGCCCCGCCGTCGACGTGCGCAGCACGGTCTCGCCCAGGCGCACGCGCTCGGCGCCGGCGGATTCCAGCCGCTCCAGCTCGTCGGGCGCGATACCGCCCTCCGGTCCGACCACCAGCACGATGTCGCGGCCGTCCGCCCGGATGCCGGAGAGCCTGGCATCGGTCCAGGGGTCGAGCACCAGCATCCGGGAGCCCGCAGCACGGGCGACCAGCTGCGCGGTCGACTCCACCTGCGCCACGTCGGGCACCCACGCTCGATGCGCCTGCTTGGCAGCCTCGCGGACGATGCCCGCCCAGCGCTCCCGCCCCTTCGCGATCTTCGGCCCCTCCCAGCGCGACACGCTGCGCGCCGCCTGCCAGGGCACGATCTCGTCGACGCCGAGCTCGCAGGCGGCCTGCACGGCGAGCTCGTCGCGATCGCCCTTCGCGAGCGCCTGCACGAGCACGATGCGCGCCTCCGGGCCGCTTTCGACGTGGCGCGACGCGATCCGCACGATGACCTCGGCCGCCGACACGTCCTCGACGGCACCCTCCAGCCACGTGCCGCGGCCGTCGCCGAGAGTGACGGCCTCCCCCACGCGCACCCGCCGCACCACGGCGGCGTGCTTGGCCTCGGTGCCGGTCAGGGTGACCAATCCCCCGACCGCGGCGTCGGTGCAGTCAGGGACGATGAAGTGCAGTGCCATGCCGGCTCCTTCGGGGTCGCGTCAGCGGCTGCGGAAGCGATCGCGCAGCTTGGAGAACAGCCCCTGGTGGAACTGCGCCAGCTGGGGCGCGGGGGCCTTCGTCTTCTTGGCGAAGTCCTCGATCAGCCGTCGCTGCGCCGCATCGAGCCTCGTCGGCGTCACCACCTGCACGCCCACCCGCAGGTCGCCGCGCTGGCTGCCGCGCAGCGGGGTGACGCCGCGCCCGCCGATGGTCAGCACGTCGCCGGACTGCACGCCCGCGCGCAGCTCGAGCTCGACCGGGCCGTCGAGTCCCTCGATGGTCGTGGCGGTGCCCAGCACGGCATCCGTCATCGACACCTCGAGCGTGGCGAGCAGATCATCGCCCTCGCGGCTGAAGATCGGATGCGGTGCGACGGTCACCTCGACGTACAGGTCGCCGTTCGGACCGCCCGCGCGCCCGACGGCGCCGGATCCCGGCAGCTGCAGGCGCAGGCCGGTCTCCACACCCGCCGGGATGTCGAGCCCGATCGTACGCCGGGTGCGCACGCGGCCCTGGCCGGCGCACGCGCCGCACGGCGATTCGATCCGCGTGCCGAAGCCCTCGCACGACCCGCACGGCTGCGTCGTGACGACGTTGCCGAGCAGGCTGCGCACCTGTCGCTGCACGTGCCCCGAACCGCCGCACACGTCGCAGGTGACCGGTGAGGTGCCGGGCTGGCAGCAGCTGCCCTGGCACGTCTCGCACAGCTCGGCCGTGTCGATCTCGAGGTCGCGGTGCGCACCGAAGACGACGTCGCCGAGTTCGAGATCGACACGCACCAGCGCGTCCTCCCCCCGCTCGCGCCGCGATCTCGGTCGCGCTGCCCGCCCGCCTCCGGACGCGCCGAAGAACGTCTCGAAGATGTCCCCGAACCCGCCGAATCCGCCGAACCCGGCGCCGTTCTCGTCGCCGCCCATGTCGTAGCGACGGCGGGACTCCTCGTCGCCGAGCACGTCGTAGGCGTGCGTGACGAGCTTGAACCGCTCGGACGCGTCCTCACCCGGGTTCACATCCGGGTGCAGCTGCCTGGCCAGCTTGCGGTAGGCCTTCTTGATCTCTTCCTGGCTGGCATCCCGGGACACCCCGAGGACTTCGTAATGGTCCGCCACGTTCACCTTTCCGATACCCGGGTCACCGGGTGGTTCCGTCTTCTTCGAGCATCCGGGACAGATAGCGCGCCACGGCACGGGCGGCGGCCAGGTTGCTCGGATAGTCCATTCGCGTCGGCCCCATCACCCCGACGCGCGCCGTCCCGCCCGGCGCCGCGTAGTTGCTGGCCACGAACGACGCCTCGCCGAGCCCGAACGGCGCGTTCTCCGTGCCGATGCTGGTGGCCAGGCCGTGCTCGTCGGTGGTCATCTCGCTCATCAGCCGGATCAGCGTCACCTGCTCCTCGATCGCCTCCAGCAGCGGGTGGATGCTGCCGCGGAAGTCCTGCTCGCGCCTCGCGAGCGTCGCGGCGCCGGCCATCACCAGCCGCTCCTGCCGGAACTCGGCGAGCTCCTCGCGGATGACGTCGGCCAGGGCGAGCAGCGCGGGCTGCAGCCTGGGTGCGGTGACGGCTCGGTCCGTGCTGGAGAGCGCCTGCACCCGGTCGGCCGCCTCGCTGACCGCGCGACCGGTGATGAGGGATGCGAGCTGCGCACGCAGCACGGCGACATCGGCCTCCTCCAGCTCGATCGGCAGCGGGGCGATGCGCTGGGACACCCCGCCGGCATCGGTGACGAGCACCACCAGCATCCGGTGGGGGGCGAGCGCCACCAGCTCGATGTGGGTGATGCTGGCGCGCGCGAACGACGGGTACTGCGCGAGGGCGACCTGTCCGGTCAGCTGCGTGAGCACGCGCACCGTGCGCGCCATCAGATCGTCGAGGTCCGTGGGATCGGCCAGGAAGGTCTCGATCGCGTTGCGCTGACCGGTCGAAAGCGGGCGCACCTTGGCGAGGTGGTTCACGAACACGCGGTAGCCCTTGTCGGTCGGCACGCGACCGGACGAGGTGTGCGGAGCGACGATGAGCTCCTCGTCCTCGAGCTGCGCCATGTCGTTGCGGATCGTGGCGGCCGAGACGCCGAAGGCGTGCCTGTCCACGATCGACCTGCTGCCGACCGGCTCGTGGGTGGCGACGTAGTCCTGCACGATCGCGCGGAGGACCTCGAGCCCTCGTTCTGTGACCATCATCCCTCCCGCTGGCACTCCTACCACTTGAGTGCCAATCCTACCCTCTGCCGCCTGCGGGGCTCCCGTCACTCGGTGAGGGCGCGCACCACGGCATCCGCCAGCAGTCGCCCGCGCAGGGTCAGGCGCACGCGCCGGTCGCGCAGTGCAGAGGCCGCATCCACCAGGCCGTCCGAGATCAGCTCCGCCACACGTCCGCGATGACTCTCGGCGATGCCGTCGATCGGAAGCCCTTCGGCCAGGCGACTCTGCAGCAGCACGCGCTCGAGGGTGCGCGCACCGGCGTCCGGCTGCTCGCGCCCGGCGGCCGGCGATTCCCCCCGCGCGAGGCGCTGGGAGTAGGCCGCCGGATGCTTGACGTTCCACCAGCGCAGGCCGGCGACATGGCTGTGCGCACCGGGCCCGAACCCCCACCAGTCGTGCCCGCGCCAGTACGCCAGGTTGTGCCGGGACTCGTGGGGCCTGCCCGCGGGACCAGCCGCGGGGCGCGCCCAGTTGCTCACCTCGTACCAGGAGAACCCGGCGTCCGAGAGCCGCCGATCGGCGAGCTCGTACATGTCGGCCTGCAGGTCGTCGTCGGGCGCGGCGACCTCGCCGCGGCGGATCTGCCGTGCCAGCTTCGTGCCGTCCTCGATGATCAGCGCATACGCCGAGATGTGATCGGGTTCCAGCTCCAGCGCGGCGTCCAGTGACCGTTCCCAGTCGTCCAGCGACTCGCCGGGAGCCCCGTAGATGAGGTCGACGCTCACGTCCAGTCCGGCGTCGCGCGCCGCGCGCACCGCTGTCGCCACGTTCTCCGGACGGTGCGTGCGGTCCAGCGCGGCCAGCACGTGCGGCACCGCGGACTGCATCCCGATCGAGAGACGGTTCACGCCGGCATCCACCAGCGTGTCCACGACCTCGGCGGTGACGGTGTCGGGGTTCGCCTCGACGGTCACCTCCGCGCCGTCGCGGATGCCGAACGCGTCGGTGACCGTGCGCAGCATCCGCGCCAGATCCCCTGCCGGCAGCAGCGTGGGCGTGCCCCCGCCGAAGAAGATCGTGTCGAGGGGACGCAGCGGCCCCGCTTCGGCGAGCACGCGGCGCGCGAGCTCGATCTCCAGGCCGAGCGTGTCGGCGTACTCGTCCTGCCGCGCCCCGCGCAGTTCGGTGGCCGTGTAGGTGTTGAAGTCGCAGTATCCGCAGCGCACCCGGCAGAACGGCACGTGCAGGTAGGCCGAGAACGGCGTCGACGGATCCGGAACGATGCCGGCGGGCAGCCGGCCGTCAGGCGGCGCCGGGTCTCCCAGCGGCAGCGGTCCCGTCATCAGACCGGTGTCGCGTAGAGCGGGGAGATGGCGCGCAGGTAGCGCGCGAACAGCTCGCGCCGGCGCCTCTTCACCATGCCGGGCAGCCGGTACAGCACCGAGGCCGGCGTGTCGAAGGCCCGCACCGTGAACCACACCTCGTCGGAGTCATCGCGCCAGTCCACGTCGAAGGACTCCTCGCCGCTGACCACCGATCCGCCGACGGTGCCGAGCACGAAGCCGATGCGACGGTGCTCCTCGGTGACCGAGATGACCCGCAGCTCCGCATCCGCCCGCATGCCGCCGACCCGCCCGTGCACCTTCAGCGTGGTGCCGGGCGCGACGAAGGGCGTGCCCTCGGCGTCGAAGCGCTGCTCCACCTCGCTGCGATTGGGCGCGATGGGGGCACCGTCCGCGTCGAAGCTGACGCCGGTGTAGGTGTCGCCCGCGGCCGGGCGCACGTCACTCAGCTCCAGTCCGGCCGCGCGCTGCGCGGTCCAGGACAGCAGCGCTTCACCGGCGGTGCGGAAACGCTCCTCGCCGCTGCCGATGCGCCACGACTCCTCGGCGGGAGTGCTGTGCTCGGGCGGGTACTGCATGAGATCCGGGGCGTGCGTCGCCCCGACCGCGGCGTAGTCCACCGTGCCTTCTCGGAATGTCCCGCGACGCATGTTCCCAACCCTACGCGACCTGCCTGAACGGCGTCCCCGCGACGTTCCGCCCGGTCCTGCCGCCGATGTGCTACTTCTTGCTCTCGACGTCGCCCGACAGGGCGGCGATGAACGCCTCCTGGGGCACTTCGACGCGGCCGACCATCTTCATGCGCTTCTTGCCCTCCTTCTGCTTCTCGAGCAGCTTGCGCTTGCGGCTGATGTCACCGCCGTAGCACTTGGCGAGCACGTCCTTGCGGATCGCACGGATGGTCTCGCGGGCGATGATGCGCGCACCGATCGCCGCCTGGATCGGCACCTCGAACTGCTGGCGCGGGATCAGCTTGCGCAGCCGCTCGGCCATCATGGTCCCGTAGCTGTACGCCTTGTCGCGATGCACGATCGAGCTGAACGCGTCGACCTTCTCGCCCTGCAGCAGGATGTCGACCTTCACCAGGTCGGCCTCCTGCTGGCCGGACGGCTCGTAGTCCAGCGAGGCGTAGCCCTGTGTCTTGGATTTCAGCTGGTCGAAGAAGTCGAACACGATCTCACCGAGCGGCATGTTGTAGCGCAGCTCGACGCGCTCCTCGGAGAAGTACTCCATGCCCAGCAGCGAGCCGCGACGGGACTGGCACAGCTCCATCACCGTGCCGACGTAGTCCTTGGGCAGCAGGATGGCCGTCTTCACCATCGGCTCCGAGACGGTCGCCACGCGTCCATCCGGATACTCGCTCGGATTGGTGACGGTCACCGTCTCGCCGGTGTCGGTGGTCACCTCGTAGATCACGCTCGGCGCCGTGGTGATCAGGTCCAGGCCGAACTCCCTGGACAGCCGCTCGGTGATGATCTCCAGGTGCAGCAGGCCCAGGAACCCGCAGCGGAAGCCGAAGCCGAGCGCCACCGAGGTCTCCGGCTCGTACTGCAGCGAGGCGTCCGAGAGCTTCAGCTTGTCCAGCGCCTCGCGCAGCTCGGCGTAGTCGCTGCCGTCGATCGGGTAGATGCCCGAGAACACCATCGGCTTCGGGTCGGTGTAGCCTGCGAGCGGCTCGGATGCCGCACCCCTGGCCGTGGTGACCGTGTCGCCCACCTTCGACTGGCGCACGTCCTTCACGCCCGTGATCAGATAGCCGACCTCGCCGACGCCGAGGCCCTGGGA
Source organism: Microbacterium sp. ARD32 (assembly GCF_031844385.1). Taxonomy (NCBI): domain Bacteria; kingdom Bacillati; phylum Actinomycetota; class Actinomycetes; order Micrococcales; family Microbacteriaceae; genus Microbacterium; species Microbacterium sp. ARD32. The sequence continues at coordinate 1,515,683 of NZ_JAUZVD010000001.1, forward strand.
GGGGATCGGCTCGGGGCTGGAGACGCCGATCTCGAGCAGATCGTGCGTCGCCCTGGTCGACATCATCTGGATGCGCTCGCGCGGTTCGAGACGGCCGTCCACCATGCGCACGTAGGTGACCACGCCGCGGTAGGCGTCGTAGACCGAGTCGAAGATCATCGCCCGCGCAGGGGCGTCGGCATCCCCCACCGGCGCGGGGATCTCCGAGACGATCCGGTCCAGCAGCGCCTCGACGCCGACGCCGGTCTTGCCCGAGACGCGCAGCACGTCCTCCGGCCGCCCGCCGATCAGGTCGGCGAGCTCCTTGGCGAACTTGTCCGGGTCGGCGGCGGGGAGGTCGATCTTGTTGAGCACCGGGATGATCGTCAGATCGTTCTCCAGCGCCAGATACAGGTTGGCGAGGGTCTGCGCCTCGATGCCCTGCGCGGCGTCGACCAGCAGGATCGCGCCCTCGCAGGCGGCCAGCGAGCGCGACACCTCGTACGTGAAGTCGACGTGCCCCGGGGTGTCGATCATGTTCAACGCGAACGTCTCGGTCTCCGAGCCAGGCCCGCGAAGGGCCCACGGCATCCGCACCGCCTGGCTCTTGATGGTGATTCCGCGTTCGCGCTCGATGTCCATCCGGTCCAGGTACTGCGCGCGCATCTCGCGGTCGGAGACGACGCCGGTGATCTGCAGCATCCGATCGGCGAGGGTCGACTTGCCGTGGTCGATGTGGGCGATGATGCAGAAGTTGCGGATCTGCGAAGCAGGCGTCGCGGCTGGGGAGAGCGGAGTGAGAGCGCGGGGTGACATGTGGTCCTTGGTGCGGCCGGAGGGGTTCCCGCAAGTCTACGAGAGCGGGCCGGAATCCTGCATTCCGCAGGACCGGTGATAGTCTCGCGAAGTTGCCCTGGCGCCTGCGATCGGGTGCCATGCGGCACAGGACTCCGTCACAGCAGCCCGGGCTGCCGGTGTGCGTTATCGGGTGGATGGTGCTTGAATGTCATCCCGACCCAGCGTTGCGTCGGCAGATCCCGCGCGTGCTGTAGAAGAGAAAGAATCACCACCTTGATCAAGTATCTCGTGCGCCGGACACTCGGCTGGCTGCTGATGATCGTGGTCGCGACCAACGTCACCTACTTCCTGGCCTGGTCCTTCCTCGATCCGCGAAGCAACTACGTCGGCCGGAAACCTCCCCTCAGCCCCGAGCAGATCACCAACGTTCTGCGGCCCCGCAACCTGGACGCCAACATCCCGCTGATCGAGCGGTGGTGGACCTGGTTCACCGGCATCATCCTGCGCTGGGACTGGGGCGTGAGCCCCACGGGCGGCTCGGTCAACGACGAGGTGTCCTACCGCATGTGGGTCAGCGCAGAGCTCGTGCTGGGCGCGACGATCATCGCGACGCTGCTCGGCATCTGGATCGGCGTCTACACCGCGTCTCACCAGTACAAGCTGGGGGATCGGATCTGGCAGGGCATCTCGATCGTCACGATGAACATCAACATCATCGTGGCCGGACTTGCCGTGGTCATCCTCGCGATCAACTTCAACAAGTGGGTCGACACGCGCGTCTTCTACGTCACCGGCTCCTCGTCCGAGGGCGTCACCGGATTCTTCCCGGTGCTGATAGATGCGCTCCAGCACGTGGCGCTGCCCACGATCGCCCTGGTCATCACCGGCTACGCCGGCACGCACTTCCTGCAGCGCACGCTGCTGCTGGACAACATCAACGCCGATTACGTGCGCACCGCGCGGGCCAAGGGGCTCACCAAGCCGCAGGCGATCCGCCGCCACGCCTTGCGCACCTCGCTGATCCCGGTGGCCACCCAGGTCGCGTTCTCGATCCCGGCGATCTTCACCGGCGGCATCCTGACCGAGACGATTTTCGCCTGGCAGGGCATGGGCCGCTACTTCCTGACCACCATCAACGGGAACGACGTCCACGGCGTGGTCGCCGTCGCCGCCTTCGGCGCCGTGCTGACCGCCATCGGCGCCCTGCTGGCCGACATCACCGTCGTCGTTCTGGACCCGCGAGTGAGGGTGAGCTGAGATGAGCACTGAGATGATCGACCCCGGAGTGCAGCCGCCCGTCGGCCCCGACACCACCGCCGAGCGCATCCCCACCAGGCAGCTGAGCAAGTGGACGCTCTACACGCGCCGCTTCATGCGCAACAGGCCGGCCGTGGCCGGCGTGGTGATCTTCATCCTGATGGTGATCTACTCGATCGTCGTCCCGCTGACCTCCCCGTACAGCATCGACGACCAGGACTTCCTCAACCTCAGCACCGGCCCCTCGGCCGAGCACTGGTTCGGCACAACCGCCGGCGGCAACGACACCTGGACCCAGACCGCGGTGGGTCTGCAGCGCTCGCTGATGATCGCCGTGACGGTGTCGGTCGGGGTGACCGCGCTCTCGGCGATCGTCGGCACGGCCGCGGCCTACTTCCGCGGCATCGTCGAACGGATCACCCTGCTGATCATCCACTTCCTGATGGTCGTCCCCACCTTCCTGATCCTCGCCCTCGTCTCCAACGACGCCGGCGGCGACTGGCGCGTGATCTCGATCGCGATGATCTTCGTCAGCTGGTTCTTCCCGGCCCGAGTCATCTGGACGCTCGCCCTGTCGCTGCGAGAGCGCGAGTACATCGACGCCGCGCGCTACATGGGCGTGTCGGGCATGAAGATCGTGATGCGGCACATGGTGCCCAACATCGGCTCGCTGCTGGTGATCAACTTCACGCTCGGCGTGGTCAGCGCCGTCATGCTCGAGACCGGCCTGTCGTTCATCGGCTTCGGCGTGAAGATCCCCGACGTCTCGCTCGGCTCGCTGATCGGCTACGGCGCCGCCACCGTCACCAGCGCGCCCTGGCAGTTCTACTTCCCCGCATTGGCGCTGACCCTGCTGACCGTCTCGATGGCGCTGGTCGCCGACGGCCTGCGCGACGCCCTCGATCCCACCTCGGCGGCGGGAGGCCGCGCATGAGCACCCCCATCACGAAGACCGTCCTCTCCGTCCGCGACCTCACGGTCAGCTTCGCCTCCGAGGCGGGCCGGGTCGACGCCGTGCGCGGCGTCTCGTTCGACCTCGAGGCGGGCAAGACGCTCGGCATCGTCGGCGAATCCGGCTCGGGCAAGTCCGTCACCTCACTGGCCATCATGGGGCTGCTCGACGAGAACGCCAAGATCACCGGGTCCATCGAGTTCGAGGGTCAGGAGCTGCTCGGCAAGACCGACAAGCAGATGTCCATGATCCGCGGCAACGGCATGGCGATGGTTTTCCAGGACCCGCTGACCTCGCTCACGCCGGTGTTCACCATCGGGGATCAGCTGGTCGAGGCGCTCACCGTGCACCGCGGCCTGTCCAAGCAGGCCGCCTGGGATCGCGCCCTCGAGCTGCTCACCCTGGTGGGGATCACCAACCCGGAGCGGCGGATGAAGTCGTTCCCCCACGAGTTCTCCGGCGGCATGCGCCAGCGCGTGGTGATCGCCATCGCGATGGCCAACAACCCGCGCCTGATCATCTGCGACGAGCCCACCACCGCGCTCGACGTGACGATCCAGGCGCAGATCCTCGACCTGATCGAGAAGGCGCAGCGCGAGACCGGCGCCGCGGTGATCATGATCACCCACGACATGGGCGTGGTGGCGCGCACCGCCGATGACGTGATGGTGATGTACGCCGGCAAGCCGGTGGAGCACGCGCCAGCGCACGAGCTGTTCCACAACACCCGGATGCCGTACTCGATCGGCCTGCTGGGCGCGATCCCGCGCGTCGACAAGTCCGAGAAGGAGCCGCTGATCCCGATCAAGGGGAATCCGCCGCTGCTGATCGATCTGCCGGATGCCTGTCCCTTCGCCTCCCGTTGCCCGATCGCCATCGACGCGTGCGTGCGACGCGAGCCCGACCTGCTGCCGGTGCACTCCGACACCGGCGACGAGCACCTGGCCGCCTGCATCCGCGCCGATGAGATCGACTCCGACGGTCGCATCGGCGGGCTCCCGGTCTACCCCGCCCCCGAGGTGCACGAGAGCGCGCTCACGCAGACGCCGCGCGAGGATCGCGCGGTCACGCTCGAGGTGCGCAACATGGTCAAGACCTTCCCCCTGCTCAAGGGTGCGCTGTTCAAGCGCAAGGTGGGCGAGGTGCAGGCCGTCAAGGGCATCAGCTTCGATGTCCGCGAGGGCGAGACCATGGCCATCGTGGGCGAGTCCGGCTCGGGCAAGACCACGACGCTGCTGCAGATCATGGACTTCGAGAAGCAGGCCGACGGCGACATCATCATCGCCGGAACGAGCGTGAACGGCCTGCACAGCAGGTCGGTCGAGCGCAAACTGCGGCGCGACATCCAGATCGTGTTCCAGGACCCGATGGGCGCCCTGGACCCGCGCATGACCGTCACCGACATCATCGCGGAGCCGATGCGCGCGATCGGGATGCACAAGGACGAGGTGCACGCCCGCGTCGCCGAGCTGATGGACCTGGTGGGCCTGAACCCGGCGCATCGGGACCGCTTCCCCGGCGCGTTCTCCGGCGGCCAGCGGCAGCGCATCGGCATCGCCCGCGCGCTGTCGACGAACCCGAAGATCGTCGTGCTCGACGAGCCGGTCTCGGCGCTGGACGTGTCCATCCAGGCGGGTGTCATCAACCTGCTCGACGACCTGAAGGCCAAGCTGGGGCTGTCGTACCTGTTCGTGGCTCACGACCTGTCGGTGATCCGCCACATCGCGGACCGCGTCGCGGTCATGTACCTGGGCGAGTTCGTCGAGTACGGCGATGTGGACGAGGTCTTCGAGAACCCGCAGCATCCGTACACGCAGGCTCTGCTGTCGGCCATCCCCGTGCCCGATCCCGACATCGAGCGCACTCGTCAGCGCATGATCTTCGACGCCGACACCATGAGCACGCGCCCCGCGACGGTGTGACGGATTCGACACTCGTTATCGGACGGTGACCGTACGGTCACCGTCCGATAACGGTTAGTCACGATTCACTCACACCGGCGTCGTCCTCGGCGCATGCGAACTAACCTCCCTAATGACACGCCGAAAGGCGAAAGGAGCACCATGAAGCAGCACAAGCTGATGGGAGCGCTGGCAATCACCGGCGCTTTCGCACTCGCACTGAGCGGGTGTGCATCCAACACCGGCAACACCGGTGACGGCGGCGACAAGGGCAGCGACAACGCGCCCAAGACTCAGGCAGCGGACTACAACCCCCAGCCCCGCGAGAACCTCAAGCAGGGCGGGACGGTCAACTTCGCGATCGGCGAGATCCCCGAGCAGCTGAACGCGTTCAACACGGACGCCAGCGCCGGCACCGCCACGCTCGCCGCCTGGTACATGCCGCAGATCATCCTGATGAAGCCGGATGGCACGCTGTACAAGAACGACAACTACCTGTCGGAGTGGAAGAACGAGATCAAGGACGGCAAGACGGTCCTCACGTTCACCTTCACCGACAAGGCCACCTGGAACGACGGCACCCCGATGGACTGGACCGCCATCGACGCCACCTGGAAGGCCAGTCGCTCCAACGACGAGGGCTTCCACCCGAACGCCACGGACGGCTACAAGGAGATCGAGTCGGTCGTCGAGGGCGACACGCCCAAGACCGCGATCGTCACCTTCAAGGGCGAGTTCGCCTGGCCGCAGATGCCGTTCAACGGCGGCGTCATCCACCCGAAGCTCGCCGATCCCGAGACCTTCAACAGCGGCATGATCGACAACCCGCACGCCGAGTGGGGTGCGGGCCCCTACACCGTCGACAAGTTCGACGCCAACAAGGGCTTCATCTCGTTCAAGCCGAACGACAAGTGGTGGGGCGACAAGCCCATGCTCGATGAGGTCACCTTCACGGCGATGGACTCGCAGGCCTCGATCAACGCCTTCAAGAACGGCGAGATCGACCAGGTCGGCGTCGGCACCAAGGACCGCCTGGCGCAGGTCGCGGACATGAAGGACATCACGATCCACCGCGCCCAGCAGACGGCGAACACGATCCTCGAGGTCGACGCCACGAAGCCGCAGTTCCAGGACGTGGCCGTGCGTCAGGCCTTCTTCATGGCGATCAACATCGAGCAGCAGAAGAAGATCGCGTGGAACGGCCTGGACTACGAGGAGGACCCGGCGGGCTCGCTCACGCTGTTCTCGTTCCAGCCGGGCTACAGCAACTCGCTCAAGGAGGCCGGCTACAAGTACGACGCGGACGCCGCGAACAAGCTCCTCGACGACGCCGGCTGGGAGAAGGGCTCCGACGGCATCCGCGAGAAGGACGGCGTGAAGCTGTCCGTGACCTACCCCATCTTCAGCGATGACCCGACGCAGGCCGCGCTTGCGCAGTCGATGCAGAAGATGGAGAAGGAGGTCGGCATCGATCTGAAGATCGACGTCCGCCCGTCCAACAAGTTCTCCGACGACTACAACTCGAAGAACTGGGATGCCGTGGGGCTGCGCTTCACCTCCTCCGACCCGTTCGGCGCCGCATGGTTCTGCCAGCTGTACTGCATGGACCAGGGCCTGAACCTCTCGGGCGTGCAGAACGAGGAGACCGACAAGAAGATCCACGAGGACATCGAGTCGATCACCGACCCGGTCAAGCAGACCGAGGCCGCGATGAAGCTCGAGGCCGAGATCTACAAGGAGTGGGGCATCATCCCGCTCTACAACGGTCCGTCGATCTCCGCGACCAAGAAGGGTCTGGCCAACCTGACCCCCGAGCCCTACGTGGGTCTTGACCTGTTCGGTGTGCAGCCGGTCGAGAACGTGGGCTGGGAGAAGTGATACCCGATCGACTCGCTGAGCGCACCTTCATGGGTCGCTGAGCTGGTCGAAGCGAGCGGGGCCGGTGGTTCATCCACCGGCCCCGCTTTCCTATGCTGAGACCGTGACAGTTCAGGTCGTCCTGGTGCACGGCATCCGCACCTCCGCCACGATGTGGCGTGCCCAGCTGGCGTATCTCGAAGAGGCGGGCATCCCCGCCACCGCGGTGGATCTGCCCGGGCACGGCACCCGGATGGACGAGGACTTCACGCTGCACGAGGCGCTGCACACGATCGACTCAGCCGTGCGCACGGCCGCCGAGCGCGGGCCCGTGCTGCTGGTCGGCCATTCGATGGGCGGTCTGCTCTCGCTGGCCTACGTCGGCGGGGAGGATCCGCCGCCCGTGGCGGCGCTGATCGCGGCATCCTGCAGCGCACTCCCCCGCGGCGCGGCGCTGTCCACCTATCGGCTGCTGGCCGGCGCGATGAACTCGCTGCCGGACCGCGGTGAGTGGATCGCCGCGCGGGTGCTGGCCGCGACCATCCCCCTCGAGACGCGTGCGGACTTCGGTGCCGGCGGTTTCGCCCTGGATGCTCAGGATGCCGCGCTGCGCAGCCTGGCCGTGCTCGACATCGCCGCCGCCGTCGCCCGCATCCGCATCCCCCTCTGGTTCGTGAACGGGCAGTTCGACCAGCTGCGCACGCACGAGAGGCTGTTCCGGCGTCTGGCGCCGCACGCCGAGTTCGTCATCGTGCCGCGCACGACGCATCTGGTCACGGCGATGCGTCCGCGGGTGTTCAACGCGCTGCTGGGTGTGGCTGCGGCGACCGTGCGAGCGCGGTCATGAGGCCGCCGGCCACGGACAGCACGGCGGCCGTCAGGAACACCAGCCAGAAGCCGCCGACCAGTGCCACCAGCCCCGCTCCGACGACGGGTCCGATCAGCTGACCGAGCGCGGCGGTGACGTTCACGATGCCGAGGTCCCTGGCGTGATCCTGCTCGTCGGGCAGCAGGTCGGTCGCGAACGCGAGGCCGACGGTCGAGAAGGCGCCGTAGCCGAGTCCCATCAGCGCCGCCGCGACGAGCGTCATCTCGAAGGTGGGTGCGAGCACGATGACCACGCCGGAGGCGGCCTGCACGAAGGTCGCCGCGACCGTGAGCCCTCTCCTGTGCCCGGAGCGGTCGGAGAGGATGCCGGTGAGCACCGACGCGATCACCACGAACACGGTGTACACCACGATCAGCAGCAGCAGGTTGTCCTGCGCCGCGGTGCTGGGCTGGCCCAGCCCGTGCAGCAGGAAGAACAGGAACAGCGCCGTGCCGAGCGCGTTGCCGACGTTCGCGACCAGTCGTCCTGACAGCATCCAGGCGAAGTCCCGGTCGCGCAGGGAGGCGAGGCGAGGGCGGGTCGCCGCGCGCGGCGGGAGATCGGATGCCCCGGCCGGCGGATCCGGCAGCAGCACCGCCGTGAGCGTGCCGACCACCGCGATGATCCCCGCCAGCAGCAGGTATCCGGCGAGCACTCCCAGGCCGAGCAGCACCACCAGACCCACCCCGAGCACGATGCCCACCGCCTGACTGGACCCGACTGCCGCCGACGCCGCCCCGCGCTGCGAGGGCGGCAGCTGGTCGGCGATCAGGGCGGTGAAGGCCGCCGAGGCGACCGAGACGCCGATCGACACGCCCACCCAGCAGGCTCCCACCAGCCAGGGGCCTTCGACCGTGCCGGTGAGCACGAGGAAGATCGCTGCGGTCCACACGCCCGCCAGGGCCCAAGGACGTCGTCGTCCGCGGGCCGAGCGCGAACGGTCCGAGATCGCGCCGACCGCCGGACCCGCGACGATGCTGGCGAGCCCTCCGATGCCCAGCACGAGACCCGACGAGACCACGCCGCGGATCCAGTCCTCCTCCGGCGTGTCCAGCTGCAGCGGAAGCAGCAGCTGCACGGGGGTGAGCTGCACCGTCCAGATGGCGAGCCATGCCAGCGTGAACAGCGTCATCCAGCGGGCGCCGACCTTCACCCTGATCTTCGAAACGGGCATGGTGCTCCTCGGGCGTCGTCTGTCGGATCGATTCTGCACCCGGTTCCAGGTGCTGCGCGACTGAATCCCGCCACGGCGTGTCCTCGGAGCGCGTGTTTTCGCGCATCGCCGCGGTGCTGGTAACATTGACTCTTGGCTTGCGTGTGGGTTCGTCCCTCACGACCGCTGTCGGCGCCCTCTCTCGTCTGCAGCATCCGATCACCATCCAGACAGAAAGCGTCCACACGTGGCAAACATCAAGTCGCAGATCAAGCGCAACAAGACCAACCTGAAGGCTCAGGAGCGCAACAGGGCCGTCAAGAGCGAGCTGAAGACCGTCGTACGCAAGACCCGCGAGGCTGTCATCGCCGGCGACAAGGAGGCCGCTGAGGCCGCCCTCAAGGTCGCGTCTGTCAAGCTCGACAAGGCCGTCAGCAAGGGCGTCGTGCACAAGAACCAGGCGAAGAACCGCAAGTCGGCCATCGCCAAGCAGGTCGCCGCTCTCTGAGCCTTTGAACCTCTCGAAGGCCCGTCCCGTTCGCGGGGCGGGCCTTCTGCGTTGCATGCCGCCGCGTCGGCGGGCACTTCGCGGGTCCCGTGTGGCGGGCTCCCCGCCCGCGAGGCCGCGATTCAGGCCCGCGAAAGTGCGAGCGAACGCGCCCGGGCGTGTCGCGGGTCCCAGCTTGCGGGCTCCCCGCCCGCGACGGCGCAATACGGGCCCCGCGAAACCATGGCAGTCGGGCCGGCGAGAATGCGAGCGAAGTCCCGCTCAGTGAGCAGTCGAGAAGGGCTCGCGGGTCGCGATGACGGCGACCATGCGCTCCAGGGCGAAGATCGGGTCGCGCGCGGCGCCCTTGACCTCGGCATCCGCCCGGGCCGTCGCCTGGATGGCCATCCCGAGGGAGCGCTCATTCCAGCCCTGCAGATCGCGACGGGCGCGATCGACCTGCCAGTCCTTCATCCCGAGGCGCTGCGCGAGCTGACGACTGGGTTCGCGGTTGCCGGCCACGCGCGCCATGGTGCGCAGCTTCATCGCGAACGCCGCGACCATCGGCACCGGGTCGGCGCCGGATGCCAGGGCGTGCCGCAGCGCGACCAGCGCCTCGCCGTAGCGCCCGGCGATGGCGGTGTCGGCGACGACGAACGCCGACACCTCGACGCGGCCCCCGTAGTACCGGGTGACGACGTCGTCGGTGATGTCGCCCTCGACGTCGCCGATCAGCTGCTGGCAGGCGGCCGCGAGCTCGGTGAGGTCGTCGGCGAAGGCCGAGACCAGGGCGCGCAGGGCCGTGGGGGCGATGCGCTTGCGCGCGGCCTTGAACTCCCCCGCCGCGAAGTCGACCCGATCGCTGTCGCGCTTGACCGCCGCGCACGGGATCTCGATGCCGCTGCCGGTGCCGGCGCGCACGGCGTCGAGCAGCTTCTTGCCACGCACGCTCGCACCCGTGTGCCGCAGGATGACGGTCGCGCCCTCCTGCGGGTTCTCCACGTAGCGCACGGCCTCCTGCAGGAACGCGTCCGTGCACTTCTCCACGCCGGCCACGCGCACCAGCCGGGGCTCGCCGAACAGCGAGGGAGAGGTGAGCGACAGCAGCGTGCCCGCCGCGTAGTCATCGGCACGGACGTCACTGACCTCGAGTGCCGGATCCTCGGCGCGCAGGTAGTCCCGCACCCCGGCGATGGCGCGCTCGGCGAGCACGTCCTCGGGCCCCGAGACCAGCACGATCGGCGCCGGACGCGGATCGCGCCAGGGCACCTGCGGGATCTTCGCGCCCTTGGCCGCGGAGCTGCCGCGGGCGGACGATCGGGGTGCTGCCATCGCTCCAGCCTACCGGCGGGCGCCGACGTCAGGAGGAATCCGGCGGAGGGGCCCGCGTCGACCACACCCGCAGCTCGTCGCCGTGCAGTCCCAGCAGGATCAGCCCGCGCAGATCGGTGCGCAGCACCCGCGTGCCGACCGCCTGGAGCAGACTCAGGGTCTCCGTGCGCGGATGCCCGTAGTCGTTGTCCTCGCCGACGCTGATCACTCCGGCCGCGGCGTCGATCGCCTCGTACAGCGCCGGCTCCTGGTCGCGGCTGCCGTGGTGCGCCACCTTCACCACGTCGAAGGCGCCGCGCACGCGCCCGGACGACAGCAGCAGCCGCTGCGAGCCCGCGCCGAGATCGCCGAGCAGCAGCGTGCGCGGCACTCCCCCGCCCGCCACCTCGATCACGACGCTGGCGTCGTTGCCCGAGGGGAAGACGACCGGATCGGGGTTCGGCCAGACCACCCGCCAGCGCGCATCACCGAGCGTCCCCGACATGCCCGCGCTCGCGTCCCGCAGGGTCGCGCCCGAGGACGCCAGCTCCGCGAGCATCCGTCGCTCGTCGGCCTCGACGACGGGACCGTGCAGCACCGTGCCCACCATGCCCCGCACCGCGGAGGTGCCTCCCACGTGGTCGAGGTCGAAGTGCGTCAGCACCAGCAGGTCGATGCGCTTCGTGCCGGTCTGCGCCAGGCAATCGCTCAGCGCGTCCGGATCGGGCCCGGTGTCGACCAGGGCCGTGCGCCCGGCCGAGCGGAGCAGCACGGCATCCCCCTGCCCGATGTCGCAGGCCGCGATCGCCCACTCCGCCGGAGTGGTCAGGGGCGCGAGCGGGCCGGTGAGCAGCATCCGCCCGCCGCCGACCGCCACGGCGACGACGAGCACCACGGCCGACGTCGCCCGCAGTCGACCAGACGCGGGCCGCACCAGCACGATCACCGCCGCCGCGCTCAGCAGCCCCACCACCAGCGCCGCGACCCCACCGGGCACGACCGCCACCGTCGCTCCCGGAAGCCCCGCGCTGACAGTCGCCGTGACGTGGATCCAAGCCGCGGGCAGCCACGCCGCCGCGGCGAAGAGATCGGCCAGCGGCGCAACGCCGGCGGTCAGGCAGGCCAGCAGGCCGATCACGGTCGCGATGGGCGCCGCCGGCTCGGCGATGAGATTCGCCGGGATGCTGACCAGCGACTGCTGCTCGGAGAACAGCGCGATGATCGGCCCGCACACCACCTGCGCCGCCAGGGGCACCGACAGCGCCAGCGCGAGCGGCGCCGGCATCCAGCGACCCAGTCCGCGCAGCAGCGGACGGGAGAGCACCAGCAGAGCCGCTGTGGCGGCCGCCGACAGCGCGAAGCCGGGAGAGGCGGCGAACCACGGATCGGCGATCAGCAGGCCGCACACGGCCAGCGCGAGCATCGCGAGGCCCGCGCTGGGTCTGCCGAGCAGGATGCTGAGCATCGCGAGCGCCGCCATCACCGCCGCGCGCACCACGCTCGGCTCCGGAGTGACGAGCACCACGAACGCGCCGAGGGCCAGCAGCGACAGCACCACGCGCAGCGCGCGCCCGCCGCCGGCGAGCGAGACCAGCCAGAACACCACGGCGACGATGATCATGCAGTTGGCTCCGCTGACGGCCGTCAGGTGACTCAGTCCGGACGCCAGCATCGCCGCGTTCAGCTCGTCGGAGACCGCCCGCGTGTCACCGACGGCGAGACCGGGCAGCAGTCCGGCCCCCGGCTCGGGCAGGCGGGTGGCCCGGGCGATGAACGCCGCCCGGGTGCCGGCCGCGATCGCGAAGATCCCGGATGCCGGGCGCACGACCTCCACGTCCCGGCCGAAGACGACGAGACCGGCGCGCTCGGCGGGCCCGGTCGCCTTCGCCTGACCGAGGATGTGCAGCCGGGCGCCCGGCTCGACGCCGTCGACGGGGTCGACGCCCACCCGCACCGGCGCGCTGAGCGTGTGGGCGCGGCCGGGCGGGCCCAGCGCGATCGTCTGCGCGTCGAACCACAGCCGGCCGTCCGATCCGATGGATGCCGACGACGACACCTGCACGGTCGCCTCGACGGCTCGCCCGTCCGAGCGCGCCAGGGCCGCCCGCTCGGGCTGCGCCCCGGCGACCACCAGCCCGACGGCGCTGCAGCACAGCAGTGCGAACACGATGAGCCCGTTCACCCGGCGCCCGCTCCAGCGCCCCGCCAGCAGTCCGCCCGCCGCGACGGCCGCCGCACCCGCGAGCGGCAGCGCGACCACCGGCACCGCGATGCACAGCAGCGCCACCGCCCACAGCAGCACGGCGAGCGCACTCGTCCGAAGGTCCTTCATCCGGGCAGGTCCTTCATCACCACGCGGCCTTCACACGCGCACCTTGTCGCGCATCCCCGCCAGCAGCTTGTCGCCGATCCCCGGCACCGCCAGCAGATCCTCCACAGCGCGGAACCTGCCGTTGTCGTCGCGCCACTCCAGAATCCGCTGCGCCAGCGCCGGGCCGATGCGGGGAAGCGTCTCCAGGTCGTCCTGGGTCGCCTTGTTCAGGTCGATGCGGCCGTCCGCGCCCACGGCCGACGCGGATGCCGATGCGGCGGCACCGCCCGCGCCCTGCGGCGGCACGACGACCTGCTCGCCGTCGCTGAGCGGACGCGCCAGGTTCACCGCCTGCAGATCAGCATCCTCCAGCGTGCCTCCGGCCGCAGCGAGGGCGTCGACGAGGCGCGCATCCGCATCCAGGATGTACAGCCCGGGGTGCGCCACCTCGCCCAGCACGTGCACGTAGAGCTCGCCCCCGGCGCCGTCCACGGTGATGCCGGAGTCGGCGTCGGCAGAGGTCGATGACCCGTCCAGCGCGATGGCGTCCATGGGCGCGGCCTGCCCGCGCAGGATGCCCCAGCCGACCGCCGCCGACAGCACGACCAGCCCGAGCGTGATCGCGGCCCCGATCCCCAGCTTCAGTCGCGGGCGCGGCCGCGTGTGCGCGGGAGACGCGTCCTCGGCAGGTGGTTCGGATACGGGCACTCCGTCACGCTACGCATCTCGCGACCACCGGATGCCCGGAAATCCCGGCATCTGTGGAGAACTCGTGCAGACCGGCGGGCTGTGCAGAAGCGGGAGGACGGGCATGCGCGGGTGCCCCTTCGACAGGCTCAGGGACCCAGCGCGACGGCCCTTCGACAGGCTCAGGGACCCAGCGCGACGGCCCTTCGACAGGATCAGGGACCCAGCACGCCGCCCCTTCGACAGGCTCAGGGACCCAGGGGCGCGTGCTCAGCCCTTGACGGCGAAGTTCACGATCTTCGGCGCGCGCACGATCACGCGCACGATCTCCTTGCCCTCCAGGGCCCGCTGCACCTTCTCGTCAGCGCGCGCCACCGCCTCGAGGTCGGCCTCCGAGATGTCGGCGGGCACCTCGATCGTCGCGCGCACCTTGCCGCCCACCTGCACGGCCGTCGTGACGGTGTCCTGCACCAGCAGCGCGGGATCGGCATCCGGCCACGGCACGGCGCTGACCGACGGCTCGTGACCGAGCCGGGCCCACAGCTCCTCGGCGGTGTGCGGCGCGATCGGCTCCAGCATGAGCGCGACGGTCTCGGCCGCTTCGCGCACGGCCGGATCGGCCGCCCCCGCGCCGGAGTCGATGGTCTTGCGGATGCCGTTCACCAGCTCCATCAGGCGCGCGACCAGCACGTTGAACTTCGTCTGCTCCACCAGACCGGGGGCATCCGCCAGCAGGCGGTGCGTGATGCGACGCAGCGCGGCGTCGCCGGCAGCGGCATCCGCCCCGACCGGGCTGGTGGTCTCGTCACCGGCGCGCAGCGCGCGTGCGAGGAACTTCTGCGCACCGGCGAGTGAGACGCCGTTCCACTCCTTGTCGTCCTCCACGGGTCCGGCGAAGGCCAGGCCCAGGCGCAGCGCGTCGGCTCCGTACTGCCCCAGCAGGTCGGACAGCTCCACCAGGTTGCCCTTGCTCTTGGACATCTTCGCGCCGTCCATGATGACCATGCCCTGGTTGACCAGGTTCGAGAACGGCTCCTCGAAGTCGATCAGGCCCAGGTCGAACAGCACCTTGGTGATGAATCGCGCGTAGAGCAGGTGCAGGATGGCGTGCTCGACACCGCCGAAGTAGCCGTCCACGGGCGCCCAGCGCTTCGCCTGATCCGGGTCGAACGCGAACTCCTCGCTGTTCGGGGACAGGAAGCGCAGGAAGTACCACGAGCTGTCGACGAAGGTGTCCATGGTGTCGGGGTCGCGCAGCGCCGGCTCGCCCGAGACCGGATCGACGGTGCGCACCCACGACTCGGCGGCGCCCAGTGGCGAGGTGCCCTTGGGGCGCAGGTCCAGACCCTCCACACTCGGCAGCTTCACCGGCAGTCGATCTTCGGGCACCGGCACGACCTCGCCGTCCTGCAGGTGCAGCATCGGGATCGGCGTGCCCCAGAAGCGCTGACGGGAGATCAGCCAGTCCCGCAGCCGGAAGTTCTTCGCCGCGCGGCCCGTCCCGGCCGCCTGCAGGCGCTCGATGGTCGAGGCGATCGCGGTCGCCTTGTCCAGGCCGTCCACCTCGCCGGAGTTCACCATCCGGCCGTTGCCGACCAGCGCCGTGCCGGTGGCCGACGGGTCGAGCTCGGCCAGATCGCCGCCCTCGTTCGCGCCGCCGGTGACCGTCGTGTCGACGACGATCTTCACGGGCAGGCCGAACGCGCGCGCGAAGTCGAGGTCGCGCTGGTCGTGCGCGGGCACGGCCATCACGGCGCCGTGACCGTAGTCGGCCAGCACGTAGTCCGCCGCCCAGATCGGCATCCGCTCGCCGCCCACGGGGTTGATCGCGTACCGCTCCAGGAACACGCCCGTCTTGGGACGGTCGGTGGACTGCCGCTCGATCTCGGTCTGCTTCTGCACCTGATCCAGGTAGTCGTCGAACCGCGCCCGCACCTCGGCGGACGCACCCGCCACCAGCTCCGCGGCCAGGTCCGAGTCGGGTGCGACGACGAAGAACGTCGCGCCGTGCAGGGTGTCCGGGCGCGTGGAGAACACCGTGACGGGCTCGTCGCGCCCCTCGATGCGGAAATCGACGTCGGCACCCGTGGAGCGGCCGATCCAGTTGCGCTGCATCTGCAGCACCTTGTGCGGCCAATGCCCCTCGAGCGCATCCAGGTCGTCCAGCAGACGATCGGCGTAGTCGGTGATCTTGAAGTACCACTGCGTGAGCTTCTTCTTCACCACCTCGGCGCCGCAGCGCTCGCACCGGCCGTCGACGACCTGCTCGTTCGCCAGCACCGTCTGGTCGTTGGGGCACCAGTTGACTGCGCTCTTCTTGCGGTACGCCAGCCCGCGCTCGTACAGCTTGAGGAACAGCCACTGGTTCCAGCGGTAGTACTCCGGGTCGGAGGTGTGCAGCACACGCGACCAGTCGTACGACATGCCGTAGCCGCGGAAGCCGGCCTTGTGCTGATCGATGTTCCGGTAGGTCCACTCGCGCGGATCGGCGCCGCGCTTGATCGCCGCGTTCTCGGCGGGCAGGCCGAAGGAGTCCCAGCCGATCGGGTTGAGCACGTTGTGCCCGCGGTGCCGCCAGTAGCGCGCCACGATGTCGGGGTACAGGTAGTTGATCGCGTGCCCCATGTGCAGATCGCCGGAGGGGTACGGGAACATGCCCAGGATGTACTTGCGGGGCCGCTCGTCGTCGTCGCCGCCCGCGAGGAAGGTCTCGTGCTCTCCCCAGTACTGCTGCCACTTGGCCTGGATGTCGTGCGCGGACATCCCCTCAGCGGTGTCCTCGGCGGACTCGGGGTGGTTTTCGGACGCGTGCTCGGACAAGGAACGACCAATCTGACGATGCGGGAGTGCCCCGGAGAACCGGATGTTCCAGGTTATCGCGCCGGGAGGAGCGCCGCCCACTCGGCGGGCACCGGTGCGCCGAGCGCGGCCAGCGGCGCCCGCGCCTTGACGGCGACCTCGGCGGCCTCGGCATCCGCTCGGGAGAGCCAGGTGATCCCGCCGCCGGCACCCACGTGCGCACCGTCGGGCTCGATCACGATCGAGCGGATCACCATCGCGAGATCCACCCGCCCGTCCAGCCCGACGTGCCCGAAGCAGCCGGAGTACACGCCGCGCGGCGCGCCCTCCAGACCGTGCAGGATCGTCATGGCCGAGAGCTTCGGGGCGCCCGTCATGCTGCCCGCCGGGAACGCGGCATCCGTCAGCTCGCCGAAGGTGACGCCCTCGCGCAGCCGCATGCTGACCGTGCTCACCAGCTGGTGCACGGCCGAGTACGACTCGACCTCCCACAGTCGCTCCACCCGCACCGTGCCCGGCACGCCGACGTGCGAGAGGTCGTTGCGCATCAGGTCGACGATCATCACGTTCTCGGCGCGCTCCTTGACGTCGGCCTGCAGCTCCGCCGCCAGGCGGGCGTCGTCCGCGGCATCCGCTCCGCGCGGCCGCGTGCCCTTGATCGGACTCGTCGACGCCACCCCGTCGGCGACGGCCAGGAACAGCTCCGGGCTGGCGCTGAGCAGCCAGCGCTCCCCCACCCGGATGCATCCGCCGTGGTGCGCCGGTGCGGACTCGCGCAACCGCCGGTGCACCGCGATCGGGTCGGCGGGGCGGGGCACGCTGAAACGCGTCGTGAGGCACAGCTGGTACGCGTCGCCGCGCTCGATGGCGTCGCGGCACCGCTCCACCAGGCCGACGTACTCGGCCACGTCGTGACGGGCCACCGCATGCACGGGTTCGGCAGCGGATGCCGCGGCAGCGGGCCGGACGGGTGCGCGCAGCGCTTCGTCCACTTCGCTCCGCCACTCCGGGAGCATCGCCGCGTCTGCGAGCGCGAAGATCCGCCCGTTCGCGTGGTCGACGGCGACGGCTCGCGTGACGGCGATCCAGGCCGCGCCGGACCCGCCGGATGCGCTCGGCGCGCCTACTGCCGCCGCACCCTGCTCGTAGTCCAGCCAGCCGACCCACCCGCCGCGGAAGGGCATATCGGGTCCGGTGCCCGACGTGGTGGCGTTCCCGGATGCCAGCGGTACGGCACGCACGGCTTCCGGGTCGGGTTCGCGCTCCCCGGCACCGAGCACGCTCCATCCCTCGGTGGCGCCGACGCCGCCGTCGAGCCAGAACGACGCCTCGGCATCCGCGAACAGGCGCAGGAACAGCGCCTCGGCGTCGATGCGCCAAGGCTGCGGGGGTTCCAGCGGCAGAGCGTCGAGAGGTCGGGGCGCGGGCACGTTCACAGCGTAGATGCCCCTGCAGGTTCTACGCTCGTGGGGTGAACGACTTCGTGCTCTGGGCCATCGAGACGGTGCAGTCCGTCGACCCCGTCCTGCGCACGCTGCTCGCCGGCATCGCGATCCTGCTCGAGACCAGCATCCTGATCGGCCTGATCGTTCCCGGCGACACGGTCGTGCTGGTCGCCGCGATCGGCGTCAGCTCCTGGGCCGAGGGCGTCGCACTCGGACTCGCCGTGATCGTGGGCGCCCTCATCGGCGAATCGCTCGGGTTCTGGCTGGGCCGCTGGGCCGGACCGCACATCCGCTCATCGTGGCTGGGCAGGCGCATCGGCGCGGCGCACTGGGCGCGCTCGGAGCGCTATCTGCAGCGCCGCGGCGGCATCGCCATCTTCCTCTCCCGCTTCCTGCCCGTACTGCACTCCCTGGTGCCGCTCACCGTGGGGATGAGCGGCTACGCGTACCGCCGATTCATCGCCTGGACGCTGCCCGCGTGCGTGCTGTGGACCTTCGCCTACGTGGGTGTGGCGGCGGGCGCCGCGGGGAGCTTTCCGGAGCTCTCCCAGCGGCTGCACTACGCCGGTTACGTGTTCGTCGCCGTGATCGCGGCGCTGCTGATCGCGATCGTCGTGACCAAGAAGATCATCGCCAGGCGCGAGGAGCGGCACATGAAGGATGAGCCGCACCGGGAAGCGTGAAAGACTGGGCACGATGTCCTCTGCCTCGGCGGCCAAGATCCACTGGTTCGCCCGCCTCGAACACCGCTTCCACGTCTGGCGCGAACGCCGCGCACGGCGACGTGGGCGTTCGGCGACCGTCGTCCCCTTCCCCGGATACGGCGGCTCCGGCTGGGTGCGGGTCGTCGGCAGGGTGCTGATCGTCCCGCCCACGCCGAAGCGCTCGCGCGGCGAGGGCAACGGCGTGCGCGGCTGGCGCGCGTTCGTGAGCATCCCGGTCAGCTTCGCCTCGGTGCAGGTGCACCTGGGCGGCCGCACGCACGACGTGGTCGCCGACCGCGGTGGCGTGATCGACAGCGTGATCGACGCCGAGCTGGAACCCGGCTGGCAGACCTTCACCATGTCGGTCGAGGGACGCGAGCCCGTCGAGGCCACCGTGTTCGTCGTCGCCGACGACGCCACCTTCGGCGTCGTGTGCGACGTGGACGACACCGTCATGGTGACAGCGCTGCCGCGTCCGTTCGTGGCGGCGTGGAACTCGTTCGTGCTCGACGAGCACGCCCGCACGCCGGTGCCCGGCATGGCGGTGCTGCTGGAGCAGCTGCGCCGCTCGCACCCCGGCGCTCCCGTCGTCTACCTGTCCACCGGCGCGTGGAACGTCGCGCCCACGCTGCGCCGCTTCCTCAGCCGCAACCTCTTCCCCGCCGGCGCCATGCTGCTCACCGACTGGGGTCCCACGCATGACCGCTGGTTCCGCAGCGGTCGCGCCCACAAGACCGGGAACCTGCGCCGCCTCGCCCAGGAGTTCCCGCAGGTGCGCTGGCTGCTGATCGGCGACGACGGCCAGCATGACGAGGCCATCTACTCGGAGTTCCTCGCCGAGCATCCGGAGTCGGTGGCCGGCGTCGCGATCCGCCGCCTGCTGCCCGCCGAGGCGGTGCTCGCAGGCGGGCGCGGCACAGCCCCGCACGCCGTCGACGGAGCCCCGTGGGTCAGCGCCGAGGACGGCGCCGGCCTGCGCGATCTGCTCGGCGAGGCCGGCATCATCGACACCCGCCCATGACCGCGCACGCAGCGCTGCGCCGGGCGGACTGGACCGCCCGCGCGCAGGCGCACGCCGACCGGGCCGACGCGCTGACGGCCGCGCACCGCGAGCGCGCCGCGCGCGGCGAGAAGCATCCGGTGTGGGACTTCCTGTTCACGTACTACGCGTACAAGCCCGCGCTGCTGCGCCGCTGGCATCCCGGAGCCGGCGTCGCATTGCAGCAGGCACCCGAACGCGCCGGCTGGCGGTGGTACTCCCCCGCCGGCGACGACGGGGTCGTGCCTGATGCGGCGCTGTTCCGCGCGGAGAAGCCGCAGCTGGCGCAGCTGGTCGAGCGGATGCTGCGCCGCACCTCCTCCCGGCCCGGGCAGTTCGGCTGCTTCGGCCTGCACGAGTGGGCGATGGTCTACCGCGAGCGCGAGCACCGGCATCCCGCGCCGCTGCGGCTGGGTCAGCGCGGAACGGATGCCGTGGTCGAGGCGCACGAGCTGCGCTGCACGCACTTCGACGCGTTCCGGTTCTTCACGCCGGAGGCCGTCCCTCGCAACCGTGAGCCGCTGACTCGCGAATCCCAGCCCGACCGCGAGCAGCCGGGCTGCCTGCACGCCGGGATGGACCTGTACCGCTGGGCGGTCAAGCTGGGCCCGCTGCTGCCGGGCGAGCTGCTGCTGGATGCGTTCGAGCTGGCGCGGGACATCCGCCTGCTCGACATGGAGGCCGCACCCTACGACCTCTCCGAGTGGGACGTGCGCCCCGTGCGCATCGAGACGGCCGAAGGCAAGGCCGAGTACGTGCGACGCCAGCGCGGCTTCGCCGAGCGCGGCGCCGTCATCCGGGAGCGGATGCTGACGGCCTGGCTGGGACGCTGAGCCCGCCTCGGGGGCCACGGCCCCTGGCTCTCACTGAGCCTGTCGAAGTGCCGCCACCCGCATCCGCAGCGCCATCACGTGCTCTGCTGCGTCGCGCAGGCGGTCCGCGGTCAGCGCGCCGTCCTGCACGGCCTGCGCGATGCCCGCCGCCATCGCCGGCGCGGTCTTCGCCGTGGAACCGGCCACCATCAGCACCATGTCGTTGCCTGCGGCGAGCGCGGAGACCGCGTTGGCGACCGGGTCACGGTAGGCGGCGACGCCAGAGGAGCTGAGCATGCCCAGATCGTCGGTGATCATCACCCCGTCGAAGCCCAGTTCGTCGCGGGCGATGGCGTGCCAGCGAGGTGAGAGGGATGCCGGCGCGGAGTCCACCGCCGTGTAGGCCAGGTGCCCGAACATGAGCAGCTCCGCCCCGGCATCCACTCCCGCGATGAACGGCTTCGCGTCGCCGTCACGCCACTGCGCGAGAGTCATCGGCGTGGTGGGGATCGCGTGGTGGGAGTCCCCCGGAGCGGCTCCATGGCCGGGAAAGTGCTTCAGCGTGGAGAACACGATGCCCTGCTCGCCCGCGACCGCGGCGGCGACGCGCGCGGCCGAGCTCTCGGGGTCGGTTCCCAGCGCCCGCGACGAGATGAACGAGGACGGTCTCATCGGGACGTCGGCGATGACGCCGAAGTTGGTGTTGATGCCGGTGACTGCCACCATCTCGGCGCGCTCGGCGAAGACGTCGCGGGTCTGCGCCGGTGTGTCGGCCTGCAGGCCGCGTCCGGCCGG
Source organism: Microbacterium sp. ARD32 (assembly GCF_031844385.1). NCBI lineage: Bacteria > Bacillati > Actinomycetota > Actinomycetes > Micrococcales > Microbacteriaceae > Microbacterium > Microbacterium sp. ARD32. Next base: position 1,536,838 of record NZ_JAUZVD010000001.1, read on the forward strand.
CAGGGTGTCCCAGGGCAGCCGGGACACCGCCCCGCCCTCCTGATCGATCGCGATCAGCGGTGGGAGAGCCGGATCGACCGTGAGCGCGTCGGTGACGGCTTCGACCTGCGCCGGGTCACCGCCCACGTTCGCGCCCATCAGGATGAAGCCGCCCAGGTCCGCACCGCCCGGTCCGGAGGTCATGAAGGCGCGCAGCGCCGCGGGATCCGTGCGCGGCACGTGTCCCATCACCACGCTCGCCGCCTGCTCTTCGACGCTCATCGCGTCCACGGCGTCGTCGACGTGGTCAGCCGTGGGCGTCGGCGTGGGGACGGGCGTCACGCGCGTCGGTGTCGCGCGCGTGGGCGTCGGCGTCGGTGCCGCCGACGGTGCGCACCCGGCCAGCATGCTCGCCGCGAGCATGGCGACCACTGATGCCCAGACTGCTCGACGCATGACTGCCAGGCTACGCGATGACGCCGGCTCGCTCCTCGATCAGGCTGCGCTGAACGCCCTTCGCTGCCGTGCGGCCCGCGCGGTTCGCGCCGATCGTGCTGGCCGACGGGCCGTAGCCGACCAGCTGGATGCGGCGATCGGCGACAGCCGTGGTGCCGCGACCGTCGCGATCCAGCCGGATGCCGCCCAGCCGGCTGCGCAGGTGCAGAGGAGCGAGGTGCGCGATGGCGGGCCGGAAGCCTGTGGCCCAGAGGATGGCATCCACCCGCTCGAAGCGACCGTCCGCCCAGCGGACGCCGTCCGGTTCGAGCGCGGCGAACATCGGCAGGCGCGCCGCGTAGGCGCCGAGTCGTTCGGCCTCGCGCTCCTGCGGGCGCAGCATCAGCCCGGTGACGCTCACGACGCTCTCCGGCGGCAGCCCCTGCGCCACCCGCTGCTCGACCAGCGCGACAGCCGCAGCCCCCGCCTCGGGCGTGAAGTCGTCGGTGCGCCACACCGGCGGGCGTCGCGTGGCCCACAGCGTGTCGGTGATGGGTGCCAGGGCGCCCAGGAACTGCACGGCCGATGCGCCACCGCCCACCACCAGCACCCGCTTGCCGAGAAAGTGCTCGGGACCGGGATAGTCCACGGTGTGCAGCTGTTCCCCCAGGAACGTCTCCATGCCCGGGTAGTGCGGCAGGAACGGCCGGGTCCAGGTGCCGGTGGCGTTCACGAGAGTGCGGGAGCGCCACTCCCCCTGGTCGGCGCGCACGGCCAGCACGCCGTCGTCGTCGTCGACGACCTCGCGCACGGTCACCGGCCGGATCACGGGAAGATCCTGGCTGCGTTCATAGTCGGCGAAGACGGCGGGCACCGCCTGATTCGCGCGCAGCGCGGTGTGCGGCACGGGCTGGTCACCGGGCAGCTCTGCGACCCGGTGCACGTCGCGCATGGTCAGCGCATCCCAGCGATGCTGCCAGGCGCCTCCGGGGTGCTCGTTCGCATCGAGCACGACGTGCTCGATGCCGAGTCGCTTCAGATGGTACGAGGCGGACAGCCCTGCCTGCCCTGCGCCGATCACGACGCTCTGAAGGATGCTCACATCACAGCCAACGCCGGGCGTGCCGACGTTGTTCCGCCCGGCCGGCTCCCCGAGCCCGTCGGGGTCCGCCGGGGGAGCGGCTTGCTAGAATCGACCCGAAGCGACCGGCGGGACGACCCGCGCGGCGAAGTCACAAGCGGGGACGGCCCTGCGGATTCGGCATCCGCTCTCATGCGAACCCTGCTGCGCCTCGTGCTCACCCCCACCGCCATCGTGCGTCTGGCCCTCGGCTGGGGCTCCTTCCTGCTGCTCGCGCTGACTCCCCTGCTCGCCGGTCCGCCGCCGGCCGCCCTGCTCTGGATGCTGCTGGGCGGCATCGTCGTCGTGATCACGATCAGCGCCTTCGGCGTCGTCACCGAGGCGGAGCATCTCGCGCGCCGGCTGGGCGACCCGTACGGCACGCTCGTGCTCACGATCTCGATCGCCGCGATCGAGGTGATCCTGATCTCTGCCGTGCTGCTCGGCCCGGGCGAGCACGAGACGATCGCCCGGGATTCGGTGATGGCCGTGTCGATGATCATCATGAACCTGGTCATCGGCATCGCGCTGCTGCTCGGCGGGATGCGACACGACAGGCTGAAGGCGAACAGCACCGGCGTCTCGCTGTACCTCGGGATGCTGATCGTGCTGCTCTCGGTCGCCTTCGCCCTGCCGGGTCTGATCGGCGAAGGCGGCGCCTACGCGCCCGGGCAGGCGATCCCCCTGGCGGTGCTCACGGTGGGCCTGTACACGTTCTTCCTGATGCGGCAGCTGGGCGCGCAGCGCGCCGACTTCCAGGAGGTCGTCGACGTGCGTGCACCGGCCTCCGGGCCCGACCTCATCCCCGAACCCATCACGGCGCTGCTCTCGCAGCACGGCGCCGAACTGGGCGCGCGCACGGCGCTGCTGATCGTGATGGCGCTGCCGATCGTGCTGCTCTCGCACGACATGGCGACGCTGCTCGACGACGGGCTGAGCCGGCTGGGTGCGCCGGTGGCGCTGTCGGGCATCCTGATCGCGCTGATCGTGTTCCTTCCCGAGACGATCACCACGATCCGTGCGGCACTGGGCGGTGAACTGCAGCGCGTCAGCAATCTGTGTCACGGCGCGCTGGTCTCCACCGCCGGACTCACGATCCCCGCGGTGCTGATGATCGGGCTGATCACCGGCCGGCCGGTGCTGCTGGCGGAGTCCCCCGTGAATCTGCTGCTGCTCGCGCTGACCGTGCTGCTGACGCTGACGACATTCATCAGCCGCCGGGTCACACCGCTGCACGGCGCCGCGCACCTGTTCCTGTTCGTGCTCTACGGGCTGAGTGTGCTCGTCTGACTCATCGCGCTCACGCGTCCCGGGGACGGAGCACGCCGTCGTGCAGCTCGAGCACGCGGTCGGCGCGGGCGAACATCGCCTGGTCGTGCGTGGCGACCACCGCGGCGGTGCCGCGCTCGTGCACGAGGCGGGCGATGAGGTCCATGATCTGCGCACCCGTCTCGCTGTCCAGCTGGGCGGTGGGCTCGTCGGCGAGCAGCAGGCCAGGTGCCATCACCAGCGCGCGGGCGATCCCCACTCGCTGCTGCTGGCCGCCGGAGAGCTCCCCGGGTCGCTGCCTGGCGTGGTCTTCGAGTCCCACTTCACGCAGCGCGACCGCCACCCGGCGGTCGCGCTCTGCGGGCTCGACCCGGCGGATGCGCAGCGGCACCTCCACGTTCTCGGCTGCCGAGAGCACCGGGATGAGCCCGGCCGTCTGAAAGATCGATGCGATCCGCGAGCCATGCAGCGCGGGGAGGTCGGTGGCGGGGTCGGCCAGGTCAGCGCCGTCCACGAGCACGCGGCCGTCGGTGGGTCGATCCAGTCCGCCGAGCATGGTCAGCAGCGTGGTCTTGCCCGCACCAGATCTCCCCGCGATCACGACCAGCTCACCGGCATCCGCGCTCAGGTCGGCTTCGCGCACCGCCACGACGTCTCCGGCGGGACCGGGGAAGACCCGTGAGAGGCTCCGCGCCTGCAGGACGGCGGTCATGACGCCTCGCTTCCGCGTGCGGCGGTCGGATCGGCGTCCGGATGCTCGTGCCCTGGCGCCACGCGCACATGGTCCGGTTCGAGGGTCAGGCGCACGCGCTCGCGCAGCGCGAGAGCCGACACGAAGTCGGCGGGCAGCTGCATCCGTCCCGCACGGTCGAGCACCGCGTACTCCCGGGCCGTGCGCACCGAGCGCCCGGCATCATCCGTGCCCGTGCGGCGCACCGTCTCGGTGGAGGTGCGACCGTCGCGGATGCGGACGGTGCGCTCGACGTGCTCGGTCACACCGGTGTCGTGCGTCACGATCAGCGTGGTCACCCCGCGCACCCGGTTGACCGTCTCCATGGCCGCCAGCACCTCGGCGCTGGTCTGCTCGTCGAGCTCGCCGGTGGGCTCGTCGGCCAGCAGCACGCGCGGCCGGTTCGCGAGCGCCACCGCGATGGCGACACGCTGACGCTGACCGCCGGAGAGCTCGGCCGGCCGCTTGTCCGCATCGCCGGCCGCTCCCAGCAGCTCCAGCAGCTCGTCGGCGACCGCGCGGCGCTCCGAGCGCGGGACGACGCCGGCGACGTCATGCACCATCGCGATGTTCTCGCGTGCCGACAGGTACGGCAGCAGGTTGCGAGCCGACTGCTGCCACACGAAGCCCACGCTGCGCCGCCGGTACTGCAGCCGCTCGGCTGCGCGCATCGTCACCAGATCGTGGCCCGCCACCCTGGCGGATCCGGCACTGGGCCGGTCGAGCCCTGCCAGGATGCCGAGAAGAGTGCTCTTGCCCGAGCCGGACGCGCCGACGAGCGCGACCATCTCGCCGGTGGCCAGGCGCAGCTCCAGACCCTGCAGCGCCTGCACCTCGACGCCCTGCGCGGTGAAGATGCGCACGAGGCCCTCGCACACGATCGCGCCGTCGTCCGCCATGTCAGTCATCCTCTCGCACTCCGCTCGCCATCATCACTCCCGCTCCCCGTCATCACTCCCGCTCCCCGTCCGTGCGGATCACGTCGGCCGCCGCGAGCCGCGAGGCCAGCGCGGCCGCGGCGGCGACCGCTGCAGCCGACACCACGGTGAACGCGACCACCGCGATCACCGGCCAGATCCCGCCCAGCACGACCGGAGGCTGAGCGCTCCCTCCGACGAAGCCGTGCAGGTCCAGCTGCGGGATCACCAGCCACACCATGGCGATGCCCACGCCCGCGCCGAGTGGCAGCGCCGTCAGCAGCGCGGGGCCCACCTCCCACAGCACCAGTCGACCCGCCGCACGCCGGCGATGACCGAGAGTGCTGAGGATCGCCAGCATCCGCGCCCGGGACGCGGCGCTGAGCATCAGCGTCGCGACCACGCCGAGCATGAGCAGCACGGCGACGATCGCGCTGGCTGCCAGCAGCGCGCGCAGCACGAAGGCGTAGCCGGGATCCTGCTCGTGCGCCGCGGCGACCTGAGCGGGCGTCGTGAAGGTGGCACCGCTGCCCAGCTGCGCCAGCGCCTGACGGCCGACGGCTTCGGCATCCGCTCCCGGCGAGAGCGCGATGTACAGCTGCGTCAGGCCGGTGTCCTGTGCGCGCAACGCCTCGACGTTCGCACGGTCGACGATGACCCACCGCTCGGCCGTGCCGAACGGCGCCTCCGACGGGGCGGTCGCGACGATCCGGGCGGCGCGAGCACCCACCTTGATCTCGGACTCTGCGATGTCGTCGCCGCCGAGCTCGCTCAGCAGCGCCTCGGACATCACCACGGGCACGGCATCGCCCGGGGGCTCCGACAGCTCCTCGGGCAGCGGCAGCGGAGTCACCGCGTCGCGCTGCGCGGCGACGAAGTCGTCGCGGTCGACGATGTAGACCCGGGACTGCGCCGATCGCGCGTCCGCGGACACCTTCGTGGTCGCGCCGCCGCCCAATCCGGCCGAGACGTCGACGCCATCGATGTCGGCGACCCTCTCCGCCCCGTCGTCGGTGATGTAGGGGGCGTCGATGCGCAGATCCGCTCCCACGCTGACCGCCGCGGCCCGCACGATTCCGCTCGAGACGGTGGAGGCGAACGCCACCGAGAAGACCACCACGCCGAGTCCCATCACCATCGCCAGCACCGGGGCGGCGCGCATGACCGAGTCGCGGCGGGCGCGTGCAGGGCCCAGCAGCGCCTCCAGCGAACTGCGACGCCGTGCGCGATGCTCGGCCAGTCCGAGCAGCGGCGGCAGCAGTCGCAGCGACAGCAAGGTGCCCGTGAAGCCGAGCAGCACCAGCAGCGCGAGCAGCAGCGGGTCCGCGCCGCCGCCCGCACCGCGGAGGAGCACGAGTGCGACCAGCAGCACAGTGACCACGGCGATCAGGAGCTCCGCCGTCAGCGTGCCGACTCGTGTGCGGTCACCGCCTCCGTCGCCCAGATCTCGCCGGCCCCGGCGCTCGGCATCCGTCAGCGCGCTCCACGGCAGCGTGACGGCGGGCACGGCGGCGAGCACGGCAGGCATGAACAGCACCGCACCCCCGCTCCACCCCGCCCATGCGGCCGCGACTGCGGCGCCGACGGCGGCACCGATCACACCCAGCGCCGCTCCCTCAGCGCCCAGAGACAGCGCCAGGCGTCGCACCGAGGCCCCCCGCGCGCGCAGCACGCCGATCGCGGCGACACGGCGAATGGCGATCAGCCGGCTCACCAGCACGAGCACGACGAGCGCGACCACCGCGGGCCCCACAGCGGCGACCGTGACGACGGGCGTCATGGCGTCGGCTCGGGCGAGGCCGGCATCGAGCGCCTGCGGAACGCCGGAGCGGAACTGCAGGGTGCGCATGAAGAACGCGTCGTCCTGGAGCGGCACCTGCACGGGATCGGCGGTCAGGCGGCGCAACTGCGCGGCCGTCTTGCGAGCCGTGCCGGCCTGCACTGCATCGCCGTCGAACGGGATCCACGAGATGATCGCCACGCCTTCGCCGTGTCTCGCGAACGCCCTGATCTCGTCGACGTGCATGAAGCCCGCTCCGACGAGAATGCGATTCCCGCCCCTGTCGTTCTCGATCGTGGGACGGCGCGAGCCGCTCACGAAGGTCCAGTCGCGGTCGCCGTCCCGGGCCGGTTCGACGGTGCCGGTGAGGATCAGCGTGAGCCCGTTCCAGAGCCGCTCCGCCCCGACCTCCCAGGCCAGCTCCTCGGCTACGGTCGAGGTGAGCGCGATCTCGATCCCGTCGTTGGGGTCGGTCGGCTCGGGCAGCCGCCCGTCGACCAGCACCGATCGCCCGATGAACCCGGGATCGGACACCAGTCCGAGCTTGTTCAGCGGGATCGCTCCGGTCGCGTCGACCGCCGTCGTCGGAGCGGGTGCGACCGTGACCGCCAGCCGCGGCTCGCCGAGCATCCCCTTCAGCGGCTGCGGCTGCTGCTCGCGCTTGTGCTCCAGCACGGCCAACGCCGGTGCCAGTGCGCCGGCGGGCGAGTCGGCGCCGGACCCGAGGGCAGGCAGCCCCGTGGTCGTCGCGAAAGGCCAGCTGCCGAGTTCGGGAACCGCAGTGACCGCCTGCCGGATAGTGGCGGTCCGCCCCTCGGTGAGCAGGGCGGGCGCTGCGACGCCGACGAGGGTGAGCGCGGCGATCACGATCACCAGGAACAGCGACAGCACAGGTGTGGTCGACGCGGCCCGGAGCGACAGCCGGATCCGCCCGCTCACGCGGCGCCTCCCAGCACGAGCGGAAGCGTCACGGCCGCGACTGCGACGCCCAGCGCGGCTCCTGCGGCGACCGCGTACACCGCCAGTCCTGCGATCTCACCGGTCTGCAGCAGCGCACGCCGGCGTGGCGACAGACCGAGCGAACGCAGCACGTCTCGCTCACCTCGGCGGGCGCGGATCAGAGCGGAGCAGGCCGCGAGGAACCCGACCGCGCCGAGCACCGCCGCGGCCAGCGCCCCCGCGGTCAGCGCCGTCGGCGCGACGGAGGTCACCGGAGCCGCGCTCACCTGTGCGGCCGTGAGGATCCGAACGGGGTTCGTGGCGTGCGTTCGCAACTGCCGCGCAGTGGCCGCCGGATGGTCGCTGTCCACCCAGAGCTCGTCGGGCGGCACGAGCGCACCGGCCGCCTGCAGCTGCGCCATCTCGACCGCCGCGCCGATCCCGTCGCCCACGCTGGGCAGGCTCTCGACGATGCGCACCACGCGGAACTGGACGGGTTCCGCGGCGAACCGGACCTTTCCGGTGAACACCGTGCCGACGCCGGCGGCCAGCCGATCGGCCAGGCTGCGGGTGATCTCGGCGGGAACGCCCGTCCCGGAGCCTGCCCTGCGCGGCGCCAGACCCGCCACCTCTCGGGGACCCGCCAGGATCGTGCCGTTGTCCGATCCGATCGTCAGGGTCGTGCGCAGGACCTCGGCGGCGCCGGTCACGCCGTCCCACGCTTCGACGTCCTCTGCGCGCACGTCGAGTCCGGTGTCGGAGATCAACCGCACGTCGCTGCCCAGCAGTGCGCTGCGGCTGTGCCGCTCTGCGGCGCGTGCCTCGGCGGGAGCGGTGATCGCGACGGCGGCCGACGCTGAGGCGAGTGCCAGACAGAGGATCGCGACGGCGACTCCCCCCATCCGGCGCGCGATCTGCCGCAGCGGCAGGATCGGGGCAATGCCGCGGGTGCGGCGCAGCAGGCGTTCGCCGATCGCCGCCAGCGGCGCGGCGAGGATGGGGACGAGAGAGCACGCTGCGACCAGCAGCAGCGCGGGCGCGACAGAGGCCAGAGGATCGGGCCGTCCCTCGTCGCTGCTGACGCCGCCGGCGGCGAACAGCTGCCAGCACGACAATGCGGCGAGCACGACCGCGATGCCCGCGGGCAGCAACAGCGTCGGAAGCGTGCGCAGGCCGGCGTCGCTGCGCTGGGCCTCGGCGCGGATGCTGTCGGCTCCGCCCGCGCGCCGGAGCGTGAACAGCGCCGAGGCCGCTGCGACGAACACCACCGCGGCCGCTGCGGTCAGCGGTGCTGTCGGCGTCATGCCCCCGGCGAGCACCAGGACGATCAGTGCGATGATCGCTCCGACTGCGGCCACGGCGGCAGACTCGCCCGAGGCGAGCAGCGCAAGGCGCCGGGCAGATGCTCCTCTGGCACGCAGCAGAGCGAGCTCCTGAGTGCGCGCGTCGGTCAGGGTGTGCTGCACGACGCCGAGCACGAGCGCGCCCAGGAGGGCGAGGATCAGCAGCGGCACGGCCAGCAGCCCCCGGACGGAGGAGATCGCGACGCTCACGCGGCGCAGGATGTCCCCCAGCCCGCCCGAGACCTCGGTGCTGTACTGGTGATACGGGTCGATCGTGTTCGGCACGGTGCGCAGCGAGTCGATCGCGTGCTGAAGGGCGGGGACCGCGGCGGGAGTCGCCGCGACGGGCGCGATCTCCCAGGTGGCGGTGATGGCATCGGCGAAACGCGTCAGAGCTGCGTCGACAGCGATCGCCGGCCCGATCGCGCGGTCGCTCTGGCCGGAGACGACCGACGGGTCGCCGAGCCAGGCCGGGTCGAGCGGATCCTCCGGCGTCCAGATGCCGACGAGCGTGAGTTCGGCGCCGTCGGTGAGGAGCACCGGGTCGCCGACGGCCGCTCCGAGGCGGTCGGCGGCGGCTGCGGGCAGGGCGATCTGCGTCGCGGATGCCGGCCAGTCCCCTGCCGTGAGCGTGGCGAGCCGCTGCAGACGGTCGTCGTGCAGCATCGTGAGCTCGACCTCGGGGCCGTCCGAGGTCGTGAGGTCGACTGCGGCGCTCGTGCGCCGTGAGACGACGACGTCGGTCCCCGCGAACGCGGTCGTGATGCTGTCGCGGATCGTCTCATCCTGCGCTGCACTGTCCGGAGCGACAGTGGCTGTGACCAGGATGGTGCGCGCCTGCGGCTCTGCGTCGGTGAACATCAGGGTGGCGCCGGATGCCAGCAGCCGGCCCGCGACGGCGTCGAGACCGCCGATGCCCGCCACCAGAAGAGCGACCAGGAGTGCGATCAGCGACAGTCGACCGACGTGCTGCCGGGCCCGCCTCACCGTGAACGCCATTGATCCTCTTCACACGCAACGGTGATCATCTTCGCGCGGCGAGCTGGGCGACGCAACGTCCGCCCCGGCGGGTCGCCGTGGCCAGGCCATGATCACCGCACCGCTGACCACGATCGCGCGGACGCATCCCGCGCTCACGGAGCGGTGCACCCGCGTGCCAGGTGGTGGGGGAAAGGAAAAACCCTTGGTTGCCCAAGGGTCTTGTGGTGGACCTGAGGGGACTCGAACCCCTGACCCCCTGCATGCCATGCAGGTGCGCTACCAGCTGCGCCACAGGCCCATCTTCGCTGCCGAGCCGAAGCCCCGGCAACCTGTTCAGCATACTACGGCGATCAGGACTATCGCGAATCACGCCCGTCGGCCGGGAGTGTCCCGACCGCTTCGGGCGGCATGAGGCCTCCGGCTGCGAGCCGTAGCGCCCGCGACCGCACGGGTCAACCCGCTCGTCCGCGCGATCGGGAGAGCGTACCGTCATCGACATCCGCCGAGGCATCGGCATCCGCTGCGAGAGGAGCCCATCATGTCCAATCCGACACCCGCCTACCTGCCCGAGGACCCGGACTTCGACGATCAGCCCGACCCGGCCACGCGCGAGGTCGACGGCGAGGAGGTGCTCGATCCCGACGCCGACCCCGACCTCATCGACAGCGCCGAGGCGGACCGCCTGGCAGCGGAGGACGACGCCGACGAAACGGACTGATTCCGCGTCTACTCCCCCGTGACGCGCTGGGTCAGTTCGATCGGCACGACGGGGCAGTCCTTCCACAGCCGCTCCAGGCCGTAGTACACGCGCTCCTCGGAGTGGAACACGTGCACGATCAGGTCGCCGAAATCCAGCAGCACCCAGCGCGCTTCGGCGCGCCCCTCACGGCGCACGCGCTTGTGCCCCGCCTCGTGCAGACGATCCTCGATCTCGTCGGCGATCGCGGCGACGTTGCGCTCGCTGTTCCCTGTCACCAGGAGGAACACGTCCACCAGCGGCAGCGGTTCGGAGACGTTCAGCGCGACGAGGTCCTCGCCGCCCTTCGCGTCGGCCGCGTCGGCGGCGATCTGAAGCATCGCGAGAGCGTTCTCAGGGGACTGCATCAACCAAGGACTCCTGTGGTGAAGGCGATGACGAGCGTGGTGGCGAGCACGATGGCCAGTCCACCGGCGACGACCGCCAGAGTGAGCATGAGCTTGTTGCCCTTGTCGGGCGCCGGAGGGCGGATGACCTCGCCCGCCGGCCGGGAGGTGCTGACCGCTGCGCTGGCGGCGATCGGCGTGGGCGAGGATGCCGGCGCCAGCTCGCCGTCGAGGAGCACCGCGTCCACATCCCTGCCGTCGGTGGTGCCGCGCGCATGCCCCTGCGATCCGAGACCCTCGGGCAGTGCGTACGTGCCGGTGATCAGCATCTCGCCGGTGGAGGTGATCGGACCGGAGAGCGATCCGGCTCCCGGCGACGGAGTGAAGATCAGCGCCGTCGGCGCGCCGTGCTGCGACCCCGACGTGGTGCCCTCGAGCAGCGCGTCGAACGGCGCTTTCGCGGCCGGGTCGTGCCGGTCGGCCTTCACACCGATGCCGAACGCCGCACCCACGGTGGGGCGCGCGTCGCTCTGATCCGAATCGGCGGCCGGCTTCGCCGTCGCGGCCGGCCGCGGTTCGGGTGCGGCTTCCGGTTCGGGTTCCGGCACGGGCACCGGCCCGGGCTCCGGCTCGGGGACCGGATGCGATTCCGCCACCGGCTCGGGCTTCGGAACCGGAACCGGCTCGACCACCGGCTCGGGCTCGACGGCCGGCTCGGGCCGCTCTGCATCCGCTTCCGGCCGCCCCGCGGATGTCGGCTCCACGACCAGCAGGTCGTCGTCCTCCTCGTCCAGGTGGCTCGGCACGACCGCTCCGCGGTTCATCAGCTCGGGAACGATCCGGCCGCGCCCGGCGGGCCGGTTGGCGGGCGGCTCGAACATCGAGATGTCGGAGTCGCCGGCGGGCGCGGGGTCGAAGCGCGGAGCCGAGGCGGGGCCGGGAGTGAACGCGGGCACGCCCGAGACCAGGCCGCTCTGCTCTCCAGGCGCGTCCTCGACAGCGCCCTCCTCAGCGTCAGGCGCCGCCTCCGCAGCAGTCGCCTCGACAGCGTCAGTCGCCGCCTCAGCAGCAGTCGCCTCCTCAGCGTCAGGCGCCTCCTCGGCGGGATCCTGCGAGGCGGCATCCTGCTCGGCCGGCGCAGCGGATGCCTCGGCGCGGGCGTGCTCGAGAGCCCGGATCTGACGACGGGTGAGCGGCGCGTGCGGGCTGGGCGGTTCGGTGGCCGGAGCGGGGTCGATCCGGATCGGCTCGGCGGCCTTTGGCGGCACCGGCGCGGGCTGCGCGGCCGCCGCCGCCTCTTCGTCGGTGATGACCGGCGTCGAGCCGGTCAGACGGATCTCCCGCAGCTGCTTGCGCGTGAGCGTCCGCCCGTTCTCCTCCGATGTGCTCATGCCTTGCTCCGATACAGATGATGCTTTGCGATGTACTGGACCACGCCGTCCGGCACCAGATACCAGACCGGCTCCCCGGCTGCGACGCGCTCCCGGCATGCCGTCGACGAGATCGTCAGCGCCGGCACCTCCAGCTGGCTCACGTTGTCCGTGGGCAGTCCGTCGGTGCTGAGCACGTGGCCGGGCCGGGAGACCGCGACGAAGTGGGCGAGATCCCACAGTTCATCATGGTCCCTCCAACTGAGAATCTGCGCCACGGCATCCGCGCCGGTGATGAAGAACAGCTCCGCGTCGGGCCGCTCGGCCTTCAGGTCGCGGAGCGTGTCGATCGTGTACGTCGGTCCGTCGCGATCGACATCCACGCGGCTGACCGTGAACCGCGGATTGGATGCGGTGGCGATCACCGTCATCAGGTAGCGATGCTCGCTGGGCGAGACGTGCTGCTTCTGCCAGGGCCTGCCGGTGGGCACGAACACGACCTCGTCGAGGTCGAAGGAGTGCGCCACCTCGCTCGCCGCGACCAGGTGCCCATGGTGGATGGGGTCGAACGTGCCGCCCATCACGCCGATGCGCGGTGCTCGAGCAGAGGATTGCTGCATGTGCGCCTAGTGGCCGCCGTGGCCGTCCTCGCCGTGCTTCTGGGCGAACGCCTCGGCCTTCGCCGAGTGGCGGTTGGCGACGTTGCGGTACGACAGGGTGATCAGAGCCAGTGCCGTGAAGATCAGCGCGGCGATGATGCCGAAGATGACGGTCTGGCCCATGACGTTGTGGGACTCGGTCTCGGCTGCGGCCATCGCGATCTGTGCGACGAGGTTCATTCTGGCTCCGTTTCTGAGCGGTCGGGAGAACGCCTCACAAGTCTAGCGCTCAGCCCCGCGTCTGGCCCGACCCTCGGGCCAGCCACTTCGTGCTCGTCAGCTCGGACACGCCCATCGGGCCCCGGGTGTGCAGCTTCTGCGTCGAGATGCCCACCTCCGCGCCGAAGCCGAACTCCGCGCCGTCGGTGAACCGGGTGGAGGCGTTCGCCATCACCACGGCCGAGTCCACCTCGGCCAGGAAGCGCTCGATGTTCCGCGAGTCGGTCGTGATGATCGACTCGGTGTGGCCGGTGCTGTACCTGCGGATGTGCGCGAGAGCGTCGTCGAGCGTGTCGACGACCTTCATGGCGATGTCCATGCTGAGGTACTCGGTCGCCCAGTCCTCCTCGGTGGCGGGGATCACGTTCGAGACGAGCCCGGCGACCATGTCGTCGCCGTGCACGGCCACGCCCTCGCTCTGCAGCGCGCTGGCCACCACGGGCACCAGCAGCGGCGCGGCCTGCCGGAGCACCAGCACGGTCTCCACCGCGTTGCACACGCTCGGCCGCTGCACCTTCGCGTTCACGACGATGTCGCGCGCCCACTCCAGCGGCGCCGACTCGTCCAGCACGATGTGCACCACGCCCGCGCCCGTCTCGATCACCGGCACGGTCGACTCGGTGACCACGGTCTCGATCAGCGCTGCGCTCCCCCGCGGCACCAGCACGTCCACGAAGCCCCGGCCGTGCATCAGCGCCTTCGCGCCGTCCCGGCCGAAGTCGTCGACGGTCTGGATCGCCTCGCGGTCGACACCCACGGCATCCAGTGCCTCGCGCATCAGCTCGACCAGCACGGTGTTCGACATGCGGGCGGCGCTGCCGCCGCGCAGCACCGCCGCGTTGCCCGCGCGCAGCGCGAGCGCCGCGATGTCGACGGTGACGTTGGGCCGGGCCTCGTAGATCGCGCCGACCACGCCGAAAGGAACACGCACCTGCTCGAGGGCCACGCCGTTCGGCATCCGGTGTCCGCCGAGCACCTGCCCGATCGGGTCGGGCAGCGCCGCCACGTCGCGGACCGCGGATGCCAGTGCCGCCACCCGCTTCTCATCCAGGCGCAGCCGGTCGATCAGGGCATCGCCGATGCCGTTCTCGTGACCGCGTTCGATATCCAGGCCGTTGGCGGTGACGATGCGCTCCACGTTCGCCTCGATCGCTCGGGCGATGCTCTCCAGCGCATCCTCCTTCTCACCGCTGGTCAGTCGCGCGATCGACCGCGAGGCCTCCTTCGCCCGCGCCAGGCGGTGCTGGGCGGTCTCTTCAGAGGCGTGATCGGCGGTGGGCATGCTCATGCGGTCAGTGTATCGGCGGGCGCGCACGGCCGGACGCGTATGACCGGGCTCAGTCGACGACCGGCTCGAACCACGTCCCGACCGGGGCTCCCTCCAGCGCCCTGCCCACCAGGTCGGCGCTGGTGACGAGCACCCCGATACCGCTTCCGGCGGCCATGCGCGCGGCCGACACCTTGGTGGCCGCGCCGCCCGTGCCCACGCTGTTCACCACGGATGCCCCGAACTCCAGACCCGCCAGATCGGCATCCGGCGCCACGACGTCGATCGGCGTCGCACCCGGGTCGGTCGGCGGCTTGGTGTACAGCGAGTCCACATCGCTGAGCAGCACCAGGGCGTCCGCATGCAGCAGCTGCGCGACGAGGGCCGCCAGGCGGTCGTTGTCGCCGAAGCGGATCTCCTGCGTCGCCACCGTGTCGTTCTCGTTCACGATCGGGAGCACCCCGAGCGCCAGCATCCGGTCCATCGCGCGCCGCGCGTTGCTGCGCGATGTCGCGTTCTCGAGGTCGCCCGTGGTCAGCAGCACCTGCCCGGCGACGATCCGGAACGGGCGCAGCGCCTCCTGGTAGCGGAACACCAGCAGGTTCTGGCCGACGGCGGCGGCGGCCTGCTGGGTCGCCAGATCGTTGGGACGCGCACCGAGATCGAGCACCGGGATGCCGGTGGCGATGGCGCCGGACGAGACCAGCACGACCTCGACGCCCCGGCGGTGCGCCGCCGACAGCGCCTGCACGATCATCGGGATGCGCCAGGATGCCTCGCCGCTGATCGACGAGGAGCCGACCTTCACGACGATGCGCTGGGCCGTCGCCAGGTCTGCACGCTGCTGCGCGCTCATTCCTCGCCCTCGCGGGATGCGCGGCGCTGCTCCTCGAGCTCGGCACGGGCAGCGGCCTTCGCATCCATCCGCTCGTGGTACCTCTCCCGGCGCTCGCCGGTGGTGCGCCTGCTGCTGCCGCCGATGCGCACGTCGGTGCCGCGCGGCGAGGTCATCAACTCGGCGGTGGAGGCGACCGAGGGCTCCCAGTCGAACACCACGCTGTTGTCGCCGGTGCCGATCATGACCGTCGAACCCGGCTCCGCACCCGCCTTGAGCAGGGCGTCCTCGACGCCGAGACGCTCCAGGCGGTCGCCGAGGTAGCCGACGGCCTCTTCGTTCTGGAAGTCGGTCTGCTGCACCCAGCGCACGGGCTTCTCGCCGATGACCCGGTAGACGTTGCCGTAAGTGCCGCCCTCCACCCGGATCGTGAAGTCCTCCCTGGCACCCTTCGGCCGGATGACGATGCGCTCGGCCGGCACTTCGACGGCGGTGGCCTGGCGGTGCTCCTCGACCAGCTCGGCCAGGGCGAAACTGAGCTGGCGCAGACCCTCGCGCGAGACGGTGGAGATCTCGAACACCCGGAAACCACGGGCCTCGATGTCCGGGCGCACCAGCTCGGCGAGCTCGCGCGCTTCGGGCACGTCGAGCTTGTTCAGGGCGACCAGCTGAGGACGCTCCAGCAGCGGGACCTGCCCCTCGGGAACCTCGTAGGAGCCGAGCTCGGCGAGGATGACGTCCAGGTCGGAGAGCGGGTCGCGTCCGGGTTCGAGGGTCGCGCAGTCCAGCACGTGCAGCAGCGCGCTGCACCGCTCCACGTGACGCAGGAACTCCAGGCCCAGCCCCTTGCCCTCGCTGGCGCCCTCGATCAGGCCGGGCACGTCGGCGACGGTGTAACGGCTGTCTCCCGCCTGCACCACACCCAGGTTCGGGTGCAGCGTGGTGAAGGGGTAGTCGGCGATCTTCGGCCGCGCGGCCGACATGGCCGCGATCAGACTGGACTTGCCGGCGGAGGGGTAGCCGACCAGCGCGACATCCGCGACGGTCTTCAGCTCCAGGAGCACGGCTCCCTCGTACCCCGGCGTGCCGAGCAGTGCGAAGCCGGGGGCCTTGCGCTTGGGCGAGGCCAGCGACGCGTTGCCCAGGCCGCCGCGACCGCCTTCGGCGACCACGTAGCGCTCGCCGGGCGTGACCATGTCGTGCAGCAGCTCGCCGTCGACCGACTTGACCACGGTGCCCAGCGGCACCGGCAGCTCCAACGTCTCGCCGGCGTAGCCGGAGCGGTGGTCGCCCATACCGAAGCCGCCGTTGCCGCTGCTGCGGTGGGGCGAGTGGTGGTACGACAGCAGCGTCGTCACCTGCGGGTCGGCGACCAGGACGATGTCGCCGCCGTCGCCGCCGTTGCCGCCGTCGGGACCGCCGAGCGGCTTGAACTTCTCGCGGCGCACCGAGACGCAGCCGTTGCCGCCCTTGCCCGCACGCAGATGCAGGGTGACGGTGTCGACGAACGTGACCATGTCGTGCTCCTCAGAAGTCGGGCCCCGATGCGGGCCGATATGCAGGAAAGGGGCGAGCCGAAGCCCGCCCCCTTCCGAATGCCGCCCGATCGGCGGCTGAGCTTGTCGGTGCCTACTGCGCGGCAGCGACGATGTTGACGACCTTGCGACCGCCCTTCGTGCCGAACTCGACGGCTCCCGCCTCGAGCGCGAACAGCGTGTCGTCGCCGCCACGACCGACGTTCACGCCGGGGTGGAAGTGCGTGCCGCGCTGGCGGACGAGGATCTCACCGGCGTTGACGGCCTGGCCGCCGAAGCGCTTCACGCCGAGTCGCTGTGCATTGGAGTCACGACCGTTGCGGGTCGAGCTCGCACCCTTCTTGTGTGCCATTTCTCAGCTCCTCTTCGTGCTTACTTGATGCCGGTGATCTTGACGCGGGTGAGCTCCTGGCGGTGCCCCTGGCGCTTCTTGTAGCCGGTCTTGTTCTTGTACTTCTGGATGACGATCTTGGGGCCGCGCAGGTCGCCGAGGACCTCAGCGGTGACCTTGACCTTGGCCAGCTTGTCCGCGTCGGTGGTCACCGTGGCGCCGTCGACGAGAAGCACGGCGGGAAGCTCGATCTTCTCGCCCTGGTCAGCCTGAACACGGTCGAGCTGAACGATCGTGCCGACCTCGACCTTCTCCTGCCGTCCACCGGCGCGCACTACTGCGTAAACCACTTCATACCTGTTTCGTTGGGGAGCGGACTGCTCCGGGAATCTCACGGGAAGACTGCTGCTTGCGTACGACGCCTTCGCGAAGGGTGCGGACGCAAGACTTCTCCTGCCGCTCGGGGAGTCGGCAGGGGTCTCGCACCAAAGGACTACTTTACCGGAAGGCAACCGATGCCGCAAAGTCGCGGACGCCGCGTGTCCCGGGCCTAGGATCACGGCATGACCGTTCTCGTCGACGACCCCATCTGGCCGGCGCACGGACGGCTGTGGGCGCACCTGGTCAGCGACACCGAGCTGCGGGAGCTGCATGAGTTCGCCGCAGCGCACGGCATCCCCCGCCGCGCGTTCGACCTCGATCACTACGACGTGCCGGCGGATGCCGTTCCCCGGCTCCTTGCCGCCGGCGCCGAGCACGTCGGCGGCAAGGAGCTCACCCGGCGGCTGATCGCGTCAGGACTGCGAGTCCGCGGGAGGGATCGACGCTGAGTCGGATGCCGTGGTCGCCGTCGGCGTGAGCATGGCCGTCGTCACTCGGCGCCGGTTGCGCCCCTGCCCGGGCGCCTTCGGCTCCGGCAGCGCGTCCAGGACCGAGTCGAGCAGCTGCTCGGCCTCGGATCGCGGGCCCTTGCGCTCCGCGCCGCGCTTGCGACGGCTCTTCTTCGGCCGTTCCGAAGCCGCCGGCGCGTCGGCCGTCTCATCGGCGACGGTCACCTCGTCGAGCACCGGCGCGATCGTGGAGGCGGCGATCGCGGCCAGCGCCGACTTCGCCCCCTCGGTGATGCTGTGGGTCCCGCCGGAGGATGCCGCACCCTGCTGCGCGGACTCGGACGGCGAGCCGGACTGCTGCGACGACGACGAACCGCGTGAGCGGCGGTTCTGGCTTCCGCCGGACGAGCCGCCGCGATGCTTCACGACCGGGTCGTGATGCACGATGACGCCACGACCGGCGCACACCTCGCAGGGCTCGCTGAAGGTCTCCAGCAGGCCCAGTCCGAGCTTCTTGCGGGTCATCTGCACGAGACCGAGCGAGGTGACCTCGGCGACCTGGTGCTTGGTGCGGTCGCGGCTGAGGCACTCCACCAGGCGCCGCAGCACCAGGTCGCGGTTGGACTCGAGCACCATGTCGATGAAGTCCACGACGATGATGCCGCCGATGTCGCGCAGACGCAGCTGGCGGACGATCTCCTCGGCAGCCTCCAGGTTGTTCTTGGTGACCGTCTCCTCGAGGTTCCCGCCCGAGCCCACGAACTTGCCGGTGTTGACGTCGACGACCGTCATGGCCTCGGTGCGGTCGATCACGAGCGATCCGCCGGAGGGCAGCCAGACCTTGCGGTCCAGCGCCTTCTCGATCTGCTCGGTCACCCGGTAGGCGTCGAAGGGGTCGACCTCGTCGGTGTAGGTCTCCACGCGCTCGAGCAGGTCCGGTGCCACGCTCTGCAGGTAGGAAGTGATGGTGCGGTGCGCGTCATCGCCCTGGATCGTCATCCGGGTGAAGTCCTCGTTGAAGACGTCGCGGACGATCTTGACCAGCAGGTCGGGCTCGGCGTGCAGCAGCGCGGGCGCCTGCTGCGACTCGACGAGCTTCTGAATGTGCTCCCACTGCGAGGTGAGGCGCTGCACATCGCGGGTGAGCTGCTCCTCGGTGGCGCCCTCGGCCGCGGTGCGGACGATCACGCCGGAGGACTCCGGCAGCACCTCCTTGAGAATGCGCTTCAGGCGCGCGCGCTCGTTGTCGGGCAGCTTGCGGGAGATGCCGTTCATCGACCCGTTGGGCACATACACCAGGTAGCGGCCCGGCAGCGAGACCTGGCTGGTCAGGCGGGCGCCCTTGTGGCCCACCGGGTCCTTGGTCACCTGCACGAGCACACGGTCGCCGGGCTTGAGCGCGAGTTCGATGCGTCGCGGCTGGTTGCCGGTCTCCACCGCGTTCCAGTCGACCTCACCGGAGTACAGCACGGCGTTGCGGCCGCGTCCGATGTCGACGAAGGCGGCCTCCATGCTGGGCAGCACGTTCTGCACGCGGCCCAGGTAGACGTTGCCGATCAGCGAGGCATCCTGGTTGCGGGCGACGTAGTGCTCGACGAGCACGTTGTCCTCGAGCACGCCGATCTGCGTACGGCCGTTCTTGGCGCGCACGACCATCATGCGATCGACGGCCTCACGGCGAGCCAGGAACTCCGCCTCGGTCACCACGGGGCGGCGGCGTCCGGCGTCGCGACCGTCGCGGCGGCGCTGCTTCTTGGCCTCCAGTCGCGTGGAGCCCTTGATGGCCTTCGGCTCGGTGATGTACTCGACGTTGCGGTGGCGCTGGCGGGAGTCGTCACGACCGTCATCCCCGTCGCCGCCGCGCCGACGACGTCCGCCGCGGCGCGAGGACGACGAGCCGTGGTCGTCGTCCTCGGCATCCCGCGAACCGGATGCCGGAAGCGGCACGATCTCCGGCGCGTAGAAGTGCAGCTGCGTGGAGGGCTTCGAGACGAAGACCTCGGGCAGCAGGCCCAGCGTCACGGCCGTGACGGCCGCCGGCTCGGCGTCGCCCTGCTCCTGGGGCGCTGAGCCCGTCGAAGCGTCGCCCTGCTCCTGGGTCGCTGAGCCCGTCGAAGCGTCGCCCGGGGCATCCACCGCCTCGACGGCGGGCTCGGGCGCTGCGGCCGGGGTCGGCTCGACTACCGGCTGCGCCGGCGTCTCGTCGAGGGTAGGGGTGTTCTTGTCATCATTCTCATCGGCCATCTCGGGCTGACTCCCTGCGCGGGCACCGGGTGCACCGCGGAAACTCGTGCGGCGAAACTGCAGCCGCGAACTCAATCGGCATGCGATCGGCGCGAGGGCCGGACCGCGTGGGGCGTGCTGCCCCGAAGTCTTGTCGATGCGATCGCGACTGGTCGCGACGGCATCCTCCCCCATTATCGCATCCCGAGCGTCGCACGGTGGCATCCGGCGTCGCGGCGCGCGGGACGGGCTCACCCGAAGCCCATAGCCGGCGCTGGGATAATCCCGTCATGACCGCACAGCGCACACGGCACACCGGCTACGGCATCTGGCTGATCATCGCCAGTCTGGCCGGCTGGTGGGCCGCCTTCCAGCTGACGCTGGACAAGTTCGCCACCCTGCAGAACCCGGATGCCACACTGAGCTGCAACATCAGCGTGTTCCTGTCGTGCGGGGCGAACCTGGAGTCGTGGCAGGGGTCGGCCTTCGGCTTCCCGAACCCGATCATCGGCATCACCGGCTGGATGGCCGTGCTGGTGATGGGCGTCGCGGTGCTGGCCGGCGTGCGGTTCCCCCGCTGGTTCTGGGGCCTGTTCGGCCTGGGGATCCTGTTCTCGTTCGTGTTCATCGCGTGGCTGATCGGTCAGAGCTTCTTCGACCTGCACACGCTGTGCCCCTGGTGCGGTGTGACCTACCTGGCGGTGGTGCCGACGTCGCTCGCGACACTGGTCGAGCTCGGGCGCAACGGCACCCTCTCCCGTCGCCGCTCCGTGCAGCACGCCTTCGGCCGCCTGATGGCGTGGGTTCCGCTGGCGTCGATCGTCGCGTTCGCCGTCATCGTCGTGCTGGCGCAGATCGCCGGCGTCGATCTGCTCGGCGAGGTCTCCCGGATGCTGTTCGGCTGACCGCGGCTTCCGGGCCGACGCCGCTCAGCGACGCCGGTCCGGGCCGTGTCAGAACCAGATGCCCAGTTCGCGAGCCGCCGACTCGGGCGAGTCCGAGCCGTGCACGAGGTTCTGCTGCACGGCCAGGCCCCAGTCGCGGCCGAAGTCGCCGCGGATCGTGCCGGGCGCGGCGGTGGTCGGGTCGGTGGTGCCGGCGAGCGAGCGGAAGCCCTCGATCACGCGGTTGCCCGCCAGGCGGATCGCCACCGACGGGCCCGACATCATGAACTCGAGCAGCGGCTCGTAGAACGGCTTGCCCTCGTGCTCGGCGTAGTGCGCGGCCAGCAGCTCGCGGTCGGGCTCGACCAGCCGGATGTCGACGAGCGCGTAGCCCTTCGCCTCGATGCGGGCGAGGATCGTGCCGGTCAGACCGCGGGCGACGCCGTCGGGCTTGACGAGGACGAGGGTTTCTTCAGTGGCCATGTCATTCGCTCTCTGTGTGAGTCTCGGACTGAGGATGAGTCCCCGGCTGGGGATGAGTCTGGGGCTGTGCCCGGTCGGCGACGGCGCTGCGGTCCATCCGGGCCCCCACGATCGTCGCATATCCCCACATCCCGCCGAAAACCAGGGCAACGAGCGCGATCGCCGGGACGAGCAGCGCGGATGCCAGCACCAGGGCCTGCAGCATCCAGCCGACCGCGATGGCTCCGGGCCGCGCGATCGCGCCCGACAGGACGATCATCGCGACGGCGAGCGCACCGCCGCCGACGATCCCCCACCAGTCCGGGACGCTCGCCGGAAGCACGCCCAGGCCGTACACGGTGAGCCCGGCGAGGAACACCACGATCGCCTCGAAACCCAGCACGATCGCGCCGAGCTTCTGCGCCAGGGTGCGCGGTGCGCGCGTGCTCGGCGTGCGAGTGCTCATGCGCGCCATCCGCTCTTCCAATCCTCCTCCTCGGAGAGCAGCAGCGCCTCTCCGGCGAGCACGATCGAACCGGCGATCACGACGGCGCGGCGCTCGGAGGCCGCCGCCCATTCCCGGGCGGCGTCGGCGGCGTCGGCGAGCGTGGGGTGCACGCTCGCGCGGCGACCGCGGCCTTCGACCAGGTCTGCGATGTCATCCGCCTCCGCGGCCCGCGACGAGTCCGGCGACGTGGCGAACACCTCGGTGACCGCGGGCAGCAGACGATCGATGATGCCCGCCGCGTCCTTGTCGGCGAACACACCGAGCACCAGTCCCCACTCGTCGAAGTCGAAGCTGTCATCCAGCGCGCGCGCCAGCGATTCGGCGCCGTGCGGATTGTGCGCGGCATCCACCACCACGGTCGGCGCGATGCCGACCAGCTGAAGCCGGCCCGGCGAGGTCGCGTTCTGCAGCCCCTCCGTGATGACCCCGCCCGCGATGCGCTGCGTCGCACCGCCGATCAGCGACTCCACCGCGACCACCGCCAGCGCGGCGTTGTGACCCTGATGGGCGCCGTACAGCGGCAGGTACTCGTCGTCGTAGTCTCCCGCGAGGCCGTGGATGCTGATCAGCTGACCACCCACCGCGAGAGCCTGGGCCTTCAGGCCGAAGTCCTCGCCCTCGAATGCGATGCGTGCGTCGTTCTCCGCGGCGACACGACGCAGGACGGCGGCCACCTCGGGCCTCTGCTCGGCCGAGACGACGGCGGCGCCGTGCTTGATGATCCCGGCCTTGACCTCGGCGATCTTCTCCACCGTGTCGCCCAGGCGATCGGCGTGGTCCATCGCAATCGGCGCGAACACCGCCACGTCGCCGTCTGCGGTGTTCGTGGAGTCCCACGAACCGCCCATGCCGACCTCCAGCACCAGCACGTCCACCGGGGCATCCGCCGCCGCCACGAAGGCGAGGACCGTCAGCAGCTCGAAGAAGGTCAGCGCGGCGTCGCCGGCCGCCTCCAGCTCGGCATCCACGATCGCGATGAACGGCTCGATCTCGTCCCACGCGTCTGCGACGGCGGCATCCGCGATCGGCTCGCCGTCGATCATGATGCGCTCGGTGAAGCGCTTCAGATGCGGGCTGGTGAACAGGCCGGTGCGCAGCCCGTGCGCCCGCAGCAGGCTCTCGATCATGCGCGCCGTGGACGTCTTGCCGTTCGTGCCGGTGAGGTGCACCACGCGGTAGGTGCGCTGGGGATCGTCCAGCAGGGTCAGGATGCGGGCGACGCGCTCCTTGCGCGGCTGCACCCAGCGCTCCCCCGCCCGCTCCAGCAGCTTCTCGTACACGATGTCCGCACGCTGCACGTCGCTCATGAGTCCTCCTCGGGGACGTTCGCATCGATCGTGACGACGATGGCCTGCTTCCCGGGTCCGAGCGCCTTCGCGCCGCTGCGGAAGACACCGTCGTCCGGGCTCGTGACAGCCGCGAGAAGATCCTCGATCTCCTCGGTGGGCTGCACGGCGAAGCCGATCGCGAGGGTCTCCCCCGCGATCAGGTCGGCGTGCGTCTGCAGCGCCTCAGCGTTCGCGGGTGAGGCGTTCAGCGCGAGCACGATGCGGTCGCCGACATCCAGGCCGGCGTTCTTGCGCGCCTCCTGAACCACCCGGATCGCGTCGCGGGCCAGGCCCTCGGCCTCGAGCTCGGGCGTCGTCTGCGTGTCGAGCAGGATGAAGCCGCCGGACGGGATCAGCGCCAGTGCCTCACCCTCCGGGCGGCCCGTGGTCTCCAGCGCGAGCTCGTACTCGTGGGGCTGCAGCTCCACGCCGCCGGCGACGACGACGCCGTTCCACTCCTTCCACTGGCCCGCCTTGGCCGCCGCGATCACGCGCTGCACGTCCTTGCCCAGGCGCGGGCCGGCCGCGCGCGCATTCACGCTGAGCCGGTGGCTGATGCCGTACGCGGTGGCCGTGTCCTCCGCGAGCTGCACGAGCTCGACCGTCTTCACGTTGAGCTCCTCGCGGAGGATGCCCTCGAACCGGGCGAGGTTCGCCGCCAGCGGAGACACGACGGTGAGCCGCGCGAGAGGCAGACGCACCCGGAGCTTCTCCTTCTTGCGCAGGGCGTTGCCCACGCTGGAGATCTCGCGCACGGCATCCATGGCGTCCCGGATGTGATCGGCGGCGGGGAACGCCTCGGCGTCGGGCCAGTCGGTCAGGTGCACGCTGCGCCCGCCCGTCAGCCCCTGCCAGATCCGCTCGCTGACCAGCGGCACGAGCGGAGCCGCGATCCGCGTCAGCGTCTCCAGCACGGTGTACAGGGTGTCGAACGCCTCGCGGCTGGCCGGGTCGTCGGTCACGCCCTCCCAGAAGCGGTCGCGGGAGCGGCGGATGTACCAGTTGGTCAGCACCTCGGCGAAGTCGCGCAGACGCGCGGATGCCGTGGTGGAGTCCAGCCCTTCGAGGTCGGCGCGCATCTCGCGGACGAGGTCGCCGAGGCGCGCGAGGATGTAGCGGTCGAGCACGTCCGTGCTGTCGGTGCGCCACGTCGCCTCGTACCCATCGGACGCATTGGCGTATGTCGCGAAGAAGTACCACGAGTTCCACAGCGGCAGCAGGAACTCCCGGACGCCTGCCCGAATGCCCTCCTCGGTGACGGCGAGGTTCCCGCCGCGCAGCACCGAGCTGGACATGAGGAACCAGCGCATGGCATCCGAGCCGTCGCGGTCGAGCACCTCGCTGACGTCGGGATAGTTGCGCAGCGACTTCGACATCTTGTAGCCGTCGCTGCCGAGCACGATGCCGTGGCAACTGACCCCGGTGAAGGCGGGACGGTCGAACAGGGCGGTCGAGAGCACGTGCATCACGTAGAACCAGCCGCGGGTCTGCCCGATGTACTCGACGATGAAGTCGGCCGGAGCGTGCGAGTCGAACCACTCGTGGTTCTCGAACGGGTAGTGCACCTGCGCGTACGGCATCGAGCCCGAGTCGAACCACACGTCGAAGACGTCCTCGATGCGGCGCATCGTGCTCCGCCCGGTGGGGTCGTCGGGGTTCGGCCGGGTGAGGTCGTCGATGTACGGCCGGTGCAGGTCGATCTCGCCCTCGGGGTTGCGCGGCAGCGTGCCGAAGTCGCGCTCGAGCTCCGCCAGCGACCCGTATGCGTCGACGCGCGGGTACTCGGGGTCGTCGCTCTTCCAGATCGGGATCGGCGAGCCCCAGTAGCGGTTGCGGCTGATCGACCAGTCACGGGCGCCCTCGAGCCACTTGCCGAACTGCCCGTGCTTGACGTTCTCGGGCACCCAGGTGATCTGCTCGTTGTTCGCGAGAAGGCGGTCCTTGAGGTCGGTCACGCGGATGAACCAGCTCGAGACGGCCTTGTAGATGAGGGGGTTCCGGCAGCGCCAGCAGTGCGGGTACGAGTGCACGTAGCTCTGCTCGCGCAGCATCCGTCCGCTCTCCTGGAGAAGACGGATCAGGGGACGATTCGCGTCCATCCACAGCTGACCGGCCACGTCGGCGACGCTCGGCAGAAACCTGCCGCCGTCGTCGAGCGAGAGGATGGTCGGGATGCCGGCGGCGGTCGTCACGCGCTGGTCGTCCTCGCCGTAGGCGGGGGCCTGGTGCACGATGCCGGTGCCGTCAGTGGTGGTGACGTAGTCGTCGACGAGGATGCGCCACGCCTTCTCGGTGCCCCAGGCCTCGGCATCCGCGTAGTAGTCGAACAGCCGGTCGTAGGTGACGTCCTCGAGCTCCCTGCCGCGCACGCTCTGCTGCACCGCGGCGAGCGCGTCCTCGGCGGACTCGTACCCGAGGTCCTTGGCGTAACCTGCCAGCAGGTCGCGCGCCAGCAGATACCGGTGCGCGTCGCTCTCGGCCGGGTCGTCACCGGGCACGATGTCGGCCGCCCCGTTCGGGCCGGCGGGCAGCACGACGTACTCGATCTCGGGACCGACGACCAGCGCGAGGTTGGTCGGCAGCGTCCACGGCGTGGTGGTCCAGGCCAGCGCGCGCACGGCGGTGAGTCCGAGCGACTCGGCCTTGGCGCCGGTCAGCGGGAAGGTGACGGTGACCGACGGATCCTGACGGTCCTGGTAGACGTCGTCGTCCATGCGCAGCTCGTGCGCCGACAGCGGGGTCTCGTCTCGCCAGCAGTACGGCAGCACCCGGTACCCCTCATAGGCGAGGCCCTTGTCGTAGAGCGTCTTGAACGCCCACAGCACGCTCTCCATGTAGTCGACGTCGAGGGTCTTGTACCCGCGCTCGAAGTCCACCCACCGCGCCTGGCGCGTCACGTAGTCCTGCCACTCGCGCGTGTAGGTGAGCACCGAATCCCGCGCCTTCGCGTTGAAGACGTCGATGCCCATGTCCTCGATCTCGTGCTTCTCGGTGAGGCCGAGCTGCTTCATCGCCTCGAGCTCGGCCGGCAGGCCGTGCGTGTCCCACCCGAACACGCGGTCGACCTTCTTGCCGAGCATGGTCTGGAAGCGCGGGAAGACGTCCTTGGCATAGCCGGTGAGCAGGTGCCCGTAGTGCGGCAGACCGTTGGCGAACGGGGGGCCGTCGTAGAAGACCCACTCGTCGGCGCCCTCGCGCTGCGCGATGGAGGCACGGAACGTGTCATCGTTCTTCCAGTAGTCGAGGACCTCGGTCTCGATCTCGGGGAAGCGCGGGCTCGGAGTGACGGCGGCCGGGCCGAAGGCCGATTCGGCATGGGTCCCTGAGCTTGTCGAAGGGCGCGGATAGGTCATCGTGTCTCGCAGTGGTCGTGGGCGGATGCTGCTGCGAGGACGATCCTCGCGGACCGCGGTACCACCTCGCGTGCTCCGCCTCACGGCGATGCCACTCTCACTGCGGCGATGACGGGCCTGCCCCGCTCGGTTCTAGTGGGCCCGAGGGCCGTTCTTCCGAGAGCTCCCCGGTGATGGCCGGATCAGCGCTTGTGCAGCCATTCTACGCGCATCCGCTGCGGCCCCGCCCCGACGTTCGTGCGCTTCGCGCGGGGATGTGCACCTGCCGCGGACCGAATCCGGGAATCCGTCCGCGCGAAGGGCACTTCTCCGCGCGGAGCGCCGGCGAACTCAGGCGGCGAGATGCAGTCCCTGCGCCACTGCCCGCATGACGAGGTCCTGGACAGTGGGCCAGTCGAACATCACCTGCGCGTAGGACACGCGGATGACGTGGTAGCCGAGAAGTGCGACCTCGGCGTCGTGCCGGATGTCCTCTGAGCGCTGTGCGCCGACGTGGTGCTTCCCGTCGATCTGCAAGACCAGACGTGCCCCGATCAGCGCGTCCACCCGGTGGCCATGAATCCATGCCTGGATGCGCAGCGGCAGGCGCAGCCAGCGCAGTCTCGTGCGCAGGTAGGTCTCGAGACCGGCATCCGCGAATGGCGACGCCTCCGCGAGCACGCGCCGTGCCGCGGGACGCAAGGGCAGACGCGCGAGGGCCGCCATCTCGACCAGGCCCTGGTTGAGTGCGGAATCCCACGTGGCGAGCGCCTGCTCGAACGGCTCGCACTCGGCGATGTAGGCGAGCACGTTCTCGATCGGGTCCACGAGCGCATCGGGATCTCGCGGGACGAGCGGTGCACCCCAGTGCACCTTCGCGAGAACCTCGACGTGCCCCGTGCGTGTGGGCGGCACTGCGACGTGGGGCGGTCCGGCGGCATCGTGCAGCCACAGCTTGTAGTACTGAGCCCCGGTGCGACACGTGAGCACGACGCCGAACTTCGCGGCATCGTGGAACATCCGTGGCGCGCCGGCAGCCGCAAGCCATCCTCGACGCGGACGCACCAGCAGTCCTCGATCCACGGCGGTCTCGATCATGCGCCTGCCGAAGCCCTGCTCCTTCACACGCTGCACCCGCACAACTCCTCCCTGAGCGGAGATGAACGCCATGAGAGCACTGATGTCGGAGACCATGCCGACAGCCTGCACGATCCACGGGCCGGCATGCGCGCTGGGCCAGGACCTGTGGACAACCTCTTCGAAGAGCATGGCTGTGGAGGAAGAACAGCTCACCGTGTCGGCCTGCGCTTCGCGCGGGGATGTGCACCTGCCGCGGACCGATTCCCGGAATTCATCCGCGGGAAGCGTACTTCTCCGCGCGGAGCGCACGCGCCGGCGGCCCGGGAGAGTGGGACGGAGAGTGCCGCAGGGGCGTACCGCTCACTCTTCGCGGTGGTAGCCGTACAGGTCGGTCTGGACACCGTTGATCCAGACGTCGGGGTCGGCGATGCGGATGGTGCGGCCGTAGGACTCGTCGATGACGGATGCCTGGAAGCCGGCCTCGCGCAGTCGTCGGGCGAGCGCGTCGAGATCGCCGCTCGCCTGGAACGACAGTCCGAATCCCTGCCCCTCGGACTCGGAGCGGCCGGACGCCGAATGCAGCCCGACGGATCCGCCGCCGGGCGCCCGCATCTCGACCCAGCCGCCGCCGTCGGAGACGACACCGGCGCGCAGGCCGAGGGCTTCGAGGATGCCCCGAGCCTCGGCGATGTCGTCCTGGAACCAGATCGTCTGCACGCCGACGTCGCCGACACCGGCGTCCCGGCCACCGGCGAACACGGTGACGACCAGGCCGGATGCCGCCCGCACCGTGAGCATCTCCCCCACGCCCTCCATGTCACCGCGCGTGACGTCCCGGTGCACGAGAGCGGCCGCCGCGGCATCCAGGTCATCGACGAGCACGTTCAGCTCCACGGTTCCGGGCGGCAGCTCGGGCATGGCGTGGTGCACTGCCAGGCCGCCGTCGCCGTGGAACTCGCCCCACTCCGGCGACGGCGGGTACGGGGCGGTGAAGCCGAGCGCCTCGGCGAGCGCGTGCCAGCGCTCCGGAGCATCGGTGAAGACGTTCTGCTGGACGGTTGCGTTCCGGACCGTGGCGCTCATGGCTGCTTCCCCTCGAGGTGCTCGCGCAGCACCCGCTCGACGAGCGCCGACAGGCTGGAGCCCTCGTCGATCGCCCGGTGCTTGACCGCGCGCACGAGATCGGAGGGCAGGTACACGTTGAACTGCACCTTCGGCTCATTTGACTGCATGCTAGCAATCTAGCCGCCAGGCGCGTCCTCCACAAGATCCGCCAGCCGTGCCAGCGCGTCCTGACCGGTGAGCTCCCCCGCGATCAGCGGCACCTGCAGCAGCGGTGCCTCGGGCACCTGCTCCTGAACGCGTCTCAGCTGGAGGTCCTCGGCATCCCGCCGCATGCGCAGCAGATCACCGGCATCCTCCGGCGACCTCCGGTTCGCGATCAGCGCCGCCACCTCCACGTGCATCCCGCGCAGGCTCTCCACCACCTCGAGCGTCTCGGCGACGGGCAGAGCCTCGGCCGTGAGGACGACGACGAAGCCGGTGCGGTCCGCGTCGGTGATCTGCCGCTGCAGCGCCTCGAAGCGATCGCGGCGGCGCTGCAGCGTGCGACGCAGCTGCGCCTGCGACTCCGCCTCCCGATCCGATCGGCCCGTGAGGCTGCGCATCGCCGCGGAGAAGCGCTCCGACCGGTCGCGGTTGCGCAGCAGCGTGTCCGTCCAGCCGGCCAGCTGTCCTGGCAGCGCGAGCAGCCGCAGGGTATGACCGGACGGCGCCGTGTCGAAGACGACCGCGTCGTAGTCATGCTGCCCGGCCTCGGCGAGCTCCGCGATGCGCTCCAGCACCGCCGATTCGTGACTCCCCGGCGCGTGCCGCGCCCGCTCCAGGTGCTCGCGCGCCGGGCCGTGCTGCCGCTCGGGCAGCATCCGCACCATCGTCGCCTCGACCGCGGCGAGGTGGCGGTCGATCGTCGCGTGCGGGTCGATCTCGACTCCGTCGAGCAGGCCGGAGCCGAACTCGGCGAGTCGCACGGGTGCATCGCCGACCCGGCGTCGCCAGAGGTGCCCGAGATTGTGCGCGGGATCGGTCGAGACCACCAGCATCCGCTCCCCGGCTCGCGCACGGGCCAGCGCGAGAGCGGATGCCAGGGAGGTCTTGCCGACGCCGCCCTTGCCCCCGACGAACAGCAGCGGGCGACGCAGGGCGGCTAGCAGCATGACATGGCATCCAGGGGCGATCGGGGCATGCCCATCCGGCGATGCCAGGCGTGGAAGTCCGCGGCGAGCAGCGGCATCAGCTCGGCGCTGTAGTACGCCGACGGGTCGGGCACACCCAGAGCCTCACCGAGGACGATGAGAGCGAACAGGTCGTCCTCGTCGCGCTGCTCGCGCGCCAGGGTCTGCCGGTAGGGGCCGGCGTAGTACTCCACGAGCCCCTGCTGGATGGTCCTCCAGCGCGCGGCGACGCGCTGGAGGACCGGAGAGTCCGGCATCGGTCAGACCTCTTCGCGGACCGCCTGCAGCTCGGCGTCCTCGTTCTCGTCCTCGGGCGGACCGGCGGCGGCGCGGCGCATGGCGACGACCGCTTCGACCGCCACCCACACGCTCGAGGCGATGATGATGACATCCAGCGCGAACAGCAGCCAGTCCGGTCCGCCCGGGTCGGCGAAGGACACGAGCTGCTCGATGGCCGCCCAGAACGACAGCACGAACACCAGCACGAGCGGGATCAGCGCCGGCAGCGGGTTGCGCCGCTTGCGCAGCAGCATGACCGCGATGATCGACAGCGTCAGCGACGCCATCAGCTGGTTGGTGGTGCCGAACAGCGGCCAGATCCGCAGGCCTCCGTCGCCCGCCAGGCCCTGCGAGAAGGTCAGGCCGAGACCGACCACGACGACGATGATCGTCGCGGGGACCTTGGTGATCCGGAACTTCATGGCCTCGCCCATCTCCTGCACCACGAAGCGGAGCAGTCGCATGCCGGTGTCCATGGTGGTGGCCGCGAACAGCACCGCCATGGTGGCCAGCACCGTCGCGCTGAGCGAGGCGGGCAGTCCGATGCCCGCCTGCATCAGGGCGCCGCCGCCCTGCACGAACGCGGTCACGCCCCCTGCGCCGAAGGCGCTGTAGATCTCGTTCCACTCGGCCACCGTGCGGAAGCCGGCGATGACGGCGAGGATCGTGCCCAGTGACAGCAGGCCCTCTCCGACGGCGCCGAAGTAGCCGACGAAGCGCGCGTCGGTCTCCTTGTCGAGCTGCTTCGAGCTGGTGCCGGAGGACACCATGCCGTGGAAGCCCGAGATCGCACCGCACGCGATCGTCACGAACAGCAGCGGCACCATGCTGGGCGTGCCCTCGGGCACGGCGCCGTTGAGCATGGGGGCGACGATCTCCGGGGCGGCGCCCGAGAACAGCGTCGCCGTGAGCACCGAGCCGAACAGCAGGATCAGGCCGATGAACAGCTGCACGCCGTTGATGTAGTCGCGTGGCTGCAGCAGCATCCACACCGGCAGGAGCGACGCGATCGCTCCGTAGACGAAGAGCGCGAGGATCCAGAACGTCGCGGGCCCCATGCCCAGGAAGTCGTCCGGCAGCACCACGGGAACCCGGTCGCCGACGACGATCAGCCCGTACAGGGCGACCACGCCCACGATGGTCACCCACAGCAGCGGCCAGCGCAGGCGGTAGACGGCGATGCCGACCAGCAGCGCCACCACGATCGCACCCCAGGTGGGGATGACCGCGCTCGGCGTGCTGATCAGCAGGTTCTTGATCACGACGGCGAACGCGGCGATGACCATCAGCAGCAGCAGGAAGATGACCACCAGGAACAGGCTCGCACCGCGCTTGCCGATGTAGCGCGCGGAGAGCGCGCCGATCGAGCGGCCCTTGTTGCGGTTCGAGGCCCACAGCGCACCCAGATCGTGCATGCCGGCGAAGAACACGGTGCCGATGGTGACCCACAGGAACGCGGGCAGCCACCCCCAGATCACCGCGATCGCCGGTCCGACGATGGGAGCGGCGCCTGCGACGGAGGTGAAGTGGTGCCCCCAGAGGATGAACTTGTTCGTCGGCACGTAGTCGACGCCGTCGTTGAGCTCGTGCGCGGGTGTCGTGAACGACGCGTCCAGCTTGTAGACGCGCCGGCTCAGATAGCGGGAGTAGAAGATGTACCCGGCGGCGAAGATCGCCAGGCCGATGAGCATCAGCAGAACGGGGGACATGGGGAGGTCTCCTTTCATCGGTGACCACGTCGTCACGATTCCTCCCACCGTAACAGCCTGGGAGTCCGCTGTGAGCGATGGTCGGGGTCGCGTGTCCGGGCTGTGCCGTAGGATCGCCGGATGCCGCGATCCCCGTCCTCCCTTCAGGCCCCGCGCGTGTCCGCACCCGATCTCCCCGACCACCTGGATGCCGCCCGGCCGCAGCGCAGCGCGGAACTGCTCTCCGCGCGCATCGAGCTGTCCGGCGACGTGGACCTGGCGCACTCGACGCTCGAGCAGTGCGTGCTCGCCGGCAGCGCCGAGAGCCTGGAGCTGACCGGTGCGACGCTGATGGACATCGACATGAGCGGACTGCGCATCGTGGAGCTGCGAGCCCGCGACGCGACCCTGCGGCGCGTGCGCCTCTGCGGCGGCCGGATCGGCACGCTCGATCTCAGCGACACCCGCATCCACGAGCTGGAGCTGAGCGGGGTCCGCATCGACTATCTGACGCTCGGCGGCACCAAGGCCGTGGACGTGCGCATCGACGACTGCCAGATCACCGCGCTCGACCTGCCCGCAGCCACCCTCACCCGCGTCGCATTCTCGGAGACGCGCGCGGACGAGGTCGACCCGCGCGAACTGCGCGCCGAGCACGTCGACCTGCGCGGACTCGACGCGCTGTCCTTCCTGGACGTGACCTCGCTGCGCGGCACGACCCTCTCCGTGCTGCAGGTCCAGCAGCTGTCGCCGGTGCTCGCGGCATCCGCCGGCATCTTCGTGCGGGACTGAGCCCTATCCCCCGGCCGCGAGCAGTTCGCGCGTGAACGGATGCCGGGGAGCCGCGAACACGTCAGCCGCCGCGCCCTGTTCCACGATCACCCCGTCCTGCATGACCAGCACGTCGTCGCTGACCGCGGCGACGACGGCGAGGTCGTGCGAGACGAACACCATCGTGAGGGCGCGTTCCCGCTGCAGCCGGTGCAGCAGGTCGAGCACGCGCTGCCGCACGGTCGGATCCAGTGCCGAGACGGGCTCGTCCAGGACGAGCACCTGCGGGTCCGCCGCGAGCGCACGGGCGATCGCGGCGCGCTGGCGCTGACCACCGGAGAGCTCGTGGGCGCGACGACGTGCGAGCGCGGCGTCCAGGCCGACCTCGGCCAGCAGCTCGAGCGACCGCGCTGCACGGGCCGCACGGGGCACCCCGGCGGCCTGCAGCGCCTCACGCAGGGAGCGGCCGATCGTCCACCGCGGATCGAATGCGCCGAGCGGGTTCTGGTGCACCAGCTGCACCCGCTGCGGCGAGACCCACTCGAACGCCCCGGAATCCGGATGCTGCACGCCGACGATCATGCGTGCGAGCGTCGTCTTGCCCGAACCGGACTCCCCCACGACGCCCAGCGTGCTCCCGGACCGCAGCGTGAAGCCCGCCCCCACGACGGCGGGCCGATCGAACGACTTCGAGACGTCGACGGCGCGCAGCAGCGGTGCTCCCGAGGCGAGTGCGGCCGGTCGCGCGGCCGGCGTGCTTGCCGCCACGAGCTCGCGCGCGTGATCGCTGCGCGGCGACCTCATCACCTCGCTCACCGAGCCCTGCTCGACGATGCGACCCGCCCGCATGACGATCACGCGGTCGGCGACCCTGCGCACAGCGGCGAAGTCGTGACTGATGAACACCACGGCGCGGCCGCCGTCCGCGATGCCGCGCAGCAGCTCCAGGATGCGGGCCTGCACGGTGGCATCCAGCGCCGTCGTCGCCTCGTCGGCGACGATCACCGCGGGGTCGGCCGCGAGCGCCGAGGCGATCAGCGCGCGCTGCCGCAGCCCGCCGGACAGCTGGTGGGGGTGACTGAGCGCACGACGCTCCGGATCGGGGATCGACACCGAGGCGAGCAGCTCGCGCACGCGGCGCGGGCGATCAGCGGCGTGCAGCCCGTGGATCTCCATCGGCTCGGCCACCTCGCGTCCGATCCGACGCAGCGGATCGAGCGCCGCCAGCGCGTCCTGCGAGACCAGCGCGATCCCGCGCCCGCGCAGCCGGCGCCACCCGGATTCGCCCAGCCGCGCGGCATCCGTGCCCGCGATGTGCAGCCGCGAGGTCTCCGCCGACGCCCCCGCGGGCAGCAGCCCCAGCAGCGCCCGTGCGGTCAGCGACTTGCCCGCGCCGGACTCCCCGACGATGGCCACGCACTCCCCCGGCTGCACGGTGAACGACACGTCGTCCACCACCGTGCGCTCGCCGAACGCGATGCGCAGCCCCTGCACGTCCACGGCGCTCATGCGTCCCGCCCCTCCATCCGCGCCCGCAGCGCCCTGCCCAGCACGGTCGCGCTGATGACGGTCAGGGTGATCGCCAGCCCCGGGAACACCGAGATCCACCATGCCTGACCGAGCACGTTGCGGCCGCCGGCGAGCATGAGCCCCCACTCGGGCTGCGGCTCGGCGGGACCGAGCCCCAGGAAGCTCAGGCCCGCGGCGGCGAGGATCGCCGAGCCGATGCCGATGGTGGCGAGCACGCTCAGCGAGCCCAGCACGCCCGGCACGACATGCCGGACGAACGCCCGCATCCGCCCCACCCCGAGGATCCGCGCGGCCTCGACGTGCTCGGCGACGCGCAGCGTGCGGGTCTGCGTGCGTGCCAGCCGGATGTACACCGGGACGGCCGCGATCGTCACGGCGATCGCGACGTTCACCCCGCCCGGCCCGAGCACGGCCACGACGATCAGGGCGACCAGGAACTCCGGGAACGCCAGGAGGATGTCGGTCACGCGCATCAGCACGGCATCCGTCCACCGCGGCGCGATGCCGGACAGCGCACCGACCGCGAGGCCGGCCACGAGCGCCAGCGCCGTGGCGAGCAGGCCGATGCCCGCCGAGCGCGCGGCGCCGTGCACGACGCGCGAGAGCACGTCCCGGCCGGACTGATCCGTGCCGAACAGGTGCGCGGCACTGGGCGGCTGCAGCGCGGAGCGCACATCCGTCTGCAGCGGATCGTGCGCCGCCAGCAGGTCGGGGGCGATCGCAGCGAGCGCCACGAGCGCGAGGAACGCCCCGGCCGCCCAGAGACCTGCGGTTCTCATCTCCGCTCCCCGATCGCGGGGGCCTCGAAGCGACCCGACGCACCCAGGCGCGGGTCGATGAACGGATGCAGCAGCTCCACCAGCACGTTCACGATCACGAACACCAGCGCGCTGAGCATGATGATGCCGGCGACCACGGGCAGGTCGCGGTTGACGATCGCCGCGAGGGTGACCCGCCCGAGTCCTGGCCGGGCGAAGACGGTCTCCACGAGCACCGCGCCGCCGAGCAGCGAGCCGATCAGGTAGGCGGTGAGCGTGAGCGCGTTCGCCGCCCCGTGTCGCAGCGAATGGTGCAGCACCAGCCGGGTGGGGCCGGCACCGCGGGCTCGGACGGTCTCGGCGAAGGGCTGCCGCTCGGCCTGGTCCATGCCGTCGCGCAGCACCTGGCCGATGAGAGCCGCGACGGGCAGCGCCAGCGTCACCGCCGGCAGCACCAGCGTGGCCGGCGTGCGGGAACCCGCCACCGGGAACCAGCCCAGTCCGAACGCGAAGACCGCCAGCAGCACCAGGCCGATCCAGAACACCGGCGAGGACAGCACGATCAGCTCGGCCGTCACCACCATGCCCCGCGCCGCCCCTCGCCGCGCGAGCAGCGCCGCGGCGAGCGCGAGCACGAGCGCGATCAGCAGGGCCGCCGCCGTCAGCTGGACGGTCGGGCCCAGCTGACGGCCGATCACCTCGGTCACCGGCAGGCGCAGCTGGTACGAGCGGCCCAGGTCACCGTGCAGCAGCCCGCCGAGGTACGAGAGGTACTGCTCCAGCGGCGGCCGGTCCAAGCCGAGCTCGGCGCGGATGCCCGCCTTCACCTCGTCGCTCACCCTCGACTGCGGCCCGAGCATCACCGAGACCGCGTCGCCGGGGATGATCCGGAACGCGAGGAACGCGAGCGTCGCCGCGCCCCACAGGACGATGCAGACGGATGCCAGGATCCCGGCGATCCGGATCAGTGCGCGCGACACGGCGGAGGAGCGCTCAGCCGGCCAGGCTCACCGTGTAGAACTGCGGGCGCCCGTACAGGTCGTAGGACAGCTCGTGCACGCTCTTGTCGGCCGCCGTGATCAGCGACGAGACGTACAGCGGGACGATGGCCACGTGCTCGACGTTCCACTGCTGCACCTGCTGGTAGATCTTCGCGCGGGGGGCGGTGTCGGTGGTGGACAGACCTTCCTGCAGCAGCTCGTCGAGCTGCGGGTCGCTCACCTGCGAGGCGTTCTGGAAGCCGTCGGTGCCGAGGTGATTGCGCAGCAGGTCCGCGTCGACGCCGGAGTAGTCCCAGTCGGTGAGGTCGTAGGTCTTCGGACCGTACTGGTCGTTGTAGGCGGCGGGCTCGAGGGTCTCGCGGACGATCTCGAAGCCGACCTTCTTCAGATCCGACTGGATGGCGTTCGCGAGGGCGGTGCGGTCGTCGGAGATCGGCGTCCACGCGATCCAGCGCGCCGAGAGTCGCTTGCCGTCCTTCGTGCGGTATCCCTCGTCGTCCCGGCCGGTCCAGCCCGCCTCTTCGAGCAGCGCGTTCGCCTTGTCGGGGTCGAACGCCCAGGTGCCCTCGAGGCTCTCGTCGTATCCGGGAGTGGTGGGACCGAGGATGCTCCAGGCCCGCGGGAACTCGCCGAAGAAGATCTGCTTCACGGCGGCGTCCACGTCGATGGACAGCTCGAACGCCTGGCGCACCTTCTGGTCGGCGAACACGCCGTACTTCTCGTTGAGGAACAGCGAGTACGGCAGGCCCGGGTACTCCCTGGCCGTCGCCGTGACGTCGTCGCCGAGGTCCTTCACGACGTTCGGCGGCAGCTGGCTGGCGACGTCCGCTTCGCCGGAGCCGAGCACGCCGGCCCGGACGGATGCCTCGGGTAGCAGCTCCACGCGCAGCGTCTTGATCGCGGGCTTCCCTGCGCCGTCCGGACCCCAGGCGTAGTCGTCGTTGCGGGTGTAGACGATCTCCTGGTCGGCGGTGTACTCGGTGAGCACGAACGGACCGGTGCCGATGTTCACGTCGGGACCGCCGGCCTTGAGCCGATCCGCTGAGCTCTCCAGCACCTTCGGCGACCAGAAGCCCAGCTGCGCGGTGCTCGCGGCCTGCAGGAACGGCGCGTACGGCGCCGTGAAGTCGACCTCGACGGAGTACTGCGAGAGCACCTTCGTGCCCGCGTACAGCTCGCTGCCCAGCATCGCCTCGGCGGACGCGGACTCGGTCTTCGGATCGATGATGCGGTCGAAGTTCGCCTTGACCGCCGCCGCGTCGAACGGGGTGCCGTCCGTGAAGGTGACGTCGTCGCGCAGCTCGAACGTGTACGACCTGCCGTCGTCGGAGACCTTCCAGCTCTTCGCCAGCCACGGCGAGAACGATCCGTCGGGCTCCTGGAACACCAGCGAGTCCAGCACCTGGCGCTGGACCATGGCCGAGACGTCGAGCTGGCTGGTCTGCGGATCCATGTGGCCGTTGGCGAGGTTGGCGCCCTCGATCGCCCAGACCAGCTCGGCGTCCGGGTCGGGAGCACCCGCATCCCCGTCGCCGGCGGGGGCGGCGCAGGCACTCAGCACGAGGGCGGATGCTGCGGCCAGCGCCGCGAGCGGAAGAAGACGACGCACGAAGAAGGAAGGCATACGGGAACCTCGGCAGAGTGCGGAAGGGGTGCTGTCCCATGCTACCGGTGATTCTTGGACAGGGTCGATCTACGCCCCGACGACGCCGGATGCGGATGCCGGGTAGACTCGCCCCACAACCCACACTCAGGCACGCTCACACAGTGCCGCACACATCGCTCAAGGAGACCCTCATGGCCGCGTCCGCATCGAACCAGATCCCCGACAAGCCCGCCCTCGAAGGTCTCGAGGCGAAGTGGGGTGAGCGCTGGTCCGAGCAGGGAACCTTCCTGTTCGATCGCGCCGGCGCCACGGCATCCGGTCGCAGCGGCGTCTACTCGATCGACACGCCCCCGCCCACGGCATCCGGCAGCCTGCACATCGGCCACGTGTTCTCGTACACGCACACCGACATCAAGGCGCGATTCGAGCGCATGCGCGGCAAGAAGGTGTTCTACCCGATGGGCTGGGACGACAACGGCCTGCCCACCGAGCGCCGCGTGCAGAACTACTACGGCGTGCGCTGCGATCCCTCGCTCCCCTACGACCCCGACTTCACGCCTCCCTACGAGGGCGGCGACAACAAGTCCTCGCGCGCGGCCGACCAGCAGCCGATCAGCCGCCGCAACTTCATCGAGCTGTGCGAGAAGCTCACCATCGAGGACGAGAAGCAGTTCGAGGCGCTGTTCCGCCAGCTCGGCCTGAGCGTCGACTGGACGCAGACCTACCGCACCATCTCGGACGACACGATCCGGCAGAGCCAGCTCGCGTTCCTGCGCGGACTGGAGCGCGGCGAGGCGTACCAGTCCCTCGCGCCGACGCTGTGGGACATCGACTTCCGCTCCGCGATCGCACAGGCCGAGCTCGAGGATCGCGATCAGCAGGCCGCGTACCACCGGCTGGCCTTCCACAGGAGCGACGGCTCGGGCGACATCCACATCGAGACCACCCGGCCCGAGCTGCTCGCCGCCTGCGTGGCCCTGGTCGCGCACCCCGACGACGAGCGCTATCAGCCGTACTTCGGATCGACGGTGCGCACCCCGCTGTTCGACGTCGAGGTGCCCGTGCTCGCGCACCATCTCGCCCAGCCCGACAAGGGCTCCGGCATCGCCATGATCTGCACCTTCGGCGACGTGACCGACATCGTCTGGTGGCGCGAGCTCGACCTGCCCAACCGCACGATCATCGGCAAGGACGGCCGCGTGCTGGCCGATGCCCCCGAGGTGATCGAATCGGGTGCCGGGCGGGCGGCGTACGCGCAGCTGGCGGGCAAGACCGTGTTCAGCGCGCGCAAGACGATCGTCGAGCTGCTGGGCGAATCCGGCGAGCTCGTCGAGGTGGGCAAGCCCTTCAACCATGCCGTGAAGTTCTTCGAGAAGGGCGACCGCCCGCTGGAGATCGTCTCGACCCGCCAGTGGTACCTGCGCAACGGCGCCCGCGACGAGCAGCTGCGCGACGAGCTGCTGGAGAACGGCCGCAGGATGGCCTGGCATCCCGACTTCATGCGCGTGCGCTACGAGAACTGGGTGGGCGGCCTGACCGGTGACTGGCTGATCTCGCGGCAGCGCTTCTTCGGCGTGCCCATCCCGGTGTGGTACGCCCTGGACGAGAACGGCGAGCGCGACTACGACCGCGTGCTCACCCCTGCGCTGGACGCCCTGCCGATCGACCCGACCAGCGACGTGCCGGCCGGGTACACCGAGGAGCAGCGCGGCGTGCCCGGCGGCTTCGACGCCGAGCAGGACATCTTCGACACCTGGGCGACCTCATCGCTCACCCCGCAGCTGGCCGGCGGGTGGCAGCGCGACGAGGAGCTGTGGAACCTGGTGTCTCCGTTCGACCTGCGGCCGCAGGGTCAGGACATCATCCGCACCTGGCTGTTCTCGACCATGCTGCGCTCCACGCTCGAGGACCAGCGCGCGCCATGGGGCAACGCGGCGATCTCCGGCTTCATCGTCGACCCCGACCGCAAGAAGATGTCCAAGTCCAAGGGCAACGTGGTGACCCCGGCCGACATCCTGGACAAGCACGGCTCGGACGCCGTGCGCTACTGGTCGGCCTCCAGCCGGCTGGGCATGGATGCCGCGTTCGATCCGCAGAACCCCACGCAGGTGAAGATCGGCCGGCGGCTCGCGATCAAGATCCTCAACGCGGCGAAGTTCGTGCTCTCGTTCCCCGTGCCCGAGGATGCGCAGATCACGCACGCTCTGGACGCGTCGATGCTCGCGACCCTCGACCAGGTGGTGCGCGAGGCGACCGCGGCGTACGAGAGTTACGACCAGGCCAAGGCGCTGGAGGTGACCGAGGCGTTCTTCTGGGCGTTCTGCGATGACTACCTCGAGCTCGTGAAGGAGCGCGCCTACGACCGCACCGACGTGGGCCAGGCGTCCGCCGCGCTCGCGCTGCGACTGGCGCTGTCGACGCTGCTGCGCCTGCTCGCGCCGATCGTGTCGTTCGCGACGGAGGAGGCGTGGAGCTGGTTCGAGGAGGGCTCGGTGCACACCGCCGAGTGGCCGGCTCCTGGGTCCCTGAGCTCCCCCGCTGGGTCCCTGAGCTCGTCGAAGGGCGACACGGCGGTGCTCGCCGCCGCCAGCGAGGCGCTGATCGGCATCCGCCGCGCCAAGACCGAGGCGAAGGCCTCGCAGAAGACCCCGGTCGCGACCGCGACCATCGCGGCTCCGGCCGCGAAGATCGAGGCGCTGCGCGCAGCCGCCGATGATCTGCGCGCGGTCGGCAGGATCGCGGAGCTGAACTTCGCCGATGCCGACGAACTGACCGTGACCGCCATCGAGCTCGCGCCGGCGGAGGCCTGATCATGCAGCTCGGAACGCGCTGGGCGGCGGGGGCGGAGCCGCCGGCATCCGTCCCCGCGGCACTGCGCTCCGCCATCGCCGAGGTGGAGAGCCGCCTTGCCGGGTCTCTGACCCCCTCGAAGGACCACTGGACGCTCACCTGGCTGGAGGGCCGCCCGCTGGCAGAGCTCGACGCCGGCTGGGAGGTGCTGCTCACGGCATCCGGCGACGTGATCGCGCGCCCCTTCGAGGACTGATCCTCGGGCCGAACGCGTCAACGGCGCGGCCGCGAGCCCAGCGACAGCAGCGCGACATCGAGCGCGCGCGGGTCGTGCCTGCGCGCCTGCTGCTCGCGCAGCAGGTCCAGAGCGATCTCACGGCGCTGCGTGCGCTGCTCGCGCCGGTGCGCGATGTAGGCGGTCAGGGCGTCGACGACCTTCAGCAGCAGGCGCTCGAAGCGGGTCGGGGACGCGAGGTGGAGCGTTGCAGCGGTCATGATTCCTCCTGTGCGGAATGGTGGCGATCGGGCCCATCGACCAGATCGAAGATCTCGGCGCGCATCGACACCCGGCGCGTTCCCGGCATGTCCTCCTGACCGTGGAAGCGCTCGGCCGCGGAGTCGAGCACTTCTTGAAGCTGGTCCCGCACCGAGGCCATCTGCTCGGGCGTGAGGTCCAGCCGCGCGGTGAGCACGAGGCCAAGGTCGCGCCACTCGGCGGGCTGATCGGCCTTCGGGCGGTTCAGGTACTCCATCAGGGAGTCGTTGCGCAGTCGGAAGAACTCCGACATCACGACCTGCGACGCCGCTCGGGACGCCGGCGTGGGCATCTCGTCGGGTCCGGGAAGGTCGACACTGCCCTTGGGAAGCTCCCACCAGCGCTCACGCCCCGTGCCGCGTCCGACCACCTCGTGGATCAGGTCGTGCGAGGCGAGAGCACGCAGGTGGTAGCTGGTCGCTCCCGAGGTCTCCCCGATGAGTGCGGCCAGCGTGCTCGCCGTCTGGGGCCCGCGCTCTCCGAGCAGGTTGTAGATGCGCACCCGCAGCGGGTGCGCCAGCGCCTTGAGGGCGCCTGCATCGAGAACGCGGTCCGGCTTCCTGTCGGTCATACATGCAAAGATACCCTTGCAAAGTTTTCTTTGCAAGACTTTCTTTGCAAAGATTGTTCTGCATCCCTGGGTGCGATGAGAAGTCTGTGTCGTCTTCCCCGGCAGGGGACTCGGCGAGGGGGAGGTGCTGGGGGAGGTGGGATGTCTGACCGGACTCTGCTCAGTCCACGGCCGACCGCGCGGCGACGAACGCCGCCACGCAGCGCTCCACCTGCTCCGGTGTGTGCGCCGCCGACAGCTGCACGCGGATGCGCGCCTGTCCCCGTGGCACGACGGGGAAGCTGAACGCGGTGACGTACACGCCGTGGGCCTGCATGGCCGCCGCGATCTCGGCGGTCTGGGCGGCATCCCCGAACATCACCGGCACGATCGGGTGCTCCCCCGGCAGCAGGTCGAACCCCTCCTCGGTCATCCTGCTGCGGAACAGCGCGGCGTTCTCGCGCAGCCGGGCGCGCAGATCCGCCGAGCCCTCGACCAGGTCCAGCGCGGTGAGGGTTCCCGCGACGATCGCAGGGGCCAGCGTGTTCGAGAACAGGTACGGCCGGGAGCGCTGGCGCAGCAGGGCGACGATCTCCCGGTGCGAGGCGACGTAGCCGCCGGATGCCCCGCCGAGCGCTTTCCCGAAGGTTCCGGTGTAGATGTCCACGCGATCGGAGACCCCGCACAGCTCGGGCGTGCCGCGCCCGTGCTCGCCGATGAAGCCGACCGCGTGCGAATCGTCGACGAACACCAGAGCGTCATAACGCTCGGCCAGGTCGCAGATCTCGGGGAGCTTGGCGATGTAGCCGTCCATCGAGAACACGCCGTCGGTGACGATGACGCGGAAGCGGGCATCCGCGGCATCCTTCAGCTGCTGCTCCAGATCGGCCATGTCGCTGTTGCGGTAGCGCAGCCGGCGCGCCTTCGAGAGCCGGATGCCGTCGATGATCGACGCGTGGTTCAGCTCGTCCGAGATGATCGCGTCCTCCGCAGAGAACAGGGTCTCGAACACGCCCCCGTTCGCGTCGAAGCACGACGAGTACAGGATCGCGTCGTCGGTGCCGAGGAAGGCCGCCAGCCGCCGCTCCAGCTCGAGGTGCTGCTCCTGCGTGCCGCAGATGAAGCGCACGCTGGCCATCCCGTAACCCCACTCGTCGAGCGCGCTCTTCGCGGCATCCACGATGCGAGGGTCGTCGGCGAGGCCGAGGTAGTTGTTGGCGCAGAAGTTGAGCACCTCGGTGCCGTCGGCGGTGATCTCGGCGTTCTGCGGTCCGCGGATGCCGCGTTCGCGCTTGGTGAGCCCCGCCTCGTCGATGCCGGCGAGCTCGGCGGCCACGTGGTCCTGGAAAGTCGTGTACATCTCGGTTCCTTACAGCTCGGTCCAGTCGAGGATGATCTTGCCGGTGGCCGCCGACTGCGCGGCGGCGAAGCCCCGCTGCCACTCGCGTGCCGGGATGACCTCGGCGACGACGCGCGTGATCGCGTCGCGCAGCGCGGTGCTGGTCTGCAGCATCGCGCCCATCGCGTTCCAGGTCTCGAACATCTCGCGGCCGTAGATGCCCTTGATCGTGAGCATGTGCGTCACCAGCTTGCCCCAGTCGATGTCGAACCCGGCGCTGGGAAGCCCCAGCATGGCGATCCGGCCGCCGTGGTTCATGTTGTCGATCATGGCGGGCAGTGCGCTCGGGGCGCCGCTCATCTCGAAGCCGATGTCGAACCCTTCCCGCATGCCGAGCGCCGTCTGCGCGTCGCGAATCTCCTGCTTCGACACGTCGATGGCCCGGTCGGCGCCCATGCTCAGCGCCATCTGCAGGCGGGGACCGCTGACGTCGGTGGCCGTGATGAAGCGGGCGCCGGCGTGCCGCGCGACCGCGATCGACATGAGTCCGATCGGCCCACAGCCGGTCACCAGCACGTCCTCACCGACCAGCGGGTAGGTCAGCGCCGTGTGCACCGCATTGCCGAGCGGATCGAAGATCGCACCGACCTCCGGGCTCACCTCGTCGTGGTGCACCCAGACGTTGGTCGCGGGCAGGCTCACATACTCGGCGAAGGCGCCGTCGCGCTGCACGCCGAGACCGACGGTGCGGATGCACATGTGGCGCCGGCCTGCGCGGCAGTTGCGGCAGGTTCCGCAGACGATGTGCCCCTCGCCGGAGACGCGGTCCCCGACCGCGATGTCATGCACGAGCGGCCCGACCTCCACCACCTCGCCGTAGAACTCGTGTCCGGGGATGAGCGGCGCGACG
Source organism: Microbacterium sp. ARD32 (assembly GCF_031844385.1). Taxonomy (NCBI): domain Bacteria; kingdom Bacillati; phylum Actinomycetota; class Actinomycetes; order Micrococcales; family Microbacteriaceae; genus Microbacterium; species Microbacterium sp. ARD32. The sequence goes on from NZ_JAUZVD010000001.1 coordinate 1,580,268, forward strand.
ACGGCGGATGCCGCCCAGTCGTCCCAGCGGAGGATGTGCAGGTCCGTGCCGCAGATGCCGGTGCGCAGCACCCGGATCACGACGTCGTCAGGACCGGCGACCGGGTCGGGACGATCGACGAGTTCGAGTCCTGCTGCGGGCTCGCGTGCGAACAGCGCCTTCATGCTTCGATCCGACCGCATCCGACCCTGTAGAGCAACCGACTCCTACTGCAATGTCTGTTCAGAGATCCTTAATCGTAGAATCCTGTTGTGGAACTCCATCAGCTGCAGATCCTGCGGGAACTCGGCGCGCTGGGCAGCGTGACGGCCGTGGCCGAAGCGATGCGCGTGACCCCCTCCGCCGTCTCCCAGCAGCTGGCCGCACTGCAGCGCGGATTCCGCACGCCCCTCACTCGCAAGCAGGGACGCACGCTGGTGCTCACCGCCGCCGGCGAAGTGCTCGCGACAGCCGGGGCCGACGTGATCGATGCGATGGCGGCAGCTCGCAGCGCGCTGGAGGACTTCGAGCACGACGCGGCAGGCGCGGTCACGGTCAGCGGCTTCCACAGCGCGGGTCAGGCACTGTTCGGATCGCTGGTGCGCGAGGTGGGCGGCGCGGAATCGGCACCCACCGTGCACCTGACCGACGAGGACGTCGCCCAGAGCGAGTTCCCCGCTCTCACGGCGCAGTACGACCTGGTGCTCGCGCATCGGATGGAGCATTCGGCGCCGTGGCCCTCCACAGGCATCCGCAGCCTCACACTCGTGCGCGAGCCGCTCGACGTCGCCGTGGCGGCCTCGCACCCGCTCGCGTCGCGACGTTCGCTCTCCCCCACCGATGTCGCCGGCGAGCGCTGGGTGACCAGCCGGATCGGCTACTCGCCTGACGACGTGCTGCGGGCGATCGCGGCCGTGACCAACCGGCCCGTGCAGGTGCAGCATCGCATCAACGACTACGGCGCGGTCGCAGCGGTGGTCGCGGCCGGTCGGGTGATCGGGATGCTGCCGCGGTACACCTCTCGGACGATCGATGATGATGAGATCGTCCGGCTGCCGCTACGTGGCGTGAACACGCTGCGCTCGGTCGATGTGCTGGCGCGGCCCGAGAATCTGCGACGCAGCTCCGTGCAGGTGGTGATCGAGGCGCTGCAGCGGGTGATGGCGAGGCTCACGACCGCGGATCCCGCCACGCCCTAGGCTCGAGGGATGACCGAGGCCACGAACCCGCTCCTCTCCCCGTCCACGCTCCCCTACGGGATGCCCGATTATGCGGCGATCCTTCCCGAGCACTATCTGCCGGCGTTCCGTCAGGCGTTCGAGGAGCAGCTGCACGAGGTGCGCGCGATCACGGTGGTGCGCTCGATGCCGACGTTCGAGAACACGATCGAGGCGCTGGAGCGCTCGGGGGAGCTGCTCGAGCGTATCGCGCACGCGTTCTACACGGTGAGCTCCGCCGACGCGACGCCCGAGATCCAGGCGATCGACGAGGAGCTCGCGCCGCTGATGGCAGCGCACGAGGACGCGATCCGACTGGACTCACAGCTGTACTGGCGGGTGTCGCAGCTGCACTCGCAGCTGGACGAGCTGGAGCTGGATGCCGAGCAGCGCTACCTCGTGCATCGGCACTTCCGGGAGATGACCCACGCCGGCGCTGCCCTCGACGACGAGGCGAAGACACGGCTCACCGAGCTGAACAAGCGCCTGTCCACCCTCAGCACCGCGTTCGAGAGGAACCTGCTGAACGACACGAACGACCTCGCGGTGCTGTTCGATGACGCGTCCGAGCTCGACGGGCTCACCTCCGGAGAGCTGAGCGCGACCGCGCGGGCGGCATCCGACCGGGGCGAGGACGGGAGGCTCCTGGTGGGCCTGCCGCTGTTCAGCGGCCACCCGTACCTGGCATCCCTGACCGTGCGCGAGAGCCGCCGCCGCATCCTGGAGGCGTCCCTGTCGCGCGGTTCGCGCGGCAACGCGAACGACAACGGCTCGGTGCTCACCGAGATCGTGCGACTGCGCGCCGAGCGCGCCGCCCTGCTCGGCTATCCATCGCACGCCGCCTACGTCACAGCCGATGAGACGGCAGGCTCGCCGGAGGCGGTGGAGCGGATGCTGCGCGATCTGGCCGCGCCGGCCGCACGCAACGCCGCCCGTGAGGCGGAGGCCCTGCAGGAGATCATCGACGCCACCGAGACGGAGCCATTCGCGCTCCAGGCGCACGACTGGGCCTTCTACACCGAGAAGGTCCGCCAGGCTCGCTACGACATCGACACGGCGGCGCTGCGTCCTTGGTTCGAGGCCGAGCGCGTGCTGCGCGACGGGGTGTTCTTCGCGGCCTCGCAGCTCTACGGCGTGACGTTCACGGAGCGCGAGGACCTGGTCGCGTACCACCCGGGCGCGCGGGTGTTCGAGGTGCACGACGCCGACGGATCGGCAGTGGGCCTGTACGTGCTCGATCTGTACACCCGCGACTCCAAGCGCGGCGGTGCGTGGATGAACCCGATCGTGAGCCAGTCCGCGCTGCGCGGCACGCTGCCCGTGGTGGTCAACAACCTCAACGTCGCCCAGCCCGGCGACGGCGAGCCGACCCTGCTCACCCTCGACGAGGTCACCACGCTGTTCCACGAGTTCGGGCACGCGCTGCACGGGCTGTTCGCGCGGGTGACCTACCCGCACTTCGCCGGCACCAACGTGTTCCGCGACTTCGTCGAGTTCCCCAGCCAGGTCAACGAGATGTGGATCCTGTGGAGCGAGGTGCTCGACAACTACGCCCGTCACTTCGAGACGGGTGAGGCGCTGGATGCCGCGATCGTGGAGCGACTGCGCGCGACGGAGACCTTCGACCAGGGCCACGCGACCAGTGAGTACCTGGCCGCGGCGTGGCTGGACCAGGCGTGGCACAGCGTGGCGCCGGGAGCTGCGGTGGATGATGTCGCTGCGTTCGAGGCCTCCGCCCTGTCGGAGATCGGTCTGCTGAACCCGCTGGTGCCGACCCGCTACTCGTCCACGTACTTCGCGCACGTCTTCTCCGGCGGCTACAGCGCCGGCTACTACTCGTACATCTGGAGCGAGGTGCTCGACGCGGACACCGTCGAGTGGTTCCGCTCCAACGGCGGACTCACCCGCGAGAACGGTGAGCGGTTCCGGCAGCGCCTGCTGGGCGTCGGAGGTTCGAAGGATCCGCTGGAGGCGTATCGGGACTTCCGCGGCCGTGATGCCGAGATCGCCCCGCTGCTGAAGCGACGCGGCCTGGACGGCTGAGGGGTGCGCGTCAGGCGCTCTTGCGCTTGCGCGACATGACCACGGTCGGCGCGGCGCCGTCCTCGACGGCGGCCTTCGTGACCACGACCTTCGTCACCTCCTCGGCGGAGGGGATCTCGAACATGATGGGGCCGAGCACGTCCTCCAGGATCGCACGCAGGCCTCGGGCGCCGGTCTTGCGCAGCACGGCCAGGTCGGCGATCGCGCGCAGCGCGTCGTCCTCGAATTCCAGCTTGACGCCGTCGATCTCGAACATCCGCTGGTACTGCTTGACCAGCGCGTTGCGCGGGCCGGTGAGGATGTCGATCAGGGCGTCCTGATCCAGCGGCGACACCGAGGTGACGACGGGCAGGCGACCGATGAACTCGGGGATCAGGCCGAACTTGTGCAGGTCCTCGGGGAGCACCTCGCTGAACAGGTCGAGGTCCTTGCCCTTGTCGTGCAGCGGGGCGCCGAAGCCGACGCCGTGCTTGCCCACCCGGGCCGAGATGATGTCCTCCAGCCCGGCGAACGCGCCGGCGACGATGAACAGCACGTTCGTCGTGTCGATCTGCAGGAACTCCTGGTGCGGGTGCTTGCGGCCGCCCTGCGGAGGAACGGATGCCACGGTGCCCTCGAGGATCTTCAGCAGCGCCTGCTGCACGCCCTCACCCGAGACGTCGCGCGTGATCGACGGGTTCTCGGCCTTGCGGGCGATCTTGTCGATCTCGTCGATGTAGATGATGCCGGTCTCGGCGCGCTTGACGTCGTAGTCGGCGGCCTGCAGCAGCTTGAGAAGGATGTTCTCGACGTCCTCGCCGACGTAGCCGGCCTCGGTGAGGGCGGTGGCGTCGGCGACCGCGAAGGGCACGTTCAGTCGCTTGGCGAGGGTCTGCGCGAGGTAGGTCTTGCCGCAGCCGGTCGGGCCGAGCATGAGGATGTTGCTCTTGGCGACCTCGACCTCTTCGGCCTTCTGCTCGGCGGTCTGCAGTGTGCCGCGGGCGCGCACGCGCTTGTAGTGGTTGTAGACGGCGACCGCGAGCGAGCGCTTCGCGAGATCCTGCCCGACGACGTACTCCTCGAGGAAGGAGAAGATCTCGCGGGGCTTGGGCAGCTCGAAGTCGGCGACCGGACCGTTGCCGGCCTCGGCCATCCGCTCCTCGATGATCTCGTTGCACAGCTCGACGCACTCGTCGCAGATGTACACGCCAGGACCGGCGATCAGCTGCTGCACCTGCTTCTGGCTCTTTCCGCAGAATGAGCATTTGAACAGGTCGGCGCTCTCACCGATGCGTGCCATGCGCGTCCTCCTCGAAGCCGTGGATCGGGCGGGGGCCCGATGCCGTCAATCGAGCCTAACCGCCCTCACCGACACCGCGGCGCATTGCCACGCGCGCCAAGGACCTGATCCGCTGTGAGCGGAAGCGGCTCTTCAGCGCTTGATCCGCCGTCAGATCATGCTCTTGGTGTGCCACACCGTCTTCGTCTCGGTGAACGCGGTGATGCGGTCGAGGCTCTGCTCGACCGCTCCGTTCGAACCGACACCGGGGCGCAGCACGCGCTTGAGCGTGTCGGCGGCGGCGATCTCCAGGTCCACCCAGTCCAGGTCTCCCGCACCCGCGAGATCGATGGCGTTGACGTCGGCGTGCGAGGCGAGCCACGGCGTGATCTCCGCAGGCGAGCCGGTCAGCACGTTCACGACGCCCCCGGGCACGTCGCTGGTGGCGAGCACCTCGGCCAGGCTGATCGCCGACAGCGGGAAGCGCTCGCTCGCGATCGCGATCACCGTGTTGCCGGTGACCAGCGCCGGGGCGATGACCGAGACCAGGCCGAGCAGCGCGGAGTCCTGAGGTGCGACGATCGCCACCACGCCTGTGGGCTCGGGCACCGAGATGTTGAAGTAGGGACCTGCGACCGGGTTGGCGTTGCCGCCCACCTGCGCGTATTTGTCGCACCAGCCGGCGTACCAGACCCACAGGTCCACAGCGGCATCCACCTGGGCGCCCGCCACAGCCGCGGAGACACCCTCCTGATCGACGATCTCGTCGACGAACTGGGCGCGGCGGCCCTCCAGGATCTCCGCGACCCGGTACAGCACCTGTCCGCGGTTGTATGCGGTGGCGCCCGACCAGCCCTTCACCGCGCCGCGCGCGGCGACCACGGCATCCCTGGCATCCTTGCGAGACGCCTTGGCGGCGTTGGCGAGGAAGGCGCCCTTGGCCGAGAGCACCTCGTAGGTGCGCCCGGACTCGCTGCGCGGGAACGCCCCGCCGATCGCGAGCTTGTAGGTCTTCGGAACCCGGAGCCGGTTGATTTCGGTGGGTCGCCTGCTCATGCCGATGCTCCCTTGAGATAAGCGGTCAGGCCGTGACGGCCGCCCTCACGGCCGTAGCCGGATTCCTTGTAGCCGCCGAACGGGCTCGACGGGTCGAAGCGGTTGAAGGTGTTCGCCCACACGACGCCCGCACGCAGCCGGTCGGCGACGGCCAGGATGCGGGATCCCTTGTCGCTCCAGATGCCGGCCGACAGACCGTACGGGGTGTTGTTGGCCTTGGCGATCGCCTCGGCGGGCGTGCGGAAGTTCAGCACCGACAGCACCGGACCGAAGATCTCGTCGCGGGCGATGCGGCTGGACGCCTCGACACCGGTGAAGATCGTCGGCGCGAACCAGAACCCCTTCTCCGGGATGGCGCAGTCCGCGCTCCAGCGCTCCGCGCCCTCGGCCTCGCCGATGTCGCTGAGCTCGCGGATGCGGGCCAGCTGGGCTGCCGAGTTGATGGCGCCGATGTCGGTGTTCTTGTCGAGCGGGTCGCCCAGCCGCAGGGTCGACAGGCGGTGCTTGAGACGGTCGACGACCTCGTCGTGGATCGACTCCTGCACCAGCAACCGGCTGCCGGCGCAGCACACGTGCCCCTGGTTGAAGAAGATGCCGTTCACGATGCCCTCGACGGCCTGGTCGATGGGCGCGTCGTCGAACACGATGTTCGCGGCCTTGCCGCCCAGCTCGAGCGTGACGCGCTTGTCGGTGCCCGCGATCGCCTTCGCGATGTCACGGCCGACGCCGGTGGATCCGGTGAACGCGACCTTGTCCACGTCGGGGTGACGCACCAGCGCGGCGCCGGGGGCGCCGGCGCCCGTGATGATGTTCACGACGCCTGCGGGAAGGTCTGCCTGCTGCAGGATCTCGGCGAAGATCAGAGCGGTCAGCGGCGTGGTCTCGGCGGGCTTCAGCACCACCGTGTTGCCGGCGGCGAGGGCCGGGGCGAGCTTCCAGGCGAGCATCAGCAGCGGGAAGTTCCACGGGATGATCTGGCCGGCGACGCCCAGCGCCCTCGGGTTCGCTCCCAGACCGGCGTAGTCGAGCTTGTCCGCCCAGCCGGCGTAGTAGAAGAACCAGGCGGCGACCAGCGGCACGTCCACGTCGCGGCTCTCCTTGATCGGCTTGCCGTTGTCCAGGCTCTCGGCGACCGCCAGCTCACGGGCGCGCTCCTGGACGAGGCGTGCGATGCGGAACAGGTACTTGCCGCGGTCGCGGCCGCTCATCTTCGACCACACCTTGTCGTGGGCGCGGCGGGCCGCGGCGACGGCACGGTCGACGTCGTCATCGGAGGCCGAGGCGATCTCGGCGATGCGGCTCTCGTCGGCGGGCGAGATGGTGTGGAAGGACGGGCCCGAGCCGTCGACGAACTCGCCGTCGATGAACAGCCCGTAGCTGTCCTTGAGCTTCAGGATCGCCTTGGACTCAGGCGCGGGAGCGTATTCCAGGAATGACATATCTGATCCTCTGGTCACTGATGTCTGGGTTGCTGAGCCTGTCGAAGCATCAGTCGATGGTCACGTAGTCGGCACCGGAGTAGTGACCGGTGGTGAGCTTCTGGCGCTGCAGCAGCACGTCGTTCAGCAGGCTCGACGCGCCGAAGCGGAACAGGTGCGGCTGCAGCCAGTCCTCGCCGGCGATCTCGGCGACCGTCACGAGGTACTTGATGGCGTCCTTGGACGAGCGGATGCCGCCGGCCGGCTTCACGCCGATCCTCTCCCCCGTCGCCCGGTACCAGTCGCGCACGGTCTCGAGCATGAGCAGCGTGGTCGGCAGGGTGGCCGCCGGCTGCACCTTGCCGGTGGACGTCTTGATGAAGTCGCCTCCCGCCATTATCGACAGCCAGGACGCGCGCTTGATGTTGTCGTAGGTGTTCAGCTCGCCGGTCTCCATGATGACCTTCAGCGACGCGTGGCTGCCGTCCTCGCGGCGGCATGCCTCCTTCACGCGGGCGATCTGGTCGAACACGAGCCCGTAGCGTCCCTCCAGGAACGCGCCGCGGTCGATCACCATGTCGATCTCGTCGGCGCCGGCGGCCACGGCAACCGCGGTGTCCGCCAGCTTGACCTCGAGCGAGGCGCGTCCGGATGGGAACGCCGTCGCGACGGCGGCGACCGCGATGCGGCCGTCGTCGGGATCGCCGTGCAGGTCGCCGAGCGCCTCGACCGCGTGGCCGACCATGTCGCCGTACACGCAGACCGCCGCGACGCGCGGGGTGCTCGGATCGGAGGCATCCGGGGTCTTCGCCTTCGCGACCAGCGAGCGCACCTTGCCCGCGGTGTCGGCGCCCTCGAGGGTGGTGAGGTCGATCAGCGAGATGATCCTGTCGAGCGCCCACGCCTTCGAGGTGGTCTTGATCGAGCGGGTGCCGAGGCCGGCGGCGCGCTGCTCCAGGCCCACGGCGTCCACGCCGGGCAGTCCGTGCAGGAAGCGACGCAGGGTCGCGTCGTCGGGCTCACCGCCCAGTACGTCGACCGCCGCGCGGCGGGCGAGCTCTGTGGTCGTCATATCTCCTCCAAGAGTGCAAGGGCAGTGGATTCGTCGGTCACCAGGATGCTGCACAGCCCGTTGCTGACGACTGTACGCGCGATGTCGTGCTTGGCGGCGCCTGCGGTGACGAAGACGGCGCGGGACGCGGATCGCAGCCGATCGAGGCCGACGCCGACCGTTCGGGCATCCAGCTGCGGGTCGACGATGTTCCCGTCGGCGTCGATGTAGCGGCCCAGCAGGTCACCCACGGCTCCGCGACGAGCGAGCTCGGCGATGTCGTCGGCGGACAGGTACCCGTTCTCGACGTGAGCGGATGCCGGGTCGCACGGTCCCGCGGTGAACAGGAAAGTGTTCGCATTCGCGGCCTGCTCCAGGATCGCCGCCACGGTGCGGTCGGCCTCGATGGCCTGCTTGGTCTCGACGCGCTCCAGGATCGCCGGGCTGGGCAGCAGCACCGCCTGCCCCTCGCCGCGCTGGGCGATGGTGACGGCGACGGACGCCGCACCGCCGGAGCGCCGGCTGAGGCTCACTCCCCCGTTGGCCTGCACGACGGTGACACCGTGCGCCCAGCCCGAGGGCAGCGCGTCGGCGACGGCGGTGAGGGTGCGGCCCCAGCTGACCGCGAGGGCGCGCGGCACGGGCCGCAGCGCCGCGAGCATGTCCGCTGCCGCGCGGGCGACCCGCTCCAGCGCGGCGCCGGCCTCTTCGGCTGTCGGCACGACGACGGCATCCTTCAGTCCGAACCGCTCGACGAGCGCGCGCTCGGCGCCGAGCCTGCGGGCGCGCGGGTGCACGATCTCGATGCGCACGATGCCGCGCTCGCGGGCCTGCACGAGCAGCCGCCCGACCTTCCAGCGCGAGATCCCGAGGAGGGCGCCGATCTCGTCCTGCGTCCTGTTCTCGTCGTACGAGAGCTCGGCCACGCGCACCATGAGCAGTTCGTCGTCCACGGCATCCTCCTTCCGCGTTCCAGCTTAGGAGCAGACCGACGCACGCGCATGGCTCTGCTCAGATGAGCAGAGATGCTGTGCGCAGGTGCGCATCCGTTGCCGGACACGCGAAAGGGCGGCCCGGCGTGATGCCGGACCGCCCTTCTGCGATGACGCGCTCAGCCGCGCTTGCGCGAGGTGAGCACCTGGTCGACGATGCCGTACTCCTTGGCCTGCTCGGCCGAGAGGATGTTGTCGCGATCGATGTCGCGGTTCACCTTGGCGACGTCCTGGCCGGTGTGCTTGGCCATGGTCTCCTCGAGCCAGGTGCGCATGCGCAGGATCTCCGCGGCCTGGATCTCGATGTCGGATGCCTGGCCCTGACCGGCCTCGCCCATCGCCGGCTGGTGCATGAGCACGCGCGCGTTGGGCAGGGCGAGCCGCTTGCCGGGAGCGCCGGCGGCCAGCAGCACCGATGCGGCGGATGCCGCCTGGCCGAGCACCACGGTCTGGATCTGCGGCGCCACGTACTGCATGGTGTCGTAGATCGCCGTCATGGCCGTGAACGAGCCGCCGGGCGAGTTGATGTACATCGTGATGTCGCGCTCGGAATCCTGACTCTCCAGGACGAGCAGCTGCGCCATCACGTCGTCGGCGGAAGCGTCGTCGACCTGCACGCCGAGGAAGATCACACGGTCCTCGAACAGCTTGTTGTACGGGTCCTGGCGCTTGAAGCCGTAGGCCGTGCGCTCCTCGAACTGCGGCAGCACGTAGCGGCTGGAGGGAAGGTTGCCCGCGGCGCGGAAGGTGGGGGTGTACATGTGTGTCGTCCTGCCTTACTTGTCCGCGCCGGTTCCGCCACCGCCGTGCACGTCACTGGCGTGCTCGCGGATGTGGTCGACGAATCCGTACTCGAGTGCCTCGTCGGCGGTGAACCAGCGGTCGCGGTCACCGTCCTCGTTGATCTGCTCGACGCTCTTGCCGGTCTGGCCCGCGGTGATCTCAGCGAGGCGCTGCTTCATCGAGAGGATGAGCTGCGCCTGCGTCTGGATATCGCTGGCCGTTCCGCCGAAGCCGCCGTGCGGCTGATGCAGCAGCACGCGAGCGTTCGGGGTGATGTAGCGCTTGCCCTTGGTGCCGCTGGTCAGCAGCAGCTGGCCCATCGACGCGGCCATGCCGATGCCGACGGTGACGATGTCGTTCGGCACGAACTGCATGGTGTCGTAGATGGCCATGCCCGCGGTGATCGAGCCGCCGGGCGAGTTGATGTAGAGATAGATGTCCTTCTCGGCATCCTCGGCGGCGAGAAGGAGGATCTTCGCGCAGATCTCGTTCGCGTTCTCATCGCGCACCTCAGAGCCCAGCCAGATGATGCGATCCTTCAGCAGCTTGTCGAAGACGCTTGTCGCCATCAGGGGTTCAGCCATGTCAGCTCCTGTTTCCGTGTTTCGGTGATTCGAATCTACCGGCGACAACGCGGGCGTCCGGCCGTGTTCGCCCTGAGCACAGAGCGTGTCACTCGCCGCGCGGGTTCACCAGCTCCGCCGCGTATCCGGTGACCGAGCGCGTGTACCGGGTCAGGTGCGGCGCGAGTGCACCCAGAGCGATGGATGCCGCGCGCATGGCGTCGCCGGAGGACGCCAGCGCAAGGGCGTAGAACGCCGCTGCCTCGTCGGCCATCTCTCCCCCGCGGGTCGCGACGTACTCGTCGCCGAGCAGGTCCAGCGCCTCGTCGATCTTGCCGAGGTTGCGGATGGTGCTGGCGAGCTGGATCACCGCTCGCGTGCGGCGCACCGGATCGAGACCCGCCTCGAGCGCCGCCCGGTACAGCGGCTCGGCCTCCAGCTCGCGGCCGGCGCTGTCGCGGGCGCCGGCGCACTCGAACAGAGCGATCGGATGCTCCCGGCCGAGCTCCCCTGCCAGCTCATCGATCGGATCGACGCGGGCGTCGTCATCGAGGCCGCCGTCCTGCCACACGGCATCCACCCGGCGCTGCCAGTCGTCACTCACGTCGGTCATGTCTTCCCCTGAGACGGAGAAGGCGGATGCCGCAGCATCCGCCTTCTCTCTGAATCGATCGACCCTCGGAGTCGATCGGCGATCACTCGGCCGTCTCGGCCTCGTCCTTCTTCGCGGCTGCCTTCTTCGCGGCTGCCTTCTTCGCGGGAGCCTTCTTGGCGGCCGGCTTCTTGGCGGCCGGCTTCTCTTCCGCGGCGGCCTCCTCGGCCTCGGCCTCGTCGACGTCGCCGATGAACTCGGACAGATCGACCGGCTTGCCGTTGCTGTCGACGACCTTGACCTTGCCCAGCACCGAGGCGAGCGCCTTGTTGCGCGCGATCTCGCCGACGAGCGCCGGGAGCTGGCCGGCGCCCTGCAGCGCCTCGACGAACTCCTGCGGAGCCATGCCGTACTGCGCGGCGGACTGCACGATGTACTGGCTCAGCTCCTCCTGCGAGACCTGCACGTCGGCGCCCTCGGCGATGGTGTCCAGCAGCACCTGCGTGCGGAACTGCTTCTCGCTGGCCTCGGTCACCTCGGCGCGGTGCTCGTCGTCCTCGAGACGGTTCTCGTTCTCGAGGTGGTTGTGCACCTCGTCCTCGATCAGCTGCGGGGGAACCGGGATCTCGACCTTCTCGAGCAGTACGTCGAGCAGCTGGTCGCGAGCGGCGGCACCCTGCGTGAAGACCCCCTGCTGGCCGACGCGCTCGGCCAGGCTGTCACGCAGCTCGCCGATCGTGTCGAACTCGGATGCCATCTGAGCGAAGTCGTCGTCGGCTTCGGGGAGCTCGCGCTCCTTGACCGCCTTGACGGTCACCGAGACCTCGGCCTCCTCGCCGGCGTGGTCGCCGCCGACGAGCTTGGAGCGGAAGGTGGTCTGCTCACCGGCGGTGAGCGACTCGATCGCCTCGTCGATTCCCTCGAGCAGCTCGCCCGATCCGACCTCGTAGGAGACGCCGTCGGCGCGGTCGATCTCGGTGTCGTCGATCGTGGCGATCAGGTCGAGCTCGACGAAGTCGCCCTTCGCGGCGGGGCGGTCGACGGGGATCAGCGTGCCGAAGCGCGCGCGCAGGCCGTCGAGCTCGGCGTCGATGGCGGCGTCGTCGGTCTCGACGGCGTCGACGGTGAGGGTGATGTCCTCGAAGGACGGGACCTCGATCTCGGGGCGCACGTCGACCTCGACGTCGACGAGCAGGTCGCCGGAGAAGTCCTTCTCGTTCGGCCACTGCGTGATGTCCGCCGACGGACGACCCACGATGCGCACGTTGTGCTCGGTGGCGGCCTCGCGGAAGAACTTGTCCAGGCCCTCGTTGACCGCGTGCTCGATGACGGCACCGCGGCCGATGCGCTGGTCGATGATCGGCGCGGGGACCTTCCCCTTGCGGAAGCCGGGGATCTGCACGTCCTGAGCGATGTGCTCGTACGCGTGCTGGATGCTGGGCTTGAGGTCGTCAGGGGTGACCGTGATGCTGAGCTTGACCCGGGTCGGGGAGAGCTTCTCGACGGTGCTGTTGGCCATACTGGTGTGTTCTCCTTGTGGTTTCCGCGCGGAACGCGCGGTCATGAAGTCTGATGCCGTGGTCGGGGCGACAGGATTTGAACCTGCGACCTCCCGCTCCCAAAGCGGGCGCTCTACCAAGCTGAGCTACGCCCCGGCTTGAACCCGCGCGCACGGGAACGGCCCCCACGAGTCTAACGGACGGGAGCACTCCCGACGTCCGCTATGCTTTACGAGGTGCTTCGCCGCGTGCGGCACCGAGCGGGGATGTAGCTTAATGGTAAAGCCTTAGTCTTCCAAACTAATGACGCGGGTTCGATTCCCGTCATCCCCTCCATCACGACTCTCCTCCGGTGACCAGGACTCACTTCCGGAAACCCCGGCTGTCACTACGCTGACGCCAAGCGTGCTACCCACACGCGATCGAGAGGGGAATCTCATGAATCGTCCATCCACCGCATCCCTGCACCGCCGCAGGGTCTACGCCGTGCTCGCCGGCGGACTCGTCCTGGGAGTGGGCGCCGCCGTCACGCTCGCCGCCTGAAACGACTCCGAGTGGGCGAAGTCCACCTTCACAGCCGGATCCTTCGTCTTCCAGGGCTCCGACGATGGCACGACGTTCGACGATCACGCATCCGAGGCCGGTGCTGCCGACCTGGCGTTCACCGTGAACCCGACCAACCTCGCCCCCGGCGACGTCGTGTACGCCCAGTACGCCCTGAAGCTCACGGGTTCGGCGGACGCCGATCTCTCGCAGACGGTCGCCATCGCCGCCGGCAGCACGCTCACCGCCGACGAGGTCGCGTTCGACGCCGTGCAGACCGCGACGCTCGGATGCGACGCGGATGCCTTCGACGCGGGCAGCGCGGTGCCCACCTCCATACCCCGGGGTCACGAAGGCCGCCTGGATCCAGCTGAAGACGTCCGGAACGCTGGGCGGCACGATCACGCTCTCGGGCGTGACCGCCCCCGCATCCGGAGCGGCGAACGTTGATCTGCGGGATGCACTCAGGTCGGTGGTCGTGCAGGTCGACGATCCCAGCCTCTGCACCCCCTCGACCACCAGCACGACCATGTCGCCGTCGCCGTTGCTGCCAGGACCGACAACGACTCAGCTGCCACCCGCCACACTGCAGGGCGGCGGCGCGAGCACCGTGACGTACTGCGTGATCGTGACGCTGCCGGTCGATGCACCCTCCACAGCCCAGGGCGGCGTCGTCACGCCCACCTGGACGTTCACCGGGACGACGGGGTGATCACGTGAGCGCGGCGGGAACGAGCATCCGGCGCGTCGGCCGCGCGCTGCGCGAGACGCTGCTCACTCTCGCCGCCGCCGGCGGGGTGATCTGCATCGTGCTCACGATCCTCGCCTTCACCGGCGGCTTCTCACTGATGATGTTCAGGACCGGCTCGATGTCGCCGACGATCCCGGCGGGGTCGGTGGCGCTGGTGCAGCGGATTCCGGCATCCGGGATCGAGATCGGCGACGTGGTGACGGTGGATCGCGCCGGCATGCTGCCGATCACCCATCGCGTCACCAGCGTCTCCGCCGGGCCCTCGCCGGACGCGCGCACGATCACGATGAAGGGCGACGCGAACGAGGTGGCGGATCCGGAGCCGTACACGATCACCGAGGGACGCATCGTGCGCGGATCCGTGCCGAACCTGGCGTACGTGATCGTCTGGTTCGGGAATCCGTGGGTGCTCGGCGCCCTCACCATCGCCGCCGCGCTGCTGGTGTCGTGGGCGTTCTGGCCGCGCGAGGGCCGCAGCGGACCGGATGCCGAGCCGGAGACGCAGGAGACTGCGGATGCCGTGGAGGATGCGGCGGACGAAGAGCCCACCACGCGAGCCGAGCTCCGGCGGCGCCGCACGGCGGGCGTGCTCGCGATCGGTCTTCTCGTGGGGGCGGCGGGCGCACTGACGCCGGCTCCGCCGGCATCCGCCGCGGGCATCCTGAGCATCCGCTCCAGCCTGCAGGACGGGGCGACGTACCATCTCGACGCGCACACGCCGTTCTTCTGGGACCTCGACGTGGACGCCTCCGCCGCTCCCGACGATGGCGAGCTCACCGTCGAGCTGTCCGGCGAGGCGCCGGCGGAGATGCAGGTCGTCGCCGAGGTGCGGGGATGCCGGGCGGCGTGGACCGAGCAGGGCTGCCCCGCGGGCGAGCAGGTGCTGCGGACAGCGGACGCGCTGAGGATGGATGGCACCGCCACCCTGGTGCAGCGGCGGCCGACGCCGAGCATCGCCCATCTGCGCATCGCCCTCACGGCGGCCGTCGACGGCGTGCCCTCCGCCACGGCGACGTTCGGCGTGCATGCGCTGGCCGAGCAGGATGCCGCGCAGCAGCAGATCGGCGCAGATGCGGGTCTCGCGCGCACCGGCGGGGCATCGCAGGCGTTCCTCGCCGCGCCCGCCGCCGTGCTCATGGGCCTCGGCATCGCGTTCATCGCGCAGGCACCGCCGGAGGGCGGCACGATGAGGCATCGGATGCTGGCGGCCGGAGTCGGCGTGCTGTGCGTCACAGCCGCACTGATCGGGCCCGCGCATCCCGTGCCGACGGAGGGGGCGTGGGCGTCGGGTCAGGTCGCGAAGACGGCGATCTCAGCGGCGCAGCTCACCGCCCCGACGATCACCTCATGCACCGTCAGCACGGTCTCGGTCCTCGGAATCGGATTGGTCTTCAAGGACGTCACCGTCAAATGGAAGTCTCCGTATGAGACGTCGAACCAGCGCGTCTACTTCGGCACGGCTCTCGGCACGAAGGCGCCGACGCGCACCGGGCCCGTTGAGGGCGTCTACACCTACTCGGTGACCTACGACTCTGATCTGCTCAGGTCGCTCGTCAGCAACCTCCTGGGCTCCTCGACCCCCATCAGGGTGCAAGCCCAGTACGGTGCCGACTGGGTGTCGCCGGCAGCGACGAAGACTCTGAAGATCGCCCTGCTCGGACTCAGCCCCAGCTGCACGTGAGCCCGCACAGCACTGATCCCCAGGGCGGATGCCCCGGGGATCAGTCGATTCGGTCTGCTGTCAGCCCTGGCCGCGGCGCTCGCGCAGCTGGGTGAGAGCATCCTCGAGAAGCTGTGCGGCCTCTTCGTCGGTGCGGCGCTCCTTCACGTACGCGAGATGCGTCTTGTAGGGCTCCGCCTTCGCCAGCGCGGGCGGGTTCTGCTGGTCGCGTCCGGCGGGCAGACCCGAGTGCGGGTGGTCGATCGTCTCGGGGATCTCCTCCTCGGGGAGCCCCGCCGCGAAGTAGCGCACCGTCTCGTTGCCGAGGCCGTCCCAGTACGAGACCGCGATGCGGTCGGCGTGGTAGCCGTGATCCTGCTCGCCCATCGGGCCGGATCCGACGCGCGTGCCCCGGATCGCGTTTCCGCCGGTCGCCATCAGATCACCGAGAACTTCGTGATCAGGCCGAGCGCGACGATCGCCACGAACCAGACCAGCGCGAGGATCACGGTGAACCGGTTGAGGTTGCGCTCCGCGAGGCCGGACGAGCCGACGGCCGCGGACATGCCACCGCCGAACATGTCGGACAGGCCGCCACCGCGGCCCTTGTGCAGCAGGATGAGGAGTGTCAGCAGAACGCTGCTGATACCCAGCAGCACCTGCAGCACGAACTCGAGAACAAGCACGAGATTGAAGCCTTTCGCCAGGGCCGGAAACGACCCGCCTAGCAGTCGATTATAGGACGAGGCGCCGAGGCGCCCCGTCCGACTCACACGCCGACGTGCTTCTGGAAGCGCACGATCGCCGCGAACTCGTCCACGACCAGGCTCGCTCCGCCCACCAGGGCGCCGTCGACATCGGGCTCGCGCATGAAGCTCGCGATGTTTCCGGACTTCACCGAGCCGCCGTACAGCACGCGGGTCCGCGCGGCGGCATCCTCGTCCAGCGCCTTCGCGAGCACGCCGCGAAGAGCGGCGCAGACATCCTGCGCCTGCTGCGGCGTCGCCGCCTGGCCGGAACCGATCGCCCAGACCGGCTCGTAGGCGACCACGATGTCGGCGGACGCGGGCACGCCCTCGAGCGCCTTCTCGAGCTGCCCGGCAGGGACCGCACTCGCGCCGAACCTCTCCAGGTCCTCCGCGGTCTCGCCGACGCAGATCACCGGCACGAGCCCGTGCTTGAGCGCGGCCTTGACCTTCGCCGCCACCACGTCGTCGTCCTCGCGGTGGTACTCGCGGCGCTCGGAGTGGCCGATGATCACGTAGCCCACGCCCAGCTTCGAGAGGAACGCACCCGACACCTCACCGGTGTAGGCACCCGAGTCGTGCGCCGACAGGTCCTGAGCACCGAGCGCGAACGGGATCCGGTCCGCATCGATCAGCGTCTGCACCGAACGGATGTCGGTGAACGGCGGGAACACGGCCACCTCGACGGAGTCGTTCTCGTGACCGGCGTCCTTGAGAGTCCAGTGCAGCTTCTGCACCGTGGCGACCGCCTGCAGGTGGTCGAGATTCATCTTCCAGTTCCCCGCGATCAGCGGGGTGCGGGTCGTCACTGCCATCCGAGGACCTCCAGTCCGGGTAGTCTCTTGCCCTCGAGGAATTCGAGGCTGGCGCCGCCACCGGTCGAGATGTGGCCGAACTGGTCGTCGGCGAAGCCCAGCTGGCGCACGGCGGCCGCCGAGTCCCCGCCGCCGACCACGCCGAGGCCGTCGACCTCGGTGAGCGCCTGCGCGACCGCACGCGTGCCGGCCGCGAACGCCGGGAACTCGAACACGCCCATCGGGCCGTTCCAGAACACCGTCTTCGAGTCCCGGATCGCCGCCGCGAAGCGCTCGGCCGTGTCCGGCCCGATGTCCAGGCCGATGCCCGAGGCGCCGAACGAGCTCTGCTCGATGGCATCCGCGGCGACGGTCTCGTGCTCGGCATCCGCCGCGAACCCGGAGGCGACCACGACATCCGTCGGGAGCACCAGCTCGACGCCTCGCTCCTTCGCCTCGGCGATGTATCCGCGAACCGTGTCGAGCTGGTCCTTCTCGAGCAGGCTGGATGCCACGGCGTGGCCCTCCGCAGCCAGGAAGGTGAACAGCATCCCGCCGCCGACCAGCAGACGGTCCACCCGCGGCAGCAGGTGCGAGATGACACCGAGCTTGTCACTGACCTTCGAGCCGCCGAGGACGACCGTGTACGGACGCTCCGGGTTCTCGGTCAGACGATCGAGCACGTCGAGCTCGGTGGCGATCAGCAGGCCGGCCGCGGACGGCAGCAGCTGAGCCAGGTCGTACACGCTGGCCTGCTTGCGGTGCACGACGCCGAACCCGTCCGAGACGAGGGCATCGCCGAGAGCGGCGAGCTCGCCCGCGAAGGCCTGACGCGTCGCGTCGTCCTTGGAGGTCTCGCCCGGATTGAATCGCAGGTTCTCCAGCACGACGACGCCGCCGTCGGTGAGCGAGGCGACCGCGTCGCGGGCGGACTCCCCCACCGTGTCGCGCGCGAACGCGACCGGGTTGCCGAGCAGCTCGGAGAGCCGCTGCGCGACCGGTTCGAGGCTGTACTGCGGGTCGGGCGCGCCGTCGGGGCGACCGAGGTGCGAGCACACGATCACCCGCGCGCCGGCGTTGATCAGGGCGTTCAGGGTCGGCAGCGAGGCGCGAACACGACCATCGTCCGTTATGACCCCGTCCCGCAGCGGGACGTTGAGGTCACAACGGACGATGACGCGCTTGCCCTCGAGGGAACCGAGCGATTCCAGGGTGCGCAGAGTCATGTGTACGAGCTTAGAGGCGCTCGGCGACGTACTCGGTCAGGTCGACGAGGCGGTTGGAGTAACCCCACTCGTTGTCGTACCAGCTCGACACCTTGACCAGGTTGCCGCTGACGTTGGTCAGCTCGGAGTCGAAGATCGAGGAGTGCGGGTTGAGCTGGATGTCGCTGGAGACGATCGGGTCCTCGGTGTACTGCAGGATGCCCTGCAGTCGTCCGTCAGCGGCAGCGGCGCGGTACGCGGCGTTGATCTCGTCGACGGTCAGGTCGTCGCGCTCGGCGATGATCGTCAGGTCGACGATGGAACCGGTGGGAACCGGCACGCGGTACGAGGATCCGCTGAGCTTGCCGTTCAGCTCGGGCAGCACCAGGCCGATCGCCTTGGCCGCACCGGTCGAGGCCGGCACGATGTTGATCGCCGCGGCACGGGCGCGACGCAGGTCGCTGTGCGGACCGTCCTGCAGGTTCTGGTCGGCCGTGTAGGCGTGCGCGGTCATCATGAAGCCGCGCTCGATGCCGAACGTGTCGTTGAAGACCTTCGCCAGCGGCGCCAGGCAGTTGGTGGTGCACGACGCGTTCGAGATGACGTTCATCGTGGCGGGGTCGTAGGCGTCCTCGTTCACGCCGACCACGAAGGTGCCGTCCACGTCGGTGCCGGGAGCCGAGATGATGACCTTCTTGGCGCCGCCGGCGATGTGCTTGGAGGCGTCGGCCGCCTTCGTGAAGCGCCCGGTCGACTCGATGACGATGTCCACGCCCAGCTCGCCCCACGGCAGAGCCGCAGGGTCGCGCTCGGCGAAGACCTTGATCGCCTTGCCGCCGACGGTGATGACGTCGCCCTCGTGCGAGACCTCGACGCCCAGCGGGCCGCCGACGGAGTCGTACTTCAGCAGATGCGCCAGCGCGGCGTTGTCCGTGAGGTCGTTGACCGCGACGATCTCGAGGTCAGCGTTCTGTGCGAGTGCTGCGCGAAGGAAGTTTCGCCCGATACGACCGAAGCCGTTGATACCGATCTTGACAGACACGAAAGTCTCCTGGTTCTTAAGAGGGTTTCCTGCGGGTTACGCGGACAACGGCGTCCTGACGGGCGAATCGCCCATCAGGACGCCCATCTTTTACGACAGTACCAGCAGACCGTTGGTCTTCTCGCGCGCTGTTTCAAACCGCTGGGCGACGTTCTCCCAGTTGGCGATGTTCCAGGCCGCCTTGATGTAGTCGGCCTTGACGTTCAGGTAGTCCAGGTAGAAGGCGTGCTCCCACATGTCCAGCTGGAACAGCGGGACGGTGCCCTGCGCCGTGTTGCCCTGCTGATCGAACAGCTGCTGGATGATCAGCCGCGCGCCGATCGGGTCCCAGCTCAGCACGGCCCAGCCGGAGCCCTGGATGCCTGCGGCGGCCGCCGCGAAGTGGGCCTGGAACTTCTCGAACGAGCCGAAGAACTCGTCGATCGCGGCCCTCAGCTCGCCTTCCGGCTGTCCGCCGCCGTTCGGGGAGAGGTTGGTCCAGAAGATCGAGTGGTTGACGTGACCGCCGAGGTTGAACGCCAGATCCTTCTCCAGCTTGTTGACGTTCGCGAGGTTGCCCGTCTCGCGGGCCTCTGCCAGGCCGTCCAGCGCGGCGTTGGCGCCGGCGACGTAGGCCGCGTGGTGCTTGTCATGGTGGAGCTCCATGATCTTGCCGCTGATGTGGGGCTCGAGGGCCGCGAAGTCGTAAGGAAGGTCGGGGAGCGTGTAAGTCGCCATGTCGAATTCATCCAATCCGCGCCGCGCCGCGGCGCTTGCGTTCTCCGCGGTGCCGTGTGCGTCGCGGAGCAGACCTCTCACATCCTACTGAGGACAACCGCCCCGGCGACAGGAACCTTCCCGGTCAGTCCTCCAGGCCGGCGGGAACCGCGGACTCGGTGCCGGGCAGTCCCTCCTGCTGGGCGCGCTTGTCGGCCATGGCGAGCAGGCGGCGGATGCGGCCGGCGACGGCGTCCTTGGTCAGCGGCGGATCGGCGTGATGACCGAGCTCGTCGAGGCTGGCATCGCGATGCGCGAGGCGCAGATTGCCCGCCGTGCGCAGATGATCCGGCACGTCGTCGCCGAGGATCTCGAGTGCACGCTCGACACGCGCGCAGGCGGCGACCGCCGCCTGCGCCGATCGACGCAGATTCGCGTCGTCGAAGTTCACCAGGCGGTTCACGCCGGCGCGCACCTCGCGCCGCTGGCGCATCTCCTCCCAGGCCGCCGCCGTTCGTCGCGCTCCCATCGCCGCGAGGATGGCGCGGATCGCCTCGCCCTCGCGCACGACGACGCGAGGCAGCCCCCGCACTTCGCGCGCCTTGGCCGCGACGCCCAGCCGGTGCGCGGCGCCGACGAGCGCCATCGCCGCCTCGCCGGTGGGGCAGGCCACCTCCAGCATGGCCGACCGCCCGGGCTCGCTCAGCGAGCCGGCCGCCAGGAACGCACCGCGCCAGAGTCCGGCGAGCTCTTCCGGCGATCCGGTGGTCAGGCGGTTCGGAAGGCCGCGCACGGGACGACGACGGGCATCCAGCAGACCGGTCTGACGGGCCAGGGTCTCCCCCGCGCCGATCACACGCACCGCCCAGCGCGCGCCGTCGCCGCTCTGAGAGGAACTGGCCTTCACCTGCGCGATCTCGGGACGCACGCCGTAGATCTCGGTCAGATCGCGGCTGACCCGGCGTGCCAGGGTCTCGGCGTCGACCTCGGCCTCGACGGCCACACGGCCGGCGATGGAGTGCAGTCCCCCGGCGAACCGGAGGATCGTCGTCACCTCGGCGACACGCACGGTCGGGTGTGCGTTGCGGATGCTGACGAGCTCAGCCTTGACGTCGGTGGTCAGTGCCACGGGACTCCTTCACGTTCCTCGCGTCGAGGGCGCGACGCAAGGAACCAGCCTACAAGGCCGCGGGCCCTCCCACAGCCGCGGTCCGGGTCATTCCCGTCCGAGATCGCGATGACGCACGTTCACGGCCACCCCGGGCACGTCGGCGAGACGCCGCGCGAGCTCCTCCGCCGTCGCCACCGATCGATGCTTGCCGCCGGTGCATCCGATCGCGACCGTCGAGTGCGACTTGTTCTCGCGCTGATAGCCCGCCAGCACCGGTTCCAGTGCCTGCACGTAGGCGTCGAGGAACTCCTGCGCCCCCTCGCGGGAGAGCACGTAGTCGCGCACCTCGGCATCCTTCCCGGTGTGCTCTCGCAGCGCCTCGTTCCAGAACGGGTTGGGCAGGAAGCGCATGTCGGCGATGTGGTCGACGTCGGTGGGGATGCCGTACTTGAAGCCGAAGCTGAGCAGCGTGAGGCGGTGCCGCGCCGCCCCCTCCTCGGAGAACATCTCGGAGACCTGCGTGGCCAGCTGATGGATGTTGAGCCCGGAGGTGTCGATCAGCAGATCGGCCGCTTCCCGGATCGTCGCCAGGCGGGCGCGCTCCACCCGGATGCCGTCCAGCAGCGTCCCGTCCTCCTGCAGCGGATGCGGCCGCCGGACTGACTCGAAGCGCCGGACGAGCACGTCGTCGGACGCGTCCAGGAACAGCACCTTCACCCCGCCGCGAGAGCGCAGCGTGCGCGCGATGCCCGGGAAGTCGTCGAACAGTCCGCGGCCGCGCACGTCGACCACGGCCGCGATCTTCGGCAGGTTGCCGGCGCCCATGCCGGTGAGCTCGAGGAGCGGTCGCAGCATCTGCGGGGGAAGATTGTCGACCACGTACCAGCCGAGATCCTCCAGCGCGTTCGCGGCGGTGGAGCGCCCCGCGCCCGACATGCCCGTGACGATCAGGAACTCGCCCTCATCTGCGGCCGCCATCGTCTGCTCCCTTCCCTGTCCCCAGCCTATCGACTCGGATCGGCCCGGCCGCCGGACAGGTGCTCGCGGATGCCCTCGGCGAGTGCGGGACCGATGCCTTTGACCTGGCGGATCTCCTCCGAGGATGCCGCGCGCAGCGCCGTCACCGATCCGAAGTGCCTCAGCAGGGCCTTGATCCGCGCCTCGCCGAGTCCGGGGATCTCGCTGAGCACGGTGGTGATGTCGCGACGACGGCGCCGCCGCTGGTGCGTGATGGCGAACCGATGCGCCTCGTCGCGCAGGCGCTGCACCAGGTAGAGCGCCTCGCTGGTGCGCGGCAGGATCACCGGGAAGTCGTCGCCGGGGAGCCACAGCTCCTCGAGTCGCTTGGCGATGCCGGCCAGTGCGATGTCGGTGCGGCCGCTGTCGCGCAGCGCGCGCGCGGCGGCGTTCACCTGCGGCTGGCCGCCGTCCACCAGCAGCAGCTGCGGGTTGTACGCGAAGCGCCGCCGCTGCGCGACCGGCTCGTCGCCGGCGACATCACCCGACGCCTCCTCCGCGCCCTGGGTCGCCGCGTCCACCCGCGCCAGCCGCCGCATCAGCACCTGGTACATCGAGTCGGTGTCGTCGGTGGTCTCGGCGATGTTGAACGACCGGTACTGATCCTTGCGGGGCAGGCCGTCCTCGAAGACCACCATCGAGGCGACCACGTTCGTGCCGCTCAGATGCGAGATGTCGTAGCATTCGATGCGCAGCGGCGCCTCGCTCATGCCGAGCGCCTCCTGCAGATCGGTGAGCGCCTGCGTGCGCGCGACGTAATCGCTCGTGCGGCGGGTCTTGTGCCGCAGCAGCGCCTGCTGCGCGTTCAGCGTCGCGGTGCGCATCAGGTCGGCGCGCTGGCCGCGCTGCGCGACGGCGATGCTCACCTTGCGCCCGCGGCGCTCGCAGAGCCACTGCTCGAGCTCGTGCGCACCGTCCGGCAGCACGGGCACCAGCACCCGCCGCGGGATGTCCGAGGAGTCGCCGTACACGCGCTGCAGCACCTGGTCGACCAGTTCGCCGCCGGAGATGTCGAGCTCCTTGTCGAGGGTGAGCGAGCGCACTCCGCGCACGCGGCCGCCGCGGATCACGAAGTGGTGCACGGCGGCGGCGAGCTCGTCCTCGGCCAGGCCGAACAGGTCGGCGTCCTCGTCGGCGGGAAGCACCAGCGCGCTCTTGCCCAGCACCGCTTCCAGCGAGGCGAGCTTGTCACGGTACTTCGCGGCGGCCTCGTAGTCCATCGCGGCCGAGGCCGCCCGCATCCGCTTGGTGAGGTCGCGGGTGAACCGCTCGTCGCCGCCCGCCATGAAGGCGATGAAGTCGTCGACCATGGCCCGATGCTCCTCGATCGTGCAGGTCATCGAGCACGGGCCCCCGCACTTGCCGATCTGGCCGGGGAAGCACGGCCTTCCCGTCTGCATGGCGCGCCGGTAGCTGGCGTCGCTGCAGGTGCGGATCGGGAACGCCTTGATCATCAGGTCGATCGTGTCGTGCACCGCCCACACCTTGGGGTACGGGCCGAAGTAGCGTGCGCCGGGGATGCGGCGGTTGCGCGTCACGATCACCCGGGGCGCCTCGTCGGCGAGCGTGATCGCCATGAACGGGTAGGACTTGTCGTCCTTGTAGCGCACGTTGAAGGGCGGATCGAACTCCTTGATCCACATGTACTCCAGCTGCAGGGAGTCCACGTCGGTGGCCACGACGGTCCATTCCACGGACGCCGCGGTGGTCACCATCCGCCGCGTGCGCTCGTGCAGGGTGCGCAGCGGGGCGAAGTAGTTCGACAGTCGCTGGCGCAGGTTCTTGGCCTTGCCGACGTACAGCACCCGCCCCTCTGCGTCGCGGAAGCGATACACGCCGGGGTCGGTCGGGATCTCCCCCGCGCGCGGCTTGTAGGGCAGCACGTCGGCCATCAGCCGGCCTTGCGCGCTGCCCGGCCCGAACTCCGCGTGCCGGGCAGCACCTCGGCGAGGAAGCGCCCGGTGTGGCTCTCCTCCACCTCGGCGATCTGCTCGGGCGTGCCCGTCGCCAGGATCTCGCCTCCACCCGACCCGCCTTCCGGACCGAGGTCGATCACCCAGTCCGCCGACTTGATCACGTCGAGGTTGTGCTCGATGACGACGACGGTGTTGCCCTTGTCGACCAGGCCGTTGAGCACCTCGAGCAGCTTGCGCACATCCTCGAAGTGCAGGCCCGTGGTGGGCTCGTCGAGCACGTAGATGCTGCGGCCGTTGCTTCGCCGCTGCAGCTCGGTGGCGAGCTTGACGCGCTGCGCCTCGCCGCCGGAGAGCGTGGTGGCGGCCTGGCCGAGCCGCACGTAGCCCAGGCCGACGTCGACCAGCGTCTTCATGTAGCGGTGGATCGCCTGGATCGGCTCGAAGAACTCGGCCGCCTCGGCAATGGGCATCTCGAGCACCTCGGCGATGTTCTTGCCCTTGTAGTGCACGGCCAGGGTGTCGCGGTTGTACCGCTTGCCGTGGCAGACCTCGCAGTCCACGTACACGTCGGGCAGGAAGTTCATCTCGATCTTGATCGTGCCGTCACCGGAGCACGCGTCGCACCGGCCGCCCTTGACGTTGAAGCTGAACCGGCCAGGCAGGTAGCCGCGCACCTTCGCCTCGGGCGTCTCGCTGAACAGCGTGCGGATGCGGTCGAACACGCCCGTGTACGTGGCGGGGTTCGATCGGGGGGTGCGTCCGATCGGCGCCTGGTCGACGTGCACCACCTTGTCGAGGTTGTCGAGCCCGGTCACCCGGGTGTGCTTGCCGGGCACCGTGCGGGCGCCGTTGAGGCGGCCCGCGAGCACCTGGTACAGGATGTCGTTGACCAGCGAGGACTTGCCTGATCCGCTCACGCCGGTGACGGCGGTGAGCACGCCCAGCGGGAACTCCGCCGTGACGTTCTTGAGGTTGTTGGCGCGCGCCCCGACCACCGACAGCATCCGCTTGCGGTCGATCCTGCGCCGCTTCTTCGGCGTGGCGATCTCGCGGCGACCGGCGAGGTAGTCGCCGGTCATCGAGTCGGTCTCGCTCAGCAGCGCGGAGTACGGGCCGGAGTGCACCACCGCTCCCCCGTTGACGCCGGCACCGGGTCCGATGTCGACGACCCAGTCGGCCGCCTCGATGGTCTCCTCGTCGTGCTCGACGACGATGAGCGTGTTGCCGAGGTCGCGCAGTCGCACGAGCGTCTCGATCAGGCGGCGGTTGTCCCGCTGGTGCAGGCCGATCGACGGCTCGTCGAGCACGTAGAGCACGCCGGTCAGGCCCGATCCGATCTGGGTGGCCAGCCGGATGCGCTGCGCCTCGCCACCGGAGAGCGAGCCCGCCGAGCGGCCGAGGTTCAGGTACGACAGTCCCACCTGCAGCAGGAACTCCAGCCTCAGCCGGATCTCACGCAGCACCTGCGCCGCGATCCTGGCCTCACGCTCGGTGAGCTCGAGCGTGTGCATGAAGCGACTGGCGTCGGCCAGGCTCAGGCTGGACACCTCGGCGATCGAGTGCCCGTGCACCTTGACCGCGAGCACCTCGGGCTTCAGCCGCGCGCCGTCGCACACCGGGCACGGGACCTCGCGCAGGTACTCGCCCCAGCGGCTGCGCTGCGTGTCGGACTCGGCCTGCATGTACTGCCGCTCGATGTAGGGCACCACGCCCTCGAAGCCGGAGGTGTACCGCATCTCGCGTCCGTAGCGGTTCTTCCACTTGACGCTGACCTTGTAGTTGTCGCCGCGCAGCACCGCCTCGCGCACATCGGAGTGCAGCTGGTTCCACGGGGTGTCCAGCGAGAAGTGCAGGTCTCGGGCGAGGCCCTCGAGCAGACGCTCGTAGTACTGGAACAGTCCCTTGCCCTGGGTGGTCCACGGGATGATGACGCCTTCGCGGATGGAGAGCTCCTCGTCGCCGAGCATGAGGTCGACGTCGACCGACATCCGCGTGCCCAGACCCGCGCATGCGGGGCAGGCGCCGAACGGCGCGTTGAACGAGAAGGTGCGCGGCTCGATCTCGGTGAGGGTGATGGGATGCCCGTTGGGACAGGCGAGCTTCTCCGAGAACGACTGCCAAGCGTCGTCGCCGGACTCGTCCACGTAGTTGACCTGCATGATGCCGCCGGCCAGCCCGAGTGCGGTCTCGACGGAGTCGGTCACCCGGCCCAGGATGTCGGCGGATGCCACCAGCCGGTCCACCACGACCGCGATGTCGTGCTTGTAGCTCTTCTTGAGCTTCGGCGGCTCGGCGAGCTGGATGAGCTCACCGTCGACGATCGCCCTCGAATAGCCCTTGGCGCCGAGCTCCTTGAACAGGTCGACGAATTCGCCCTTCTTCTGCGTGACGACCGGTGCGACGATCTGATAGCGGGTGCGATCGGGCAGCTCCATGAGCTGATCGGCGATCTGCTGCACGGTCTGCCGCTGGATGCGCTCGCCGCACTCGGGGCAGTGCGGAATGCCGATCCGCGCCCAGAGCAGACGCATGTAGTCGTGGATCTCGGTGATCGTGCCGACCGTGGAGCGCGGGTTGCGGTTGGTCGACTTCTGATCGATCGACACCGCAGGGCTCAGACCCTCGATGAAATCGACGTCGGGGCGGTCCACCTGCCCCAGGAACTGGCGCGCGTAGGCGCTCAGCGATTCGACGTATCGGCGCTGCCCCTCGGCGAAGATCGTGTCGAACGCCAGGCTCGACTTGCCGGACCCCGACAGGCCCGTGAACACGACCAGGGAGTCGCGCGGGATGTCGATGTCGACGTTCTTGAGATTGTGCACGCGGGCACCGCGGACACTGAGTTTTCCGGAGGAGGCGACGGGAACAATGGGCACCAGACAAGTCTAGGAGGGGCCACCGACACTCGGCTCCGAGCCCATTCAGGTGAGCACTCGGCTCCGAGCCCGTTCAGGTGAGCACTCGGCTCCGAGCCCGTTCAGCGGACGCCACTGGACTCGCGCGGCGCGGGATAGCCCGCGGCCGGCGTGCGCCGCAGCATCCGCACCGCGCCGACGGCCAGCACGACCACCGCCAGCGATGCGCCGATCACGGCGGCCGGAACCGTGCGCCCCTCCGGGACGAGCCAGGTCAGAGCGCCGACCGCCTGCGCGATCAGCTGCACGACGACGAAGCGCCGCGCTGTGGGCTGCAGCGCCCTGAGCGCGACGCGTGCGCGCAACGGGATCGTCAGCGCGAGCGACCCGAGCACGTGCAGCAGGTGCACGGCGAGCACGACGACGGCCGTGCGCCAGCCCGCCGGCTCGGATGTCGTCAGCACGACGACCAGCACCGCGATCGACAGCCAGGGACCGCCGATCGCGCGGACGAACGCGCTCAGCAGGCACGCGGCGCCCAGCATCGCGAGCCACCCTGTCGCGGCTCCGATCAGCATCCCGCCGCCGACGGCGATCAGGAGCGATGCCGCAGGCAGCACGGCGCCAGGCACCGCCGCGCCGATCCGCAGCACGTCGTCACGGCTCATGCGGCACCCCCGCGCACCGGCATCCGCCGTCCGTTCCGGGCGAGTCCCGCAAGCTGCGCGCCCGCGTCCGATGACCAGTGCATCGTCTCCACTCCCGACTGCCGCAGCTGGTGCATCATGTCCTGGCGCTCGGCCAGCAGCACGCGCAGGGCGAGTGAGCGCTCGACACCGAGGCGGGTGGTGTCCAGTTCCGGCAGGGTGTCCACGGCGACGACGCGATGCCCCGCCGCGCGCCAGCGCATCGCGATCTCGGCAGCGGCGCCGTCGAAGAACGTCGACAGGACGTAGATGATCGAGCCGTGCGGCACCGGCGGCGTGCGCCGGAACCGCGCGTCGTCTCCGGCACGTCCGCTCGAGGAGATCTCCGCCACGACGCGGGCGAGGTGACGGCGCCCCGCACCGGATCGCACCGACCTCCCGCCGTGCACGAGGGTGTGGAAGGCGACCCGGTCGCCCTGCTCGATCGTGGCGGCGGCGATGGAGCGCGCCGCGCTGCGCGCCTGGTCCAGGGACGTGGTGCCGCTGCGCGCCGGATCGGATCCGCCCCACGTCGCCACGACCGTCCCCAGGTCGTCTGCGGTGTCCATCATGATCACGGCCGACGCGTCGCTGAGCGCGTTCGTGCGGCGGATGAGCAGGTCGCCAGGGCGCCGGGCGGCGCGCGCGGTCGCCTTCCAGTCCACGCGCCGCAGCTCGTCCCCCGGCGCGAACGGATGGATGTCGCGGAAGTCGCCGCCCTGCCCCAGCCGGCTTCCCTCGTGAGCGCCGTGCAGGCCGCTCAGGCGCGGAGCCAACGGCATCCGCGGCAGTCGCCGCATGACCGGCTGCACGGTGCGGGTCACCCCGACCGGCGGCTGCGGCGCCCCGAGCATCCCGGCGTCAGCATCGATCCCCCGCACGGCCGCCTGCACGGTCACCACCGGGCCGGAGTGCAGCGGACGGATGCTGCCGCGCAGGCGTGCGCGGCCCGGCGCGAAGACGTGTCGCCGGGTGCGCTCCGCCTGCACGACCGCGAGCTCGACCATGTCGGCATCCGATTCCACGACGATGTCGTCATCGAGACGCCCGTCCTCGGCGTCGGTGACCTTCTCGACGTCGACGACGACGTCGCCGTGACGACGCGGCGTGAGCGCGTGCACCGCCCAGAGCGCCGGCGCGAGGCCCACGGCGATCGCATCGGGGCGGGAGAAGACGATTCCCACGGCCACCGCGCCGATGGCGGCGCAGACGGCGAGCACGGTCGACGGCCCCGCGCGCCGCGCCGCCCGGTTCGATGTCTCTGTGGTCATGCTCGGGCGGGCGCTCCGGCGATGCTCGGTGGCACGGGCGCCGACGAGACGACCGTGTCGACCACTCCGGCGGGGTCGACGCCCTGCGCCCACGCCTGCGGCGTGAGGGTGAGGCGGTGCGCCAGCACGGGCACGGCCACGCGCTTGATGTCGTCGGGGCGCACGTAGTCGCGGCCGCCGAGCGCCGCGAGTGCGCGGCCGAGCAGCACCAGCGACTGCGAGCCGCGGGGCGAGGCGCCGACCGCGACGTGCGGTGCGGTGCGGGTGGCCGCCGTGAGCGCCACGCAGTAGGCGGCGACGTCGGGATCGACGTGGATCCGCTCCACCGCCTGCTGCAGCTCGACGAGCTGACCGGGCTCGAGCACGGGCTCCACGCTGGTCGCCTCCTGCTGACGCCGCAATCGTCCCAGCAGGATCTCGGTCTCGCCCTGCTGGTCGAGGTAGCCGACGGACAGGCGCACCATGAAGCGGTCCAGCTGCGCCTCCGGAAGCGAATAGGTGCCCTCGTACTCGATGGGGTTGGCCGTCGCGATGACGTGGAACGGCGCCTCGAGCGGGAAGCTGTTGCCCTCGACGGTCACCTGCCGCTCGGCCATCGCCTCGAGCATGGCCGACTGGGTCTTCGGCGTGGTGCGGTTCACCTCGTCGGCCAGCAGCAGCCCGGTGAAGATCGGCCCGGGCCGGAACACGAACTCGCCGGTGTCGGGTGCGTAGACGTACGACCCGGTCACATCGCCGGGGAGCATGTCGGGCGTGCACTGCAGCCGTCGGAACGACAGGCCCAGAGCGGATGCCAGGCTGCGTGCCGCCAGTGTCTTGCCGAGTCCTGGCACGTCCTCGAAGAGCACGTGCCCACCGGCCAGGATCGTCGCGAGCGCGATCTCGAGCGGGTCGTCCATGCCGACGACGACCGTCGCCACGGCCTGCCGTATGCGCTGGCCGAGCTCGGCGATGTCGGTGAAGTTCATGTGGTGCTCTCCCTCTGAGGTCGGGGTTCCGGATGCTGCATCGCGTCGTGCGGGTAGGGCAGCCGCTCCACCGCGGCAAGGGCGTCGCGCAGATCGGCGATCCGCGTGCGGCGCCCGTTCAGCCGCTGCCACAGGCCGGGCCCGAGGAGGCGGTCGGCGGCCGCCCGCTGTGCGTCGTCATCGATGTCGACGCCGTGCTGCAGCAGCCGGCGGCGCAGCGTCGCGCGCACCCGGCGGGTGACGCCCTCGTTGACCGTGTCGCTGTGCGTGTTGATCGCCCAGGCCAGCCGGGAGACGTCCGATCCCACATACTCCGGAGGCGCAGGCGTGCGGGGCCCGTCGGTCCGAGGATCGTCGGGCAGGCCGACGCTGACCAGCAGCGTGAGGCCGGCCACGAGCAGCGCCCATCCCCAGAGGAACTCGGTCTGCACCTCGAGCAGCAGCAGCACGATCACGGTGAGCGCACCCGCGGCGATCGC
Organism: Microbacterium sp. ARD32; assembly: GCF_031844385.1. Taxonomy (NCBI): domain Bacteria; kingdom Bacillati; phylum Actinomycetota; class Actinomycetes; order Micrococcales; family Microbacteriaceae; genus Microbacterium; species Microbacterium sp. ARD32. Next base: position 1,610,459 of record NZ_JAUZVD010000001.1, read on the forward strand.
GGTGAGCACGACGCGAAGCGGTCTCATCGCCACCCCTCCTCGATCTGGGCGAGGGCTTCGGCCGCTGCGGCCCGATCCGGCTCGCCGGCCGCATGGCCGCCGAACCTCACGCCCTCGTACAGGTCCAGCAGCCGCCGCGTCGGATCCTCGATGCCAGGGCGGCGCAGCAGTATCCGCAGCGTGAACTCGGCCGGAGTCTCGCTGACGCCGCGGCCCGCCCCGGAGTCCTTGGCCGTCTCCTCCAGGCCGATCCAGGCGGCGATGATGGCGTCGCCGGGGTCGGTATCGCCTTCGATGGCCGTGCGTGCGGCGGCGATGCCGCGCCGGATCACCGGGGCGTCGGGCTCGGCCTCCTCCGGCAGCGGCGCACCCGCGATCTCGCTGTCGAGCTCGGCACCCGCGCGCTCGGGAAGAGCCCCGTTGCGCAGGGCGTCGATGATGGCCCTGACCAGCCACGCCAGCCCGAGCGCGAGCAGCCCGAGCACGATCAGCGCGAGCACCACGCCGATGATGATGAGGGTCGAATCGGGCCCTTCGGCCTCGTGCTGCGGCGGTGGCTGCGGCACGAAATCGGAGGTCTGCGTGACGCGCGGCTCGGGCACCGGCGTGTAGTCCGGAATCGCGCGCAGCGTGGGGTGACCGGCGATCGATGTGGCGAGGATGGCGATGGCGAACAGAGCGATCGTGATCATCACCGGCAGCAGGCGGCGAAGCACCGATCCGCGCCGGCGCGCGCCGACGACCGTCGCATCCTCCGCGTCGTGCTGCACCGCCCCCGTCACCCCTTCACTCTATGCGAGCCGGGTCGCGCATCCGGCCCGACGGGCCGGGCTCAGCTGCGCAGCGAGCTGTTGAACGGACCCAGCGCCTCTCGCAGCGCGGTGACGCCCTTCAGGTCCAGGCCCACTCGCCGCATGACCTGCGACGGCACGTCGACGGCGCGCGCGCGCAGCGCCCGGCCTGCGTCCGTCAGGCTGATCTCGAGCCGGCGTTCATCCTCGTCGCTGCGCACGCGTTCGACCAGGCCGTCCTTCTCGAGCCGCTTGACCAGCGGCGACGCGCTCGCGGGCTCCAGTGCGAGGGCCTCGGCGAGGTCGCCGAGGGACCGCGGCGCACGTTCCCAGAGGGCGAGCATCACGAGATACTGCGGATGCGTGAGCCCGAGCGGCTCGAGGATCGGCCGGTACACGGAGAGGACGTTGCGTGCGGCCGTGACCATCGCGAAGCACAGCTGGTTCTCGAGGCGCAGGAGATCATCGACTTCGGTCACGATCCGATGATACCCACACCCAAATAGTTAGTACGCTAATCATCATGCCCGATGACGATCACCGAGTACCGTTGCGCACCCGCATCCGCGAAGCGGGAGGCTTCTACGCCTGGTTCAACACGAATCTGATCCGCTTCGCCGGGCCGGCCTCGGTCGGCCCTTACGAGGCGACCCCGCCTCCGAGCGCCGCAGAGCGCGCGGAACGCGCCTGTCCGCTGTGCGGGCAGGCGATGAATCTGCACATCATCGACCGCTCGGGGCCGAAGCCGCTGATTCACTGCCCGTGAACCGGGCGTCGCGGCCTGGGCGCGCCGGGTCGCGTCACGCGTGCCCGGCGCGCTCCATGGCCCGCAGCTCCTTCTTCAGGTCCTGCACCTCGTCGCGCAGTCGCGCCGCGAGCTCGAACTTCAGCTCTGCTGCCGCGGCGAGCATCTGCTCCGACAGGTCGGCGATGGTGTCCTCGAGCTGCTGGGCGCCCTCGGCGGCGATGCCGGTGCGACGCAGGTTGGGCGTGGGCGACTTGCCCTTGCCGGGCTTGTTCCTGCCCGCTCGCAGGTCGGCCGTGTCCGCAGCCTCGCGCGCCAGCACCTCGGTGATGTCGGCGATCCTCTTGCGCAACGGCTGCGGGTCGATGCCGTTCGCCGTGTTGTAGGCGATCTGCTTCTCACGACGGCGCTCGGTCTCCTCGATGGCCTTCGTCATGGAGTCCGTCATGTTGTCGGCGTACATGTGCACCTGGCCCGACACGTTACGAGCCGCGCGGCCGATGGTCTGGATGAGCGAGGTCCCCGAGCGCAGGAAGCCCTCCTTGTCGGCATCCAGGATCGCCACCAGCGAGACCTCGGGAAGGTCGAGACCCTCGCGCAGCAGGTTGATGCCGACCAGCACGTCGTAGACGCCGGCACGCAGCTCCGTGAGCAGCTCGACACGGCGCAGCGTGTCGACGTCGGAGTGCAGGTAGCGCACCCGCACGCCGTGCTCGCCCAGGAAGTCGGTGAGCTCCTCCGCCATCTTCTTGGTCAGCGTCGTCACCAGCACGCGCTCGTCGCGCTCGACGCGGATGCGGATCTCCTCGAGCAGGTCGTCGATCTGCCCCTTGGAGGGCTTGACGATGATCTCGGGATCGACCAGGCCCGTGGGCCGGATGATCTGCTCCACGACGCCGTCGGCGATGCCCATCTCGTACTTGCCGGGCGTGGCTGAGAGGTACACGGTCTGCCCGATGCGGTTCTTGAACTCGTCCCAGCGCAGCGGCCTGTTGTCCATCGCGCTCGGCAGGCGGAAGCCGTGCTCGACCAGCGTGCGCTTGCGCGACGCGTCGCCCTCGTACATGGCGCCGATCTGCGGCACGGTCACGTGCGACTCGTCGATGACCAGCAGGAAGTCGTCGGGGAAGAAGTCCAGCAGCGTGTGCGGCGGCTCGCCGGGCTGCCGTCCGTCGAGATGGCGCGAGTAGTTCTCGATCCCCGAGCAGAAGCCGAGCTGCTGCAGCATCTCCAGGTCGAAGGTCGTGCGCATGCGCAGTCGCTGCGCCTCCAGCAGCTTGCCCTGGCGCTCCAGCTCGGCGAGGCGATCGGCGAGCTCGGCCTCGATGGTCCCGATCGCCCGCTGGATGACGTCCGTTCCCGCGACGTAGTGCGACGCGGGGAAGATCGGCACGGAGTCCAGCTTCTCGATGACCTCGCCGGTGAGCGGATGCAGCGAGTAGAGCGCCTCGATCTCGTCGCCGAACAGCTCGATCCGGATGGCGTGCTCCTCGTACACCGGGATGATCTCGATCGTGTCCCCTCGCACGCGGAAGTTGCCGCGGGAGAAGTCGACGTCATTGCGGTTGTACTGCATGGAGATGAACTGCCGGATCAGGGCGTCGCGATCGTAGCGCTCGCCCACCTGCAGGGCGACCATCGCGCGCAGGTACTCCTCCGGCGCGCCGAGCCCGTAGATGCACGAGACGGTGCTGACGACGACCACATCCCGGCGGCTCAGCAGCGAGTTGGTCGTCGAGTGCCGCAGGCGCTCGACCTCGGCGTTCACCGAGGAGTCCTTCTCGATGAAGGTGTCCGTCTGCGGCACGTACGCCTCGGGCTGGTAGTAGTCGTAATAGCTGACGAAGTACTCCACGGCGTTGTTCGGCATGAGGTCGCGGAACTCGTTCGCCAGCTGCGCCGCCAGGGTCTTGTTGTGCGCCATCACGAGCGTCGGGCGCTGCACCTGCTCGATGAGCCAGGCGGTGGTCGCGGACTTGCCGGTGCCGGTCGCGCCGAGCAGCACGACGTCGGTCTCGCCCGCGTTGATGCGGGCCGCGAGCTCGGCGATGGCCTGCGGCTGGTCCCCCGCGGGCATGTACTCGCTGACGACCTCGAAGGGACGGACGCTGCGCGTTGGTTGCATCCCTCCAGCCTACGAGGGGCCACCGACACCAGGGCCTCGCGGACCCATCGCCGGACTCCGACCCGCCTAGGGTGGAGGCGTGATCGAGTTGCTCATCGGCTCCAGCCTGGCGGCGTCCGCCGGCCTCAACGCATGGATGCCCCTGTTCCTGCTCGGTCTCGTCGACCGCTTCCTCCCCGCCGTGCAGCTGCCGGCGGGGTGGTCGTGGCTGTCCAGCGACGTGACGCTGTGGGTCGTCGGGGCGCTGCTGGTGCTGGAGATCATCGCGGACAAGATCCCCGCCCTGGACTCCCTCAACGACATCGTGCAGAGCGTGCTGCGACCGGCATCCGGCGGCATCGCCTTCGGTGCGGGGGCGAGCGCCCAGACGATCGCGGTGGAGGACCCCTCCGCCTTCTTCACCGACAACGCCTGGGTGCCGATCGTCGTGGGCGTCGGCATCGCGCTCGCGGTCCATGCGGTCAAGGCGGTCGGCCGCGTGGCCGCGAACTCCGTCACCGGCGGGCTCGCCGCGCCGGCGCTCAGCACCGCCGAGGACGGCGCATCGTTCCTCCTCGCGGTCGCCGCGATCATCGTGCCGATCCTCGCGCTGGTCCTGCTGATCGGTCTGATCGTCGGAGCGGTGGCGCTGGCCAGTCGCCGGCGCGCCCGCAAGCGCGCCGCCGACTGAGATCACCGCGGACGGATCCGCTCCCACAGGGCATCCGTCTGCTCGTGCGTGCGCTCGAGCGCACCCGACGTGTCGATCACGACATCCCCGACCGCTCGGCGCTCGGCGTCCGACACCTGCGAGGCCAGCCGCGCGCGCGCCTCGTCCGCGGTCAGCCCGCGCAACTCGACGAGGCGCCGCACGCGCACCTCGGCGGGTGCGTCCGCGACGACGACGAGTTCCCACGGGTCGTCCACTCGGGCCTCGACCAGCAACGGCACGTCGTACACCACGACGGCATCGGCATCGGCGGCGAAGGCCGCGGCGAAACGACGTGCGGACTCCTCACGCACGGCGGGATGCACGATCGCGTTCAGCTGCGCGAGCCGCTCCTGGTCGCCGAACACCCGGGCACCGAGGACGCCGCGTTGCAGCGAGCCGTCCTCGGCGATCACGTCGTCGCCGAACGCCGCGGCGATCGCGGCCAGCACCGGCGAACCCGGCGCCTGCACATCGCGGACGATCCGATCGGCATCCACGATCACGGCGCCGTGCTCGGCCAGGCGCGCGGCGATGGTCGACTTGCCGGAGGCGATGCCCCCGGTGAGAGCGATGAGCGGCATCCTCCCATCCTGGCACGCACCGGAGAGCGCGCCCGCAGACGCGGAACGGGCCGCCACCACCGCCCGAAGGCGGGGTGACGGCCCGTTCCGTCGAAGCGGATGCTTACGCGTTGCCGCCCGAGAGCTTCTCGCGCAGAGCGGCGAGGGCCTCGTCGTCGGCGAGGGTGCCGGCGCCCGAGTCGCTCGTGAAGGACTGCGCGGCGGCGAAGTCGTCGCCCGCAGCGGCCTCGGCCTCGGCGGCCTTGACGACCTGGGCCTTGTGCGCCTCCCAGCGAGCCTGGGCAGCGGCGTACTCCTGCTCCCATGCCTCGCGCTGGGCGTCGAAGCCCTCCTTCCAGGCACCGGTCTCGGCGTCGAAGCCCTCCGGGTACTTGTACTCGCCGTTCTCGTCGTACTCGGCGAGCATGCCGTACAGGGCCGGGTCGAACTCGGTGCCGTTGGGGTCGACCGACTCGTTGGCCTGCTTCAGCGACAGCGAGATGCGACGACGCTCGAGGTCGATGTCGATGACCTTGACGAAGACCTCTTCGCCCACCGACACGACCTGCTCGGCCAGCTCGACGTGCTTGCTGGAGAGCTCGGAGATGTGCACCAGGCCCTCGATGCCGTCCGCGACCCGGACGAAGGCGCCGAACGGAACCAGCTTGGTGACCTTGCCCGGCGCGATCTGACCGATCGCGTGAGTGCGGGCGAAGACCTGCCACGGGTCCTCCTGCGTCGCCTTCAGCGACAGGGAGACGCGCTCGCGGTCCAGGTCGACCTCGAGGATCTCGACGGTGACCTCCTGGCCCACCTCGACGACCTCGGAGGCGTGCTCGATGTGCTTCCAGGACAGCTCGGAGACGTGCACCAGGCCGTCCACGCCGCCCAGGTCGACGAACGCGCCGAAGTTGACGATCGACGAGACGACGCCCTTGCGAACCTGGCCCTTGTGCAGGTTGTTCAGGAACGTGGTGCGGGACTCCGACTGCGTCTGCTCCAGCAGCGCGCGACGGCTCAGGACCACGTTGTTGCGGTTCTTGTCCAGCTCAAGGATCTTCGCCTCGAGCTCCTGCCCGAGGTACGGGGTGAGGTCGCGGACGCGGCGCAGCTCGATGAGCGACGCGGGCAGGAAGCCGCGCAGTCCGATGTCGACGATGAGGCCGCCCTTGACGACCTCGATGACGGTGCCGGTGACGACGCCGTCCTCCTCCTTGATCTTCTCCACATCGCCCCACGCGCGCTCGTACTGCGCACGCTTCTTGGAGAGGATCAGACGGCCTTCCTTGTCCTCCTTCTGGAGAACGAGGGCCTCGACCTTGTCGCCGACGGCGACGACCTCGTTGGGGTCGACGTCGTGCTTGATGGAGAGCTCACGCGAGGGGATGACGCCCTCGGTCTTGTAGCCGACGTCGAGCAGAACCTCATCGCGGTCGATCTTGACGATCGTGCCCTCGATGATGTCGCCGTCGTTGAAGAACTTCAGGGTCTTCTCGACCGCGGCCAGGAAGTCCTCGGCAGATCCGATGTCGTTGATCGCGACCTGCTTGGTGGCCGGGGCGGTCGTTGCGCTAGTCATGTAGTGGGTTGTCCTTGTGAATGGAAGATCAGGCCTCGGGCACCGGCGACGTGCCAGCATGGTGCCGAAGCGGATGGATGTGGGATTGCGATGTCACGAGGGCATGCGGATGCTCGCCACGAGTGACACTCCAGGTTATCAGATCCGCGCCGGCGTCCGCACCCGTGTCTAGGCTGATCCCGTGATCGATCGCCTCATGCTGCTGGACACCGCCAGCCTCTACTTCCGCGCGTTCCATGGAGTGCCCGACAGGGTGAAGGCGCCGGACGGCACATCGGTCAACGCGGTGCGCGGCCTGCTCGACATCGTCGCCAAGCTCGTCACGCTGCACCGGCCCACGCAGGTGATCGCCTGCTGGGACGACGACTGGCGCCCGCAGTGGCGCGTCGACCTGATCCCGAGCTACAAGGCGCACCGCGTAGCGCAGGTCGTGCCGCAGGGACCGGATGTCGAGGAGGTCCCGGAGGCGCTGCAGCAGCAGCTGCCGCTGATCCGCGAGGCGCTCGAGGCGATCGGCATCCCGATCATCGGCGCGGCGGAGCACGAGGCGGATGACGTGATCGGCACGCTCGCGACGCGCTCGGCGCTTCCCGTGGACATCGTGACCGGAGACCGCGACCTGTTCCAGCTCGTCGACGACGCCCAGGGCGTGCGTGTCGTGTACACGGCGCGCGGGATGAGCAATCTGGAGATCGTGACGGATGCCGTCGTCGTCGCCAAGTACGGGGTCCTCCCTTCCCAGTACGCCGATTTCGCGACGATGCGCGGCGATGCCTCCGACGGACTTCCCGGCGTGAAGGGAGTGGGCGAGAAGTCGGCGGCGGCGCTGCTGCAGGCCCACGGCGATCTGCAGGGGATCCGCGAGGCGGCCGCCGCCGGGCGGCTCAGCGCCGCGGCATCCGCCCGCTTCGCCGACGCCTCGGACTACCTCGACGTCGCACCCGCCGTGGTGCAGGTGGTGCGCGATCTGGACGTCGTCGCGCCGGGCGCGCCGGTGCGCGGATCGGATGCCGCCGGCACCGCCGCCGCGCAGCGGCTCGCGGAGCGGTGGAACCTGGGCACGTCGATGACGCGGGCCCTGGCGGCGCTGTCCTCCGCCGACTGAGTCCGCCGCGGCCTCACGCTTCGCTCGGACTCGCCGGCGCTCGCTCAGCACAGGCGACGGGCTCGGCGACACCTCACCCGGCCCAGGCGCGCAGCCGCTCCAGTCCCCAGGTGGTGACGATGCGCTCGGGCGGCACGCCTGCCGCCTCGGCGCGGGCGGCGCCGTGGTCGAGCAGCGAGAGCTGACCGGGCGCGTGGGCATCCGAGTCGATCGAGAACAGGCAGCCCTGCTCCAGCGCGATCGCGATCAGCTCGTCCGGGGGGTCCTGCCGCTCGGGACGCGAGTTGATCTCGACGGCGACGCCGTGCTCCGCGCACGCCGCGAACACCGCCCGCGCGTCGAACGCGGATGCCGGGCGCGTCCCGCGCTCCCCCTGCACGAGCCTGCCCGTGCAATGCCCGAGCACGTTCACGTGCGGGTCGGAGACCGCCGCGATCATCCGCCTGGTCATCGGCGCCGCGTCCATCCTCAGCTTGGAGTGCACCGACGCCACGACGATGTCCAGCTCGCTCAGCAGCTCGGGGACCTGGTCGAGCGCACCGTCCTCCAGGATGTCCACCTCGATGCCGGCGAGCACGGCGAGCCCGTCTCCGGACGCCGCGCGCACCTGCGGGATCTGCTCGCGCAGCCGCTCGGCGGAGAGACCGTGCGCTACCCGCAGCCGCGGCGAGTGATCCGTGACGGCGACGTATTCATGGCCGAGCGCGCGTGCGGCGCCGGTCATCGCGGAGATCGGCGTCGTGCCGTCAGACCAGTCCGTGTGGCTGTGCAGGTCGCCGCGCAGCAGCGCCCGCAGCGCCGAGACCCGCTGCGGCTCGACCTCTCCGCGCAGCTCCACGAGGTAGTCCGGCGCCCTCCCCTCCTGCGCCTGGCGGATCACCTGGAAGGTCGAGTCGCCGATGCCCTTCTGCGCGCGCAGCCGCGCCGGGTCGCGCACGACGTCCTCCGGCAGGCCGCCGAGAACGGATGCCGCCTGGCGGAACGCCTTGGCGCGGTAGCGCGACGCCCGTTCACGCTCGAGCAGCTCGGCGATCTCCAGCAGGGCTTCGACGGCATCCATCGCTTCTGCCGCGCCGCTCAGGCCTGCGGCGCCTCCCGCGTCGTGTCGATCCAGGCGTCCAGCTTCGCGAGCGCGCGTCCGTCGTCGATCGCGGCGGCGGCACGCCCGTACGCGTCGCGCAGTCGTTCCACGATCGGCTGCTGGGTGAGCGCCGCGTCGTGCGAGAGCTCGTAGGCGACGATGCCGGCGGCGGCGTTCAGCAGCACGATGTCGCGCACCGCGCCCTTCTCGCCGTCGAGGGTGCGGCGCAGGATCTTCGCGTTGTGCTCGGGCGCGCCTCCGACCAGGTCGGACAGGTCAGCGAGGGGGATGCCCAGGTCGCGCGGGTCGAGATCGTGCTCGTGGATGTCTCCGCGGGCGACCTCCCAGATCCGGCTGTGCCCGGTCGTGGTCAGTTCGTCGAGGCCGTCGTCGCCGCGGAACACGAGGGCGGTGGCGCCGCGCGTGCGGAACACGCCCGTGATCAGCGGCACCAGGTTGAGCTTGGCCACGCCCACGGCGTTCGCCTCGGCACGGGCCGGGTTGCACAGCGGCCCGAGCACGTTGAAGACGGTCGGCACCGCGAGTTCGGCGCGCACGGCGCCGGCGTGCCGGAAGCCGGGGTGGAACGCGGCCGCCCACGCGAAGGTGATGCCGGTGCGATCAAGCACGGATGCGACCCGATCCGGGTCGAGCGAGATGTCCAGCCCCAGCGCGGCGAGCACGTCGGAGGAGCCGGATGACGAGCTGGCGGCGCGGTTGCCGTGCTTGACCACGGGGACACCGGTCGCGCCGATGATGATCGCGGCCGTGGTGGAGACGTTCACCGTGCCCACCCTGTCTCCGCCCGTGCCGACGATGTCGAGCACGTCCGAGGAGACGCGGAGCGGGACCGCGGCCTCGAGGATCGCGTCGCGGAAGCCGACGACCTCGTCGACGGTCTCCCCCTTCGCCCGCAGGGCGACCAGGAAGCCGGCCAGCTGCGCCTGGCTCACGCGCCCCTGCATCACCTGGCGCATCGCCCAGGTGGATTCCCACACGCTCAGGTCGCGTCGCTCGAGAAGAGCGGTCAGCAGATCGGGCCAGGTGAGGGAGTCAGCCATGTCAGCGATCATAATCGCGCGGCGAAAGATGCCGATTCGAGATGACGCGGCGCGACTCGCGCGCGACTCGCGGCGCGACCTGCGGGATTCATCGGCTTCCGAGGGCATTCGCAGGCGGCTCCGAGCCGGCCCGGAGGCGGCGAACAGCGAAACGGGCAAGGGGGGTGCAAGAATCGTCGGACCGAATCGGCCATAATGGACTTGTGACCACCTCAGCGACGCATGCCCCGGCGGCAAGAACCATCAAGCGCCCCAATCCGGTCGCTGTCGGCACCATCGTGTGGCTCGGCAGCGAGGTGATGTTCTTCGCGGGACTCTTCGCGATCTACTTCACGCTCCGCAGCACTTCCCCTGAGCTGTGGGCCTCGCGCACCGAAGAGCTGAACGTCCCGTACGCGCTCGTGAACACGATCATCCTGGTGATCTCGTCGTTCACCTGCCAGATGGGAGTCTTCGCCGCCGAGGACCTCCAGCCCTATCACGTCGCCAAGGGCCGGGTGAACGCCGCCGGCCGGCGCCGCCTGTTCGGCTGGGGCATGGTCGAGTGGTTCTGGCTCACCTTCATCCTGGGCGCGATCTTCGTCAGCGGTCAGGTCTGGGAGTACGCCACCCTCGTCGCCGAGGGCATGCCGATCCAGGTCGACTCCTACGCATCGGCGTTCTACCTGACCACGGGCTTCCACGCCCTGCACGTCACGGGCGGTCTGATCGCCTTCGTGCTCGTCATCGGGCGCGCGTACGCCGTGAAGAGCTTCCGCCACAAGGAGGCGACCTCCTCGATCGTCGTGTCGTACTACTGGCACTTCGTCGACGTCGTCTGGGTGGTGCTGTTCTTCGTCATCTACTTCCTGAAATGAGAGCGGAGCGTTTTTCTGAAATGGCACGAGAGAAGAAGCGTCGCTCGCGCGGCCGCCGCAGTCCCTTCGCCGCAGCGGCGCTGATCGGAGCCGGCCTGCTGCTGACCGGTGGCGTCTACGCCGGCGCGACCGCCGCGATGGCATCGACCGACACCCAGACCAGCGCCACTGCTGAGCTGACCGCGGCCGACGGCCAGAAGCTGTTCAACGCCAACTGCGCCACCTGCCACGGCATGGATCTGCAGGGCACCACCGAGGGCCCCAGCCTGATCGGCGTGGGCGAGCTGGCCGTCGAGTTCCAGATGGCGACCGGCCGCATGCCGCTGCAGATGCAGGGTCCGCAGGCTCCGCAGAAGCACCCGCAGTTCACCGAGGCTCAGATCCGCGCCGTGGCCGCCTACGTGCAGTCCGCAGCCCCGGGCCCGACCTACCCCGAGGGCTGGGTCACCGACGGCGAGACGAACCCGGACGACTCCTCCGATGAGGTCAGCCTGTCCAAGGGCGCGGAGCTGTTCCGCATCAACTGCGCGATGTGCCACAACGTCGCCGCGGCCGGCGGCGCCCTCACCGAGGGCAAGTACGCTCCCGCGCTGACCTCCACCAGCGCACTGCACATCTACGCGGCCATGGTCACCGGCCCGCAGAACATGCCGGTGTTCGGCGATATGAACCTGAGCGACGAGGACAAGCGCGACATCATCGCCGCCCTCGTCTACCAGCAGAACGAGGTGCAGGTCGGCGGCTTCACGCTCGGCTCCCTGGGCCCCGTCTCCGAGGGCCTGTTCATCTGGATCTTCGGCATCGGCGCTCTCGTCGCCCTCACCGTGTGGATCACGGCGAAGTCCAACTGACGCACTTTCATCGACGAATCACGTACGAGGAGCACCATGGCACACGACGACGACACGCAGGCTCTGGAACGGGCCTACCAGCCCTCACCGGGGCTGGGCGTCGCAGTCAGCGATCCCGCTGTGAACCCGGGACTGCCGCCGCACCGTCAGCGCATGACGGACAAGGATCCGAAGGCCGAGCGGACCGCAGCGCGCACCGTCTACACGCTGTTCTACCTGTCGCTCGCGGGCAGCATCTGGGCCGTCGCGGCGTACATGCTGTTCCCGATCGAGTCGGGCGCGCTCATCGATGTGCGCTACAACAACATGTTCATCGGGCTCGGCATCGCGCTCGCCCTGTTGAGCATCGGCATCGGCGCGATCCACTGGTCCAAGTCGCTGATGAGCGACAAGGAGTTCGTCGAGCACCGTCATCCCACCCGCGGTCGCGACAGCGTCCGCGAGGCATCCGTCCAGGCGTTCGCGGACGCCAACGAGGAGTCGGGCTTCGGCCGCCGCGTGCTGATCCGCAACTCGATGATCGCCGCAGTGGTGGCATCGATCGTCCCTGGGGTCACCCTGTTCCGCGGACTGGCGCCGTTCAACACCGAGGACGATCCGATAGCCGGTGACCCGGTGGCCCTGCTGCAGCACACGATGTGGAAGAAGGGCACCCGCCTGGTCCACGACTCCGAGGGCACGCCGATCCGCGCCGCCGACGTCACGCTCGGCTCCGCCGTGCACGTGATCCCCGAGGGCCTGAACGAGCTCGGCCACGAGGGCGGCCTGCTGGAGGAGAAGGCGAAGGCCATCGTGCTCCTGATGCGCCTGCGCCCCGAGGACCTGATCGAGTCCGAGGAGCGCAAGACGTGGTCGTACAACGGCATCGTCGCCTACTCGAAGGTGTGCACCCACGTCGGCTGCCCGGTGGCGCTGTACGAGCAGCAGACGCACCACCTGCTGTGCCCGTGCCACCAGTCGCAGTTCGACGTCACCGACCACGCGAAGGTCATCTTCGGGCCGGCCTCGCGCCCGCTGCCTCAGCTGCCGATCACGGTCGACGACGAGGGCTACCTCATCGCGCAGAGCGATTTCCAAGAACCTGTCGGCCCGAGCTTCTGGGAGCGTCATTGAGCACCGCAACTCCTCACGAGGACACCAAGCCCGCTGAGACGCGCGACAAGCCCCTCGGGGGCCGCTTCCTGGCCGGCACCGCCAACTACCTCGACGAGCGCACGAGCCTGTCCGGCTTCGTCAAGGAGCTCGGTCGCAAGATCTTCCCCGACCACTGGTCGTTCATGCTCGGTGAGATCGCGCTGTGGAGCTTCGTCGTCGTCTTCCTGTCGGGGACGTTCCTGACGTTCTTCTTCCAGGCTTCGATGGTGCCCACGCACTACACCGGTGCCTACGAGCCGATGCGCGGCATCGAGATGTCGGCCGCACTCGAGTCGACCCTGCACATCTCGTTCGATCTGCGCGGTGGCCTGCTGGTGCGCCAGATCCACCACTGGGCCGCGCTGGTCTTCGTCGCCGGCATCGGCATCCACATGCTGCGCGTGTTCTTCACGGGCGCGTTCCGCAAGCCGCGCGAGCTGAACTGGGTGATCGGCTTCGTGCTGTTCATCCTGGCGATGGCCGAGGGCTTCACGGGATACTCGCTGCCGGACGACCTGCTCTCGGGCAACGGCCTGCGCATCATCGACGGCATGATCAAGGGCATTCCGCTGATCGGCACCTGGACCTCGTTCCTGATCTTCGGCGGCGAATTCCCCGGCTCCGACATCGTCGGCCGGCTGTACACGATGCACATCCTGCTGCTGCCGCTGCTGGTGATCGCGTTCGTCGCGCTGCACCTGATGCTGATGGTCATCAACAAGCACACCCAGTTCGCCGGCCCCGGCCGTTCGAACGACAACGTCGTCGGCTACCCGATGATGCCGGTGTACATGTCCAAGATGGGCGGCTTCCTGTTCATCGTGTTCGGCACGATCGTGCTGATAGCGACCTTCTTCCAGATCAACCCGATCTGGAACTACGGCCCGTACGATCCCTCGCCGGTCTCGGCGGGAACTCAGCCCGACTGGTACATCGGCTTCGCCGACGGCGCCCTGCGTCTGGCTCCCCCGCACCTGGATGTGCCGCTCGGCCCGTTCACGCTGTCGCTCGGCATCCTGATCCCGGTCGCCGTGCTGGGTCTGTTCATCGTCGTCGTGGCGCTGTACCCGTTCATCGAGGCGTGGGTCACCGGCGACAAGCGCGAGCATCACATCGCCGACCGTCCGCGCAACGCCGCCACGCGCACGGCGATCGGCGTCGCGGGCGTGATCTTCTACGCGGTGCTGTGGGCCGCGGCCTCGTCCGACCTCATCGCGACGCACTTCATGCTCACGATGGAGGGCGTGATCCACACCCTCCAGGCGCTGCTGTTCATCGGACCGGTGCTCGGGTACTTCGTCACCAAGCGCATCTGCATCGCGCTGCAGAAGAAGGACCGCGAGATCGTGCTGCACGGCTACGAGTCCGGTCGCATCGTGCGCCTGCCGGGCGGCGAGTTCATCGAGGTGCACCAGCCGGTCGACGTCTACGACCGGTGGAAGCTGATCGACTACGAGAACTACGAGCCCCTCGTTGTGCGTCCCAACGCCAAGGGCCGCATCCCGTGGCACGAGAACCTGCGCTCCGCGCTCTCGCGCTGGTTCTTCGAGGACCGTCTCCAGCCCCTCACCCAGGCTCAGCTGGATGAGGCCGACGCGCACCAGCAGCACGCTCTCGCGCACGACGCCGAGATCGAGGCCGAGGAGATCGCCGGTGCGCACGCACGCGCGGGCGTGACCTCCGACGATGAGATCCAGGCTGCGGACCCGACGGTCGGCGAGACGCCGAACACGCCGAGCTCCGTGATCGCGAAGGATCCGGAGCCGCGCAAGCGCACGTCGGAGGACGGCGAGTAAGCACCGCCGCTCCCCCAGCTGAGGGCCTCGTCCACCCGGACGGGGCCCTCAGCCGTCCGCCCACACGTCAGTACGCTGGAGGCATGCCCTTCCGCATCCGCGCCGCGCTGCCCGGCGATGCCGCCCCGATCGAGCAGATCGAGGTCGAGGCCGATCGGATGCTGGTCGACAGATTCCAGGCGCACTGCTGGCCGGCACCCGATGCCGGCACCGAACGTCTCGCGCAGCCGGGCTTCCTGCTCGTGGGTGATCCGGATGACGCGGCGGCCCGGCTCGCGCCAGTGGGATTCGTTCACGTGCTCGAGATCGAGGGTCACGCCCACCTCGAGCAGGTCTCGGTCCTCCCCCGCTTCACGGGGCGAGGACTGGGGCGGATGCTGGTGAACGCGGCGCTGGCGCAGGCGAGGTCGCGCGGTCATCAGGAGATCACACTGCGCACTTACGCGGATGTGCCCTGGAACGCTCCGTTCTACGCCTCCTGCGGCTTCGCTGTGACCGAGCCCCCGCACCCCCTTCCTGCAGCGGCTGGTGGACGTGGAGGCCGACCTCGGACTCGCGAGGCACGGCCGGCGCGTGCAGATGACCGCGCAGCTGTCTCCGCTCGTCGGGTAACGTTCCACGACGGCGGGCACGCACGGCGTAGCCTGTGCGTATGGACCGCACCGCATTCTTCGAAGCCAAGCTCGCCTGCGAGACGGACGCCAGCGACCTGTACGCCACGCAGAAGGCGGGCAGCGCTGTGACCGTCATCGATGTCCGCACGGACGAGGCCTGGGCGCAGGGTCGCGTTCCTGGAGCCGTGCACATGCATTACCGCGAGATCGCCGAGCGTGCTGCGAAGGAGATCCCGGCCGGTTCCGAGGTCGTCGTCTACTGCTGGAGCCCCGGCTGCAATGCGGGGGCCAAGGGCGCGCTGGAGTTCGCGAAGCTCGGCTACGCCGTGCGTGAGCTGATCGGCGGTTTCGAGTACTGGGTGCGCCAGGGATTCCCGATCGAGGATCACGACGGCATCCATCGCCGCCCGATCGACCCGCTCACCAACATCCCGCGCGTGCGGACCCACGCGTGACCTGAGCTGCACCACGTTCGCGGGTCCCATCTTGCGGCCTCGAACGCCCGCGAGGCCGCGAATCGG
The DNA here is from genome assembly GCF_031844385.1 of Microbacterium sp. ARD32. Classification (NCBI taxonomy): domain Bacteria; kingdom Bacillati; phylum Actinomycetota; class Actinomycetes; order Micrococcales; family Microbacteriaceae; genus Microbacterium; species Microbacterium sp. ARD32. Next base: position 1,625,970 of record NZ_JAUZVD010000001.1, read on the forward strand.
GACCCGCGAAACGCTCGTGTCACGCAGAAGGGGCCTTCCGGTCGAATCCGGAAGGCCCCTTCTGCACGTTCTCAGCTCAGCGCGCGAAGTGTCCGCGGTAGTACTCGTAGACCCAGCCGACGATCGCGACCAGGAAGATCGCCACGCCGATCGGAAGCAGGAACTCGCCGACCGCCAGGCCGATCAGGAAGACCGCGGCGGAACCGGCCAGCACGAGCGGCCACCAGGACCACGGGCTGAACTCGCCGAGCTCGGGGTCGCCGTCATCGATGTCGGCGGTCAGCACGTCCTCGGGAAGCTCGCCGCCCTGCGCCTTGTAGGTCTTGCGCAGGTACACGGCGATCATCGCGCCCATGAACGCGACGAAGAGCAGTGCGACCGTGCCGACCCACTCCACCCTGCCGTGGTACTCGTCCACCAGGCTCCACAGCGTGTAGACGGCCGACATCACGAGGAAGAAGCCGGTGATGACCCACCAGACGACGATATTGCTGCGCATGGGTTACTTGACCTCTCCGGCTGCGGCACCGACGGGCTGCTCGGCGGCCTCGGGGTGGTTCAGATCGAACGCGGGGCGCTCGCTGCGAATGCGGGGAATCGACGTGAAGTTGTGTCGTGGCGGCGGGCACGAGGTCGCCCACTCGAGCGAGGCGCCGTAGCCCCACGGGTCGTCGACGGTCACCTTCGGCGCCTTGCGCGCCGTGATCCAGACGTTCAGGAAGAACGGCAGCATCGACGCACCGAGCAGGACGGCGCCGATCGTGGACACCTGGTTGCCCCACTCCCAGCCGTCATAGGTGGCGTAGTCGGCGTAGCGGCGCGGCATGCCGTCCACGCCCAGCCAGTGCTGCACGAGGAACGTCATGTGGAACCCGATGAACAGCATCCAGAAGTGGATGTAGCCGAGGCGCTCGTTCAGCATCCGTCCGGTCCACTTCGGCCACCAGAAGTAGAAGCCCGCGAACATCGCGAACACCACGGTTCCGAACACCACGTAGTGGAAGTGCGCCACGACGAAGTAGGTGTCGGTGACGTGGAAGTCCAGCGGCGGCGAGGCCAGGATGACGCCCGTCAGTCCGCCGAACACGAAGGAGGTCAGGAAGCCCAGCGAGAACACCATCGGCGTCTCGAAGGTGATCGAGCCCCGCCACATCGTGCCGATCCAGTTGAAGATCTTCACGCCTGTCGGCACGGCGATGAGCATGGTCATCAGCGAGAAGAAGGGCAGCAGCACACCGCCGGTGGCGTACATGTGGTGCGCCCACACGGCGACCGACAGTGCAGCGATCGAGATGGTCGCGTAGACGAGGGTCTTGTACCCGAAGATCGGCTTGCGGCTGAAGACCGGGAAGACCTCGGAGACGATGCCGAAGAACGGCAGGGCGATGATGTACACCTCGGGGTGCCCGAAGAACCAGAACAGGTGCTGCCACAGCAGCACGCCGCCGTTGGCGGGGTCGTACACGTGCGAGCCCAGTACGCGATCCGCGGCGGCCGCGAACATGGCGGCGGCGAGCACCGGGAACGCCATCAGGATCAGCAGGCTGGTGATCAGCGTGTTCCACGAGAAGATCGGCATGCGCCACATGGTCATGCCGGGTGCGCGCATCGTGATGACGGTGGTGATGAAGTTCACCGCACCCAGGATGGTTCCGAAACCGGACATGCCCAGTCCCAGCATCCAGAGGTTGCCACCGGCGCCCGGCGAGAACGTCGCGCTCGCGAGGGGCTGGTAGGCGAACCAGCCGAAGGCTGCGGCGCCCTGCGGGGTCAGGAACCCGGCGACCGCGATGGTCGAGCCGAACAGGAACAGCCAGAAGGCGAACGCGTTCAGACGCGGGAACGCCACATCGGGGGCGCCGATCTGCAGCGGCAGGATCGCGTTGGCGAAGCCGGCGAACAGCGGCGTCGCGAACATCAGCAGCATGATCGTGCCGTGCATCGTGAAGAGCTGGTTGTACTGCTCCTTGGTGGGCACGATCTGCATGCCCGGCGCGAACAGCTCCGCACGGATGATCAGCGCCATCACGCCGCCGAGCAGGAAGAACAGCACCGAGGCGATCAGGTACATGTACCCGATGGTCTTGTGGTCGGTGGAGGTGATCCACTTGACGACGATGTTGCCCTTCTGCTCCACGCGAGTGGAGGAGAGCAGCGCGGCCTGCCGGGGCGGGATCGTCGTGGGCCGCGCGCCCTGAAGCATGTTGGGTTCGGCTGTCGTGGTCATGACTTACTTCTCTTCCTCGTCGCCCGTGCTCGCGGCGCCGGTGCCCGGGAGATTGCCGAGACGATCGTAGGCATCGGTGATGTCTCCGGTGTTGCCCTCGTCGCGCAGCGTCTGCAGATACGCGTCGTAGTCGGACTGCGAGACGACCTTGACGTTGAACAGCATCATCGAGTGGTACTCGCCGCAGAGCTCGGCGCACTTGCCGTCGTACTCGCCGATGCGAGTGGGGATGAACGACCAGCTGTTGTCCTTCCCGATGTACATGTCCTTCTTGTAGAGGAAGTCGATGATCCAGAAGGAGTGGATGACGTCGCGAGAGCGCAGGTCGATCGTGACCTTCTGGTCGACGGGCAGCACCAGCGTGGGCAGCTTGTCGCGGTCGATGTCGCCGTTGGCGTCGGGATCGGCCTGCACGCCCATGGTCCAGACGGCGTCGGAGTTGTCCTCCTCATCGCCGTCGTACTGGAAGTCCCACGCCCACTGCTTGGCGATCGCCGTGATCTCGACGTCGGGGTCGGCCCAGGGACGCTCGATCTCGGCCTGGTCCTTCGCGGTGAAGAAGAACATGCCCATGATCAGGATCAGCGGCACGACCGTGTAGAGGATCTCGATCGGCATGTTGTAGCGCAGCTGTACGGGCAGCCCGGTCTGACCCGCGCGACGGCGGTACATGACGAGCGCCCAGCCCATCAGGCCCCACGTGACGATGCCGACGAGCAGCAGGATGACCCAGGAGGTGACCCACAGTCCCTCGACCCGGTCGGTCTGGTTCGTCGCAGACTTCGCGCCCTCCACGAAGCCGGGGAGGAATCCGTGGGTCTGGGTGGCAGTACATCCTGCCAGGGCCACGGCTACCGCTACTCCCAGGGGGAGCGCGGCCCAACGAAGGCGGCGTTTCGAGGGCACGATGCACCTTTCAGATCTCGGACAGGAGCATCCCCAAGTCTAGGGCAAGCTCACACCTGATTCATGCCAACCACGCAGGTCGGCGGGGCGTCAGTGGAAGCTGTCGCCGCACGCGCAGCTGCCTGCGGCGTTGGGATTGTCGATCGTGAAGCCCTGCTCGGAGATGGTGTCCTTGAAGTCGATCGAGGCGCCCTCCAGGTAGGGGATGCTCATGTTGTCGACGATGACCTCGACCCCGTCGAAGTCCACCGTCTCGTCGCCCTCGAGGAAGCGCTCGTCGAAGTAGAGCTGGTAGATCAGGCCCGAGCATCCCCCGGGCTGCACGGCGACGCGCAGGCGCAGGTCGTCGCGTCCCTCCTGCTCGAGCAGGCTCTTGACCTTCTGCGCGGCGGCGTCCGTCAGCGCGACGCTGTGGGCGGCGGTGGTCTCTTCGGTCAGCGTGGTGTCGCTCATGTCACTCCTTGCAGACGTGCAGCGCGGACGGCTGCTCCTCAGCTTCGAGTCTACCGCCGGCGTGCGCGCGGAGGGTCCCTTCCGCGCGCAGGCGGTGCCGGGTCAGGATGCCGCCGTGCGGGCGTTCATGCGGGCCAGAAGCAGCGCCTCGGCCCGCACCGCATTGCGGAACGTCTGCAGGTGCAGGGACTCGTTCGGGCTGTGCGCGCGCGAATGCGGGTCCTCCACGCCGGTGACCAGGATCTGCGCGCCGGGGAACTCGCGCACCAGGTCGGCGATGAAGGGGATGGATCCGCCGACGCCCAGATCGACGGGGTCGGTGCCGTATCCGTCGGCCATCGCGCCGCGGGTCAGCTCGACGGCCCAGCCGCCGGTGTCGACGAGGAATCCGTCGCCGAGGTCGACATCCGAGAAGATGAGCTCGGCGCCGTGGGGAGCATGCGCGCGCAGGTGGGCCTCGATCGCGGCGTACGCGTCGGCGGCATCCTGTCCCGGGGCGACGCGGGCGCTGATCACCACGCTCACCTCGGGCAGCAGGGTGTTCGAGGCCTGCGCGACGCCGGTGGCGTCGATCCCGGTGATGGTGATGGAGGGCTTGTTCCAGATGCGGCCGAGGATGTCGTCTCGTCCCACGGGCGAGACGCCGGCGAGCAGACCGGTCTCCTCGCGCAGGGTCTGCTCCGAGTAGGCGGGGGTCTCCCCCGGGCGCGAGGTCATCCCCTCGACGGCGACGGCGCCGTCGGCATCCCACAGCGTGGACAGCAGCGTGACCGCGGCCATCATCGCATCGGGCACCGCGCCGCCGAACATGCCGGAGTGCGAGGCGTGCTCGAGCGTGCGCACGCGCAGCGTGAAGCGCGCGTTGCCGCGCAGCGAGACCGTCAGCCCGGGCGTGGTGGAGTCGAGGTTCCCCGAGTCGGCGACGACGATGGCATCCGCCCGCAGCGCCTCGGCGTTGTCGCGAAGGAAGCGGGCGAAGGAGCGCGACCCGTACTCCTCCTCCCCTTCGATGAACAGGGCGACGCCCAGATCGAGATCGTCGCCGAGCACCTCGGCCACCGCGCGCAGGGAGGCGATGTGCGCCATGATGCCCGCCTTGTCGTCGGCTGCGCCCCGTCCGTACAGCCGCCCGTCGCGGACGGTCGGCTCGAACGGCGGGGTGTCCCACAGCGCGTCGTCGCCGGGAGGCTGCACATCGTGGTGGGCGTACAGCAGGATGGTCGGCTTGCCGCGCCGCGCGGCACGGGTGGCCAGCACTGCGGGCTGGCCGAGCTCCTCGGTGTCGTCGACGTGCGCGCGCAGCACGCGCACCTCGTCGAACACGCCCGTGCCGCGGGCGAGTTCCGCCACCGCCTGCGCGCTGCGCTCCAGCTGCGTCTGATCGAACGCGGGCCAGGCGATCCCGGGGATGCGCACGAGCATGCCCAGATCGTCGAGGGCCGCGGGGATGCCCAGCGCGACCGTTTCGAGGAGAGCGGATTCGGATGCCGGCGAAGCCGACGCTGCTGACGAGGTCATGCGAGTAATCTTAAGGGCGAACCCGATTCCGAACTGAGGTCGAACGTGCCCAAGCCCACCCCCGCCGCCAACGACGACGCCACTGAGACGCCCATCGTGGGCAAGGGGCGCGCGACGCCGACGCGAGCCGAGCGCGAGGCGGCCAACCGCCGCCCCCTGGTCGCGAACACGAAGGAGGCGCGGGCCGCCGCGAAGGCGGATCTGCAGGCGCGTCGCGAGCGCGCCCGCATCGGCATGGAGAACGGCGAGGACCGCTATCTGCCCGCCCGCGACAAGGGCCCGCAGCGTCGTTGGGTGCGTGACTACGTCGATGCCGGCTGGCACGTCTCGGAGTGGGTCATGGCGGCCATGGTCGGCGTGATCGTGCTGAATCTCGTGCCGATCCCGTCGGTGCAGGTGTGGTCGTTCATCGTGCTGTGGGGCTACATCCTGCTGGCCGTGGTCGACATGGTGCTGCTCAGCACGCGCGTCAAGAAGAAGGTCGCCGCCAGGTTCGGCCCCGAGCGCCGCGAGCGCGGTCTCGGCTGGTACGCCGCGATGCGCGCGATGCAGATGCGCTTCATGCGCCTGCCCAAGCCGCAGGTCAAGCGCGGTCAGTACCCGGAGTGACCCCGCCTCGTCGGGCGCAGGTCCCGGCGGTCCGCGTGCTGCTCAGCGGCGCAGGCCCCGGTTGATCTGCCGGGCCCACAGCGGCCCGCGGTACAGGAACGCGGTGTAGCCCTGCACGAGGGTCGCGCCGGCATCCAGCAGCCGCTGCACATCGTCGGCGGTCTCCACGCCGCCGACCGCGATCACGCAGAAGTCGGCCGGGACGGCGGCCCTGACCACGCCGAGCACCTCGCGGGCGCGCTCCTTCAGCGGGGCGCCGGAGAGTCCCCCCGCACCGGCCGCCTCGACGACGGCGGGATCGGTGCGCAGCCCGTCACGGGAGATCGTGGTGTTGTGCGCGATGATGCCTGCGAGTCCCTCCGAAACCGCGAGCCGAGCGATCCCCGCGATCTCCTCGTCGGGCAGGTCGGGGGCGATCTTCACCAGCAGGGGCGTCTCGCCCGCGGCATCCTTCACCGCCCGCAGCAGGGGGGCGAGCGTCTCGACGGCCTGCAAGCCGCGCAGCCCTGGCGTGTTCGGCGAGGACACGTTCACGGCCAGGTAGTCGGCCAGCGGAGCCAGCCTCGTCGCCGACGCCACGTAGTCGGCGATCGCGTGCTCGACGGGGACCACGCGGCTCTTGCCGATGTTCACGCCGACCACGGCGCGCGGCGCGCGGCGGCGCAGTGCTCTCAGGCGCCGCTCGGCGGCCTCGGCGCCCCTGTTGTTGAACCCCATCCGGTTGATCACGGCGCGGTCGGGCACCAGACGGAACAGCCTCGGTCTGGGGTTGCCGTCCTGCGGGATCGCGGTGACCGTGCCGACCTCGACGTGCCCGAAGCCCAGTGCATCCAGGCCCCGCACGCCGACGACGTTCTTGTCGAAGCCGGCCGCGACGCCGAACGGCGACGGGAAGGTCAGTCCGAGCGCGTGCACCTGCTGGCCGGCCGCGGGCGCGGTGAGGGCCCGTGCCGCCCAGGAGAGCGGCCGGACGCCGAGTGCGCGGATGACCGCCATGGCGGCGTGGTGCGCGAACTCCGGGTCCAGGCGCGCGAGGACGAGGCGGAAGAGGAGGGGATACATCCCTGCCAGGTTACCGGCTCGCAGGGTCCGCTCCGGTTCTGGCGTGATCGGCGCGCAGCTCGCTGATCGATCGCTCGAAGTCCTCGAGCGAGTCGAACTCCTGGTAGACGCTGGCGAAGCGCAGGTACGCGACCTCGTCCAGCTCGCGCAGCGGTCCCAGGATGGCGAGCCCGATCTCGTTGGTGTCCAGCTGCGAGACGCCGGTCTGGCGGACGGCCTCCTCGACCTTCTGCGCCAGCACGGCCAGGTCGGCCTCGGTCACCGGGCGTCCCTGGCAGGCCTTGCGCACCCCCGAGATCACCTTGTCGCGGCTGAAGGACTCCATCACGCCGGAGCGCTTGATGACCATCAGGCTGGCGGTCTCGGTGGTCGAGAAGCGACCGCCGCACTCCGGGCACTGCCGTCTGCGGCGGATCGACAGTCCGTCGTCGCTGGTGCGGGAGTCGATGACTCGGGAATCCGGATGCCGGCAGAAGGGGCAGTGCATGATGTCCCAGCCTACTCGGCGCTCTCCGCGGCGCTTCCTGTGCGCGTGAACCGCGCCTCGACGGCCTCGCCGTGCGCGGGAAGGAGCTCGGCGGCGGCCAATGCGACGACACCCGCGCGCACGTGCGCGAGCGCCTCGTGGTCGTACTCGATCACCTGCTGGGGACGCAGGAACGTGTATGCACCGAGCCCGGCGGCGTAGCGCGCCTGTCCCCCGGTGGGCAGCACGTGGTTGCTTCCCGCCATGTAGTCGCCCAGGCTGACAGGCGTCTGCGCGCCGACGAACACGGCGCCCGCGCTGGTGAACCGCGCGGCCGCCGCCGCTGCGTCCGCCAGGTGCAGCTCGAGGTGCTCGGGTGCGTAGGCGTTGCTGAACGCCTCGGCCATGGCGCGATCCTCGACCAGGACGATCGCGGACTGCGGACCGCCCAGCGCGGCGGCGACGCGTTCGACGTGCGCGGTGAGGGCGGCACGGGTCGAGACGCGCGCGGCCACGTCCTCGACGAGCGCGGCGGAGTCGGTGACGAGCACGGCCGATGCCTGCTCGTCGTGCTCCGCCTGACTGACCAGGTCTGCGGCGATGAGGTCAGGGTCGGCGTCGGCGTCGGCGACGATGAGGATCTCGGTCGCGCCGGCCTCGGAATCTGTGCCCACCGCGCCGGCGACCGCGCGCTTGGCGGAGGCGACGTAGTTGTTGCCCGGCCCCGTGACCACGTCGACGGGATCGAGGTCGAGTCCTGGAACGCCGTGCGCGAGCGCGCCGATGGCTCCGGCGCCGCCCATCGCGTAGACCTCGTCGATGCCGAGCAGAGCCGCGGCCGCGAGGATCGTCGGGTGCACACGACCGTCGTGGCCCGCCTGGGGCGGTGAGGCGAGCGCGATGCTCGTGACGCCGGCGACCTGCGCGGGGACGACATTCATGACCACGCTGGACGCCAGTGGCGCCTTGCCGCCGGGGATGTAGACGCCCGCTCTGGTGACGGGCTGCCAGCGCTGCGTGATGCGCGCGCCGGGGCCGAGCTCGGTCACCTGCGCGGCCGGCACCTGCGCCGCGGAACCGCGGCGCACGCGCTCGATGGCCGTCTCGAGGGCCGTGCGCACGCCGGAATCGAGCGTCGCTGCGGCCTCGGTCAGGTGCTCCGCGGGAACGCGGATGGCGTGGCCGGTCACGTGATCGAAGCGCTCGGCCTGGTCGCGCAGCGCGCTCTCGCCGTGGGAGCGCACGTCCTCGACGATGCGCGCGGCGGCGGCGAGCGCCTCGGCGCGCGCCTGCGCGGCGCGCGGGACGGCTGCGAGCATGTCCGCGGTGGAGAGGGTCCGCCCGCGAAGATCGATGGTGCGCACGTGTGTCAGCCCTTCGTGATGTCTGCGAGGTCGTGGAGGTAGCCGATCCGGCCGTCGTCGTGCCGGACCACGTAGGCGCCGCCGCGGTCCTCGATGACGAGGGTCCACGCGTCGGGTCCGATCCGGAACAGTGGATGCCCGTGCTCGTCCAGCACGTCCCGCTCGGTCCGCGCGAGAATCCAGAACGGCTGCGGATCGGCGTAGGTCGGCGGGGTCCGCTCGCTGCGGTTGCGCCGGAGCGGCGGCTCGCCTTCGGACGGAGGCGGGGCGGCGAACCGGTGCGGGTCGCTCTGCTGCTCTTCGCTGTGTTGAGCGTCGCTCTGTTGAGCGTGCTCGGCGAAGATCTCGTGCAGCGCCCCGATGGGATCGGTGTACGCCGTTCCCGCGTCCCGCGGCTCGGGATCGGCGGCGGGGCCGTCGACCTCCGGCACATCGTCGACGACCGCAGTATGGGCGGCGACAGCATCCCCCTCGGGCGTGCTCCCCTCGGGCGTGCTCCCCTCGGGCGTGCTCCCCTCGGGCATGCTCACCTCCGGCGCGCTCACGACGGAGGCCGGGGGCGGCGGGATCACATCGATCGCGCGGGTCGCGTCATCGTCCACCTCGAAGTCCGGGACCGGCTCGAAGCCGGAGGCCTGCTCGGTACCGGAAGCCTGCTCGGCGCCGGAAGTCTGCTCGGTGCCGGAAGTCTGCTCCGGAACGGGCATCTCGGCGGAGGCGGCGTGCTCGGCAGTGCGGGGCGGTGCGGGAAGAGGCTCGGCGGCCACCGTCAGACTCGTCTCGGCGACCGGTGCGACCGCAGCATCCACCGGGCCAGCGTCCGCCTGCCCAGCATCCACCTGCTCGTCATCGGCGACCGGCTGCTCCGGTCGCGGCCGGGGGATCACCGGGCGCACGGGGTTCGCGTTGCGATGCGCGAGAGTCTCCATCCGGCCGACGAAGTCCTCGCGCAACCCGGGAACGAGCGGCGCGAAGATCGTCGCCGCAACCAGCACGAGCAGCGCGACCAGGGCGACGATCGGCACCCAGCCGACGAGCAGCGTGCCCGCATCGAGAGTCGCCGCGACCTGACGCCACAGCAGCTGCGCCCACGCCGTCGCCGAGACCGCGGCGGCGACCGACGCGAACTGGTCGATCCCCAGTGAGCCCACCCGTCGGATCCCCTCGGGCGAGAATCGACGCAGCACGACGAGGAACACGGCCGCTGTCGGCAGGCCGATCGTCAGGATCCAGTCGATCCCGCGAGTCCAGACGGACGCTCCGAACGGTGACGCCGCGAAGAACGACACGGTGAAGGCCACGACCCAGGCGCCGACGATGATGAGCTCGCGCAACGTGAAGCCCAGGATGCCGTGCTCCGGCTGAACCTCGTCCTCGTAGTAGACAGCGTCCGCGTCGTACACCGAGTCGTCGGAGTCCGCCTGGTCGTCGGGTCCGGTGCCGGCAGCTGCGGTGCTCATCGAGCGGGATCCTCTCGTCTCTCGGTCATGTCCTCTCGCGAGTCCCGATCCTACCGAGGCCGACGGGAGGAACCTGAGAGACGTTTCATGCAGCGCCCTCTCATCAGCCCAGGCAGGTGGGCCCGAGCAGCGATTTCAGGTCCCCGAACAGGTCGGCGGAGACGGTCACAGGCATGGGCACCTCGAACACCTTCGCCGATCCGCCGCGATGCACGCGCAGGAGCACCTCGGTCTCTCCGGCGTGGCGACGCAGCACCTCGGCGAGCTCCTGCATCATCCGCTCGGTCGCACGCTGCTCGGCCACCAGCAGCGAGAGCGGTCCGGCGGCGTCGAACGAGCCGACGTCGGGCGCGAACGCCGACTGCGCGTGCAGGTTCAGCCCGTCATCGCGCCGCGAGACCCGCCCGCGCACCGCGAGGATGGCATCCTGCTGCAGCACGTGCTGGTACTCGGTGTACGTCTTGCCCATGAACATCACGGTGACCTCGCCGTTGAAGTCCTCGACGGTGATCATGCCGTAGGGGTTGCCGCTGGCCTTGGCGACCCGGTGCTGCACGCTGGTGACCAGCCCCGCCACGGTGACCTGATCGCCGTCCTGCAGATCCTCCGAGGTCAGCAGGTCGTTGATCGAGATGGACGCGTGCTTGGCCAGCGGCACCTCCAGTCCAGCGAGCGGGTGGTCCGAGACGTACAGGCCGAGCATCTCGCGCTCGAAGGCGAGCTTGTCCTTCTTGACCCATTCCGGGCGCTCCGGCACCTTGGCGGGCGCGGCCTCCTCGTCGTACAGGCTGTCGAAGTCGAAGCCGATGGCGCCCTGGGCCTCGTTGCGCTTGCGATCCACCGACGCCTCGACCGCGTCCTCATGGATCTCCAGCAGCGCACGGCGCGTGTTCCCCATCGTGTCGAACGCGCCGGCCTTGATCAGCGACTCCACCGTGCGCTTGTTCGACACGTGCAGCGGCACCTTGTCGAGGAAATCGTGGAACGAGGCATACGGGCCGTCCTTGCGGGCCTGGATGATGCCGTCGACGACGTTGCCGCCCACGTTGCGCACGGCGCCAAGCCCGAAGCGCACATCCTCCCCGACGGCTGCGAAGAAGTTGATCGACTCGGACACGTCCGGCGGAAGCACCTTGATGCCCATCCGGCGGCACTCGTTGAGATACACGGCCATCTTGTCCTTGGAGTCGCCGACGCTCGTCAGCAGGGCAGCCATGTACTCGGCCGGGTAGTGCGCCTTCAGGTACCCGGTCCAGTACGACACCAGTCCGTAGGCGGCGGAGTGCGCTTTGTTGAACGCGTAGTCCGAGAACGGCAGCAGGATGTCCCAGAGCGCCTTGACCGCGCCCTCACTGAATCCGCGGTCGATCATGCCCTGGTGGAAGCCGGCGTACTGCTTGTCGAGCTCGGACTTCTTCTTCTTTCCCATCGCGCGGCGCAGGATGTCTGCTTCGCCGAGCGTGAAGCCGGCGACCTTCTGCGCGATGGCCATGACCTGCTCCTGATAGATGATCAGGCCGTAGGACTCCGAGAGGATCTCATCCAGCGGCTCCTCGAGCTCGGGATGGATCGGGGTGATCGGCTGCTGCCCGTTCTTGCGCAACGCGTAGTTGGTGTGCGAGTTCGCGCCCATCGGACCCGGACGGTACAGGGCGATGAGGGCCGAGATGTCGTCGAAGGTGTCGGGCTTCATCAGGCGCATCAGCGAGCGCAGCGGGGTGGAGTCGAGCTGGAACACGCCCAGCGTGTCGCCGCGCGTGAGCAGCTCGTAGGTGGCGCGATCATCGAGTTCGAGATGCTCGAGGTCGAGCTCCTCTCCCCGGTTCATCCGGATGTTGTCCAGCGCGTCGGAGATGATCGTGAGGTTGCGCAGCCCCAGGAAGTCCATCTTGATCAGGCCGAGCGATTCGCAGGACGGGTAGTCGAACTGCGTGACGATCTGGCCGTCCTGCTCGCGCTTCATGATGGGGATGATGTCGAGCAGCGGATGCGACGACATGATGACACCTGCCGCGTGCACGCCCCACTGGCGCTTGAGGCCCTCCAGCCCGAGTGCTCGGTCGAAGACCGTCTTCGCCTCGGGGTCGGTCTCGATCAGCGCGCGGAACTCGCTGGCCTCCTTGTACCGCGGATGCTCGGAGTCGAACATTCCGCTCAGCGGCATGTCCTTGCCCATCACGGCCGGCGGCATGGCCTTGGTCAGACGCTCCCCCATGCTGAACGGGAAGCCGAGCACACGGCCGGCGTCCTTCAGCGCCTGCTTGGACTTGATCGTGCCGTAGGTGACGATCTGCGAGACGCGCTCCGAGCCGTACTTCTCGGTGACGTAGTCGATGACCTCGCCGCGACGGCGGTCGTCGAAGTCGACGTCGAAGTCGGGCATCGAGACGCGGTCGGGGTTCAGGAAGCGCTCGAAGATCAGGCCGTGCTCGAGCGGATCGAGATCGGTGATCCGCATCGCGTAGGCGACCATCGACCCGGCGCCGGATCCGCGACCGGGGCCGACCCGCACGCCGTTGTCCTTGGCCCAGTTGATGAAGTCGGCGACCACGAGGAAGTAGCCGGGGAACTTCATCTGCAGGATGATGCCCAGCTCGTAGTCCGCGCGCTCGCGCACCTTGTCGGGGATGCCGTTCGGGTAGCGGTAGTGCAGGCCGCGATCGACCTCCTTGACCAGCCAGCTCTCCTCGGTCTCGCCGTCGGGCACCGGGAAGTTCGGCATGTAGTTGGCCGACGTGTCGAACTCCACCTCGCAGCGCTCGGCGATCAGCAGCGTGTTGTCACAGGCATCCGGGTGATCGCGGAACAGCTGCCGCATCTCCTGCGCGGTCTTGATGTAGTACCCGTCGCCGTCGAACTTGAAGCGGTTGGGGTCGTCCATCGTGGAGCCGGACTGCACGCACAGCAGGGCCTCGTGCGCGTCGGCCTCGTGCTGGTGCGTGTAGTGCGAGTCGTTGGTGGCCACCAGCGGGATGCTCAGTTCCTTGGCGATCCGCAGCAGATCCGAGTTCACCCGCCGCTCGATGGACAGGCCGTGATCCATCAGCTCGCAGAAGTAGTTCTCCTTGCCGAAGATGTCCTGGAACTCCGCCGCAGCGGCCTTCGCGGCATCGTACTGCCCCAGCCGCAGGCGAGTCTGGATCTCGCCGGAGGGGCATCCGGTGGTCGCGATCAGCCCCTCGCTGTAGTTCTGCAGCAGTTCGCGATCCATGCGCGGCTTGAAGTAGTAGCCCTCGATGCTGGAGAGCGAGCTGAGCCGGAACAAATTGTGCATCCCGGTGGTGTTCTGGCTCCACATCGTCATGTGCGTGTAGGCGCCTGACCCGGAGACGTCATCGCTCTTCTGGTCGGGCGACCCCCAGGCCACGCGCGATTTGTCGCTGCGGTGCGTGCCGGGCGTGACGTACGCCTCCAGCCCGATGATGGGCTTGACTCCGGCGTTCTTCGCCGCGTTGTAGAACTCGAAGGCCGCGAAGGTGTTGCCGTGGTCGGTGACGGCGATCGCCGGCATCCCGTAATCGGCCGCCGCCTGCGTCATCGCGGCGATCTTGGCCGCCCCGTCCAGCATGGAGTACTCGCTGTGGACATGCAGGTGCACGAAGGAGTCGGAGGCCATGCTTCGAGTCTACGAGGCGGCCCCGACACCGGGTACCGGTGCCGGGGCCGGGAGGAGCGGATGCGGAACGACGAGCATCTCCTCAGGGCAACGAGTCCACGACCGAAGTGCTGAAGGACTGCAGATCCCCGGGCTCATCTGCGGGGATCAGGTTCCCCACAACACCCCAGGGCGAGTCCGCGACTTCGACGATCATGCCGGCTTCGGTATCGATGACGAAGCTCTGCCATGATCTCCCGCCGCCCGGGACATCGAAGAAGCGCGTCAGGGTGGCCCGTGAACCGTCTTCATGTGCGACCTCCCATCCGGGGACGAGAGCGAGGGCCCGAAACAGAGCCGCACGAAGATCTGCCGGTGGAAGGCCCAGGTACACGGCATTGAGGATAGAGAGCGATTCGTATCCCGGCTGCGCGTTCTCGTTCACCCTGAACCATCGGATCAGCTCCTCGGGATCCCGAGGCATGGCGGCGAACTCCTCGGCCGAGTATGCGACGTAGCCGTTCTCGACGAGATGCTGCCCTTTCATGCGCAATCTGATCAGTTGCTCATCGCGGACAGGAGCGTCCGAGAAGATCGAGCGCCGAAACTTCTCAGCGTCCTTTCCCCACTCCTTCGTGATCTCGACTGGAGCCCGGGTGTCCACGTACCAGTCATCGGAACGGTCAGCGGGGACGTAGAAGACGTCTGTCACGACCTTCCGGAATGCGTTCTCGGTCGGCTTGTCTCCGGCATTCTGCGAGTCGGTGACGAGTTGGTCGGTCTTTCTCTCAATCCGGAGATACTGTCCTGGCAGCAGCGTGGTATCCGACGCATGGATCGTGACCTCGGCGGCGTGGTTCATCACCTGCGCCACCGCTGCTGAGGCTGTCGGAACCGCTGCGGGGACCGGGGCGACGACCGAGCCGAGCACGATCGCCGTGACTGCTGCGGCGCCCGCGACGACTCCGCCGATGCCGAGCCCCGCCCAGCGCGGCATCCGTCGTCGAGCGCGCAAGGCGGGCTTGCTCCGCGCGATCTCCCGCATCAGTGCACCGCGAGCTCCTGCCACCGTGCTCTCCTCGATGTGCGCCTGCTCGGTGCCGACCTCACGCACCCGTTCCATAAGCGACATCGCTCTCCTCCTTCGCCATCCAGGTCAGTCGGGCCGCGGAATGCGAACCCGGGGGTGCGAGCTTGCGGCGCACCCGGTTCAGGCGCGACCGCACCGTGCCGACCGGCACGTGCAGCGCCAGGGCGATCTGCTCATAGGTCAGATCACCCCACGCGTACAGCAGCAGGGTGTCCCGGTCGCGCGGCGACAGCGCGGCGATGCGCGGCGCGAGCGCACGCAGCGCGGCATCCGCATCCATCCGCTCCTCGGCCGCGCCGTGACCGGCATCCACAACGGATGCCGCCCCGGACGCCGCCTCGAACGACCGCCACTGCCGCGCCTCGTCCGCACGGTGCCGCTTGACGACGCGCGTGGCGATGCCCAGCAGCCACGGCAGCGCCGAACCGACGGCGAGGTCGTAGGACGAGCGCCGCCGGAACGCCACCAGGAACGTCTCGCTGAGGGCGTCGTCCACGGCATCCGCGCCCACCCGACGGCGGATGTAGCCGCCGACGGGCCGCACGTGCCTCTCGAAGATCCCCGAGAAGGCCTCGGGCTCCTCGAGCGACCGTTCGATGATCTCGCTGTCTGTGCTCACACTCGGTATTGCCCGGGTCCGCGCTTTCGGTTCACGCTTTCTTCCCTTCGCACGCCGATACGCTGAATCGTATGGCCACTCCCGACTTCGTCCTGTCTCTGCGCGAGCGCATCGGGCATGACCCGCTCCCCCTCGTCGGCACGACGGCGGTCGTGTTCCGCGATGAGAAGGTCCTGCTGGGAAAGCGCGCCGACAACGGCACCTGGCAGTGCGTCGCCGGCATCGTGGAGCCCGGAGAGGAGCCGGCGGATGCCGCGGCACGCGAGTGCCTCGAGGAGGCCGGCGTCGTCGTGTCGGTCGAGCGGGTCGCGCTGGTGCACGCCCTGCCGCGGATCACCTACGCCAACGGCGACCAGGTCGACTACACCGAGATCGTCTTCCGCTGCTCGTGGGTGTCGGGCGAACCGCATCCGGCGGACGGCGAGCTGACCGAGGTGGGCTTCTACGACCTCGCCGCGATGGGCGACGTCGACGGCGCCCACGTGCGCAAGATCGCCCTGGCGATGGCCGAGGACGACCCTGCGCACTTCCGCGGCGGCCGCGTCAGGCGCTGAGACCCCGCAGGGTCACCTGCTCGCGACGATCCGCTGGTCGGTGTTCGTGTAGCCGATCGAGTCGGCGATGGTGCCGACCAGTCCCATGCTCACGTGCAGCAGGCCGGGTTCGACGTCGTCCAGCGACGGCGGAGTGTCCACGCCGAGCGAGAGCAGCGTCTCGCCGTCCCTGCCCGTGGCTGTGAGCGAGCCCAAGTACACCGTGACATGCCCTTTCAGCGACATCGTGTCGGCGTCCGTGACGAGGCCGTCCCGCTGCGGCGGCCGAACCGACAGTGAGAAGCCGGTGAGCGTGATCTCGTCGGCGCTGATCTTGAGCACCCGGATGCGCTCGCCGTCGATCGTGGGCACCGTGACCAGGCCGATCGACCGCAGGCCGCTGAACGACAGCCCGTCCGATGCCATCTGCGCGGGAGTTCCGGTGAACACCGGCGCGTCCGGATCGGGCTGGGCGGGCGGCGGGGTCGCCGTCTTCTCCGAGTCGGGATCGGCAGGATGCTCGGGATCAGCTACCGCATCGCCATCGGTGCCGGAGTCCTTCTCGGAGTCGGCGCCCTCCGGATCGTCCGTGCCCCGCTCGTCGCCACCCTGGCCGTCGGCATCCTGATCGGCCCCGCCCTGGTCGCCCGCACCCTCATCGCCCGCACCCTGGTCGCCCGCGTCCTGCTCCGGGCCGGTGGGCTCGGGGGTGCTCGTGGCCGGCGATGACGGCGTCGGATCCGGCTGAGGACACCAGATCAGCGGGATGCACAGCGCCGGGCGCACCCCCGCCGGCGCCGAGGCGCCGAGAGTCAGCGGCGTCAGCAGCGCGCACAGCACGACCGCGGCGACCGCCGAGCGGCTGAGGCGCCGACTCACGCAGCCGCCTCCTCGGATTCCCGGGCGCGCCGGCGGCCCGGCATCCACGCGACCACGAGGATGCCGCCGATGCAACCGAGCAGCATCCCCACGATGAACCCGCCCAGGTTCACGCCGACCAGCGAGTACAGCGCCACAGCCAGCGCGATCACGCCGTAGAAGACATGATGGGCGGGCATCGTCATGGCCAGGACGCCCAGCAGCACCAGCACGACGGGGATGATCGTAGCCTGCAGTCCCTCGATGCCCAGCTGGATGTGCAGTTCCCCGAAGTCCAGCTGACCCGAGAAGAACAGCTCGAGGCCCGAGAGCACCAGGAGCAGCCCGCCGACGAAGGGTCGCTGCCCTCGCCAGCGACGGAACCGCGACATCGCGGTGCTGCGCGTGCGGTTCGTCATGGCCGCCTCCGGAGTCTCAGAGATCGCCTCGCTCAGAAGCATCCCTTGGATCCGTCCGTGAGCTCCAGTGTCATGCCCGTCAGGGTGAAGACGGATGCCTGGGTGCTCCATGCGGTCTGCTGCAGGTTCTTGATGGTCACGGTGTCGGCATCCTGCGCGAAGTCGCCCGCGCTCCCCTTGGCGGAGGTGCTGACGGTCGATGCATCCACCCCGATGCGGATCTTTCCGAACGAGGCGTCGCCCTTGAGCCCGGTCATGCCGATCTGCAGATCGGATGCGCTGGCGGGGCTGTCGCCGCCGGCCTTGATCAGCACGCCCACCTTGCCCAGCGGCGTCTCGGACACGACCGACTGGCACAGGTCGGAGAGCGTTGCGCTCTTGATGTTCGCGATCGCGACCGTGTGCTCGCCGCCTTCGGTGTCCTCGGCCACCCCGGCGTACTGCGAGAAGCCCGTGCCCTCGAGCAGGCTCGCGCTGATCTGGAACTGGCTGCCGGAGACGGCGAACGACACCGGCACCTGTCCCTGCGCGACGCCTCCCACGAGCAGTGCGGCGACGACGCCCACGGGCACCGCTGCCAGAGTGAGGCGTCCTGCGTGCGTGCCGGTGGCCTTCGAGATCAGCTTCTTGGGGCTGCGGAACTTCATCGATCCTCCTGTGTGGCGTCGTCGTCGGCGCGCGAACCAGAATACCTCTCATTGACTCTTAGTCAATACCGTGCCCGGCTAGGATCGGAGCCATGCCCGCCGAGCGTCGCGTCCGCCTCACCCCGGACGAGCGCCGTGCGCAGCTCATCGCGGCAGGAGTCGGCTACCTGGCCGACCACGCGCTGGATGATCTGACCATCGACGTGCTCGCCGGTCTGACCGGCGTCTCACGGGCGCTGGTGTTCCACTACTTCGACACCAGGCAGGGAATGCACCGGGCGGTCGTGCAGGCCGCTCGCGACGCGCTGCTGACAGCCACGCTCCCCCAGCCCGAGCTGCCCCCGCGGGAGCGCGTGCACGACGTGCTGCTGCGCATCACGCAGTTCGTCGACGACCACCGCGGCACGTTCTTCTCCCTGGTGCGCGGGATCGCGAGTGGAGATCCGTCGGTGCGAGCGGTGGTCGATCAGGCGCGCGAGGCGAACGCCGAGCACCTGCGCGAATCCCTGGTGGAGCTCGGCGAGCGGGACACGGCCGCACTGCGCCTGGCGCTGCGATCGTGGGTCGCGTTCACCGAGGAGACGCTGATCGCGCTCGCCGCCGAGCGGAGCGGTGCGCGCGCGACGGACGCGACGATCGTCGCGTTCCTGGAGCGCACGCTCGAGGGCGTGGTCGCCGCCGCCCGCGAAGCGTCGTTCTGATCGGGATGCCGGGGGTCAGCCGTTCGGCTCGCGCCCCGGATCGAGCACCTCGAGCGCGTGCTCGAAATCGGCCGGGTACGGCGACTCGAACCGCACCCACTCCCCCGTGCCCGGATGCGTGAACGCCAGCCGGTGCGCGTGCAGCCACTGCCTGGTCAGGCCCAGCCGGGCCGACAGGGTCGGATCGGCGCCGTACAGCGGGTCGCCGACGCACGGATGCCGGTGCGCGGCCATGTGCACGCGGATCTGATGCGTGCGCCCCGTCTCCAGGTGGATCTCCAGCAGCGAGGCGCCGGGGAACGCCTCCAGGGTCTCGTAGTGCGTGACCGAGGGCTTGCCGTCGGGCACGACGGCGAACTTCCAGTGATGGTTCGGATGCCGCCCGATCGGCGCGTCGATCGTGCCGGCGAGCGGGTCGGGATGCCCCTGCACGACCGCGTGGTAGACCTTCTCGACCGTGCGTTCCTTGAACGCGCGCTTGAGGTCGGTGTACGCCGCCTCGGTCTTGGCGACGACCATCAGGCCGCTGGTGCCGACGTCGAGCCTGTGCACGACGCCCTGACGCTCGGGTGCGCCGCTGGTCGCGATGCGGAACCCGGCGGCGGCGAGGGCGCCGACGACCGTGGGACCCTCCCAGCCGAGAGAGGGATGCGCGGCGACGCCGGTGGGCTTGTCCACCACGACGATGTCGTCGTCGTCGTGCACGATGCCGAGCTCGGGCACGGCGATGGGCACGACCCGCGGCTCCTCCTTGGGCGTCCAGCTCACTTCGAGCCAGCCTCCGGCGCGGAGCCGGTCCGACTTCCCCAGCTGCGCGCCGTCGAGCGCGACGCCACCGGCCTCGGCGACCTCAGCGGCGAAGGTGCGCGAGAAGCCGAGCATCTTCGCCAGCGCGGCATCGACCCGCGCGCCGTCCAGCCCGTCGGGCACGGGCACGCTGCGCGTCTGCATGCTCAGGCGTCACCCGATGCGGAACCGGTGCCGGCCTGCGCGGAGTCGGCCCGCGAAGCGTCGCCCTGCGCTGCCCCGCCCTGCGCTGCCCCGCCCTGCGCGATGTCGGCCTCGTCCACGTGATCCCGCTCGCGGGTGCCGTCCAGGCGCAACCCCATGACCACCAGCAGCGCCACCGAGATCATCCCGGTCACGATGAACACGTCGGCGACGTTGAAGATGGCCGGCAGCATCCAGGGCATCGAGATCATGTCCACGACGTGCCCCACGCCGACTCCGGGTGCGCGGAACAGCCGGTCCGAGAGGTTCCCGAGCACCCCGCCCAGCAGGCAGCCGAGCACGACGGCCCACAGCCGCGAGCGCACGCCCAGCACCTTCCAGATGATGACCACGGCGACCACGGCCAGTGCGATCGAGAAGATCCACGTCATGCCGGCGCCGATCGAGAACGCGGCCCCCGAGTTGCGGATGTAGTACAGCTGAAGGAAGTCCCCCAGCACCGGCACCGCCTCTTCGGAGGGCAGGTGCTCGATGGTGAGGTGCTTCACGTACTGGTCGGCGGCCAGCACGAGCGCCGCGAGGATCGCAACGATCGCGCCGGCCGCCGACCGAGGAAGCGGCCGACGTCCGGTCAAGATCGACCTACAGGCCGATGGCGGAGACGGGTGTCGAGTCCGACGACGACTTCTGGTCCAGGTCGCGGAGCTGGCCCTCGATCAGGGCGCGCAGCTTGCCGCGGTAGTCGCGCTCGAACTCGCGCAGTTCGGTGATGCGGCTCTCGAGGGTGTTGCGCTCGCGCTCCAGACGCGCCGACTCCTCGCGCTGCTTGGCCTCGGCCTCGGTGCGGATGCGGGTGACCTCGGCCTCGGCCTCGGAGATGAGCTGACGGCGCTTGGACTCGCCCTCGGCGACGTGCTCGTCGTGCAGGCGCTGCGCCAGCTCGATGATGCCGGCCGACGTGCCCGTGGCGGAGGACTCCGCGGTAGGCGCCGGAGCGGCCTGGACGGGCGTCGCCGCGACCGGCGCCGCGGCCACCGGGCCGGTGCTCTGACCGGACTCGAAGGCGGCCAGCTTGGCCTTCAGGTCGTTGTTCTCCTCGATGGTCTTGCGCCACTCAACGACGATCTCGTCGAGGTAGTCGTCGACCTCCTCCGGGTCGAACCCGTCCTTGAAGCGGACGTGCTGGAACTCCTTGTGGACGACGTCATCCGGGGTAAGTGCCATGGGTGGCTCCTCTTTCGATGAGTTCATTTCGGCCAGTCGTTGAAGATGGCGCGGTGTTCTTCGGACGCGTACCCGCGGCGCGCGTCTGGGAGCCAAGCATAGTCCCCCAGCCTGTGCGTCGCGACGGGGCGACGCCCGCCGAGGCGGGTCAGAGCGCTTGCGCGATCGCGAGCGCGATGAGCACCACGACCAGGGTCAGCGTCCAGCCGAAATCCAGTGCCATCGAACCCACCCGCAGCGGGGGGACCAGTCGCCGGAACAGCCGGATCGGCGGATCGGTCACGGTGTAGACGAGCTCGGCGAGCACCAGCCCGGCGCCCTTCGGCCGCCACTCCCGGCTGAACAGTGGAATGAAGTCGAGTACCAGCCGTGCGAACAGCACGAGCAGGTACAGCGTCAGCACCAGCTCGGCGATGCCGCCGACGATGCCGAGACCTGTCGCCAAGGTCAGGAGTCGAACGAGGCCGGCGTCGCTGCGGCGATGCCGCCCTGACCGGAGACCGCGATGTTCTCGGGCGAGAGGAGGAACACCTTGCTGGTGACCCGCTCGATGCGCCCGTACAGCCCCAGCGACAGACCGCTCGCGAAGTCGATCAGACGGCGCGCGTCGGCGTCGCTCATCTGCGACAGATTGATGATCACCGGCACGCCGTCGCGGAAGTTCTCGGCGATGACCTGCGCGTCGCGGTACTGCTTGGGGTGCACGGTGAGGATCTCGTTGACCGTGCCCGCCGCCGGCTGGCGCACGGCCGTCGGCCGACGCAGCGGCGTCACCGGCGCGGGAGCGTGCTCCTCACGCGCTTCGCGCTCACGCTCACGCGGTGCGCGCACCTCGGGCTGCGCGGCGGTCTCCTCGTAGACCTCTTCCTCGTCGGCGAGGCCGAGATACACCATGGTCTTCTTCAGCGGGTTACCCATCGTGTCCTCCGGTTCGAACGGTGCGGGCTGGTCTGGTTGAAAGGTTAACCCCGCGCAGGGCGCGGGCCGGTTATTGCGGAGCCGATCCGCAGGTGTGTCGCGCCGGCGTCGATCGCCGACACGAAGTCGGCGGTCATGCCGGCGGAGATCCAGGTCGCCTCGGGCGCCAGGCCGCGGATGCGATCGGCGACGGAGCGCAGGCGCGCGAACGCGCGTGCCGGCTCCTCGTCGAGAGGTGCGACGGCCATCACACCGCGCAGCCGCAGCGAGTCCAGTCGCAGCACGTGCTCGGCGAGGGATTCCGCCTCGTCCAGCGCGCTGCCTCCCCGTCCGGCGTCCGTCGTGAGATTCACCTGCACGAGCACATCGAGTGCGCCGTCGTCCTCTGCAGCGCGGTGCAGCGCATCCGCGAGCCGCACGCGGTCCACGGAATGGACCGCGTCGGATGCGCGGCGGATCGCCGCGGCCTTATTGGTCTGGGCCTGGCCGATGAAGTGCCACCTCAGGTCATCCAGCGCGGGGTCCTGATCCGTCCGCAGCTCCGCGCGCTTGGCGGTCAGCTCCTGCTGACGGTTCTCCCCCACCTCGACGACACCGAGTGCACGCAGCTCCCGAACCAGCTGAGCCGGATGGAACTTGGTCACGACGATCCGGGTGATCTCACCCGGATCGCGACCGGCTCGGAGCGCGGCCTCGGCGATCCGCTCGTCGATCGCCGAGAGCCGCGCTGCGAGCTCCGGTTCGCCCACCGAGACCTACTTCAGGAACTCGGGGATGTCGATGTCGCCGTCGTCGAACGCCGGGTCGATGCTCGAGGGCGCAGAGACGGACACGGCGGGCTTGATGGGCTCGGCGCGGTCCTCCTCGCCCTTCTCCTCGACGCGCACCTCCGGCAGCGGTGCCGCCTCGGGACGCGTCGCCTCGAACGGCTCCAGACGCGGCGACGGCTCTCCGCCGTCGAATCCTGCCGCGATCACGGTCACCCGCACCTCGTCGCCGAGGGTGTCGTCGATGACCGTTCCGAAGATGATGTTCGCCTCGGGGTGCGCCGCCTCCTTGACGAGGTCGGCGGCGTCGTGGATCTCGAAGATGCCCAGGTTCGAGCCACCCTGGATCGACAGCAGCACGCCGTGCGCGCCCTCGATGGACGCCTCCAGCAGCGGCGACTCGACAGCCAGCTCGGCCGCCTTGATCGCCCGGTCGGCGCCGCGGGCAGATCCGATGCCCATCAGGGCCGAACCCGCGCCCTGCATCACCGACTTGACGTCGGCGAAGTCGAGGTTGATGAGGCCGGGGGTGGTGATGAGATCGGTGATGCCCTGCACACCGGCCAGAAGCACCTGGTCGGCGGTGGCGAAGGCCTCGATCATCGAGATGCCGCGGTCGCTGATCTCCAGCAGGCGGTCGTTCGGCACCACGATGAGGGTGTCGACCTCCTCCTTCAGCTTCGCCACGCCGGCCTCCGCCTGGCTCTGGCGACGGCGGCCCTCGAACGAGAACGGCTTGGTGACGACGCCGATCGTCAGCGCGCCGATCGACTTCGCGATCCGCGCGACGACGGGCGCACCGCCGGTGCCGGTCCCGCCGCCCTCGCCGGCGGTGACGAACACCATGTCGGCACCCGTCAGGGCCTGCTCGATCTCCTCGGCGTGGTCCTCCGCGGCGCGACGACCCACTTCAGGATCGGCGCCGGCGCCCAGTCCCCGGGTGAGTTCGCGACCCACGTCCAGCTTCACGTCGGCGTCGCTCATCAGCAGCGCCTGCGCGTCGGTGTTCACGGCGATGAACTCGACGCCGCGGAGTCCGAGTTCGATCATGCGGTTGACGGCGTTGACGCCGCCACCGCCGACACCGACGACCTTGATCACGGCGAGGTAGTTCTGGTTCTGGCTCATGGCCGGCCTCCGTTATTCGAGCCTGACGAGGGATAAACCTTAAACCTCTAGCAGAGGGTTAAACTGTTTCCCGGTATTGCGTTCTCGTCATCGACGGTAAGCGCAACGCGCGCGCCTGCCCGCACCGACACGGCGTGTCGGTGCGATCGCCTGCCGAAGGCGTCAGCGCACCACCGGAACGGTGGGCGCGGAGACGTCGAAGCCTCGTGCGTCGGGATTGCTCTTGATCAGCGCGGCGAGCACCAGGGCCTTGGTCACCGAGTCGTCATCGCTCCCCCAGAGCACCGTGGGGCCGTCCTTCAGCGTGAGCGTCACGTCGTCCACGGTCGATGCCGAGACCTGCGTCACCTGTGCCCGCAGGTCGGCGGAGAGCGAGCGGACGACCAGCCCCGCGCTGCGGAACGCGGCGGTGTCGGCGCCGCCGCTGATCTTCAGCACGGGCTGACCGGCGGGAGGGTCGGGAGTGGTCGACAGCACGACGCCGGCGGCATCGACGAGTGTGTAGCCGGCATCCGAGCGGAGCACTCCCACGGGCGTGCGCTCCACGATCCGCACGAGCAGCTCGTGCGGGGGCCGCGCCTCCAGCGAGTACGACTCGATGATGGGGAACTCGGTCAGCGCCGATTTCACCCCGCGGTCATCGATCAGCGCGAGCGGCGATCCGAGCTGACCCTGGAGAGCCTTCTGCACCGCGGCCGCATCCAGTGACTTCGCGCCCACCACGGTGATGCGCTCCACGGCGAACAGCGGCCCGTACGCCGCCAGCGCGCTGCCGATCAGGAGCGCCACGACCGCTCCGATCGCCGACAGCCACAGGATGCGGCGGCGGCGCGAGCGCTGCGTGAACCTGCGGATCTCCGCACGCAGCGCCTTGCGCCGTGCGCGCGCCGCGCGCCAGACGTCGCTGCTGCGCACGGGCGCCTGGTCACCGGCATCCCGCGACTCCTGCTCCGTCGCGACGCTCTCCGCCGTCGCGGATGCGGCCGCATCGGCCATCAGCGGCACACGCGCAGGCGTCACCATCTCCTCGTGCGCCGCCTCCTCGCGCGCGGTCTCGTCGCGCACGGTCTCCCCGGGCGCCATGGCGTCCGCTCTTCGCCGGAGCCGTCGAGCGACGGGCGCGGCCTCCTCGGGCTCCTCGACGGGAGACGGGAGCGGCACCGGACGACGCATGGCTCAGGCTCCGTGCGTGCGCCGCAGCGCGTCGAGCACCTGCGGGATGAGCTGGTAGACGTTCCCGCAGCCGAGCGTCACCACCACGTCCCCGTCACGGGCCACCTGCGCGGTGTAGTCGGCGGCCTGCTGCCAGTCCGGCACGTAATGCACGTGCGCCGGATCGGCGAAGGCGCCGCTGACGAGCTCGCCCGTCACCCCGGGCACGGGATCCTCTCGCGCGCCGTAGACGTCGAGCATGACGGTGTGATCGGCGAACTCCTCCAGCACCTCCGCGAATTCGCGGTACATGTGCTGCGTGCGCGAGTAGGTGTGCGGCTGCTGGATCGCGATCAGGCGACCGGCTCCGGCGACGCCGCGCATTGCCTCCAGCGCCGCCCGCACCTCGGTGGGGTGGTGCGAGTAGTCGTCGTAGACCCGCACCCCGCCGGCCTCGCCGTGCAGCTCCAGACGGCGCACTGTTCCGGCGAATCCCTCCACCGCGGCACTCGCCTCGGTCAGCGCGTGACCCAATGTCATCAGCACGGCCACCGCGCCGGCCGCGTTGATGGCGTTGTGCGCCCCAGGGACCGCCAACCGCATGCGCACCGACTCCGCGCCGCTGACCAGCGTGGCCGCGACCGCGCCGGTGGTGTCGATGTCGTCGACGCGCAGATCGGCGTCCGCCGCGCGTCCGAACGTGATGATCCTGTCGTGGGTCAGTGCGGCGCGCACGCGCTGCGCGCCGGGGTCGTCCGCCGAGATCACGACCGCCTCGGCGGCCTCGTTCCCGAAACGCGCGAAGGCGTCGTAGAAGGCGTCCTCCGAGGCGAAGAAGTCGAGGTGGTCGGGGTCGACGTTCGTGATCAGCGCGATCGAGGTGTCGTAGAGCAGGAACGTCCCGTCGGACTCGTCGGCCTCGATCACGAACAGCTCGTCGGAGCCCGTGCTGCTCGAGGCGCCGAGCTGCTCGATGACGCCCCCGTTGACGAAGCTCGGATCGGCGCCCAGCGCCTGCAGCGCCGTCACCAGCATCCCGGTGGAACTGGTCTTGCCGTGCGCACCGGCGACCGAGACGAGCCGGCGTCCGCCGATCAGCCAGTGCAGCGCCTGGGAGCGGTGGATGACGTGGAGACCGCGCTCCTTCGCCGTGACGAACTCGGGATTCTCCGGCCAGATCGCGCCCGTGTGGATGACCGTGTCGGCATCGCCCAGGTGCGCGGCGTCGTGGCCGACGTGCACCGTGGCGCCCGCCGCCGCCAGCGCGCGCAGATTGTCGCTGTCGGCGCGGTCGGAGCCGGAGACGCGGATGCCGGCATCCAGGAACATCCGGGCCAGTCCGCTCATCCCCGATCCGCCGATGCCGATGAAGTGCGCGGACTCGATGTCGTCGGGGACGGGAAGGGTGAGGTCGGGTCTGATCATGTCCCTGCCAGTCTACTTTTCCGCCAGCGCACGATCGATGAGCGCGATCAGGTTCTCGGTGCCGCTCCTGGTACCCACCCGCTGCGCGGCGTCCGCCATGCGGGCGATGCGATCGGGGTCCGCCAGCAGGGGCAGCACCCGCAGTCGCACGGCATCGCCGTCGAAGCTCGCGTCGTCCAGCAGCTCTGCCGCCCCCGCGGCCACGGCGGATGCCGCGTTCAACCGCTGCTCGCCGTTGCCGACCGCGTAAGGCACGTACAGCGCGGGCAGTCCGAGCGCGCTGATCTCGCTCACGGTCGCCGCGCCCGAGCGCGAGACGATCAGGTCGGCCAGGGCGAACGCGAGATCCATCCGGTCCACGTACCGGCGCATCGCGTACCCGGGCGCACCAGGGTCGGCCAGGTCGCTGCGCTCGCCGGTGACATGCAGCAGCTGCCAGCCCGCATCGAGCACGTCCTGCCACGAATCCGCCAGCGCCTCGTTCAGGCGCAGCGCGCCCAGCGATCCGCCGAACACCAGCAGCACGGGGCGATCGGCATCCAGTCCGAACTCCGCCGCGGCCTCGGCCCGGCTCGCCGCGCGGTCGAGCTCGACCACCTCGCGGCGCAGCGGCATCCCCACCAGCTCGCCGTTCCTCAGCGGCGTTCCCTCGAACGCCACGCCCACCCCGCTCGCGCGCCGCGCCCCCAGCACATTGGCCAGACCCGGCTTCGCGTTGGCCTCGTGGACGACGAACGGCACGCCCTCACGGCGGGCGGCGACGTACGCGGGGGCAGCGGCGTAGCCGCCGAACCCGACCACCACGTCGACGTCGTGCGCGCGGATGTGCGCGCGCACCTGCGCCACCGCGCGGCGGAACCGGGTGGGGAACGCCAGCGCCGCCCGGTCGGGCCGACGCGGGAACGGCACCTTGTCGACGATCAGCAGCTCGTAGCCGCGCGCGGGCACCAGGCGGGCCTCCAGCCCCTCCTTCGTGCCGAGCACGAGCACGGTGTCGCCGGCGCGTTCCCGCAGCATGTCCGCGACGGCGAGCAGCGGATTGACGTGGCCGGCGGTGCCACCGCCGGCGAGAAGATAGGTGGTCACCTGTGGCCCGTGACCCTTCGAGATGCGACGGGCGGCAGCGTGCGGGCGAACGACAGCAGCACGCCGCAGGCCAGCATCGCCGACAGCAGCGAGGTGCCGCCCTGCGAGACGAACGGCAGCGGCACCCCCATCACGGGGAAGATGCGCACCACGACGCCGATGTTGAACAGCGCCTGGCCGACGATCCAGACCACGATCCCGCCGGCGGCGATCCGGACGAACGGGTCTACCGTCCGGCGGATGATGCGGAACACGCCCACGGCGAAGAAGCCGAACAGCACCAGCACGAGCAGGCAGCCGAGCAGTCCGAGCTCCTCGCCGATGATCGCGAAGATGAAGTCGTTCGAGGCCGCCGGCAGCCAGTACTTCTCCTGCGAGTTCCCGAGCCCGAGCCCGAAGATGCCGCCATTGGCCATGCCCCACATGCCGTGCACCGACTGATAGCAGTCCACGGTCGGATCGCACGCCTCAGGGTTGAAGGCCGAGAGGATGCGGTTCATGCGGTTCTCGCTGGTGAGCGCATAGCCCGCGACCACGACCGCTCCCAGCAACAGGGGGATGATGAACAGCCGCAGCCTCGCTCCCGAGAAGAACAGGCACCCCAGCACGACCAGCACCAGCACCATCACAGTGCCCAGGTCGTCGCCGGCGATCACGGTGCCGATCGCCAGCACCGCCACCGGGACCACGGGGACGAAGACCTGATGCCAGGTTCCCAGCTTGGACTGCTTGCGCATCAGCACGCACGCGATCCACACCGCCAGCGCGAGTTTGAGGAACTCGGAGGGCTGCAGCTGGATGCCTGCGATCTTGATCCAGTTCTTGTTGCCGTACGACGACACGCCCAGACCGGGGACGAAGACCAGCAGCTGGAACAGCACGCCGAGGATCAGCGCGGGCCAGGCGATCCTCTTGAAGAAGACCACCGGCAGTCGGCTGACGATGAGCATGAGCGGGATCCCGACCAGCGCGAACAGCCCCTGCCTGAGTGCATCCTGGTACGGCGCCGAGGGGTTCGCGCTGCTGGCGGAGAGCACCATCACAACGCCGAAGATCGTCAGCAGCACCGCGGTCGAGGCGATCATCACGAACTCGGTGGACGGCGGGCTGAAGAGCCGGCCGAGCGACACCCGGGCCGCCAGGCCCCTGATCGCCGAGCGGCCGTCAGCGCGCGGAGGGTGAGCCGTCTGCGTCATCCGCGCTCCCCTGTCCGATCCACTCGCGCACCGCCCTGGCGAAGCGCTCTCCCCGATCCGCGTAGCTGACGAACTGGTCGAAGGACGCCGCTGCCGGGGCCAGCAGTACCGTGCCCGCGCCATCGACCATCCCCGACGCGATCCTCACCACGCGGTCCATGATCTCTCCAGTGTCGGCGGGGACGACCTCCTGCACCGGCACGTGCGGCGCGTGTCGCCGGAATGCCGCCAGGACCGGCTCGCGGTCCGCGCCGATCACGATCGCCCCGCCTGCGATCCCGCCCGCCTCGGCGATCAGCGCACCCAGGTCGACGCCCTTCAGGTCGCCTCCGACGATCCAGACGGCGCCGGGGTGCGCGCGCAGCGACGAGGCCGCTGCGTGCGGGTTGGTCGCCTTCGAGTCGTCGATCCAGCGGATGCCGCGATGCTCCGCCACGAGCTGGATGCGGTGGGCATCCATCCGGAACTCCGCCAGCGCGTCGCGGATGGCGACGGGCTCGACGCCGGCCGATCGTGCGAGGGCGGACGCGGCGAGGATGTTCTGCACGACGTGCGGGGCCGACAGGCCCACGTCGCGCAGCGCGTCGGTCGTGGTCAGCTCGAGCGCACTGTGCCTGCGGTCGTCGTGGAACGCGCGATCCACGAGGATGCCGTCGACCACGCCGAGGTCGCTGGGGCCGGGCGTGCCCAGGTCGAACCCGACGGCACGGGCGCCCTCGGTGACATCCGCCTCCTCGACCATCCGCAACGTCGCCCGGTCGGACTTGTTGTAGACGCAGGCGATCTTGGTGTTGCGGTACACCACGGCCTTGGCCGCACGGTACGCCTCGGCGCCGCCGTGCCAGACCAGGTGATCGTCGGCGAGGTTCAGGCAGGTCGACGCGTACGGCACGAGCTGCCCGGCGGGCTCCGACTGGCCGATGTACCAGAGCTGATGGCTGGAGAGCTCCACGACGAGCACGTCGAAGCCGGCCGGATCGCGCACGGCGTCGAGCACGGGGATGCCGATGTTCCCGCAGGGGGCGGCGCGCAGACCGCCGGCGTTCAGCAGCGTCGCCGTCAGCTGCGTGGTCGTCGTCTTGCCGTTCGTCCCGGTGATCAGCATCCACTCGGCGGGGGTGCCGTCCGGGCGCGGCACCTTGTCGCGCACGCGCCAGGCCAGCTCCACGTCGCCCCACAGCGCGATCCCCGTCTCGTGGGCCCAGGCGATCACCGGATGCGCGGGAGGGAAGCCCGGCGAGGCGACGACCACCTCGGGTGCGAACTCCCGGAGCGCGTCGGGCACCTCGGCGAGGGATCCGAGCTCCAGTCGCGCTCCGATCACCGGCACCAGTCGCGCGTACTCCTCGGAGGCGTCCTCCGAGAGCACGAGCACCTCGGCTCCGAGCTCGGTGAGCGTGTCGGCGACGGAGAAGCCGGTGACGGAGAGCCCGAGGACGGCGACGCGGAGCCCGGTCCAGTCGGAGTGCCAGCTGGTCAGCCCTGCCAGGCGTTCGGAGACCACGGCTCAGCCGTTCGAGGCCTGGGCGAACCAGTCCACGTAGAACAGGCCGACGGCGGATGCCGCCAGCAGACCGGCGATGATCCACAGTCGCACCACGATGGTGACCTCGGCCCAGCCGCGCATCTCGAGGTGGTGATGGAACGGGCTCATCAGGAACAGCCGCTTGCCGCGGGTGAGCTTGAAGTACGCCCGCTGCAGGATGACCGATCCGGACGAGATCACGAAGGCGCCCGCGATCACGAGCAGCAGCAGCTCGGTGCGGGTCAGGATCGCCATCGCGGTGATCACGCCGCCGATCGCCATCGATCCGACGTCGCCCATGAACACCTTCGCCTTGGGCGCGTTCCACCACAGGAACCCGATCAGTCCGCCGGCGAACGCGGCGGCGACAGTGGCGAGGTTCAGCGGCTCGCGCACCTCGTAGCAGCCCAGCGTCTCGGCGCCCTGCCCCACGCAGGACTGCTTGAACTGCCAGAAGGCGATCAGCGCGTAGGAGCCCACCACGAAGATGCCTGCTCCGGCTGCGAGCCCGTCCAGGCCGTCGGTGAGGTTGACGCTGTTGGAGGTGGCGACTCCGATCACCGAGATCCAGATCAGATAGAGCGCCCAGCCCAGCACGGCGCCGAAGGCGAACAGATTCAGCCAGGAGATGTCCCGGAACAGCGAGACGAAGCCGCTGGCAGGGTACTGGCCCAGCGAGTTCGGGAAGTTCAGCGCGACGATCCCGAACGGGATGAGCACGGCCAGCTGGCCGACGATCTTGCGCCACCCGGACAGGCCCAGGCTGCGCTGGCTGCGCACCTTCATGTAGTCGTCGATGAAGCCGACCACGCCGAACCCGACCATCAGCCAGAGCACGAGGATGGCCGACAGCGCCGGCTCGGTGCCGCCGAAGAACGTGCCGACGAAGTAGCCGACGATGGTGCCGACGATGAAGATCACGCCGCCCATCGTGGGCGTGCCGCGCTTGGCGCCGTGGTTGGGATTCGCGATGTCCTCGGGGGTGCGGATGACCTGGCCCCACCCGATCCTGCGGAAGACCTTCAGGAACACGGGGGTCAGGAAGAGCGTGAAGGCGAGCGAAATCGCCGTCGCCATAAGCAAGGACCTCACGAGAACAATTCTCCCAGACGATCGCCGAGGTGCCGGAGCCCGACGGAGTTCGACGACTTGACCAGCACGCGATCGCCGTCGCGCAGCTCGGTGCGCAGATACTCGAAGGCGGCGTCCTGATCCGGCAGATGCACGGCTTCGCTGTCCCACGACCCCTCGCCCACCGCGGCCAGGTACAGTCGGCGCGCCTCGGGCCCGACCACGACGATGCGCTGGATGTTCAGTCGCACCGCGAGCAGTCCGATCCGGTCGTGCTCCTCGCCCGCCGCCTCGCCGAGCTCGCTCATCGCGCCCAAAACGGCGACGGTGCGCTCGCCGGGGGCGGTGATCTGGGCGAGTGTGCGCAGTGCGGCCGCCATCGAATCGGGACTGGCGTTGTACGCGTCGTTGATGATGCGCACCCGGTCGCCGCCCATGGGCTGCATGCGCCAGCGCTCCGCGATCTCGAGGGTCTCCAGTCTCGCCGCCGCCACGGCGACGGGCACGCCGAGCACCCGGGCAGCGGCGATCGCCGCGAGCGCGTTCGAGACGTGGTGGGCTCCGAGCACCTGCAGCCGCAGCCGGATGCGCTCGCCTCCGGCGACGACGGTGCAGCCCGTGCCGTCGGCGGACACCCTGATGTCCTCGGCACGCACCTGGGCCTGAGCGGCCTGACCGAATCCGACCACGTCCTGCTCGCGCTCGACGGCGATCTCCCGCATCCCCCAGACCCGCGGGTCGTCGGTGTTGAGCACCGCGGTGCCGCCGATCCGGGCGGCCTGAACGAGTTCGGACTTGGCCAGGGCCGTGGCCTCGATGCCGCCGAATCCGCCGGCATGCGCGAGACCCACCATCAGCACCACAGCCAGATCCGGCTCGACCAGGCCTGCGAGTCGCGCGATGCTGCCGAGTCCCGCCGCGCCGAACTCGCTCACCAGGAAGCGGGTCTGCGGCGTGACGCGCAGCATGGTCAGCGGCGCACCGACCTCGTTGTTGTAGGACCGGATCGGCGCGACCGTCTCCCCCTCCTCCTGCAGGATGCGGGCGAGCATGTTCTTGGTGGTGGTCTTGCCGTTGGAGCCGGTGATCCCGACGATGCGCAGCTCGCCGGCATCCCGCACCCGCGCGACCACGGCCCGAGCGAGGTCGGCGAGTGCCTGCACGGCATCCGGCACCACGATCTGACTCACGGCGACATCGACCGGATGCTCGACGATCGCGAGCACGGCGCCCGCGTCGGCCGCCGCCCCGACGAAACGATGCCCGTCGGTGGTCTCGCCGGGCTTGGCCACGAAGATCGACCCTTCGCTCATCTCGCGCGAGTCGGTGTCCACCGTGCCGTCGACGACGGTCTCGGCGGTGTCCGCACCGGCGAGGTGCAGCTCGCCGTGCAGGATCTCGGTGATCTCAGCGAGCGAGAGGGCGATCATGTGGCATCTCCATGCGCGGCGGAACGCCGATCAGTTGAACTTGGGAAGCAGCGGCTCCATCGGCTCCGATGAAGGGGCGACGTGGTAGGTCTTGAGCACCTGGGTCATCGCCTGCTGGAAGGCGACGGCGTCCGCCGCCGAAGTCCTCATCTTAGTCGGCTCGTCCATGGTCACCAGGACGACGTACTGCGGATCCTCGATCGGTGCGATGCCCACCATGCTGGTGAAGTAGACGCCCTTCTTGTATCCGCTGCGCCCGTCCGTCTTCTGCGCGGAGCCGGTCTTCAGCCCGATGCGGTACCCCGGCACCTTGGTCGTATTGCGGTTGCCGCCCTGCACGGCGACGTTCTCCAGCATCCGCTGCACCTGCTTCGCGGTCTCGGGCTTGATGATCTGCTCGCCCTCGGGCGTCGCCGTCTCGTGCACCGTGCCGTCAGCGTCAGTGCAGGACTCCACCAGCGACAGCTCGATCTTCTTCCCGTTGTTGGCGATCGCCTGGTAGGCGCCGGCGATCTGAGCCGGAGTGACGGTGAACGCCTGGCCGAACGTGGTGGTGTACTTCGTGGCGCCGTCCCAGTCCTTCGGGTCGAGAACCTTTCCGTTCCGACCTCTGGGCAGGGTTCCCGCCTGCTCGGCGGGGAAGTCGATCGCGGTCTTCTCGGCGACGCCGAAGCGCTTCAGGTACTCCGCGCGCGTGGTCGGATCGACCTGCGTGCCGAACTTGGACAGCGACACGTTCGACGAGTCGATCAGAGCGCCGGCAAGGGTGTACTCGTACACGGGATGAGGAAACGGGTCGTTGATCGTCGTCCCGTTGGGGAACGTCTCCCGTGCGGCAGCGGTGACATGCGAGGTGGGTGTCGCCTTCCCCTGGTCGATCACTGTCGCCGCCGTGATCGCCTTGAACGTGGATCCCGGCTCGTACGCGTCCGAGAAGATCCGCGACTTCCAGTATTCCGGGGCGACCGTGTTGATGTTGTTCGGGTCCACCGACGGGTACTCGGCGGCTGCCCGGATCTTGCCTGTGGCGACCTCGACCACGGTGACGCTGCCGGCCTTCGCGCCCTGGCGCTGCACCTCTTCGGCGATCATCTGCTGCAGGTACCAGTTCAGATCGCTGTCGATGGTCAGCCTCACCGTGCCGCCGTCGACCGCCGGAGTGGTGCGCTCGCTGCCCGGGATGCGCACGCCGCCCTTGCCCTTCTTGTAGCTGATCGAGCCGTCGGTGGCCGCCAGGCACTTCTGATCGACCCGCTCGATGCCGTACTGCGGCTTGCCCTCGCCGTTCAGGAACCCCACGATGCTGCCCGCGACGGCGCCGTTCGGATACACCCTGATGGCGCGCTGGAAGCTGTGCACGTAGGCGAGCCCGAGATCGCGCAGTGCCAGGTACTGCTCGGTGGAGAGTCCGTTCTTCAGCTTGGCGTACTGGCTGAGCGGGTTCTTCTCCAGCGCAGAAGCGACGAGGGCGCGCACGTCGTCGCCGGTCATCCCCACGATCTCGGCGATCCTGTCGCTCGCCTCGGACCACGGCAGCTTCGGCTTCTTCTTCGGGTCGGTCTGCTTCTCGAACTTGTCGATCAGCAGCGGGTCCAGCTGCGAGTCGTAGACGAAGGCGTCGGATGCCAGCACGGTGCCGTTCTCGTCCACGATGTCGCCGCGCGCGCCGGGGACCTTGGTGGAGCTGCCCAGGCTGGTCAGCGAGTCGGCGACGTGATCATCGGCGTGCACGACCTGGATGTCCACGAGACGGAAGACGAACGCACCCAGCACGGCGAGGATCATCGCGAGGGCGACGACCGTGCGACGGCGCGTCCCGCGGGTGGCGCGAGTGGTCATGCGGCGGTCTCCATCCGGATGCTAATGGGTCGTCGGCGAGGGGAGGCCGTCGCCGATGACGGGCGGGAGTGCGGGGTCGGTCTCGGCTTCTTCGGTGGTCTCGGCGCTGGTCACGTCCGACACGGGCGGCGGGGGTGCGGGGATGAGGGCGTTGCCGACCTTCGTGGCGCCGTTGGGCGCCACCGTCGAGATCCAGGACGCGCCGTCTCCGGCGCCGCGCACGGTGCCGTCGCTCAGCTTCAGGTATGACGCGGAGCCCGCGACGACGAGCCCCAGGCGGTCGGCCCTCGCTGCGAGCTCCTGCGGCGAGCTCGCCGCGACGACCTCGTCGCCCAGCGCCTGCTTCTGCAGCCGCAGCTCGGACTGCTGGTGGTTCAGCTCGGCGAGCACGAACGCGTCATGCGTGGAGGCGAGCGAGATGCCCATCTGCGCGGCGCCGATCGCCAGAGCGCCCCCGACGGCGAGAGCGGCGTAGGCGAGCTTGGGGCGGCGGACGCCGTGCGGGGCGGCGACCGGTCGCAGCCGTCGCGCGGGCTTCTGACCGCGATTGGCGCGGGGCTCGATGCGCGGCAGAACGCGGGCTGTCAGCAGGCTCATGCCGTCTCCCTCAGCTTCTCGGCGGCGCGCAGCCGCACCGGGATGGCGCGCGGGTTGCGTGCGCGCTCGTCGTCGCCCGCCTGCTCCGCGCCCTTGGTCAGGATGCGGAACCGCGGTGCGTGCTCGGGCAGCTCCACGGGCAGCCCGGCGGGAGCCGTGGAGGCGGATGCCGCGGCGAACGCCTGCTTGACCAGGCGATCCTCCAGCGACTGGTAGGCCATGATCGCGATCCGTCCACGCACGTCCAGTGCGTCCAATGCCGAGGGGATGGCGTCGGCGAGCACGCTCAGCTCGGAGTTGACCTCGATGCGCAGCGCCTGGAACACGCGCTTGGCCGGGTGCCCGGCGCGCTGCGCGGCGGCGGGGGTCGCCGCCACGAGCAGATCGACCAGCTCTCCGGAGCGGGTGAGCGGATGCTGCGCCCTGGCCTCGACGATGAACCGGGCGTAGCGCCCGGCGAGCTTCTCCTCGCCGTAGCGCTCGAAGATGCGACGCAGCTGCCCCTCGCTGTACTCGGCGAGGATCGCCGCCGCCGTGCGGCCCTTGGACTGGTCCATCCGCATGTCCAGCGGCGCATCCTTGGAGTACGCGAAGCCGCGCTCGGCCTCGTCGAGCTGCAGGGAGGAGACACCGAGATCGAAGAGGATCGCCGAGGCGCCCTGCGCGTGCAGGCCGATCTCGTCGTAGACGCTGTGCACCAGGGTGATGCGGTCGGAGAACCGCGCGAGCCGCTCCCCCGCGATCCGCAGCGCGTCGGTGTCGCGGTCCAGGCCGACCAGGCGGATGTGGCCGAAGCGCTCCAGGAACGCCTCGGAGTGCCCGCCCATGCCGAGCGTGGCGTCCACGAGCACGGCGCCATCGTGCTCGAGGGCAGGCGCCAGCAGCTCGATGCAGCGCTCGAGGAGCACCGGGGTGTGGATGTCGCGGAGGCTCATGATCGTCTTCCCGTGACCTCCGGCTCTGATTCCTCTCCGCTCGACCCGGCACCGGGGAAGTGTGTCGGGGCGGAGCGGCGAGGCATCACAGCCGTGGTCAGAACAATCCGGGAATCACCTCCTGCTCCAGATCTGCGTAGGACTCTTCGTTGCTCTCCAGGTACGCGTTCCATGCGGCGGCGTCCCAGATCTCGGCGTGGGCGCCGACTCCGGTGACCACCAGCTCCTTCTCCAGCCCCGCGTACTGCCGCAGGTGGCCGGGGATGGTGATGCGGTTCTGGCTGTCGGGCATCTCCTGACTGGCCCCGGAGAGGAACATGCGCAGGAAGCTGCGCGCCTGCTTGTCGGTGAGCGGCGCCTGGCGGATCTTCTCGTGCTGGGCCTCGAACTCCGCCGTGCTGTACACGTACAGGCAGTGCTCCTGGCCCCGGGTCACGACGATGCCGCCGGCGAGATCCTCGCGGAACTTCGCAGGAAGGATCACGCGGCCCTTGTCGTCGAGCTTCGGGGTATGCGTTCCCAGCAACATCGGCCATCACCCCCTCTGCGTCCGGCCAACCCGAGGTGCGCACCACTTTACTCCACAACCCTCCACTTTCCTACGACAATTCGCCACCGATCTTCGGACGGGCGCGGGCACACGCGCAGAAACCCCCGTGATCACGCGGAATCACGGGGGTGGAGGACAGTGGAGCGGCAGTGGAGGGAAAATCCGCTCAAGACGCAGAAGAGCCCGGATGCTCAGCATCCGGGCTCTTGCAGCAGGTCAGATCAGCGCTCGTCCTGGCGCCTGTCCCATCGGTCGTTCATGCGGTCCATGAAGGACGAGGTGCGCGCATGCGCCGAGTGCGTCCCGGCATCCGGCTGAGCGCCCGAGACCGGGCGGCGCACCGGGGTGAACGCGAGGATGGCTCCGCCGAGCATCGCGAGGAAGGCGACCACGCCGATGATGATGCTGCCGACCGCGCCGATCCGACCGTTCGCGACGACCGCAGCGATGAGACCGCCCACGCCCAGGAGCACCAGCAGCGCGCCGTAGATCAGGTTCCGGTAGCTGAGCGCGCGATCACCGGACGGCGCCGACACGACATCCGCGTCGTGCTGAAGGAGATGGCGTTCCATCTCGTCGAGCATCCGCTGCTCTTGTTCGGAAAGAGGCATCTCCGACCCCCTTGGTTGGTTCCCTCCACTGTACCCGCGTCCGGGAGCGGGCGGCTAGCCGCGTGCTCGGGAAATCCTGCATCTAGGCTGGGAATCGTGCTCCCCTCCTCCATCACGGACGCCGTCACCGCCCGGCTCGACGCGTTCGTCGCGCAGCGGCAGGCGGATGCCGGCGACTACGGCCCCGATGCGGCGCTCTTCCTGCGCGCCGCCGGCTCGACGCTGGCGGGAGGCAAGCGCCTGCGCGCGCGGTTCTGCCACGCGGGATGGACCGCGGCCGCCCCGCGCGCCGTCGCCGGGACGCCCGCGCTGTGGGGCCTGTGCGCCTCGCTGGAGATCTTCCAGTCCGCCGCGCTCGTGCACGACGACCTGATCGACAACTCCGACACCCGCCGGGGCCTTCCCGCCGCCCACCGCGCTCTCGGGGCCGCCCACCGCGCGGCGGGATGGCACGGCGACGCCGAGGCCTTCGGCCGGTCCGCCGCCGTGCTCCTGGGCGACCTGCTGGTGGCCTGGAGCGACGACCTGCTCGAGGAGGCGCTGCAGCAGCATCCGCACGCCGCGGCGACGCGGGCCGAATACGCGCGCATGCGGCGCGACGTGACCGTGGGCCAGATGCTCGACATCGCCGAGGAGTCGGCGTGGAGCGTGAGCGAGCCGTCGACGCTGCTGGAGCGGGCGCTCCGGGTGGCGTCGCTGAAGTCGGCCCGCTACAGCGTCGTGGAGCCGCTGCTGCTGGGCGCGACCCTGGCCGGAGCCGACAGCGCGCTGCGCGCATCGCTGCGCGACTTCGGGCATCCGATCGGCATGGCCTTCCAGCTGCGGGACGATCTGCTCGGCGTGTTCGGCGACCCCGCCGTCACCGGCAAGCCCGCCGGCGACGACCTGCGCGAGGGCAAGCGCACCGCGCTGATCGCCGTCGCGCGCGAGCGTCTTCCGGCCGCGCAGCGAGCGGAGCTGGATGCCGCGCTCGGCGACGCCAGCCTGCCGGCCCCGGCCGTGGCCGAGCTGCAGAGGCTCATCAGGAGCACCGGGGCGCCACGTCGCATCGAGGAGATGATCGAGGACTTCACCGCACAGGCCGAGCGGGCGCTGATCGCGGCCGGCATCGACGAGCAGGCCGCCGCAGCGCTGCGTGCGCTCGCGGACGCGGCGATCGCCCGCTCCGCCTGACCGGGCCGTCGGCCCGCACGACGGCGGCTCTCACGCGAGAGTGCGCGCGATGCGCCTGACCTCGCTCTTGTGCCCGTCCCGCAGCGCGGCGATCGGCGCGCGTCCCAGGCTGTCCTCCTCGGCGAGCATCCAGTCGATCGCCTCGTCGTCGCTGAACCCGGCGTCCTGCAGGGCGATCACCGTGCCGCGCAGCGAGGGCAGCGGGCGGCCGTCGACGACGAAGATCGCCGGGACCGCGAACACGCCGCTGCGCCGCGAGCCGACCAGGTAGCGCTCGTCGAGCAGCCGCCGCACGCGCCCTGGCGTCTCGCCGAGCACCTCGGCCAGATCGGGGATGGTCAGCCAGTCGGTGGTTTCAGCCGCGTTCTCAGACACGTGTCAACTATCTCATTCCCGCGCGAGCGGCGCACAGATCACACTGGTCACATTGTTCACACCAGCCACTTCTGTTGACAACTCTTTACATCCGTGTCAGCGTGTCCTGAAGCGATACAGGGGGAAGTACATGCATACTCGCTCGTCCCGTGCCGCGGCGCTCCGGCTCGGAGCACCCGCGGCGGTCATCGGAACGCTCGCCGCGACATTCGCCGCCGCGCCCGCGGACGCCGTCGAACCGGCCCGCAGCCAGTCCGCGGCCTCGGGCATCGTGCCGGCCGTGGCGCCGCGCCCCGCCGGCGCCGTGCGGCACGCGGCCACGCAGCCGACGACCTGCACGGTGCGTCAGGGCGACACCGTCTCGGCGATCGCGATCCGGTACGGGCTGCGCCCCGCCGACGTGCTCGCGTGGAACGGCCTGGGGTGGCGGTCGGTGATCCGCCCCGGACAGACCCTGCGGCTGACTCCCCCAGCGACGCCGGCGGCCGCACCCGCCGCCTCCGAGCCGAGCGGGGCGAAGACGCACACCGTCGCAGCGGGCGACACGGTCTATGCGATCGCCCGCCGGTACGGCACGACCGTGGCCGCGATCGTGGCGGCCAATCGGCTCGGCCGCTCCGCCATCATCTACCCGGGTCAGAGGCTCGCGCTCTCGGCAGCGCCGGCCGCGGCCCCGGCATCCGCCACCGCGAAGCCCGCCACCGCCGCATCCGCCCCCGCCTCTGCGAAGCCGAAGACGCACACCGTCGCGCGCGGAGACACGCTGTTCGGCATCGCGAGGAAGTACGGCACGACGGTCGCGGCCCTGCTGCGGACGAACGGCCTGGGGAGCGGCAGCATCATCTATCCGGGGCAGTCGCTGCTGCTGGGTCCCGCGCAGCTGAGTGCGAACCTGGATGCGACGCAGCGCGCGAACGCCCTGCACATCATCCGGATCGGGCGCGAGCTCGGCGTGCCCGACCGCGGCATCGCGATCGCACTGGCGACCGCGATGGTGGAGTCCTCGATGCGCAACCTCGATCACGGCGACCGCGACTCGCTCGGGCTGTTCCAGCAGCGACCCAGCCAGGGGTGGGGCACCGCCGAGCAGATCAGAGACGCCGATCGCAGCATCCGCGTGTTCTACGGCGGCCGCCACGATCCGAACGGGAGCACGAGCCGGGGCCTGCTGGACCTCGCGGACTGGCAGAACCGAGTGTTCACCGACGCGGCTCAGGCGGTGCAGATCTCGGCCTACCCGGATCGCTACGGCCAGTGGGAGCAGCAGGCGCACCGCTGGGTCGCGACCCTGCGCTGATGGCCGAGTCGTCACCGGATCGAAACCTCGTTCAGGTGCGCCGCTGCCGCGGCGCGCACCCGCTTCTTCATAGACTCGTTCCGTGAGCACTGCGTCGGCCGATCCCCTCATCGGGCGGCTTGTCGACGGCCGATATCGGGTGCGCGCACGCATCGCGCGCGGCGGGATGGCCACGGTGTACGTCGCGACCGACATGCGATTGGAGCGCCGCATCGCGCTGAAGGTGATGCATGCGCACCTGAGCGACGACTCGGCGTTCCAGAGCAGGTTCATCCAGGAGGCCCGCTCGGCGGCCCGCCTGGCCGACCCGCACGTGGTGAATGTGTTCGACCAGGGACAGGACGGCGATCTGGCCTACCTGGTCATGGAGTACCTCCCCGGGATCACGCTGCGCGAGCTGATGCGCGAGCAGAAGCGCCTCACCGTCGCTCAGACGGTCACCATCATGGACGCGATCCTGGCGGGACTCGCCGCTGCCCACCGCGCCGGGATCGTGCACCGCGACGTCAAGCCCGAGAACGTGCTCCTCGCCGAGGACGGCCGCATCAAGATCGGCGACTTCGGCCTGGCCCGCGCCACCACGGCGAACACCGCCACCGGCGCGCAGCTGCTGGGCACGATCGCGTATCTGGCTCCCGAGCTGGTGACGCGCGGCACGGCGGATGCCCGCAGCGACATCTACGCGCTCGGCATCATGCTGTACGAGATGCTCGTCGGCGAGCAGCCGTACAAGGGCGAGCAGCCGATGCAGATCGCCTTCCAGCACGCCACCGAGCAGGTCCCCCGCCCCAGCGTGCGCAATCCGGGTGTGCCGGAGCAGCTGGACGAGCTGGTGCTGTGGGCCACCGACAAGTCCCCGGAAGAGCGCCCGCTGGATGCTCAGCAGATGCTGGACCGCCTGCGGGAGATCGAGCGCGAGCTGGGCGTGACGCCCACGCCCACGACGGGCACGACCGTCTCCGCCCGGCACGACTCCGGCGCGGTGACCAAGGTGATCGCCGGCGGCACCGCGGTCCTGCCCGGCCCGGCCGAGCCCGCCGACGCCGAGGCGGCCGACAACGGCGCGCGACTGCGCAGACGCACCGCCCGCCGCCG
The DNA here is from genome assembly GCF_031844385.1 of Microbacterium sp. ARD32. Taxonomy (NCBI): domain Bacteria; kingdom Bacillati; phylum Actinomycetota; class Actinomycetes; order Micrococcales; family Microbacteriaceae; genus Microbacterium; species Microbacterium sp. ARD32. The sequence goes on from NZ_JAUZVD010000001.1 coordinate 1,666,842, forward strand.
AGCGCGCGGCGCCCTGCTGCTCTCGCTGGTGCTCCTGCTCGCGGTCGCCGCCGGCGGCGTGGGCTGGTGGTTCGGCTCAGGACCGGGTTCGCTGATCTCCGTCCCCCCGGTCGCCGGGATGCCGCTCGCGGATGCCGAGCACGCGATCAAGGCCGAGGAGCTGCGGTCCACGACGACGCAGCGCTCCTCGCTCGATGTTCCCGCCGGTGAGGTCATCGAATCGCATCCCGCCTCCGGAGAGCGGGTCGAGAAGGACACCACGGTCACGCTGGTCGTGTCGGCGGGCCCCGCCCAGCACACGGTCGGCAAGCTCTCCGGGCTCTCAGAGGCTGACGCGCGCGCAACTCTCCAGGAGAACGCGGTCGTCGTCGCGGACGATGCCGAGAAGTACTTCGCCGATCTCGATGCCGGACTGGTGCTCAACGTGCGCATCACACCGCGGGCAGGCGGCGACGCCTATCCCTGCGGCGACGGCTGCGATCTCTTCGAAGGCGACGAGGCCGTCATCCAGCTCTCACTCGGCCCCGTGCCGAACGTGGTCGGCACGCCCCTCGACGAGGCGAAGCAGACGCTCAAGGACGCGCGGCTGGTCGTGGACGAGAACGTGCCGGAGGACTTCAGCGACACCGTCGAGAAGGGGCACGTGATCGCGCAGACCACCGAGCGCCCCGGCGGCGGCAGCTGGCGCCCCGGGGACACGGTGACGCTGACGGTGTCGAAGGGTCCGCAGCTGTTCGAAGTTCCCAGTGTCGCCGGCATGACCAGGGATCAGGCGGTGAAGAAGATCGAGGACGCCGGGTTCAAGGCGAAGTACGCCCCGTTCTGGGGAGGCGTTCCCAACGGGCTGACCAAGGCCCAGCACACCGACCCGGAGACGGGCTCGATGCAGCGCAAGGGCACCGAGATCTACATCTTCCTCAACGTCAGCGGCTGACTGGCGCCGGGGCCGGCGGGCCGCGCTCAGCGGGCGGCGCTCAGCGCTTCTCGAGCTCCTCGGCCACCAGGAACGCCAGCTCCAGGCTCTGCATGTGGTTCAGGCGGGGGTCGCACAGGCTCTCGTAGCGCGTCGCGAGCGTGGCCTCGTCGATGTGCTCGGAGCCGCCCAGGCACTCGGTCACGTCGTCGCCGGTGAGCTCGACGTGGATGCCTCCGGGGAACGTGCCCACGGCGCGGTGCGCCTCGAAGAAGCCGCGCACCTCGTCGACCACGTCGTCGAAGCGACGGGTCTTGTAGCCGGTCGACGTGGTGATCCCGTTTCCGTGCATGGGGTCGGTGACCCACAGCGGCGTGGCGCCGGAATCCTTCACGGCCTCCAGCAGCGGCGGAAGAGCATCCCGGATCCTCCCCGCGCCCATACGGGTGATGAAGGTGAGCCGGCCCGGCTCGCGGTCCGGGTCGAGTCTGTCGATCAGCGCGAGGGCGGTCTCCGGTGCCGTGGTCGGCCCCAGCTTGACGCCGATCGGGTTGCGGATGCGCGAGAAGTAGTCGACGTGGGCGTCGTCGAGGTCGCGGGTGCGCTCCCCGATCCACAGGAAGTGCGCCGACGTGTTGTACGGCGTTCCGGTGCGCGAGTCGATGCGCGTCATCGGACGCTCGTAGTCCATCAGCAGGCCCTCGTGCCCGGTGAAGAACTCCACGCGCTTGAGCTCGTCGAAGTCGGCGCCGGCCGCCTCCATGAACTTGATCGCGCGGTCGATGTCGGCGGCCATGCGCTCGTAGCGCTGGTTGGCCGGGTTCTGGGCGAAGCCCCTGTTCCAGGAGTGCACCTCGCGCAGGTCGGCGAATCCGCCCTGGGTGAACGCCCTGATCAGGTTCAGCGTCGACGAGGCCATGTGGTAGCCCTGCAGCAGCCGCCCGGCATCGGGCTGTCGGGACTTCTCTGTGAAGTCGTAGCCGTTGACGATGTCACCGCGGTACGCCGGCAGCGTCACCTCTCCGCGGGTCTCGGTGTCGCTGGAGCGGGGCTTGGCGAACTGGCCCGCCATGCGCCCCATCTTCACCACCGGCATGGAGGCGCCGTAGGTGAGTACGACCGCCATCTGCAGCACCGTCTTGATGCGGTTGCGGATCTGATCCGCCGTCGCGCCCGCGAACGTCTCGGCGCAGTCGCCGCCCTGCAGCAGGAAGGCGTTGCCGGATGCCGCGCGCGCCAGCCGCTCGCGCAGGTTGTCCACCTCGCCCGCGAAGACCAGCGGCGGCAGCGCGGCGATCTGCGCGGAGACCTCGGCGACCCGCTCGGCGTCGGGCCACTGCGGCTGCTGTCTGATCGGGAGCGAGCGCCACGCGTCGAGTTCGGGGTGCGAGGGGTGCATCCTCTCAGCTTAGTGTCAGCCCCGCCGGCGAACCCGCGCTGTGACGGCGTCGCACACGGCGTCAGCCGCGGTGCGGCAGGCGGTCCTTCACGGTGGACGCGTACACGTCGTCGTACTCCTGCGACCCCAGCCGCTGCAGAGAGATCATGATCTCGTCCGTGACCGCGCGAAGGATGTAGCGGTCGTTCTCCATGCCCGCGTAGCGGGAGAAGTCCAGCGGTTCGCCGATGAGCACTCCGACCCGTCCCACGTTGGGCAGGCGCTTGCCGATGGGCATGACCACGTCGGTGTCGACCATCACCACGGGGATCACCGGGACCTTCGCCTCCAGCGCCATGCGGGCCAGGCCCGTGCGCCCGCGGTACAGCTTTCCGTCGGGGCTGCGCGTGCCCTCGGGATAGATGCCCAGCAGGTCGCCGCGACCCAGGATCTGCAGTCCGGTGTTCAGCGACGCCTCGGATGCCCTGCCGCCGGAGCGGTCGATGGGGATCTGACCGGTGCCCTTCATGAACACCCTGGTCGCCCAGCCCTTGAGGCCCCTGCCGGTGAAGTAGTCGCTCTTGGCCAGGAAGGACATCGGCCGATCCAGCAGCAGCGGGAGGAAGATCGAGTCGGCGAAGGACAGATGATTGCTCGCCAGGATGGCCGCGCCGGAGGCGGGCACGTTATCGCGCCCCACGATCCAGGGTCGGAAGATCGCCTTGACCAGCGGTCCGATCACGACGTACTTCATCAGCCAGTAGAACATCGAGCAGAAGTCTAGCGTCGCGGCATCCTCCGCGACCGAGTTCCAGAGTTTCTGCGACTGGATGCCATGACCTAGACTCGGGATCATCACCCGCCATGCCGGTACCGAAGGAGCTGCCGTGATCCAGTTCGATGTTCCCGCGATCGTCCCCGCCGACCCCGAGGCGAACACCTCCGACCTGCTCGCGATCCGCGCGAAGCAGACCCCCGACCTGGCGCTGTTCTCGGTTCCGGAGGGCGAGGGATGGCGCGACATCACCGCCAGGGACTTCGAGATCGCGGTGATCGCGCTGGCGAAGGGCTTCGTCGCCGCCGGCATCAACCCGGGCGACAAGGTGGGATTCATCGCCCGCACCACCTACGAGTGGACCCTGATCGATTTCGCGCTGTTCTACGCCGGCGCCGTGATGGTGCCGGTCTACGAGACGAGCTCCCCCTCGCAGATCCAGTGGATCCTGGAGGACTCCGGGGCGATCGCGCTGATCGTCGAGTCGCCCGAGCACTTCGCCCGCGTCGACGAGGTGCGCGGCGACCTTCCGCTGGTCAGGGAGGTGTGGCAGCTGCATCTCGGCGCCATCGACGCGCTCACGGCGCAGGGAGCCGGCGTGGAGGATGCCGAGATCGAGCGTCGCCGGAGCCTGGCCGTGGGGTCGGACATCGCGACCCTCATCTACACGTCCGGGTCGACGGGACGCCCGAAGGGCTGCGTGCTCACGCACAGCAACTTCGTCGAGCTGTCCCGCAACTCGGCCAAGGCCCTCGACGAGGTGGTCTCGATGCCCGGCGCGTCGACGCTGCTGTTCATCACCACTGCGCACGTGTTCGCGCGCTTCATCTCGATCCTCGGCATCCACGCCGGCGTGCGCACCGGGCACCAGCCCGACACGAAGAACCTGCTGCCCGCGCTCGGATCGTTCAAGCCGACGTTCCTGCTGGCGGTGCCCCGCGTGTTCGAGAAGGTGTACAACTCCGCCGAGCAGAAGGCCGAGGCCGGTGGAAAGGGCAAGATCTTCCGGGCTGCGGCCGCCGCCGCGATCGAGCACTCGACCCTGCTGGAGGAGGGTCGCAAGGTGCCGCTCGGGCTCAAGCTGAAGTTCGCGCTGTTCGACAAGCTCGTCTACGGCAAGCTTCGCGAGGCGATGGGCGGCAATGTCGCCTACGCGGTCTCCGGCTCGGCGCCGCTCGGCGCCCGCCTGGGGCACTTCTTCCACAGCCTGGGAGTGGTGATCCTGGAGGGCTACGGCCTCACCGAGACCACAGCGCCCGCGACGGTGAACCTCGCCGACAAGTCCAAGATCGGCACGGTCGGTCCGGCGCTGCCGGGCGTGGGCGTGCGACTGGCCGATGACGGCGAGATCGAGGTGCGCGGCATCAACGTCTTCAAGGAGTATTGGAACAACCCCGAGGCGACCGCCGATGCGTTCGACGACGGCTGGTTCCGCACCGGCGACATGGGCAGCTTCGACTCCGACGGCTTCCTGACGATCACGGGACGCAAGAAGGAGCTCATCGTCACCGCCGGCGGCAAGAACGTCGCGCCGGCCGGCCTCGAGGACCCGATCCGGTCCAACCCGATCGTCGGGCAGGTGGTGGTGGTCGGCGACCAGAAGCCGTTCATCGCGGCGCTGGTCACGCTCGACTCCGAGATGCTGCCGACCTGGCTGGCCAACAACGGCCTGCCCGCGGACATGTCTCTCGCGGATGCCGCGGCGAGCCCCGCCGTGCGCGACGAGGTGCAGCGCGCCATCGATCGCGCGAACAAGACGGTCTCGCGTGCGGAGTCGATCCGCAAGTTCACGATCCTCCCGATCGAGTGGACCGAGGACAGCGGCCATCTGACGCCGAAGCTCTCGATCAAGCGCAACGTGATCATGCGGGACTTCGCCGACGAGATCGCCGAGATCTACGCGGCGCCCACTCACACCACGACGACGCCGCTGGGCTGAGCCGACTCGTCGACGGGCGCTTCAACGCCGCTGCGCAGCGTTGATCCGCCGGATCAGAACCAGTCGCTCTCGCGCACCTGGCGCATGGCGACGCGGCGCGTCTCGCCCGTGAGCCGGCCGAGGTACACGATGCCGTCGAGGTGGTCGGTCTCGTGCTGCAGGGCCTGCGCGAGCAGGCCCTCCCCCTCGAGCACGACCGGCTCGCCGTCGAGATCGATCCCCTCGACACGCGCCCACGGATATCGCGGGGTGTCGTGCCACAGGCCAGGCACCGACAGGCATCCCTCGCCGATTTCGGCCGGCTCGCCGCGCACCTCGACCAGCACCGGGTTGATCACGTAGCCGATGTCGCCGTCGATGTTGTAGCTGAACGCGCGCTGCGCGACGCCGATCTGGTTGGCGGCGACGCCGGCGCGGCCGGGCAGCTCGACCGTCTCGACGAGGTCGGCGATCAGCGCGCGCACGCCGTCGTCGATGGCGTCGATGGGAGCGCACTTCTGGCGCAGCACGGGGTCGCCGTACAGGCGGATCTCACGGACGGTCATCAGGCGGCTCCGCGCAGCCCCTCGATCAGCACGGCCGCGACCTCGCGCGCGGCGCGCCTGGTCTCCGGCTGTAGTGACCCGAATCCGATCGGCCCGCCGCCCGCGATCTGCGGGTCGTACGGGATGCGCAGCACGTGCGCGGCGCGGGTGGAGAAATGCGCCTCGAGCTCGCTCAGCCGAACGAGCGGCGCACCGGGGGTGGACTGGTTCAGCACGACGACGGCTTCTCTGGCGAGCCGCGCGTGGCCGTTGGTCTCCAGCCACGTCAACGTCTCGGAGGCCAGTCGCGCCTCGTCGACGCTGAGCCCCGACACGATCACGAGCTGATCGGCCAGATCGAGCGTGGCGTCCATCACCGAGTGCACGATCCCGGTGCCCGAGTCCGTGAGCACGAGCGAGTAGTACTGAGCGGCGACAGCCGCGACGTCGCGGTAATCGGCATCGCCGAACGCCTCGGACACGCGCGGATCCGCGTCGGACGCCAGCACGTCCAGGCGGGTCTCGTCCCTGGCGACGAGCGCGGAGATGTCGTGGAATCCCCGGATCTCGTGCTGGGCGCGCACCACGTCCCGCACCGATCGGCCGTGGCTGCCCGCGACCCGCTCGGCGAGGGTGCCGCGGTCGGGGTTGGCGTCGACGGCGATGACGCGGTCGTCGCGAGCGTCCGCGAGGGCCATGCCGAGCAGCGCCGTGACGGTGGTCTTGCCCACACCGCCCTTGCGTGAGAGCACGGGCACGAAGCGGGCGCTGCCGGTCAGCGGCGCCGCGATGCGCGCGCTCAGCAGCTTGCGCTCGCGGGCCCTGCGTCCATCGCCGATGTTGATCCGGCCCCCCGAGACGGCGTAGAGCAGGTGGCTCCACGCACCCTCCGGCTCGGGCCTGGCGATCCGAGAGGGATCGAGCAGGCGGTCCGCGGTCAGCAGGTCCGCGCTCTCGCGCCCGGCGTCGCCGAGCTCGTCGAGTCGCTTCGAGGTGAGGGGGAGATCGGATGCCTGCCGCGGCCCCTCCGCGGTGCGTTCGAGCTCAGCCGCGGTGCGCGCGGCGGGCGCACGATCTTCGGTCGCCATGGTGCGGTTCTCCTCTGCGGTCCCGGGCCGTGCGGGCTCGGTGTCGTGCGGCGGCTGCGCGTCGGCGGACATCGCCTCCTGCGCTGGTGCATCGGTCGGGTCCGCAGCCGGCTCGGCTGCAACGGGTTCGGCTGCGACGGGTTCGGCTCCGACGGGCGCGAGTGCGGCATCGATCTCCGGCACCGCTGCCGGCCCGGCGTCCGCCGTGTCGGGTTCGTCCGATGCCCCGTGCCTCACGGACGCCTCGGGCTTCGCGGACTTCTTCGGCGCGCCCGGCTTCTTCCGGCCCGCTTTCCCGGCCGCTGCCGCCGGCACGGGAAGGACGAGCTCGGGTCGGATACCGGGTGCGGGCCGACGCTCGCCCGAAGGGTCCTCTCGGACCGGCGCCGAGTCGTCCCGCATCGGGTCCGCGACGATCTCCGACTCCGCCGCCGGTTCTTCCGTCTCCTCGGCCTCAGCCGGCTCCTCGGTATCCGCCGGTTCCTCCGGGTCAGCCGGTTCCTCCGGGTCAGCCGGTTCCTCGGCCGACGCGGGTGCGTCGTCCGCAGGCAGCTCGATGACGATCTCGGGCGCCTCCCGGCTGATCCGCGCGAAGGTGTCCGGGTCCGCCACCGACGACGTGTCGATGATGAGGTCCGAGACGATCTCGCCGCCGATCACCTCGTCATCGACCATGTCGTCGTCATCGCCGCCGGTGGGCAGCGAGACGCTCACCTGCGAGGTGTTCCGATGCAGGCCGATCGCGGTCGTGTCCGACGACGGGGTGTCGTCGAGCACGCCCAGCGAATCATCATCCCCTTCGGGGTCAACGTTGTTCTTCGGCGTCACGGTTCCAGCTCCAAGCTCCGGCGCAGACATGCGCCCGCCCAAGATTAGTGCGCGGGACGGACCACGACCAAAAGATCACCGGCGTCGACCTGCTGGGTCTCGTCGATCGCGAGGCGCTCGACCACGCCGTCGACCGGACTCGTGATCGCCGCCTCCATCTTCATCGCCTCGATGGATGCCACGGCGTCACCGGCCTTCACCGGCTGCCCCTCCACCGCCTTCAGCGTCACCGCGCCCGAGAACGGGGCCGCGATCTGGCCGGGCTTGGAGGTGTCGGCCTTCTCGGTCTCGCGGGCGTCCACGATGATCGAGCGGTCCCGCACCGAGACCGGACGCAGTTGCCCGTTCAGGGTGGTCATGGCCGTGCGCATGCCCTTCGGATCCGCCTCGCCGATCGCTTCGAGACCGACGTACAGCCGCACCCCGCGCTCGATCTCGACGGCGTGCTCGGCCCCGGGAACCAGCCCGTACAGGTAGTCGGACGTCCCCAGCACGGAAAGGTCGCCGAACTCCTCGCGGCCCTGCCGGAAGGTCTTCGTCGGCACCGGGAAGAGAAGCTCGTTGAGCATGTCGCGACGTTCGCCGGACGTGCCGTTCAGTGCCGCCCGCTGGGCATCGGTGAGCGGCGTGATGCTCGCCTTGGCGGCGCGGCCCGCGAGCACCTTGCTTCGGAACGGCTCGGGCCAGCCGCCGGGCAGATCGCCCAGCTCCCCCGCCATGAATCCCACCACGGAGTCCGGGATGTCGTAGCGCTCCGGGTTCGCGGCGAAGTCGGCGGGGTCCGCCTTGACCGCTGCGAGGTGCAGCGCCAGGTCTCCGACCACCTTGGAGGACGGAGTCACCTTCGGCACGCGGCCGAGGATGTCGTTCGCCGCGGCGTACATGTCCTCGATGAGCTCGAAGTCGTCGGCCAGCCCCAGCGCGATGGCCTGCTGACGCAGGTTCGACAGCTGCCCGCCGGGGATCTCGTGGTGGTACACGCGCCCGGTGGGGCTCGGCAGGCCCGACTCGAACGGGCGGTACAGGTGACGCATCGCCTCCCAGTACGGCTCCAGGTCCGATGCCGCCTGAAGATCGATGCCGGTGTCGCGCTCGGTGTGCGCGAGCGCCGCGATCAGGGCCGACAGGGACGGCTGGCTGGTGGTGCCCGACATCGGCGCGGACGCCACATCCACGGCATCCGCTCCGGCTCCGCTCGCAGCGAGCAGGGTCGCCAGCTGGCCGCCGGCGGTGTCGTGCGTGTGCACGTGCACGGGCTGGTCGAACCGCTCGCGCAGCGCCGTCACGAGCTTCGCGGCCGCTGCAGGGCGCAGCAGACCGGCCATGTCCTTGATGCCGATCACGTGCGCACCTGCGTCCACGATCTGCTCGGCGAGGCGCAGGTAGTAGTCCAGCGTGTACAGGTCCTCGGCGGGATCGAGCAGGTCACCCGTGTAGCAGAGCGCCGCCTCCGCGACCGCGGTGCCGGTGCCCAGCACCGCGTCGATCGCGGGGCGCATCTGGGACACGTCGTTGAGCGCGTCGAAGATGCGGAAGATGTCCACGCCTGTCGCGGCGGCCTCGCGCACGAACGCGTCGGTCACCTCGGTGGGGTACGGCGTGTACCCGACGGTGTTGCGCCCGCGCAGCAGCATCTGGATGTTGATGTTCGGCAGCGCCGTGCGCAGTGCCGCCAGTCGCTCCCACGGGTCCTCGCCGAGGAAGCGCAGTGCGACATCGTAGGTCGCGCCGCCCCAGGCCTCCACCGAGAGCAGCTGCGGGGTCATGCGGGCGACGTACGGCGCGACCGCGACGAGATCGCTGGTGCGCACGCGCGTGGCCAGCAGCGACTGGTGCGCGTCGCGGAACGTCGTCTCGGTGACGGCGAGTGCCTTCTGCTCGCGCAGCGCCGCCGCGAAGCCGGCCGGCCCCAGCTCCTGCAGCCGCTGGCGCGAGCCCGCGGGCGGCTCGACGCCGAGGTCGAGCGCGGGGAGCTTGTGCGAGGGCGGCAGGGCCAGCGGGTTCTCGCCGTTCGGCTTGTTCACCGTGACGTCCACGAGCCACCGCAGGATCTTCGATCCGCGGTCCTTCGAGACCCGCCCGCGCAGCAGCTCGGGACGCTCGTCGATGAACGAGGTGGACAGGTCGCCCGCCGCGAAGGAGGGGTCGTCCAGCACGGCCTGCAGGAAGGGGATGTTCGTCGACACGCCGCGGATGCGGAACTCGGCCAGTGCGCGTCGTGCGCGGGAGACCGCGCTGTTGAACGAGCGCCCGCGACAGGTCAGCTTGGAGAGCATCGAGTCGAAGTAGGGGCTGATCTGGGAGCCCGCAGCCGTGGTCCCGCCGTCGAGGCGGATGCCGGCGCCGCCCGGGGAGCGGTAGGTGGTGATCTTCCCCGTGTCCGGCCGGAAGCCCTGCGTCGGGTCCTCGGTCGTGATGCGGCACTGCAGCGCGGCGCCGCGCAGCTGGATGTCGTCCTGCTCGAGATCGAGATCTGCGAGGGTCGCGCCGTTCGCGATCTGCATCTGCGCACGGACGAGGTCGACGTCGGTGACCTCCTCGGTCACCGTGTGCTCGACCTGGATGCGGGGGTTCATCTCGATGAAGACGACCTCCCCCGTGCGGGGTCCGGCCGTCTCGAGCAGGAACTCCACCGTTCCCGCGTTCTGGTAGCCGATCGACCGCGCGAACGCGATCGCGTGACGATGCAGGTCGCTGCGGGTCTTCTCGTCCAGGTTCGGCGCGGGGGCTATCTCGATCACCTTCTGGTGGCGGCGCTGCACCGAGCAGTCCCGCTCGAACAGGTGCACGGTGCTCCCCCGCCCGTCGGCGAGGATCTGCACCTCGATGTGACGCGGGCGCAGCACGGCCTGCTCCAGGAACATCCGCGAATCGCCGAACGCGGCCCCCGCCTCGCGCATGGCCTCGGCCAGCGCCGGCGCGAGCTCGCCCTTGGTCTCCACGCGGCGCATTCCGCGGCCGCCGCCTCCGGCGACGGCCTTCGCGAACAGCGGGAACCCGATCTCGTCGGACTGCGCGACCAGCGCCTCGACGTCGTCGGATGCCTCGGTCGAGCGCAGCACGGGGACGCCGGCCTCCACTGCGTGCCGCTTGGCCTCCACCTTGTTGCCCGCCATCTCCAGCACCTGCGCGGGCGGACCGATGAAGGTGATGCCCGCAGCGGCGGCCTTCTCGGCCAGCTCGGGGTTCTCGGAGAGGAATCCGTAGCCCGGGTAGATCGCATCGGCACCGGCGTCGAGCGCCACGGCGATGATCCCGTCCACGTCGAGGTAGGCCTGCACGGGGTGACCGCGCTCGCCGATCTCGTAGGCCTCGTCGGCCTTCAGCCGATGCAGCGAGCCCCGGTCCTCATACGGGAACACGGCGACGGTCCGAGCCCCCACCTCGTACGCCGCGCGGAATGCGCGGATCGCGATCTCACCACGGTTGGCCACCAGGATCTTCTGGAACATGCACACCTCTTCGGAGGTCGTCGCGCGCCGGATGCCGCGCGCGGAGCGGAGGCTGAGTGTGTCCCCACACTAATGCCTGCCGGCCCGTGCCTCCCACCGCGTGAACCCGGCGCGCGGGGCACGGAGGAGTCTCACGGCAACGGCACGGTAACGTGTAAGTCGTGCACGTACTCAGCGTCAGCTCCCTCAAGGGAGGCGTCGGCAAGACGACCGTGACCCTCGGTCTCGCCTCCGCCGCCTTCGCCCGTGGCATCCGAACCCTCGTGGTCGACCTCGACCCGCAGTCGGACGTCTCCACGGGCATGGACATCCAGATCGCGGGCCGGCTGAACATCGCCGACGTGCTGGAGAACCCGAAGGAGAAGGTGGTCCGTCAGGCGATCACCACCAGCGGCTGGGCCAAGGTGCACCCCGGCACGATCGACCTGCTGATCGGCAGCCCGTCGGCGATCAACTTCGACGGACCGCACCCCAGCGTGCGCGACGTGTGGAAGCTCGAAGAGGCGCTTGCGACCGTCGAGAGCGAGTACGACCTCGTGCTCATCGACTGCGCGCCCTCCCTGAACGCGCTCACGCGCACGGCCTGGGCGGCCAGCGACCGCGTGATGGTGGTCACGGAGCCGGGACTGTTCTCGGTCGCCGCGGCGGACCGCGCGCTGCGTGCCATCGAGGAGATCCGCCGCGGCCTCTCCCCCCGCCTGCAGCCGCTGGGAATCGTCGTGAACCGGGTGCGCCCGCAGTCGATCGAGCACCAGTTCCGCATCAAGGAGCTGCGCGACATGTTCGGTCCGCTGGTGCTGGCGCCGCAGCTGCCCGAGCGCACCTCGCTGCAGCAGGCTCAGGGTGCCGCCAAGCCGCTGCACATCTGGCCGGGGGACTCCGCTCAGGAGCTCGCGGCCGACTTCGACCAGCTGCTGGACCGCATCATCCGCACCGGGCGCGTGGCAGTTCCCGAGGCCGGCGCCCCCGCCTGACGATCTCCCGCTTTACGCGGTGCGCTTGGCGCGACGGGCTGCGAGCTCGTCCACGGGATCGGGAGCAGTCGGGTCGAACTCGACCAGCGTGGACTCCACCTCGCGCAGCACCTTGCCGACGGCGATGCCGAACACGCCCTGGCCGCGGCTGACCAGGTCGATGACCTCGTCGTTCGAGGTGCACAGGTACACGGAGGCGCCGTCGCTCATCAGCGTGGTGCCTGCCAGATCGCGGATGCCGGCGGCGCGCAGCTGCTCGACGGCGGTGCGGATCTGCTGCAGCGAGATGCCGGTGTCCAGCAGTCGCTTGACGAGCTTGAGCACGAGGATGTCGCGGAAGCCGTACAGCCGCTGCGAACCCGAGCCGGACGCGCCGCGCACGGTGGGGACCACCAGTTCGGTGCGCGCCCAGTAGTCCAGCTGGCGGTAGGTGATGCCTGCGGCGCGTGCCGCCACCGCGCCGCGGTAGCCGACCTCGTCGTCCATGGCGGGGAGCCCGTCGGTGAAGAGGAGCTCGGTCACGAACCGCGGGTCGCCTGCCAGCTCATCCGCATTCATACGTCTGTCCTCTCCTGAACGAATACCTCAACGCTAGAGCAGCACCCCCACCGCGGCAACGACATCCGGTCGGCGCCGAAGGTGTGTCGCAACCGGTTCGTTACGAAAGCGCGCGGTCCAGCGCCTGACGCACCATCAGACTGCGCACCTCGTCGATGCGCGTGGCCAGCTCGGGGGCGAGTTCCGCGGCGCGGCCGCGGGAGGCGGCATCCGTGCGTCGCAGCAGCGTGGACAGCGCCGATTCGATCAGGGCGGCCTCGCGCTCCGCGTTCTGGCGCAGGCTGCGCAGGTGCCGGGGCTCGATGCCGTGCCTGGCCAGCGTGACCAGTCCGGACAGCAGCGACGACACCTGCTCGGTGTACGACTCGGCGGCCACGATCAGGCCCGCGCTGATGGCGTCGTTCAGCAGCTGCGGCGTGGCGCCCGTGCGCGCGAGCAGCTCGTCACGCCGATGGCGCCGCGCCGGCGGGGTGATCGAGCGGGGCACGATGTCGCCCCAGCCCTGACCGTTCGCCTCGGCCTCGTCGAGCTGCTCGCGGATGACGCTGAGCGGAAGGTAGTGGTCGCGCTGCAGCGTGAGGGCGGTGCGCAGGCGCTCCACGTCGTGACCGGAGAACTTGCGGTACCCGGACTCGGTGCGCGAGGGCGTGACGATGCCCTGCACCTCGAGGAACCGCAGCTTGCTCGAGGTGAGCTGCGAGAACTCCGGTGTGAGACGAGCCAGAACCTGGCCGATGCTGAGGAGCCCAGCGGGCGCGGAGCGTCCCCGGGCGGCGCCGGCCGACGCCATCAGTCGTTCGCCGCCGCGAGATCGACCGGGGAGGCGAAGAAGTTCATCCGGAACTTGCCGATGCGCAACTCGTAGCCGTTCGCCAGCTCGCTGCGGTCGACACGCTCGCCGTTGACGTAGGTGCCGTTCAGCGAGCGCTGATCGATGATCTCGAACACGGAGCCCGCACGGGTGATCTCGGCGTGACGCCGCGACACGGTGACGTCGTCGAAGAAGATGTCCGCCTCGGGGTGACGCCCGACGGTCGTCACCTCCGCGTCCAGCAGGTAGCGGGCACCGGCGAGAGCGCCCGCCCGCACCAGCAGCAGCGCCGAACCCGCAGGGAGCGCCGCGATGGCCGCGCTCTCCGCTTCGGTCAGGTCCGCACCGAACGGGACGAACGAGAGGTCGGATTCGTGGCCGAACGTCTGCGTCACGTCGTGCCGCACTTCACCATTGCGGTGGATCGCGCCTCCGGCGCCGATCGTGCTGTCGTCTGTCACGGGTCTCCCTCCTCCGGTCCTTCAGCCTATCGGATGCGGCCGAGTCCACGGGAGTGCGATCCGGCCGGAATCCGGGTGCGGTCACCCGTCTCGCACGCGACGCAGACGATAGGCTTGTGGCATGCCACATTACGATGTCGTCATCCTCGGCGCGGGCCCTGGCGGATACGTCGCCGCCGTCCGCAGCGCCCAGCTCGGACTGTCCACCGCCATCATCGAGGAGAAGTACTGGGGCGGTGTGTGCCTGAACGTCGGCTGCATCCCCTCCAAGTCGCTCCTGAAGAACGCGGAGGTTGCGCACACCTTCACCCACAAGGCCGACTTCTTCGGCATCTCGGGTGACGTGCACTTCGACTTCGGCGCGGCGTTCGACCGCAGCCGCAAGGTGTCGGAGACTCACGTCAAGGGCATCCACTTCCTGATGAAGAAGAACAAGGTGACCGAGTACGAGGGTCGCGGAACGTTCACAGGGCCCAAGGCCATCTCGGTGGCGAAGTCGGACGGCACCACCGAAGAGGTCACCTTCGACAACGCGATCATCGCGACCGGCTCGACCGTGCGCCTGCTGCCCGGCGTCGAGCTGAGCGAGAACGTGGTCACCTACGAGGAGCAGATCCTCGCCCGCGAGCTGCCGGAGTCGATCGCGATCGTCGGCGCCGGCGCGATCGGCATGGAGTTCGCCTACGTGCTGGTGAACTACGGCGTGAAGGTCACCATCATCGAGTTCCTCGACCGCGCACTGCCGAACGAGGACGCCGAGGTCTCGAAGGAGATCCAGCGCCAGTACAAGAAGCTGGGCGTCGACATCCTCACCTCCACCGCGGTGAAGACCGTGACCGACAACGGCTCCTCGGTGCACATCACCTACGAGACCCGCGACGGCAAGGCCGGCGAGCTCGACGCGGGCAAGGTGCTCATGTCGGTCGGCTTCGCGCCCAACATCGAGGGCTTCGGGCTCGACAAGACCGGTGTGAAGCTCACCGAGCGCGGCGCCATCGACATCGACGACCACATGCGCACGAACGTCGAGGGCATCTACGCCATCGGCGACGTCACCGCCAAGCTGCAGCTGGCGCACGTCGCCGAGGCCCAGGCCGTCGTCGCCGCCGAGACCATCGCCGGTGCCGAGACGCAGACGCTGGGCGATTACCGGATGATGCCGCGCGCGACGTTCTGCCAGCCGCAGGTCGCCAGCTTCGGTCTGACCGAGGAGCAGGCCAAGGCCGAGGGACGCGAGATCAAGGTCGCGAAGTTCCCGTTCAGTGCGAACGGCAAGGCCAACGGCCTGGGCGAGCCCGTCGGATTCGTCAAGCTGATCGCCGACGCCGAGCACCTCGAGCTCATCGGCGGCCACCTCATCGGCCCCGACGTCTCCGAGTTGCTGCCCGAGCTGACCCTGGCGCAGAAGTGGGACCTCACCGCCCTCGAGGCGGCCCGCAACGTGCACACCCACCCGACGCTGTCGGAGGCGTTGCAGGAGGGCTTCCACGGCCTCGCCGGCCACATGATCAACCTCTGAGTTCAGCCTCGAGCTGCTCAGCCTCGAGTGCGAGAGCCCGGTCCCCTCGGACCGGGCTCTCTTCCTTCTCGGTCACAGCCCTGCCATGGTGACCAGTGCCGCAGCGCGCTCGCGCAGCGGCGCGGAGCCGAGCAGGCGGATGGCGCTCTCGCGCACCCATTGCGCCGCCGGCGATGCGGGCGCGCCCATCGCCATGTAGAAGGCCGACCGCCGCTGGGCGTCGGCGGCGCGAGCGGAGGCGCGTCGCGCGTAGCCGGCGAGATCGGCTACGCCGTCGTGCAGGCCGTCGATCAGCAGCGGCGCGAGCATCACGGCATCCGACCATCCCAGGTTCATGCCCTGCCCGCCGATCGGGCTGATCTCGTGCGCGGCGTCGCCGAGCAGCGCCACCCTTCCCCGCGCCAGATGCTCGGCGCGGTGCTGAGCGGCGGTGAACGTCGTCGGCGAGAGCCCCTTCGGGACGTGGATGCCGATGCCCGTGCGGGACCGGATGATCCGAGTGAAGCCGTCCGCCGTCACCGCATCGCGGTCGTCGGTGCGGCGGATGACCCACCGCTGCACACCCTCCGGAAGAGGGAACGACTCGACCAGTCCCGCGGGCTCGCAGTGGATGCGCGCCACCCGGTCCCCGGGCTCAGCGCGGGGGATGTCGATCATCGCGTATCGCGCCGCCCGACCACGTGCGATCCAGCCGATGCCGGCCGCCCGGCGCAGTGCGCTGCGCACGCCGTCGGCGAGCACCAGGAACGGCGCGACGAATTCGCCGTCGGCGGTGCGCACGCGCACTCGGGAGCCCTCGTCGCGGAATCCGGTCACGGCGCTGCCGGCCCGGATCGTGCCGCCGACCTGCTGCAGCCGAGCGCGCAGCAGCGCATCCGTGCGGTGCTGCGCCAGCGTCAGCGCCGGCCGCGCGGCACCGAAGGGCACCGCGGCCAGCAGGCGTCCTCTGGCGTGCGCCTCGCCGCCACCGAGCGCGACGGCTTCGGCGCGCACCGCCGGGCCGATGCCGGCCACGTCGAGCGCGGCCATGCCGGGCGGATGGATCCCGATCGCACGCGAGCGCTCGTCCGATCCGCGGCGCTTCTCGACGATGAGCACGTCCGCGCCTCGGCCGGCGAGCAGACATCCGAGGAGCAGGCCGACCGGCCCGGCACCCGCGATGATCACGTCAGGCATCGGTGCTCTCCCTCGCCCGCGGGCCGCGGGCGAGCAGGAGCAGGCGGGACGGCATCCGCCTCTCGATGCTCCAGCCGTCGCCGGCGACGGCGGCCAGCTCGTCGGCGGTGAAGGCCCGGCGGATGCTGGTGAGCCCGTCCGGCCGGATGAAGGACCCGGCCAGAACGGTACGGGCCAGCGGCCAGGTCGCCGCCGAGAACAGCGCGTACGCGGTGCGGCTGCGGGCGATGTCGCCGTGCAGCACCGCTCCCTCTGGCGCGAGCAGGCGCACGGAGTCGGCCAGCACGTCCGCGAGCTGCCCCCGTGCCAGATGATGCAGCACGTGGTTGGAGATCACGAGGTCGAAGATCTCGCCGTCCGCCACCAGGTCGGATGTCGACGCGCACAGCCAGCGCACGCCCGGCGGGCCGTCCTGCGCGGAGGCCCAGCTGACGGCGCGCGGGTCGATGTCCAGCCCCGTCACCTGCGCATCGCAGCCGTCCTGACGCAGCCGCCCTGCGATCATCCGGGTGAGGTCTCCCCCGCCCGCGCCGACGTCGAGCACGCGCAGGGCGCCCCGGCGGACGAAGGGGCGGATGTCACGGCGGTACACTCCCCGCCAGCCCGAGACCGCGGCGTTGACGAGCGGGAACAGCGCGTAGGTGCGATCCAGCATCGCCCGATCGGCATCGGGTTCGTCCATCAGCTCGCGCGCGCCGGTCGCGCGCTCGGACAGGTCGGGGATCATGCTCCGGAGGCGAGCACGGTGAGCATCGCGCTCTCCGCCGTCAGCCCGGGGCCGAACGCCATCGCTGCCACCCGATCGCCTGCGCGCGTCTCCGCGCTGTCGAGGATGTGACGCAGCACGAACAGCACCGTGGCGCTGGACATGTTGCCGTACTCGCGCAGGATCTCGCGTGCGGGATGCAGCTGCTCGTCGCTGAGGTGCAGGCGCTCCTGCACCCGGTCGAGGATGCTGCGTCCGCCGGGGTGGATCGCCCAGTGCGCCACCGGATCACCGATGCGGTCGTCCTCGAACGCGGCGGCCAGCTCGTCGTCGTCGTCCCAGAGCGGTCGCAGGGCGGTGCGGATGCTCTCGCCGATGATCTGCGGCACGGCCGTGGACAGCACCATCTCGAACCCGCTGTCGCCGATCGTCCAGGCCATGTCCTTCTCGCCCTGCGAGGCGATCGCCGTCCGGAAGCGGTCCAGGAGGAACGCGGGCGCCCCGGAGTCGAACGACCGCGCCGTGACCAGCCCGGCCGCCGCGCCGTCTGAGAACAGCGACGAGGCGATGATCATGTCGGGGTCCTCGGCCGAGCGCAGGTGCAGCGTGCACAGTTCCACGCTCACGACCAGCACCACCGCGTCCGGGTCGGCCAGGCAGAATTGCCGCGCGGCGCGCAGCGCCGGCATCGCGGCGTAGCAGCCCATGAAACCGAGGTGGTAGCGCTCCACGGAATCGGGCATCCCGAGTGCGCGCACGATCTCGAAGTCGGGCCCCGGCGCGTGGAAGCCGGTGCAGGAGACGGTGACGACGTGCGTCACGTCGGCGGCGGTGAGGTCGGGGTCGGCCTGCAGCGCACGCCGGGCGACCTCCACGAAGAGCCGATCCGCCTCGCGGATGTAGATCTCGTTGCGCGCCTTGGTGCCCGGTGCGAGCAGTTCGCCGCTGCTGCGGTCGTAGAACAGCGGGTCGGATGCCTGGGCATCGAGCGCGAGCTCGTCGAGCACGGTGTGCCGCGTCTCGATCCCGGATCCGTTGAACGATGCGGTCACCAGCCGCTGCGTCAGCCTGCTCAGTCCTGGCTGACCGGCGAACACATCGCGCACCGTCTCCTGGTCGAGCGGGACGTCGGGGACGATGGTCTGCAGGGAGCGGAGCTGCACGGTGGGGCTCATTCCGGCATTCCAGCATCCGGCGCACCCCGAATGAAGGGGCTTGCGCCGGCCGCTCCGCTCTGCGATGCGCTCTGCGATGCGCTCCCGGGCGCGCCGACTCAGAAGCCGAGCGCGCGGGCGAGCTTCGAGCCGGAGGATGGCGGACGGCCCCCGGCCGCAAGTACAGCCCGCTCGACCGCGGCGAAGAACGCCTCCCGGCCGGCCTCGTCGGCCGCAGCCGCCGGTCCGAGCTCCATCTCCCACTCCCGCCAGACGCGCTGGGCGCCCGTGCGCAGATCGGTCGCGCGCACGTGATCGTCGACGAACTCGGCGATCACCTCTGCCTGCCCGCGCAGCTGGTAGGCGGTGCGGGTGTTCTCGATGCGGGCGATCGGATGCAGCGGAGCAGAGGTCCACTGCGCGACGGTCTGCGCCACGGCATCCGGCATCCGATCGTCGTCGTCCAGCGGCCAGCCCAGCTCCAGGCGGCCGTCGCCCTGGCGCGGCCCCTTGATGTGCCAGCCGGCGTCGGGTCCCCCGGTGCGGCGGCGCAGGGCGACGCCGTGCTGCGCGAGCGCGCGATCGTCGGTGTCGAGGTAGCGGGCGTCGAGCTCTCTCAGCTCGCCCTCGCTCACCGAGGTCACGCCGGGCACGTCCGCCCAGTCGGGCAGTGCCGTCTCGGCGTCCGCGTCGTACTTGCGCTCGACCTCGAAGGTGCGCTGCGGCAGCCGGTCAGTCGTCATTCGGTGAGATGTCGTCACCGGACTCCGCGAAGCGGAACGCCACCTCGGTGGGACCGTCGTGCGCGCCGGTGCGGGTCGCCTCACCGTCACGACGGTAGGTCAGCTGGGTCTCGCTGTAGGGCAGGATCAGCGTGCTCTGATCCTCGTCCTCGAGCGGGATGATCTGCCCGTCGAGCGGGCCGCCGTGAAGTCGTGCGAGTGCCATGCGCCCAGCGTAGTCCCCCGCGCGGACATCACGGGGAAGCCCGCCGTCAGCCGGCCGCGATCGCGAGAGCGGCCCCCAGGATCATCCACGGGCCGAAGGCGATGCGCGTGGAGCGGTTCGCTCTCTTCAGCAGCATGAGCGCGATCGCGAACAGCGCCCCGAGCACGAATGCGCCGGCCGCGCCCAGCAGCAGCGTCCACCAGCCGTGCCAGGTCAGCACGATCCCGATCACGGCGGCCAGCTTCACATCGCCGCCGCCCATCCCCTGTCGTGATCCGAGGTGCATCACCGCGTAGAAGACGCCGAGGATCAGGCCGCCCAGCAGCGCA
This sequence comes from Microbacterium sp. ARD32, assembly GCF_031844385.1. NCBI lineage: Bacteria > Bacillati > Actinomycetota > Actinomycetes > Micrococcales > Microbacteriaceae > Microbacterium > Microbacterium sp. ARD32. The sequence goes on from NZ_JAUZVD010000001.1 coordinate 1,686,375, forward strand.
CGCAGCATGCGTCCGCCGTCGCCGGTGAGCAGCCCCTCTGCCAGCACGAGCACGGTCAGTGCGCCCAGCGTCGGCAGCACGATGCGGTTGGGCAGCCGATGCGTGCGCGCATCGACGATGACCAGCCACAGCCCGATCGCCGCCAGCAGCACGTGTGCGATCAGCACGGCGACGTCGTGGAAGGGCATGCTGGAAGGGTAGACGAAACCGCCGCTGCGCGCTGACGCCCTGTGGAGAGCTCGCGGCGCGTTCAGACGTCCGGCGCGTTCAGACGTCGAGGATGTCGAGATCGACCGTGACGATGCCGCCCTCCCCGATCGACTGCGCATCGCGCACCTGCTTCTTCAGCGGCAGCACGAACGCCGTCCCGCTGAAGAAGATCGAGGTCGTCCATGTGGTCGAGCCGATCCCGGCCCGCACGCGCAGCGAGCCGAAGCCGCGCGGCGGCGCGGGCAGTTCGCGGATCTCGTGGGAGAGGTCCTCGGGCAGCGTGGCGAAGAACCAGGCATCCATCCGCGCACTCCAGCGGGTGACCTCGCTCTCGAACTGGATCCGCATGATCCCAGGGTAGACAGGGATGTCGGATGTGCGATCTACTCTTCGAAGTGGACTTGAATTGTTCGAATCTTTCTTCGAGGATGGATGCATGGGGATCAGGACGATGACGGCGCTCTCCCCCGCCGACGAGCGAGCGGGAGACATCCTGCGACTGCGCCGCGAGATCGGGCGGATGCAGCGCCGCCGCAGCGACGACGCGGTGCTGCCGGTGCCCGCCCCGTTGCGGGAGCTGCTCCCCGGCGGCGGCCTGCAGACCGGCACGGTCTACTCGGCATCCCCCTCGCCGAGCCTGCTCTTCGCGCTGATGAGCGCGGTCTCGCAGCGCGGCAGCTGGTGCGCCGCGGTGGGCATGCCCACCCTGGGGATCGAGGCCGCGGCATCCTTCGGCATCGACCTGTCCCGGCTGATCCTGGTGCCCTCCCCCGGCGAGAGATGGCTGGCCGTCGTCTCCGCGCTGGCCGAGGTGGTGCCGCTGATCGCGCTCGCCCCCGGCTCGCGGGTGCGAGACGCGGATGCCGCGCGACTGGCCGCCCGACTGCGCGATCGCGGCTGCACCGTGCTGGCCACCACGAGCGAGCCGTCCCCCTCGCCCTGGCCGCAGAGCGAGGGGCTGATCAGCCTGCACGACCCGCACTGGTCCGGGCTCGGCACAGGCTGGGGCCTGCTGTCGGACCGCACCGTGACGATCACCGCGCAGACCCGGCAGTCCCCGCGTCCGCAGAGCCTGCGCGTGCAGCTGCCCGGGGGCCTCGGCGGCATCGAGGCCGTGCCCCAGGCTCCGACCGATCATCCCCGCACCTGGATTCCCGAGCTCGTCGAAGGCGTGGCCTGATGGAGGCAGCGGCAGAGACTCCCGCCGTCGCGCGGATGCATGTGCTGTGGTTCCCCGACTGGCCGCTGCGCGCGGCACTGGGCGCCGCTCCCCCGCATCCGCCCACCGCGCTCGTGCAGGGCGGGGTGGTCACGGCGTGCTCGGCATCCGCCCGCGCACACGGGGTGCGCGTCGGCCAGCGCAAGCGGCTCGCGCAGAGTCGCCTGCCGGAGCTGCGGATGCTGACGCACGACACCGACCGGGACGAGCGCGCCTTCCTGCCCGTGCTGCGACTGATCGAGGCGCACGCCCCCGGAGCGCATCTGCTGCGCCCCGGTCTGGCCGCGCTGCGCTCCCGCGGCATCTCGCGCTATCACGGCGGTGAGGGCGAGGCCGCCGCCGCCCTGCTCGCGGTCCTCACCGATGCCGGCTGCGCCGAGGCCCGCATCGGCGTGGCCGACGGGATGTTCACCGCCGAACTGGCTGCGCGCGGCGCCGGCGAGGCGGGCTGGGCGGTCATCCCACCCGGGCGGGCGCGGGAGTTCCTCGCGCCGCTGCCGCTGCAGGTGCTGAACGAGCCGGAGCTGGCGGATCTGCTGCGGCGCCTGGGCATCGACACGCTGGGCGGGTTCGCCGAGCTGGAGCCCGTGGCCGTGCGGGAGCGCTTCGGCGAGCACGGCGCCCGCCTGCACGCCCTGGCCCGCGGGGCCGACTCGCGTCCTGCGACCCCGCGGCCGCCCGACCCGCAGCTGGCGAGGGAGATCGAGTTCGACGCGCCGCTGACCCAGTCCGACCAGATCGCCTTCGCCGTGCGGCGGACCGCGGATGCCGTGATGCTGGCGCTCGCCGATTGCTCCGTGGTGTGCACCGAGGTGCGCATCGACCTGACCGACGACGACCAGGCGGTGTTCTCGCGCACCTGGCTGCATCCGACCTGCTTCGACGGCGGCGATCTCGTGGACCGGGTGCGCTGGCAGCTCGAATCCCTCGCCGCGTCGTCGACCACCGGCGCGGATGCCGCGGATGCCGATGCCGCGCACGCCTTCCGCGGCATCGTCGGCGTGCGGATCGTCCCCGTCGCCGTGGACGACGCCGCCCATCACCAGCCGGGGCTGTTCGGCTCCGGCACGGACGAGCGCCTGCACCACGCGGTCTCCCGGGTGCAGACGCTGCTCGGGCACGCCAGCGTCGCCACCGCGAGCGTCTCGGGAGGCCGGATGCTGGCCGATCGCCAGGTGCTGACCCCGTGGGGTGAGCGTCCCGCGCTCGAGCGCGATCCCGCGCTTCCCTGGCCGGGGAGCCTGCCCGACCCGCTGCCCTCCGAGGTGTTCACGCCGCTGCGTCCGGTGCAGGTCTCCGGCCCCGGCGGCGCGCCGATCAGCGTCGGCGAGCGGGGCGGGCTCTCCTGCCCGCCGGCGCTCATCGACGGCAGCGAGGTGATCGGCTGGGCCGGCCCCTGGCCGGTGCACGAGCACCGCTGGGATGCCGGACGCGCCCTCAGCGGTCATCGCTTCCAGCTGCTCGACCGGCAGCACCGCGCCTGGCTGGTGCTGCTCTCCGAGGGCTCCTGGTGGGCCGAGGGGAGGTACCGCTGATGGGCTTCAGCAACCCGCCGCTGGACTGGCGGACGCTGGAGCGCACGCTGAGTGCGCCGACGGACCCGCCGGCATCCGCCGAGCCGATCGCCCCGCGTGCGGATCCGGGACCGCTGAGCAGGCATCGCACCCCGGCATCCGCTCCTGCCGCCGCCCGGCCGGCGGATGCCGTGCCGTACGCCGAGCTGCACGCGCACTCGTCGTACTCGTTCCTGGACGGGGCGTCCTCTCCCGACGATCTGCTCGCCGAAGCCGAGGCACTGGGTCTCACGGCTCTCGCGATCACCGATCACGACGGCTTCTACGGGGCGGCGCGGTTCGCCGAAGCCGCCGAGCTCACCGGCGTGCAGACCGTGTTCGGTGCGGAGCTGTCGCTGGGCGAAGCCTCAGCAGAGGGGTCCCTGAGCCAGAGGGCCGCGGGGACGAAGGGCAAGGGCCGCGCCGGCGTGCCGGACCCGCTCGGCGACCATCTGCTCGTGCTGGCGAACGGCGTGGAGGGGTACCACCGGCTCGCGGGTGCCATCACCCGCGCCCAGCTGCGCGGCGGCGAGAAGGGCAGGCCCCGCTACGACCTGGACGATCTGGTGGAGAGCGGACGAGGGCACTGGACGGTGCTGACCGGATGCCGCAAGGGCGGTGTGCGCCGAGGGCTCGATCGCGGCGATGCCGGGACGCCGCTGCGGCGCCTGGTGGATCTGTTCGGGCAGGAGCACGTGGCCGTCGAGCTCATCGACCACGGCGATCCGCTCGACAGCAGGCGCAACGACGCCCTCGCCGCGCTCGCCGCGCAGCTGCACCTGCCCGTCGTCGCCACCGGCAACGTGCACTACGCGACCCCGCAGAAGGCGGGGCTGGCCGAGGCGATCGCCGCCGTGCGCGCCACCCGCAGCATGGACGACCTCGACGGCTGGCTGCCCGCGCACGGGGCCGCGCACCTGCGCAGCGGCGCCGAGATGACCGAGCGGTTCCGCCGCTACCCGGGCGCGATCTCGAACGGCCTGCGGATCGCCGCGGACTGCGCCTTTCCGCTGCGACGGGCCAAGCCCGCGCTCCCGCTGCAGGACGTGCCTCCCGGCGAGACGCCGATGAGCCACCTGCGGGCGCTGGTGTGGGCGGCGGTCCCCGCGAAGTACCCCCGGCTCGATGAGGGCGGCAGGCGGCGCATCGCACGCGAGCTGGACGTCATAGCGGAGAAGGACTTCCCCGGATACTTCCTGATCGTGCACGGCATCGTCGAGGAGGCCCGCCGCCGCGGCATCCTCTGCCAGGGTCGCGGATCCGCCGCGGCGAGCGCCGTCTGCTATCTGCTCGGCATCACCGCGGTCGATCCGATCCTGTACGGCCTGCCCTTCGAGCGCTTCCTCGCCACGACGCGCAGCGAGGAGCCCGACATCGACGTGGACTTCGACTCCAGCCGTCGCGAGGAGATCATCCAGTGGGTCTACGCCTCCTACGGCCGCGAGCGGGCGGCGCAGGTGGCGAACGTCATCCAGTACCGGCCCAAGAACGCGGTGCGCGACATGGCCAGGGCGCTGGGGCACTCCCCCGGCCAGCAGGACGCCTGGTCGAAGCAGGTGGACGGGTGGGGCGCGGGCATCGAGGCATCCGAGGACAACGACATCCCCGCGGATGTGCTCTCCTACGCGAGCGAGCTGCTGAAGGCTCCCCGACACCTGGGCATCCACTCCGGCGGGATGGTGCTCACCGCACGGCCGGTGGGCGAGGTGGTGCCGGTCGAGCACGCCCGCATGCAGGACCGCACGGTCATCCAGTGGGACAAGGACGACGCCGCCTGGATGGGGCTGGTGAAGTTCGACCTGCTGGGACTCGGGATGCTGTCGGCCCTGCGGCACTGCTTCGACCTGATCTCCGAGACCACCGGGGAGACGTGGACGCTGGACGACATCCCCAAGGAGGAGCAGGCGGTGTACGACATGCTCTGCCGGGCCGACTCGATCGGGGTGTTCCAGGTGGAGTCACGTGCCCAGATGGGGCTGCTGCCCCGGCTGCAGCCCCGGGAGTTCTACGAGCTGGCGATCCAGATCGCGCTGATCCGGCCCGGGCCCATCCAGGGCGGGGCCGTGCATCCGTTCGTGCGCCGCAAGCTGGGGCAGGATGCCGTGACCTACGCGCATCCGGTGCTGGAGCCGGTCCTCGAGCGCACCCTGGGCATCCCCGTGTTCCAGGAGCAGCTGATCCAGATGGCGACGGTGCTGGGCGACTGCACCGCCGACGAGGCCGACCTGCTGCGCCGGGCGATGGGATCCAAGCGCGGGTTGGAGAGGATCGAGCGGATCCGGGAATCGCTGTACGAGGGCATGCGCGAGAAGGGGCTGAGCGAGGAGACCGCCGATCGCATCTACGCGCAGATCCAGGCGTTCTCGCACTTCGGGTTCGCCGAGTCGCATTCGCTGTCGTTCGCGCTGCTGGTGTACGCCAGCTCGTGGCTCAAGCTGCACTATCCGGCGGCGTTCCTGGCGGGGCTGCTGCGCTCCCAGCCGATGGGGTTCTACTCGGCGTCCTCCCTGACCGCCGATGCCCGCCACCACGGCGTGCGGGTGCTGCGGCCGGATCTGCACGCCTCGGGCGTGCTGGACGGTCTGGAGTCGCTCGATCCCTCGCAGGAGCGGATGCCGACCGGCCTGGACTCCTGTCTGCTCACCCCGCAGCCGACGATCGGGCCCTTCGATCGCACCGCGCCCGATGAGTCGGCCGCGCACCGTCGCGATGGCGGATTCGCGGTGCGGCTGGGGCTGTCCGGGGTGCGCGGGATCGGCGAGAGGCTGGCGGAGCGGATCGTCTCCTCCCGCGAGCAGCACGGACCGTTCCGCGATCTGCACGACCTGGTACGACGCACGGATGCCACCGCCGCGCAGCTGGAGGCGCTGGCCACCGCCGGCGCGTTCGAGTGCCTGGGGCTGAGTCGCCGCGAGGCGATCTGGCTGGCCGGGGCCGCCGCCGAGGACCGTGCGCGCTTCCTGCCCGGGACCGCAGTCGCCGTGCAGCCGCCGTTGTTCCCCGACCAGTCGGGATACGAGCGTCTGGCGGCGGATCTGTGGGCAACCGGCGTCTCGACCGACGACCATCCGATGACGCACCTGCGCTCGGAGCTCGACGCCCGCGGGGTGCTCACCTCGCAGGGTCTGCGCACGCACGAGCCCGGTCGTCGTATCCAAGTGGCCGGCGTGGTCACGCACCGCCAGCGTCCGGCGACGGCCAGCGGAATCACCTTCCTCAACCTCGAGGACGAGCACGGCCTGACCAACGTGATCTGCTCGGCCGGCGTCTGGGGGCGCTATCGGCGGGTCGCCCGCGACTCCCCCGCGCTCATCGTCCGCGGCATCCTGGAGCGTTCCCCGGAGGGCGTCGCGAACGTGCTCGCCGACGCCTTCGAGGATCTGCGCACCGGTCTCGCGCACCGATCGCGCGACTTCCGGTGAACCGCGCCCGATGTGAGGCACACCCCGCGGGCGGACTTCGCGTCGTACTCAGCCGCGCTTCACGGCTCTCGCCGCCCAGCGCCGGCCGTGCCGGGTCACCTCGATCGGATGGCGGAAGGCCCGCGAGATCGTCTCCGTCGTGAGCACCTCGGCTACGGAGCCCGCCGCGACCACCTCGCCCGCCGAGATCACGAGCGCGTGCGTCGTGGTCTCGGGCAGCTCCTCGAGATGGTGCGTGACGAGGATGCTGGTCAGCTCCGGCTCTCGACGCACCAGGGCATCCACCGTCTCCAGGAACTGCTCGCGGGCCGCGACGTCGAGTCCGGTCGTGGGCTCGTCGAGCAGAAGCAGCTCGGGCTGCACGACGAGGGCGCGCGCGATCAGTGCGCGCCCTCGCTCGCCCTGCGACATGGTGGACCAGTTCGCCTCATGCCGATCGGCAAGGCCGACGGCGTCGAGCGCGGTGCGGGCTCTCTCCACCTCCTCGGGCCGCGGTGTCCACCTCATCGGGAGCTCGACGGTCCCGGTCACACCGGTGAGCACCACCTGCGTCGCCGAGAGCGCCGACTGGAGCGGATGCCTCGGGTCGACGTGTCCGATGCGCCGGCGCAGCGCCTGCAGATCGACGCGACCGATCCGCTCCCCGAGCACATCCACCGTCCCGGCGCTGGGGTGCGTCTGCGCACCGCAGAATCCGAGAATGGTGCTCTTCCCCGCGCCATTCGGACCCAGCAGCGCCCAGCGCTGCCCCGTCCTCACCGTGAACGACACCTCACGCAGGATGGGACGCCCGTTCCGACGGAGATGGACGTCCTGCAGTTCCAGCACCGTGTCCGCATGACGATGAGTCATGCGATCGCCTCGGCGAGTCCGGCGAGGTGCGCCCGGCTGAGCGCTGACGCCTCCGACGACCGCCTGCCCACCACCGCTTCGACCAGATCCACGTGAGCCTCGTGGTCGTCGTCATCGCCGAACGACCGGCGCATCCTGAGCATGTCGATCATCGCCTGACGCAGTCGCGGTGTGAGGCTGTCGTACAGGTCGAGCAGGACCGGGTTGTGCGCGGCGACGACGATGCACCTGTGCAGCGCCAGGTCGGCGTCGACGTGCCCCTCGATCGACGCGGCGCGGCGCGAGGCGCGGGCTGCAGCACGAGATGCATCACGCCCCGCCAGCGCCTGCCGCAGGGCGCGGAGGTCCGCCTGCGTGCGTCGCCGGGCGGCGAGATCCGCGGCCTCGCTCTCGATCGCGGTCCGCGTCTCGATGACGGCGAGGATGTCGGCGCGGCGCAGCACGTCGTCCCAGTCGCTCCGCACGTCGAGGGCGGTCAGGAAGACGCCTGCGCCCTGCCGGGTCTGCAGCACGCCCTTCGCGGCGAGCTGGCGGATCGCCTCGCGCACCGTGGATCGGCCGACTCCGAGCTGGGGCGCGAGCGTGGTCTCGCTGGGCAGTCTCTCTCCGAGCGCCCATTCCCCGCTCCGGATCCGGTCGAGCAAGAGTTGCGCCGCCCGGTCAGCCAGTGTCTCGCGCATCACCTGTGCCATCTCAACCCATCTGCTTGTCTGAGGAGTTGTGTTACAGTCTAGCCATGCTTCACCAGGGTCTCCTCCTTCGTCGCCACGACGGGGCCTAGTTCGATCGGCTCCCCGTCGTGGAGCCTCGACGTCCCCAGGCCGGTCGCACCCACCAGACCGGAAGAAGAGAACCATGTCCGCATCCATCACTCCTCCCTCCCCCGCCGTCGACTCCGAGCGAGTCGCACCGGCGTGGAACCGGCAACGACATTCGCCGATGCCCTCGCACCGGTACTCCGATGCCTTCTCCCGCGTGTCGGTGCTCCTCGGAGACGAGCGGCAATGGCCCGCCCGACGCCCGACCGCGGCGCCCCTGTGGGTTCCCGTCGACCTGCGCGACGGGAATCAGGCCCTCGCCGAGCCGATGAGCCCGCAGCGCAAGCGCCGCTTCTTCGAGCTCATGGTCGCGATGGGCTACAAGGAGATCGAGGTGGGCTACCCGTCCGCCTCGCAGACCGACTACGACTTCGTGCGGCTGCTCGCCGAGACCGATCTCGCGCCGGAAGATGTCACGATCGTGGTGTTCACGCCTGCCCGACGGGACCTCATCCAGCGCACAGCCGCCGCGATCCGCGGCATCCGGAACGATGTCGTCATCCACCTCTACACGGCCACCGCCCCGATCTGGCGCGAGGTGGTGCTGGGCCGCAACCGGAGCGAGCTGCGGGAGCTGATCCTGGGCGGTGGCCGGGACGTGCTCGAGGCCGCGGGCGATCTGCCGAACGTCCGCTTCGAGTTCTCCCCCGAGGTGTTCAACCAGACCGAGCCCGACTACGTGCTGGAGATCTGCGACGCGATGACCGCACTGTGGGATGCGTCGCCTGATCGCCCCGTGATCATCAACCTGCCGGCCACGGTGGAGATCGCCACGCCGAACGTCTACGCGGATCAGATCGAGTACATGCATCGCAATCTCGCACGGCGGGATTCCGTGATCCTCTCCGTGCATCCGCACAACGATCGCGGGACCGGCATCGCGTGCGCGGAGCTGGCGATGCTCGCGGGGGCCGAGCGCGTGGAGGGCTGCCTCTTCGGCAACGGCGAGCGCACGGGGAACGTCGATCTCGTGACGCTCGCCCTGAACCTGCACACCCAGGGCATCGACCCGATGATCGACTTCTCGGACATCGACGAGATCCGCACGACGGTCGAGGAGTGCAATCGCATCGAGGTGCACCCGCGGCATCCGTATGCCGGATCGCTCGTGCACACGGCGTTCAGCGGCACGCACCAGGACGCGATCCGCAAGGGATTGGCCGAGCACCGGAGCCGTGCGGCCTCGGAGGGGCGGAGCGAGAGCGAGATCGCCTGGCGCGTTCCCTACCTGCCGATCGACCCGGCCGACATCGGTAGAGGCTACGAGGCCGTCATCCGCGTCAACTCGCAATCGGGCAAGGGCGGCATCGCGCATCTCCTGGAGGCCGCCCACGGCATCCAACTGACGCGCGAGGAGCAGGTCGAGCTGGCGGTGCGAGTGCAGCAGCACACGGATGCGACGGGTGGGGAGATCACGGCCGACGAAGTGCTGCGGATCCTGCAGGACGGCTGACGGCACCGGCGTCGTCGAGCGCGGTGCGGCCCCGTGCATCCACGATCGCGGGGTCCGCGCCGACGCCGGATGATGCCGTCAGCGCCGCGGGATCGGGACCGACCAGAGCGACTCGGTGACGCGGTATCCCTCGCGCTCGTACAGCCGTCGCGCGCCCGGGTTGCTGCCGAAGACGTTCAGGGCCAGCACGCCGAGCCCCGCGCGCGCCGTCTCCGCCGCCGCTGCGCGCAGCGTCTGCGTGCCGAGTCCCTGTCCCCGCCGATCCTCATCCATGGCGATGTCGTAGATGAACCCGAGGTTCTCGCGCAGATGCAGCCACAGGATCCCCACACGCCGGTCATCGCCGTCACGGACGGTCCAGAACCGGTTCCCCGACGTCTGCAGCCCGTCGGGCAGCAGCTCGAGCATCTGCTCGGCCGTGGTCCGGCGCGCGGCCTCGATCGTCGGGTCGGCGCCGGAGTCGAAGCGCTCCTGGGCGTACTCCTCATCCGACGCGTCGCGGAAGGCTGCGTAGTCCGCGTCGTCCATCGCATGCAGTCGGATGCCGCTCGGCGCCGGCACCTCGGCCACTTCGACGCGCATCTTCGTCGCGACGCGGCGAGCGTCCGCGGATTCGGCGAGCGCGGCCATGAAGGCGTCGCCGCTGAAGGAGCTGAAATGCCAGATGCCCGTCCAGCCCGCCACGACCGCCAGGTCTTCGAGAAGCGTCCAGACCGCGTCGGGGTCCTGCTCGGCGGTGTGCACATCGGCGAGCACCACCTCGCCTTCGCCGGGGATGGCCCACACGGTCGCGGCGCCGTCGTCGGTCGACCAGATCTCGCCGGAGGGCGACTCGGGGGCCGGGGTCTCCTGCCGCTCGGCCGCGGCCTTCGCCCCGTACGCGCGGGCGACGGCCGCCGCGATCAGCTCGTCTCGCCGCCGGGGCTCGGTGATCTCGTCCCAGCTCACCAGAAGCGGTCCTTCGGCTCGGTGGGCTTCTTGTCTGCGCCGCCCCAGCGATTCGCCTCGGCCTTCGCGGCGCCCGCAGCAGCGTCGGCCTCGCGCAGCGCCTCCTCGGCGTCGACGGCGGCCGGCCGCTCGGGCTCCTCCGCTCGATTCTTCTCCATGACCACACTCTAGGCACCGCGAGCGCTCGGTGGGCGGGGCGGCGGTCAGTCCTCCGGCTGCTGCCGAGTCCACGCCTCGTCGCCGGGTGCGATCTCGCGCGCCATGTCCCTCAGGAAGCGGATCACCACGTCGCGCTCGGCTGCGGTGAGTCTGGCCGCCGCGTAGAAGCGCTTCGCCTGCTGTCTGCCCACCGTCTCCATGGCGGCCTGATGCGTCTGCGGGGTGATCGAGATCGCCAGCGCCCGCCGGTCGGTGGGGTGCGGTGCGCGCACGATGTGCCCGCCGCGCTCCAGCCTGTCGAGGAGCTTGGTGGTCGAGGCCGACGATATGCGCAGATGGTGGGCGATGCCGCCGGGCGTCGCGAGGATCCCGCGGTGGGCGCACACGATCAGGTAGTGCAGGGCGCGCATGTCGGTGTCGTTGAGCCGCATGTAGCGGCGCGAGGCCTCGGAGAGCCGCTCCTCCGCGTCGCGGAGCTCCCCCAGCGACGACATCAGCTCGGTGATCTGCCGCACGTCGGCGGCGGGCATGCCCTCGCGATCGACCAGCATCTGGTCCGGATCGCTGTAGTCGACGTCGTAGACGTCGGCATCGGCAAGGCCGTCGGGCGTCTGCGTCGTCCGGCCGCCTTCGGCCGGGATGCCCGCTGCGGCGGATTCCTCTCGCATGCCCTGCATTCTAGCCTTTCCTCTATTCATGCCGAGTTGTTTTCTAGCTTGGCTAGCAATATCCTCTTCTTGATTCCAGCGAAGAAGGGCCCGTCATGTCGCACAGCACCGAGAAGACGCACCGCACCTGGCCACGAGTCCTGTTCTCGTCCGCGCTCATCCTGCTGTGGCTGGTGGGAGCCGGCCTCGGCGGACCGCTGTTCGGGAAGATCGACGAGGTCTCGTCCAACGACGCCACCGCCTACCTGCCGGATTCGGCGGCGGCCACCGAGGTGCAGAAGTCGCTGGGCGACTTCCTCGGTTCTGACTCGATCCCGGCCGTGGTCGTCTTCTCATCCGATGCGAAGATCGACGACGCCCTCAAGGACGAGCTCGCCGCCGGGCTCGAGGATGCGACCGCCGCCGAAGGCGTGAAGGACGGCTCCTCCCCTGTGCTGCTCTCGGACGACGGTCTGGCCGCGCAGGCGTTCGTGCCGATCGACGCGGATGCCGAGGTCGGCGAGGTCACCGCCGCACTGTCGGCCGATCTGCGCAAGAGCGTGCCTGACGGCGTCACCGTGCACATCACTGGACCGGCCGGGTTCACCGCGGACCTCCTCGCCGGGTTCTCCGGCATCGACGGCATCCTGCTGCTGGTGGCACTGCTGGCCGTGCTCGTGATCCTCGTGATCGTGTACCGCTCGCTCCTGCTGCCTCTGATCGTGCTGTGCACCAGCATGTTCGCCCTGTGCGTGGCGCTCCTGGTCGTGTGGTGGGCCGCGAAGCTCGGGATCCTGCTGCTGAGCGGCCAGACCCAGGGCATCCTGTTCATCCTGGTGATCGGCGCCGCGACGGACTACTCGCTGCTGCTGGTCTCCCGGTTCCGCGAGGAGCTGCACTCCACCGAGAACCGCTGGGCGGCCGTGCGCGCAGCGTGGAAGGGCGCCTTCGAGCCGATCCTCGCCTCCGGCGGCACGGTGATCGCAGGTCTGCTGTGCCTGCTGCTGAGCGACCTGAAGTCGAACAGCACCCTGGGCCCGGTGGCGGCGATCGGCATCGTGTTCGCCATGCTCGCCGCGCTCACGCTGCTGCCCGCGCTGCTGGGTCTCGCCGGGCGGGCGGCGTTCTGGCCGCGCCGGCCCGCGTTCGAGCCGGGCCGCACGATGCAGGCCGACCCGCTGCAGGGTCGGGGCCTGTGGCCGCGACTGGCACGGGGCATCCGCCGTCACCCGCGCGCGATCTGGATCCCGACCGCACTCGTGCTCGCGGTGGCCGCCGCGGGCGCGGTGCAGCTCGATGCCGACGGAGTGCCGCAGTCCGACCTCGTGCTCGGCACGTCCGAGGCGCGGGACGGGCAGGCCGTGCTCGGCGAGCACTTCCCCGGAGGCTCCGGGAGTCCGGTCTACGTGCTCGCGGAGGAGTCGCGACTGCAGGACGTCGCCGACGTGCTGCTCGCGGACGACGGCATCGACGGCGTCTCCGTGACGGCGTCGGACTCGCCGTCCGGCAGCACCTCGATCACCGAGGACGGCATCACCGCCTTCGGTCCTCCCGGCACCCCAGCGCCTGAGCCCACGGTCGTCGACGGCCGGGTGCTGCTGCAGGGCACGCTGACGGATGCCGCGGATTCCGCGTCCGCGGAGCGCACCGTCGAGCGGCTGCGGGCAGACCTGAACGGCACGGATGCCCTGGTGGGTGGGGTCACCGCCACCGCCGTCGACACGAACGCGGCGTCGATCCACGATCGCAACCTGATCATCCCGGTGATCCTCGGCGTGATCCTGCTCATCCTGATGCTGCTGCTGCGGGCGGTCGTCGCCCCTGTGCTGCTCATCCTCACCACGGTGCTGTCGTTCGGGTCGGCGATGGGCGTCGCGGCGCTGGTGTTCAACGGCGTGTTCCGCTTTCCCGGAGCCGACCCGGCGGTGCCGCTGTTCGGCTTCGTGTTCCTGGTCGCGCTGGGCATCGACTACAACATCTTCCTGATGACGCGGGTGCGAGAGGAGTCCCGCCGCCACGGCACGCGCGAGGGCATTCTGCGCGGCCTCTCGGTGACCGGCGGCGTGATCACCTCGGCGGGCCTGGTGCTGGCGGCGACCTTCGCGGCGCTGTCCGTGATCCCGATCCTGTTCCTGGTGCAGATCGCGTTCATCGTGGCGTTCGGCGTGCTGCTGGACACCTTCGTGGTGCGCTCCCTGCTGGTGCCGGCGCTCTCCTACGATCTCGGCCGCGTCATCTGGTGGCCCTCCCGCCTGGCCCGGCGCGATGCCGAGCAGCCCGAGGCATCGCAGGATGCCGAAGCCCGGAATGAGGTCTCGGCATGAGGCTCTGGTCGGTGCACCCCTCGCAGCTCGACCGGGCCGCACTGGTGGCCTGCTGGCGCGAGGCGCTGCTGGCGCAGGCGGTGCTCGCCGGGCGCACCCGGGGATATCGGCGGCATCCGCAGCTGGAGCGGTTCCGCGCCGTTCCCGATCCGCTCTCTGCGGTGGGCGCCTACCTCAGCGGGGTGGCCGACGAGGCGGATGCCCGCGGCTATCGCTTCGATCGGTCCCGGATCATCTCCCCGTCGAGCCCTGGCGCGATCCTCGATGTGACCGAAGGGCAGCTCGAGCTGGAGTGGGAGCACCTCGGAGCGAAGCTGCGGGTGCGAAGTCCGGTGGATGCCGAGCGGTGGGCTCAGGAGCAGCCTCGGCCGCACCCGCTGTTCCGCGTCGTCCCCGGCGGCGTCGCCTCCTGGGAGCGCGCGCTGCCCCTATCGTCGGACTCATGAGCTTCGATGCCGTTGACCGCTCCGCCGTCGCGCAGTTCGTCCGCGCCTGTGGAGCGGGCGTGGTCGCGTCGGTCGGGTCGGATGCCGAGCCGCAGGCCGCCTTCGTGGGGCTGACCGCGACGGACGACGGACTCCTGGTGCTCGATGCCCTCGAGAGCTCCCGGAAGGTGGCGAACATCCGCACCCGCCCGCGGGTGGCGGTCGTCGTCACCGACGCCGACGTGACCGTGCAGCTCGAGGGCCGAGCGCGCGTGAGCGTCGACGACGAGCGGCGACGCCTGGGCGAGGCCTACAGTGCGCGCTTCCCCGGATCGCGCGCTCTGGCCGACGGCTTCGCGGTCATCGCGGTCGAGGTGCGCTGGGTGCGCGTGTACGACGCCGGCACTCACCCGCCGCGCGTCACCGAGGCCGCCTGGGCCTGAACGCCTGACGCCACGGCGGATCACTCGTCGGATTCGGCCCTTTCGGCGGCCAGCTCCGCGCGCAGTCCGGCGTTCTCGTCCTCGAGCTCCAGCAGGCGTCCGATCCCGGCGAGGTTCATGCCCTCGTCGCGCAGTCGCCCGACCCTGCGCAGACGGTCGATGTCGTTGCCGCTGTAGCGCCGGGTGCCGCCGTCACTGCGATGCGGATCGAGCAGGCCGTGTCGTTCGAAGAGGCGCAGCGTGGCCTCGGGCATGTCCACGAGCTGGGCGGCCACGGCGATCCCGTAGAGCGGTGTGGCCCTGTCAGGTTCTGTCATGTCTGAGACTTCTCCGATTGGGTTGCGATTTTCGGTGGCTTGATCTATAACAAATCTACACGTTCAGATGCAGATCCCCTGCATCATCCACCTGAGCCCGTCTCACGGGCAGATCGAAAGGAGTACACCATGGGAATGACATTCGATCCGATCAGCCAGTTCGATCGTTTTGCTGCGAGCGTGCTGGATTCCGTTCGATCGCCTCGGCTGATGCCGGTGGACCTCTTCCGCGACGGGGACGCCTACGTCCTGCATGCGGATCTCCCCGGCGTCGACCCCGGATCGATCGACGTCGACGTCGACGGGTCCCAGCTGTCCATCCGCGCGCAGCGCACCGCCGACACCGGCGAGGGCTCCCGCTGGCTCACGCGTGAGCGCAGCTCGGGAATGTTCCTGCGCCAGTTCACTCTGGGAGACGGCGTCGACGTCGACCGCATCAGCGCCTCCTACGGGAACGGCGTCCTCACCGTCGTCATCCCGGTGAGCGAGCGGGCGAAGCCGCGCAAGATCGCCGTGGAGTCGTCGGAGCACCGCGAGGAGATCGCGGCCTGACGGGAGGGCCGGGCGCGCTCGGGCGCCCGGCCCTCCCGCCTCCGTGGAAAGGAATGACATGATGACCGCATCCGTCTCCCGTCTCGACCGTTTCCTCGCCGGGATGGAGTACCCCGCCACGACCGACGACCTCGTCCGCGAGGCGACACGGGATGGCCTCTCCGATGAGGACCTCGCCGTGCTCGACGCCCTGCCCGCCGCACGCTTCGACTCCAGCTTCGACGTGCGACGGACGATGGCGGCACGGCACGAGCTGATCGCCGCATAGCCGGAGCACCGCCGGGAGGGCCGCCACGCTGCGGGCCTCCCGGCGGCGTTCAGCGGATGACCTCGGCGGCGCGGCTAGCGCCCGCGCCTCGGACCCGCCACGCCCCACGGCGGACGGTCAGCACGCTCCCGCTAGGCTTCGGGTATGGGGAGCAGAAGGCCCGCGCGCAGCCCCTGGTTGCGTCGCATGCAGCAGAAGCTGCTCGTCTCCCCCGAGGCACTCGCCGCCGGCCCGCGCATCGCGTCGCGGGCGCTGCGGCCCGACGCGATCTGCGCGGTCGCCGGCGTCCCTCGTCTCGCCGAGCTCGGCCCGCGGAACACCCGCTTCGTCGAGGCCGGCCGGCTGCGCGACCCCCTCCAGCGCGTCATCGTGCTGCGCGAGACGCTCGAGCACGGCATCCGGATGCTGTTCGTCGAGGTCGCCTCACCCCTGGACGCCGCGATGCTCGCCGATGATCTGCCGGGGCTCGTCCACCCCGTCGATGACGCCCCGCAGGACGACGACGCGCTGCACGCGGTGAACGTCGTGCAGCTGCTGCGGTTCTGCCTGGCATCCGCTCCCGCCGAGACGGCCGAGGCGCTCACCGGGATGCCGACCAGGCACGTCCCGCGCGCGGCGATGCGCCTGCTGCCACAGGACGCACCCGTCCGGCGCATGCATCCGCTCCGTCGTCTGGTGGGTGACCCGAGCGTGCCGGTGTACCTGGCCGTCGGCATCTACTCCGCGCTGCGCGCCCTGCCTGTGGCGTTCATCCCGCAGTTCCACGGCAGTCTGCTCGTGCTCTGGATGATCGACATCCTCACCGCGGTGCCGTACACCTGGGGCGTGCTGGCGATGCTGTTCGCCCCACGCCGGTGGATCCGGATGCTGGCGACGCTCACCACCATCACGACCTTCGCCGCGCCGTACGTCTACTTCTGGATGCACGGACGCGACTATCCGCCGTTCGTGGTGGCCGTCATCACCGCGCTGACGATCGCGAGCATCTCGATCGAGGTGGTCAAGTACCTGCAGGAGCGGGCTCTGCGCCGGCGCTACCGCAGCGCGCGGGTCGCCGCGACCGTGCGGATGATGCCGGTCAGGATCACCCAGGCGCCCGAGAGCACCCAGACGACGGCGATCCAGGGCTCGCCGGTCGGGTAGGCGATCACGAGGGCAGCGGATGCCAGGATCCAGACCGCGGTCGCGATGATGTTCAGCGTTCGGAACCGCGCGACCCGCAGCGGATGCACGAACGCGATCGGCGCCCAGGTCAGCAGCGCCAGCACGACCACGATGATCGCGTTGACCGCGGTTCCGGCGTCCAGCAGCCAGATCGCGAGCGCGACCACGTTCCAGGCCGCGGGGAAGCCGAGGAAGTAGTAGTCACCCGTCTTCATCTTCGTGTTCGCATAGCAGAACATCGACGACACGGTGATGAGCAGCAGCAGGACGACGGCGAGCGCGCCCTCGCCGAGCAGACCCGTGCGGAACAGGAACAGCGCGGGGATCAGCGTCCAGGTCAGATAGTCGATGATCGAGTCGAGGATCACCCCGTCGAAGTGCGGCGCGTAGGTGCGCACCTCGGCCTTGCGGGCCAGCGTGCCGTCCACTCCGTCGACGACCAGGGCGATGCCCAGGTACAGCCACATGAGCTTGGGGTCGTCGTCGAACAGGGCCAGCAGGGCGAGGGTCGCCCAGATGACCCCTGTGAGGGTGAAGGCGTGCACCGCCCAGGCGGAGAGCACGCGGTTGCGTCGAGAGGACATGACCTGATTTCGCGAATGTCGGATGCGGTCGATCGGCGTCGATCGGCCGGCACATCGGGAGCGCCGGTTCCACGGTAGTCGGGCGCGGGGCGGGCTCCGTGACCTCCACCGGCATGCCCGGACATACGATGGCGGGATGGATCGCATCCGCACGCTCGGCATCATCGGCGCGGGGCGGCTGGGTTCGGTACTGGCGGCGCTCGCGGTATCCGCCGGGTATCGCGTGCTGGTCGCGCGCTCCGGTGATCCGGCGCCGATCGCGCGGGCGATGGCCGCTCTGGGTGCGCAGGCCGTGACGGTCGAGCGGATGGCGGCCGAAGCGGATGCCGTGCTGCTCGCACTCCCGCTGGGCTCCTACCGCACGCTGCCCGCCGAGCTGCTGCGAGGAATGCTGGTGATCGACGCCATGAACTACTGGTGGGGCGCCGACGGCATCCGGCCGGATCTGACCGACCCTCGCACCTCGACGAGTGAGCTCGTGCAGGAGCACCTGGCGGGTTCACGGGTGGTCAAGGCGCTGGGGCACATGGGGTATCAGGATCTCCAGGACGATGCTCGTCCGGCGGATGCGACCGATCGCTGCGCGATCGCGATCGCCGGTGACAGGGCGGAGGATCTGGCGCTGGTGTCCCGACTGGTGGACGCCGTGGGCTTCGATCCGGTGATCGCCGGGCCGCTGGCGGCGGGGATCATGCTCGAGCCGGGCGGGGAGGCTTTCGGTGCTGCGGTCGGGGCGAGGGAGCTGCGCGCCATGCTGGACAGGTTTGCGGACTCACAGCGGGGCATCGCCGTCACCCGCGCACGGGATCATCCCCGACGCAGCGGCACTTGACCCCGACGCAGAGGCGGGGTGCAGACTGGAGGGCGTCGCACTGCACGACACCGATGAAAGGATGCAGCATGGCACGCTTCAACGCAGAAAGGATCGGCCGCGTGAGCCTGCGTGTCGATGCGATCTACTGCGCTATTCTCGGTGCCGCCATCGTGGTCGCTGCGGCGCTGATCGCCAAGGGAATCACGCTGCCTCCCCTCGTGATCGCCCTGACCGGGGTGATCGTCGTCGGCTGGGCGGCGGCGGTGATCGCTCTGCTCGCTCATCTCCGGCTGCGGTCCGCACTGCGAATCGTGATGGCCGTGAACGTCCTGGCCGCTGTCGCCATCGCGTTCGCTGCCATGCTGACGACGTCCGCACTGGTCTCCGTCGCCGTGCTCACCATCGCCGTCGACGTGCTGCTGTTCGCAGTGAGCCAAGGCATCGCGCTGCGCGGGCTCCAGCCGGATGCGGCGGCTCGCCCCGCAGGATGAAGAGGATATGAGCGAGGCGCCGGTTCGGAACTGGGGACTCCTCTTCGGCGCCTCGCGCGGACCGCTTGAGCGGTCACTTCCCCCGTGGGCTGCTGCGATCAGGCATCCACTCGCGACCGGACGGCTCTGGGGAAACCAGCCCGATCCGGAGTCGACGAACAACAACCATCGGTTCTCCTACACTCTATGAGCGATACGGGTGCGTGCGGTACCCGAGCTTTTTCAGATGGTGAAGTGCGCAGGGCTGCGGGAGCGGCTTCCGGCCCGCCGTTGACGGCGAAGCGCACGCGGTGATGTTCCGTAGCGGTGACGCATGGTCGGTGGATCTGTCACTCCCATCACCGACCTTCGCGAGACCGTCCCGGGGATGGAGCGTCCGAGAATCCGTCCGCTCCGAGGCGCAGCGACAGCCGGTTGGCCGTGCGGCGCAGCTGCTCGGCCATCGCCGTCGTGTCCTGCGGCGGGCCGCCGGTGGGGAGCGAGATGGCGAGGGATGCCGTGAGGCCCGGCGCCCTTACGGGGACCGCCAGGCAGTTGTAGCCAATGGCGTACTCCTGCTCGTCGCGCACCACCGCCGCGGCCGGACGCTCCAGCTGGCGCAGCAGCAGCCGGCGGTCCCGGATCGTGTACGGCGTGAGCTCCTCGAGCGCATGGCGGGAGAGGTAGTCGGCGCGCTCATCCGGGCTGAGCTCGGCGAGGATCTGCTTTCCCAGCGCCGTCGCGTGCGCGCTGGAGTGAAGTCCGACCCAGAGCTCGACTCTCGGGCTGGACTCGGCATCGACGATGTCCACCAGATGCACCTCGCCGTCGTCGTACCGCGAGAGGTAGGCGGTCGCGCCGACTCCGTCCGCGACTTCGTGCAGGGATTCTCGCACGCGTGCGACGAACACGCCCGCAGCATTCGCGTCGCTCAGTGCGGGAAAGCTCCCACCGAGCACCAGTCCGTCGCGCTCGGCCGTCAGATACCGCTCGCGCACGAGCGTGCGGACCAGGTTGTAGGTCGTGCCCAGGGTGAGCCCGGCCTGCTGGGCGAGCACTTTGGCGGGAAGCGGCCGCGGGGAGTTGGCGACGATGTCCACCAGACGCAGAGCACGCTGCACCGAGGCGATCAGTGTCTCATTGCCCTCAGGCTCCTCCGACGACATCGTCATCTCCTCGTACCCGGTGGGACCGACTTCCTCCCCGAAGCACATCCTTGGGCCCATCATGGCACCTGTCAGCGCCCCGCGGTGCGGAATTCGACGAATGTTCGCGTGAACTACCGATCAACGCCAGTCCCGGCGCATCCGATGCCTCAGCCCGCCGCGGTCACGAAGTCGGCGAGCAGCTGCGCGCAGGCGCCGGGCGATCGCGTCGTGGTGTCCACCTCGATGTCATATCGGACGCCATCATGCACGCGCGACGCCTGCAGACGTGCCATGCCCGGAACACGGTCCCCGCGAGAGGCCTCCCGGTCCGCGGCGACGTCAGGATCGCACCGCACTCCGACCCACAGCAGCGACGACCCTTCGAACGCGGAAAGCAGGTGCCGCTGTCCTGCGCCGCCCGAGAGCAGCACCTCGTCGAGAATGATGTGGGCGCCGGCTTGCACCAGCGTCCGCATCGCGGAGTACCACGCCGTCTCCAGCCGCCGGTACTCCGCCGTCACCGAGACGCTGCCGTCGGCGCCGTAGCTGATCCCTGATCTCGGGCTGTCGCCCCGACCCGGCAGCGCGTCGATGAACGTGTCCACGCCGAAGGTCAGCCAGATGCCCGGCAGGATCTCCTGCAGCGCTCGCGCGACGGACGACTTTCCGGAGCTGGATCCGCCGTTCAGGACGATCACCTGCGGAAGCGCGCGCTCGGCATCCGCCGCATCCGTCGCGCGCTGCGCATGCTGCTCGCCGCTCTGCTGGGCCTCGCCGCTCTGCCGTGCCTCGCCGCTCTGCTGGGGCCCACTGCCGAGGCGGTAGTCGAGTCGAAGGTGATGGATGCCGTCGGAGTCGACACGGATCGCTCCGCCGCCGGAGATTCCGGCCAGCTCTCCGGTGCCGCTGGAGGGAATGATGGTCAGCGACTCGTCGTTCCGATCCGCACCGGCGGTCGTGGCGGAATGCGTGAAGTTGAAGGTCCCCGACCGGCCGTGCAGCGATCCCTCGAAGGACTCCATCGCGACGTAGCCACCGCTGTCGCTCGCGGGTGCGAGCGCGTAGGTGAACACGGTCGTCGAGTGCCCGCAGATCTCTCCCGCGAAATGCTTCTCGAGCTTGGCGACCGAGACGGCTGTCGCCGTCTCGGGCCCGGTGCTCAGCGGCGGTTCGAGGGGAGTGAATCCCTTCACCGTGAAGGTTCCCGAGGCGTGCATGATCCTCCTTGGAGTCGGCTGGCGAGAAGCGCGAAGCCCAGGTGAGAGGATTACTCTCACCTGGGCTTCTCGGTCGGGCTGACAGGATTTGAACCTGCGACCCCTTGACCCCCAGTCAAGTGCGCTACCAAGCTGCGCCACAGCCCGTTGTGATCCGCGCCGGAGCGCGGGCAACTCCCCTATCCTAGCCCACCCGAACGGCGCTCGCGAACCACGGCACCCGTTGCTGCACACCCTTCCCGTTGCCTATGTCGGAGGGCCCGCGTAACGTTCCGTGCATGTCCACGATCACGACCGAACGCGCCACGATCAGCCGATGGGACGACGTGCAGCACGCCCTCTCCGGAGGCGGTGACGGGCGCAGCTGTCAGTGCATCTGGCCCGTGGTGAGCAACAAGGACTGGAACGCCACCACCGTCGAGGATCGGCGGGACATGCTGCACGCCGAGATCGCGGCCGGTCCCCCACCGGGGCTGATCGCCTACGTCGACGGAGAAGCTGCCGGCTGGATCCGCATCGGTCCGCGCAGCGCGCAGACCCGCATCGTCCGCACTCGCGCCATCGTCGCCGCCACGGACGAGCCGCTCGACGACGCGAGCGTGTGGGCAGTCACGTGCTTCGTCATCCGCCGCGATCACCGCGGCACCGGGCTGAGCGCCGCGCTCCTGCGCGCTGCCGTCGACTGCGCCGATGAGGCCGGTGCCCGCCTCATCGAGGCGTATCCCGTCGACACCTCCCAAGGCACGCACCGCCCCAACGACCTGTTCCACGGCGCGCTCTCGACCTTCCTCGCGCAGGGATTCCGGCAGACCGCGCAGCTCACCCGCGGTCGAGTGCTCGTGGTGCGCGAGCTGAGACCCGAGTCCGCTACCGTGAGGCCATGAGCGCACAGCATCCGCCGATCGGCGACGCCGACGGATCCTGGCCGGTCGCGCGCCTCCGTGCTGACGGCGCCGTCACGTCCGTGACGGTGGATTCGTGACGGCCTTCGCCGGCGCATCGGCGGACGAAGAGCGGATGCCGCGCGGCATCCGCCCGCTCGAGCTCGCCGGCTGGACGCCGTACATCGTCCTCGCGATCGTCCATGTCGCGGCGATCGCGCTGCACAGCACGATCGCCCCACCGACCAAGCTCTGGCTCATGCCGCTGCTGGCGGTGCCGATCGTGTTCGCGGCGCCGCGCCTGCGGCCGCCCATCGTGATCGGACTCCTGCTCGGTGCGGTGCTCTTCTCCTGGCTCGGCGACGGCGCGGGCGCCTTCTTCCCCGCTCTCCCCGAACTGCCCCTCATGCTCGGCTTCTTCGGCATCGCGCACATCGGCTACATCGTGCTGTTCACCCGCTTCGCCGGCATCCGTCGCCTGCCGTGGTGGACGCTCGTGTACGCCGTCTGGTGGATCGGGATGCTGGTCATCGTCGGGCCTCACACCGGTCCGCTCTTCTTGGCGGTCGCCGGTTACGGGCTCGTGCTGGCCGGCACCGCGGCGACGTCGGCGCGATGCCACCCGATCGTCGCCCTGGGCGGAGCCTTCTTCCTCGCCAGCGACTCCATCCTCGCGCTGCGGCTGTTCCTGCCCTCGGGCCTTCCGGAGTGGCTGGCCCCCGCCGTCATGCTCACGTACACGCTCGGTCAGGGGCTCATCGTGTGGGGCGCGCTGCGGACCCTCTCGAGGCGGGGATCGCGATGACGGATGCCGCGAAGCCGGCGCGCATCGACAGCTGGCTCTGGGCGGTGCGGGTCTACAAGACCCGGTCCGCCGCGACGACCGCCGTGCGGGCGGGGCACGTGCGCGTGAACGGCGTGCGCGTCAAAGCCGCGCAGACGGTGGTGCCAGGCGACGAGGTGCGGGTGCGCATCTCCGGCTTCGATCGCATCCTCGTGGTGCGGCAGACGCTGACCAAGCGCGTGGGGGCGCCCGTGGCCGCAGCCGCCTACGACGACCGCACGCCGCCCCGTGGCCCCGTGGCGATGCTGGCGGTGCGCGATCGCGGGGCCGGACGTCCGACGAAGCGGGAGCGGCGGGAGATCGACCGGCTGCGGGGCCGCGAGAATCCGTACAAATGATCGAGTGAACCTCCCCCCACTCGAAGCATTCTCCTTGCTTTATCGAATATCTGTACTACACTGGAGGCATGGCCTCGGACTTCGACTCCCTTCTCCGGCAGCGCGTTGCGCTGCGGGATGCGTGGGTCGCCAAGCAGCAGCAGATCGCCCGTCTGCAGGCTGAGGCCGCAGGTCTGCTGGCGCAGCGATGGGAGCTGTTCGAGGAGGAGCTCTCGGCGGACCCGATGCGCCGAAACGTGATCGAGCGTTCGATGATGGCGGAGTACTCCGCGGCCGGCCATGTGTCGAAGGGGGCGATGGAGTACGCGTTCTCGGATGCGCGGATGCTGGGGCAGTTCCCTGCGCTGCGCTCTGCTTACGCGCAGGGTCACCTGACTCCCGGACATGTGCGACACCTCCTGGCCGAGTCGCAGCCCGTGCGCGACGCCATCGACGCGGGAAGCGTGACTCCCGAGACGCTGGGTCTGTACGAGCGGGCCGTGCTCGAGGTCGCCGAGCACGACACGGCGGCGCGGGCTCGCAGCCACGCACGGCAGGTCGCCGCGGCCCTGGCGGGCACGACCGTGGTCGACCAGCAGAAGAAGGCGGAGCGTGAGCGGTCCGTGACCGTGCGCTCCGTCGGCGACGGGCTCGCGCTGCTGCAGGCGGTGCTGCCGGAGTATCTGGCGGTGGCGATCCATGATCGGCTCACCAGGATGGCCAAGCATCTGTCCGGTCACCCGCAGGATCGTGAGCCGTCGCTTCCCCCGTCCGAGCCTTCCGAGGCGGAGTGGGCCGCGTGGGAGGCCGAATTCGCCGCCGCAGAACACGCCGAGCAGGAGCTGGTCGCTGAGATCTTCCGCCGCGCGTCCGCGGCACCCGACGATGAGACGGCCGCCGAGAAGGTCACTCAACTCAGCACCGAGGACGTCACTCAGCTCGCCGTCGAGGAGGGCGCCGACACCGCAGAGGAGCACTTCGCCGCCTACCTGCGTCGTCGCCTCGACGAGCACGGCTACTGGCCCGATGAGGGTGATCCGGAGCCGTCGGGGCCGCCGCCGGAGGTCGACCTGTCGGTGTGGACCGACCCGAGATTCGATCCCGACAGCCCCTGCATCATCCGGCTGTCCGACGACCCGCGAAGCTACGACCAGCTGCGGGCGGATCTGCTCGCCGACCTTCTTCTGACCAGCGATCCCTCAGCCGCCCACGGGACCTCGCTGGGCAGCATCACGGGGACGATCCAGGTCACCGTCGCCGCCACCACCCTCCGCGGAGACGACGACCGGCCGGCCGAGCTCGACGGACACGGTCCCCTGCACCCCGACGCCGCACGGGCTCTCGCCGGCGAGAACACGGGATGGACGCGGCTCTTCCTGGATCCGACGGGGCTGGTCACCGAGACCGACACGTACACCCCCACCGAGCCGATGCGCCGATTCCTGCGAGCCAGGGATCAGCACTGCCGATTCCCCGGCTGCCGCATGCCCGTTCACCGGTGCGAACTGGATCACAATCTCGACTGGGCGCTCGGCGGCCCCACCGCGATCGACAACCTCGCGTACTTCTGCAAGACGCACCATACGCTGAAGCATCCCGAGCTGCCGGACTTCGCCCGGTGGACCGCCAGACAGCAGCTCGATCACACCATCCGCTGGGTGAGCCCCACCGGCGCGGCCTACCCAGACGACGCACCGCGCCGCGTCATGTTCGTGCCGACGGGGCCTGAGCCGCCCGAGGAGCAGTGGCTGCCCCTCACGCGCGAGAAGGCCGGCTCGCCCTTCTGAGCGCGCGACGCTTCGACAGGCTCAGCGACCCAACTCGCGCGCAGCGCACCATCGCCGCACCCAGCGACGCTTCGACAGGCTCAGCGACCCAAGTCGTGCGCCCAGCGCCCCATCCCGCCGTCAGCGCAGCTGAGCGAGCAGCCAGCCGGCCGAGCGGACGACGCCGCCGGCCTGCTCCACGCGGTCGCGCAGGCCGCGATCACTCGTCACGACGAACACCTGCGCGCCATCGTCGCGCAGACGCTCCGCCTCCGCGACGATGGCATCGTCGCCGGCCGCCGGAGCCCGCACGATGTGCACGTTCCCGAGAGCAGTTCCCCCCGCGTCCGTCGTCACGCCGGCTCGGCCACCGGCATCCGTCATCGCACGAGCCGCACCCTCCACGACCATCGTCACGCGCGGGTACCAGCGCGTCGCTTCCAACCCGAGCTCCGACGACGCGACGCCGCCTGCCACCCAGGTCGACAGCCTCTCGAGCAGGCGCTCGGCCGCGCCCGCCCGGTCCCTCCACCATCCGTCCGGCACCGACCCCACGACGTTCGCCGCATCGACCACGATCGCCGGCCGCACCTCCAGCAGCGCCCGCAGCTGCGGCCAGGCCGCCGCGAAACCCGGATGCAGCGGACGAAGGTCCACCTCGTCGACGGCGACCCACTCCAGTGCCAGGCTCTCCGGGTCGCTGATCACCGGCTCGAACGCCTCCAGCACATCGGCGATCACCGTCGTGTACGACCAGATTCCCAGTTCCAGCACGCTGGTGAAGCGCACCTGCAGCGCCCCGTCGGGAATGCCGGCCTCCTCCTGCGCCTCGCGCAGCGCGCCGTCGCACGCCGACTCGCCCTCGTGCAGCGCCCCACCGGGTACGCCCCAGGTTCCGCCGAAGTGACTCCAGCCCACGCGGTGCTGCAGCAGCACGCCGCGCTGCACGTCGAAGGCCAGCACCCCGGCGGCGCCGAAACGTCCCCAGTATCGCTGCCCCGACTCGGCGACGACCCACGCGTCGCCCGGGTCTCGCGGCCCCTGCGGGCGGCGCGGCTCTCCAGGCTCGGGCGGGACGATCGTCACCAGCCCAGCCTTTCACAGCCCCGCCGCCGCACAGGGCTCGACGAGCGCAGAAGTCCGCGCGTTACCGCACACCCGCCTCGGCACCGACCCGCAGGCGAGAGGCGGCGAGCTCCTCGGCGGCCTGCAGCGGAGTCACGCCGCGCTCGTCCGCATCCTGCAGGATGGTGCGCACGGTGTCGCCGATCGCGGCGACGCGCGCCATGATCTCGTCACTCGAGCCGATCCGCTTCGCCTCCAGGTCGAGGTAGATCACGCCACCCGCGTTCACCACGAAGTCGGGTGCATACAGGATGCCGCGCCCCGCGAGTCGATCCGCCCCGGAATGGTCCGCCAGGGGGTTGTTCGCCGGCCCGCACACGGCCTTCACGTCCAGCGCGTCGATCACCTCGTCGGTCAGCACGCCGCCGACGCCGGCCGGCACGAACACGTCGCCGGGGACCAGGTGCTCGCTGCCCGGCTCGACCCAGGTCGCGCCGAGATCCTCGGCGAACGAGCGCCGCGCAGGGTTGATGTCGGTCACCGTCAGCTGCGCGCCCTGCTCGGCCAGACGCGCCGCGAGCCGCCCGCCGACCTGCCCCAGCCCCGAGATCGTCACGCGGCGCCCCTCCGCGGATGCCGTGCCGGTCACCCGCTCCAGCACCGCCTGCAGCGAGGCGTACACACCCAGACTGGTCGGTCCCGCGGGCTCCCCCGAACCGCCCACCGTCGACGGCAGCCCCACCACGTGCTGCGTGCGCTCGCTCACCGTGAGCATGTCGTCGGTCGTCGAGCCGACGTCCTCCGCGGTGCGGTACAGCCCGCCCATCAGCTCGACGGCATCGCCCAGGTCGAGGAACGCGTCGCGACGACGATCGGCATCCAGCGTCTGCCCCGGCTCCAGGCGGATGACGGACTTGCCGCCGCCGGCATCCAGACCGGCCGCCGCGTTCTTCAGCGTCATCGCGGCCGACAGTCGCAGCGCATCGCCGAGCGCGTCGCTCCAGTGCGGATACGCCCACAGACGCGCCCCGCCGAGCGCCGAGCCGAGCACCGACGAATGCAGCGCGACCGCCATGAACAGACCGCTGCGTCGTCCCGTGATCACCTCCACCCGCTCGTGGGCGAAATCGGGCAGGGGCAGGGTGTGCGTCATCGCGGTCTCCTTCGGCGGGCCTCGTGGGCCGGGCGGGAACGGATGCCGGGATCATGGCATCCGCTCCCATTCTGCCCGAGACCCGAGCGGGCGCACAGCCCCGGATGGCTACCGCTGGCGCCGCTCCCGCACGCGCATGTTGATGACGATCGGCGTGCCCTCGAACGAGTACAGCTCGCGCAGACGGCGCTGCACGAACCGGCGATAACCGGGGTCGAGGAAACCGGTCGTGAACAGCACGAAGGTCGGCGGACGGGTCGACGCCTGGGTGCCGAACAGGATGCGGGGCTGCTTGCCGCCGCGCAGCGGATGCGGGTGCGCGGCGACGAGCTCAGTGATGAACGCGTTGAACTTGCCGGTGGGGATGCGGCGATCCCAGTTCTGCAGCGCGCGATCCAGCGCCGGCACCAGCTTGTCGAAGTGCCATCCGGTCTTCGCCGAGATGTTCACGCGCGGCGCCCACGCCACGTGCGCGAGGTCCTGCTCGATCTCGCGCTCCAGGTAGCGGCGACGATCGGCGTTCTCCAGATCGGCGTCCGACAGGCGGTCCCACTTGTTGAAGGCGAGCACGAGAGCGCGCCCCGACTCGAGCACCATGTCGATGATGTTCAGGTCCTGCACGCTGATCGGCTGGCTCACGTCCAGCACGACGACCGCGACCTCCGCCTTCTCCAGGGCAGCCGAGGTGCGCAGCGACGCGTAGAAGTCGGCACCCTGCTGCAGGTGCACCCGGCGACGAATGCCGGCGGTGTCGACCAGCCGCCACATCCTGCCGCCCAGTTCGACGATCTCGTCCACCGGATCGCGCGTGGTGCCGGCCAGGTCGTTGACGACCACGCGCTCCTCCCCCGCCGCCTTGTTCAGCAGCGAGGACTTGCCCACGTTCGGACGACCGAGGATCGCGACGCGGCGCGGTCCGCCGATCTCGGCCTTGGCGACCGCCGACACCTCAGGCAGCTTCGCCACGATCAGGTCGAGCAGGTCGGCCACGCCGCGTCCGTGGATGGCCGAGACCGGATGCGGCTCGCCCAGCCCCAGGTTCCACAGCGCGGCCGCCTCGGGCTCCTGCCGTGCGTCGTCGATCTTGTTCGCGACGAGGAACACCGGCTTGCCGCTCTTGCGCAGCAGCTTCACGACGTGCTCGTCGGTGGAGGTGGCGCCGACCTTCGCGTCGACCACGAACAGCACCATGTCGGCCAGGTCGATCGCGACCTCGGCCTGCGCTGCCACCGAGCGGTCGATGCCCTTGGCATCCGGTTCCCACCCGCCGGTGTCGACCAGCGAGAAGCGCCGCTCCATCCATTCGGCCTTGTAGGTGACGCGATCGCGCGTGACGCCCGGCGTGTCCTCCACGACGGCCTCGCGGCGGCCGAGGATGCGGTTCACCAGCGCGGACTTGCCGACGTTCGGCCGTCCCACGATCGCGACCACCGGCAGCGCCGGCATGACCGTGATGCCGTCCTCGCCGAGGGTCGCGCCCTCGAGCAGCTGTGCGTCCTCGTCATCCAGGTCGTAATCGGCGAGCGTGGCCCGCATGAGGTCCGCGCGCTTGTCGGCGAGATCCTCATCCAGGTCGGCCATCTTCTCGGCCAGGTCGTCCGGGCCGCCCTCGTAGTCGTCTTCAGCCATGATGCGGCTCCTTGTCGTCGTCGCCCCCGCGCTCGATCACGGCGAGCACGGCGTCGATGGTCTGCGTGAAATCCAGGTGCGTCGAATCGACCACGGTCACGCCGGGTGCGGCGTTGAGGAAGTCGACGACGCTGCTGTCCGAGGCGTCGCGCCGGCGCATCGCCTCGGCGACGGCGGCGGTGTCCGAGCCCGCGAGCTCGCCCGCGCGGCGCGCTGCGCGCACTTCTGGTGCGGCGGTCAGCAGGATGCGCACCGGCGCGTCCGGGGCGACGACCGTCGTGATGTCGCGGCCCTCGACCACCACCGCCGGGTAGGCGGAGTCCGCCACCATCCGCCGGAAGATCTCGTTCACCTGCACACGCACCTCGGGAACGCGCGCCACGCCGCTGACCGCGGCGGACACCCGCGGGTCGCGGATCGCGTCGGTCACGTCCTCCCCGCCGACCAGCACGCGGCGGTCGTCCGGGTCGAGCTGCTGCGTCAGCGGGAGATCGGATGCCGCAGAGCGGACCGCATCGGCATCCGCCGTGTCCGCGCCGCGCTCCAGCACGTGCCAGGCCAGCGCCCGGTACGCGGCGCCGGTGTCGAGGTACCCGTAGCCGAGCCTGCGCGCGACCGCCTTGGAGACGCTCGACTTGCCCGATCCGGCGGGCCCGTCGATCGCGACGATCTTCGCGGCGCCAGCCGCCTGGGTCCCTGAGCCTGTCGCCTGTACTGAGCGACCGCCAGGGAGTCGAAGTGAAGGGTCAGTCATTGGTGTTCCCCGCAATCCGCCAGCCTCGTGCTTCCAGGCCCTCGATGGCGCCGCGCAGCGCGGCCGGCGCCACGCTGATGTCGGCCAGGCCGAACTGCGCGCCCGGAGAGTGCTCCAGACGCAGATCCTCGACGTTCACGCCCAGCTCACCCAGCTCGCCGAACAGTCGTCCGAGCTGGCCGGGCGTGTCGTCCACCATGACGACGAGCTGCTCGAAGCGGCGGTTCTGGCCGTGCTTGCCCGGGAGGCGCTCCACCCCCTCGTTGCCCTGACGGATGGCATCCGCCACCGTCCGGCGCGAGCCCGGCGCATCCGGCTCGCGCAGCGCCGCCGTCAGCTGCTGCAGGTCGCCGGCGAGGGCGTCGAGCACCTCGACGACCGGCTCGGCGTTGGCACTGAGGATCTGCACCCACAGCTCGGGTGCCGATGCCGCGATGCGGGTCGTGTCGCGCACGCCCTGCCCGGCCAGGGTCAGCGAGTCCTCGTCGGCGGATGCCAGCCGTGCGGCCAGCAGGCTCGCCACCACCTGCGGCACGTGCGAGGTCAGCGCGACCGAGCGGTCGTGCTCCTCGGGGGTCATCTCCAACGGCATCGCCCCGAGATCCAGCGCGAGCGCCTCCACCAGCGCGAGATCGGCCGCGCGCGTCTCCTCGTCGCGGCACACCACCCACGGGCGTCCGATGAACAGGTCGGCGCGTGCGGAGATCGCCCCGCCGCGCTCACGGCCGGCCAGCGGGTGCGAGCCGATGTAGCGGGTCAGATCCACATCGCGACGGCGCAGCTGCAGGTACGGCTGCAGCTTCACACTGGCGACGTCGGTCACCACGGCATCCGGGTGCGCCTCGAGCTCGGCCTGGATGACGTCAGCCGTGACATCCGGCGGCACGGCCACCACGATCAGGTTCGGACGGTCGTCCTGGCGCGCCGCGCGCCCGGCGCCGTAGTCGATCGCGAGCCGCAGCTGCGAGGGCGAGGCGTCGGCCAGCACGACGTCGACGTCATGTGCGCGCAGCGCGTGGCCGATGCTCGATCCGAGCAGCCCCGCGCCGACGATGCGCACGGTCCCCGACACGCGCGATGCCGGACCCGGCGCGCGCGATGCGCGGGCGTTCACGATGTCGCTCACTCGGTCTCCTGCTTGTCGTCTCCCGCGGCCGCAGGCGTGTCCCGGCGCGACAGGGTCAGCAATGCGCCTCGTTCGATTCTATTCAGCTCCCTGGCCTTCCCGACCGGGAGGGTTCCCAGGTGCAGCGGACCGAACTGGCGACGCACGAGTTCCTCGACCGGATGCCCGACGGCGGCCATCATGCGCCGCACGATCCGGTTCCGGCCGGAGTGCAGCGTCAGCTCGACCAGGCTCGATCTCCTTCCGCCGGCCGCCGCTCCCGCCGAGGCATCCAGCAGCCGCGCCCTGTCCGCCTTGATCGGGCCGTCGTCCAGATCGACGCCGCGCGTCAGCTTCGCGATCGTCTGCGCGGTCACCGTTCCGGCGACCTTCGCGATGTACACCTTCGTGACGCCGAACGAGGGGTGCGCGAGCACGTGCGCGAGCTCGCCGTCGTTGGTCAGGATCAGCAGCCCGCTGGTCTCGGCATCCAGCCGGCCGACGTTGTACAGCCGCTCCTCCCACTCCGTCGTGAAGCGGCGCAGATCGGGGCGGCCCCTCTCGTCGCGCATGGTGCTGACGATGCCGGTGGGCTTGTTGAGCATGACGTAGCGCTTGGACACGTCCAGCTGCACCGCGGTGCCGTCCACGTCGACCAGATCGATCTCCGGATCGATGCGCGTGCCGAGCTCGGTGACGGTGCGACCGTTCACGCGGATGCGGCCCTCGACGATGTACTGCTCGATCACGCGACGCGACGCGACGCCGGCGTTCGCCAGCACCTTCTGCAGCCGCACGCCGTCCTGGGAGCCTGAGCCGGTGGAAGAGCCGGGCGAGGGCATCATCGCGTCACTCCCTCGTCGAAGCCGTCGGCGCCATCATCGAGCAGCGGCGAGATCGGCGGCAGCTCGTCGATCGAGTTGATCCCCAGGTGCTGCAGCAGCTGGTCGCTGGTGCCGTAGTTGATCGCGCCGGTCTCGGCGTCGGCGAACAGCTCGGTGATCAGCCCGCGCGCGAGCAGGGTGCGCACGACCGAGTCCACGTTCACCGCCCGGATGGACGCGACCTGCCCGCGGGTGACCGGCTGCTTGTAGGCGATCACCGCGAGCGTCTCCAGCGCCGCCTGCGACAGCCGTGCAGGCGCCTGACCACCGATGAAGTCGGCGACCAGGTCGTCGTGCTCCTCGCGCACGTACAGCCGCCATCCTCCGCCCACCTCGCGCAGCTCGAAGCCGCGCCGCGGACCCCTGCCGCGCCCGTCGTAGTCCTCAGCCAGGCTCTCCAGCGTCTGGCGGACGGCGGGCACCGGGGCGTGCACGGACGCGGCCAGCGCCACCAGCGCGATCGGCTCGTCGATGATCAGCAGAATCGCCTCGACCCGCTCGGTCAGGGGCGTCTCCAGGGTCGTCTCGAGAACGGCATCCTCCATCACTGCTTCCTCATCGGTCATCGTCGCCTCACTTCTCATAATCCGCCCCGAGGGTCGCCAGCTGCTCGTCGGTCCAGTTCTCCGCCGACCAGCGCAGTGTCAGTTCGCCCAGGGGCTCCAGCTGCTCGAAGGACAGCGCGGCATGCCGGTACAGTTCCAGCACCGAGATGAACCGCGCCACCACGATGCCCGTCTCTGCCACCCCGCTGACCAGTTCGCGGAACGTCAGCGACTCGGTGCTGCGCAGCAGGGTGACGACCACGGCCGCCTGTTCCCGGATGCTGACCAGCGGCGCGTGCAGGTGGTCGAGGCCGACGCTGGGCAGCTCCTTCGGCGCGAAGGCGAGCAGAGCCAGCGCCGCGAAGTCGTCGACGCTCAGCGACCACACCAGTTCGGGCGTCTTCCGCCGGTGTCTCTCATCCAGCGGGGCGGCGCGCACATGCCGGCGCTCCTCGCGCTGCAGGCAGCGTGCGAACCAGGCGGAGACCTCCTTGAACGCGCGGTACTGCAGCAGCCGGGCGAACAGCAGGTCGCGCGCCTCCAGCAGCGCCACCGACTCGGCATCCACCAGCTCACCCTGCGGCAGAAGGCCCGCGACCTTCATGTCCAGCAGAGTCGCGGCGACGACGAGGAACTCGGATGCCTGGTCCAGCTCGTCCGGGCCGTCCAGGTCGCGCAGGTACGAGATGAACTCGTCCGTCACCCTGCTCAGCGACACCTCGGTGATGTCGAGCTCGTGCTTGGAGATCAGATTCAGCAGCAGGTCGAAGGGACCGTCGAAGTTCGACAGAGAGACCCGGAAACCGGGCGCCTCCTCTTCCTGGGCCGCTGCGCCCGTCGCAGCGCCGGGCTCGGCTTCGGAGACGTCCTCAGGCGACGGCACCACGTGCGACCAGCTCCCGCGCCAGTCGCAGGTAGGCCTGGGCGGCTGCGTGCTCCGGCGCGAACTCGGTGATGGGCACGCCGGAGACCGAGGCGTCGGGGAACTTCACGGTGCGGCCGATCACGGTCTCCAGCACATCGTCGCCGAAGGCCTCGACGACGCGCTCCAGCACCTCGCGGGAGTGCAGGGTGCGCGGGTCGTACATCGTCGCCAGCAGTCCGTCGAGGGTGATGGCCGGGTTCAGCCGGTCGCGCACCTTGTCGATCGTCTCGATCAGCAGCGCCACCCCGCGCAGCGCGAAGAACTCGCACTCCAGCGGGATCAGCACGCCGTGCGCGGCGGTGAGGGCGTTCACCGTCAGCAGTCCCAGCGACGGCTGGCAATCGATGAGGATGACGTCGTACTCGCCCGCCACATGCCGCAGCACCCGCGCCAGGATCGTCTCGCGCGCGACCTCGTTGACCAGGTGCACCTCGGCCGCGGACAGGTCGATGTTGGCCGGCAGCACGTCGAGGTTCTCGACGGACGAGTGCACGATGGCATCCCGCGGGTCGCGCTTGGTGTCCAGCAGCAGGTCGTAGACGGTCGGCACGTCGTGCACCGTGATGCCCAGGCCCGCCGACAGGGCCCCCTGCGGATCGAAGTCGACGGCGAGCACCCTGCGCCCGTACTCCGCGAGCGAGGCCGCCAGGTTGATCGAGGTGGTGGTCTTGCCGACCCCGCCCTTCTGGTTGCACAGCGCGATGATGCGTGCGGGGCCGTGCGAGTCCAGCGGAGCGGGGACGTCGAACCCGTGGTACGGACGGCCGGTGGGTCCGACGGGCACGCCGTCGCCCTTCGTCGCCGTCGACCTGCTCTTCGTCGCCTTCTCCGCCACCGGTTCTCCCGCTCCTGTCGTGCTTGCTCGATTGTAGCCGCCAGCCGTGCCCGGCTCACCCTCGGCGCGCGGGATGCCGGCGCGCTGGTGCACTCAGCGTGCGCGCGGGTGCGAGGTCGCGTAGATGTCGCGCAGCGTGTCGACCGAGACGTGCGTGTAGATCTGGGTGGTGGCCACCGAGGCGTGCCCGAGCAGCTCCTGCACCACGCGCACGTCCGCGCCGCCCTGCAGCAGATGCGTGGCGAAGGAGTGCCGCAGGGTGTGCGGCGAGACCTCGGCGGTGAGCTGCGCCGCCTCCGCGGCCGCCCGGATGATCAGCCAGGCGCTCTGGCGCGACAGCGGCGCCCCGCGCGCACCGAGGAACAGCCGCGCCGTCGCGCGCCCCTTGGCCGCGAGGCCCGGTCGCACCCGCGTCAGGTAGGCGTCCACGGCCGCGCGCGCGTACGAGCCGACCGGCACGATGCGCTCCTTGCCGCCCTTGCCGCGCAGGCGCAGCACGTCGCCGTGGGCGAGATCGTCGACATCCAGCGACACCGCCTCCGACACGCGGGCGCCCGTCGCGTACAGCAGCTCCAGCAGGGCCCGGTCGCGGATACCCATCGGCTCGTCCGACGAAGGCGCGGCCAGCAGCCTGTCGACCTGCTCGATGGTGAGCGCCTTCGGCAGCCGCTGCGGTGTCTTCGGCGGCCGCAGGCGCCCGGTCGGATCGTCCTGTGCGATTCCCTCGCGCGCCAGGAACCGGTGCCAGCCGCGCACCGATGACTGCAGGCGCGCCAGGCTCGTCGCCGCAGGCGGCGGATGGGCGGCCGAGCGCTCGGCGATGAACGCGGTCACGACCGCCGGCGTCACGGCGTCCGTCGCAGTGACGCCCTGCTCGCCCAGCCAATCGACGTAGCCGTTCAGATCCCGTCTGTAGGCGGCGATCGAGTGCTCTGAGAGCCCGCGCTCGATCGTGATGTGCCGCAGGTACGCGTTCAGCGCACGATCGAGACGCATGTCAGCACCGGGCGCGCTTCGCAGCCGCGGCCAGGATGCCGATCGACAGGATGCCGTTGCGCATCCGGCCGTCGAGCACCGCTTCGACGGCATCCGACAGCGGCACCCACTCGACGCGGATGTCGGCCTCCTCGTCCGCACGGGCGTGCGCGGTCTTGGCGGCGGAGATGCCGGTGGCGAGGTGGATGTGGATCAGCTCGTCATTGCCGCCGGGCGTCGTCCAGCTGGAGACCAGGCGCTCCCACCGCTCCGCGGTGACGTCGGCCTCCTCAGCCAGCTCGCGCCGGGCGGCATCCATCGGGTCCTCGCCGGGGATGTCGAGCAGGCCCGCCGGCAGCTCCCAGTCACGGTGCCGGATCGGATGCCGGTACTGCTGGATCAGCAGCACTCGCTCCTGGTCATCCAGCGCCACGACCGCGACCGCACCGGGGTGCGCGACGTACTGACGGCGGATCTGGCCATCGCCGTACTTCACGCGCTCGTCGAGCACGTTCCACACGGCGCCCTCGAAGCCGACCGCGCTGGAGAGCACCTCGGGCTCGAAGGGCTCGTCGCGCAGGATCTTGCCCGGGGAAAGCGAGTGCGTCTCTTCGAAAGGGGCCCCGTGCCCGGAGGCTCCGGGCGACGCGTCAGCGGCGGCTGGAGTGGGCATGGGGATCAGGCGTCGTCATCGCCGAACAGCTCGCTGGAGCGGTGCCGCTCGATGGCCGCCCCCACCAGTCCCCGGAACAGCGGGTGCGGCTCGGTCGGACGCGAGCGCAGCTCGGGGTGCGCCTGGGTGGCGATGTAGTACGGGTGCACGTCGCGCGGAAGCTCGACGTACTCGACCAGGCCGAGGTCGGGGTTCACCCCCGAGAAGACCAGGCCGGCGTCGGCGAGGCGATCGCGGTAGGCGTTGTTGACCTCGTAGCGGTGACGGTGACGCTCGGAGGCCGTGTCCGCACCGTACAGCTCGCGGGCCAGCGAGCCCTCGGCCAGGGCCGCCTCGTAGAGACCGAGGCGCATGGTGCCGCCCAGGTCGCCGCCGTCGAGGATCTCGACCTGCTCGGCCATCGTCGCGATGATCGGCTCGGTCGTCTCGGCGTCGAACTCGGTCGAGGACGCCCCCGCGATGCCTGCGACGTTGCGGCCGTACTCGATCACCATGCACTGCAGGCCCAGGCAGATGCCGAGCGTGGGGATGCCCTGCTCGCGGGCGAAGCGCAGCGCGCCGAGCTTGCCCTCGATGCCGCGGATGCCGAAGCCGCCGGGCACCAGGATGCCGTCCAGGTCGCCGAGCTGCCTGGCCGCGCCTTCCGGCGTCTCGCAGGTGTCCGATGCGATCCAGCGGATGTTGACCTTGGTCTCCTGGGCGAAGCCGCCGGCCTTCAGCGCCTCGGTCACCGACAGGTAGGCGTCGGGCAGGTCGATGTACTTGCCGACCAGGCCGATGGTGACCTCGTGCTTGGGGTTGTGCACGGCGTGCAGCACGCGGTTCCAGCGGGTCCAGTCCACCTCGCCTGCGCGCTCGTCGAGTCCGAGCTTGCCGATGATGTAGGCGTCCAGTCCCTGATCGTTCAGGGTCGACGGGATGTCGTAGATGCTGGGCAGGTCGACCGTGTTGACCACGCCCTCGGTGTCGACGTCGCACATGAGTGCGATCTTGTTGCGGTTGCTCTCGCTGACCGGCCGGTCGCTGCGCAGCACGAGCGCGTCGGGCTGAATGCCCACCTGCCGGAGGGCGGCGACCGAGTGCTGGGTCGGCTTTGTCTTCTGCTCGCCGGAGGCTCCCATGAACGGCACCAGGGAGACGTGCACGAAGAACACGTTGCCGCGTCCCAGCTCGTGCCGCAGCTGGCGAGCCGCCTCCAGGAACGGCTGCGATTCGATGTCACCGACGGTGCCGCCCACCTCGGTGATGATCACGTCGGGTCGGGGCTCCTCGCTGGCCTGCAGGCGCATGCGGCGCTTGATCTCGTCGGTGATGTGCGGGATGACCTGCACGGTGGCACCGAGGTAGTCGCCGCGGCGCTCCTTCGCGATGACCTGCGAGTAGATCTGCCCTGTGGTGACGTTCGCCGCGCGGGAGAGCTCGATGCCGAGGAAGCGCTCGTAGTGGCCGATGTCGAGATCAGTCTCGGCGCCGTCGTCGGTGACGAAGACCTCACCGTGCTCGAAGGGATTCATCGTGCCGGGATCGACGTTCAGGTAGGGGTCGAGCTTCTGCATCACGACGCGCAGCCCGCGGGCGGTGAGCAGGTTGCCCAGGCTCGCTGCCGTGAGACCCTTCCCCAACGACGAAACGACACCGCCTGTCACGAAGATGTGCCTGGTGGTGTCGTTCTTGGGCCCCGCAACAGAAGAGTTCATCACGGGCTTTTATCCTATCAGTTCGTTCCGGAGCCGAGGCTCAGGAGTTCGCGGGCATGGGTGATCGCGGCATCCGAGTCGGCGAGACCGGACAGCAGCCTCGCCATCTCGGCTTCACGCTGCTCGCCGTCGAGGCGGGTGACGCTGGAGGCGGTCACGGAGCCGTCGTTCGCCTTCACCACCGACAGATGGTTGTTCGCGAACGCCGCCACCTGGGCCAGGTGGGTGACCGCGATCACCTGGGAGGTGCGCGCCAGCTGCGCGAGCCGTCGTCCGACCTCGATGGCCGCGGCGCCGCCGATGCCGGCATCCACCTCGTCGAACACGAAGGTCGGCACCGGATCGGTGCCGGCGATGACCACCTCGATAGCCAGCATCACCCGGGAGAGCTCCCCGCCGGATGCCCCACGGGACACCGGGCGCAGCGTCGCGCCGGGGTGCGGAGCCAGAAGGATGGCGACGTCATCGCGGCCCTGCGTCGTCTCGGCGCCCGGTGAGACCTGCACCTCGAGCCGGGCGTCGGGCATGGCGAGCGCGTGCAGCTCGTCGGTGACGGCCTCGGACAGCCGCGCCGCCGCGGCGGTGCGCGCCTGGGTGAGGGCGTCGGCCGCGGCGTCGAGAGCGGCGCGCGCTTCGGATGCCTGCGCGGCCAGCCGCTCGATCCGGTCGTCGTCATCATCGAGCTCCGCCAGGCGGAGCGCCCCGGTGCGCCAGACCTCGAGCGCCTGCTCCAGGGAGCCGTGCTGCCGGACCAGTCCGCCGATCGCGGCGCGGCGCTCCTCCACGGCGGCGAGTTCGTGCGGGCCGGATTCGTCGAGGTCGGCGAGGTAACTGGAGAGCTGCCCCGCCAGATCCGCGGCGCGATAGCCCAGGTCGGCGAGAGCCTCGGCGAGGTCGGCCAGCTGCGGGTCGGCAGCGCGCTCCACGGCTCTGCGCGCCTCAGCGAGGAGGGTCGCGACATCGGGCTGGTCGTCCTCGCCGGAAAGCGCCGTGCGGGCGAGGGATGCCGACGCCCGCAGCTCCTCCGCGTTGGCCAGGCGCTCGGCGCGCTCGTCCAAGGACACGTCCTCGCCCGGCTCCGGCTCGAGCTGCTCGATCTGCGCCAGCTGCTCGCGCAGCTGCGCGGCCTCCGCCGCCCGCAGGTCGCGGTTCTCGGTGAGCTCGGTGATCTCGGCATCCAGCTCCCGCCAGGCGCGGAAGCGCTCGGCGTACGCCGCGACGGCATCGGCGATCCGCTCCCCGCCGAAGCGGTCGAGGGCGTCGCGCTGGGCGGATGCCGAGCGCAGCCGCAGCTGGTCGGACTGGCCGTGCACGACGACGAGCTCGTCAGCCAGCGCCGACAGCACGGCCGCCGGCGCCGCGCGGCCGCCCACGCTGGCCCGGCTGCGCCCCTCGGCGCTGAGCGTGCGCGACACGTACAGCTCGGCAGCGTCGTCGCCCGCGGGCTCGAGCTCGCCGCCGGCCTCCTCCACGATCTCGGCGACCGGCCCTCGCTGCGGCACCACCCAGACGCCGGCGACCGAGGCCTGCCGTGCCCCCGCACGCACTGCGGAGGAATCCGCTCGCGCACCGAGGAGCAGCCCCAGTCCCGTGACGACCATCGTCTTGCCCGCGCCGGTCTCGCCGGTGACGGCCGTGAAGCCCGGCCCGAGGGGCAGCACGGCGTCGTCGATGACGCCGAGACCGCGGATGCGCATCTCGTCGATCATGGGGCACCCCGCCATCCGGCCACGGGAAGCTGGAACTTGCGCACCAGACGGTTGGTGAACGCGGTCGGATGCAGTCGGGCGAGCCGCACCGGCTGGGCGGCCCGCCGCACGACGACCCTGGCTCCGGGCGGCAGCTCGTGGGACCGCCGGCCGTCGCACCACAGGATGCCGGTTCCGCTGGTGCGCTCGAGCATCTCGATCGCGACGGACGCCTCCGGTCCGACCACGAGCGGCTTCGCGAAGAGCGCGTGCGCCGAGAGCGGGACCACCGCGATCGCCTCGACCGTGGGCCAGATGACCGGACCTCCGGCGGAGAAGTTGTACGCGGTGGATCCGGTGGGCGTGGAGACGACCATTCCGTCGCATCCGAAGCTCGACAGCGGAAGCCCGTCGATCTCGACCACGACCTCGATCATGCGCTCGCGGCTGGCCTTCTCGACGGTGGCCTCGTTGAGCGCCCAGGTGTCGTACACGACCGTGCCCGCGGCATCCTTCACGCGCACCGAGAGCGCCATGCGCTCCTCGACCTCGTAGTCGCGATCGATCACACGACGCACGGCGGCATCCATGTCGTCGCGGTCGATCTCGGCCAGGAACCCGACATGACCCATGTTGATGCCGAGCACCGGCGCTCCCGACTCCCGCACCAGCTCCGCGGCGCGCAGGATCGTGCCGTCGCCGCCGAGCACGATGGCCAGCTCGAGATCCTCGGTGGCGACATCCTGCCCCAGCAGCGCGAGCTGCGCGAAGCGGGCGTCGACGGCGGCGAGCTCCGCGCGATCGGGCGCCGGGAGCACCGGAACGGCGCCGGCCTCGTGCAGCGCATCGACGACGCGCAGCGCGGCGTCGACGGTCTCGTCGCGCTTGGCGTGGGCGACGACCAGGATCCGGCGCTCGTTCATCGTCCTCCTGCCACGTGTGCGATCTGCTCCGTCCATTCTGACGGATCGGCTCCGGCGCCCGGCGCCAGGTGCACCAGGTACTCCGCGTTGCCGTGAGTGCCGAGGATCGGCGAGGCCAGGATGCCGAGCGTGCCGAGGCCATTGTCGCGCGCCGACCACAGCGTGCGCTCGATCGCGTCCACGCGCAGCACGGGGTTGGTCACGAGCCCGCCTCTGACGGCGGTGCGTCCGACCTCGAACTGCGGCTTGACCAGCAGGACGACGTCGCCGCCGGATGCGATGACGCCGGCGACGGCCGGGAGCACGTGCTCGAGGGAGATGAAGGACAGATCGCCGACGACCAGGTCGGGAGGGTCCGTCTCGCCGGTGGCCGCGGCCAGGTTCGCGCCCGTCATGCGGCGGACGTTGAAGCCCTCAGCCGACACGACGCCGGGGTCGGATGCGACCGCCGGCGCGAGCTGGCCGTGGCCGACGTCGACCGCGAGCACGCGACGCGCGCCGCGTTCGCGCATCACCTGCGTGAAGCCGCCGGTGGATGCGCCCATGTCGAGAGCGAGCCGGCCCTGCGGGTCGATTCCGAAACCGTCCAGGGCGGCGATGAGCTTGTGCGCCCCTCGGCTGACATAGTGATCGCCGCCGTCGACGCGGATGTCGGTGTCGTCGTCGACGGGAGTCGACGCCTTGACGACGGGGCGACCCGAGACGCGCACCAGCCCGCCGGCGATGAGCGTGGCCGCGTGCGTGCGCGAGCGCGCCAGTCCGCGCGCCGCGAGGGCCGCATCGAGTCTGGTCATCGGGTCCCCGGTGCGGCATCGCCGCGCGGTGCGCTCTCGAGGCGCTTCATGAGCTCGTCGTGCAGCGCCCCGTACGCCGCCGCCCGCGAGTCGAGCGGCTGGCCCTCGATGAGGCGCAGTCTGCTCCACAGCGCGTCGGCCGGCTCGTCACGGGAGTGCTCCATCCGACCACTGTAACGCGCCGCACCGATGCGCGCCGGGGCGCCGCTCAGGGCCTGTGGAAAGGATCCTCGTACAACCGCTCGGGAACGCGGAAGGCGTAGATCATCAGATCGGTCGCCCAGATCGCCGCGGCACCGGCACGGAGCAGATCGATCTGGGATCGCCCCGCCGACACGATCTGCACGTCGGCGTCGACGATCCGCACCGACGCGTCGTTCACGGTGAACACGCCGTCGTTCTGCACGGTCTCCGGGTACGGCTGGTGCAGTTCGCGCAGATCGCCGAGGATGTAGTCCGGGCGCGAGCCCTTCGGCGCGGCGAGCACGTGCTTGGGCCGGTCGATGCCGGTGAGCACCAGCGCCGAGTCGATCCCGGCGCGTGCGGAGCCGGCGATGTCTGTGTCGAGCCGGTCGCCCAGGAACAGCGGATGCTGCGCCCCGAAGCGCTCCACGGCGACCTCGAAGATCGGCTTCTCGGGCTTGCCCGCCACGGTGGAGAGTCGCCCGACGGCGGTGTGCACCGCCGAGACGAGCGTGCCGTTGCCCGGGGCGACGCCGCGATCGCGCGGGATCGTCCAGTCGGTGTTGGTCGCGATCCAGGGGATTCCGCCCTCGTCCTCGGGAACCTGCAGGGCGAAGGCCGCCTCGGCGAGATCCGTCCAGGCGATCTCGGGGGCGAAGCCCTGCACGACCGCGGCCGGAGACTCCTCGGCGCTGCGGGTGATCGTGTATCCCGCCTTGCGCGCCTCGTCGACCAGCCCGTCTCCGCCGACGATGAGGATCGTCGCCGGCGCAGGGACCATCGTCGCGAGCAGGCGCATGGCGGCCTGAGGACTCGTGACGACGTCCGACGGAGCGACGGAGAGACCGAGATCGGACAGATGGGCCGCGACCGCGGCATCCGTGCGCGAGGCGTTGTTCGTGATGTACCCCAGACGCATGCTCTCGGCGGCGCGATTGAGGCTGTCGATCGCATGCGGCAGCGCACCGGGCCCGGCGTAGACGACACCGTCGAGGTCGGCGAGCAGGGCGTCGCGCCCGGTCAGCGGTGTGGATGCCGGCTTCGTCCGGCGGAACAGCGCCATCAGTCCTCGTGCTCCGGCTCCGGAGCCGTGGCCTCACCGGGCCTCGTGGTCTCGTCGGGCGCGTCGTCGGGCTCGTCGCGTGACTCTCCGGAACCGCTGTCGGCGTCCTCGGAATCGTCGCCGGAGTCGGAATCGTCGCCGGAGTCTTCAGAGCCATCGTCGGAGTCCTCGATCAGGCCGTCCTCAACGATCATCTCGTCGAACTCGCCGTCGAGGCCGAGAGCGGATGCCGCGACCTCGGCGCGCTCGGTCCAGAACGCGGCCTCGTCGGAGCGGCCGAGGTCCTCCAGCACGGCGGCGCGAGCGGAGAACAGCGCGGGGCTCCACTCGAACGCGCGATCCGGGTCCAGCTCCGGGATCTCGAGCTCGCCGAGGGCGAGCTCGACCTCGCCGCGATCGAGCCGGGCGCCCGACATCGCGATAGCCATCGCCACCCGCACGTCGACGTCGAGCGTGGAGCGATCGACCCCGCGTCCCTCCTCGAGCGCCCGGTCGGGTCGCCCGACGCCGCGCTCGCTGTCGACGATGAGCGCGATCATGTCATCCTTGCCGGACAGCCGGCGGTAAGTGCGCAGCTCGCGCAGCGCCAGCGCGAAATCGCCGATGCCGTACGCGGTGATCGCGAGCGTCGAGCGCACGACGGGAATCCGGCCGGCCCGGCGGGAAGCCGCAAGGGCATGCGCATGAGCGCGCTCGGGCTCATCGTCGATGAGCTGA
This sequence comes from Microbacterium sp. ARD32, assembly GCF_031844385.1. Classification (NCBI taxonomy): domain Bacteria; kingdom Bacillati; phylum Actinomycetota; class Actinomycetes; order Micrococcales; family Microbacteriaceae; genus Microbacterium; species Microbacterium sp. ARD32. Next base: position 1,728,798 of record NZ_JAUZVD010000001.1, read on the forward strand.
GCCGCCATCGCGAGGTGGCGCGCAGTCTGCTCGGCGTTCTCCTTGCTCAGCGTCTTCAGTTCGTTCCGCGCACCCGGATGCAGGTCGCGCGCGGTGATCTCGTCAGGAATCGGCGGCTCCTCGATGCGCTCGCGCACCGGCGCGAACTCGTTGATCGGCCGATCCGCACCGCCGCGGGGGCGGTCCCGGTAGGAGGAGCGCTCACCCCGATCGCGATCGCCATAGGCGCGACGCTCACCCTGCGGCCGGTCACCACGGTACGGGCGGTCACCCTGGCTGCGGTCGCGGTCACCGAAGGAACGACGCTCACCCTGCGGCCGGTCACCACCATACGGGCGGCCACCCTGGCTGCGGTCGCGGTCACCGAAGGAACGACGCTCACCCTGCGGCCGGTCACCACGGTACGGGCGGTCACCCTGGCTGCGGTCGCGGTCACCGAAGGGACGACGCTCACCCTGGCGACGGTCACCATACGGGCGACGCTCACCCTGGCGGCGGTCACCATACGGGCGACGCTCACCCTGGCGGCGGTCACCATACGGGCGACGCTCACCCTGCGGACGGTCACCCCGAGACGGGGGGTCACCCTGGCTGCGGTCACCCCGAGACGGGCGATCACCCTGCGGACGGTCACCACGGTACGGGCGATCAGCCTGGTTGCGGTCACGGTCGCCGTAGGGGCGACGCTCACCCTGGTTGCGATCGCCATACGGCCGGCGCTCACCGTCACGGGAGCTGCCACCGCCGCCACGGCGCGGGGCCCGCGAGCTCGAATCCGAGTACCGCGGCCTGCGATCGGAGCCCGCACGTCGATCGCGCGCGCCCTCGCCGTCTCGGCGGTCCCGCTGCTCTTCCGACATACTGACTCCCTGTTTGCTTGTTAACGCAAGATGGCCACCCAACCCTGGGTGGCCATCTTACTTAAG